>CAJUNA010000023.1 GCA_910587645.1 uncultured Oscillospiraceae bacterium
CGGGCGTTTCAGTATGTAGCCGATAGTGGTCGCTGACCATGCGTAGGGGTCTGTGTATTTTGCCGCCCGGACTGGCTCGCCTGTCCGCTTCCAATGCTCGGACGGGATAGGGATTTTCTCGGCGCGGAGTACCTTTGCTATGCTGGCTATGGTTTCCCCGGCAAGGACGCTCTGGAAGATGCGGCGCACCACGGCGGCGGCCTCCTCGTCAATCAACCATTCGCCTTTTTCCTCTTTGGAAGCGCGGTAGCCATAGCAGACACTGCCCGAACAGCGTAAGCCCTTTTCGATTCTGGATTTAAAAACGGTCTTGATTTTGCGGCTGGTGTCGGCAACATACCACTCGTTTATCACGTCACGCCCGATTCGGCTCTGGTCTTTGATGATAACTGTTGCCACGTTCCCCGCCCGGATTTCGTCCAACATAGCGTCAAGCCCCGGACGCTTAAACGTAGTTCCCCGGATTCCGTCATCGGTAAAGTACCGGATATTGGTAAAGCCGTTTTTCCTTGCGTAATCCTCTAAAAACCGCTTCTGAGAAGCGGTTTGTCAAGGGCAAATTCACTATCCCATCGGAGAGCAGTAAAAAGGAAATTCCACTCCCAAACGCTCTTTGGCGGCCTTTTCTAAGAGCAGGCGGTTATGGTCATTTCCGATTACTCTATAGAGACAGTAGGCATTTTGATAGTATTCCCTGCACTTGTCCAGATTGCCCTGGTAGAAATAGCATCCGCCCATAAGGTCCAGAATTGCAGGCAAAAATTGATAGTGTGCATACTCCACACAAATTTTCCGCCCTAACTCTGCCACCTCAAGGGCATCGTTATAGCGTCCCAACTTAAAAAGCGCATTAGTGTAATTACAAGCAACCAGGGCAAACTTTCCGGCATACCGGGACATACCCTCACGATAGTGCTTCTGCACATACTTAAGCAATTGACGGTAAATGTCAATTGCTTTTTTTGGCTGTCCCATCTGTGCGTAGGTTACGGCGATATGGTTTAGCAGCGTGGTTTCCTCCATACTGTACAAGTTCAGATTAATTTCCTCCAAATCAAGGTTTGGAATCGTCATACGCAAAGCATCCAGCAAAAGTTCCAGCCGCTCCTCTGAAGTGTAGGGACCATCCCGCTTGCCAAAGGTGACCCGCTCGTTTATAATGTACTGACGGATGATTCGATCATCCGGTTCCGCAAGTTTTTCCAGTTCCTCCAGTTTTTGCAGACCTGCCTCCTGGATTCCAGCACGATTTTCAGGTGCGGCCCGATAAAACCGTATGCTGTCGGCACGAATTTCATCCTGCAAAGCTTTGATTTTCAGCTCATTCTTGCTCAACAGGGCAAAATATCGCTCATCCGGCAGGCCCAACCGCTGGAGAAAGGCGCGAATACGGTTGTAAGAGGGCATCTGCTTCCCGTTTTCCATGCGGGAAATGGTAATAGGATCGCAGATTCCTTCGCATAGCTGCTCCTGGGTGATTCCTTGCTTTATCCGCTCCTGTTTGATGTACTCGCCAAGAAACAGTTCTTTCATGGACGGCCCTCCTCTTTCGTTCGGTAGGAAGTGACTGGAATCATTATATATTCTTTATACTCCATGTCAAGATGGACCTGTCGTTTTGTGTTATTTGGGGGTAACACAAAACGATATAGATTTTCCAAGAGAAGTGTAATATTATATAACAAGGTTTCTGGTGGTACTCAGGATACATCAAAGTTTCTCAACTTTATTTTTTGTCGATGGTAAAGTTCTTGGATAGCAGATTATATGCCTTCTCTATGCAGACAGATTTTTGCAGCTTCCAGATTTGTTTATATAAGGAGTGCCACATGAAAAAGCGATTATCTTTTATTTTTATATTTCTCTGCTTTCTCCTATCCCTGGCCGCCTGTCAAAACAACGAGGCGCCTGCGTCCGAACCAGCGGAGCCGCCTACGGAAAACACCCAGCCGGAGCCTGCCGCGCCGCCGGAACCGGAGCAAGATTCCGAACTGCCGCAGCGGGAGAAGGACTGGATGGAGGATATCGAGTTTTTGCGGACGGAGTATAAGAAGAGACATCTGGACCCCTTCTATCTATGCACGGAGGAAGAATTTGACTGGAAGCTTGACCAGTTGGCTGGACGGCTGGCAGAACTTTCAGATAACGACATCACCTTTGAGATCATGGCGATTATTGCTGGAATGGGGGATGTTCACACAGTCGCTTTAGAACCGGCGTATGTGCTGGATGAAACCCTTGCTGTAGGCGTCCGGTATTTTGGCGAGCGGTTGTATTTGTATGGATATCAAAAGGGATACGAACAATTTGAACCGTATTTGATGCAGGAGGTTGTTGCTATAAACGGAATAGATATCGCATATCTCCGAAAAAAAGCAGAAAGCGTCCTCGATCCACACAACGTCTGGCACACGAAAGAAAATGCCGTCTTTCTCTACAGGCTCCCCGCTTTTTTGGATTGGGCAGGCTGCGATTACCAGGAAGGATATACCTTTCAAATTCTGAATGCCAACCAGGAAGTGGAATCCATTCCGGTTCCCGTCGTTTCAAGCAAGGATCTGGATCCAGGAGAGTGGGTCGTAGCGGAAAATCTGAAGACAATTTCCTATTTGAAGGGAGGCAACTGGGCCTCGTACTGTCACGGCGAAAACGGTGGGTTTGTGTACATGGTTTTCAGCGATCTTGATGAGACTTCTATTGTCCTGTACCAAAATCTTTTTCAAGAGACCGTTCAGCTGATAAATGCCCACCCGGATTGTGGGAAATTGGTCATAGACCTTCGAAATCACGGAGGAGGACGATCCTATTTGCTGGATTTCCTCCGTGAAATCGTGGGGGAAATGAAGACGCCTTGGATGGAACAGGTCTATGTGGTTACCAGCGGCACTACGATGTCTGCGGCTATAAGCTGCATCGAAATGTTCCAGATGGAGCTGGATGCTATAGTAATTGGTGAACCTACCGGGCAGTTCACGTCATTTTTCGGGTACTCTTTTATGGAACCAATCGTATTGCCCCATTCGCAAATCCACGTTAACTTTGGAAATTACTGGCACCAGGGCGCATCTTCGGAGGAGATATACGATGAAAACGGCAGGCTCTACCCATGGGAAAACACGATTCTCCCGGATGTGTACGTCTATCAGGATATCGAAGATATCCGTCAGGGGAAGGACAGCGTGTTGGAGTGGGTGCTGAAACAGTAAATATACAAAGATTAGGAGAAATATAGCTTATGCGGTTTCAGCGGGGATGGAACCCGTGATTCCTCCGAAGAAAATCGCAGAGAACAGCGTGACTATGACAAATATCTCTATAAATTGCGTCATCTGGTGGAAAATTGCTTTCTGGCCCTGAAACGTTGGAGAGGTATTGCCGGTCGCTATGCCAAGGTCTCAGATGCTTTTATTGCTGCGCTACACGTCCGTTGTATCGCTATTTGGGCTGCTATCTGCGCTTAACCTGTTTAGACGATATCTAGCAAAACAGCGGCTGTTTTGAGTTTAAGAAAGAGACTTTCTACAGGGTGGCGCTCGTTATATATTTGCCAGACTGCATGTCTGGGTTGCTTTGGATCAACGTAACTGGAAATGGCCAAGATTCCGCCTCGCTTCCGAGACCTGCCGGATCCAGCCGTGTCAGGCATATTTGCTGGTGAACCGGATACCCAGAATGCGGCGAATGCGGAGAACCCGCTTGTCGTTTACAGGTGCACTGTAATAATACGCCAGATCGTCCTGGATACGCCGATAGTCCTTATCTGGGTTCTCAACATGGATCTTCTTCACCAGCCTGGCCAGCCGCCCATTTTCACCTTTTCCAGAAGGGGGTTCCGATCCACCATAGATGTCCCCCGGTCTCGTTCAGAGATTTTCTATGACAATGATCCTCCTTTGCTCAGTTCAGCACAAGGTTTCTAGAACGAGGGTTGTATTTTTCCGCGATAGCCATGGAGCGGCCCTGACCGGACAGAGTTTACTATTTCGTTGCCTGTCTTGTAGGGGGCATATCACTTTGTCTCAAAGAGCCGGGTTTAGGGAGACTCCAAAACAAGCATTTTTATGGGCTTCCGGTTCAGCAAAAATTCCGGAGTGCGTCCACACCCATATAGCTTGCTACAATGGGGACAACCCAGCAGTGAGAGATACAATCCCGACTGCACAGAGGCCCCGCTATGCTTGAAATGCAGTCGCCATTTTGAGACGAGAGACAAGAAGAGTCCGTCTCAAAAAATATTAGAAAAAATTTTGCTTTTTCTATTGCATTTCTAAAAAAAGTGTGGTAATATACATAAGCTACTTAATGTGGTACGCGCCGTTAGCTCAGCTGGATAGAGCGTCTGGCTACGGACCAGAAGGCCGGGGGTTCGAATCCCTCACGGCGTGCCAGTGGCAAATCCCCGTGTTCTTTGAGAATGCGGGGATTTTTCTTTGCCTTTAGCGGGTTTCTTGCACAAAAAGTTCGGTTTCGAAGTGGCGGGATATCTCTATACCCTAGCAAATACCCTTTACAGATATTTTTCTGCAAGGGGTATGCCGCAACCACTTCAACTGCTCTTTTTCATCCGCTCAATATACTACTGCATCCTGTCCGCGCTATCCCACTTCATCTGGTCGGTGATGTGGCCGTATACGTCCAGCGTAAACGCCGCCGTAGCGTGTCCGAGATTTCCCTGTACCGTCTTAATGCCGTCCCCAGCAGGGGTGGAGACAACAGCGAACGTATGCCTTTATAGCATAATTAGTACAAGTGAATACCCACAAAGAGGTACAATGTGGGACGGGGGAGCCGGTACGATTAAATCACGCGGAAAAAGTCAATGGACTTTTTCCGCGTGACTCTTTTTTACTGTGTAAGCTTACAGTCAGATACATAGTCTGCCACTATCTCCTTACTATGTTCCTCAACAACTAACTTACACTTCATTTGTTTTCATCATAGAGTTCCTCTATCCGCAAGGCCTCGTCCATCTGCCCATAAACCAAAAACTGTGAAAGAAACACGATGTACCATACGCCGGTCACCGGCAGCAGGAGCAGCGTCCAAGGTGCAAACAGCACATAGACCGCCCAGTGCGCCAGCTGCAAAATACCAGTCCCCATGACCCGCCAGAAGTACCTGATCAGAAACAGCAGCGCATTGCGCAGCCGGATGGCTGGAGCCTGCCGGAACAGCACGATCTGCGGCCAGAGCAGGGTATTCGCCACCAGGATCAGCAGCAGCCCTGCCAGATATATGCCTATAGTCCCCATGGACGGCCCTGTCTCCGCCCACCAGAACAGCATCCCCATAAAGGCGTACAGTCCCGCAAACAGTCCCATTACCGCACCTAAAAGCATGCTTCCCTGCCAGTTCTGCCGCCAGGAACGCTTCCAGCCGTCCAACCAGGGGGTCGGATCGTCCCGCAGGCCCCGCAGGACAGCGTCATACATCCCAGCCAAAAACGGCCCCGCAATCGCGCCGCCTGCGATGGAGCAGGGAAGAAGCACCAGGATGCTGGATACGGCGACGGCATAAAATATTCCCGCCGCCAGCGGCGCAAAACCCACCAGAGTCAGCAGATTGATCTTCCACCACTGGCCAAACCGGTTGGACAGCAGCTGGCGGTAACGGTAAAAGCCTGTCTGCCGCTCGTTCTCATTATAGTGCGGATCTTCAGGAAACAGCAGCCCCATGAGTCATCCCTCCTTATGCAGCATAGTGGCAGTTCGACAGAAAGCCTGCCAGAATTTCCCACGCGCTGCCATCAAATTTTTCCTGGCAGGACAGCTCCACACTGATTGCATAGTTCCGGTACACACCAAAGGCTGACGCGCCCCTGGCGTAGGGATTTGTGTCCGACTCGTAGGTATAGGTGATGACTGTAAATTCCTGGCCATTATAGGTCTCCATAGAGGTCCCCTCTATTGCATACTGGCTGGAGGCCATATCCATCCACTCCGCCGCGCTGCTCCTGGCCTTTTCAGCTTCGTTATAGCCTGCCAGCAGGACATAGACCTGCGCGTCATAGAGCTGGGCCTCATCGCCGTCCTCGTTGGTATAAGGCTCCGCCTCGCCAATAGACCAAGTGGCGTAATACATACCGTTGGCAGTCAGCGCGTCATTGTTCTCCCGGGGAGTTAGTCCTTCGGGCGTATCTATACCGATCACGTTCCCAACGCTCACCCAGTGTTCATCCCAGACCGCACCGTCCGCCGCCTGCCGGGGAACGGACTGAGCGCACCCCGCCAGACAGATACATCCCGCCAGCAGCAACGCATAAATATACCTTTTCATGAAACCGCTCCTTCCGTCAATTTGCTCCACAGAGCGTCACAGCCTTCTGAATATGCAGAAGTTTTTTCCGTCCAGAATCCCCGGCGGGCCAGATGTAAAGCAGAAACAAGCTCTTGGCTGCTGCCGGTTACCGTACTGCCCATCCATTCGTAAGCGTATTCGCCAAGCTCAAATCCCGCTAACACCGGGCAGTTCTCCCAGACCAGGCAGATTCCTTCCAGAGAATCCTCCCCCTTCTCAGGCAGGGAGCCGTCCAGGCGGCGGAGGGAATGATAGTCCCGCTGAAACTGTTCCGGGTCCTCCAGCAGGAAGAAGTAGCTCTCGCATTCCAGAATATCTCCCATCAAAGAAACCTGAGCCGCAGCGGACATGTCGGGAGCCCTGCTGTCGGAGACATACTGCGTCAGGACGGCGGCGATTTTCCCGTCTCCGTTCAGATCCTCCCCTAGAGAGGCGAAAGCGGCCTCCAGGGCGGCGGCGGTGTCCTCCGGCAGACGGCTGCTCCCCACGTATGCGATCTTATAATCCGGTTCTGCCCGGCTGAGTGTGTTCCACATAATGCTTCCAGTGATTGCCAGAAGTACCAGTGCGATCCCCACATGCCATTTATAGTAATGCCACCAATTTTTCCACTTCTCCGTCTTTGTCAATTCAAGAGGCGCGTCCGGCTTGACATCCCGGTATTTCTTCTTCAGATATTCGCTTGCCATAACCGTTCCCTATTCCCGCGTCGTCCCGCCGGGGGCGTAGCTGACAGGCAGACACACCAGAGCCGGAATATTGGAGCGGTCCTTTGCCAGCAACAGATCCACGCAGGTTTCCGCCATCTTCTCGGCGGGCTGTATAATGGTCGAGCAGTACAGCTCCTCGCCTCCAAACCGCCGGATGCCGTCAAAGCCGATGATCTGCACATCCTCCGGCACCCGAAGTCCCAGCTCCGCCAATATATTCTGTATTCTCCAGGCCAGCAGGTCTGTGGAGCAGAAGATGCCGTCAATATCCAGCTTCCCTTCCGCCATATGCGCAAGCAGAAACTCCCGAAACACCTCCGGGCCGTCCTCGCCGTCGTTCCGGCGCAGGACCTCACAGGGGATCTGCCGGGTCCGGCAGACGGCCTCGAAGCCGTCCCCCCGCTTGTCTGTCTCGCTGGGGCTGGATGAGCCGGTACGGAGGAAAGCCAGATGCGTACATCCAAGCTCCAGCAGCTTCTCCGCCGCCAGACGGCCTCCGCCGTAGTTATCCGCCGCTACACAGGGGATGTCCGCCCGGAAGCTGCGGTCGATGCCCACAAAAGGCAGCTCCTCGTCCACCGCCAGGGGGTTATAGGTCAGTCCGATGATGCCGTCCGCCTTGTTCTGCCGGACCATGTTGACGCAGTTCTGCTCGATCTCCGGATTGGAGGCGGTGACATACAGCAGCATCCGGTAGTCCCGCCGGGCCAGGGCCGTACAGATGTGCTGTGCCAAGGCGGCGAAAAATGGGTGGTCCACTCCCGGCAGGATGACCGCCACCATATTGGTTTTGTTTGTTTTCAGTCCCCGGGCGTACTGGTTGACCTGATATCCCAGCTTCCGGGCGGCTTCCTCCACCTTTATTCTGTAGCTCTCCCCCACGGGGATGCCGTTGAATACCTTAGACACGGTCCCCAGTGCCACACCGGCCTCCTGGGCCACGTCCTTCATCGTCGGCATAGCGTTTTTCATATCCGCCTCCTAAGTGAAATGTTTCATATACAATACGCGGACGGACTGCCCCGCGCCTTGTCTGTCTGTATCATAGCAGAAGCAGTGATGAAATGTAAAGAGAAATTTCACGAATTTTTCATGAAACGTTATGTTTTGGTATAATTAACAAAAATCAGCCAAACGGTTTGTTTGAGCTGATGAACTTAAAGAAATCGGAAAAAACCTGTTGACAGTGAGGCGGGACATTTGCTAAGATAGCCACAACAGGCGCATAACGTTTCACAGATTTCTGGCAGCTTGTGGGCTGCTTAAATTTAGCTGAAGTAACGAAACGTTATACGAGCTACGCGGCCGGCGCGCACCCTGCAAAAGACAATCTCCCCGCATCGCAGTCTCCTTTCCCAGCGACAAGCTATGTGTTTAAGGAAGTGAGTCAAATGAAAAAAAGCGAAACTCCCGTCCGAATCTCGGCGGCGGGCTCCGCCGCCCTGTCCCAGCGTTCCGGGAAGACGCTGGGACAACGGTTCCTGGACAACTGGCAGCTCTACGCGCTGCTGCTGATCCCCGTGGTACTGACAGTTGTCTATAAGTACATCCCCATGTACGGCATCCAGATCGCCTTCCGGGACTTCGATCCCAACCTGGGCTTCACGGCCAGCCGGTGGGTGGGCTTCGACTGGTTCACCCGGTTCTTCAAGGCGCCCACCTTCTGGCGGATGATGAAGAACACGGTACTCATCAGCTTCTATGGCCTGCTGTGGAGCTTCCCCATCCCCATCATCCTGTCCCTCATCATCAACCAAGTGCGGTTCCACAAGTTCAAGCGGGTGGTACAGACCGTCCTCTACGCGCCCCATTTTATCTCCGTTATGGTCATCTGCGGTATGATCAAGATCTTCCTCAGTCCTACCGGCGGCCTGCTGAACCTGCTTCTGGGTACGCAGATCGACTTTCTTACCCAGTCGGAGGCTTTTCGGACCATCTACATCGCCTCCGGCATCTGGCAGGACGCGGGCTGGGGCTGTATCATCTACTTAGCCACTCTGGCCAATGTGGACCCCGGCCTCTATGAGGCGGCCAAGATGGATGGAGCCTCGGTGTTCCAGCGGATCCTGAACATTGACATCCCGGAGCTGCTGCCCATGGCGATCCTGAACCTCATCATGGCCGCCGGAGGCATCATGAACGTGGGATTTGAAAAGGTCTGGCTGCTCCAGACCGATCTGAACAAGGCCACCAGCGATGTCATTGCCGTCTATGTCTACCAGCAGGGCATTGAGCAGGCCAAGTACAGCTACTCTACCGCCGTGGGCTTGTTCAACACAGCCATTAACATTGTGCTGCTGATCATCGTCAACAAGATCGCGTCCAAGGCTTCGGACGTGCAGTTTGTGTAAAAGGGGGCGGCGGAATATGAGAAAATCAAAATCTACCGGTATGTCCGACAAGGCCAGTGATATCATCCTGGTAACCATCTGCACCGTAGTCCTGCTGATCGTGGCCTACCCTCTGTACTATGTCCTCATAGCCTCCTTCTCCGACCCCTACGACGTGTACGCAGGGAAGACCTTCCTGCTGCCCAGCGGCTTCACCTTTGACGGCTATAAGGCGGTGTTCGCAGACCCGAAGATCGTCTCCGGCTTCCTCAATTCTGTGAAATACACCGTCATCGGCACCATCTTCTCCGTGGTGATGCTCTACATCACCGCCTATCCCCTGGCCCAGAAGGATCTGCCGGGACGGAAGTGGATCAGCCTGTTCTTCGTGTTCACCATGTACTTCGGCGGCGGGCTGGTCCCCACCTATCTGGTGGTCCGGGATACCGGGCTGATGGGCAGCATGTGGGCCCTGTTCCTCCCCGGCGGGGTGGGCGTGGGCAACATGATCATCGTCCGCAACTACTTCCAGAACAGCATCCCCCACGATCTGGTGGAGGCCAGCGAGATCGACGGCTGCTCCAAGTTCCGCACCTTCCTCAGCGTGGTCATTCCCCTGTCCATGCCCATTCTGGCAGTCCAGGCGGTGTTTGCCATGGTGGCCTACTGGAACGACTGGTTCACCGCCATGATCTACCTGGGGGGTAAGGGCGAGCCCCTGCCTCTGGTACTGCGGGGCATCCTGATGAAATCCAGCGCAGCCAGCGAGCAGGCCAGCATGATCTCCGGCGGCTACGCCGAGCTGAACAAGCAGACGGAGCTTATCAAATTCTGCTCCATGATCGTGGCGGCTGTGCCCATGCTCATCGCGTATCCCTATGTCCAGAAATATTTTGAGAAGGGCTTCATGGCCGGAGCCGTGAAGGGTTAAGCCTCTATGGAGCAAATATTTTGCGAAGTTCAGCAAAATCGTTGTGAAGCTTGAAACAAATCAAAAAGGAGAATCATCATGAAGAAATTATTGTCTCTTGCTCTGGCAGCTGTGATGCTGTTGGCTCTGCTGACCGCCTGCGGCGGCGGAAACAACGGCCCCGCCAATAGCGGCGAGCCCAATACCAACACCGACCAGACGGAATTCAACATCATTTCCGGCATCTCCGCCCTCTCCGGCGGCTATGACGACAATCCGGTCCTCAACGCCATGATGGAGAACGCGGGCATCAAGATCAACTGGGAGACCATGAGCGACTCCCTGGGCGAGCAGGTCAACATCCGCCTGACCGGCGGCGAGCTGCCCGATGCTGTGCAGGCCGTGGGCTGGTCCAACTATGACCTGGGCCGCTATGGCCGGGGCGGCACCTTCATCGACCTGACGCCCTACGTCACCGATGCCAGCATAATGCCCAACCTCTCCGCCATCCTGGAGAAGTATCCCCAGATCAAGGCCGCTATCACCCAGGACGATGGAAAGATCTACGGCCTGCCTGCCGCCGAGATGATGGGCACCGGCGCCACCGGCGCTGCCGACGACTACTCCATCCATTCCATCCAGCAGTTCTCCATGATCAACAAGGCGTGGCTGGACGACCTGGGGCTGGCAGTCCCTGAGACTGTCGAGGAGCTGAGAACCGCCCTCCAGGCGTTCAAGGACAACGACATGGCCCACAAGATGTACGGCGCGGACGCGGGCTCCACCATTCCCATGTCCTTCGGATTCGATCAGTGGTGCTGGGGTCAGAACATCTTCTACGCCCCCTTCGGCCTGACCAACTGGTCTGACGTATGCGCTGACCTGCGCCTGACTAAGGACAAGGAAGTGGTCTTCGACTGCGTCAGCGACGGTTACCGCGAGGCCATCACCTACTACCATGACTGGTACGCCGACGGCCTTATCGATATCGAGGTTTTCAGCCAGGATGACAAACAGTACCTTGCCAAGTGCGCCCAGGGCTACGTGGGCGTGGCGACCTGGTGGGAGATTAACGAGCTGATGGCCGATCACGCCGCCGATTACGTCTACCTGCCTCCGCTGAAGGGTCCCGACGGTACCTGCACTGTGACCATCAAGTCCGCCGGTTCCGCCGTCAACTCCGGGATGCTGTCTATTACCAAGGCCTGCGAAAGTCCTGCCAACCTGCTGAAGTTCTACGACCAGTGGTATACCGGCGAGAATGTCATGCAGCTCCAGTATGGTCCTATCGGCGTGTACTTCCATGAGGAGAAGGATGCCCAGGGCATGTACGTCTCCATCACCGATGAGGAAGCCCGGGAGAAGTTCGGCAAGTCCGCCGGTGAACTGAAAGCCGCCAGCGAGGTCCAGGGCCCCAAGCTGATCCTCTCTGAGTACTACACCAACGTCTTCCACATGGAGGAACGCGCCCTCCAGCGTCTGGACGATCTCCAGAATTTCTGGTTCAAGTATGTGGATGATTTCACCTTCTATCCCGTGGACTGCGTGTTCACCCAGAGCGAGCTGGACGATTTGGATCTTTACAGGCCCGACTTTGAGAACCACGTCAAGGAGCAGGAAGCCCTCTGGTTCCGGGACGGCGGACCCAGCGACGCCGAGTGGGAAGCCTACAAGCAGGATCTGATCGACACCTACGGCATGAACCAGATCCTGGAGGTCTACAAGAACGCCTATGACCGGTATGCCGCTGCGGAATAAGAACGCATAACACTACACCTTTCTCTCTTGAAAAGGGGGCGGCCCCGGGCCGTCCCCTTTTTTTACAAAAACTGCGATGGATATAAAAGATATTTTTACACTCTACGACGCCCGCTCTCCGCTGCACTATGACTTGTCGGATCACAGCTGCGGCCTGTCGGACTTCCGGCAGATAGTCATTGCGGACTGGGGAGATTTGCGGCTGGTTATCAAGATCGCACACAACGCCTTTACCACGCCTCTCCGGGTGGAAGGCTGGCGGCAGGCAATCGAAGCCTACCGCTCCATCGGCTGCTATTGTCCTCGGATTATACCCAACCGGAAGGGAAAATTTACCGAAGCGGTAGAATATCACGGTCTGCCCTGCGTTGTTTTCGCGGAGGAATACTCCGCCTACCGGACGGCGGAACAGTTTGACCAGCGGCGTATCTGGAAGGACGGCCGGCGTGTGTACAAGGAGGCCGCCCTCCGCCTGACGGCGCAGGCGGGCGCGCAAAGGTGGGGCTTTGTGGACTTCCCATCGGCGTACTGCATCCTGGAGCCCTTTGACCCGTCCGAGGACGATGATGAGGTTATGGAGTGCGCTCTGCGCGTCAAGAAGATGATGGAAAAGGAGTTCCCGGAACAAAGAAACCGCTTCCAACGAATCTGGGATGCCTTTCTGGAGAACAAGGCCGCGCTGTCCCGCGTTTACCAGCAGCTTCCCGCCTCCGTTTTTCAGGCGGATATGGGCGGGGGGAATGTACTGCTGGATGAGGATTTACGGCTTGTGGGTGTGCTGGACTTCAATCTGAGCGGGCGGGAGACGGTGCTCAATATGCTGTTCCGGGAGTCCTTCGTCAATTTTGAGGATGATGAGAAAAATATGCTCTACGACGGAGAGCTGCAAGAAAAAGCGTTTACTCTGTTCATAGAAAATCTCGAGATCATAAAAAAACATTACACGTTCAACCAGGCGGAAGCAGACGCCGCGCCGCTGCTCTACCGGTATCTGCGCCCTTTCTGGTGGTATACGGTCCGGGCCGTCGAAACGAGTCGGAAGGATGCCGCGAAGATAGAGCGCGTCCTGGCTTGGATGGAAGTGGAGCAGGCGCGTAAGCTGGAGCTTTAATACGAGGTGAGGAAATTGACCGATGGTATCGTAATCAGGTTCTTGCGTCCTTCGGACCTCCACCCGCAGATGCTGGCTGGCTTTCAGCACAGACAGGTCATATCTGACAAATGGGTGAAGGATGGAAACGGTTATAAATGGATAAAAACTGACGAAATACGGGAGTGGGACAACGACAAACGGATTTGGATTCCAGGATATTTGATGCAGCAGATAGAGCGAGGCGGCGCTGCTGCCGGAGCTTTCGTAAATGGCCGGATGATTGGTTTTGCGTCTTTAGACGGAATCCTGATGAGCAGACCGGAAAAATATGCGAATTTGACCATGCTTTTCATCGATAACCGGTGGCAGCGGCAAGGGATCGGAAAAAAACTGTTCCAACAGATTTGCCGGCACGCGAAGCGCAAGGGCGCGGATAGAGTTTTTATTTCGGCGATTCCATCCCATGATACGATTTCGTTTTATTTCAGCATGGGATGTTTAGATGCGGCATACATCATAGGTGAATTTGCAGATACGGAATATGATCGGTATTTGGAATATCATTTGAAGTGATTGAGGAGGAAACATGATATGACCAGCGAAGCCCTTCAGAAAGCCCGGGCCTTCGAGGCCCAGTACGGCCCCCACATCCCCTCCGGGGAACGGCCCGCCTTCCACCTGACTCCCACCATCGGCTGGATGAACGACCCCAACGGTTTCTCTCTCTACAAGGGGGAGTACCATCTTTTTTATCAGTACCACCCCTATTCCAACGAGTGGGGGCCCATGCACTGGGGACACGTGAAGAGCCGGGACCTGATCCGCTGGGAGCGTCTGCCCGCCGCCCTGGCCCCGGACTGCGGCTACGACGCGGCGGGGTGCTTCTCCGGCGGCGCGGTGGAGATGCCCGACGGACGGCAGATGCTCATGTACACCGGCGTCCAGCGGGGGCGCGATGCCGATGGATTCATCCGGGATATCCAGACCCAGTGCATCGCCATCGGAGACGGCGTGGATTACGACAAATGCGAGCTGAACCCGGTCCTGACCGGCAAGGATCTGCCGGAGGGCGGCAGCACGGTGGACTTCCGGGACCCCAAGATCTGGCGGGCGGAAGATGGGACGTATTACGCCGTCATCGGCAACCGCGCCGCAGACGGCAGCGGGGCCATCCTGCTCTACAGCAGCGGGGACGGCCGGAAGTGGGCGTTCGTCCGCGCCCTGGATGCCTGCCATAACCAGTACGGGAAAATGTGGGAGTGCCCGGATTTCTTCCCGCTGGACGGGAAGCAGGTCCTGCTCACCAGCCCCCAGGAGATGCAGCCCGTGGGGCTGGAGTTCCACGCGGGCAATGGCACAGTGTGCCTCATCGGAGAATACGACCCTGACGGGAAAGGGTTTGTCCGGCAGTTCGTGCAGGCTATTGATTACGGTCTGGACTTCTACGCCCCCCAGACGCTGCTTACAGAGGACGGGCGGCGCGTTATGATTGCCTGGATGCAGAACTGGTCTACTGTGGGGGCGAAGCCCTATCACTGCCGCTGGTTTGGGCAGATGACCTTGCCCCGTGAGCTGTCCGTGAAAGACGGGTGGCTGTATCAGATACCCATGCGGGAGCTGGAGAACTATCGCGGTCCGCGCGTCATGCACCACAACATTCCCGTCAGCGGCGAGGTTAACCTGCCCGGCATTCAAGGAAGGATGTTGGACATGACGGTCACCGTCCGGCCCATTGGGAAGGATTCCTACCGCTGGTTCCGCATCCGGGTGGCCAAGGACGGGGAGCATGAGACCATCATCCGCTACCGCCCCGACCAGGGGACCGTCAAGATCGACCGGACCCGCAGCGGCCTGCCCCACGACATCGTCCATACCCGCAGCTTCTTTGTTCGTCCCAGGGACGGAGAGATCAAGCTGCGTCTGGTGCTGGACCGCTTCAGCCTGGAGGTCTTCGTCAACGATGGCGAGCAGGCGGCCAGCGCGGTGATCTACACCCGCCAGGAGGCGGATGCCATCAGCTTTGAGGCCGGCGGTTCGGTGTTGATGGATGTAGAGAAATACGATTTGGTGTTTGATGAGGAGGCGTGAAGCATGGCGGAGAAAACCTTTGACGTGGTTGCTCTGGGGGAACTGCTGATCGATTTTACGGAAAACGGCTTCAGCCGTCAGGACAATCCCCTCTTCGAGGCCAACCCCGGCGGCGCGCCTTGCAACGTGCTGGCGATGCTGAGAAAGTTGGGGCGGAGCTGCGCTTTTGCAGGCAAAGTGGGGGACGATATGTTTGGCCAGCAGCTTCGCGCCGTGGTAGAGGAAGCCGGGATTTGCGGGGATTATCTGGTAACGGACCGGAACGCGCGGACTACCCTGGCTTTTGTCAAGAAGCTGTCCAATGGCGACAGGGACTTTTCCTTCTTCGTGCGATATTTTGAAGATCGCGGACAATGAGCTGGAGTTTATGACCGGGGAGACGAATCTCGATAAGGGCGCGGCCGCCCTGCGGCGGCAGTACCCCAACATTCGCCTATTCAACGTGACGGCGGGGCCGGAAGGAAGCTGCTCCTATTATGAGGATAAGCGGGTGTTCGTCCCTGCCTGCAAATTGGGCGGGACGATCGAAACCACTGGGGCCGGGGACACCTTCTGCGCCTGCGTTCTCAACTTCGTGCTGGAGCATGGGTTGGATGGATTGGTGGAAGAGGATCTGACTGCCATCGCAGGACAGTACAACAAGGAAAAAAGCAGGGGTTCCTCCTGGGCTATCAGCGGTATGGGCGGCTATGCTTTCAGGTGGGGACCGGAGATCGCCTACGAGGACACCGGCCTGCAACGTGTAGGGCAGGATGGTTATGTTGTCATCGTCAGAGTGCTCATTTCATGACCCCTTGCTTAAGAAGCCTCCGGATAATCGATCCGGTATGTGTTCTCTTTAAAATTGACCATCACCCGCGTGCCATCGGAGAAGACGGTGCGCTGCTCGCTGCGGTCGCTGTTCAGGAACTTGTGGTCCACCATTTTCTCCATGGCCACATGCCGCTGCAATTCACGGATGACCTTCCACTGGCGGATATTTTCCTCCAGCTCCTCGCCCTCCGCGTACTCGTCCATATACCCCATGCCGCCGTTGAGAAGAGCGTGCAGGAAACCGGTCGTCCCCTCCGGGATCCCCCAGTGTCCGGCGGGCATCATCCACGGTATGATGACGCAGTCATGGTATACCAGATTGTACAGGGGCACAGGGATCGCGCAACCCTCCATATAGGGTGCCCAGTGGCAGAAGACCTGCGCTCCTACCGCCCAGTCATTGACTTCCTCGGAGGAAGGCGCGATCTGGTGGGCGCTCAAATAGTGGAAGCATTGATTGCGGGCGTCAATGCACTCCCTGCGGGTCATGGGGTGATGGGGATTGACGCACTCATCCAGCTCGTTGCAGGTGAACACATCCAGGTAAGTCCCCTCCAGATGGATGCCGTTGGCAAAAAGCTGTTCAAAATTACGGCGCACATAGTCCAGGGCCAGGGAGGCACAGAGGAAATTCTGCCGTCCGCCCGCCCAGCGGGCAAGCTCAAAGAGCGTACCGTCCACGCTCATGGCCGCGTTGTCCGTGTCGTATGTAGGGGCATCCATATAATAATCCCGGTACTGGTCGTGGACGCCAAACATATATCCCAGCTCCCGCATGGTGTCCGAGAGTTCCTTCATCCCCTCCCAGCCGCCGGCCTCTTTACAGGGCGGCAGGTAGTCCGGGTGCTGATTGTCATAGCCGGGCTGTCCCCAGCCGTCCAGATGCAGATACAGCTGGTCCACACCTTTTTGCTTCAAAAACCGGACGCGCTCGGTCCAATGGGAAAAGGGAACCAGGCGGTCATTCCTCTCCGGATGTTCCTTATCATAGTAGTAAGAGCCCTCGGTCACATGGGTCTTGCCCTCCACGTGCATGACGCAGCAGCCGATCAGCTTCGCCACATTGGGATTTTGGGCGGCCTTTTCCCGTAGCGTACGCGGCTTTCCCTCCTCGTCCGCGATCTCACGGTACAATTTGCAGAGGGTCACATAGTCGCTTCCGGCGGGTACGAAGCAGTACGTTACCGTGCGGGCATAGCGCATTTCCCCCAGGGAAGGCAGATGGCGCACCGCGATCCTGGTAGGGCCTCCGGCAGGATGCTTGACCGTATAGGCACTGTCCCAGCTCTGCCGCACATAGCACAGATACCCACCCTGGGGCGTGATCTCGCCCCACCAGGGCATATAGGCCGACTCCGAGCCCATCTGCCCGCCGAAGGGCAGCTTTTCCCCCACCTCCGCGGGCCAGTCCACAGGCAGCAGCTGCCCCTGCATGGTGTTGAGCACAGCATAAGAGCCCTCCTCATCCGCCGCCAGAGGGGCCGGCCAACAGATCTCCGTCACATCCAGCCCCGCCATGTCCCCGGGGACAAAGGTGCAGTCCACAAAGCCTGTGGTGGAATTGACCAGCACCCGGGTCTCGAAGGAGAGCGTTCCGTATCCCGGAAATTCCCCGTAGCACACACGCTCCCCCGCGCCCAGTCCGGTCTTCAGTGGAGTCCGCCGGATGCTTTTTGCGCTGTCAAAGGGGATCCCCTCCCCGCTGCGGAGCAGGATCCGCAGCCTATACGATGCATCAAAACGCCAGCATTTCTCGTGCGCCGTGACAAAGGCGTCCGAGGTCAAAACAACCTTGCGTTCATTCCTCATAATCTATCCCATCCCTTACTGCCGGAGTCATTCCGGCGTCAGTCCATTCATTATAATTCGGGCTATGGGGATTGTCAAGCTGTAGCGGTCATCGGGGAATGTCCAAACACTACAAATTTACTTGAATTATATGGATTGTTATGCTAAAATAAATTTAATAGGCTAAATTCTGCCTATATAATTGAAAGCCCCCCAGAAATTGAAAGGAGAGCGAATGGCATGAAGCAAACAAAGCGTATCCTCAGCTTGTTGCTGTCTCTATGCCTTGTGTTGGGTTTAATCCCAGGCACGGCGTTCGCGGCTGGCGGCAATCTCCCGTTCACGGATGTGAACACAACGGACTGGTGTTACGATGCGGTTCAGTACGTCTACGAAAAAGGTATGATGAACGGCACCAGCACCACCACATTTTCGCCTGACAGCACCACCACGAGAGGCATGATCGTAACCATCCTGCACCGCATGGAAGGTACGCCTGCCGCCACCGGCACAGCTTTCACGGATGTTCCGGCCGGCCAGTGGTACTCCGATGCGGTCTCCTGGGCAAGTGCAAACGGGATCGTTGGCGGCTACGGCAACGGCCTGTTCGGTTCCAATGACCCCATTACCCGTGAGCAGATGGTGGCTATCCTGAACCGCTATTCGATGTACAAGGGCTACGATACGGCTGCGGCAGGCAGCATCACGGGCTTCGCAGACGCGGCGCAGGTCAGTTCCTACGCGGTAGAGCCCATGGGCTGGGCCATCGGGAACGGCTTGATTTCCGGCACCGGCAATAACACGCTGGTTCCGAAAGGCAACGCCACCCGTGCGCAGGCCGCGATGATCCTGATGCGTTTCTGCCAGAACATCGCGGACAAGGCCAATAGCACACCTGCACCGGATACGGCCATCGAAAAAACCTATACTGTCACATTTAACCTGAACTATGGGAGCGATACCCGGTACGATGTAAAAACCGTTAAGGAGGGCGATACCGTCAGCAAACCCACCAACCCCAGCCGCAGCGGGTACTCTTTCAGCGGCTGGTACGTTGAGAAGTCCGGCGGCAGGCAGTTTGATTTCAAGACAGGTATCACCTCAGATCTGACTCTGTACGCGCATTGGAGCAGCAGTTCGGGTGGCGATGGTAACTCCGGTAGTGACGGCTACGTCCCTCCCAGCACTACATTCTATACCGTGACATTTTACATGAATGATGGGACGGATGCCGTCCATACTACATCTTCTGTAGTCTACGGCGGGGCAGTCTCTGCGCCGTCAGTACCGGCACGAAGCGGATATATATTTGACGGTTGGTATACTGATGCCGCGACAACCACAGCATATAGTTTTAGTAGCCCGGTTACCAGGAATTTTGACCTTTATGCGAAATGGATAGAGAACACTGGACCGGAATCTCCCCCGGCAATTCCAGAAGAAATAAAGGAGGCGTTGGGATTATCAAAAGATACGGATGATTCTGATGGAGACGGGTTGACGGACTATCAAGAACTTATCATTGTGGGCACAGATCCCACTAAATATGATACGAACAATGACGGTATTCGTGATGCGGACGGTGACGAAGATGGCGATGGACTTAGCAATATAACAGAAGTTCAGTTAGGAACCTTGCCTACCGCTGTGGATTCAGATTTTGATGGCCTGACTGACAGCGAAGAAGTCAATATCTACGCGACAAACCCCTTGGTTGCGGACTCTGACGGCGATGGGCTGACAGACGGAGAGGAAATAAAGCTTGGGTTAGACCCTATGAATCCCCAAACTGACGGTCACACACCCGATGCGGAGAGAACATTTAACCAAGTCGCTTCAAATTCTATTAAGGATCAGGCATTGCTTGATAGTGACAACTGGCTGGTTCCGTTGGTGGAAGGCAACGTTCCCGGTGATATAGAAAAAAATATAATCCTTGAGAAATCATCCACCAGCGTATTTAATGACAATCGTGCGGCTTTGAGCGATATTATAGAATTGTCAACAAATTATGAAACCACACCGCTAACACTTTCGTTTGCGTATAACGAAACCTATACGGGATCGATGAATAGCCTGACCATCGCTTCATTTGGCGAAAATGGTTTGGAAATCATTGATACTTACATAGACGAAGACAAGCTTTCCGGTCAGATCGTAGGAAGCGGAACTTATTTCGTGCTTGACCTAGATGAGTTTTTGAAAGGACTTGGCATTAACGTTCTGGACAATATTATCTCTCCTGCGGCGGAACCAGTTCCGGATACGACAGTAGGCACTTCCTCGGAAGATACAGAGATTGATTATCTCTATGACAACGATGGGAATGTCATAGAACAGGTAGTGGACGATACATCTGCGGCAGGAACACGAATAGTTTCTGTGGCACGACCGCTTGCGGCAAGTTCTGAAGCTACGGGAAAAGCTGACGTGGTCTTTGTCATTGATACAACTGGTTCCATGAGCGGCGCTATTTATGGTGTAAAGGAAAATGTAAATGCGTTTGCCGAAAAATTGGTGAGTGACTACAATGTAGACGCGAACTTTGCGCTGATTGAATTCCGTGATATAACCGTGGATGGACTAGATAGCACCAAACATCACAAAAATATCACATCTAACTGGTTCACGAATGTAGGCATCCTCCGGGACGAAGTAAACCATCTTTCTGTTGGTGGTGGCGGTGATAATCCGGAAACCCCGATTGATGGATTAGAAATGGCGCGTAGGCTTGACTGGCGCGGTGATGCGGCTAAATTTATCATTCTTGTAACTGATGCAGGTTATAAGGTTGATAACCAGTATGGCATTTCCGGTATGGATGAAATGATACGGCTGCTGAACAATGACAGCATCATTGTATCTGCCATATCGTATAGTGAAAGTCTCTATCGGGATCTGGTTGGAATGACCGATGGCTTATACGGATATATTTACGGAGATTTCAGCGATATTTTATTGCAACTTGCGGATAAAATTGGCGAGATGACCAATGCGGACGGAGAATGGGTATTCCTTGATGATTTCCAAGCGGTCAAGCTGAGCGATACTCTTGATCACGCAAATTTCAACGATACAGATGGGGATGGGCTGACGGACGCGCAGGAACTGGGAACAAGCGTTGTCGTAGATATGCTTCCGTATATACGCAGTTTAACAAATCGCTATGATGTGCCGGTAGAGAACTATCAAGGGAAAACACACATAACAGTTTGGGAGTACTTGTCCAATCCCGTTCGATGTGATACCGATTACGATGGATACATGGATAAAGATGACCGTAACCCCAGGCGATGGGATATTTCTGATCGTGATCTAGCGATTGCCGCCGGAATTTCCTATAACAATCTTGCACGGGGAACGAAAATAAACACATCATCTTCCATTAATTTGGGCAGTGGAGCTAGTGCCGGTGAGATGGTTGAATGGACTGTTCTTGATACCTGGCATGGTGGTGCCGGATTCTATGCGGCAGCACTCAAAAAGGATAAGAATATTATCCTGGCTTTCCGCGGTTCGAAGGGGTCTTATGATGGATTTATTGATATAGACTGGATAGACGACTGGATATTCGCAGACGTCATTAACGTTATGACGGGAATCAGCACACAGGCGCCCGCAGCGCAAGCGTTTACAGAGCAAATTGTAAACAACTATTCCGGCTACAATATCTACATCTGCGGACATTCCCTTGGAGGAAACCTCGCCCTAAACGCATCGATAAAAGCGTTGAAGGCCAAGCCAAGTGTTGTAAAGCGCGTCAGCACATTTAACGGGTTGGGGATGCCGAATGTAAAGATCCTGACAGAACTATTTACCTGGGATTTATCCACTTTAGCCAGTTATAAAGAAAGATTTTACGATTATGAAATCGAGGGCGACCCCGTTTCCGCATTTGAGCTCAAGCCTGACCATAATTGGTGGGACATATTCGATATTGCGGTCACAACGGGAGTCGGCTATCGCATTGTTCTGCCGTTGAAAGTGAGTGGAAATGCGCACGGCCTTGAGAATTTCTATCTCCAGCTGGAACCCCTTGGAAGGCCGATAAGATAAGGCCAATTACTGCCCGCAACCCTGTTTCGTCTTTAGGGTTGCGGGCAGGGTTTACGACTTGGAAAGGTGAAGCTATGTTGGGAAGAAGAATGACTGCGGCCATAGTTGACTTCATTCTAGGGGTCATCCCCTTGTTCGTTGTCTGTAATATGATCCTTGGCAATATTGTTGGCAAAAATGTTGACCCTCAGATTTTGCCGGCTATCGCGTTTCAGATAGTTTTATCTCCACTTGGGATTATCCAGCATAGCATTGAATACCCGGGCTCTTTGGGTATAAATTTAGAACAGCTCTGCTTTTCACTTTTTATCGCATTTGTGAGCGAAGTTGCATTATATTCCGCATTTGATCTGTCGCCGGTGAGAAGGACGATTGGTAAAATTCTGATGCATATTGAGTATGAGCATGACCTTACTTTATGGTGTGCATTGCTAAGGAACGCGATAAAAACCTTAACGCGATATCTGCTTGGTATTCCGCTGATCTTTATTCTTTTCTCTAAAAAAGGACAGATGCTACATGATATAATAATTCATAATTCTGTCATCAATTCTATATAGGGCCTACTCCACCCCTCCCCCCAAAACGAGGAAGATGTCAAACGGAGCGCAGCGGCGCTTTTTAGCCATATCCCTGCGCTCTCGCCGGAAGAGTTATACTTTGGTCTACACCTTTTCGGCAAAGCGAAGGACGCAGCGGAAATGGCTGTCATTACTCCAGCAACAAGTCTCTCACGCTCTTAAAATAGATTGTTTGCCTTGCGCACTACGGACTGCTAGCTGACGAGTTAAGTTGAGATTTGTTCCTTATCACTATTACTCCCGAATTAGAACATAGGAAATCTGGCTATGTTGAAAGAAAGCGGAGACCTTATCAGGGCAATGTTGTAAGGATCGCATAAAAGAAGCTGTTTTATGGCGGATATCGCGTTTGGTCTGAGGCAAGCTGCCAGA
>CAJUNA010000024.1 GCA_910587645.1 uncultured Oscillospiraceae bacterium
CAATGGGCGCATCGAGCGCCCATGCGCGATTGAATTCCACACGGCCCCTCGACGGGGCCGTTGTGGAATCATATTTGCCTTGTCCATCGAAAAAATCTCTCGCTTTTGGTCATTCCGCCATTTATCAAACAAGCCCTAGGCAGCAAAAAGGCGGCCCCGCAGGACCGCCTTTTTGCTACCGGTAGAACATATGGCACCCAATTGTGGTATAATAAGGACGGTTGGCCCTTACCCAGGTTCCCTTGGACAGGGAGGGGTTGAAGAAGTAAAGGCTCTCCCCCGCCGTGTCTACCCCAGCCAGGACCAGCCGCGCCGCCAGGACGCTCTGCGCCGTTGGTTCGGCGTAGATGGTCTGGTTGGATACCGGCTCGAACTGGACGCCGTTCTTCCGGTCAAAAATTACGCCCTGGATGGTGTTGGGGAACTCCGCCGCCGCTACGCGGTTACAGATGACGTTCCCTACCGCGATCTGGCCGGCCAGGCTCTCGCCCTTGCTCTCGGCGCTGATGATGCGGCTGAGCCAATAGAGATCCTCCTCCGTCCAATCCGACGATTCGATCTCCCGCACCGTCACCGGGCTGTCCCAGCCGGAAAAATTGACTTGGGCCCCCAGCAGGTTCGCCATGCTGCGCAGGGGCACATATGTACGCTCCGCGCGCATGACACTGCCCTGGCTGATGCCGTAGGGAAAACCATCGGCCAGCACATAGCTGCGCTGTGCGGGTACGTCCAGCGTAAACAGGTCCGTCTCCGCCGTTGCCACCCGGGCGTGGTGATCCCATTGGGTCTCCCAGCCGCCCAGCGCGTCCAGCAGAGAGGAAAGCTGCACATAAGTCACCCCATCCTCCGCGTACGCGGGTACGGCCCTGCCGTCCACCGTCACTGTAACCACCGTCTCGGCGGCCCCTGCCGGTGAAGCAAGAAGAAGCGCCGTCAGAAGCGCCCCCAGCAGTTTTTTTCCTATCACGTTGTCCGCTCCTTTCCATAAAAATGGGAGGTCTGCCCCCCCATCCGACAGTATACCGGATACCCGCTGCCGGGGCAAGGCGTAAATTTTGGTAATTTCCAGGGCTGGAAGCCCTGCTATTGCGGAATTATTTTCCAAAACACCTTGCAAATCCAAGAGATTCATGATATCCTGACACTAATTTTATTTCGAAGAGAGAGCAGGTGCGCATTTATGATATATACCATTACCACCAATCCTTCTCTGGACTATACCGTGGAAACAGACCTGGTTCCGGGCCAGATCAACCGGACCCGCAGCGAGGCCATCTATCCTGGGGGCAAGGGCATCAACGTCTCCCTCTCCCTGCAAAGGCTGGGACAGGAGACCCGGGCGCTGGGCTTTGCCGCTGGGCGCATCGGGCAGACGATCCGGGACCTGCTGGACGATTTGGGCTGCCCGAATACCTTTTTGGAGCTGAAGCGGGGACAGAGCCGCATTAACGTCAAAATCCGAGGCGCCGTTGAGACGGCGGTCAACGGCTGCGGGCCGGAATTGGGCGCGGGGGATCTGGTGCGCCTGCTGGAGCTGCTGGAGGACGTGCAGCGCGGCGACGCGGTGGTCCTGTCCGGCTGGGCGCAGAATATCTCCCTGTATGTGGCGATCCTTCAGCAGCTTGCCGAGACGGGCTGCATGACGGTGCTGGATTGCAGCGGCGAGGCCCTGTGGCAATGCCTGAGCTGCCACCCGTTTTTAATCAAACCGAATCTGACGGAGCTGGGAACCTTGTTCGGCGTGGAGGACATCGAATACGGTGAGGCCGTGGAGCTGGCCCATCAGCTCCAGTTGGAGGGTGCGCGGAATGTGCTGGTCTCCATGGGCGGAGAAGGCGCGTTCCTGCTGGCCGAGAGCCGGGAGCTGTACGCCGCCAACGCCTGCTGCGGCCCTGTTGTCAACACCGTGGGCGCGGGGGATTCCCTGGTGGCGGGGTTCCTGACAGGCCTGCGGGAAAGCGGGGATTTCGGCAAGGCGCTGCAAATGGGCGTTGCCGCCGGGTGTGCCACGGCGTTCCACCACTGGCTGGGAACCTTGGAGGATACCATGGCCCTCCTGGATCAGGTCCGGGTGGAGAAAACGGCGCTGTAGCCGGCCAAAGAGGGCATAAATGACTGCGAAAAGGCCGCCATTCTACGGGATGGCGGTTTCGGCGCGTCAAAAAGGAAACGGTATTGCTGGTGTCCTCCCCCATAGGGCGTGGGCGGTCATGCCGGAAAAGAAAATTCCAGTTGAAACCCAGGCAAAACCCTGCTAGAATAGATAAGATTGATTGGGCGCCTGCTTTTGCAGGTTCCAATGCCGCCCAAGGGTTCAAGGAGGAATCGACTTGTGATTGTCATACAAGGCCGCGGGCTTTCCGCCGGCACGGCGGAGGGCAGGCTCCACTGCTTCCACCGGGTCGGGGCAGCGGCCGTCAAACGCGCCGGCGCGGACCCGGCAGAGGAAAAAAAACGGCTCTCGGAAGCCAGGGCACGCGCCATCCGCCAGTTGGAGTCGCTGGCGGAACGCTGCGGGCGGGAAGTCGGCAGCGAAGCAAGGCAGGTGTTCGCCACCCACGCCATGCTGCTGGAGGACGAAAGCTTTTTAGAATACATAACGAACCTGATCGACCAGGAGCAGTGCTGCGCGGAGTACGCCGCCCAGCAGGCCGGGAAGTCCTTCGCCGCCCTGTTCGAGGCTATGGACGACCCCTATATGCGGGAGCGGGGGGCGGATGTGATGGATGTGACCTGGCGGCTGCTGCGGAACCTGGCGGGAGCCGGGACCGGAGGCGCGGAACTGGGCGGCCCCGCTATCCTGGCCGCAAATGACCTTAACCCCACGGAGTTCATCGAGCTGGACCGGGCGCAGGTGCTGGCCATCGTTACCCAGCGGGATTCGCAGAACAGCCATGCCGCCATTCTGGCCCGCCTGCTGGGCATCCCCACCGTCTGCAACCTGGGAGAGGGGCCTCTGGCGGAGTTCCACGGACGTATGGCCCGGGTGGATGGGCTGGCGGGGACGCTGACCATACTTTGATGGAGGAAACGGCAATGGATCAAAAAATCCTGTTTCTGGATCTGGACGGCACGTTGCTCAATGACCAGAAAGAGATTACCCCCGGTAACCGCCGGGCTATCGGCGAGGCGCTGGAGCGGGGGCACCGTGTGGTGGTGACCTCCGGCAGGCCGCTGAAAAGCTCCCTGGCCCAGGCGAGGCGGCTGGGGCTGGCGGGGGAGGGGTGCTTTGTGATCGCCTACAATGGGGCGGTGATTTATGACTGCTCCGCCGGGACGGAGATCCTGCGCAGGGCGCTGGAGCGGGACGTGCTGTATGAGGTCTTTGACGAAGCGCGCCGCCGGGGCGTTTACGTCCAAACCTATGACCGGGAGGACGTGGTCACGGAGCCGTGGGCGGCGGTAGATAACGCGAAGCGTTATTGTGCCGTCATCGGCCTGGAACACCGCGTGATCCAGGATGTGCGCCGGGATCTGGAGGGCCAGCCGGTGAAGGCCCTTTTGATCGACTACCAGCGGCGGGAGCCGCTGGAGGATATGGAGCGATGGGTGTCCACCGCGCTGGCAGGGCGGGCGGACTGCTTTTCCTCCAGCCCCTATTTTTTGGAGATAGTAGCCCCGGGGATGAACAAGGGCGCCGCCGTGGGGGCGCTGTGCGCCCATCTTGGGGTGGATTTGAAAAACTCTGTTTCGGCGGGGGACGAGGGCAATGACATCAGTATGATCCGCGCTGCCGGGGTGGGGGTGGCCATGGCAAATGCCATTCCCGCAGTTAAGGACGCGGCGGATTACATTACCCAGCGGGATAACAACCATGATGGAATTGAGGAGGTTATCCGGAAATTCCTGCTGTAAGGCGGGCAAGGCTGCCGGGGTTCCGTCAATTTTGACGGGAGGACGGGGAAATATGGACAAATTTTGACTAATTTTGCTAAAATGTGTGAAAAAGCCTTGACAAATGGTAAAACCGGGCTATAATGAGCCTTAATCGGACGGAATCCGTTCGAAACATATCGGTTATGATAGAGGCGCGGCCGCCATGAGTAGCTCCCTGGATACGTCAGACAGCGTGGGGAGGGAAAGGGAACGCCGCCGAAGCCATCACCCGCTGTCTGGCGGAGGGTGTGCTGGGCCGACGGAGAATATCCGGCGGACTGTCACGGAAACGTGGAGTGCTGTCATGACGGCCATGCGGAAATATATGTGTGTGCGCCCAGTCATGATTGCAGGTCATGGCTGGGCTTGCTTTTTCAAGAAAAAAGTGGGCCGGAAGGGATACCCCAAACTTTTTTAGGAGGAAACACACATGTCCAATCAGAGAACCCGCAGGGCTTTGACCGCCGTCCTGGCGGCGCTGGCCTGTATGGCGTTGGCGGCGACCGCCTTCGCCTCCGATGGCGAAGCCGCCGTCTCCCATATGTACGCTACTTTCTGGGCGCTGGTGCCGCCTGTCGTGGCAATCGTCCTGGCCCTGATCACCAAGGAAGCCTATTCGTCTCTGTTTATAGGCATCCTGGTAGGGGCGCTGTTCCAGTGTAATTTCGCCCCGGTGGCTACCCTGGACACGGTCATCAACAGCGGCTTTATCTCCGCGATTGAGGGGAACGCGGGCATCTTCCTGTTCCTGGTGCTGCTGGGCATCATCGTGGCTTTGGTCAACGCGTCCGGCGGTTCCGCCGCCTTTGGCCGCTGGGCGGAGAAAAATATCAAAAGCCGGGTGGGGGCGATGCTTGCCACCTTCGTGCTGGGGGTCCTTATTTTTATTGACGACTATTTTAACTGCCTCACGGTGGGTTCCGTGATGCGGCCCGTTACCGATGGGCACAAAATCTCCCGGCCCAAGCTGGCGTATCTCATTGACGCTACCGCCGCGCCGGTGTGCATGATCGCGCCGGTGTCCTCCTGGGCCGCGGCGGTTTCCGGTGTGGCCGCGGATCTGGATACCGGTATCAGCGGCATCGAGCTGTTTATCCGGGCGATTCCATACAATTTTTATTCGCTGCTGACCTTTGTGTTTATTATCGCCCTGTCTGTTATGAAGTTTGACTACGGCCCCATGAAGCTCCATGAGCGCAACGCACTGCAAAAGGGTGCGCTGGGTGCGCTGGAAAATGCCGATGAGGAGGAGGGGAACCCTAAGGGGAAGGTGACCGACCTGATTATCCCCGTTGTCATCCTGTTTGTGTTCTGCACCATTGGTATGGTCTATGTGGGTGGCTTTTTCGGCGTGGACGCCTGGGGCGGAACGGAGTGCGCGGGGGATTTCATCGGCGCCTTCGGCAATACCGATGCGTTTATCGGCCTGCCTTGGGGCGGCCTGCTGGCGCTGGTCCTCATTGTTATCTATCTGGTGGCCCGCCGGGTGCTGCCCTTTAAAGAAGCAATGGCCTGCGTCCCTAAGGGCTTTATCGCTATGGTGCCCCCTATTACCATTTTGACCCTCGCCGTCAGCTTGAAGAGCATGACCAGCGCACTGGGCGCGGACATGTTCGTGAAGGACGTCATGATGGGCGCATCCAATTTCCTGTACGCCATGCTCCCCGCTGTCATCTTCCTGGTGGCCTGTGTGCTGGCCTTTGCCTCTGGCACAAGCTGGGGCACCTTCGGCATCCTGATCCCCATTGTGGTCTCTGTGTTTGATCCGGAAAGCCCCCTGCTGATTATCGGTATTTCTGCCTGCCTTGCGGGCGCGGTGTGCGGTGACCACTGCTCCCCCATCTCCGATACCACCATCATGGCGTCCGCTGGTGCGCGGTGCGACCACCTGACCCATGTATCTACCCAGCTTCCCTACGCTATAACGGTAGCGGCGGTGAGCCTCGGGTGCTTCATTCTTGCCGGGTTTATCCAGAACGCCGTGATCTGCCTGGTTTTGGGCGCGGTATTGACGGTTGGCGTACTGGCTGTCCTGCGGTCTGCCTATGGCAGGGAAAGCGGCGATTAAGTAATTCTGCCGCGGTTCAGCCGCCAGGGGATTTTCCCTCTGGCGGTTTCTTTTTTTCTTTCAATTTGTTTAAGTTTCGACACGTGTACTTGACGGGGTTCCTTCCAGGGGCTATAGTTATGCTCAAGCAAATTACCAAACGGAGGAAATACCCATGGCAAACCAAGGAAACGCAAAACGCATCGTCACGGTCCCTAACCTGCTCAGCGCCTTCCGCATTCTGCTGATTCCTGTAATCGTATGGCTGTACTGCGGCCGTGCGGACTATCCGTTGGCGGCCTGTGTACTGGTGCTGTCGGGGATGACGGATGTGGCCGATGGCTTTATTGCCCGCCGGTTCCATATGGTCAGCGACCTGGGAAAGGTGCTGGACCCGATTGCGGACAAGCTGACCCAGACGGCTATGCTGGGGTGCCTGCTGACCCGGTTTGACACCGTGTGGTGGCTGCTGGGCGTACTGGTGGCCAAGGAGACGGCAATGGCAGTTATGGGGCTGCTGGTCATCCGCCGCACAGGGGGCGTCTACAGCGCCGCATGGCACGGGAAGCTGGCGGCCTGCGTGCTGTACGCCGTGATTTTTACCCACATCGTCTGGTATGGGATCCCCCGCCTGTGGTCTGTTTCCCTGGTTTGGCTGGGGGTGGCGGCGGTTTTGATAAGCTTGGGGCTTTATGTGATGGATAACCTCCGGCGCATCCAAGTGGCAAAATAAGTCAGGATTCCCCCCTCCCGTGATTACCGCGCCATCCATTTCCTCCCGCCGGTGCAGCTTCCGGCGGGATTTTTTTTGAAAACCTCTATAAATCCCCTTGACAACGGAGAGGAAGAAGCGTAGAGTTAGTTGAGACAAACGATCGTTGAATACATAAGGAAAGGTCCAGCGTGCCATGAAGAATCAAAGTAAGCAAATGACCTTAGACCAGCTTCCCGTGGGTGGAAGCTGCGTGATCGCGCAGGTAGGCAATCAGAGGGGCGCAGTGAAGCGCCGGCTTATCGACATGGGGCTGACCCCGGGGACTTCAGTAGAGCTGGTCAGGATGGCGCCCTTTGGAGATCCAATGGAGGTCCGGCTGCGGGGCTATGAGCTGAGCCTCCGCAAGGAGGATGCCGCCCAGATCCAAGTCGCGCCCGCCGCCGTAAAAGGGACGGGGCGGGACGCGGTTTCTGAGAGCGCCTACCATTTGGGCGCGGCTTGCCACGGCGACTGCGCTCACTGCGCCATGGGGTGCTCCGGCCCCAAAGACCTGGACGCCATGCACCAGGCCCACCGCCATGAGCAGGAGCATCACCCCAGCACCTACGACCCCCACGCCCACGACCAGCGGCAGTGGAAGGTCGCCCTGGTAGGCAACCCCAACTGTGGTAAGACAACGCTGTTTAACGCGCTGACCGGTTCCAACCAGTATGTGGGGAACTGGCCCGGCGTAACGGTGGAGAAAAAGGAGGGCGAGGCGAAGCTGGGGGATGCGCGGTTCACAGTTGTGGACTTGCCGGGGATCTATTCCCTCTCGCCATATTCCATGGAGGAAATGGTTGCCCGGAAATTTATCCTCAACGAACAGCCTGACGCCATCATTGATATTGTGGACGCTACCAATCTGGAGCGGAATTTATATCTGACGATGCAGCTATTGGAGCTGGAGCGCCCTGTGGTGCTGGCGGTCAACTTTATGGACGAGGTGGAGAAGAGGGGGGATTTCATTGACTGCGGCCGTTTGGCCGCAAGCCTTGGCGTGCCGGTGGTGCCGATCTCCGCCAGGGATAATGTCAATATCGACAAGTTGGTTCAGGAAGCCCACAGGCAGATGCACACCGGCCTGACGGTGGAGCCGGACGATCTGTACGATGACTTTACCCACGCTATCCACCACCGGATCAGTGAGCTGATCCACGACCGGGCCTATGAGAAAGGCATCCCTGCCCACTGGGCGTCAATTAAGCTGCTAGGCGGCGACGAGGAAGTGGCAAAGGACCTGGATTTGGATAAGAAGACCCTGGAAAAGATCGACAAGGCCGCCCGGGAGTATGAAGCCGCCAGTCCCCTGGGAGACCGGGAGACGCTGCTGGCGGACAGCCGTTACCGCTTCGTGGAGCGGGTGGTGCGCTCCTCCGTACGCCGGAAGAACAGGGACGGCCAGCGGACGGTCACCGAACGCATTGACGCGGTGGCCACCCACCGGATTTGGGCGATTCCCGTGTTTTTGGGGATGATGCTGGCGGTATTCCTGGTGACCTTCAGCGGGCCGGGGGCGTGGCTGTCTGATGGCATCGCTTGGTTTGTGGAGGAGGTCTTGTGCCCCGGCGTGTCCGGCTGGCTGGCAGCCCTCCACGCGCCGGGGTGGCTCAACGGGCTGCTGGTGGATGGGCTGATTTCCGGCGTGGGGGGTGTGCTGACCTTCCTTCCGATGATCGCGCTGCTCTTTTTGTTCCTCTCCATGCTGGAGGACAGCGGCTATATGGCCCGCGCAGCTTTTGTAATGGACCGTACCCTGCGGCATTTCGGCCTGTCGGGAAAGGCGTTTATCCCTATGCTGATGGGCTTCGGCTGTACGGTACCCGCTGTCATGGGCGCCCGGACAATGGAAAATGAAAAGGACCGCCGGATGACGATTCTGTTGGTTCCCTTCATGTCCTGCGGGGCGCGCCTGCCGGTATACGGCCTGATGACCTCCGCTTTTTTCCCACAATACGCGGGCTTGATCGTTTTCGGGCTGTACCTGCTGGGGCCGGTTCTGGCAATTATCTCCGGCCTGATTTTAAAGCGCAGCGTTTTCCGGGGGGAGCCCGCACCGTTTCTGCTGGAGCTGCCCCCTTACCGGATGCCTACCTTGCAGAATATCTGGCTTCATGTGTGGGAGCGCGTCCGGGATTTTCTGACCCGCGCGGGCACAATTATTGCCGCCATGAGCGTTGCGGTATGGTTTTTGCAGAATTTCGGCCCGGATCTGCGGATGGTAGAGGATACCTCCGGCAGTATCCTCGCTATGGTAGGCGGCTTGATCGCGCCGGTATTTGCGCCGATGGGCTTCGGTGTATGGCAGGCGGCGGTGGCGCTGCTTACCGGGCTGATTGCCAAGGAGGCGGTGGTCAGCTCCATGAGCCTGTTTTACGGGTTTTCCCTCACCGATTACGCGGCGGCGGGCGCGGTGATGGCGGCAACGTTTTCTCCCGCGGCGGCGCTGGCGTTCTTGGCGTTCTGCGCCCTGTATACGCCCTGCGTTGCGGCCATCGCTACCATCCGGCGGGAGATGAACAGCGTGAGCTGGACCATCCTGGCTCTTGTGTGGCAACTGGGGGCGGCATGGCTGGCGTCCTTTGCGGTATACCAGGCCGCGGGGCTGTTTATGTGAAAAAGTACTTTGCGGGCCGAGTTCGGCCCGCAAAGTACTTTTTCGAGATACATGCCCCTGAAAAAGTGATTCAAACGGCTTCACGCCTTCGGCGTGAACTCCTGTGGAGGACTTATTCCTATACGGGAACCGGCCTTCTTCCACAAAAGGGCCCCTTTACCCTACTACAAGGCAGATACAATGTATAGCGATGCAAAGCGCCACCCCTACCGCCGTGGGGAGCAATACGGCCAGGGCAGTCCATTTGGCGCTTTTGGTTTCCCGCCAGACCGTCAGGCAGGTCGTGCCGCATGGGAAGTGGAACAGAGTGAATACCAGCGTGCACAGGGCGGTGGTTACCGTCCAGCCATGGGCGGTGAGGACGCTCCGAAGTTCAGCAATACTGCCGTACTCCGTCAGAGACCCGGCGGAAAGGTAGCCCATCAGAATACACGGCACCACGATCTCGTTGGCCGGGAAGCCTAGGACAAACGCCAGCAGGATAAACCCGTCCAGGCCCATCAGCGCCCCCAACGGCTGAAAAAATCCTGCCAAATGGAGCAGGATACTCTGCTCCCCTACGGTCACATTGGCGGCAATCCAGATGAGCAGCCCTGCCGGAGCCGCTACGGAGACGGCCCGGGCCAAAACAAAGAGCGTCCGGTCCAGAATAGAGCGTACCAGCACCTGTCCCACCTGGGGGGCGCGGTAGGGCGGCAGCTCCAGGGAAAAGGAGGACGGTTCGCCTTTCAGCGCGGTGGAAGCGAGGAAGCGGCTGGCCCACAGGGTCATCGCCACAGCCAGGACAATGGCGGCCATCAGCATCGCCGCCGAAGCCAGGGAACTGAACAAGCCGCTTCCGGTTACAAAAAACATGGCGATCAACGCTGTTAAAGTGGGGAGACGCCCGTTGCAGGGAATGAAAGCGTTGGTCAGAATGGCAATCAGGCGTTCCCTGGGGCTTTGGATGATCCGGCATCCCATGACGCCGCAGGCGTTGCACCCCAGCCCCATGCACATACTGAGGGATTGGCGGCCGTGCGCGCCTGCTTTCTGGAAAAAGTGGTCTAGGTTAAATGCTACCCGGGGGAGGTATCCCGCATCCTCCAGCAGTGTGAACAAAGGGAAAAAAATTGCCATCGGCGGCAGCATAACCGATACCACCCACGCCACGGTTCGGTACACACCGTCCACCAGCGCCCCCTCCAGCCACCAGGGGGCGTGAAGCGTTTCGAAGAATGCCCGCAGCGGTTCCTGCCATCCCATCAGCAGGCTGCTGAGCATTTCCGATGGCACGTTGGCTCCCACCATCGTCAGCCACAGGATGCCCGCCAGCAGGAACAGCATGACCGGGATGCCTGTCTTGCCAGTAAGGACACGGTCCAGCGCCCGGTCCCGGCGGCCAGCGGCTTCCTGGTCCATTGATACGGCGGTTTCCACAATCGCTGCGGCCCTGGACATAGCGGCAAGGGTCCGGCAGTCCTCACAGTCCCCGCAAACGTTGGACATCAGGGTGTGCCCTGGCCGGGGGGCGGGCTTGAGAACCGCATCCTCCACAGCCTGCCGCACAGCGTCCAGGCCATCGCCGTCCCGGGCGGCGGCGCCTACTACGGGACAGCCTAATTCGTGTTCCAGCAGGGGCAGGTCTACCAGGATATGCTTTTTTTTTGCTTCGTCCAGCAAATTGACGCACAGCACCACCGGCCAGGCGACCTCCAGGATTTGCAGGACCAGGGCCAGGTTCCGCTCCAGGCAGGTGGCATCGGCTACTACCAGGGTGACGTCCGCTTCGCCGGAGAGCAGGTAATCCCGGGTGACCTCCTCCTCGGCGGAGCCGGGGCGGAGGGAGTAAGCCCCAGGCAGGTCTACCAGGGTATAGTTCTTTCCATGATATGTATATGCGCCGCGTGCGGTTTCTACGGTCTTGCCCGGCCAGTTGCCGGTGTGCTGGCGCAGGTTGGTCAGGGCATTGAATACGGTGGATTTCCCTACGTTTGGGTTGCCTACCAGCGCGATGACTGAACCGGGTTCTTTCGATACAGACATTTTTGTTCCCTCCTCGGTATGGTATACTTTCAATGTATGCCGGGAGGGCAGGAAGGGTGCGGGGGACAGCCGGGTTTTCTATCCAGCTTCCCTGCATTGACAAAAAACGCCACACACGGTATAATAAACCTACTGAAACCGCCACCGGGCCCGGTGACGGTTTCCATTATAAAGCGCGAATTTTTAAGGCAGAAAGGATGCCGGCCATGCCACCTGAATCTACTCCCATGATGCAGCAGTATCTCAAAATCAAAAAGGAAAACCCGGACGCCATCCTGTTTTTCCGGCTAGGCGATTTTTATGAGATGTTCAACGAGGACGCGGTCCTTGCAAGCCAGGAATTGGATCTAACCCTCACCAGCCGGGACCGGACCAAGCCGGAGGAGGAGCGCACCCCCATGTGCGGCGTGCCCTATCATTCCTGCGATGGCTACATCGCGCGGCTGATCGCCAAGGGCTACAAGGTTGCCATCTGTGAACAGATGGAGGATCCCGCCGCCGCCAAGGGCATTGTCAAGCGGGATATCATCCGCGTGGTCACCCCCGGCACCGTGGACGCTTCTATGCTGGAGGGAAATCAGGCTAACTATATCTGCGGCATCTATATTACCGGCGAAAGCGCAGGCCTCTGCTTCTGCGATGTGACCACCGGCAAAACCCACGCCACCGCCTTCTCCGGCCCGGAGCGTGTCAATCATGTCATCAATGAACTAGGCCGGTTTTCCCCCGCTGAAGCCCTCCTGAACGATGGCGCCTGGGCGCATAAGGAGCTGCTGGCCCTATTGAAGGACAAGTTTAACTGCCGGGTCGAGCTGGGCGGCGAGAAACGGTTCCGGCCGGAGGACGCGCGGCGGGCCGTGGAGAACCAATATGGCCAGGAAGCCGCCGTCCGCCTGCCCCAGGGAGATCCCTCCGCCCTGCTGGCCCTGGGCGGTTTGCTGGGATATCTGTATGAGACCCAGAAAACGGACTTGAGCCACATCCATGAATTGGAATATTATGAGCAGGGCCGTTTTATGGAGCTGGATCTGAACACGCGCCGGAACCTGGAGCTGACCGCTACCCTGCGGGGCAAGGAAAAGCGGGGGAGCCTGCTGTGGGTACTGGATAAGACCAAGACCCCTATGGGGGGGCGGCTACTGCGGTCTTGGCTGGAGCGTCCGCTGCTGAATGTGGCTGCCATCAACCGGCGGCTGAACGCGGTGGACGCCCTGGTGAAGGACACCATGGGCCGGGACGAGTTGATTTTTGCCCTGCAAGGGGTGGGCGACATGGAGCGAACCATTGGCCGCATCGTCTATGGCACCGGAGGCGGACGGGATATGGCCAGCCTGCGCTCCGCGCTGGAAAAGCTGCCCGGCTTAAAGGACAAGCTCGCCCCCTTTGCCGCCGGGCGGCTGGGAGAGCTGGCCCAGGAACTGGATACCCTGGGGGACATATATGGGCTGCTGTGCCGGGCTATTGTAGATGAGCCCCCCTTCTCCGTCCGGGAAGGCGGATTTATCCGCCCAGGCTACAGCGGGGAGGTGGACCGCCTCCATGGCATCCTCCGCGGCGGCAAGGGCGTCATCGCCGAGGTGGAGGCCAGGGAAAAAGAAAAAACCGGCATTAAAAGCCTGAAAGTAGGCTATAACAAAGTATTCGGATATTACATTGAGGTCAGCAAAAGCTACTACGACCTGGTGCCGGAGACCTACATCCGCAAGCAGACCCTGGCAAACTGCGAGCGGTATATCACCCAGGAACTCAAAGATCTGGAGCACACCATCCTCACCGCCAGCGACCGGGTGACGGCGCTGGAATACGAATTGTTTGGCCAGCTTCGGGAGCAAGTCGGCGGGCAGGCAAACCGCATCCAGGAAGCCGCCGGTATCATCGCGGAGCTGGACGCATACGGCTCCCTCGCCTCTGTGGCGGCGAAAAACGGCTATTGCTGTCCCTCTATGGATGAGAGCGGCGTGATCGAGATTCACGATGGGCGGCATCCCGTGGTGGAGCGGGTCCTGAAAGGGACGGAAATGTTTGTTCCCAACGATACCTACATGGGGGAAAAAGAGGACCGGGTCGCCATTATTACGGGGCCGAACATGGCGGGCAAATCCACCTACATGCGGCAGGTGGCGCTGATTACCCTGATGGCCCAGGTGGGGTCTTTTGTCCCCGCCCGGGCGGCGCGGATTGGGGTAGTGGACCGGATTTTTACCCGCATCGGCGCCAGCGATGACCTCAGCGCGGGGCAGTCCACCTTTATGGTGGAAATGACAGAGGTGTCGGACATCCTGAAACACGCCACCAGCCGCAGCCTCCTGATTTTAGACGAAATCGGCCGGGGCACCAGCACCTTTGATGGCATGAGCATTGCCCAGGCGGTGCTGGAGCACTGCGCTGACCGGAAGCGGCTGGGGGCTAAGACGCTGTTTGCCACCCATTACCATGAACTGACGGCGCTGGAAAATACCCTCCCAGGCGTCAAAAACTATAATATCGCCATCAAGAGCCGTGGAGATGATATCATCTTTTTGCGAAAAATCCTCCCCGGCGGGGCAGATCGGAGCTACGGCATCGAGGTAGCCAAGCTGGCGGGGCTCCCCGACATGGTGGTAAAAAAGGCCCGCGCCATCCTCAAGGACTTGGAAAACCAGTCAGGCTGTACACCGCCCCTGCTGGCCGCGCCCCAAGAGGAGCAGGTATCTATGGAAGCCATTCGGGAAGCGGAGGTGGTCGACCGCCTCCGCCGCGCACAGCCGGACACGCTGACGCCCATAGAAGCTATGGGGCTTCTGTATGAATTGAAACAAAAATTGCAGTGATGTTGATTAAAGGAGGGATTCTATGGCAAAGCGGGGAAGCATCTCCGGCATGACCCACCTGGAAAAAATCCTGGGCGGTGTGGTATGGGCGGCGTATATATTGATTCTGCCGCTGGCGGCGAACCCTCTCTTTGATTTTCTCCAGCAGGTATTTTCTATCTCCATTAGCGGGGGGACGCGGGACGCGCTCTATTATTACATCCTGTTTGGGCTGGCGGTCATTGCCTTTTGGGGATATCTGGGCCGGGAGGGCAGAGCGTTTCTTAACCATGCGGGAAATGCGCTGGCTGCCGTTGGGATTGGCCTGGCCGCCTTTTACGGCTTAAACGAGATCCTTTTCCGCTTGCTGCGGATGTTGTCCGTACTTCCGCCTAATTTGAACGACCAAGCTATTTTAGCCCGCATCGTCTCCGCGCCCCAGAGCACCATTTTAATCCTGGTTTTTCTGGCCCCTGTGATCGAAGAAGTGCTTTTCCGGGGATATATTTTCGGAAACCTTCTGGAGTACAACCGCTGGGCGGCGTACCTGGCCTCCTGCGTTTTGTTTGCGCTCCTGCATGTCTGGCCCTACTTTGCGGAAGGATGGGATCCCGCTTATCTGGTGGCAATGGTTCAGTATCTGGTTCCCGGAGCAGTCATGGCGTGGGCTTTTGAGCGGTCGGGGAGCCTGTGGGGGAGCATTCTTCTCCATGGGGCCGTGAATGCGCTGGCGGTTTGGAGCGTGGCCTGATTGCCGCGCCCTGCGGATACGCGGGATTCCCAAGGGGCAAGGGCCTTTTACGCGCTTTTACCCGGCGGTTCTTTCCCGGTAAAAAAGAACCGCCGGGTAAAAGCAAAATTTTCTTGCAAAATAGATATTGTTGTGATATAACTTCCAAGATAACGATTACGAAAGATACCAGTAGGAGACCCGTATGGAAGAAAAACCATTTCATTTTTTCACCCCGGATGAGATCAGCCAACTGGCCCGCGTGGAAGAAGCAGCCCGCGCTAACGAATATCTCTACCGGGTGCTGGATATCGGCCAGTATATGCTGCAATGCGGCGGCGAGGTCAGCCGCGTGGAGGACAGTATCCGCCGTCTCTGCCTGTCCTTTGGGGCGGAACGTGCCGATGTATTTACCATTACCTCCAGTATCGTGGTCACAATCTATGCCCACCACTTTGGCGCGGTAACCCAGACCCGCCGGATCACCGGCAGCACCTATGACCTCCACCGGCTGGAGCAGTTGAACCAGCTCAGCCGCCGGATCTGCGCGGAGCATTTGAACCTGGAAGAGACAGAACACGCACTGGAAAAAATACGCGCTACGTCCCAGTATGGCTTTGGAATACAACTGTTTACTTATGCGCTGGTTTCCTCCTCTTTTTCGCTGTTTTTTGGCGGCAGCGCCCTGGACGCGGTTGCGTCCGGCATCATTGGCATCGTTCTGAAATGCCTGGACCGGCTGATCCGAAAGACAGAAGCCAACGCTTTTCTCTCTTCCCTGCTGTGCGCCTGCCTGGGTGGGCTGCTGGCAGGGCTGGCGGTCAGATTTCACTTGGGCGACAATATGGATATGATTTCTATTGGCAATATTATGCTCTTGATCCCAGGCATCGCTCTGACGAACTCACTGCGGGACATGTTCAGCGGCAATACGATTTCCGGCCTTATGCGGTTTATCGAGGCTGTGCTGCTGGCGCTGACCATAGCCTTTGGCTTCGCCCTGATGGCGGCGCTGATATAAGGAGGGCTGTGGAAATGACGGATTTGATCATCATGCAGCTTGCAACGGCGTTTCTCGGTTCTTTAGGTTTTGCCCTGCTGTTTCAAGTGCGGAGGAAGCGCCTGCTTCTGGCCAGCCTGGGCGGCTTGTTGGCGTGGGGCGTATACTTATTGATGGGCATGGCCACAGACCAGGATGTGATCCGATATTTTGTCGCCTCGGTAGCCCTTACTGTTTACGCGGAAATTCTGGCGCGCCTGGTAAAATGCCCCGCAACTTTGTTTATTGTTACAGCGTCGATCCCCCTGATTCCTGGAGGCTCCTTATACAGAACCATGCAGCATTTTATGCAGAATGATTTGGAAGCCTTTTCGCGCCAGGGGCTGGCCACTGTTTTGCTGGCGGTTGCCATAGCGGTTGGCATGCTCTTCCCCACGGCAATCTTTCAATTGCTCCACCGGGTAAGAAACCAATAGCATGAAGCAGCCCCTAGCCCGAAGGGCGTGAAATTTCATGAAGATACTGTGAAAGGAGGTCAAGCGATGAAATGGCTTGCCCTGCATATTGACACCGTTCCCGCCGGCCTGGAGCCGGTGGAAGCCACCCTCAGCTCCCTGGGGATTGACGGCCTTGTCATTGAGGATGAGGAAGATTTCCGCCGCTTTTTAGAGCAAAACAAACAATATTGGGACTATGTGGATGAAGAATTAGACCGCTCTATGGTCGGGAAGTGCCGGATCACTTTCTATGTGGAGAAAAGTGAAGCCGGCTTTGGCCAGGTCGCTTCCGTGCGCATTGCCCTGGCCCGGTTGAAAGAAAACCACCCTGAATATGGCCCCCTGCTGCTGACCATGGACGACATTGAGGACGCGGACTGGGAGAACAACTGGAAGGCTTTCTATAAACCCATGGAGATTGGAGACCGGCTGATCGTCATTCCTGATTGGGAGGAAGCTGACCCCAAGGGCCGGGTTGCCTTGCGCCTCAACCCCGGTCTTGCTTTTGGCACCGGAAGCCACGCTACCACCCGTCTATGCCTGGCCGCGCTGGAAAAGCATGTGCGGAAGGGGATGAGAGTCCTTGACCTGGGCTGCGGCAGCGGCATTTTGTCCATTGCTTCCCTGCTGCTGGGTGCTGATACGGCTTTTGCCTGCGACATTGATGAGAAGGCTGTCGATATTGCCTATGAAAACGCGGCGCTCAACGGCGTGGACCGGAGCCGCTACACCGTCCGCGCCGGGAATGTGCTGAGCAATTGGAAGCTCCGTTTGGAGATGGGCGGAGGGTATGATATTGTCGCCGCTAACATTGTCTCTGATGTGATTATTGCCCTTACCCCCGCCGCAAGGAGTATGATGGCCCCTGGCGGGCTGTTCCTTACCTCCGGCATCATCGACGATCGTGCGGGAGAGGTTCGCGCCGCCCTGGAAGCCGCCGGCTTCACTGTGGAAGAAGCTAACGCCAGCGAGGGATGGTTCAGTTTCCTTTGCCGCTAGAAAGGAGTACGTACATGTCATACCGCCGTGATTTTACCATAGGGCTGCGGGAAACGCAGGATTTCTACCTGACACTGGCCATGGGCCGCTGGTGGAAGGGGATCTTTGGTTTTGGTGTGGTGGGCGCCTTGGCAGGATTGCTCTATACCAGCCAAACGGCACTGCCCCTGCCCTTCCGGGCCGCTGTCTCCGTTTTGACGGCGCTGGTAGGCGCGGTGATATCTGCGCTGGTAGTGGCTGTCTCCACACGGCGGAAAGTAAAGGAGCAGGTCTCCCGCTCCGGCCGGGCTTCCTATGTCCAGGAGACGGAGATCAATGGCTTCGGCGTCCACGTTTCCGTTGGGAAGGATCAGGCGAAAATGGGCTTTGAGGATCTGGTGCGGGTTCGGGAGACAAAAAAAGCGTTTTATTTGTTTATTTCGGAAAGCCAAGCCTGGATTCTTCCCAAAAAACAGATGGAGGACCCACAGGCTGAATGCGCCCAGCTCCGTGGGCTATTCCGTAAGGTGATTGAACGGCGGCGGCTGGCGTTGAAGGGGTAAATTGTGGCCGGGGTGCTGGTGCGGCCAAGAGGATAAAATTGTAATTTGCATATGTGCAGGCATCCGGGAGAAAATTTCCGGATGCCTTTTCTAATTATTGACAAACAATAATTCCTATGGTATACTACCCCCATAAAATTATTGTTTTACAATAATTATCGTGGGAGGTCACCTATGAAAAACCGAAGTGTTCCCATCGGGGCGGCAGCATTTGCAATCATCGCCGTCCTGCCAGTCCTGCTGCCGGCGAAAGTCCTGCCGGACTTCGGCCTTTGGCTGCGGAACCTTTCCCTTTCCGGCGGGAGGGGGAACCTCGGGGCGTGGGCCATTGTACTGGCCTTGTCCATGCTCCCGGCGCTGGGGCTGCTGTGGCGGCCTGGATGTAAGTGGGACTTTCTCCTGCTGCTGGCGGCGGCGGAGATTTTCGCGGGGCTGTATTTGTTGGTCAACCCCACCGTGGCCCTCCCGTTCCCAGACCTTGACGGACGGAAGTTTATCGCGATTGCCGCCGCCGGGTGCGTATCCGCGTCCTTGCTGGCTTGGGCGGTGCTGCGGTGGCTGCGGGGCACGGAAAAGCATATGGATTTAGGCCGGACGCTGGAAAAGCTGCTGGGCTTTGCTGCTATCTTCGTAGGCTGGCTGGCGGTGTGGAGCACTGGGGCAACGGCTTTACAGAAGATTAAGCATGTTGCCGCAGCCAACACCATGCCGCAAGCGGAGCTGGGCGGCACTAACTTTTTCATCGTCCTGTTGGCGGCGGCGGATCTGATTCCCACACTGCTGGGCTGCGGGGCGCTGCTGCTGGCGGGAAAGCTGGCGCGGGCCATGGAGACCGACCCGTTCGGAGAGGAAACGGTAAGCCTGTCGGAAAAGCTCAGCCGGGATTGTGGGCGGATTGCCGCTGTTTCCGTACTGATTTGCGCCTGTGGAAACCTGCTGCAATTTATATGGATGCCTTTCCTGCACAGCGTGCAATTTATGATTTCATTCCCTGTGTTCACCGTGCTGCTGGCGGTAACATTGGATCTGCTGTGCCGGTATTTCCGGCAGGCCAAGGCCGTCAGCGATGACAATGACAGTATCATATAGGTGCTCCTATGGCGATCACAGTACATTTGGACGAGATCCTGCGGGAACGGGGGATCACCGGCAAAGAGCTGTGCGCAAAAATCGGTATCACCGAGGCCAATCTGTCTATCCTCCGTTCCGGAAAGGCCAGCGGCGTGCGGTTCCACACCATCAATAAGATTTGCTACTATTTAGGCTGTGATGTTGGAGACATCCTGCATTTTGACGGAAGATTGGAGGACAAAGATGAAGAGCTATAAAGTTCTGCTGCTGGCCCTGGGCGCACTGCTGCTGGCGGGGTGTTCCCTGGCCCGCGCTGAGGAGAACGGCGCAGCATCGCAGATGGACCGCTGGGTAGGGTTCTACGCAGTCAGCTTGGAGGATTATCGTGCTTTTCATAACAATCCCCATCTGACGGAGTACGGATCTTCCCAATATAAAACGGGTCAGTTCGGCTCCATCACTTTACCAGACCGCGTCCTCTTTGCGGAGGAAACGGAGGAGGGCTATGTGTTCCCGGATTTGCCCGGCTACCGCCTCTTTCTCCTGTGGGAGACCCTGGAGGACGGCTCGGCCTGTGTAAGCTGCGTTAGTGATATGGGGCCTGGCGATGACTTTTTTTCCAGGACTGCCACCAGCAGCGGAACCGAGAACTTCATCAGCGGAACCCTCTACGAAGGCCCCCCGGCGGGGGCAACGGACTGGGATCCCTCCGAAGACTACAGTATCTGGACTGCCTACCGGGTCTTCCAGACCCCGGACGGGCGGATCTATCTGAACGGCTCCGGCAACAGCTATGCCGGCGGCATGTCTGGCTTTACGGAGACCCAGACCTATTCTTACACCATGGACGGCGAGACGATGCAGGAGGATAAACTGACCGTCAAGGTCTATATAAAGAGCGTCCCGCGGCTGGAGAAAGTAATCGTTACCCAATATGACAGCCAGAACATTGCCCTCCGCTCCGATGACCTGGCCCTGCGGGAGGAGATACCAGAGATCATCTGTGAAACCGATACCGTGTGGGTGCTGGTGGAGGAGGTCAACACCGATGGTACCATCCACACCGCCTACGATGTCCCGGCGGGAGGGACGGCCAGCCACAATTTAGTCCTGCTGGATGACGCGGGGCTGGGGACGGCGGTCACGCTGACAATCGGCAAAAAATAAGAGGCGAAAAGGGGACGCACTTTGTTCAGTGCGTCCCCTTTTTCAGGGATTCGGGTCCTCGTCCTCCTCATAGCTGTCCGCAAAGGGCATCCCCAGCGGGTACAGCGGCCCCCAAGGCCCGCCCACTAGGAACATGCGCCTGCCCTTATCCGGGTGGGCGCCGGGCTCCTCAACGGCTTCCTCAATGGGAAACAGAACGCTGCCGCCACCCGTATTCATATTCATATTGTCCATCACTGGCATTCTTCTCACCCCGGCTTTAGCTTGCCCGGAAGGGAAAAAATTATCGAAGAAAAATCTGGTTTTTACTCAAACTGCGCCGCGTACAGCCGGTAATAGGCGCCCCGGCGGGCCATCAGGTCATGGTGCCGCCCCTGCTCCGCCACCCGGCCCTGGTCAATGACCAGGATATGGTCCGCGTTCTGAATGGTGCTGAGCCGGTGGGCAATGACAACACAGGTTTTCCGGGCCATCAGCTCCCGCATGGCGGCCTGAATCTGCCGCTCAGTAGCGGTGTCCACATTGCTGGTGGCCTCATCCAAAATCAGCATTTTTGCGTCATACAGCATGGCGCGGGCGATGGTGAGGAGCTGTTTCTGCCCCTTGGAAATGTTGCCCCCGTCTTCATAGAGCACGGTGTCGTAGCCCTGGGGAAGCTGCATGATGGCAGCGTGGATCCGGGCGGCCTTGGCAGCGGCAATGACATCCTCCCGGGCAGCGCCCTCCCGGCCGTAGGCAATGTTCTCGCAAACGGTCCCCTGGAACAGCCAGGTATCTTGCAGCACCATGGCGTACGCCCCCCGCAGGCTGCTGCGGGTGAGATGGTACATGTCCTTCCCATCCACTGAACCTGTGCCCTGCTGGAAATCGTAAAACCGCATAAGAAGGTTGATCACGGTGGTTTTCCCCGCCCCCGTAGGGCCGACGATGGCCACGAGCTGGCCGGGCGCGGCGTGGAGGGATACCTCCCGCAGGATGGTTCGTTCCGCCGTGTAACCAAAGCTGACATTTCGCAGGGAAATTTCACCCTTCACCTCGGAAAGAGGCTGGGCTTCCGGCAAGTCGGCAGCCTCCTCCGGCTCGTCCAGCAGGCGGAACACCCGCTCTGCGGCGGCCAGGGCGGAGTAGATTTCCCCAGTGACGTTGGCGATTTCGTTGATCGGTCCGGAAAACTTCCGGGAGTACAATACAAAGGAGGAAATCTGGTCAAGACCGATCCGCCCATACATGTACAGAACGCTCCCCAGCATCCCAATGAGGGCCAGTCCCAAATCATTGATAAAACGGACATTGGGGCCCATGCGCTTGGCCGCCCGGGTGGCCTGATAGTAGGCGTCCGCCGCGTCTTCGTTATAGGCCTGGAACCGCTGGGCGGTTTGGTTTTCCCGGGCGTAGCCCTGGATAGTGGACAGGCCGGAGAATTTCTCCTCGGCAAAACCGTTCATCCCCCCGTAGGCAGCGGAGCGGCGGGAAAAAAGGGGCTTTGTCACCCGGTTCATCCGCCGGGTGTAGAGAACCGCCATAGGGATGGTCACCAGGGTCACACAGGTCAGTACGGGGCTGATGACCGCCATCATGACGAAAGAGCCCGTTACCGTCACCACGCTGGTCATAATCTGGGTCAGATCAGTAGAAATGCACGTACTGATAACATCCACATCGTAGGAGACCCGGCTGATAATGTCCCCGGCCTGATTGCGGTCGAAAAAGCCGATGGGCAGCGACAGCAGCTTATGGAACACATCGGCGCGGAGCTTTTTCGCCACCAGCCGCCCAATCCGCATCATACCGAAATTCACCGCGAAGGTGATAAGGGAGGAGCTGAGGTAACACGCCAGCATCCCCCAGGCGCACCGGTACACCAGTGGGAAATCCACCATGCCCTTCCCTGCCGCCGCGCCCATAGCGGTACCCGCCAGCTTCGGCCCCAGTAAAGACAGCACATTTCCCGCCAGCGACAGCAGCAGAATCACCGCCAGTGCGGCCCTGCGTCCCATCAGATAACCCACCAGGCGGCGCATAGTCCCCCAGGCGTCCTTCGGCTTTTCCACATTGGTGTTCCGGCGGGACATAGCACCCATCCTTTCTTACGGCAGATCCAGCGTAACGCCCACCGGGCAGTGGTCGCTGCCCATGACCTCCGGGAAGATGTCCGCCCCCGCCAGCCGCTCCCGCAGCCGTTGGGAGAGGATAAAATAGTCGATGCGCCATCCGGTGTTGTTGGCCCGGGCGTTGGCTTGATAGCTCCACCAGCTATAGGCCCCCGCCTTATCTGGGTACAGCGTACGGAAGCTGTCGATAAAGCCCGCTTCCAGCAGCTCGGTCATTTTCCCCCGCTCCTGGTCGGAAAAACCGGCGTTGCCCCGGTTAGGCCCCGGGTTTTTCAAGTCGATCTCCTGGTGGGCTACGTTCAGATCCCCGCACAGCACCACCGGCTTGCGCCCATCTAACTCGCACAGGTACGCCCGGAAATCATCCTCCCAGATCATCCGGTAGCCGATGCGCTTCAATTCCCTCTGGGCGTTGGGGGTATAACAGCAGACCAGGAAAAAATCCTCATATTCCGCCGTAATGACCCGGCCCTCGTGGCGGTGGACGTCGTCCCCGAAGCCGTAGGACACCGACAGTGGCTCCACCCGGGTGAGGATAGCGGTGCCGGAATAACCCTTTTTATCGGCGTAGTTCCAGTACATATGATAGCCGGACATTTCCAGCTCCACCTGGCCGGGCTGGATTTTTGTTTCCTGTAAGCAGTACACATCCGCGCCCAGCCCCTCGCAGGATTCCAAAAACCCCTTATTCAAACAGGCCCGCAGGCCGTTCACATTCCAAGATACCAGACGCATGGCAATAGCTCCTTTACTGATGCCGGAAAATTTTCTTATCCAAGGCAAACACTTTTTTGCTGAAGCCGCCCACCTCGGTCTCGTCCATAGTTTCCTTGTAGATCTCCATGCGGCTGTCGATGAGGTCGATCATGCTCAGCAGCTCGCTCTCGGCGCACACAGGGCGCACCGCCGCGCCGAACTCCGGCTCGCCGTGGTGGGAGAGGAGCATGTGCTGGAGCAGGATGGACTTTTCCTCCGGCGTTCCCAGCTCCCTGGCCGCCAAGGCAACCTCCTCCGCCCCCATCACCAGATGGCCCAATAGCTGCCCTTTCACGGAGTACTCCGTCACCAGCCCCAGAGGAGAGGTAATGAACTCGTCACACTTGGCAACATCGTGGAGGATGGTTCCCGCCACCAGCAGATCCCGGTTCACTACGTCCGCGTATACATCCGCCAAATATTCCGCGATGTGGGCCATATATACCGTGTGCATCAGCAGGCCGTTGAGGAAGCTGTGGTGCATACTTTTCCCGCCAGGGATGATGCGGAAACGGTTTTCGTGCTTTTCCAGCAAATGGCGGCAGATTTTGGCGTAATCCCCATCCTTCATGCCATCAATCAGATCCAGAAGCTCCTGCCAGCTCTTTGCCGGGTCAATGGGAGCGGCTGGAACCAGGTCGGCCAGGTCAAAGCGGTCATCCTCCCGGACCGGGCGGATTTGGGAAACAATGAGCTGCAAGACACCCTGATACTCCGATACCACAGCCCGCAGCTTTATCACCGTCCCCTCATCCTGGGGGCCTAACGGGCCGCCGTAGTCCCAGGCTTTCGCGTCAATGGTTCCGCTGCTGTCGGCCACGGAAGCGGCAAGGAAGGGCTTATCGTTTCTGGATTTTTTAATCTGGGCGGTTTTGAGGACGTAATAACCCTCGATTTCATCGCTGACAGCCAAATCGGCAATCCATTTATTATATTCCATTACGTAACGCTCCTATAGTGTTTTCTGTGGCATTCAGTATACCATAGGAGCGTACCGGCTGTCGAGGGGTTTTCTTCAGCTTTTCCCCGTGGATTTTGAAAGGGGGCCCGGACTGCGCCCGAACCCCCTCATGATGTACTGCGTATCCAGGAAACTGCTTTCGCCGTGCTTTATTGGCAGGTGCGGGTAAACTCGTCCAGTTCGATGGTCTCGCCATTCCGCAGGCGGGACGCTTCCGCCGCCAAAGCCATGACATGGCTTTCGATAGAGACATCAATGCTGGTCAGCGCATCCGTGCTGCCGGAAGCGATCAGGTCGCAGAACTGGCCTGCCAGCCCCGCATCGCCGCCGCCGTGCCCGGCGAACTCGCTGCCCACATCGCCCAGCTCGATCACCCGTTCCGGCTGTCCGAAGGGGCGGAGGATCAGCTTCTCTGTTTCCAGATCACCCTCCAGCTCACCCAAGGTCCCGGTAATTTTGATGGTGCGGCGGCTGGTTTCGGTGAAGGCGGTCATGGTGAAGGTGGCGTAAATGTTGTTGGCAAAGGCCATGTTCACCGTTTGATGATCCACTACATCGTTGTCGCAGCGGTACACACACCGTCCGTAAGGGCCGGTGCGCAGTGCTTCCCGGAGGGATTCCTCGGTGGGCGGGCCGCCGGTGACAACGCTGTTGGGCCAGCCCTTCTTACCGTTGCGGATACCGCATCGCTTGCCGGTGATGTAGATTTTTTCCGCATCATAAATGCACCCGTCCTTGCAGGCGCAGTCCACCAGGCACCGCTCTCCCGCGCCCTGGGGCGCACATTCTGGACGGAAGTGATCCAGGGAGCCAAAGCTCTGCACCCGCAGGCACTTTTCCCCCGCCAGCCAGCGGAGGATGTCCATATCGTGGCAGCTCTTGGCCAGGATCATGGGGCTTGTCTCATCGCTCCGCCGCCAGTTGCCCCGGACAAAGCTGTGGGCCTGGTGCCAATAGGCCACATGCTCAGTGGCATCAATGGTCTCCAGCTTGCCCAGCTCGCCCCGGTCCAGCAGGGCCTTAATGGTGGAATAGAACTGGGTGTACCGCAGAACGTGGCACACCACCACCGTCAGCCCGGTTTCTTTGGCTTTCCGCTGGAGCTGAAGGCACTCGCCCAGATCCGGCGAGACCGGCTTCTCCAGCAGGACGTGATAGCCCTTCTCCAGGGCCTTGAGGGCAGCGGGGACATGCTGGCGGTCCTGGGTAGCGATCAGCATAACGTCCGCCAGCTTCGGCTGGGCCAGCAGTTCTTCATCGGAAGCAAAACACATATCCTCCGACACGCCGTACCACTCCCGCAGCAGCGACAGCCGCCCAGGGCGGTTGTCTGCTCCCGCCACAATTTTCATCTTCTCCGGATGTATTTTCTGATAGGAGGCGTAGGCCTCCAGCCCCCTGCTGCCGCAGCCGCAGATGGCAAAGGTAATGGGTCCTGTCATATCGTTTTTCTCCTTTCCGCGTATCACGGATGATTGCCGAGAGCTATTATACCCTATTTCGCCCGGTTTGGCAACTGTCCACCGTGGCGCGGAGGAGAAAACTTTGGGAAGACCTGCCAGCCGGTCCTGGAAAAGATTCCGCAGGGACTGCATAAATCTCACTCCAACGGGAAACAATGGAAGCATCTTATGAAACAGAGAGGAGAGACTCCCCTTGGTAAAAGGTACTTCCCGCCGGGTGATCGTAGTAGATTCCCCGGATCCCAAGCTCTTTGAACAGGCTATTTTTATTGTAAAAAACGATGCTTTCTCCCAGGAGGGCGTTACCTCCCAGCAGGTCTTAGGAGAGGCATGCCGCATTGCCCGGAGCTGCGCCGCACCCCAGACCTTGCAGCCTCCCGTTTGGCGGAGGGTCCCTCTCTGGGGCTGGATCGCCGGAGCCGCCGCCATAGCGGCGGCAGTCATGGCGGCCGTGCTGTAGGACGGAAACCCCGCTGTCTCCAGACGGTCAAAAATTACGGCGCAGGCGGCGCATGGTTCCATACCATGCGCCGCCTGCTTAAACATAGGGCGCCCGGAAATTATTTCTTCCCCAGCCCGGCGGTTTCCTTCATCGCCACAGAGCAGGCCAGATCCCCCAGCACATTGCAGCAGGTTGCGCCCATGTCGCACAGCGTATTGACGCTGATATACACCCCCATGACCCCGGTGGGCAGGCCCGCAATGGCCGCCAGCGCGGCAAAGGAAGCGATGGCGCCCCCTGGAACCCCTGGTGTGCCGATGCTCAGCAGGGTATTGCTCAGTAGCACCACCGCCAGCAGGCCGAAACTGACCTCCACGCCGCAGGCGTTAGCGAAGAACACGATCATAAACGACATGAGAATCGACACTGCGTCCATGTTAATAGTAGCCCCCAGAGGCAATGCCAGGGAAGATACCTCATTAGGGACACCCATCTCATCGGCGCACCGCTTACTGATGGGCAGCGTTGCGGAGCTGGAGCAGGTACCGAAGGCGTTGAGGGCCGCGGGCATGGCCTTGGAGAAAAACGCCCCCACGCCGTATTTGCCCAGCAGCTTCACAATGCCGCCGTAGACTACCACCGCATATAGGAAGAAGGTCAAGTACAGCGCCATGAGAACCGTCCCCAGAGCGAGGATAGTCTCCGTCCCGTTGGCGTACACAACAGACGCAATGGAGCAGAATACACCCACCGGCGTGAACAGCATCACCACCGAGACGATTTTTACCGAGATCTCATTGACGGAGCAAGCCAGCGCCACAAACGCGTCCGCCTTTTCCCCCAAGGCAAGACAGGTGATCCCCACGATCACCGCAAATACCAGCACTTGCAGCATATCCCCATTGGCAAAGGACGCCACGGGGTTGGCGGGGATCAGGTTTTTAACCGTATCCAGCAGGCTGGTAAACTGGGTGGCTGTCACACCGGCCTCCGCCATCTCGATAACCACACCCCGGCCAAGTCCCAGCGCCTTAGGCAGGAACAGCCCCAGCAGGCTGGCAAGCAGGGTGGTGGCGGTATAGTAAATCACCGACTGCGCACCGATGCGGCCGGTAGCGGACACGCTCCCGATGCCGTGGATGCCCACCACCAGGGAGCAAAACACCAGCGGATAAATCATCATCCGCAGCGCGTTCATATACAAGCCACCGGCCAGGCTGATGACGGGCAGCAGGAACTCCAGACGCCCTGGCATCGCAAGCCCCAGGGCAATGCCGAGCAACAATCCAATAAAGATCGCCAAGGTCAGATGGGTGGATTTTTTGTTTTTCATGGGAAAGCATCTCCTTTACACAAAACATACCTAGGATTGGCGGCAATATAAAAACGCCCGCCTTCTGCCAAAACAGAAGACGAGCGCAGCGCCCGTGGTACCACTTCTATTCACCCCGGCGCACAAAACGCCGGAGCCTCAACAGGCATCCAACAATGCCCTCCGCTGTAACGGGCGGACCCGTTGCGCCCTTACGCAGACCGTTTGGACGCACCTCTCCGGAGCCATGTTCGCCTGCCGCCGGCTTATTCCCTTTCAGCATCCGGGAACTCTCTGTGAAGCAGAGGGCAGGGTACTCTTTCCTTCATTGGGTTTCAAAAAATATGTATATTTATTATATTCGATGGATTTCCGCCTGTCAATGGGAAAAACCACATGTTCACCGGTTTTGATGTCAGGATTTTTTGTGAAAACCGGCAAAAAACGATTTCCCCGCCCTGCGGGAAACAGGTAGACTTTTTCCGCCCGGTGCGCTATACTGGGAATAACGCAACCGGAAATCCTTATCTGTGCAGGAGGTTCCCCTATGTCTTGGTTCGACCGTTTTGACGCCCTGGTGGCGGTCCGCTTTCCCCATATGGAAATCCTTCGGGAGGAACCGATGGAACGCCACACCACCTTCCGGACAGGCGGGCCTGCCCGCCGCTTCGCCCGGCCCGCTTCGGCGGAGGAATGTGCCGCGCTGCTGGAACTGGCGGCGGAGGAAGCGTGGCCGGTTTTGCTGCTGGGAAATGGCTCCAATCTGCTGGTGTCCGATGCCGGTGTGGACACCCTGGCCATTCATACCGGGCTGCTGGACAAGGCGGCGCGCACCGGCCAGCGGACTATCCGGGCTGGCGCGGGGCTGCGCCTGTCCAAGCTGGCGGTATTCGCCCAACGGGAGGGGCTGAGCGGCCTGGAGTTCGCCCATGGCATCCCCGGCAGCCTGGGGGGCGGGGTATGTATGAATGCCGGAGCCTACGGCGGGGAGATGAAGCAGGTTTTGACAGCCGTTTCCGCCTGGCTTCCCGGGCAGGGCGTAAAGTGGATCGCGGCGGAGAAGCTGGAGCTGCGCTACCGCCACAGTCTCTTCAGCAGCGCCCCAGGCGCGGTGCTGGAAGCGGAGTTTCTCCTCACCCCTGGGGATGGCGGGGAGATTCAAGCCCTCATGGACAGCCTGAGCCGCCGCCGCCGGGAGAAACAGCCTTTGGAATATCCCAGCGCCGGCAGCACCTTCAAACGGCCTGAGGGACATTTTGCGGGCGGGCTGATCGAGCAGTGTGGGCTGAAGGGCTTCCGCATAGGTGGCGCCCAGGTGTCGGAGAAGCACGCCGGATTTGTCATCAATGCCGGAGGCGCCTCCAGCACCGACATCCTGGCCCTGATTGCCCACATTCAAGAGGCTGTTTTCCAGCAAACCGGTGTGCGCCTAGAGCCGGAAGTCCGCATTGTCCCATAAGACCGGCTTCATGAAAAGGGAGAGAGAAATTATGGAAATCCTGATTATATCCGGCCTGTCCGGAGGCGGCAAGAGCAAGGCGGCCTCCTTCCTGGAGGACGCCGGCTTCTACATCGTCGATAACATGCCTGCGGGGATGATCTTGAAATTCGCGGAGTTCTGTGCCGCCGGAAGCAGCCGCTACCAACGGGCGGCGCTGGTCTACGATGTGCGTACCGCGGACACCTTCGATGAGTTTTTAGAGGTTCTAAACACCCTGCGCCAGCGGGAATGCGATTGCAGGCTGCTATATCTGGAAGCGGACGTGGAAACTATCATCAAGCGATATAAGGAGACCCGCCGCATCCATCCCCTCCAGGAGGTGGCCGGTTCTTTGGAGACGGCGGTTAACCAGGAAATCGCCCTGATGGCACCGGTCCGCGCCCAGGCGGACATCGTCATTGACTCCACCCGCTATTCCACGGCCCGCCTGCGGGGCGAGCTGCTGAGGCTATTCAGCGGCGGGCAGCAGGGCGGGGAGATGCAGGTGAGCCTGGTCTCCTTCGGGTTCAAGCACGGCCTGCCGCTGGAGGCGGATCTGGTCTTTGATGTCCGGTTCATGCCCAACCCTTTTTACATTGATTCCCTGCGGGGCAAGACCGGCCTGGATCAGGAGGTTCGGGATTACGTGTTTTCTTTCCGGGAAACGGAGCAGTTTGTGGAGAAGCTGCGGGATCTCCTCCGCTTCGTCCTGCCGCTATACCGGGAGGAGGGCAAGACGGTGCTGGTAGCGGCTATTGGCTGTACCGGCGGCCACCACCGCTCGGTGGCGGTGACCCACGCACTGTCGGAATATGTACGCACCCTGGGATATCATGTCACGGAAAACCACCGCGATATGACGAGAATATAAGAACCTGTATTCGTAGGCGTGGGATGCCAGATGGGCAAAAGATCCGGCCAGATGGCGTCAAACGCCTATGAATACAGGTTCTAAAAGATGATGGTGATAAAATGTCTATGAACGAACAACAACGCTACTGCGGCCCCAGCGGAAAAGGGCCGAAAATTGTGGCTATCGGCGGCGGCACGGGACTGTCCACCATGCTGCGCGGCCTAAAGCGGCACACGAACAACCTGACGGCCATCGTCACGGTGGCCGATGATGGCGGCGGCTCCGGGGTACTGCGCCAGGAGCTGGGGATGCCGCCGCCCGGCGATGTGCGCAACTGTCTGGAAGCCCTGGCCAATGTGGAACCACTTATGGCGGAACTGCTCCATTACCGCTTTACGGAAGGCTCGTTAAAAGGGCAGAGCTTCGGTAACCTTTTTCTGGCTGCGCTCAACGGCATTTCCGGCAGCTTTGACCAGGCGGTTAGCCGCATGGGGCAGGTCCTGGCCATCACCGGCCGGGTCATTCCGGTCACCACCAGCAATGTGCAGTTGGAAGCGGAATTTGAAAACGGCGTAAAGGTGCTGGGGGAATCTAAGATCTTCTTCTGCAAAAAGCGGGAGGACTGCCGCATCCGCCGGGTGCGGCTGCTGCCGGAACGTCCACCGGCCTTGGAAGCGGCTCTGGAAGCTATCCGGGAAGCGGACATGATCCTCCTGGGACCGGGCAGCCTCTATACCAGCATCATTCCCAACCTCCTGGTGGATGGCGTTGCCGGTGCCATCGCGGCGTCCAGCGCCATAAAGATCTATATTGCTAACGTCATGACCCAGGAAGGAGAGACAGAGGGCTACACCAACGCCGACCACATCCGCGCCCTGTTCCAGCACTCCTGCCCAAACCTGTTCCGTCTGTGCCTGGTCAACTCCTCCGCCATCCCCCAGGAAGTCCTGGACCGCTACGCCCAGGAGGGCGCGGAGCAGCTCCGCTTTGATAAGGCCAAATGCGGGGCGCTGGGAGTTGAACTGGTCAGCCGCCCAGTTTCGGCGGTGCGGGACGGTTATGTGCGCCATGACAGCGAGCTGCTGGCTGCCGCCCTGCTGGAGCTTCACGCCCAGCGCAGCGTCCGCATTGCGGGTCTCGGGCGGTACCGGTCGGAGTAAACGTCTGGCGGTTAAGGAGGTATGCCCGGAATATGAGCTCCATCATGCTGTTTGCGCCCAGCCCCCCCCCATGGAAGAAGCCGCGTTTCCGCCGGACTTCACAATTCATATGGACATCCATATTGGAGTGGGTATACACCCCTGGAAGGGCGGAACGGCTGCTGGAATACATACGGGGACAGTTGGCGCCCAGGGATGAAATAGAATTTTGGCGTATCTGGCAGGATATGGATTTCGGCCATAGGGTTTTGTCTCACTTGACAAAACATATTGTAAATGCTACACTTTCTATGGGCTATTTCGCCAAAAAAGAGAGGAGAGCCAACATGGAAAAAACTGATCCCCGCTACCCCCATTTTGTCCAAATCCTCCGGGAAGAGCTTGTCCCCGCCATGGGCTGCACGGAGCCGATCGCCATTGCCTATGGCGCGGCCAAGGCACGGGAGGTTCTGGGATGCCTGCCGGATCGTATCCTGGTGGAAGCCAGCGGCAATATCATCAAAAACGTGAAAAGCGTGGTGGTTCCCAATACCGGCGGGCTTAAGGGCATCGAAGCCGCGGCGGCGGCAGGTGCCGTAGCCGGCGATGCTGGGAAGATCCTGGAGGTCATTTCCGCCGTCACAGATGAACAGAAGGTGGAAATCCGGAACTATCTTTCCGGTCATGAGATTAAGGTGAAGCCAGCGGCGGGGGAAGTCATTTTTGATATTATCCTCACCTTATGGGCGGGGGAGGACTGTGTCCGGCTTCGGATTGCGGACTACCATACCAATATCGTCCTCATTGAGAAAAACGGGGAAGCGTTGCTCAAATGCGGTACGGTGGTAGCTTCCGGCGGCGCAGCCAGCGGCCTGACAGACCGGAGCTGCCTGACGGTGGACGCGATTGTGGACTTTGTGGATACCATGGACGTGGAGGATGTCCGGCCCATGGTGGAGCGGCAGCTCGCGTATAACTGCGCCATCGCCGGGGAGGGGATGGCCCACGACTGGGGCGCCAATATCGGCAAGGTCCTGCGGGAATACTACGGTGAGGACGTGAAGGTCCGGGCGCGGTATATGGCGGCAGCGGGATCCGATGCCCGCATGAGCGGCTGTGAGATGCCCGTCATCATTGTCTCTGGAAGCGGGAACCAGGGTATTACCGCCTCCGTCCCAGTGGCGGAGTATGCCAAGGAGCTGGGCGTGAGCCACGAGAAGCTGCTTCGCGCGGTAGCCCTCAGCGATTTGCTGACCATCCACATGAAAACGGGCATAGGCCGCTTAAGCGCCTATTGCGGGGCGGTCAGCGCAGGCTGCGCTGCCGGCGGCGCGATTGCCTACCTCCACGGCGGAGGGCGGCGGGAGGTAGCCCATACGCTGGTCAACGCCCTAGCCACCATTTCCGGCATGATCTGCGATGGGGCCAAGCCCTCCTGCGCGGCGAAAATTGCCGCCGCCGTGGACGCGGGCGTTTTGGGCTACCATATGTTCCGCAGCGGCCAGCAGTTCCGGGGCGGCGAAGGCATCGTCACCAAGGGCGTGGAAGAGACCATCGCCAACATCGGCCGTCTGGGCCGGGTAGGGATGCGGGAGACCGACAAGGTCATTATCCGGATCATGACCGGGGACGAGGACTGATCTGGGCGGCTGCTACCGTGAGACTGTTTTTATCCAGGGGATGGAGGAGTATGTACGCACCCCTCCATCCCCTGGCACCATGTATGCGGAAGCACTGTGTCTCCCGTTTTTGGGGACCTGTGTTTTTTCCGGCCAAATATTGCGGTACGCCATTGACTGCGCTATCCCACTGTGCTAGAATAAGAAATGTATGCGGATACCATACGCCCCAGAGGAGAAACCGAATCTAAGTGGAAAGAGGAAACACTATGTATCGGATCGTAAAAAAACGGGTTTTAAACCCTACCGTCACGCTGATGGAAATCGAGGCCCCCGCCGTGGCGCGGAAGTGCGAGCCTGGCCAGTTCATCATCCTCCGGGTGGATGAGAACGGCGAGCGCATCCCCCTGACCATCGCGGCCTATGACCGCGAGGCCGGTACCGTCACCATTATTTTCCAGATTGTAGGCGCTACCACCGAAAAGCTCAACCACAAGGAGCAGGGCGAGTACATCCAGGACTTCGTTGGCCCCCTGGGCAAGGCCACTGAGACCGAAGGCCTCCACCGCGTGGCCGTCATCGGCGGCGGCGTGGGCACCGCTATCGCCTATCCCGTGGCTAAGAAGCTCCATGACGATGGGTGCCATGTGGACCTGATCGTGGGCTTCCGTAACAAGGATCTCATTATCCTCAAGGAGGAGTTCGAGGCCGCCAGCACCAACCTTATCATCGGTACCGATGACGGCTCCTACGGCAAAAAGGCCCTGGTCACCGACCTGCTCAAGGAGCAGATTGAAGCCGGCGTCAAGTATGACCGCGTCATTGCCATTGGCCCGGTCATCATGATGAAATTCGTCTGCCTGCTCACCAAGGAGTACAACATTCCTACCGTGGTCAGCATGAACCCCATCATGATCGACGGCACTGGTATGTGCGGCGGCTGCCGGCTGAGCGTAGGCGGCGAGACGAAATTCGCCTGCGTGGACGGCCCCGAGTTCGATGGGCACCTGGTGGACTTTGACGAGTCCATGGCCCGCGGCGCCATGTACCGGGACTTCGAGCTTCACGCAAGAGAGGAAACTTGCAATCTGTTCAAGCAGGAGGTAAAGTGATATGGCTAATATGCGTCCAGATAAAAATCCCATGCCCCATCAGGATCCCGTGGTCCGCAGCGGCAACTTTGAAGAGGTAGCCCTGGGCTACACCAAAGAGCAGGCCATCGATGAAGCGCAACGCTGCCTGAACTGCAAGAATATGCCCTGCGTCTCCGGGTGCCCTGTGAAGATTCATATTCCTGAGTTTATCGCTAAGGTAGCCGAAGGCGATTTTGAAGCCGCCTACCAGATTATTGCCCAGGACAGCGCCCTGCCCGCCGTCTGCGGCCGGGTCTGCCCCCAGGAGACCCAGTGCGAAAGCAAATGCGTGCGCGGCATCAAGCACGAGAGCGTGGGCATCGGCCGCCTGGAACGCTTCGTGGCCGACTGGCACAACGCCAACTCTACCGAAAAGCCTGTTAAGCCCGCGCCTAACGGCCATAAGGTGGCTGTGATTGGCTCTGGCCCCTCCGGCCTGACCTGCGCGGGCGACCTGGCCCGGAAGGGGTACGAGGTCACCGTCTATGAGGCCCTCCACCTGGCGGGCGGCGTGTTGGTGTATGGCATTCCCGAGTTCCGTCTGCCTAAGGCCATTGTCCAGAAGGAAGTGGACGGGCTGAAGGCCCTTGGCGTCAAGGTCGAGACCAACGTGGTGGTAGGCCGCTCGATTACTATTGACGAGCTGATGGAGCAGGAGGGCTTCGAAGCCGTATTCATCGGCTCTGGCGCGGGCCTGCCCATGTTTATGCATATCCCCGGCGAGAACCTGAAGGGCGTTTATTCCGCCAACGAGTTCCTGACCCGCATCAACCTGATGAAGGCGTACAAGGAAGGCTCCGACACCCCCATCATGCCCCTTAAGGGCAAGAAGGTGGCCGTGGTCGGCGGCGGAAACGTGGCTATGGACGCCGCCCGCTGCTCCCGCCGTCTGGGTGCGGATGTTTATATCATCTACCGCCGCTCTGAGGCCGAGCTGCCCGCCCGTGCCGAGGAAGTGGAGCACGCCAAGGAAGAGGGCATCATCTTCAAGACCCTCAACAACCCCACCGAAATCCTGGGCTACAATAACCCCGAGGACAAACGCGACCCGAAGAACGGCTCTGTCTGCGGCCTGAAGTGTGTGGAGATGGAGTTGGGCGAGCCTGACGCGTCCGGCCGCCGCCGCCCCATCGTCAAAGAGGGCAGCGAGTTCGAGATGGAGATGGACTGCGTCATCATGGCCCTTGGCACCAGCCCCAACCCGCTCATCAAGTCCACTACCAAGGGCTTGGAGATCAACAAGCGGGGCGGCATCATTGTCAATGAGGACGGCCTGACCAGCCGCGAGGCTGTGTATGCCGGCGGCGATGCCGTCACCGGCGCGGCGACTGTCATCCTGGCTATGGGCGCGGGCAAGACCGCTGCCAGCGCCATCGATGAGTACCTGGCTAAGAAGTAAATCCCTACATAGTGCAAAGGTCTCTCCGGATGTCTCCGGGGAGGCCTTTTTTCACTGGGTTTTTGCGGAGTTCTCCCTTGCTTTTTCCGGCAAACCAGGATATACTATTTTTTAATACAAGGGAGGTCCCGACATGATTTTACGTATCTTGGCCGTTGGCGATGTGGTGGGCGAGCAGGGGCTTGCCCACTTGGAACAGAACCTCAGGCCGCTCAAACGGCTCAAGGCCATTGACTTTACTGTGGTGAACGGTGAGAATGCCGCCGTTACCGGCATTACCCCGGAGCAGGCGGACCGGCTCTATGCCGCCGGGGCGGACGTGGTGACCCTGGGCAACCATACCTTCGGCAAGCCGCAGACCGCCGCCCGGCTGGAGGATGACCCCTATCTGCTGCGGCCGGCCAACTACACGGGCCGCGCGCCGGGAAAGGGCTGGGGCGTTTATGACTGCGGCCGGTTTCAAATCGGCGTGATGAACCTGATTGGACGCTGCGGGCTGGATTTTAACGCGGATAACCCGTTTTTGACCGCCAGCAGGATTTTAAAGGCGGACAAGCCCCTGTTTACGCTGGTGGACTTCCACGCGGAAGCTACCAGCGAGAAGCTGGCGATGGCCTACCACCTGGACGGGCGGGTCTCCGCCATCTGGGGGACCCATACCCATGTGCCTACCGCCGACGAGCGGGTGTTTCCCAATGGCACCGGGTATATCAGCGACCTGGGGATGACCGGACCCGTGGAAAGCGTTCTGGGCATCCGCCCGGAGCAGAGCGTGGAACAGTTTTTAGGCGGCCTGCCGGGGCGGTACCAGGTGCCGGACGGGCCGTGCAAAATGCAGGGGGCGGTGTTCGGGCTGGACAGCCATACCGGCCTGTGCGTGGAAGTGGAAAGGATCGACATACGATGACGGGTGAACAGATGTGGCGGGACTTCGCGGCGGCGCGGGGCCTGCCGGAGGATACGCCTTACGAAGCCTGGGCCTTTGGCGGTGATCCAGACAAGCTGGCGGCGCTGGTGCTGGACGGCGTTAAGACGGCTACCGCCTCCGCGTACCCCATGTATGCGCTGGAAAAAGAGCCGCTGCCGGAAGCGGGGGAGTACAGCGTCATCCTGGACAGCCGGGAGCAGGCGGTGTGCGTCGTTTTTACGGAGGACGTGTCGGTGGTCCCTTTCCGGGAAATCGGCCCGGAACACGCCCGCCGGGAGGGAGAGGGGGATTTGTCCCTGGCCTATTGGCGGGACGTCCATGGGCGGTTCTTTAAGGCGGACATGGCTGCGTCCGGGCTGGTGTTTGACGAGGATATGCCCGTGGTCTGCGAACGGTTCCGGCTGGTCTGGCCGGAGGAAGGAGGGCGCCATGCCTAAGATCATACACGCCGCCGACTTCCATCTGGACAGCGCCTTCGGCGGGCTGCCCGTGGAAAAGGCACGGGAACGGCGGCGGGAAAGCCGGGACCTCCTGCGCCGCCTGGCAGACCTGGCCCGGCAGGAGGAAGCCGAGGTGCTGCTCCTCAGCGGCGACCTCTTTGACGGCGAGCGGGTGTTCCCGGAAACCCTGGAGCGGATGGGGGAGGTGCTGGACGAGCTGAACATCCCCGTGTTCATCGCGCCGGGGAACCATGACCCGTATACGCCGATCAGCCCCTATGCCCTCCGGCGGTGGCCGGAGAATGTGCATATTTTCAGCAAAGACGCCATCGAGGGCGTTGCCCTGCCGGATTTAGGGTGCGTGGTCTACGGCGCGGCCTTTACGGGGCAGGCAAAGACGGAACAGGCCTTGGCCGGGTTCTCCGTGCCGGAGGACGGAAAGGTCCATCTGCTGTGCCTCCACGGGGACGTGGGGGGCGTGAACGCCGCGTATGGGCCTGTCCTGCGGGAGCAGCTTGCCGCCAGCGGCATACAGTATGCCGCTTTGGGACACGTCCACCAGTACAGCGGCGTACAGCAGGACGGAGCCACCGCCTGGGCTTATCCGGGCTGCCCGGAGGGCAGGGGGTTCGATGAGCTGGGGGACAAAGGCGTCCTGGTTGGCTCTGTGGACAAGGGCGGGGCGCGGCTCCGGTTTGTGCCGCTGTGCCGCAGGCGCTACCGCATCCTGGAAGCCGATGTGACGGACCGCTCCCCGCGGGAAGCCCTGGAAGCTGTTGCGCCGGAGACGGCGGCGGAGGATATCTGCCGGATAGTCTTTACCGGGGAAGCCGGGGAGCGGGGCGTGGACCTGCCTGCCTTGGAGGGGGCGTACCGGGACCGGTTCTATGCCCTGGAGCTGCGGGACAAGACGCGGCCCGCCCAGAGCCTTTGGGCCAGGGCGGGGGAGGATTCCCTGCGGGGGCTGTTTTTGCAGTCCATGAAAAGCCGTTACGATGCCGCGCCGGACAGTGCGGCTCGAGATGAAATCGCGCTGGCCGTCCGGTTCGGGCTGGCGGCGCTGGATGGGAGAGATTTGGATTGATGAAAAAAATTCTGTTAATCGGGACAGGCGGCACAATCGCGTCGGAAATGGGCGAGAACGGCCTGTCTCCCGAGCTGACCAGCGAACAGCTTTTGAAGTACATCCCCGACATTTCCGGTATTTGCCAGATTTCCTGCCTGCAATTGTTCAGCCTGGACAGCACCAATATCCAGCCGAAGCACTGGGCCAGGGTGGCGGAGGCCATCCGGGCGCATTACCGGGAGTTTGACGGGTTCGTCATCTCCCACGGCACCGACACGATGGCCTATACGGCGGCGGGGCTGAGCTACCTGGTTCAGGGAAGCCCTAAGCCGATCGTGCTGACCGGGGCGCAGAAGCCGATTGGCTTTGAGACCACCGACAGCAAGCAGAACCTCCGGGACGCGGTGACGGTGGCGGCGTCGGATATGGCGGGGGTGGTGCTGGTGTTTAATGGGAAGATCATCCTAGGCACCCGGGCCAGGAAAACCCACAGCAAAAGCTTTGAAGCCTTTTCCAGCATCAATTATCCCCTGCTGGGCATGGTGCGGGATGGACGGATCATCCGCTACATCCGCCCCGAAGCCCGGGCCGTACCCCAGTTTTACGACAAAGTCAATCCCGGCGTGGCGCTGCTGAAGCTGATCCCCGGGACGGACTGCGGCGTGGCGGCGTACTTGCTGGAGCGCAACGATGCGCTGATTATCGAGAGCTTCGGCGTGGGAGGGCTGCCCACCTACAAGGCCGGGGACTACTACGAGACGGTGAAGGCCGGGCTGGACGCGGGCAAAACCGTGGTCATGACGACCCAGGTGGAAAACGAGGGCAGCGACCTGTCCGTGTACCATGTGGGCAGCAGCATCAAGCGGAACCTGCCGATTCTGGAAGCCTACGACATGACGACCGAGGCGGTATGCGCCAAGCTGATGTGGATATTAGGCCAGACCACCGACCGGAATTGGGTGGAGGAGCTATTTTATACCCCGGTGGCTTACGATATTTTGACAGGGAAATAGAAAACCGCCCCCGGAAGGGGGCGGTGGGCTTTACAGGCGGATGGCGGCTTCCAGCGCGGCGCGCAGATACGCTTCATAGCTCGAAGCAGGGGTTGCGCCCATGGTGCGGGGGTCCCATACGCTGCCGGCCAGGCTGTCGTCGGCGTATAGGAATTGATAGGCCTCCGCGCCCCGGAACTGCGCCGCCGCCATGACGGAAGCGCATTCCATGTCTACGGCGATGCATCCCTCCGCCCGGCGTTTCTCCATATTGTTCCGCGTCTCGCGGTAAAAGCCATCGGTTGTCCAGACCTTGCCCAGGATGTATGGCAGCGCCAGTTCATCAAATATTTCCGCCAGGCGCCGGTGGGCAGGATAAAGCGTCCGGCGGCAATGCCTTCATCCAGCGCGCCGCAGGAGCCGTAAAGCAAAACCTTCTTCGCCCCTCTGGCCAGTATGCCCTCCAGCAGGCACACGGTACCCGCGCCGCCCATCAGGGAGTGGAGGATCCCTACCCTCCGCCCCTGCCAGCAGAGCGCGTAGACGGGGATTTCCCGCCCTCCGCGCAGAACGGCGGCCGGCTCTGCCGGGCAGACCTGCTGCAGAAGCCGGAAGGTGCGATCCTGGAACGTCATAATGACCGTCTCGGGAAAGTTTTCCACCGGCTGATACGAGCGCGACAATTTGACCTGTACGATTTCTTCGGAATCGGGGTCAAAGGTATGTATAATGCTCATCCTGCCGCCCTCAATGCATCGGTGCGCCGCAGTTGGCGCAGAATTTTGCGCCCTCCCCGGCCGGGGCCGCGCCGCACACGGGGCAGGCCTTTTGGGCGGCGGGCCGTCCGCAGTTGGGGCAGAATTTCGCGCCCTCCGGCAGGGCTTCGCCGCAGCCGGGACAGCGGGGCGCGGGAGGTTCCTCCTGGGGCTTCTCCGCAAAGTCGTTGATGTCCAGGGGCTTGCCCAGGAAAATGTACCGCTGGATAAAATCAAAAATATCCTGGGGCAGGTTGGACTGGCTGATGGCCCCGACGGCGGCGGTCAGCAGCAGCGGCGCAAAAACGATGTACCCCACCGTAGCCGCCCCCAGCTTATCCACCCAGCGGCCCGCGCCCAGGTCTACGGACAGGGAGTCCCCGTACACCTGAAGCCGGATCTGGACGGCCTTGTCCATGCCTATAAACTTTTTCCAGTTCTCTGGCTGCCGCGCTTGGATGAAATAGCTGGTTTCGGACTGGCTGACGCCCTCCGTCTCCAAGTGCTTCTGGGTTTGCAGGTAATCCTCCAGGGCGTGGGCTACGTCCTCCAGGGTAAGATTGCCGCTTAAGCGGAATACCTTAGTGTCCGCCATGTTGCCGTCCTCCGTTCTCCGCCCTGCGGGCGGTGGTTTGTTGGGCCGATTGTACCACGGCGGCGGGGAAATGTCAATTTTCCTTCAGGCGGAAAACCCAGAAAAATATCATCCCGCTAAACAGGCATGCCAGCCCGTAGCGCAGCAGCATCCCAAAACGCCCTTCCCATTCATATCCGGCTCACAGCTCCAGTTTCGGACCCAGCAGCAGCCACGCCACGCCGCAGAGGGCGCCGCCTACAGGGTAAATGATGACGGCGGAATTCCAGTTATCCCAGCCCAGGCCGAAAACCAGAAAGATTGCCGTGGCCAGCGTCATGATGACGCCGCAGGCGGTGGTGGCGCGGCGGCGGCGCTCCTTGTCCTCGGGGGAAGGGTTGTTCTGGCGGTTGTATTTGGGGATGTTGTATTTATCTTCCAGCATCCCGCCGTAAATGATGAAGTAGACCGAGCAGGCCACAATCAGCATGAACAGCGCGCCCGCAAGGGATTCATAAGGCTCCCGTTCCGGAAAGACGGTGAAAAATAAGAGCAGCAGGACCAGGCCGAACAGGATGCCTCCCACGCCGCCCGCGATATACCAAATGTACCGGCGGCGGAAATCCACTTTCTCTTTTTCGGAGTAAAAGTCCGGGACGGCGGGGTACTGTTTGCGAAAGTTGTCCTCTTCCATACCGCTGGCTACCATGACAACCGCGCTGATTGCTACGATGAGCATGAACAGCGCCGCGCTGGGCATCTCGCCGATGCGTCCATAGAGCAGCATCATGACCGCCGTTCCGGCCACGATGGTGGAAACGGCCCCGGCGATTTTGCGGGCGTAGAGGGTCATGAAGCGGTCGTAGCCCGCCGTGTCCTCACTGAGGGATTTTTCTACGCTGCCCCGCAGGAGGGTGTCCAAATCCGTATGGAACATATCGCAGAGCTTGATTAAGGTGTCCATCTCGGGGAAGCTTGCGCCGGACTCCCATTTGGAGACAGACTGGCGGCTGACGTTCAGGCGCTCGGCCAACTGCTCCTGGGTAACGCCCTCCCGGGCGCGGAGAAATTGAAGGTTTTCGGCTAGTGACATTTTGCATGTCCTCCTTGTCTGTGATGGCTTTATTATAGCCTTGCACGGCACGCAACGCCAGGTAGTTGCAGTTGCTTTTCGGTGGATATGATGTAAACTTGCGGTTGCAATGGGGGTTTTCCCGGTTTTTTAAGCCTTTTTTTACAGTATACCACGGCTTGGCGTTTTGCGCAAGTTTTGGCTTTGGGCGCCCCTTTTGAGTAAAGTGTTGCTGGGATATAATTTCGGCAGTTTCTACAAAAGCACATTGATACAATGGAAACTATGCGCTATAATCAATTTGGCAAATCGAAATTTTACGAGGTGAAACAAATTGATAAAATACGTGAAAAATATTGATGATATAAGTCAATATCAGTGTGGGAAACTCCCTGCAAATGCGCAAAAGCTTGATACACCAGCTACAATGGATGAGATGATGAAGAAATCGCTTCCTATTGCAGTAATATTGTGTACCGTTATGTTCTTGACTCTGTTTATTAAAACATTTACAAATAAAGTATTGGCTATTTTTCCACCAGCAGTGTTAGGCGGGGTTTTGATTGGCTTTTTGCTGCTGATTGTTCATGAATGGTTACATGCTATAGCTTATCCAAGTGTAGCAGAGGTATCCATTGGTAAATTGAAAGGCAAAATGGTTTGGGTTGCATTAGCATCTTTTCCGCTAAAAAGAAGTCGATTTATAATTATGTGCCTATTGCCATTTTTACTTGGAATTGTACCCTGGGTGCTATTTATATTATCAGCGTCACAAAACACAGTGTTCAATGGATTGATGTTTGGAGTGGCATGTATGGGGATGGTATCTCCATATCCTGATGTATATAATGTTCTTACAGTACTAAAGCAAGCAAAGAATACTGATAATATCATGTTTTGGGGTGATGACATATATCGTATTTCTTCATGTTAAAATATCAAGGAAATTCCGGTTTATCGGACAGTCATCCATCAACAGGGGATTGCTTGCTTTGGATATTTTGACGTGCAGTTTGACGAAGCGGCTTTTGGCAACACCAATCCGAAAAGGGAACTTTGGGCGCCCCAGGCCCCGGCCGGTAGAAGAAGAAAGGAATCACCGTTCATGTACAAATTTTTCGCCTATATCTCCAGAATGAAATATATTACCCGATGGTCTCTGATGCGCAACAGCGTATCGGAAAACACCCAGGAACACAGCCACATGGTTGCTGTGTTGTCCCACGCCTTGGGGGTAATCGGGAGAGACGTCTTTGGGAAAAATTACAGCCCGGACGCCTGCGCTGCGGCGGCGCTGTTCCACGATGCGTCCGAAATCTTTACCGGGGACCTGCCTACACCGATCAAATACTACTCCCCCGCCATCCGGGACGCCTACCACCAGGTGGAAGCGGAAGCAACGGAAAAGCTCCTCTCCCTGCTGCCGGAAGAACTGAGAGGGGCGTATGCCCCCGTGCTTCAGGAAACCGATCCCGAAATCCGCCGTATCGTCAAGGCCGCCGACAAGCTCTCCGCCTATATCAAATGCCTGGAGGAACTGGAAGCCGGGAACAATGAGTTCGGCGATGCCGCCGGGGAAACCCTGGCGGCCCTGCGCGGCATGCATATGGAAGAGGTCTCCTGGTTCTTAGACCATTTCGCGGAGGCCTTCGGCTTGACATTGGACGGCCTGCAAAGGGGCTGACGGCCGCTTTTGCGGAAAATGTTGGGGAAAAACCACCCCGTTTTGTAAAAAACTCTTGCATCTGCGGCGGGATGGTGGTATAATGCCCTTGTAAGTATGGGTAAACCAGAGTGGACTTTTGGGTCCGCTCTTTTTCTTGACCTAATTCATTTGAGCAGAATTTTCCAGGTTTCCACGCCTTTCCCGCGGGGAACCGGACGAAATGCGAGGATTCGATATGGCAAAAATCACCGAACTTGTGGCAGACATGGCCCGCCCTGTGGCTGAGGACGCCGGGTGCGAGCTGTGGGACGTGGAGTACGTCCGGGAAGCGGGAACCTGGTATCTGCGGATCTATATTGATAGGGACGGCGGCGTGGATATCCTGGACTGCGAAACCGTTAGCCGGAAAATCAGCGATTTGCTGGACGAGGCCGACCCTATCGAGGGGAGCTACACGTTGGAGGTGTCCTCCGCCGGGGCGGAACGCCCCTTGAAGCGGCCCAGCGATTTTGAACGCTTTATGGGCAGCCCGGTGGCCGTGAAGCTCTATAAGGCGCAGAACGGGCGGAAAGAGTTCGCTGGCGTGCTGGCCGGATACAAGGATGGGGATATTACGATTACTGTGGGAGATGCCGCCATGACCTTCCCCAAGGCGGAGGTGGCTCTGTGCCGCCTGCGGATCGAGTTCTAAAAGGAAAAGCTGGAACCAACCTCTTTTTTGTAAATATAATAGGAGTAAGAACATGAAATGTGATGAAATTTTTACGGCGCTGGAACTGCTGGAAAAAGAACGGGGGATTTCTCCTACCTTCATGATGGATAAGATCATCCAGGCCTTGACCACCGCCTACAAGAAGGATCACGAGGGCGTGGAAAACGTGATCGTGGATGTGGACGAGGTCAAAAAAGACCTGAAAATGTACGTCCAGAAGGAGATCGTGGCGGACGAGGAACTGGAAAATCCCGGCACCCAGATGAGCGCCAGCGAGGCGAGGGCAAAGTATGGACGGGTAGATGTTGGCGGGGTGGTGAACATCCCGGTGGACAACGTGGAGTTTGGCCGCATCGCCGCCGGCAACGGCAAGCAGGTGATTATCCAGGGCCTCCGGGAGGCGGAGCGGGGCATGGTTTATGACGAATTCAACTCCAAGCAGCATGAGATCCTCACCGGCGTGGTCAGCCGCATCGACCCCCGGACGGGGAATGTCTCCCTCCGCATTGGCACGGGGGCGGAGTCCACGGAAGCCATGCTGGCCGCCAGCGAGCAGATCCGGACGGAGCAGTTGGAGGAGGATCAGCATGTCAAGGTCTATGTGGTGGAGGTCCGCCGCAGCACCAGAGGGCCGCAGGTACTGATTTCCCGCACCCATCCGGGGTTGGTCAAGCGGCTGTTCGAGCTGGAGGTGCCGGAAATCTTCGATGGCATTGTGGAGGTCAAATCCATCGCCCGGGAAGCCGGGAGCCGTACGAAAATGGCGGTTTGGAGCGCGGATGAAGCGATTGACCCCATCGGCGCCTGTGTCGGCCCCGCGGGGCAGCGGGTTGGCAACATCGTCAACGAGCTGCGGGGAGAAAAAATCGACATCATCAAGTACAGCGAGGACCCGGCGGAGTTTATCGCCGCTTCCCTCGCCCCCGCCGATGTGGTGGAGGTGCAGCTTTCTGACGAAGGGAAGCTGTGCAGGGTGATCGTACCGGATGACCAGCTTTCTCTTGCCATCGGCAAGGAGGGCCAGAACGCACGGCTGGCCGCGCGGCTGACTGGGTATAAAATTGACATCAAGCCCGCTTCCTACAAAGACGAGGAGTAATCCCCCTCAGCCCCCGTGTCAGTATCCGCGCCGGGAGTACCCAAAGCAAAGGGGCCTGGGGGCGAGAAGCCCCTAGGCTGAAGGGCAGATAAATGTATCTTTCGCGCCAAGGGCGCGAAGAGGAGACAAACATGCAGAAACCAAGAAAAATCCCCCAAAGGCAGTGCCTGGGCTGCCGGGAGATGAAGAATAAAAAAGATTTGATTCGCGTAGTCCGCTCCCCCGAGGGGGAAATTTCCCTGGACTTCAAGGGGAAAAAGCCGGGGCGGGGCGCCTACGTCTGTCCCGATGCGGCCTGCCTTGCCAAGGCGAAAAAAAGCCGCTCCCTGGAACGGGCTTTTAAAACGGCGGTGCCGCTGGAGGTCTATGACCTCCTGACGGAGCAGATGAGGGACGAAAACAATGGATAACGCCCTGGGTATGATTGGCTTGGCCCTGCGGGCCGGTAAACTGGAAGTAGGCGAAGACCCCGCCGGCGATGCCTGCCGGGATAAACGCTGCCGCCTGCTGCTGCTTGCCGCAGATGCCGCCGAAGGCTCCCAGCGGAAAGCGATGCACTTCGCGGAAGAGGGCCACTGCATCCTGTTGGAAATCCCCTACGCAAAAGCGGAATTGGGCGGCGCGCTGGGAAGAAGCGCCTGCGCTATGGCGGCGGTCACCGATCTGGGCTTGGCCCAGGCTATCGTGGAAAAATTGGCTCCATCAGCCCCGGAGAAATACGGAGAAATCGCGGAGCGCCTGCGCTTGAAGGCCCAGCGGGCCGCGCAGAGACGGGAAAAAACCGCTCTGGAGCGCCGGCAGAACGGCGGGAAACGCCCATCCGCTTCACATAAAAAGAAGCCTTTTAGGAAGAAATAAGCAATCCCACCATAACGCACGTCTGGGGACTTCACGCCCCCGGCGCAGGTCCCCGGACGTGTGTTATGGTGTACAAACCGGAATCACACAGTGGAGGTGGCCTGATTGGGTATTGTGAATAAGTATAAAGTGAACGATCTGGCAAAGGACTTTGGGATGCAGACGAAGCAGATCATTGAAATTCTGGCAAAGTTTTTCCCGACGCCAAAAAAGTCCGGCCAAAATCTGGAGGACGATGAGCTGAACATCGTGTTCGAATATCTCACCCAGAATAACCAGGTGAAGGATATTCAATCCATCTATGCCGACATGGCGGCGGAAAAGCCCGCCCCCGGCAAGGATGCCCCTCCGCAGGATCCCAAGCCTGCTGGGAAGCCCCAGCCCGCACCCGCCAAAGGCGCGCAGCCCCGCCCCCAGCAGAAGCCCCCGCAGCAAAAGCCGCAGCAGGCCCAGCCCGTGCTCCAGCAGAAGCCTGCGCAGCCCGCCGCCGAGCCCCAGCAGCCCGGCCGGGTGCCCAAAACCAAGGTGGTGGATACCCGTAAGGCCACCAACGTGAATTTGGATAAATATGACGAGAAGCTACAGGATATGGCGGAGCGCAGCGACCGTTCCGGCAGCGGACGCCGGGACCGGGATCAGGGCAGCAAGGAAAAATTCCGCAACGCCGGCGGCAAAAAGCGGGGCCAGCCTACCTTCTCCAACAAGCGTAAGCAGGAGGAAGCGGAGAAAATGCGCCGCCTCCAGTTGGAGATTGCTAAAAAGACGCCGCTGACGGTGAAAATCCCTGACGAGATTTCTGTGGGCGAGCTGGCCAGCCGGATGAAGAAAACCGGCGCGGAAGTGGTCAAGAGCCTGATGAAAAACGGCGTGATGGCTTCCCTCAGCCAGATCATTGACTTCGACACCGCCGCCATTACCGCCGAGGAAATGGGCTGCCGGGTGGAAAAAGAAGTTGTGGTCACTATCGAGGAGAAGCTCATTGACACCGCCGAGGACCGGCCTGAGGATCTGGCCCCCCGCGCGCCTGTGGTAGTGGTTATGGGTCACGTTGACCATGGCAAGACCTCTCTGCTGGACTATATCCGCTCCGCCAGCGTAGCGAAAGGCGAGGCCGGTGGCATTACCCAGCACATCGGCGCCTATCAGACCCAGATCAACGGCAAGCCCATCACCTTCCTGGATACCCCGGGTCACGAGGCCTTTACCTCCATGCGCGCCCGGGGCGCCATGGTGACGGATATTGCCATCCTGGTGGTTGCCGCAGAGGACGGCATTATGCCCCAGACCGTGGAGTCTATCAACCACGCCAAGGCGGCGAATATCCCCATTATTGTCGCCATCAATAAGATGGATAAGCCGGAAGCCAATCCCGAGCGCATCAAGCAGCAGCTCACGGAATATGAGCTGGTGGCCGAGGACTGGGGCGGCGAGACCATCATCTGCCCCATCTCCGCCAAAACCGGCATGGGCATTGACAACCTGCTGGAAATGGTGACCCTTACCGCCGAGGTAGCGGAACTGAAGGCCAACCCCAACCGCGCCGCCCAGGGCACCGTGGTGGAAGCCCGGCTGGACAAGGGCCGAGGCCCTGTAGCGACCCTTCTGGTGCAGAACGGTACCCTGCGCTCCGGCGATATTATCATCGCCGGCACCGCCGTGGGCCGTGTCCGGGCCATGCTGGACGACAAGGGCAACCGGATCAATGAGGCAGGCCCCTCCGTGCCTGTGGAGATCACAGGCCTGGGCGAGGTTCCCGGCGCGGGCAGCCCCTTTAACGCCGTGGCCGATGAGCGCCTGGCCCGGGAACTGGTGGAACAGCGCAAGGCTGAGGAGCGGGCCAAAGCCGCCGCCCCAGTACAGAAGGTCAGCCTGGAGGATCTGTTCAGCCAGATTCAGGCCGGTGAAGTTAAGGATTTGAACATCATTGTTAAGGCCGATGTCCAAGGCTCCGCCGAGGCGGTAAAAGCCAGCCTGGAAAAGCTCTCCAACGAGGAAGTCCGGGTTCGGGTCATCCACTCCGGCGTGGGCGCCATCAGCGAGAGCGATGTTATGCTGGCTTCCACATCCAAGGCCATTATCGTAGGCTTCAACGTCCGTCCCGACGCGTCTGCCCGGGACAACGCCGCCCGCAGCAACGTGGATATGCGGATGTACCGGGTGATTTACGATGCCATCAACGAGGTGGAAGCGGCTATGAAGGGAATGCTGGCCCCCAAGTTCCGGGAAGCCCTTATCGGCCACGCGGAAATCCGCCAGACCTACAAAGTGTCCGGCGTGGGCACCATCGCCGGCTGCTACGTCCAGGACGGCAAGATCCAGCGTTCCTGCCAGGTGCGCATTGTCCGGGACGGCATCGTAATCCACGAGGGCGTACTGGCGTCCTTGCAGCGGTTCAAGGACGCGGTGAAGGAAGTGGCGTCCGGCTACGAGTGCGGTATGTCCATCGAGAAGTTCAACGACATCAAGGAAGGCGACATCATCGAGTGCTTTGTTATGGAGCAGATCGAAGCCTGATAGGACACTATCTTGCGTATTGCGGGCCTGACCGGTGGTCAGGCCCGCAATTTTTTTGCCAAAAGGCCTTGACAAATACCCCGCAGGGGTATATAGTAAGCCTATGGGCAAAATACCCCTAGGAGGTATCTGTATGGACAACTGCTGTCAGTGCCAGAAGAAGCGGGAGCGGAGCGAGGAGGAAATGAAGAAGCTCTGCAACCGCCTGTGCCGCATTGAGGGGCAAGTGCGCGGCTTGCGGGAGATGCTGCAAAAGGATGTATACTGTACAGACATATTGATTCAGGTTTCGGCGGTAAACGCGGCCCTGAACAGTTTCAGCAAAGAACTGCTCAGCGAACATTTGCGGACCTGCGTAGCGGACGGCATCCGGCGGGGGGACGATGGGGTGATCGAGGAGTTGGTCGGTGTCCTGCAAAAGCTAATGAAATAGGAGGGACGATATGGTAATTGCAATCTTTGGAGAGAGCTGTACCGGAAAGAGCACCTTGGCGGATTTGCTCAAAGACCGCCTGGGGGCGGAGGTTTTTACCGGCAAGGATTATCTGCGGCTGGCAAAGGATGAAACGTCGGCAAAAAAACTTTTTCAGGCAAAACTTGCCGAGGCTATGTTGGGCAGCGATATTGTTTACGTCATCTCGGAGCGGGAACACCTGGCCCTTGTCCCGGAGGGGGCAGTACGGATCCTGACGACGGCGGAACTGCCAGCTATCAAGGAACGCTTCGCGGCACGGATGCGCGGCAACCTCCCGGCTCCAGTGGCGGCAATGCTGGAACGAAAGCACGGGTGCTTCGATGCGGAACGCTGTGACCTGCGGGTGTGTTCCGGAGCGGCCACACCGGAAGAAGTATGCGGGCAAATCCTGCATATACTGCAATCAAGTTGAACAATCAGGAGGTTCCTATGAAGCAATCCTTCAACGTCACAGGTATGACCTGCTCCGCCTGCTCTTCCCATGTGGAAAAAGCGGTAAAAAAATTAGAGGGTGTGAATGAGGTCACGGTCAGCCTGCTGACCAACTCCATGCAGGTGGCTTATGACGAGGCTTCCCTCACGGCGGAGAAGATTATAGAAACAGTCAGGGCGTCTGGCTATGGGGCGTCCCTGCCGTCAAAATCCGGCGGAAAACGGGTGGCCCCGCCTAAGGAGAACCTGATGGCGGAGGAAGCCCAGGGGATGAAGCACCGTATGATCTGGTCCTTCGTTTTCCTGATTCCGCTGTTCTATATCTCTATGGGCCATATGATGGGCGCCCCCCTGCCGGGGTTCCTGGTAGGGATGGAAAATGCCCTGGCCTTTGCGTTTACGCAGTTTTTGCTGACGCTGCCGATTATGTATCTGAACGACAAATACTACAAGGTGGGCTTCAAAACCCTGCTCCACGGCGCGCCGAATATGGACTCCCTCATTGCCGTTGGCTCTATCGCCGCCGTGATTTACGGCGTGTTCGCGATCTATCAAATCGGCTGGGGCCTGGGCCATGGGGACATGGCGCTGGTAGCAAAGTACCATATGGATCTGTACTTTGAGTCTGCGGGGATGATCCTTACCCTCATCACCTTGGGTAAATTCCTGGAAACCCGCTCCAAGGGCAAAACCAGCGAAGCCATTACCCGCCTGATGGATCTGGCCCCTAAGACCGCCAGCGTCCTCCGGGACGGCGGGGAAGTGGAAATCCCTGTGGAGGAGGTCCGGGTGGGGGACCGCATTGTCGTCCGTCCCGGACAGTCTATCCCCGTGGACGGCGTAATCGTGGAGGGCGCGTCCGCTGTGGACGAGAGCGCGCTGACCGGCGAGAGCCTGCCTGTGGACAAGGGGGTGGGGGACAAAGTCGCCGCCGCGTCCATCAACCGCTCCGGCTCCTTCACATTTGAAGCCCTACGGGTGGGCGAGGACACCACCCTGGCCCAGATGATCCGCCTGGTGGAGGAGGCGGCGTCCTCCAAGGCGCCTATCGCCAAGCTGGCGGATAAGGTCTCCGGCGTATTTGTGCCGGTGGTAATGGCAATTGCGCTGGTGACAGCGGTAGTTTGGCTGATTGCCACGGGAAACGTTACCCAGGCGCTGACCGCCGGGGTGGCGGTGCTGGTAATCTCCTGCCCCTGCGCCCTGGGGCTTGCCACGCCGGTGGCTATCATGGTGGGCACCGGAAAGGGCGCGGAAAATGGGATCCTGGTCAAATCCGCCGAAGCCCTGGAAACCCTCCACACCATTGACACCATCGTCCTGGACAAAACCGGTACCCTGACCCAGGGCAAGCCCCAAGTGACGGACGTCCTGCCCGCCGAAGGCTTGACGGAAAACGCGCTGTTAGGCATCGCCGCCTGCCTGGAAGCCCCCTCGGAACACCCGCTGGGCGCAGCCATCGTGGAGGAAGCCGCCGCGCGGCAGCTTCCCAAGCAGCCGGTGGAGGGCTTTGAGGCCGTCCACGGCCGGGGCGTAAGGGCGGAATTGGCCGGCCGCGCCTGCCTTGCAGGCAACCGGGCTATGATGGAGGAAGCGGGGATCGGCCTGGATGCCTGGCTTCCCCAGGCGGAAGCCCTGGCAAACCAAGGCAAAACGCCCCTTTACTTTGCACGGGGCGAGACCCTGCTGGGGGTTATTGCCGTGGCAGATACGCCTAAGGCCACCAGCAAGGATGCTGTTGCGGCCTTCCGGAGCCTGGGCATTGATGTCATCATGCTCACCGGCGACAACCGCCGCACGGCGGACGCTATCGGCAGGGAGCTGGGCGTCAGCGAGGTCATGGCGGAGGTCCTGCCCCAGGATAAAGAGCGGAAAATTGCCGAACTCCAAAGCCAGGGCAAAAAGGTTGCCATGGCAGGCGATGGCGTCAACGATGCACCCGCCCTGGCACGGGCGGACGTAGGCCTTGCCATCGGCGCGGGGACGGACGTGGCCATCGAAAGCGCGGATATCGTGCTGATGAAAAGCGACTTGATGGATGCGGCGGCGGCGGTGGAGCTGAGCCGCGCTACCATCCGGAACATCAAGCAAAACCTGTTCTGGGCGTTTTTCTACAACACATTAGGGATTCCCCTGGCAGCCGGCGTGTTCTTCCCGCTGCTGCAATGGCAGCTCAATCCCATGTTTGCCGCCGCCGCTATGAGCCTGAGCAGCGTCACGGTAGTCAGCAACGCCCTGCGGCTGCGATTGTTCAAGAGCAAGTTCACATCCCAGGCCCCCAGCGGGACCGGGGCCGCCTGCCCGTCAGGCTGTCCTGTTACGCTTCCAGAATATGAGGAAACTGTTGAAAATGAACAAGGAGGAAATGTGATTATGGCAAAGACAATGAAGATTGAGGGCATGATGTGCGCCCACTGCTCCGGCCGGGTAGAAAAGGCGCTGAACGATCTCCCCGGCGTCACCGCTACAGTGGATTTGGAGGCCGGGACAGCCGCCGTCCAGGGCGATGTCTCTGACGAGGTGCTTACCAAGGCGGTCACGGACGCGGGATATCAGGTCACTGGAATCGAGTAATACTTTTTCTTTCAAGAAAAAGTATCCAAAAGAACTTTTGCCTCGAGATTTGAGCCTGTGCTATTCCAGGATTTCTGCCCGGTAACGGTACTGCGCTCTTCATATCAGAAAACAAGCGGCGGGACATTTGTCCCGCCGCTTGTTTTGTTTACCGCTCCATTTTCCAGAACTGGGCGCTGTAGGGCGGCAGTTCGCTGCCCCCGCCGAAGTCGTGTTTTTTTCCGGTGATCAAATCCACCGCCATGCCGCATCCGGCGTCAAAATGGGCGGTGAAGGGCGAACCGTTGGCGTTCACCGCCACAAGCACCCGCTCCTCCTCGCATTTTCTCTCGAAAATGATCTGCTTGTTCGTCAGCACTACGTTGCGGTAGGTGCCGTAGCAGAGGGCGCGGCTCCCTTTGTGGGCGGCGGCCAGCTTGGCAATCCATTCCGTCAGTTCGTTGGACGCGGGTTTCTCCAGGGCGGGGCGCAAAGCGGCGTCCCCCTGGGACTTTTTGCCCTCCATGCCCCATTCGCTGCCGTAGTACACAGCGGGGACACCCGGCATGCCGAACAAAATACCGTAGGCAGGGCGCAGATGATCCTTGCAGGCAAGCATACTGGCAATGCGCTCTACATCGTGGTTGTCCAGGAAGCTGAGCAAGTGCTTCCCCTTATAAAGGGTCCAGTTTTCCGGCCCGAACTGGCGGGCAAGGCTGTGGCCGATCTCAAACAGGTTCATGGAATTGAAGCTGGACCACAGGCCCTTATAGCACTCGTAGTTGGTAACGGAGTGGCAGGCACTGTCGTTCATCCAGCGGTTGTAGTCCCCGTGCAGGGTCTCGCCCATGAGGACGAAGTCCGGCTTGACCTGGTTGGCAAATTCCCGCAGCTGCCGCAGGTAGTCCGGGCTGAGACAGTAGGCCACGTCTAGCCGCAGGCCGTCAATGCCGAACTCCTCCACCCAGGAGCGGATGGCGTCAAACTGGTGGCGCACCACGTCCGGGTGGGCCAGGTTCAGCTTCACCAGCTCATAATGCCCTTCCCAGGCCTCGTACCAGAAGCCGTCGTTGTAGCCGGTATTGCCGCCGAAGTCGATGTGGAACCAGTCCTTGTAAGGGCTGTCCCACTTCTTCTCCTGCACGTCCCGGAAGGCCCAGAACCCCCGGCCCACATGGTTAAACACGCCGTCCAGCATCACCCGCAGGCCTGCCTCATGGAGCGCGCCGCAGACCTGCTTGAAGTCCTCGTTGGTACCCAGGCGGCAATCAAGCTGGCGGTAGTCCCGGGTGTCGTAGCCGTGCTTGTCGCTGTCAAAGACAGGGTTGAACAGCACCGTGTCCGCCCCGGCCTCCTTGATATGCTCCACCCAGTCCAGGACCCGCAGAATGCGGTGCTCCTGGACGCCGTCGTTGTACTCCGGCGCGCCGCACAGGCCCAGGGGGTAAATTTGATAGATAACCGATTCGTCAAACCACATAGTATTTTTCCTTTCTGTTGTCCGCTAATAAAGCCAAATATAGGCGTGGTGGGTCACCTTCCCGCCGCTTTCACTCTGGATTTCCACCTGATGCTTCCCCTCCGCCATCCAGGTGTAGAAGCAGCGGATGGGAGTTCCCAGCAAAATCTGCCGCCGGAAAGCGATTTCTACCGTGCTGGGCAGATTCCGGTAGACTTCCTCCGGCAGGGCTTCCACGGCATAGTCCAGATAGTGCAGGTTGTTTACGTGGAAGTTGGTGTCAATATCCCGCCGTCCCACCACCGTTTCAAAAGCGGCGGGCGTATCCGGCGGTGTCTTGCCGCTGCTGGGTATAGGCCGGCTGCCAAATAGATCCAGTGTGTCCATCTGTTCCTGGTAGGCCGTGCGTATCTCCTCGTTCACCCGGGCCAGCCGTCCGGTATGAATGTCCATCGGCACCCACCGGCTGGTTCCCCGGGCAATCTCTTCATCTCCGCACCAGACCAAAAAGTCCCGGTCTGACAAAAACCCGTCCATGGTTCTGGGCCAGGTCTCCACCCGCAGCGCCGTCCGCCAGCATGGGCGGCTTTTCAGCTCCACCCGCCAGCCGGTGAGAATCCAATGAACCCCGGTCCGTGGGATATCCTTGAGGCCATACCCCACGTCATCGGACGCCACGGAAGCGGCTTCCTGCAAAATGCGCAGAAGCCCCTGATGGCTTATCCGCTGGTCCGGCTCCAGGTCGGAATAGGCCACGGCAGTTTCGTAAATATAGTGCGCCGTATTTCATCACTCCCGCAATTGAAAGTAACCTCTATTGTACTCCCAATCGGTCGCGTTGTCAAAGGCAAGTTTACCGCTGGAAAAGGGAGGCCGCCAAACCCTGTTTCGCGGCCTCCCAATATACGCTTAGAAATGATATTCCCTGTCTTTCAGGTTTTCCGCAGCCAATCCGGCCTTGTCCTGCTGCGTACGCCGGAGATGATGCCCATAGCGGCATAAAGGGAGACGATAGAGCTTCCTCCATAACTGAAAAACGGGAGCGTCAGCCCGATTACCGGCATGACAAACAGGCACATGCCAATATTTTCCACCGTCTGGAAGATCAGCATAGAACCGAACCCGATGCAGATCAAGGCATCCATGCTGCTTTTGGCCAGCCGCGCGGTCTGAAAGCACCGGTAGACCAGCAGGAACTCCAGCACAATGACCACCAGGCAGCCCACGAACCCCAGCTCCTCGCCGCAGACGCAGAAAATGAAGTCCGTTTGCCGTGCCGGGAGGCTTCCCTTCGCCCCCTGAGTCTGGATCCCTTGAAAAAGCCCCTGGCCAAACAGGCCGCCGCTGCCCAGGGCCAGCAGGCCCCGCCGCTGCTGCCAGCCCACGTCTCCGGCGTTGATGTAGCTGTGGTCAAAAACCACATGAAACCGGTCTACCCAGTACTGGGGGAGTTTCTCAAACACCGCCAGCAGGCCAACGCCTACCCCCAGCGTACCGAAGCCAAGGGCGAACCAATACCACGCCAGCCCTGCCGCCAGCGCCATCCCAGCGTACATCACCAGATATACCAGGCCGCTGCCCGCATCCTTGGAGAAAAAATAAATCCAGACGAACATCAGCCCCGCGTGGGCCGCAGGGAAGAGCAGGGAACCGAGCCCCTTCATCCGCCGGTTTTCCCGAAACCAGGCCAACTGCTTCGCCAGCAGGACGGTGTAGGTCAGCTTCACCACCTCTGAAGGCTGGATGCTGAAGGGGATGCCAGGAAATTTAAGCCATGCCCGGTTGCCGGTGCCATCGTCCACGCCAAAGAACCGCAGCAGCGCAATAAATCCCAATCCAAAGAGGAAAAACAGGTGCCATTTTTCCGAAAAATGCTCCATATCAATGTTGGAAAAGATAAAATAAGCTCCAATACCGATCACAGCCCCGCCCCCCTGGGTAATGATCCGCCGCAGTTGGGTGGAGGGGGCCAGATAGTTGGTGGCGCTGGTAATTAGAACCAGTCCGAGAGCTGTACACACGATGCACAGCCCCAGTAGCTTCATATCAGCCCGCCGGACGATGTCCTGGACGGATTGCAGCATTCGTTTGAAAATGGTCACAAATTTTCCTCCAGAGAAAAGATCGCTGTTAGTTTACCACATCACGAAACTTCTGTAAACCATTTTTCCAGCAAAAATCCCGCTGCGTATAAGGGGCAGTGACGCGTTCTGACGTTGGTTTTCTTCTGCTCCTGCTCATAGTCGCGGGACAGCTTGCCCGATATATTGTCCTCATATAAATTAGGATAACTTTTTGTTGGGATAATTGCGTTGGATAATCCAATGCAGGCTTTTCCAACATAGGGAAATCCAAGATAGGTAGCTTATGCTCACCCATAATCACAATTTTGTTACACAGTAGAAAGGCATTTTTTGGGGGGGAAGGTATAAATCCCTTACCGCGCGGAAAACGCACCCGCAAAGCCGCCTGTACCAATGCTTTTTCATCCCATACTGCGTAACAAAGGGGATAAAAAAAGCGGGCAAGAAACGCTTTGTTTCCTACCCGCCTTTTTCTGCACCCCGTATGGCAGCTACCCTTCCAGCACTTTTATTTCGCTTTTTCCGGCGGCAGGTCATCCGGCCGCATGCCATGGATACCGCATTTGGCGTAAGCCCGTTTCCGGATATAGAAGAAAAACGCGATATGGACGGCGGCGGTAATTGTCCAGCTCACGGGGTAAGACAGATACAGCATTTGCGGCGTGTGGTACACCTGGAAGATGGTAGCCACCCACAGCAGCCTGACGCCGCAGGCCCCCACCATAGACACAATCATCGGCACCACGGAATACCCCAGCCCCCGCAGCGCGCCCACCATCACGTCCATCACGCCGCACAGGCAGTACAGGCTGCACACATATTTCAGCCGCAGCATTGCTTGGGCAATCACATCTTCCTCGCCGGGGGCGTAAATGGAAGCCAGCGGATGCCCAAAAAACACCGCCAGGTTCCCCAGCACCAGCCCAAAGGCCACGGCGTAAATCTGACAGAGAAACAAAGAGCGGTCCACCCGCCTGCACTCCCCCGCGCCATAGTTCTGACTGGTAAAGGTCAGGTCGGTCTGGTAAAAGGAGTTCATAGACACATATACAAACCCCTCGATATTCGCGGACGCGGAGGATCCAGCGATGGTAGCTGTAGAGCCGAAAGAGTTGATGGAGGACTGAATGACCACGTTGGACAGGGAAAACACAATCCCCTGGAAACCGGCGGGCAAGCCCACCTGCAAGATCCGCTTCACCACCCGTTTGTCCATCCGCAGCGCCCTCAGATCCAGATGCAGCACCCCCTGGTCCTTCATCAGGCAGCCCAGTACCAGCGCGGCAGAGACCACCTGGGAGATGATGGTCGCCAGCGCAACCCCCGCCACACTCATCTGAAATACAATGACGAACAGCAGGTTCAGTGCCACATTGGTAACCCCGGCGATGGCCAGGAAATACAGCGGCCGCCGTGTGTCCCCCTGCGCGCGCAGGATCGCCGCGCCGAAGTTATAGAGCATATTGGCCGGCATCCCGGCAAAATAAATCCGCAGGTAAACCGTTGCCAGGTCAATGACATCCGGCGCGGAAGCGGTCCACACCAATAGCTGCCGCGCCAGCGTCACCCCGATCACCGTCAGCAGCGCGCCGCTGATGACCGCGATTGCGATGGCGGTGTGTACGCTGCTGCGCACATCCTCTTCCCGGCCCGCACCCAGATCCCGGGCCACCACCACGTTGGTGCCCACGGAGAACCCCACAAACAGGTTCACCAGCAGGTTAATCAACGCGCTGGTGGATCCCACCGCCGCCAGGGCTTCCTTTCCCGCGCAGCGCCCCACCACCACCACATCGGCGGCGTTAAACAAGAGCTGCAACAAGCTGGAGAGCATCAATGGCAGGGCAAACAGCAGGATTTTCCCTGCCAGGGGGCCGTGTACCATATCAATCTGGTATCCCGCCTGTTTCTGTTTTTGCGTTCCCATAGACAGACCTCTTTCTTCCCCCAACGGGGGTCGTAATCGGCATTAAGCCAATTATGCCATAAACCACCGGAAAGGACAACCCCCAAACCGGGAAAAATGGGCCAAAAACGAACCATATTTCCTCCGGCCCTTTGTCGAAAGTTTTCGGGGAAAATTTTCACGCCCCCTCTTGACAAACTGTCTATACTGTGTATACTGTTTATATACAGATGAACAGAGGTGCACACATGGACATCATCATCAGCAACTCCGGCGGACAGCCCATCTACGAACAGATCTGCCGCCAGATCAAGGGGGCCATCGCCACCGGGAAGCTCCCCCCCGGCGAACCCCTGCCCTCTATCCGCAGCCTAGCCCGGGATTTGCGTATCAGCGTGATTACCACCAAGCGGGCCTACGAGGAACTGGAGCGGGATGGCTTCATCCAAACGGTGGCGGGAAAGGGCAGCTTCGTAGCCCAGCAAGACCTGGAGCTGGCTAAGGAGAGCAGCCTTCGTGAGATTGAGGAGCATCTCACCGCCGCCTTGGAGCTGTCGCGGCAGATCGGAATGCCGCTGGAGGAACTGAATTCTATACTTAATGTATTATCAGAGGAGGAATAAACGAAATGGAAACAAACGCCATTGAGATCAGGGGCCTAACCAAGCGTTATAAGGATTTCGCCCTGGAAGATTTAAACCTGAGCCTGCCTGCCGGCTGCGTCCTGGGCCTGGTGGGCGAAAACGGCGCCGGCAAGAGCACCACCATCCGCCTTATCATGGACGCCCTGGAGCGGGACAGCGGCACGGTGAAGGTTCTGGGCGTAGACAACCAAAGCCAGGCGTTCCTGGATGTAAAGGGGGAGATCGGCGTAGTATTGGACGAAACCTACGTGCCGGAGGTTATCACCGCCAAGCAGATGGGAAAGATCATGGCCGGGACCTTCAAAAACTGGGATCAGGCAGCCTACGACGGCTGGCTGGAGCGGTTCAGGCTCCCCCGGGACAAAAAATTCAAGGACTACTCCCGCGGCATGACCATGAAGCTGGGCATTGCCGCCGCCCTGAGCCACCATGCAAAGCTCCTGCTGCTGGACGAAGCCACCGGCGGCCTGGATCCCATGGTCCGTGAGGAGCTCTTGGAGGTATTCGCGGACTTCGCCGCCCAGGACGGCCACGCGGTGCTATTGTCCAGCCACATTGTCAGCGACCTGGAACGTATCTGTGACTACATCGCCTTTCTCCACAAAGGCCGCCTGTTGCTCTGCGAGGAAAAGGACGTCCTGCTGGACCGCTACGGCGTCCTGAAATGCACCCGGGAACAGCTCGCCAACATCCCCCAGGAGGCCATTCATGGCAAGCGGGTAGGGAACTACGGCGTAGAAGCACTGGTAGAGCGGGGGTTCATGCCCCGGGACGCGGTGGTGGACCGCGCAAACCTGGAAGATATCATTCTCTATCTGTCGAAGGAATAAGGAGGAAAAAACATGACCGGTTTACTAAAAAAAGACCTGTTTGTAGCGGACAAAACCAGCCGCCTGCTGCTGGTGTTAGCCCTGCTGTTCAGCCTGATCCCCCGTTTTGAAACGCTGGGCAATACCTATGCCATGATGCTGGCTTTCATGCTGCCGCTAAGTTCCATCGCCTACGATGAGAAATGCAAATGGGACCGCTACGCTTCCATGCTGCCCTACCGCGCCAGCCAGATCGTATGGAGCAAATACCTGCTGAGCTACCTCTATACGCTGCTGGGGGAAGCCATCATTTTCCTCAGCCCGCTGCTCCGCCAGATGTTCACGCGCGCCGCTGTGGACTGGCCTGGGGTATTCCAGATGAACGCCATGCTGGCCATCGTCATGGTACTGATCGTCTCCCTGGGCCTGCCGGCCCTGTACCGTTTCGGCGCCGAGAAAGGGCGGCTGGTGATGTTGCTGCTCCTGGCCATCGGCACAGGAACTGCGGTAGCCGTTACTAAGGCGGTGATTGGTGATCTCAGGATCACCATGCCGCCCGTCCCCGTCCTGCTCGCCGCGTCTGTGCCAGCGGCAGCCGCCGTAACATATTTCTCCTTCCGCCTAAGCGTCCACTTCTACAAAAAGCGCCAAAACGGAGCCTATCATTAACCCGGAAGCCAACAGAGAGGAGAGGAACCCTATGCTGTCTCTTCTGCGAAAAGACTGGTACACCGTGCGGGGCCAGGTCATCTTTTACACCATCATGTGGGCGGCCTTAGCAGGCATGCTTGCCTGGGTTCCAGAGAAGCACCCCACAGTAAGCACCCTTATCCCCCTGCTGTCAGCCAACCTGGTGGTGCTCACCATTGACGCGGACGAACGCTGGCGCTGGGACCGCTTCGCCGCCATGTCACCCCTGCGCCCCTGGCAGATCGTGCTGGCAAAATACGTGCTTGCATACAGCGTCCTGGCATTGATCGTTGCCACAGGCCTTCTGGCAGGCTGGGTCAGCACCCTTGGGAAAGGCGGGCAGCCAATGTGGTGGGACGCATCGCTGGTCCTGCTGGAGCTTACCACCTGGCTGCCCCTGCGCTACCGGTTTGAGCGGGGAAAGTCCGCCATTTTCCTAATACTTATCTGGGGGGGCATCGCGGCGCTGCTGCTGAACCCATGGGGGCTGGCCATCGCGGACATCCTCTCCGGCTGGATGGATACCATCCCCCGCCCACTCCTGCGTCTAGGCGCCGGGGCATTCCTGCTCGTCCTGAACATCGGCTCCATCCCCCTCTCCATCCGCTTCTATACCCGCCGCCAGCGCGGATGGTACGATTGACGGAAAAGCGCAGGATACCGGCCTAAAACCGCCAAAAAACTGGTTAATTCTATGTTGACATAAAAATTCATCCATGATACCATAGGGGCGCTGCTTGCGAAAGCGGCGCTTTTTTACGGAATTGGGAAAAAGAACAGAAAGAGGGAAACTATGGAAGAGAAAGAACTGCAACCGAAAGAGAACAAAATGGGCGTGTGGCCCATCAACAAGCTGCTGGTGAGCATGTCGGTGCCCATCATGCTGAGTATGCTGGTTCAAGCCTTATATAATATAGTAGACAGCGTATTCGTCTCCCGCGTCAGCGAGGACGCGCTTAACGCGGTCAGCCTGGCCTTTCCGGTGCAAAACCTGATGATCGCGGCCGCCACCGGCACCGGAGTGGGCATTAACGCCCTGCTGAGCAAGAGCCTGGGGGAAAAACGGTTTGACCGCGCCAACCTGACCGCGTCCAACGGCGTATTCCTCGGGATATGCAGCGCGGCGGTATTCGCGGTACTGGGCCTGCTTTTCTCCCGGACGTTCTTCCTGGTTCAGACAGATGTAGCGGAGATTGTAGAGGGCGGCACGGAATACGTGCAGATCTGTACCATCTGCTCCTTTGGCATATTTCTATCCATCAGCGTTGAGCGCCTTCTGCAAGCCACAGGCAAAACCATCTACAGCATGGTCACCCAGATGGTAGGCGCGGTCATCAACATCATATTCGACCCAATCTTCATATTTGGCTTTGGCATGGGCGTTGCCGGGGCGGCCTGGGCAACCGTGCTGGGCCAGGTCGTTGGGGCGGCGCTGGGCATCTACTTCAACGCCACACGGAACACGGAGATCACCCTGACCTTCAAAGGCTTCCGGCCCAACGCCCACATCATTGGCCGGATCTATTCCGTTGGCATCCCATCCATCATCATGGCGTCCATTGGCTCCGTCATGACCTTTGGCCTGAACAAAATCCTGATTGGCTTTACCACTACGGCCACGGCCATATTCGGCGTCTATTTCAAGCTGCAAAGTTTCGTTTTCATGCCGGTATTTGGACTAAACAACGGCATGGTTCCTATTGTCGCTTACAACTTCGGCGCGCAAAAGCCGGAGCGCATGATCAAAACAGTCAAGCTCGGCGTAGTATACGCCACATCGGTAATGCTGGTGGGCGCCGCTATATTCCAGCTCATTCCCCACTTACTGCTGGGGATGTTCGAGGCATCGGACTACATGCTGGAAATTGGGATTCCGGCCTTACGGATCATCAGCGTCCATTTCATTCTGGCCGGCTTTGGGATTGTCTGCTCCTCCTTCTTCCAGGCGTTAGGCCACGGCGTCCTCAGCCTGGTCATTTCCCTGGTCCGCCAATTGATCGTACTTCTCCCCGCGGCGTGGCTGTTAAGCCTGTCCGGCCAATTAGGCCTGGTGTGGTGGGCCTTCCCCATAGCGGAAGTATTCTCCGTCACTTTAAGTGTAATTTTCCTGATTTACGCCTACCGCAAAGAAGTCAAGCCCCTACTGGCATAAAGCAAGGCCGCCAGCCCATCCCGGCTGGCGGCCTGTTCAGTTAGTTAGAACCTGTATTCATAGGCGTGGGATGCCAGATGGGCGAGGGATTTTGCCGCCCTGCAAGGCAAAAAATCGCAGGAATACTTTGTGTATTTCAAGATTTTTTAACGCAGCAGGACGGCAATAGACCTGCCCAGACGGCGTCAAACGCCTGTGAATACAGGTTCTTAATCCTCTGTCTCACCGTGCCCATGCTCATGTCCGCAGCACCCCTCGGCGCCGCATCCATCGCAGGGGTGGTCATAGGGGATCCCCTTGCGCTTGTAGTAGTCAGCGACAGCGGCCTTTACCGCCTGTTCCGCCAGCACCGAGCAGTGGACCTTGACCGCAGGCAGCCCATCCAGGGATTCCACCACAGCCTGATTGGTCAGCTTCAAAGCCTCGCTAAGAGGTTTCCCCTTAATCATATCGGTAGCGATCGAGCTTGTCGCGATGGCAGAAGCGCAGCCGAAGGTCTGGAACTTCACATCCTCAATTATCTCCTGGTCGCTGATTTTAAGATACATCCGCATAATATCACCGCACTTCGCGTTACCGACCTCACCAACGCCGTTAGCGTCCTCCAGGACGCCGACATTGTGGGGATGGGCAAAGTGTTCCATTACTTTTTCACTGTATTCCATAGCCATGGCAGTTTTTCCTTTCTATCAACAGAAATATTTTCTTTGCCGCCCCTGGCGGCAGGGGGCCGTTCCTTCAAAAAGCCGCCCCAGGCCCTGCGCCTGCTCCTGAAGCGCAAGCTATCCAATTTCTATCCTGGAAAAATTTTTTCAAAAATTTTTCCCCAAGTTGCATAAAAGCGTGCAACTTTCCCCTGTTTGCAGCCTAAGGTTGTAGCGAGCGTCACCTACCGGAACTTCGCGCGTTCAAACAAAAACGCTCAACAGGACTGATCCTCCTGGAAAAACCCCTCGCGCCGGTTGCAAACGGAGGCACCTTGACAATAGAATCACCCCTCCTGATACGGGTCGGGCATTTTTTCCAGCATATGCGTCCAAACAGGACTCATTTGCCGCAGCGTTTTCACCACCTCAGGAACCTGCTGGAGGATATAATCGACCTCCTCCATCGTATTAAACTCGCAAAGGCTCAGCCGAAGAGAGCCATGGGCGATCTCATGGGGCATCCCCAGCGCAAGCAGCACATGGCTGGGATCCAGCGACCCACTGGTACACGCACTTCCGGAGCTGGCGCAAATCCCCGCCAAGTCCAGCCGCAGCAGCAAGCTCTCCCCCTCGATCCCCTCGAAGCAGAAACTCACGATCCCGGGCGCCTTTTTATCCGGCGCGCCGTTGCAGCGGGAATAGGGGATTTTCCCCAACCCTTCGATCAGCCTATCCCGCATAGCGGAGACCTTCGCCATATTTTCCTGCATATGGGCACAACTATCTGTCAGCGCCGCTGCCATCGCGAGAATCGAAGGGATGGCTTCCGTACCGCCTCTTTTGCCCCGCTCCTGCGCGCCGCCCTCGATAAAATTCTTGATCCGGATAGATTTTTTGCAATACAAGGCGCCCACGCCCTTCGGTGCATGGAATTTGTGCCCCGACAGTGACAGCATGTCGATATGATCCGCCACCACGTCCACCGGCACATGGCCCACCGCCTGTACCGCGTCCGTGTGGAAGAGTACGCCTTTCTCCCGGCATACGGCCCCGATTTCCCGAACCGGCTGTAAAGTCCCGATCTCATTGTTGGAGTACATAATAGTCACCAGGCAGGTATCCTCCCGGATAGCGGCCTTCAATTCCTCCACCCTTACCACACCATCCTCATGGACTGGCAGATAAGTGACCTCAAACCCCTGCTTTTCCAGTTTTTGCAGAGTATGCAGCACCGCATGGTGCTCGATCGTGTCAGAAATGATATGCTTCTTTCCCTTTTCAGCCCCCATTCTGGCCCCTTCGGTAATGGCCCAATTATCGGCTTCCGTGCCGCAGCCGGTAAAATAAATCTCCCTCGGCTCAGCATTCAGGCACTTTGCCACCGCAGCCCTGGCGTCCATCAGAGCGTAATTCGCCTCCCGGCCCTTCTGATGAAGGGAGCTGGGGTTTCCATAAACCTCCCCCAGCGCAGGCAGCATCGCGTCCAGCGCGGTTTTGCTGACGGCGGTAGTGGCCGCGTTGTCGGCATATACAAACATGGTAAAACCTTCTTTCTTCCACATGGTAATGTACTGGTTTCCTATAGGAAAATAGGAATTATTCCTGCAAAGCAGTCAGCAGTTGCCCCGTCCGGAAGCGGCGCAGCGGGCATCCAGCCGCCGCTGCTTATCCACCAGGTCCGCCAGCGTCACATGATCCACCACATTGCTGATCGCCTGGTCTACCTGTTCCCACAAGTCCAGGGTCACACAGGCCTTGCACCGGGCGCACTGGTTAACCTCATCGTCCATGCAGGAAACAGGAGACAAGCTGCCCTCCACCGTCCGCAGGATCAGCCCCACGCTATAATCTTCAGGGCTTTTCAACAGGCGGTAGCCGCCTTTCGCTCCTCTGACACTGCGCACCAGGCCGGAGCGCACCAGCACAGGAATAATCTGTTCCAAATATTTCTCACTGATGCCCCGGCTTTCAGCCACGCTCTTGACGGACAAGTTCACGCCCTCGTCCTGCATCGCCAGCTCCAGCATCAGATGCAGGGCATACCGGCTTTTGGCGGAGATTTTCATGATCTCACCGTCCTCTCATGTAAATCCTATCTTAATATAGGATTTATTCCTTGTCAAGCGGCATTTGCAACAAATTCCCAGCCCAGAACTTGGACACTCTGCCTATTCTGCCCCATCGGGCGGGTTTTATCGTCAAACAGTGAAAAAACCTGTAGGGGCTTTTTTCATCCCCAGCCGCTTCTGCCGGCGGCCCTGGCTCCCTGCGGGGCGGGGCTTATCCCACTTGACAACCCCGCCCCGCTCCGTTATAATAAGCGAAAAAGAGCATTGTTTCAGCAAAAATCACCGTCCAAAATATCAACTGACTGCTCCTGTACCGGGCAGTCAGTCCGCTTTTATGTCCAAAACCGCCGCATTTTCATTCTGCCGGCGATACGTGAAAATGGAGAAGTACAGATGAACAATCAGCAGCTTTTGGAACTATTGGAAGCCGTCCGCACCGGGGCCATCCCGCCCCAGGAAGCCGCCAGCATCCTCGGCCACAGCGGCTATGAGGACTTGGGCTACGCTAAGGTGGATCACCACCGGGCCGCACGGCAGGGGGCGGCGGAGGTTATCTTCGGGCAGGGGAAGTCCCCAGAGCAAATCGTGGGTATCGTCAACTCCTTAATCGGGCGGGGTGTTGAAAATATTATTATTACCCGGCTGCCGGAGGAAAAAGAAGAAGCTATACGTGGGAAAATCCCTTACCGCTATGATGCCGCCGCCAGGCTGGCTGTGGCAAACCCTGTGGAACGGACGCTAACAGGCGCGGTGGCTGTGGTCAGCGCGGGGACGAGCGACCTGGCGGTCTGCGAGGAAGCGGCGCTGACGGCGGAAGCCTTGGGCAGCAAGGTGTTCCGGGTCTATGACGCCGGTGTGGCGGGGCTGCACAGGCTGCTGGGGTCGCTGGAAACACTGGAGAAAGCCCGGTGCATCGTCGCTGTGGCGGGAATGGAGGGCGCACTGCCCAGCGTGGTGGGCGGATTGGTGGGCTGCCCGGTGATCGCGGTGCCTACCAGCGTGGGATACGGCGCAAACCTGGGCGGGCTGGCCGCGCTGCTGGCTATGCTGAACTCCTGCGCCAGCGGGGTCAGCGTGGTCAATATTGACAACGGCTTCGGCGCGGGGTTCTTGGCCCACAGGATCAATCAAATGAAAGGAATTGGCCAATGAAAACGCTGTACTTGGAGTGCGCTATGGGCGCGGCGGGAGATATGCTCATGGGGGCGCTGTTTGAGCTGTGCCCGGATAAGGAGAAGTTTTTAAAGGATATGAACGCCCTGCTGCCCGGGGTGTCCCTGGAAGCGGAAGCCGTCCGGCGGCAGGGGATCGCCGGCACCCATATGCGGGTATCCGTCCATGGACATGAGGAGGGGCATGACGGCCATGTCCACCACCACGGCCAGGGGCACCATCACCATCATGCCCACCGCTCGCTGGCGGACATTGAGACGGTGATTAGCGGATTCAACCTGCCGGAAGCGGTGCGGCAAAAAGCAAAGGGGACGTATGCCCTAATTGCGGAAGCGGAATCCGCCGCCCATGGGGTGGCGGTGGGCGAGGTCCACTTCCATGAGGTAGGCGCCTTGGACGCGGTGATGGATGTGACCGGGGTCTGCTACCTGATGGAGCTCCTGGGGCCGGACACGGTCTGGGCGTCCGCGGTCACTGTGGGCAGCGGAACCGTGGGTACCGCCCATGGGCTGCTTCCGGTGCCTGCCCCGGCTACGGCGCGGCTTTTGGAGGGGATGCCTGTCGCGGCGGGCGATATCGCTGCCGAAATGTGTACGCCTACCGGGGCGGCGCTGCTGCGGGTTTTTGCGGAGAAGTTCGGGCCTATGCCGGACGGGGTAATGCTGGGGTGCGGGTTTGGATGCGGCACCAAGGATTTCCCCAGGGCGAACTGCCTGCGGGCTTTTCTGCTGGATACGGCGGAAGCCTCCGGCGGGCCAAATGACCAGGTGGTGGAGCTGAAGGCCAATATCGACGACATGACCGGGGAAGCCCTGGGGTTCGCTATGGACCGGCTGATGGACGCCGGGGCGTTGGATGTGTCCTATACGCCTGTATTTATGAAGAAAAACAGGCCAGGGGTGATGCTGGCCTGCCTGTGCCGCCCCGGAGACGCGGACAGGCTGGCGCGGGAAATGCTGCGGCATACGTCCACCTTTGGCGTGAGACGGACGGACTGCGGCAGGTATGCTATGGCGGTGTCCGTGGAGCGGCTGGAGGGTGAAGGCGGGACGTTCCTCCGCAAAACCGGAACCGGGTATGGCCTGGCCAAAAGCAAGCCGGAGTATGCGCCCCTGGCGGAGCTGGCGCGGACGGAGCATGTGCCGCTGGAGCATGTGCGGGAAATGTACTTCCGGACGGATTTCGATTAGATCGCAATAGAAAAACAGCCCCCCCGCGCCTTTCGGCGCGGGAGGGCTGTTTTATATTTGCGCGGTTATCGCGCGGTGCTGTAATGGATGTAGTTCATCAAAATCTGCGCGGCCTGCGCCCTGGTGGTCTCGCCATTGGGGTTCAGGACATCGCCGCTGCCCTGAAGGATTCCCTGCGCTACCGCCCAGGCCATGGCCTGCTGGGCGTAGCCGCTGATCTGCTGGGCATCGCGGAAGGACAGCGGGGCGCTGTTCGCCGCAGGGCTGCCGGAGAAGCGCCAGAGGATCGCGGCCACCTGCTCCCTGGTAACAGGCGCGTCCGGGGCGAAGCGGTTGTCTTCATAGCCGGTAACATACCCCTGTGCCGCCGCCCAGTTGACTGCGCTGGCGTACCAGCTTCCGGAGGGTACGTCCGTAAAGCCGCTGTTGGCGCTGGCGGCGGGACGGCCCGCGTGGTTATAGAGAACCTGCGCCAGCATTGCCCGGGACAGGGGCAGGTTCGGGCCAAATTGGGCGGCGCCGGTGCCCTGCATCTTGCCGTTCATGCTGACGAATTTTACCGCGTTGTAGTACCATGCGCTGCCGGACACATCCGTAAAAGGATTGGTCCAGGGGGCTTCGCCTACGTCTGGGGTCTCAGCGGGGGAAAGGGGCTGGAATACGGCTTCTACCGTGACGCCCTCACCAGGCATGGTGAAAACGTACTTTCCGCCGTCCCGCCCGGCCAGCTCCATGGTTTTGCCGGATTGGGACGTGACAGCCAGGCTGGACAGCTCATAGCCTTCGTTGGGAACAACCGTGATGGTGACACGGTTCCCTTCGGCGGCCTTTGCCAGGTTTACGGCCACTTTCCCGCCAGGGACACTGGGGACGGCCACGGTATAGTAGGTCTTGGCACCGTCCTGCTGGCCGGGGTTGGGGTTAGGGATAGGATCCGGTTTGGGGTCGGGATCGGGGTCAGGTTCGGGGTCAGGGTCGGGGGTTTCAGTGCTCCAGTGGGCGTACACTGTGGTGTCATCGGAAAAGACGGTATCTGTGCCGATCTTTTCCCCACCGGTGGGGCTGGTATACCAACCATCAAAAATGTAATCCGTACGGGAGGGAACGGGCAGCTCAGGGAGAACGCCGTCCGCGTTTGTATTCAGTGTGGAGGGGCGCACCGTTCCTCCATTGGCGTCAAAGGTGATGATATATGTGTGCTCCTGGACGTTGGATGGGTCATCTGCCTCGGACGCGGGAGGAATGTCCAGACGCAGCATGGGGGACGTATCCCCGCCGGAGCGGGACATGGCGCCAGCCATATTGATGGTGTAGTCCAGCCATCCGTACGCGCCGGGGGCATCCGGCGTTTCGTCTACCGGAGGAACGTACTCGCTGACCTCAATGGAGGGGGTGTAGCCGGACAGGCCCATCTCGTCCAGGCGCTCCTGGGCCAGATCCTCCGCGTAGGCGGCGGCTTCGTCCCCGGTCAGTCCGGCGGGGGCGCGGTTGGTCTCCAGGCCATCGCCCACAGCGTCCCCAATCCCGGTCCCGCATTCCGGGCAGATGGCGCTGCCAGTGGGGAAGCTGTGTCCCGCCGCCGGGATGGACGCTGTTGTGGTCACGTCACAGCCGGGGTCGGTACAGGTGTAGGTCATGACGCCGGGGTTAGTACAGGTGGGGGCTTCGGTGACCTCGCCACCGTCCCAGGTGTGGCGGACGGCAATCAGAAGATCCGCCGTCTGTCCGCCGTAAGCAACGGTGACGGTCTGGTCATCCTCCGCGTAGGCGTCATAGCCGGTACACATGGCGGCGATTACGGGAAGCATGCAGCTCCCGTGGCGGTAGCAGGAGACGTATACGGCCAGGTCCGCGTCCGCCAGCAGGGCTTCCAGATCCGCGCCCTGCTGGGCGTAGACCGCTTCCGCAGAAAGCGTCATGCCGGTGAAACGGCAGTTATCGGCCGCGGCAAAATCCTGCGTCCAGTTGTGCGCGCCAGCGGAAGGATGGATCCCGTAGTAGTGGCCCACGCCCATATGAACCGAACGGGCGCTCTCCAGGTTCCGGCGGTGCCCGGGGCTGTGGAGCCAACTGCTCATTACGCTGGCGGGTGTGGTCTGGCCGGAGGCGATGTTCTCCGCGCTGTAGTGGTAGAGTACGCCGCACTCCTGGTAGGCGGTCCAGCATATGCGGCCATCCGGGCGGGTGTGGTCGGCGCGGTAATCGGCGTAAATTTCCTCCGCGCGAAGGGCTGCTACGTCTTGCAGCCCGTCAAAAACGGAAAGGGGCTCGCGGCCAACGGACATCCGGTGCTGGTTTGCCAGCCGCAGAACCTCCCAGCCCATTTCATCCATGCCATCGGGAAGCTCGGGAGCCGGAGGGGCGGGAATGTCCGGCTTGGGGTCAGGATCGGGGTCAGGGTCAGGATCGGGGTCCGGATCTGGATCAGGGTCGGGATCCTCGCCCGCGGAGCCGCTGGAGACGCCGTTTTCACGCATTAGATCCAGCAGGCCGTTTACGCCGGGAACGCCCATAAGCGTGGCTACATATTCCCGGCAAAGGGCGTTTTTGGTGGAGGAATTATAGGTGACCGCAATGGGCCAATCAGGCCAGGAATCGGAGACCTCCTCAAACAGCTCCGCCAGCTCCCCATCTATCCGGGAAGGGTCGCCGGCACCGCCGGAAAAGGCGTAGTAGTAGAGCTTGATCTGCCGGTCGTTGGCATATTTCGCAAACATCGTGATCGCCGTCGGAACAGGGTCCGCACCGTCCGAGGGGTAGCAGAGCAGCACAACATCCCTCGTCTCGGCCTGCCCGTTGATCCGGCTGATCATATCGGTTACCTGTTCACGGGACAGGCCTACCCAGAAGTCTGTGTCCGGCGGCTGCGTGAAAGCCAGCGCCGTTCCGGGCAGCAGTGCCAGCGCCATGGCCAGCGCCAGCAGAATGGAGAGCATTCGCTTCTTCATATAAATTGTTTCCTCCCAAATTTCTCAGCGTGGTTTGGCTCGGTATGTACAGCGTGTATTGTATCCTATTTTGGAGGAAATTTCAAGACGAAATGGTGTGGAAAGAAAAAACTGGACAATGTTGCCAAAATATGGTACCATAAAAGCGGTAAAATATACCGCTATCTGTTCCCGTATATGAAAAGGAGGTAAGCCTATGGAACCTAAGTTCTTTAAGATTCCCGTATGTGTGGGCGATGTGACGCTGCGGGTGGCCCAGGGCCATTTTGCCACCAGGCACAGCCATATCAATTATTTTATTGATGTGACCCGCCAGCAGTCTTGCCTGCAAGAGGCGGAAGCCGTGGCACAGCAGCTCGCCCAGCGGCTTCAGGCCAATACCATGGTGGATACCATCCTGTGCATGGACGGCACCCGGGTGATCGGCACCTGTCTGGCGCGGCAGCTGACCCAGGAGGGGTATCTCTCCGTCAGTTCCGGAAAGGAAATTTACCTTCTGCGGGAAAACCTCAGCTCCGGCGGACAGCTCATTTTCCGGGACAATGCCCGCTTTATGCTGGAGGGAAAGAACGTTTTGATCTTGCTCGCTTCCATTACTACCGGCAGCACCGTGGAGAAGGGGATGCGGTGCGTACGGTACTACGGAGGCAATGTGGCGGGCGTTGCGTCGGTCTACAGCCATCTGAAAGAAGTGGACGGCGTACCGGTGGTGTCTCTGTTCAACACCAGCGACCTGCCGGGATACGCCAGCTATCCGCCTCAGGAGTGCCCCCTCTGCAAGCAGGGGGCTGAGGTCGATGCCGTGGTGGATAAGTTCGGGTATTCGAAACTCTGATATATTGCAACCCAGGCGGTGCCGCCTGGGTTGCTTTTTGTTTGGGGGGGACAAGCTTTCTTCCAATAAGACCTTCTCCCAGCGAAACGAGGCCTTTGCCGGTGTTGCCATTGGGCATTTGGGGGCGACACGGTTTACAGCGAAAAAGACAGGCCAAAGGCCCTGTCCGGCTTAGGGCTTGTTTGAAAAATGTCAAAACACCCAAACGGCGGATCTTTTTCCGCATTTATTATTGACATTTCCCATCTCCCCTCGGTGCAAAAATTCCGCTTGCCAGCATAGATGCCCCACCGTACAGCAGAAAAATCCCGAAGGGCTTCCGCAGCAGGGATACGTCCACAGCCATCGCCGCCAGCGCCCCTGCAAGAGCCGCCGCCGTGCCCAGCGGTGCGGCATCCCGCCAGGTGTCCTTATCTAAATATCCGTTTTTCCGGTGGAACAGCAGGCTGATCCCCGCCGTGGGCAGAAAAAACAGCAGGTTGACCGCCTGTGCTTCCCGCTGGCTTACGCCGAGAAACAGCGTCATGCACACCAGCAGCAGGGTTCCGCCGCCTACGCCCCAGCTGGACAGTGCCCCTGTGGCCGCTGCCGCGAGAAAAGGAACCAGCCAATCTACCATAACAAATACCTCACGCCGCCGTACAGCAAAAACAGCCCAAAAATAATTTTTAAAATCCGCACAGGGATTTTCTCAAAAGTCAGCCCGCCGGCGATCCCGCCAGCGATGCCTCCGGCGAGATAGGGCCACAGCAGGCTGAGCCCCGGCCTTACCTGCCACAGGTATACCGCCGCCGATGCGCAGCACATGGGCAGAATGACCGCTACACAGGTGGCGAAGGACTTCTTGCCCTCCAGCCCCCGCCATTTTACCAGCAGTGGCAGCAGGACCATACCCCCGCCCCCGCCGAACAGGCCGCTGGCCAATCCACCCGCTATACCTGCGATCTGATTTTTTCGCTTATCCGTCATAGCAGCCCCTCCTGTTATGTAAGCCAGCCAGAGGGCTGGCCTTTGGATTACTGCATCAGCTTGAAGCTCTGGCAGTCGGTGCACTGGTCCATCGTGGGGTTGGCCTCGTGGGTGCCTACCTGGATGGTGTCCAGGCCGCAGTACTGCTCGTTTTTGCAGTGATGGGCGCAGGAATTGACGCTGCAATGGATGGAACGGTTCGGCGTGCAGGCGCAGCCGCTATTGGTGCAATTGCTCATTTGAGGTTTCCTCCTTGCTTCTCGTTGTTCGGGTCTTGCCTGGGATAGTTTGTGCGGAGGATACGGTTTTATACGGTTGGTGTCTGCAATAACGTGTAAAAAACGATAGGAAAAAATGTTGACATTTTTCGCCGGCCTGCTACAATAGTTTCATATGCAACTGTTGCGTATGAGACTATTCGCGGAGGACAAGCCTATGACGGAAGCAGAACAGAAACGGCAGGAATACCGGAAAACCATGATGCTCACGGAACCGCTGCCCCGGGTTATTACCAAGATGGCGGCGCCGTCCATCATTTCCTTTCTCATCACCTCCATTTATAACTTGGCGGATACTTTTTTCGTCAGCTCGCTCGGCACCAACGCCACGGCGGCGGTCAGCGTTAACGCATCCCTGGACCAGATCCTTATGATGGCCGGGTCTATGCTGGCGGTAGGCGCGGCCAGCTATATCTCCCGCCTGCTGGGGGCGCGGAAGGAGGAGCGGGCCAGCCAGGTCTTTTCGGTGGCATTTTTTTCCGCCATGGCCTTTGGTTTGGTAGTGCTGGTGGGGGGCGTAACCTTCATGCGGCCTATGGTGCGGCTGCTGGGGGCAACGGACACCTGTGAGCAGTACGCTGTGGACTACGCCACCTACGTACTGCTGATCGCGCCCTTTATGGCGGCGAATTTCGTAATGAACCAATGCCTGCGGGCGGAGGGCAGCGCCATGCTGAGTATGATCGGCATGGGCTTTGGCGGGATTTTGAACTGCTTTTTGGATCCGGTCTTTATTTTTGCCCTGGATATGGGGGTGGCGGGTGCGTCCATCGCCACCGCGATCTCAAAATTTGTCAGCTTTGCCATCCTTATTTTCCCCTATCTGACCCGCCGCAGCCTGCTGCGCCTGTCCCCCAGGCTATTTAAGCCTGACGCTGCCATTGTGGGGCAGATCGTGTCGGTAGGCTCGTCTTCCTTGTTCCGGAACGGGCTGGCGGTAATCTCCGCCATTGTCCTCAACCGCATCGCCGGGGGGATTTCCGATTCCGTACTGGCGGGTATCGGCGTGGCGACCAAGGTAATGATGTTCCCCTTCGGCGTGATCCTGGGCTTTGGTACTGGGTTCCAGCCGGTAGCGGGCTTTAATTGGGGGGCCAAGCGGTTTGACCGGGTGGAGGAGAGCTACCGTTTTGCCGCCCGCGCGGCGATTTTCGGCGCGGCGGCGATGGGGCTGCTGCTGGCGGTATTTGCCAGCCCATTGATTGCCCTCTTTGCCAAGGCGGATCCGGAAATGCGGGCTGTCGGGGCGCTGTCTATCCGGCTGCAATGCCTGGCGCTGCCTGCCCATAGCTGGGTGGCAGTGGTCAATATGCTCTGCGCCGGGCTGGGGCGGGCCGGCGGCGCGGTACTGCTGTCCACCGCGCGGCAGGGGACCTGCTTCCTGCCGATTGTGTATCCCATGGCCCTGCTGTGGGGCGCTAACGGCGTGGCTTCAGTGCAGGCGGTGGCGGACGTACTGACCATCGCTCTGGCGCTACCCCTGATCCGGCGGGTCAAAGTGTCCGTCCGGCAGGCGGCGCGGGAAGAAGCCGCCAAAAAAACCATCCCGAACGGCCCGGAGGGGGTGATATCGTGACCCATTCCGTGGTGACCAGCCTTCTGCGGATCAACCGGCAGCGGATGGTGTCCCTGCGCCGTGCTTTGACACCGTACGGCTATGTGGGGTTCATGCACCTGATTTTAATTTACACCGCCCGGCGCCCAGGGGCCAGCCAGGAGGAGATTGCTGCGTTCTATGCCCTGGACAAGGCCAGTGCCGCCCGCGATGCCCGCCGCCTGGAGGACGCAGGGCATATCCGGCGGCAAACCGACCCAGATAACCGGCGGCGGTATCAGCTTTTTGTCACGGAAGCGGGGGAGAAGATGGTGGAGATTATCCATGAGACCCACCGGAAATTTGAGGAGCGGCTCTCCGCTGACATTACCCCGGAGGATTGGGAAAAGCTGACGGAATTGCTGGCGGTGGCAGAGGAAAACAGCCATTATACAGAATGATGTGGAACGAGGGCCTGCGAAAAGCAAGCCCTCGCCTTTTCTCTATACAACGCGGAAATCGTGGTTCATTACCGCTTGTTCCCGCCGCTTTTTTTCTTCCGCCAGGGCTTCTAAGGCCTGACCGATGATCTGGTTGCTGAGGAGGAAACCCTCCGGCGTCAAGCGCCAGCGGCCTCCCCGCAGAACGGCGTGGCCGGATCCCTCGCACCGCGCCAGCACCGCCTGCACAGGCGCGAAAGGCAGGCGGAAGCGGTACTCAAACTCCTGCCGGGAAATCCCCTTGGCCGTCCGAAGGCCCAGCATGATATATTCGATGTCCCGCACCCGGGCAGGGATGCGCTCATTCTCCGAGAGGATGTCTCCCTGGGTCTCCACACCCCGGCAGTAGGCATCCAGATCCCGTACATAGGCGTAACGGACGTCTCCCAGGTCGGAGTGGGCGCCTGGGCCGAAGCCCGCGTACTCGCCAAGGGTCCAATATTTCATGTTGTGCCGGGATTCCCGCCCGGGCTTGGCGAAGTTGGAAATTTCGTACTGCTGGTAGCCCAGCGCCGCGAGACGGGTTTCTGTCCACAGGTACATGTCCGCCTGTAGGTCATCGTCCGGCAGGTCTAGTTCCCCCTGCATGTCCCACAGGGGGGTACCCTCCTCCACCTTCAGCCCGTAGCAGCTCAAGTGCTCGGGGGCCAGGGCGGCGGCTTTTTCCACCGTGTCCTGCCAGCTCTCCATCGTCTGCCCCGGCAAGCCGTAGATCAAATCCAGGGAGATATTTTTGATTTTCGCCCGCCGGGCAGCGGCCACGGCTTCCTCTGCCTGGGCAAAGGTATGGGGGCGGCCTAAAAGCCGGAGCTGCCCATCATCGGCGGACTGCACGCCGAGGGACAGCCGGTTGAAACCCGCGCGGCGGAGGGTGCGGAGGGCTTTCCAGCCCCCCGCGCTGTCCGGGTTGGCTTCCAGGGTGATCTCCGGCTCCTTGGCGAGGTGGTAGCATTTTTCCACGGTTTTCAAGATTTTCTTAAGCCGTTTGACGCCCAGGTAGGACGGCGTGCCGCCGCCAAAGTAGACGGTGTCCACCTGATGGGCGGTGGTCTGGCGGGAGATCTCCGCCAGTTGGCGGCAGAGGGCGGATACATAGCGGTCCATCCTGTCCTCACCGCAGGGAAGGGAGTAGAAATCGCAGTAGATGCACTTGCTCTTGCAGAAGGGGATGTGGATATAAAGCCCCAGGGGCTTGTACTCTTTTTTCAAGGCAGTCACCTCGGTCGTGAAATCCCCTCCATTGTAACCGAAAGCGCGGCAATCCGCAAGAGCTTATTCTGTCGCTTTCCTCCGTTTACCGCAAAAGACGGCCGTTGCGCCCCATTCCATTGCCCGGCGGGTAAAGGTTTTCCGGGAGACGCCCAGCCGCCGCCCCGCCTCCGCGGCGGAAATATCCCCTTTCCACCAGTCCTCCGCCAGCCCGTCAAAGCCCTCCGGCATAGGGAGCCGCTCCGGGCCGAAGCGGACGCCCCGGGCTTTTGCCTCCGCGATGCCCTCCGCCTGCCGCTGGCGGAGGAATTCCCGCTCGGTCTGGGCCACGTAGCTCAAAAGCTGGAGCACGATATCCGCCACCAGCGTCCCGGTCAGGTCACGGCCCTCCCGGGTGTCCAGCAGGGGCATGTCCAAAACAACGATGGCGGCGCGCTTGGTCTTGGTGATGTAGGCCCATTGGTTCAGAATCTCGTCATAATTCCGGCCCAGCCGGTCAATACTTTTGATAACCAGGATATCTCCGGGGCAGAGCGCCTGGGTCAGGCGCTGATACAGCGGGCGGTCAAAATTTTTCCCCGACCGCTTTTCCACCGTGATCCGCTCCTCCGCCACGCCAAATGCCCGCAGCGCCGCAAGCTGCCGGTCCTCTTTCTGCGCCTGGGTGGAGACGCGGGCGTAGCCGTACATAATGCTGATCATTCCTGCACTCCTCTCTATTTATAAATACGATCTTGGAAGGAAGGCCACATCCTTCCGCCGCAGGGGTGGCGGGAACAAAAATGACACCTTCACGACAGAAGGCGTCATTGCTGGTCGGTACCATTATATCCCAACGCCAGCCCGGCGTACCAGCTATTTTTCTCAAAAACCAGCAAATTCCCAAGCCGTTCCCACCGCCTTTGCCCACATCCCGGTAAATTTCCATATTGACATCCTCCGTCTTCAGCGGGTATAATAAATCAAATTAGGTTCGCGTCCGGCCCCTGTGCCGGGAAAGGAGCGTGTTTCTTGAACTGCCTGTTGAAAAACGGACTGCTGTTTACCAAAGACGGCTTTCGCCCTGCTGATATCGCTATCGCGGAGGGCTGCATTGTTTCCATTGCCAGGGGGCTTTCCGCCGCCGGCTATGTTGCCATTGACCTCCATGACGCCGTTGTATTTCCCGGTTTCGTTGATGTTCACGTCCATCTTCGAGAGCCGGGATTTTCTTATAAGGAGACCATCCGCACCGGCTCCCTCTCCGCCGCCCGGGGCGGCTATACCCATGTGTGCGCCATGCCGAACCTGAACCCTGTTCCGGACAGCCTGGAGGCACTGAATGTCCAACGGGACATTATTGCCCGGGACGGCGTGGTTCACATCCATCCTTACGGGGCCATCACCCGCGGGGAGCAGGGGGAAGCCCTGGCGGATTTGGAAGCTATGGCCCCCTATGTGGCCGGGTTTTCCGATGACGGGCGGGGTGTGCAGGACGGCGGCATGATGCGTCAGGCCATGCTGGAAGCCAAACGCCTGGGGAAGATCATCGCCGCCCACTGCGAGGACAACAGCCTGCTTCACGGCGGCTATATCCACGATGGCGCCTACGCCCGCGTCCACGGCCACCGGGGCATCTGTTCCGAGAGCGAGTGGGGCCAGATTGCCCGGGATCTCCAACTGGCGGAGGAGACTGGCTGTGCCTACCACGTCTGCCATATTTCCACGAAAGAGAGCGTAAACCTTATCCGCAAGGCCAAGGCCCGCGGGGTGGATGTGACCTGCGAGACCGGCCCCCACTATCTGGTGTTCTGCGACCAGGATTTGCAGGAAGACGGGCGGTTCAAAATGAATCCCCCCCTCCGCTCCGCGGAGGACAGGGAGGCGTTGATTGAGGGCCTGCTGGACGGGACCATCGACATGATTGCCACCGACCACGCCCCCCACAGCCGTGAGGAAAAAGGCCGCGGCCTGGAAAAAAGCGCCATGGGCGTAGTAGGCCTGGAGACCGCCTTTGCGGCGGTATACACCCACCTGGTCAAACCGGGCAGGCTGTCCTTAGGACGGCTGGTGGATCTGCTCCACGGCAATCCGGCGCGGCGCTTCGGCTTTGGAACGCCCCTGGCGGAAGGGGCGCCTGCGGATTTGACGGCCTTTGATTTAGACAAGCCCTTCCCCGTGGATCCGGAGCAATTCCAGACCATGGGCCGGGCCACCCCCTTCGCGGGGATGACGCTGTATGGGTCCTGCAAGCTGACCATGGTGGACGGAAACCCCGTCTGGAAGGAGGGAGAATGATGACGCAAGGGATTTACCGGGTAGAATATAACAGGGCGTTAGCGCCCGGCGTCTGGGAACTGCGGCTTTCCGGCGATACCAGCGCCCTCACCGCGCCGGGGCAGTTTATCAACATCAAGCTGGACGGCTTTTACCTCCGCCGGCCCATTTCGGTATGCGACTGGGACGGCGAGGGCATTACTGTCATATATAAGGTGGTTGGCAAAGGCACCGCCGCCCTCAGCAGCGTAGAGCCTGGGCAGGATCTCGACATTCTCTGCGGGCTGGGCAACGGTTTCGATGTGTCGAAGTGCGGCCGGCGCACCCTGGCCATCGGCGGAGGAGCGGGCGTCCCGCCCATGTACGCTTTGGCAAAGGCCCTCCTGGCGGCAGGGAAAACGCCAATCGCCATTTTGGGCTTTAACAAAAAAGATGAAGTTTTCTATGAGGACCGTTTCCGCGCCTTAGGCGTGGAAACCGCCGTCACCACCGCAGACGGCAGCCACGGCCAAAAGGGCTTCGTCACCGACGCCCTGCCGGAAACGTATGATTTTTACTGCGCCTGCGGCCCCATCCCCATGCTGAAGGCGGTATATGACGCCGCCCCCACCTCCGGGCTGCTGAGTTTTGAGGAGCGGATGGGCTGCGGCTTCGGCGCCTGCATGGGCTGCACCTGCAAAACAAAATACGGCAATAAGCGCATCTGCAAAGACGGCCCGGTACTGGAAAAGGAGGAGGTTATATGGTAGACACAAGCGTAATTCTCTCCGGTATCAAGCTGGACAACCCCATCATTCCCGCCAGCGGGACCTTTGGATATGGGTACGAGTTCGCGGCGCTGTACGACATCAACTGCCTGGGAACCTTCTCCTTTAAAGGCACTACCCATGCCCCCCGGTTTGGCAACCCCACCCCCCGCATTGCGGAGGCCCCCTCCGGGCTGCTCAACGCCGTAGGCCTGCAAAATCCCGGAGCAGAGAAGGTCGCCGCCGAAGAGCTCCCCAAGCTGCGGCAGGTATTCCATAAACCGGTGATGGCAAACATCAGCGGTTTTTCCGTGGAGGAGTACGCAGAAACCTGCGCCCTGCTGGACAAGGAGGAGCAGGTAGGGTGGCTGGAGGTCAACATCTCCTGCCCTAACGTCCACAACGGCGGCATGAGCTTCGGCACCAGCCCGGACGCGGCGGCGGAGGTCACCCGGGCGGTGAAGGCCGTCACCACCAAGCCCGTCTATATGAAGCTCAGCCCCAACGTCACCGACATCGCCGCCATTGCCAAGGCCTGCGAAGACGCGGGCGCGGACGGCGTCAGCCTGATCAACACCCTGCTTTCCATGCGCATCAACCTAAAAAACCGCAAGCCCCTGCTGGCCAACGGCACCGGCGGCTTATCCGGCCCGGCGGTGTTCCCGGTAGCGGTACGGATGGTATATCAGGTCTACGAAGCGGTCAAAATCCCCGTCATCGGCATGGGCGGGGTGTCATCGGCGGAGGACGTGATAGAAATGATGCTGGCGGGGGCGTCCGCCGTAGAGGTAGGAGCGGCGAACCTGGTAAACCCCTTCGCCTGCCGGGACATCGTCCGGGATTTGCCGGAGGTGATGGAAAAATATGGGATCAAGAACTTATCTGAAATCATAGGAGGAGCGCACAATGGGTAAGGACGTCATCATCGCGTTGGACTTTGACAGCCGGGAGAAAACCCTGGCCTTTCTGGATCAGTTTACGGAGGAAAAGCCCTTCGTAAAAATCGGCATGGAGCTGTACTACGCCGAAGGGCCGGCGGTTGTCCGGGAGATCAAGGCCCGGGGCCACAAGATTTTTCTTGATCTGAAGCTCCACGACATCCCCAACACGGTCAAAAAGGCCATGGCGGTGCTGTCCGGCCTGGACGTAGACATGACCAACCTCCACGCCGCTGGGACAAAGGCCATGATGGAGGCCGCCCAGGAGGGCCTGACCCGTCCCGATGGAACCCGTCCCCTGCTGATTGCGGTCACCCAGCTTACCTCCACCAGCCAGGAGCGGATGGAAGCCGACCTGCTCATTGACAAGCCCCTTGACCAGGTGGTAATGCACTATGCCAAATGCGCGGCGGAAGCGGGGCTGGCCGGCGTAGTCTGCTCGCCGCTGGAAGCGGGAAAAGTCCATGAAACCTGCGGCGCCGGCTTTGTCACCGTCACCCCCGGGGTACGTTTTGCCGATGGCGAGGTGGGCGACCAGGTTCGCGTCACCACCCCTGCCAAGGCGAAGGAGCTCGGTTCCGACTATATCGTGGTAGGCCGCCCCATCACCCAGGCGGCGGATCCAGTGACGGCATACCGCCGCTGTGTAGCGGAGTTTGTAGGATGATTTATGTGGAAAACGATTTTATTTGACCTGGACGGTACCCTGACGGACTCCGCGCCGGGCATCACCAACGCGGTATCCCGCGCGTTGGCCCATTTTGGGATTGCGGAGAAGCCGGAAAGCCTCCTGGAATTCATCGGCCCGCCGCTGAACGAATCCCTGCCGGAATACTACGGCTTCACCCCGGAGCAGACGGTAAAAGCGGTAGAGGTCTTCCGGGAATACTTTATGGAGAAGGGCTGGCTGGAGAACGCGCCCTACCCCGGCATCGGGAAGCTTTTGCAGGATTTGAAAGCCGCCGGCTTGCAGCTAATGGTAGCCACCTCCAAACCGGAGGTGCAGGCGGTGCGGATTTTGCAGCACTTTGGCTTAGCGATGTATTTCGACCGTATCTGCGGCGCGCCCTTAGGCAACGAGGACGGGGCACGGAAGGCTTCCGTTATCCGCGCCGCCCTCAGCTATGTGAAGGACGCGTCCTCCGTGGTCATGGTAGGCGACCGCTGGCACGATGTCACAGGGGCGCATGAGAACGGCCTGCCTTGTATCGGGGTGCTTTACGGCTACGGCGGACGGGAGGAACTGCAAAACGCGGACGCGGAGTTCCTCGCGGAGGATTTGGCGGCGTTGAAGCATCTGCTGCTCTTTGAGGCAAAGCTGGCGGAGCGGTGGCTGAAAGCCTTTGGCGCGGGGCGGAATCTGGAACAGCTTCGGGACGCCTGCTATCAAGGCTGCCTGTGGCCCCCTGCGCCCTGGAACGGCGCGCCTGTGCTGGAAGGCGGGGAAGCGGAGCGGGCCTTTGACGCGCTGGACTATGACACCGCCTATATTTTCCGTGAGGGCATTACCCAGGCGGGCGTCACCTGCAAAGTCACCGCCGCAGGGCTGAAGCAGATACAGGGTTCTGACGTGTATGTGGTGGACAAGGGCTTCCGGTGGACATACGTACACACCCATGAGGATGGGTGGATGGGGCCGTATTTCTGCTGCCTGGACGAATAGGGCTTGTTTGAAAAATGTCAAAACGCCCAAGCGATGGATCTTTTTCCGCTGCACAGCGTTAAAAAATCTTGAAATACACAGAGTATTCCTGCGATTTTTTGCCTTGTCCATCGAAAAAATCTCTCGCTTTTGGTCATTCTGCCATTTATCAAACAAGCCCTAGTATCTGAACATGATTCGATAAATTGAGGAGGAGCACTATGGAACATATTTCTCAACAGATTGCAAAGGATCTGCTCAAAATCAAGGCCGTATTTTTCCGCCCGGAGGAGCCGTTCACCTGGGCCAGCGGCATCAAAAGCCCGGTCTACTGTGACAACCGCCTGACCCTCACCGCCCCAGAGGTGCGCAGCGGCGTAGAGAACGCGTTAGCGGAGACCATCCGCCGGGAATATCCGGAAGCGGAAGTCCTCATGGGCACATCCACGGCAGGCATTGCACACGCTGCCATTACAGGCCACATATTAGGCCTGCCCATGGGCTATGTCCGCTCCGGCAGCAAGGATCACGGCCGTCAAAATCAGATTGAGGGCAAGCTGGAAAAAGGCCAGAAGGTAGTTGTGGTGGAGGACCTGATCTCCACCGGCGGCAGCGTCATTGAGGTGGTCAACGTCCTGCGGGAAGCTGGGGCGGAGGTGCTGGGGATTGTCAGCATTTTTACCTACGGGATGCAGAAGGGCCTGGACCGCCTGGCGGCGGCAAATGTGAAAAACGTCAGCCTGACCAACTTTGACGTAATCGCCCAAGTGGCGGCTGACGAGAATTATATCAAGCCCGAGGACGTCGCCCGCCTGATTGCCTTCCGCAACAACCCGTCGGACGAGAGCTGGATTGGAGGAAACAAGTAAATGGAAAACGTAAGAAGCCTGATTAACATTTTAGATCTGTCTGTGGAAGAGATTGACGGGATGGTAGCCCTGGCCACCAAGATGCTGGCGGATCCCGCCGCCTACGCCCATAAGTGCGATGGCAAAATCTTAGCCACCCTGTTCTTCGAGCCGTCCACCCGCACCCGTCTGAGCTTTGAGTCCGCCATGCTGAGCCTGGGCGGGCAGGTACTGGGCTTTTCGGAAGCGTCCAGCTCCTCCGCCGCCAAGGGCGAGAGCGTAGCGGACACCGTGCGCACAGTAAGCTGCTACAGCGATATCATTGCCATGCGCCACCCCAAGGAGGGCGCGCCTCTGGTTGCCAGCCAGCACTCCTTGGTACCAGTCATCAACGCGGGAGATGGCGGACACAACCACCCCACCCAGACCCTCACCGACCTGCTGACCATCCACCATGAGAAGGGCCGTTTTGACAACCTGACCGTAGGCTTCTGCGGCGACCTGAAGTTTGGCCGCACGGTTCACTCCCTGATTTCGGCCATGAGCCGGTATGCCGGGGCAAAGATCGTCCTGGTTTCCCCGGAGGAACTGAAACTGCCCAGCTATGTCAAGAAGGAAGTCCTCCAGAAAAACGGCATCCCTTATGAGCAGACCACAGACTTAGAACCGGTCATGCCGGAGCTGGACATTTTGTATATGACCCGCGTCCAGCGCGAGCGTTTCTTCAACGAGGAAGACTATCTGCGTCTGAAGGACAGCTATATCCTAACCCCGGACAAGCTTCACAACGCGAAGGCGGACCTGAGCATCCTGCATCCTCTGCCGCGCGTCAATGAGATTTCGGTAGCGGTGGACCAAGACCCCCGCGCGGCGTATTTCCGGCAGGTACGTTATGGGCGGTATATCCGCATGGCGCTGATTATGAAGCTGCTGGGGATTGCGTGATAGGGAGGGCGAAAAGAAATGACGATTGATTCGATTAAAAACGGGATTGTGATTGACCATATTGCCGCTGGAAAGGCGATGGATCTATACAACATTTTGGGGTTAGGCGGACTGGACTGCACGGTAGCGATTTTAAAAAATGTAGTCAGCGGCAAGCTTGGCCGGAAAGACATCATCAAAATTGACAGCATTTTAGAATTAGATTGGGACATCATCGGCTATGTAGACCCAAACATCACAGTCAACATCATCAAGGACGGCGAGCGTCTGGAGAAGCGGCAGCTCAAGCTTCCTGAGACCATCACCGGTGTGATCCACTGCAAGAATCCCCGCTGTATCACTTCCATCGAGCAGGAGCTTCCCCAGGTATTCAAGCTGACGGACCGGAGCAAACGGGTATACCGCTGTCTCTACTGCGAGACCCAGGCGGGGAAATAGTTCTGCCCTTTGGCTCTTGGGGCCTGCCCGGCCCCAAACCCCAGGGTTACTTTTCGTACGGGCGAAAAGTAACCAAAAGCCCGCGCAAGGGGGGCCAGCCCCCCTTGCGAATCCCCCTGAATTTTTGTTTTCCTTTTGATATGCTGCTGGTGTTCTGCCGATAGTGCGTGGACTTTGTGCGCCGGACTTTTTCGTCTACCCACGGGCATTTTGTGGGTGCCTACCTTTTTTGTTTTGGGTACTCCCGGCGCGCGGGGAGTAACAATCCCCCGTGCCGCGTCTCACGCGGCAACCAGCACCTCGATAGAACTGTGCGCAGAAGTAAGCACCGGCATCGGCCCAATGCACTGGAGATAGAACAACAAGTCCAAAGGTCGTAGCGCAAAATAATTACTCCCCGTAATAAATAATGGGTTTTAAGCCGCAGGTTTAAATGATTTTTTGGTTACTTTTTGTTCACACAAAAAGTAACCCCGCGCCCTCTCAGACGAAAAAGGAGAAACTCCATGCCTATTGACCATATCCCCCAACCGGACATTTTACCAATCTCTGAGACCCTCCGGCTGAGAAAATACGATGGAACCCATGATTTTGCCCTATCCTGGTACACAGACCCGGAGACCGTCTGGATGGTAGACGGTGATCGGGATGTTTACACACCGGAAAAGCTGCATAAAATGTACACCCATCAGGATACCCACGGCGAATTGTACTTCATCGAATGGAAAGAAAATGCCTGCTGGCGTCCCATAGGGGACGTCTGTCTCTCACCAGATGACTTCGCCATCGTCATTGGAGAAAAATCCCTCCGCGGCAAGGGCGTAGGCAAGGCTGCCGTCTCCGCGCTGATAGCCCGCGCCCGGGGCTTAGGCTGGGCATGCGTCCGCGTTGGCGACATTTACGACTTCAACGTCCCTTCCCAAGCCCTGTTCACCTCCCTGGGCTTCCAGCCGGAGGGAAAGACGGAAAAAGGGCGCAGCTACATCCTGCCCCTCTGAAAGGAGAACCCTTATGGACGTTATTGCCGCTATCTCTACCGGAAACGCCCTCTCCGCCATCGGCATCGTCCGGGTGTCGGGAGAGGGCTGCTTTGATGTGTGCCAAGCCGTATTCCGCCCCCCGTCGGGCAAGCCCTTCGCCGCCCTCCGCCCCCGGGAAATGACACTGGGCCGCCTCATGGATTGCGAAGGCCGGGCCATCGACTCCTGCCTGGCCGTCCGCTTCCCCGGCCCTGGCAGCTACACAGGGGAGGACTGCGCCGAATTCCACTGCCACGGCTCACCGGCAGTACTCAGCGAAGCCCTCCGCGCCCTGTTCGCCGCCGGGGCGCGGCAAGCCGGCCGTGGGGAATTTACCAAACGGGCCTTTCTCAACGGCCAACTGGATCTGACCCAGGCGGAAGCCGTCATCGACCTGATTGAATCGGAAACTGCCCAAGCGGCCCACAACGCCGCAGCGCAGTTAGGCGGCGCCCTGCGCCGGAAGCTGGAGCCGGTTTATGACAGCCTGCTGGATATCGCCAGCCAGTTCTATGCCGTAGTGGACTACCCCGACGAAGATATCGAGGACCTGCCAAAGGAAGCCATCCTAAAAACCTTGACCCAGGCGGAGCAAACCCTGGAAGCCCTCTCCGCCACAGCCCGCCGGGGGCAAATCCTGCGCCAGGGCGTCCCTACCGCCATCCTGGGCAAACCCAACGTGGGCAAAAGCTCCCTTCTCAACGCGCTGCTGGGCTACGACCGCGCCATCGTCACCGATGTGGCGGGAACCACCCGCGACACGGTAGAGGAGCGGGTGGTAACCGGCGGCGTATTACTGCGTCTCACCGACACCGCCGGCATCCGGGAGACCGGGGACGAGGTCGAACGCCTGGGCGTAGCCCGCTCCCGGCAGGCGGCGGCAGGGGCGGACCTGGCCCTGCTGGTGCTGGACGGCTCCCGCCCCCTGGACAGGGAAGATGAAGCCGCCCTGGAAGCGGCGAAGCAGGCCCCGCACCTGCTGGTGCTGTCCAACAAGTGCGACCTGCCCCAGCAATTGACGTTCCCCAACGCGCTCCCCATCTCCGCCAAGGACGGAACCGGCCTAGCCGCCCTGGAGGAAGCGATTCAGGCTCTCTACCCCAACGGCGGTGCTCCCACCGGTGAAATCCTCACCAATACCCGCCAAGCGGAAGCCATCGCCCGCAGCTTGGAAGCCCTGCGCGGCGCAAAGGCCGCCCTTACGGGCGGCCTGACTCCGGACGCGGTCCTGTCTGACGCTGAACGGGCTATGACCGCCCTGGGGGAGGTCACGGGCAAAACCCTGCGGGAGGATTTGACGGCCCGGATTTTTGAACGGTTCTGCGTGGGGAAATAGGCTATCCCGTAGCCTTTTGCTTTGGGATTTGGATGGTAATAGTGATTTTCTCCTCGCTGTCCTGCCGCTGGAACTGCGCGTCCACTCCGGCGCGGCGGATGGTCTCCATGCCCCGGTCCACGCTGTTGAGGAACAGCCGGACGTCTTTGATGATGTAGAGCCGCTTTTTTCCCTTCCCCTCCTTTTGTTTTTTTTGAAGCTGGGCTTCTATGTACTCCTCTGCCGCCGCTACAGTCATCTGCTTTTCGCCGATGTACCGCAGGGCGTCCATCCGCGCCTCCTCGCCCTCCAGCCGCAGCAGTGCCCGGGCGTGGCGCTCGGTCAGTTCATATTTCCGCAGCAGCTCGCCGCAGGCGGGACTGAGTTTCAGCAGCCGCAGCTTATTTGCCACCGCAGGCTGGGAGCGTCCCAGCCGCCGGGCGGCTTCCTCCTGGCTCATGCCGTAAGTAGTGATAAGTTTGGAGATCGCGGCAGCTTCTTCCAGATAATGGAGGTCGCTTCGCTGCAAGTTTTCCACCAGGGCCAGCAGCGCGCTGTCCTGCGGCGAGGCCTTGACAAGGATGCAGGGCACATGGCTCAGCCCCGCCAGCCCAGCGGCCCGGAGCCGCCGCTCTCCCGCCACCAGGACATATCCCCCGGGCGTTTTCTGTACGCTCAAGGGCTGTAGGACGCCGTGCTGCCGGATAGATTCCGCCAGCTCCCGCAAGGGCTGTTCCGGAAAATGGCGGCGGGGCTGGCGCGGGTTAGGGCTGATGCGCTCGATGGGCAGCATATGGATGCGCCCAGACTGAAACAGGGTGTTTTTCATAGTCTGCATAAAAAATTCCCCTCCGCAGTTTTTCTCCATTTTACGGCTTGTCCGCCGCAAAAGGGAGCAAATCCTGTCGGAGGGGGAATTTTATTTTTCGGCTGGCGCACCGCTATCGCCGGAGACCGTTTCCCGTCTGTTTTCCCCATACTTTTTCTCAGGAGATCATTTGTCAAGGGGGATTTCATCCAAATACAACTTCTCTGCAAACTGGAATTGGAAGCCGGAGAAAGCTACATGTTATAGAGCCAAACCGGTAGCCCGGATTGTGCATCACGACCGCACCAGTTTCCACAGTTTTCGGACAAATTCGGCGCACTCCGCGCCTGAAAATCCCATTGGTGGGCGCTCAGGATAAAATGATCCAAGATAGTTCCGGATAACCCGTTCGCCAAATTCTTTTCCTTCAAAATCCGGCACATGTTCTTGATATAGTTCCAGAATCCGGTATTTGTTTAGCGTCATTTCTCCGAAATGTAACTGTGCAGCCGTAGCCGCTTTATAGGCCAAAAACATAGCTTTCGGATGAGTCGGCCCCATGGTCTCCACCCGCTTATCGAGCATGGCAAGCCATGGAGCGGCAGCTTTAGCAGGGTTGGGGCAGGGCGGCAGGACGCGGTTCAGTTCGTCCCCGTACAGCAGGATATGGTGAGCATATAAATCGAACATTGTGGTCGAAAACAACGAATACGGTGCCGGAACAGTAGCCTCTTCCTGAGTTTTCGGCAGCGCACTCTCTGGGGAAGTACTGAAATCAATCCCGCCAGGACAATGTGAGGGAAAAGCCCTGGTTCCCTTCAACTCTTCCAGTGTATTTTGCAGCCATTGGATATCCCGCTCGATTAGCGAGTTATCTGCACCCCGTATAATCACACCGACATCCAGGTCACTGCTGCAATCCAACCAGTCACCTCTGCAATAAGAACCGGATAAATATACCGAGCGGATGGCAGGAAGATATGCGTGACTGAGTGCATCTTGTAATCCGTTCACAATTGCTTCCGCCAATTTTAGGGTTCCCATAAGCATTTCCTCCACATACATTTAGCTCCGTTAGGGATTATCAACTCTCTGACAAGTTTAGATTTATCCGTTTGATATGAGAAAAGTATACCACCATCGCAAGCGGCTTTCAACCTCAAATATTTCTCAGAGGTGCAGTACGCCCCAGAGCTGTTTCCTTTTAATCACTTGGAGCATCCGGCCATAAGTGGTGGACAACTTGGTATCATAGCGACAGGGAGCGGCCTGCACCGGAGTTGGGGACGCATGCGCTCCCTACTGGCTTTGACAGTGCTTTCGCGCAGATGATGGAGGTGCAGGGAAAAAGTGCTGTTTCTGTGGAACAGCCGGTACTGGAAAGCCTGATGCTGGCCCAAGCTCTCGGCCAGATCACAGGCATAGAAATTCCCCGTAATGTCCAAACCGTGTTCCAGGGCATAGCTTTTGAGGGTAGCATAGCCCTCAGAAATGTCCCAGCGGCCCCGGCAGCAGAGATATAAATAATGCCCGGCGGGCTTCTCTATGTAATGGGGAAGTCCGCTTTTTCTTTGATGCGGGTGTATAGAGATAGCTGATGGCCCCCGGTCCGCCCTGTTCCACAGCATTGCGTCTGCCGTGCTGCTGTTGAAATACTGGGATCGCTATGGATATTGAGGGGATCATTTCATGGTACTCAGTTTATGCCGCTACTACCTCTTAGCCTTATTGAAAAGCAGTTGGAGCATGATAGCTGTACAAGCCGTTGCAGCTTCACTTAAAGATTGACAAATCCAAATTGTCTCCCGCCCGAAAATCAGCGGAAGGGTTATCATCAGAACGGACGGCCAAAGCAAACTGCGCGACAATGAAATAATCAAGGCTCCTTTTGTGCTGGCTGTAGACTGCCAAAATGAAATCATTAAAATGTTAAAGCCAGCCAGGAAAAAACCGCAAAAATAAGCCGTACTTTTGCTCTGAGCGAACGCGACCAGCTCCAAATCATTGGGTGAAAAAATCGAAAAAAAGTCCCCTGCAAAAAAGGCGATCAGCCCGTAACTTATGATGCCAGCCCCTAAAAAAATTCCTGTGGAGAACCGCAGCATATCGCGGTTTTTCTTTTCTGCTCCAATCGCCATGAAGTAACTGAAAACCGACTGAAGTCCCTCCGCCATTCCAAGGAAGATTGTCAGGAGTATCAACATCAGATAACCGATTACCAGATACGCCGCCAGCCCAATTTCCCCAAATCCAAAATATTTAATGGCAAAATTATAGATAAATGTAGCCATCCCTATGGTAAACTCCATGATAAACGATGGAAAACCATAAAACAGGATTTGTTTTATATCTTTTGACTGCAAGGAACAGCATATAAAATAAAGCTGACCTTTCTTCAAGATAAAGTGCGGCAGGAGAATTAAAACACTGAAAACCGGCCCTACCGCAGTCGCCAGGGCAGCGCCCGCAATTCCCATATCCAGCGGATACATGAATACATAGTCCAAGACAATGTTGGATACCGCCCCCAATATTATTGCGGTCATGGCCAGCTTGGGCCGGCCATCATTCCGAACCATACTGCCCAACAGGAAACTAAACAACTGAAAGGGCGCAAATGTAACAATATACCAAAGATAGGTTGCTGCTTCATCCAGAATATCTGGTGTAGCCCCCAGCAGTTCCGCTAAAGGACGGAGCAGCAGATTGCCTGCCAAAGCAATCAAAAGCCCAGTACTGCCAATCATCCAGATGGCGGTATTGAATATTTTTTGAGCTGCAATTATCTTTCCTTGACCTAATCGGGCAGCGATCATGACTGCTGCACCGGAAGCCACCGCAAGAGCCAGAGAAATCAGTATTTCAATCAGAGGAACGGATACCGCCGCTGCCGCCATAGCGTCCCGGCCCAAACGGTTGCCTATGAAAACACCATCCACAATCGTATAGATAGAATTGAACAATAACCCGACCATTTGCGGGACAGCGTATCGGAAAAATAGGGTATGGGTCTTTCCTTCATACATGGGATATAACCTCCTATCGCATATAAAAAGACAGGCCAATGCTGCTGCACTGGCCTGTCACGCTGAAATAATTCAGTGGGTCCCAGGTTTATTTGGGGGATTTATTCTTTGCCCGCGCAAGTTCAATGGCATCCCGTTTTTCCCGCTCGTTTTCGATGATACGGATTGTTCCAAAGGCAATCACACTTCGGAAATGCGATGTGTATTCTTCTGGAATGACCTCGTCCTTGTCAATGACGCAGAATGATACTTTATTGTCCCGCTTGACCGCATCCAGCTTATGGCCGGCTTTTGCGCAGTGAAAATATATATGTGTATCATAATACGCATAGCTGATGGGGACTGCATAAGGATAGCCGTTATCTCCCTGCACAGCCAGTACGCCAGATGTTCCACGCATCAATACTGCGATACTTTCTTCCAGAGAAAGTTCTTGCTTTTTACGGCGCATTTCACGAAACATAGTTTTAACCCCTCACTTCATCCAAAAAAACAAACGCCTGTTGTCCATTCCTTCTATGGCCTAACGGAATGGAAACAGACACTACCCGGCGGCAAATAATTATGGAGTAAGGGTAGCATATAGGAAGCAAAAAGTCAATCAAATTTTTGCTGCGCGTGTTGCTCAGATTTTTAGGAAAATGGGGAATCCCTCTTGACAACCATTGTGGCCTGTTTGTTCATTTCATGGCATAATTCCGGCATTTTGTTACATACGGGATTGTATTCTGGCCTTCCCTTTGATAATCTAACAGTACAAGGATAAACGTGGTGGTGGATATGATAAAATTCGCGATCTGTGACGATGAGCCGATGATGGCCCAGGAGCTTGCCGGCCATCTTGCGGACTATATGAAAGAAAAATCAATTGTCTGCTCTGTCAGCAGTTTTTCCAATGGCCACACCCTGTTGGGGAGGGTTGGCAGCTTTGATGTGATTTTCCTAGACATCCAGATGGAACAGCCGGACGGGATGGAGACAGCTAGGCTGCTCCGCCAGCGCGGAGACCACTGCCTGCTGATCTTTGTGACGGTGCTGAAGGAGTGCGTGTTTGACTCCTTCCAGGTGGAGGCGTTTGACTATCTGCTCAAGCCCCTGGACAGCGCCCGTTTCCATCAGACCATGGACCGGGTTCTCCGCTCCCTGGAACAGAGGACGGCGGAGGACATCGTGATCCAGCGGGGGACCGGCTGCGAGGTTGTCCTGCTCTCAGACATTGTGTACTGCGAGGTGCTGGGCCGGAAAGTCTATCTCCACAAAAATGATGGGACAGTGAGCGGCTACTATGATAAGCTGGAGGATATGGAGCAGCGGGTGGATGGACGCTTTTTCAAGTGCCACCGGAGCTATCTGGTCAACCTGGACTATGTACGCGGGTGCCAGGATGGGCAGGTTCTGCTGTCCCAAGGGGAACGCATCCCCGTCTCCCGGCTGCGGGAGCGGGAACTAACCCAGGCCCTTTTGCGCTATATGAAAGAGAGGAATTTCTGATATGGACTTTTATATCAGCCTGTGTTTGGATGGCCTATGTCTTGCCGGTCAGGCTATTATGCACATTCTCTTTACAGGCAGGCTCACCGGAAAAACGCCAAGACTGCGGCATTTTTCTGTATATTTTCTCCTGCTGTGTACCGTTGAGATCCTCTCCCTGAAATTTATCCCTGACGGCGGAATCATCCCCATTGGCGCGGGCATAGCGGCGCTGTACATCATGAGCCGTTTCGGGCTGGGAAACCGGCAGCCGGTTTCCTGGCTGGCTGCGGTTCTGGCGTTTTATATTTCACAGCTCTCCTTTGGTATCATCAACTCTATGGAAGCAGCCATTTTTCCTCATTTTGTGGGCAAACCGCTGCTGTATCTGTTACTTCTGGCGGCACTGGCCGTTTTTTTCCTTCTGTCCTCCTGCTGCTATGCAGCCGCCTTGAAGCTTCTGTCCTGGACAGAGGGCAGCCAGACACACTATATCGGCCTGCTTCTCTTCCCCAGCCTGTTTTTTCTCACCGCAGAGTTGTATATTCTTCAGACAGCCTATGGATTTCTGGACGTATCTCTGTCAAGGGAGCAGGTTGGACAGCACATCGCGCTGCTGCTCCTGCAAGTCATGGGGCTGGCGGCGCTGCTGTGTACCCTATATGCCTACCGCCAGCTCTGTCAGGGCTTCCAGGCCCAGGCGGAGCTGCAATCGCTGGCCCAGGCGGCACATACGCAAAAGGTTTATATTGCGGAAGCCCAGGCGCGCTATGAGCAGACGAAATCCTTCCGCCATGACATCAAAAACCATTTATCTGTCCTGGACGGCCTGCTCCGGAGCGGAAAACTGGAGGAGGGCCGGGAGTATCTGAAAAAGTTGGAGACCGTCTCGGAGTCTCTGTCCTTCCCACACCAGACCGGCAACCCAGTGGTGGACATCCTGCTGGGAGAGAAGCTGGGGTTGGCGAAGGAAATCGCGGCGGAGGTGTCCCTGGTTCTGCCCAAGCTCTGCGGGATCGATGATTTTGATTTGTGCGTACTCTTTGCCAACGCCTTGGACAACGCCATTGCCGCCTGTCGGGCCAATGATGGGGCCAAGGCCATCCGCATTAGCGGGAAGCAGCAGGGAGATTTCTACATGCTGACCTTTGAGAATACCTGCTTGGATGGACCACTGCCCCCGGCGGGGACCGGACTTTCCAACATCAAAGCGGTGGCGGAAAAGTACCATGGGGCGCTATTGACGGAGAAAAACGGACGGCAGTATGTTCTGAGCGTATTGCTGAATGTCTCGTTTGCTTAAATGTTCTGATGTATCTGATAATATGATTGATTGCCAAAACACCGCATGGTAAAATGAGGACAGCTTATAGAATGAGGTGGCAGTCACATGATTGGTGTCTACTTTAGCGGAACCGGAAATACAAAGCATTGCGTTGAAAAATTCATGCGCGAATATGATCCGGCGGGAGAGACAATTTCCATTGAAGCGGAAAATGCTGTGCAGGAGATTTGCAGACACTCCGAAATTATCATAGGCTATCCGGTACAATTCAGCAATATTCCAAAAATATTACAGGATTTTATTGCTGATAATTCATACATCTGGAAGGGCAAAAAAGTTTTCATTATTGCCACAATGGGGCTGTTCAGCGGGGATGGAGCCGGAATACTTGCCCGCTTATTGACCAAACATGGCGCAATCATTATAGGCGGTCTTCACCTGAAGATGCCTGATAGCATAGGCGACGAAAAAGCGTTGAAAAGGACTTTGGTGCAAAATCAGGAACTGGTACGCAAGGCAGAGCAAAAAATCGAAGCGTCTGCGCAAAAATTGAAAGACGGCCACCCTTCACAAGACGGAATGGGATGTTTAAATCATCTGGCTGGACTGTTTGGACAAAGATTGTATTTTTGCAGTAAGACAAAAGCGTATTCTGACAAGCTGAAAATCGACAAAAAAAGGTGTATCCAATGCGGGAAATGCGCATCACTTTGCCCTATGAAAAATATTTCTTTAAAGAGCGGAAATGCTGTAGCGGGTGGCAAATGTACCATGTGCTATCGCTGCGTCAGTTTTTGCCCGATGCAGGCGATTACTTTGTTGGGTAAAAAAGTTTATGAGCAGTGCCATATTGAAAAATATTTGTAACAACAAGGAGATGGATTACCCCATGCTACGTATTGCCATCTGCGATGATGACAGTGCCACCGTCCAATCCAACCGAAGCATCGCGGAGGACTGCCTGAAGCAATGCGGGAGTGCCGGCGAGATTGCCGCCTATACCCACAGCGACAATCTCCTCTACGACATCACCGAAGATGGCTTTTTCTTTGACCTGATCCTGCTGGACATTGAAATGCCCGGCAGCACTGGGATGGAGCTGGCCGGGAAAATCAGGCCCTTTTTGCCCAATGTGAAGATCATCTTCATTACCTCCCATGTGGAGTACGCCATCGACGCCTTTGAACTGTCCATCTTCCGGTACGTCCCCAAGAACGACATCGCCCGGCGGCTCCCTGGGGCGATCTGTGACGCCATCCGCCTGATTGAGCTGGAGGAGGGGAAGTTCTACACCATCCAGACCAACAGCCGCCTGGAGAAAATCCCGTATAAGGAGATCCTTTTCCTTTCCCGGGACGGCAAGAACACCAGCATCACCACCACAGGCGGGGCGGCCAAAGTGCGTAAGAGCTTACAGCAGGTTTATGAGGAGCTGGCCGCAGAGGAATTTATCTTCATCGACCGGGGCTGCATCGTCAACATGATCCATGTCGTGCAAATCAAGGAGGGCATGGCCGTCCTGAAAAACGGCGCCGCCCTCCCCATCAGCCGCTCCCACCTGCAAGAGGTAAAGGCGCAGATCAACGCATACTGGGGGGCACACATATGACGGACGTGTTTCTGCTGTTCTCCGGCCTGTTGGCCGGGGCGGTGCGTGTTCTTGTAGGGTTGTTCCTCGTTCACCGGCTGCTGTCCATAAAAAGGCCAGATCGAAAAAGCATCGCGGCGGGGCTGGCCGGGGCGCTGGTTCTCACGGTTTTGCTGTCCCTGCTCCATGCGCCGGATTTCTACCGGATGGCTCTGGAGGCAGTGCTGATTGCCGCCTGTGCCCACCGGCTGCAAGGGGCCGAGTTGAGAATGGGCCTGTTTGTCGGCATCTTTTATGAGATTGGCGTCTCCTTCTGGTCTTTTCTCCTGCCGGCATGGATGGGCGTGCTATTCCGCTCCCAGGACTTCCTCAATACCGGAACATTGGCCGGACAGTCCGCCCTCTGGCTGCTCCACGGGCTGCTGGCCGTTTTAGCGGCCTGGCTCTCCAGAGGCTGGGAGATTAACCGCAAATCTGCGTTCCGGGCCGTCTCCGCGCTTACGCTGGCGGGGTTCCTTGGGGTCATCACGCTGTCAGAGCAGACGGTTCTGGTGATCCCCGACGATACCCTCTATATGTGGATCATCCTGGCGGTGGTGCTGATGATGTCGGTGCTGGTGTTCAACATCAACCGGCAGTATGAGGTGGAAAAGGAGCTGGCAAAGCTGAAATCGGAGCAGGCCGAGCTGCTGGAGCGGGACTACACCGCTGTCAACCGGGCCTATCAGGTCAACGCCAAGCTGTTCCACGACCTCCACAACCATATCGGTGTTCTGCGGCAATTCCTCACCCATGAGAGGTATGGGGAGGCTGTCCGCTACCTGGATGAATTGCAGGCCCCTGTGCGGAACCTCACCGCCACCGTCTGGACCGGGGACGAGACGGCGGACTACCTGATCAGCAGCAAGGCGGCCGCGGCGGAGGCCGATGGCATCCGGTTCCAGGCTCAGGTGGAGTTCCCCCGCCGCACCAACATCCGCAGCGTGGATCTGTGCGCGATTTTGGGGAACCTGCTGGACAACGCCATCGAGGCGGCCCGGCAGGTGCCGGACCCATCGGGCCGCACGGTGGCCCTCACCATCCGCCGTATCCACCAGATGCTGGTCATCAAGGTGGAGAACAGCTTTGCCGCCGCCCCTGTCCAGGAGGGCGGCGAACTGAAAACCACCAAGACCGAGGGCGGCCTCCACGGCTGGGGCCTGAAAAGCGCCCAGACCGCCGCGGAAAAGTACGACGGCATGGTGCAGGCGGGCGTCTCCGGGGAGGTGTTCCGGGCGGTGGCTACACTGTCCTATCAGGGAATGGAGGATATTCATGAGTAAATACGATGCTTTGTGGGCCTATGTGCAAGAGGATGGAAGCCCGACCCTCAAATTGACCTTTGCGCAGATCCAGGAGATCGCGGGTATCCCCATTGACCACTCTTTCCTGAAATGCAAAAAGGAATTGACGGACTATGGGTATCAGGTCGGGAAAATCTCTATGAAGGAGCAGACGGTTATCTTTAAGAGGACATGAGTATGACAGGGCTGAAAAGAGGAACAGTCATGCTGGCGCTGCATCAAGAAGAATGGACACAAAATGCGGAGAGGACGATTCAAGCATTAAA
>CAJUNA010000025.1 GCA_910587645.1 uncultured Oscillospiraceae bacterium
ACCGCCCATGCCCGGATATATGACCGCCTTACAGAAATGTGTACCCCCGTCCGCATTACCGGGGAGAATTTCAGAAAAGCCAGAGCAAGGGAGAAAATGGAACAGCTTAAAACGCTGCTGAACAGAAAGGAGAGCCTATGAAAGAAATCCCCATTTGGGAAAAGAGTAATTTGAGTTTAGAAGAAGCTGCTGTTTATTCTGGAATCGGTATCAATAAGCTGCGTGACCTTACCAGTGACAGAAATTGCCGGTTTGTTTTGTGGGTAGGTAATAAACGGTTAATCAAACGCCGGCTGTTTGACCAGTTTATTGAGCAAGAGTATTCGATTTAAAATTTAGTGATGTAAAAATCAGTCTTGATATGATACAATGGACGTGTCATATCAAGGCTCTTTCCATCACGGAAAGGAGTTTGACAATGTCCGAGAAGCGAAAAGACCATAAAGGAAGAATCCTGCGGACAGGAGAGAGCCAGAGAAAAGACTTGATTTATCAATATCGGTATACGGATATCCGTGGAAAACGACAGACCATTTATTCCTCTGATTTAAAGGAATTGCGGGAAAAGGAAAAGACAATCCAAAAACAGCTTGATGACGGGATTGACTATGCTGCCGGAAAAATTACCGTGCTTGCCCTTTTAGAGCGATACATCAGTTTGAAACAAGGTGTGCGCTATAACACCAAAGTAGGCTATCATTTTGTGCTGAATTTAGTCAAGAAAGAAGATTTTGGTTATCGCCAGATAAGGGATATCAAAGTATCAGACGCACAGCAATGGATTATGAAGCTGCACCCGGACAAACCATTGCCCCATATCACGCCCCATGTGTTCCGTCACACATTTTGTACTAATATGGCAAGTGCGGGCATGGATATCAAGAACTTGCAGTATGTAATGGGACATTCTGATGTAGGCGTTACACTGAATGTTTACACTCATGCGAGCTTTGACCGTGCAGCGGAGCAAATGGCGAGAATTATTGACTTTAAGGATACCGATATGCAGGGAAAACAAAGAAAATCAAGTTGAAAAATACACCAATCTACTACACCATTTGCCCATAAATTTGCGTAGATTTATATAGATTTGCGTGAAGTTCGGGCAAAATACAAAATGGAAGAAAAGTGCCAAAAAGCCCGATATATCAAGGCTTAAAGGCTTATGAAAGGATAAATCCAAGATGATAAAAATATTATTTGTTTGCCACGGCAACATTTGCCGCAGCCCCATGGCCGAGTTCATCATGAAAGACCTGGTGAGAAAAGCAGGACTGGAGAACCAGTTCCATATCGCCTCCGCCGCCACCAGCACGGAAGAGACCGGCAACCCAGTCTATCCCCCAGCCCGCCGCAAACTAGCCGAACACGGCATTGGCTGCTCCGGAAAAACGTCCCGGCAGCTCACCAAGGCCGACTATGGTTCTTACGATCTCCTGATTGGCATGGACAGCGCCAACCTTCAGAACATGCGCCGCATATGCGGTGGCGATCCCAGTGGCAAGATCCACCTGCTGATGGAATATACCAGCCGTCCTGGCGATGTAGCAGACCCTTGGTATACCGGCGATTTTGAAACAACATGGCAGGACATCCTGGAAGGATGCGGCGAATTGCTCACACAGCTTACCGCAGAGGGCCGGATATACTGACCAGGCAAGCGGATACCTGCCTGAATTGCGGGGAAGCACCGTCTCTAAAAGTAGGAAAACAGATAAAAAATCCACTCCATATTTCAAAACCCATGGAAGGAGGCCAAATGAAATGAAGCCCACAGTAATCGACCTTTTCGCGGGGGTAGGGGGGCTGTCCCTTGGTTTCGAACAGGCGGGGTTTGACGTAGTCCTCGCCAATGAATATGACGCGGAGATTGCCAGCGCCTACCAAAAAAACCACCCCGCAGCAAAAATGGTGGTAGGGGATATTACGGCCCTGGACTTGAACGGAACCTTTGGCGGATTTGCCGGAAAAATAGACGTCATCATCGGAGGGCCGCCCTGCCAGGGCTTTTCTCAAAAAGGCCAGCGGAAAACAATCCATGACGAGAGGAACTTCCTGTTCAAATACTATGTTAAGGTTGTGGAGCTGGTTCAGCCTAGATATTTTGTCATGGAAAATGTACCGAACCTTCTGACTGCCGGGAACGGGTATTTTCAAAAGGAGATCGCCGAGTTGTTCCGCGGCATGGGATACCAATTGAATATGGGGGTTCTTAACGCCGCCGATTATGGCGTCCCGCAAACCAGGAGACGCGCCATCATCATAGGGAAACGGGATGGCCTTCCCCCTCCGCTGCCAGAAAAGGCCGCGCAAAATGTTACGATCTGGGATGCCATCGGAGACCTGGCGTACTTGGAATCCGGTGAAGGGGACGCGGCGCAGCCGTATATCACCCAGCCTGCCAGTGATTATGGAAAGGCCCTGCGCGGGGATATGGATGTACTCTATAACCACGTTGCGACCAAGCATTCCCCGCTGGCACTGGAGAGGCTGTCGCTTATCCCCCCCAACTGCGGCAAAGAAATGCTGCCCGACGAGCATCTGACAAAATCCATTTACAGCGGGACCTGGTCCCGGATGGTCCGCGATGACATTTCCGTCACAATTACGACCCGGTTTGACACCCCCTCCTCCGGCCGTTTCACCCACCCGTACTTAAACCGCGCCATTACCGTGCGGGAAGCGGCGCGGATCCAATCGTTTCCGGACAGCTTTATTTTTACCGGGACAAAAGGCTCCCAAATGAAGCAGGTAGGCAACGCTGTCCCGCCCCGCCTGGCGAACGCGATCGCGTCTGTAATAAAAAACGACATGGGAAAAGGCCCATGCCGTTAAGATAAAGGGAGGATACCCGCTCTGCCTAACCGGCGCAGCCGGGACGGGAGTTACCTGCCCCCGTCCCGGCTGCTTTTTCCCAGATCATGCGGCGATATCCTTTTTCCCATACCGCCACAGCCCGAACCACGCGCCCAGGCTCCCCAGGGCACAGCCGGAGAGAACCGCCCCCGCCAGCGGCTCCCCGGCAAAAACGCGGGCGGCATCGGCGTAATAATAGGGTGTAAAGAACCGCAGAACATCCAGTCCGGCATCCAGGTTTATCATCAGCCCTAGGAAATATAGCCCTGCCGCCAGCCCCATGGCCAGCCCATAGCTGCTCCGCCGCAGCAGCGAGGACGCGCCGAAACACAGCCCGCCGGTCTCAAGCTGCATGAGCAGCAACGCGCCGTGGTAGCGCAGCAGTCCCTTCCAGTCCGCCTCCTCACCGATGGCCAGGATCCCCAGCCCGCCGCAGGCAAAGCACACGGCATTCAGCGCAATCACCAGCACCGCCAGCGCCAGCAGCTTTTCCGCCGCCACGCGGGTACGGCTGACGGGGTGGGTCAGGAGGAACTCCGCCGTATGCCCGCCCTCCTCTCCAGCCAGCAGCCCCATAGCGGTCAGGGCCGCGAAAAACGCGCCTCCCAACCCCAGGATATTGCCGCACTCCGTGCCATAAAACCCCATGATCGTCCCAAATTGCAGGGAATCCAGGCCGAAAGCCGCAGAAAAGTCCCCCATTCCGGCAAACAGCTCTGACACATCGCCCATAGAATCCGACATGGACGGGAACATCGCCACGCACAACGCCATGAGCCCGCCAATGACAGCGGTCCACAGCAGAAAGCTCACCGCGTTGGCCCGCATTTCCTTCCGAAAGACGGTCATTTTCCCGCACCTCCCTCATAATAGTCGAAAAATTTGTTTTCGATGTCCAGATCCTCTGTGGTCCCCTCCACCACCAGCCGGCCCTCCCGGATGATGGCGGCGCGTTCGCAGTACCGCTGAACCTCATAGAGCACATGGGAAGACAAAAACACAGACGCCCCCTCCCGCCGCCGCGCCGCCACCTCAGCCCAGAATGCCCGCTGCATCAGCGGATCCAGTCCGCTGGTAGGCTCATCGAACACATACAGCTTTGGCCGGTGCTGCATCGCGCAGACGATGGACACCTTTTTCCGGTTGCCCAGGCTCAGCTCGCGGATCTTCTTCCGCTGGTCTAACGCCAGCGCATGGCAGAGGGCAGCGGCTTCGGCGCGGCAGTCCCGTCCCCGCAGCCTGGCCGACAGGCGGATTACCTCGCCCACCCGCATTTCTGGATAAAACATGGCCTCGGAGGGCATGTAGCCCACCTGGGCCAGGATCGCCGTCCTGTCCCGGACACAGTCCAGCCCCAACACTTGGGCAGAGCCTCCGGTGGGTGAAATCAGTCCCAGCATCGTGCGGATGGTAGTGGATTTCCCCGCCCCGTTGGGGCCGATAAAGCCGAAACAGCAGCCCTCCGGTACGTGGAGGGTCAGGTCCGTGATACCCCGTGCCTTGCCGTAGGTTTTCGTCAAATTTGTAATCTGGATCATAAATATTCCTCCTTGTATAGAAACTGGCGCAGCATATCCGCGTGCCGCTTGTACTCCAGGAACAGTGATTGGATCTGGCCGGCAGTGCTGGCGTTGGTTTCTGCCAGCATCCCCTCGGCGGCCAGAAGCAGCAAGCGGATAAGCTGGTACGGATCCACCCCCTCCTTAAACTTGTAGAGATCCATCCGGCTGAGAAAATCCCGGATGGTGGATTCCATCAAATGATCCAGTCCTTCCCGCAGCTTGGGGGAGAGCACGCCGTCCCGCTCATAGTAGGTACGCATAACAAACCGGAACAGCCCTGGATGCCGCCGCACCAGATCCATTTTGACCTTGTGCCCCATTTCCAAGGCCCGAAAGAAGTCCGTTTCCCCAAAATCGTAAGTTTTTGCCATATACTGCTTCACACACACGTCCAGGGCATATTGATAGAGATAGAGGTACAGCTCCCGCTTGTCCTTGAAGTAGTGGAACAGCAAACCTTTCGAGATGCCGGCCCGCTTGGCGACAGCGTCCGCCGATGTCTTTTTAAAAGTGTTCTCTCCGAATTCCAGCATGGCGCTGTTCCGGATCAAATCCTGGCGTTCCGGCGGGAGGTTGAAGAATTTTGGATTCATGACGCGCCTCCTTTCATCATCACCATACCGCCATTGACCATTTTGGTCAAGGCCTCGGGAAGGATTTCGAAGAGAATTCCTGGAGTTTTTTGTTTCCTTCCCGGGGAGCGATTGACAAACCGGCCTGCCCCACGTATAATCTCGGGTAGAGTACCAAGTAAGGAGGCGTTTTGATGTACCAGATCATGCGCATTACGGACAAAGAGGGCGTAGCGAAGGCGGAGCCTGCCGACCTGGCCAATCAGGGCTGCATCGGGGACGCGAAGATGGAAGACAACTGCGTACTGTTCCATTGCCGCTACGACAAGCGGGGCGAGCCATGCGACCGCTATATCCGGACCAGCCTGGTCCAGGATTGGAAAAAGGATAAAACGACAGGCCGGATTGTAGTTCAGACCATGAACAGTGTGTACTACATGGATCCGGTGCGGGATACATAAGCGGCTGTTACCCTTTTGTTGCCAATATGATACGGAATCCGAGCTGCTTTTAAGGGACAGCCGTGGTATACTAAGACAAGAATCCGGCGGTACGATGCCGCCTATAGGAGGTACATTACGATATGAGAAAACTCACCGCGCTGCTGCTGGCGCTGACGCTGCTGTTCACATCTGCCTGTGCCAGCGGCAGTCCGCAGGATAATCCGGACCCATCAAATCCCGCCCCCAGCCAGGAGCAGGTCCCGCCCCCGGCAGGCCAGCCAACTCCGCCGGAGCCAGAACCTGAACCCGAACCGGAGCCAGAGCCGGAACCCGCACCTGTGGAGAAAGAGCCGTATGAAATCCTAGACCCCACCGTAATGCCCGAGGGCGGGGAGCGGGACGGCGTAACGTATGCGGCCTATGACGGCATTGTGGAGCATCTTTTCTTCCACCCGATCATTGCCTATCCGGAGCTGGCCTTTGACGGGGACAACGAGGAAAAGGGGTTGGACGACTATATGGTGACGGTAGGGGAGTTCAACCGGATTTTGGAGAGCTGCTACGCCAACGGTTTTGTCCTGGTGGATATTGGCGATGTTTGGAGCGAGACCACTGGCGAGGACGGCCAGCCCAAAATGGTGCGCAATACCCTTTACCTGCCGGAGGGGAAAAAGCCCCTGGTCTTTTCCTATGACGACACCAATTATTACCCCTACATGCTGGACAACGGCTTCGCCTACAAGCTTGTGATCGGCGAGGACGGCAAGGTCTGGTCCTGGGGCCTGGATCCAGACGGGGAGGAAGTCACCAGCCGCGAGCTGGATGCCATCCCCGCCCTGGACAAGTTTGTGGAGGAGCATCCAGACTTTTCGCCCTTTGGGGCGAAGGCGTCCCTGAGCCTGACAGGCTACCAGGGAATTTTAGGCTACCGTACCCAGACAGACAGCGATGTGGAGTGGACGGAGGAGCTGGAAGCCAACCGGCAAGCCGAGCGGGAAGCGGTAAAGCCCATCATTGAAGAATTAAAACGTACTGGCTGGACTTTTGGAAGCCATACATGGGGGCATATTCGTCTCAGCGGCCAGCGGTTGAAGCTGGACGCCATCCAGAAGGACACAGAGAAGTGGTTCGACGAGGTAGGCAGCTTAGTAGGTGAAACGCCGGTCTTGTACTATCCCCATGGCGAGCGGCCTGACGGAGGCGACTGGACCCAGACGGGGCCGATCTTCAAATATTTGCAAAGCCAGGGGTTCCGTGTATTCTGTTCAGTCGGTGTAGAGAGCTTCAGTTTTATCAAGAAGGATATCTGCGCAGTAATTTGCGACCGGCTCCACCCCGATGGGACAACGCTCCGCAACTCCCGGAAACGGTATTTGCAGTTTTATGATGCAAAGGATATCATGGATCCCATGCGGCCAGATTTTGGTGTTGATTGGGATTGATTTTCACAGGTGCGGCCCCCCAGGGGCTTAAACTGCTGTAATGGAATCAGAAACCGCCTTCTACGCTTTTCCGTAGAAGGCGGTTTTTATCACAAAACGCAACGCATCCCCATCTTGAAAGCTTGCCAGCAAAGATTGCTGTCCCTCCATTATGACGCGGCCAATGGGGACTTTATTGCCGCTGCTCGCAGCTTGGCTGGCTATACCAATCCCCGCACCACTGGCAGCACATCGTAGATATCCTCAACCATGATATCCGGCTCAAACTCCCGCTTCACGCCGCAGTCCTTCTCCCGGGTGAGCTTCGAGCAAATCTGGACCGCCTTGGCGAACCCGGCCCGTTTAGAGCCAATAATATCCCGGGACACGGTATCCCCCACATAGACGCACTCCTCCGGCCTGCTTTGCAGCTGGCACAGCGCCACACGGAAGATATCCGGCGCAGGCTTTCGCATCCCGGTCACAGAGGACAGTGTCACATCCTGGAAGTAGTCCCGGATGCCGTACTCCTTCAGCACAGCAAACACCTGGTACAGCGCCGCGGTATTGCTGACAATGCCCAGCTTTAGCCCCAGGCCCTTCAGCCCCTCCAGCATCTCTTTGACCCGGGGACGGAGGGCGCGGTGGAAGTGGGTGACCTCCCACATATGGGCGATCTCCTCGCAGTGCGGCTCCAGCGTCTCCGCCGGGAAGTGGAAATCCGCCAGCACATAATCCCGCCAAATCGGAATAGGCTTCAGCTCCACATCGCAGGAGTCCCGGTACTTCCCATACCGGACCCATCCGGCGTCCACCCGCCCCTTCAATTCCTCATATTCCACCGCCGGATCCAAGCCGTAAGAGACCAGCATGTCCCGCAGCTTTTCCACAGCGGCCCTTTCGGACTGGGCGTCCACAAAGATGTCCTCCAAGGTGCCGCCCATGTCGAACAAAACAGAAGTAATCATAAAAACCTCCCAGCGCAATGCGCTCCAACAGGGATCAACTCTCTCCTTGCTGTAATCAAACGAAAAAGAATTACTCTGGGGAAACGATTTCCCCGTCCTCACCAATCTGAAAAACCACCGCTGGCCACCTTCGCGCCCTTCTCCCCTCCGGCGCAAAGCCTCCGGTAAACCAAACCCGGCTCCCCTGCTCCTCCAGCAATCCAATAGCCCCCAGGGAAGGCCGGTCTTTTCTTGGGACATATTCCTCTCCGCAGGAGACCACCGCGTGCTCCGGCTTCAGCCGCCGCGCCAGCTCCGGCGTCACAGACTTCCCGTCCCCATGGTGGGGGGCTTTCAAGATAGCGCAGGGCTCCGCCTGATCCTCCCAGGCCGCGCCGTAGCAGTCCCCGGCCAGTTCCACCCGCCGCCCGGCGTAATCCAGGGACACCCGCAGGGATCCCGGGTTGCGGAACTTAGAAGACCACCAGACCCGTTCCGGCGCCGCCTGCCGCCCGGCCAGCAGCGCCGCCCAGACCGCCCGCTGCCGCCTACAGCCCTCCGGGTCGCCGCAGGCAATTGCCATCCGCAGCCCTGGCGCGGGCTCTAGCAGAACCGTCTCCTCCACCTGGACCATCCGGCAGCCCTGTCCCGCGAATTTTTCCGTACAAGCCGCCCACTGCTCCAGGCAGTCCATGAGGCCCCTCACGGTTTTTTCCTCCGCCCCCGTCCGCGCCAGGGGCGCAACGGGCAAACAGGGGAAAAAACCGGAGTAGGCCACGCCCACGGAAACCGCATCCAACACATCGGAAACCCCGCCGAAGTGGTCCTCGTGCAAATGGGTAATTACCATCGCGTCCAGCCTGGCGGCCCCCAGCTCCCGCAGGTAAGCCGCCGCCGTCCGCCGGCAGCCCCCGGGGGCTGTCCCCACGTCCGCCTTCCCGGCGTCCACCAGCAGGCGGAAGATCCGTCCTTCCGCGGTTTCCTCCACCAATATGGCGTCTCCATCGCCCACGTTGATAAAGTGCAGCTTCAGCACAGCCTCACCGCCTCTGGGTAAACTTTTTCCAAGGCTGTTCATCCTCAGGCTTAGGCGGCACATAATCCTTCCGGTACAGCAAGTACGTCACAACCAGCCCCAAGAGCACCGGAACCGCCATAAACCAAGTAAAGAAGTGCAAAAACGCCTCAAAAGCATCCCGGTCCCCCAGCATGAACACCATCGACCCACAGATCAGGATTCCATAGACCGCCAACCACAGATAGCACCCCAGCATTAACCGCTTGTCGTGGAAAATCCGGTGCAGAACCAGCGCCACCAGAACCCCCATGCCGCCTGCGGCCAAAGATTGAACCAGGTTCCCGGTAAACACGGGCCAGCCCGCCGTCACCGGCGACAGCCACAGGATTGCCAGGTTGAACGCGCCGATCAGCAACAGCACAAACACCAGGCTCAAGCAGAAGGTATACACCAAAAAACCGCTTTTCGGCTTCCCGTCCTCAGTAAAGAGGAACGCTTTCCAAAAGCTTTTTTCCCGCTTCGCCCATTTTTCCTTGCGCTCTTTTTTGGCGCGTTCCCGCTCCGCGTCCTCAATCTGGCGGTAAAAATTGTTATTCTGATCCATGCTGGGACCTCCTTGCATATTGACCCTGCCTATGAAGCCTTCAGCGAAAGCCGCTTTGACTATAACAACAGCCCCGCGCGGCAGGCGGCCGCCTGCCGCGCGGGGCTTCAACACACACGCTATTGTACGCCCTTTCAGGCCGCCCGTCAAGCCGTTATCAGCCTACGGTATTGGGGCTGATGCTCAGCCAATAGATCCACAAGTCCTGGGTATCCAGGAACACATCGTGGATCGCGGCCAGGTCGCCGCCCACCGCGCCGGACTCTTCCAGGGTAACGGGGTTCCAATCGCCCACCACGTCGTTGCGGACAGGCCAGTTGCCTTCCTTGGAGAAGGGCTTGAGGCCGCCGCTCTCGCCATCGGTGCCGCCGGTGATCCAGCGGATGAACAGGCGGGCCGCCGCCGGGTGCTTGCAGCCTTCCACCACGTACATGTACTCGCAGTTCTCAAGGCCGGTATAGGGGGTCAGGTTGGTCAGCCACGCGATGTTGTAGCCGGACTCATCGCGGTTGCCGATCTTGCCGCCGGAGGCCAGCGCCAGGGCGGGATCGTCCTTGGTGGAGTTGTCCACAGCCTTGACCAGCTCGTCGCCATCGTTGATGAAGGTCATCTTCATCTGGGAGAACCGCCACATGAATTCCACGCCGGCGTTATTCTCGGGCACTTCGAAATCGAAGCCGCTGCCGTCATAGGTGTACTCCAGGGGCTTGCCATACAGATCCTCATAGGCCTGCTCCATCTGCTCGGCGTTGACGATGAAGCTGGCGAACAGGGCCAGGTAGGTCTCCTCTGTGCCGATTTCCTTGGTGAACAGGCGGTACTTCTGGGAGCCATCGTCATTTTTCTCAATGATCTGCCACCAGCTCGTCACAGGCTGCCCATCGGGGAATGCTGCGGTGTTGTAGTACCAGAAGCTCTGGGACGCGTACAGGGGATAACCGAAACGCAGCAGCATGGGGTCAACCTTCTCCGCGATGTCCTTCGGATAGAAAGCGGAGCAGTAGCCCTCCTCGTAGTAGTCAAAGAACACCTCGCCAGTCACGTCCTTGGCCTGGAGCACATCGCCGTAAATGTTGCCGGAATTGGCTTCCAGCACACATTTTTCCAGCACTTCGCCCTGATCCAAGTCCATAATGACGATGTCCAGGCCAGGATACGCCTCTTCGAAGTCATCCTCCGCCTTCAGCATCTTGGAAGAGGTGGCGTAAATGTTGATCTCGCTGCCGTCGGCCACTTCTTCCAGGGCCTTCTGATACAGCTCCTCGTCCGTCATTTCGCTCCACTCGTCATAAATGGGTCCAAAAAACTCAGAATCCTCCACCTTGACAGGGGCGTCGTCCCCAGGCGCGTCGGCGTCATTGTCCTTGCCGGGTTCCGCGTCGCCGCTCTGACTGGGCTGGCTGTCGTCTTTCTTGCCATCGCCGCCGCAGGCGGCCAGGCTCAGCAGCATGACCAAAGCCAGCAGGAGAGCCAAAAGCTTGCTCTTTTTCATAGTGATCCAATTCTCCTTTCAAAATACAAGTGAACAGTTATCTATGCTGGGACGGTGCTTTGTATTTCCTAGCCGCCCCCGGCCTGGGGGCGGCGTTGGGAACCAGTTACTTGGCCCGCTTAATCAGGCGGGTGCTCTTAGCGTCGTAAATATTGATCTTATTGGGGTCGATGTGGACGTATACGGTCTGGTCGATGCTGTACTGGGCCAGCCCGATCTGCTTAGACAGGAAGTCGCTCTTGCCGGCCTGGAGGGACACCAGGGTCTCGGAGCCCGCGGGCTGGTTGGCGTAGACCTTGACAGGCAGGGCGCCCGGCTCGGCATCGGGGGTAATATGCACCTGCTCAGGCCGGATGGCCACCACCACGGGGAACTCGCCGTTGGGGATTTTCTCATCGGTCATGTCCGCCTTATCGAAGGTGTAGTCCTTCAGTTCGCACTTGACCATCAGCTTGCCGTTCTCGTACTTGCCGGTGCCCTCCAGGAAGTTGATCCGGGGGTTGCCGATGAAGTCGGCGGCTTCCAGGTCGATGGGGTTCATATACAGGTCCATCGGCGCGTCCACCTGGCTCAGCTCACCGGCCTTAAACAGGGCGATCTTGGTAGACATGGTGAGGGCCTCCACCTGGTCGTGGGTAACGTAGATAATGGTAGTGCCCAATTCCCTGTGGATCCGCTGCAACTCGGAGCGCATGTCAATCCGCAGCCGGGCGTCCAGGTTGGACAGCGGCTCATCCAGCAGCAGCAGCTTGGGGTTGGAGGCCACGGCGCGGGCGATTGCCACACGCTGCTGCTGGCCGCCGGACAGCTCGTTGGGATAGCGGTCGATGTACTCCTCAATACGCATCATCCGCAGGGAATCCTTCAGCCGCTTCTCAATCTCGTCCTTAGGCAGCTTTTGGATTTTCAAACCGAAGGCGATATTCTCCCGCACGGTCATATGGGGCCACAGGGCGTAGGACTGGAACACCAGGTTCAGCCCCCGCTTGCTTGGCTCGGCGTAGAAAGCCAGGTCGGCGTTGATCATTTCCTCGCCATCGATGGTCATTACGCCGTTCTGGGGCTTCTCCAGGCCGGAGACCACACGCAGGGTCGTGGTCTTGCCGCATCCGGAGGGGCCAAGCAGGGTCATAAAGTCGCCGTCCTCGATCACCAGATTGATGTCCCGCAGGACGTGGTTGTCGCCGTAGAACTTATCAATATGTTTCAGTTCAATTCTGCTCATTGTGTCAACCTTTCCTTTCTGTAGTTACCGTCCCGGGGATTTACCAAGCCTTGCCGATATCGGCGCCAAACCGGTTGGCGATGATATAGCAGACCAGGATGAACAGCAGCACGCACACGGAGATAGCGTCCGCCATCTGGTTGTAGCCCTCCTGGGAGTAAGTGAAAGCCAGATACGACATGGTCTGTGTGTGCTTATCCATCATGATGATGATGAGGTCCAGCTCCTTGGCGATACTGATAAAGGTCAGCATAAAGCCGGAGATAAAGCCGTTTTTCGCCAGCGGCAGGACGATTTTGCCCATCCGCTGCCAGAAGTTCGCACCGTTGATATCGGCGGCCTCCTCCAGCTCCACGGCAATCTGCATCATATTCGCGGTACCGGAGCGGCTGGCGAAGGGGAAGTGCTTGACCACGCTGGTCAGGACGATCAGGGTAAAGGTGCCGTACAGGGAGGGGATCAGCCCGCCTAGGCGGGCCTGGGAGAACATCGCCACGTACATGGAGGAGAAGGCCACGCCGCTCATCAGGTAAGGCACAAAGACCAGCTGCTCGGTAGCGGAGCCGTACCACTTGCCGCGGCCGCGGGTAGAGATATACCCCAGGAACTGCCCGCACAAAGCGGTGATAATGGAGCCGATGAAGGTCAGCCGGATGGTATTATAGACCGCGCTGCCAAACTCCTTGTTCTTGAAGATGCCGGCGTAGTTGGTGTAGGTCCGGGCCTCGTCCACGGTGCCGATCCAGTTATAGAGGGTCAGGTTGTCCGGCCCGTAGCCATTGCCGGTAGTGACCTGGAAGGTCTCCATCACCAGCACGAACATGGGGGCGACCATCGCGAAGAACAGGAACACCACCAGGAACGTCATAAGGGGGATCTTCGCGCCGCCCAGGTGCATCTCATTGGAGCGCCCGCCCTTGCCGCCGATGGTGGCATAGGATTTCCGAACGCCGATAATGCGCTGGTTGGAGAAGATAATCAACGCCGCCAGCCCGATAAGCACCAGGCTCATCGCGTAGCCCACCGCCTGGGGAGAGCCGTTGATAAAGGTCTTCATCTTCGTAGCCAAGGTAAAGTAGCCGATACGGGAGCCCAGGTTAGCGGCCACGCCGTAGGTACCGATGGATTTGCTCAAGGTCATGACCACCGCCGAAAGGATGCTGGGCAGCACCAGGGGCAGGGTAATGGATTTCAGGATTTGAACCTTGTTGGCGCCGCAGATCTCACCCATTTCCTCCAGCTCCGAGTTAATGGAGCGCAGGGCGGAGGAGACATGTATGTAAGAAAACGCGTAATAGTGGAGGGACATACAAAGGACGATAGCCACCGGGCCGTAAGCCAGCCAGTCGGGGATCGGGATGCCCAGCCCGGCCAGGAACCCCAGGGAACCGGAGGTCTTGTTGCGGAACACAGCCAGCCAGGCCAGCGCCTTACACCAGGAGGGGATCATGTAGGGGATGACCACCAGCATGCCCATCAGCTTTTTCCCGGGGATGTCCGAGCGGACCATCAGCCAGCCCAGTACGGAGCCAAGGGGTACGGAAACGATTACGGTAAAGACACCCACCACCAGGGAGTTCTTCAGCGGCCCCCACAGGGTCGCGCCGGAGAGCTTGCCCACCAGCAGGTATCTCCAATAATAAAGGGTAAACGAGCCCACGGGGTCGCCGATCCGCTTCGCCTCGCTTTTGGCAACGGTAAAGGTGGAAGCGACCATCTGGAGCAGGGGAATCACAATCAGGCAGAACAGAACCACCAGACTGATCGCGACAATCATATTAAACGGGTTTTTGACCACGTTCAGGATCTGGTTTTTCAATCGGGTTTTGTTGAACGGCCGGCGTTCTCTCTTCCTTTTCACATCTTTGCTCCTTTCATCTTTTCAACTGCGCAGGACACGGCGCCGTCCCCGGGAAAGCGCGGGAGGGGGCGGCGGGGAAAACACTTTCTTTCACTCCCACCTTTCATCGAACACGTTTCCGTTACTTGGTTTTAAGTATAGCAAGTTCGTGCATTTCCGTCAATTAAAAAACGAAGCAAAAAGAATTTTTCGTCGTTTTGCAGTTCAACATCAAGTTGAACTTGTAACAATTCACAATTTCTTAAAATCTGCCCGAAATTTTTCGCCTGCATTTTTCTGTTTCATTTCACTTTATGCAAATGTTTCCGTAAAATATTCGTACCATCCGGCATATTAACGTCTCCCTGCCCCGGATACATCCTACCTGCCGGGCAAAAAAACAGGGCCAATGAATGGCCCTGTTTGCGCAGGTTATCAGCGGTACATTTCCGGTTTTTCGATGGTTTCCACCTTCAAGAACTGGCTGGTGCCCCTGGACGCGTTCAGCGCATCGCCCGCCACGCAGGCTACATAGCCGTCCCAGGCGGAAGGCCCTGTCAGCTTCCCCTCCTCAATGGACTGCACCCAGCGGCAGAACTCGATGTCATACGCTTCAATAAACCGTTCCTTCCAATCTGTCATAATCGGCATAGATTCCGCGGGATTCACGCTGTCCCACCCGGAAGGCCGGGAACGCCGCACCACGGCATAGGGGTCCGGCAGCTTCACGGTGCCATTTTCGCAGACCACCTCGCACTGGATGTCGTAGCCGTAACCGTCGGCAACCTGAACCTCCACGTCAATAAAACAGCCCTTTTTGGTGCGCATCAGCATCACCTGCGGATTATCATAGCCCTTATTGGAACGGGCAGACTGCCGCACCCGGACGCATTGGGCGTCCTCATACTCGTCCCCCAGCAGCCACCGGCAGATATCCAACTCATGGATCGCCACATTGGTAACGCCGTTTTCGGTTTTAAAGCCAGGCCCCTGGGCCACGTTCCGGTGGCAGGCCTTGATGAGCAGCGGCGCCCCCAGCTCACCGGAGTCAATGATCCGTTTCATCTCAGCGTACCCCCGGTCATAGCGGCGCATAAAGCCCACCTGGACCAATCTCTTGCCGATTTCCTGCTCCCGGGCGATAATCTCCTCACAATCCTTGGCGTTCTGGCTGAGGGGCTTCTCACAGAAGCACCATTTTTCATGCTTCAGGACTTCCATCACATAGTCGTGGTGTGTAGGGTCAATAGAAGTAATGACCACCGCCTCCACCTCGGGGTCGGCAATCATCCCATTGCAATCGTTTCCGAAAGAACGGATACCATATTTTGCGGCGGTTTCATCCGCGGCGGCGGCAACATAGTCACAGACGGCCACAACGGTCGCGCCGGGGACGGTTTCGATAATTCTGCGGCAGTGATCTTTCCCAATCGCGCCGCAGCCGATCAAGCCAATTTTGAGCATAGACGAAGTCCTCCATTCGATTTATCGCGCCCTTCGGGCGCGAAGGATAAATTATTCTCCAATCGGCCCGAGGCCTACGCGGCCCCAGACCCGGGGTTACTTTTTGTGTGAACAAAAAGTAACCAAAAAATCATTTAAACCTGCGGTTTAAGAATCCCTCATTATTACGGGGTTTTTTATTTTACGCTACGACCTTTAGTTTGTTTTTCTATCTCCGGTGCATTGAGCCGATGCCAGTGCTTACTTCTGCGCACAGATCTATTGGGGGTGCTGGTTGCCGCGTGAGACGCGGCACGGGGGATTATACCACTCACGTGCGCCGGGAGTACCCAAAGCAAAAAAGGTAGGCACCCACAAAATGCCCGTGGGTAGACACGAAAGTCCGGCGCATAAAGTCCACGCACCATCGATAGAACGTCCGCAGCGTACCAAAAGGAAAAACAAAACAAAAATTTCAGGAGGGATACTTAAGGGGGGCCGGCCCCCCCTTAAGTAAGTTTTTGCTACTTTTTCCTTACGGAAAAAGTAGGCCCCGTCCCCCCGGAGGGGGAAACGAAAAATGGGGGAAGCAGAAAATTTTTTTCAAAAAGTTGCTGTTTTTACAGCAACTTTTCCCCGAATGCAGCCTATAGGTGTAGCGGACGTCACCTACCGGAACTTCGCGCGTTCAAACAAAAACGTCCACAGGAGTTGATCGCCCTGGAAAAAAACCTTTAGCACCGGTTGCAAACGGTTGTACCTTGAAAACGAAATAAAAAGCAAAACCGGGCAAAGAATTAATACTTTCTCGTATCCTTTTCGTGGTCGAGGTGATCCCGGTAAGCCTCCAGGTTTCTCGGATTCTCAGACACGGCGGTGTCGCCCACTCTCCACCAGGCGCCATACCCATCCGTCATAGACTTAGGTAGCACCCGGATATCGAACAGCACGGGGACGTCCTTGATTTTCTTGGCATCCGCAATCGCGTCCTTCAATTCCGCCAGCGTGTGGATGGTGTAGCTCTTGCACCCATACGCCTCCGCGATCTTCGCGAAATCAACGGGCATAAACTTCCCGGAGAACTTGCCATCCTCCCCGCGCCAGCGCAGTTCCGTGCAAAGGGTGTCGTTCCCATGCCCGACCTGCAAATTATTGATGCAGCCATAGCTTGCATTGTTAAACAAGCAGATGTTAATTTTCTTGTGCTCCTGCACCGCCGTCAGCAGCTCCGCGTGAAGCATGATAAAGCTGCCATCGCCGGTCATCGCGTAAACATCCCTGTCGCCGATGGCGTACTTCACGCCCAGCGCGCCGGACACCTCGTACCCCATGCAGGAGTACCCATATTCCATATTGTAGGTATCCACCCCTCTGGGCCGCCACATCCTTTGCATATCCCCCGGCAGGGACCCCGCCGCGCCGATGACCACATCGTCCGGCTCAATACAGTGGTTGATGCACCCCAGCACCGCCGTCTGCGTCAGGTCCGCATGCAAATCCCTGGCGAACTGGAAAGCGGACTGGGCGTTGGCGTCATTAATTTCCGGCACATACCCCTCGCCGAACGCGATAGCGTCCAAGCGGTCCAGTTCTTTCCGCCACCGCGCAGCGGCATCGCTGACCTCGCTGGTGTAAGGAGCCTTATAATCCCCCACCGCGTCCAGCAGAGCGGGCAAAGCCCTCTTCGCATCGGCAACCACAGCCAGCGCATCCAGCTTCATGGCTTGGAAGTCGGAGACGTTGATGTTAATAAACCGGGCATCCTCCCGGAACAGCCATTTAGAAGCGGTAGTAAAATCGGTGTACCGCGTTCCCACGCCAATAACCACATCCGCGTCCCTGGCGATTTCATTGGCGGCAGAGCATCCCGTCACGCCCACGCCGCCCAGGTTCAGCGGGTGGTCCCAAACAACCGCGCTCTTCCCCGCCTGGGTCTCGGCAAAGGGAATGCCGGTAGCCTCCGCAAAGCGCCTGAACTCCTCATGTGCTTCACTGTACCGCACGCCGCCGCCGCAGATCAGCATAGGCTTCTTGGCATTTTTCAAGATCTGCGCCGCTTCGGCAATCACCTCCGCTTCCGGCATCCGCCGCGCCAGGCGATGGACGCGTTTAGCGAAGAAGCTCTCCGGATAATCGTAAGCTTCCCCCTCCACATCCTGGGGCATAGCAACGCATACCGCGCCGGTGTTAGCCGGGTCGGTAAGCACCCGCATGGCGCTGAGCATGGCGCTCATAAGCTGTTCCGGCCGTACAACCCTGTCCCAATACCGGCAGACGGGACGGAACGCATCGTTTGTAGACAGGCTCAAATCATGGGTCTGTTCCACCTGCTGCAAAACGGGGTCAGGCTGGCGGCAGGCGTATACATCGCCGGGCAGAATCAGCACAGGGATATTGTTTGCCGTAGCGGTAGCAGCGGCAGTCACCATATTCGCCGCGCCAGGGCCGACCGAAGAGGTCACGGCAATAATTTTCTTCCGCTTGCACTGTTTGGCGAAGGCCACGGCGGTATGAGCCATACCCTGTTCATTTTTTCCCTGCCAGACCTGCATCCGATGGGCTTCCTGTGCCAAGGCCTGGCCCAAGCCCACCACGTTCCCGTGGCCGGGCAGCATAATAACGCCTTCTACAAAAGGATGCTCGATCCCATCATAGCTGATATACTGGTTCTCCAAGAACCGGACCAACGCCTGGGCCATAGTCAGTCGAACAGTTTTCATATTTCCTCAAGTCCTCCTTTACAATCCGGTCAGCCCTGATAGATATGGTCATTCGCGTCAGGCTTCCAAAGCCACGCGTGTTCAGGATCATCTATTCTGGTTTTCTTCCAGGGGTCGCCCTCCAGGTGCCGGATACCCCAGGCGTAGCACATGGCGTAGCCCGGCGCGGCGGTTTGGGAGTGGAAGCCGCTGGTAATGACCGCCAGGCCATTGTGGCCCGTCTGATAGATTTCGCCGTTAGCGAACCCCGCCCCGAACCCATCGGGGTAATCGAAGCGGTAAAAGTAGACTTCCGGCTGGGGATGGTGGTGGGGCGGATAAGAGGACCATTTCCCTGGGAAATTCAAAACTTCGCCCAAGACCATGTTAGAAAACGGCGCGTTGTCATAGTCGAAGAAGGTTTTAATTTCCCGCCGCATACAGCCTAAAAGTTCACCGTTAGCCCCGGCATGCTGGGTTTGGATCGTCTCCGGCGTATACATCACCGGGGTATACTGCTTATCATTGACAGTTTTCTGGATATAAAGCTCGCTGTGCTCCCGGGCGGTAAGCGTAATTTTCGTTCCCTTGGAAGCCAGGAGGCAGTAAGCTTCATGGTGGAAGCAATCCGGGCGGACAGCGTCCACGGTTTCCCCGTTCCACTGGTAGGTCACTTCCCCAGAAAACAGGAGAATCGCGATTTCTTTTTGACTTTCCTCGAAGATGAAGGTGTCGCCTTTTTCCATGACTAAAAGGCCCACATCCATTTGCGTCCCCATATCGTCCACAGAGGAATCAATATAGTGGTTGTAGCCTTGTTTCAAGTTTGCGTTCTGATTAAAATAAGTCATTGCTGAAAGCTCCTTCTAAATTGCCGTTCTAAAGGGCAGGTTTTTCTGCCCTCCCGCCCCGGAGCCTACGCGGCTCCAGACCCCGCGCCTACTTTTGCCACGCGGCAAAAGTAGGCAAAAACGCGCTTAAACCTGCGGTTTAAGAATCCCTCATTTTATTACGGGGGTTGTTTATTTTACGCTACGACCTTTGGCTGGTTTTGTCTACCTCCGGTGTTTTTGGCCGATGCCGGTGCTTACTTCTGCGCACGGTTCTAACGATGGTACTGGTTGCCGCGTGAGACGCGGCACGGGGACTGGTGGGCAGCGGGCGCAGCGCCGGGAGTACCCGAAGCAAAAAAGGTAGGCACCAGCAAAATGCCCGTGGGTAGGCGCATAAGACTGGCGCACGAAGTCCACGCAGCCCTGACAGAACACCAGCAGCGTACTAAAAGGAAAAACAAAACAAAAATTTCAGGAGGGATCCTTAAGGGGGGGGCAGCCCCCCTTAAGGAAGTTTTTGCTACTTTTTCCTTACGGAAAAAGTAGGCCCCCGTCCCCCCGCAGGGGGAAAAATCGCGCAAAAAGGGGAGCAGAAAAGGGGATGCCGCCCCGCAGGGGCGGCGCAGGTCAAAGCCCCGTATGCTCTTTGATGTAGCCCCTGGCCTTCTGCGCATAGCGCAGAGGGTCAGCCTTCGCCGGGTCCTGTTCGGCTTCTACCAGAAGCCAGCCCTGATACCCCGCGTCCGCAAGAACCTTGAAAACAGGGTCAAAATCCACATCCCCATCACCGGGGACGGTGAATGCCCCGTTCCGTACCGCTTGCAGGAAGCTCCAGTTGTTTTCCCGTGCCTCATTGACAACAGAGAGCCGCATGTCCTTCAAATGCACATGCCCTACCCGGTCCACATACTTCTTGAGCATCGCCAGGGGGTCTTCCCCGGCAAACGTGAAATGCCCCGTGTCATAGCAAAGGAACACATACCGGGGGTCTGTATTTGCCATCATCCGGTCTGTTTCCTCCGCCGTTTGAACTACCGTCCCCATGTGGTGGTGGAAGCAGAGCTTGAAGCCCCGCTCTGCCGCCGCCTTTCCCAATTTGTCCAGGCCGGTGCAGAGAAGGCCCCACTCCCGCTCATCCATCACATGCTTATGATTTCCCGTGAGGACAGGCGTTTCCATCTGTCCTTGAATGGAGTAGGACTGCTCGCTGACATTGATGCGGTTGGCGCCAACGGCGGCTAAAAATTCCAGCTCCTTGAGAAACGCCGCTTCCACTTCTTCATAAGGCTTCGTAATCAGGAAAGAAGAAAACCACCGGCTGGCAATCCGCATACCCCGTAAATCCAACTGCTCTTTCAGTTCCGCCGGGTCGCTGGGATACTTGTTCCCAATCTCACATCCTGTAAAGCCCGCCAAAGCCATCTCGCTTACCGTCTGCTTGAAGGTGTTCTCCGCCCCAAGCTCCGGCATATCGTCGTTGCACCAGCCAATGGGCGCGATGCCTAGTTTGACCGCGTTGGAATCAAACATCTTTGCTGCCTCCCGTTATATCCGGGCTACGCCGGATTTTTTCGCGGCTTCCGCCACGGCCTTGGCTACCGCGGGGCCTACCCGCTTGTCAAACGCCTTGGGAATGATATACTCCGCGCTCAGTTCCTCCGGGGAGATCAGCTCCGCCAGCGCCTGGGCGGCGGCTACCTTCATCTCCTCGTTGATATCGCTGGCCCGCACATCGAAGGTCCCGCGGAAAATCCCCGGGAAGGCCAGCACGTTGTTGATCTGGTTGGGGAAATCGCTGCGGCCTGTGGCAATCACCGCCGCGCCGCCTGCCTTGGCGTCCTCGGGGAAAATCTCCGGCGTAGGGTTGGCGCAGGCAAAGATGACGGCGTCCTTATTCATGGTCTTGACCATATCCGTTGTCACGGTGCCGGGGGCGGATACGCCGATGAATACGTCCGCACCTGCCAGCATGTCCGCCAGGGAGCCGGCCTTTTTCTCCAGGTTCGTCACCTGGGCCATTTCCTCCTTGATCCAGTTCAGGCCGTCCCGGCCGGCGTAAATCGCGCCCTTCCGGTCGCACATGGTAACGTGCCGGAATCCGGCGGACAGGAGGAGCTTTACGATGGATACCGCCGCCGCGCCCGCGCCGGAGGTGACGATTTTGACGTCCTCCTTCTTCTTGCCCACCACCTTCAGGGCGTTGGTCAGGCCTGCCAGGGTAATGACGGCGGTGCCGTGCTGGTCGTCGTGGAAGATGGGGATGTCGCACTTTTCCTTCAGCTTCCGCTCAATCTCAAAGCAGCGGGGGGCGGCGATGTCCTCCAGGTTGATGCCGCCGAAGCTGCCGGACATGAGATACACCGCGTTGACAAATTCGTCCACATCGTGGGTCTTGACGCAGAGAGGGAACGCGTCCACGCCGCCGAAGGACTTGAACAGCACGCACTTGCCCTCCATCACCGGCATGCCCGCCTCCGGGCCGATGTCCCCAAGGCCAAGCACCGCGCTGCCGTCGGTAATCACCGCGCAGAGGTTGTGGCGGCGGGTCAGCTCGTAGCTCTTGTTGATATCCTTCTGGATTTCCAGGCAGGGCTGGGCTACGCCGGGGGTGTAGGCCAGGGATAAGTCCTCCTTGCCCTCCACGGGGACGGTGGCAATAACTTCAATCTTGCCCTTCCACTGCTCGTGAAGGCGCAGGGATTCTTTCGCGTAATCCATAATAAAATTTCTCCTTTATTTTACAATCCTGGGCAGCGTGGAGCCGCCGTAGGGCATGGCCAGCACGGTGGCGTCCGGCCCCAGCTTTTCAAAAGCCGCGTCCAGCGCCGCCTGGGCTGTAGGCTGGGGCGTGAGGAAAATGGAGCGCACAAAATCAGGCGCCAGGTCGCTGACCAGGTACACGTCCGCCTTTTCCAACGTCATGGCGATGGCGGCGGCCTTGTGGCCTCCCAGCTGGAAATCCCGGCCAATGCGCTCAATCATGGCGGCGGGGGATTCGGACTGGGTCATCCACTCCTCAAATACCCGCTCGCCTAAACCCTCCTTGCAGGAGCCAATGAGGATGATCACACCGCCTGGGTTCACCGCGTGGCGGGCGTTGTCCAGGGCCTTCTGCGTCTGGTAGAGGTTCAAATCCTTGGGCGCGCCGCCCTGGCTTACCAGGACGATGTCCGCCCCTTGGGGCAGTTCCTTGAGGTAGAGCCGGTCCAAGAATTTGCAGCCCTCCCGGTGGGCCTGAACCGGATGCCCCGCCACGGCGCGGATGATTTCCTTGCGCTCGCTGAGGACTACATTGACGATGAAGTCGATGCCGCAGATACGGCCCGCTTCCTCAATGTCCATGCGCAAGGGGTTGGTGTCCAGCGCCCCGGCGCAGGCTTCCGGGCGGACCATCATGGCGTGGTTGGACTGGATGGCGTCCCGGGTGGAGACGCCGGGCATAATGGCTTTCGCCCCGCCGGAGTAGCCCGCGAAATAGTGGTACTCAATGTTCCCCAGGCATATGCGGCGGTCCGCTTCCGCTACGGCCCGGGTGATGTCTACCGGCGTCCCGGCGGCGGTGGTTCCTAAATGGACGCAGTCCGACGGGTCGCTGTCCACGCATTTGATCTCCCCCCAGGCCCGGTCCCCGGCCAGCTTTTTCTGCTCCTCCGGCGTATGCTTCCGGTGGCTCCCCAGGGCAAATACCAGGGCGACGTCCTCCGGCTTTACCCCCGCCCCCCAGAGTTCATCCAGCAGGGCGGGCATAACTTGATAGGTGGGCATGGGACGGGTGATGTCGCTGGTGATAACGGCAATTTTTTCACCGGGACGCACGACCTCCCCCAGGCGGGGCGTCCCAATGGGGTTTTCCAGGGCGCGGCGGACCTCCGCTTCGCCAGTGAGGTGTAACGCTACTTCGTTGGCGTGGAGCACCGACAGGAGGTTTTTTTCCGGGACTTCTGCCTCCTGGGTTCCTGCGCCAAATCCGAAACTCAACTTCATCATATATTCTCCTAATAAATGCCCATTCTCGATACCGTGCGGCGGATTGGGTTTCCGGCGCAGGATAGGGCGAGGGTGGCCGTCCGCCTAGGACTTCCTACTTATAGATGCCTGTTCCCGTTACCGTGCGGCGGATTGGGTTTTCCGGCGCAGGATAGGGCGAGGGTGGCCGTCCGCCTAGGACTTCTTGGCGATGACGGACTTGGCCTGCTCCACGATGTGGGCGGCGGTCAGGCCGAAACGCTCCTGCAAATAGCCCTGGGGGCCGACTTCGCCAAATTCGTCCTCTACCGCTACATAGCCGGCGGGGACAGGGCACTTCTGGGCCAGGACTTCGCTGACGGCAGACCAGAGGCCGCCGAATTTGCTGTGGTTTTCCGCCACCAGCACCGCGCCGCACTTCTTTGCCCAGGCCTCCACCGTCTCCACGTCTAAGGGCTTGATGGTGAACATGTCGATTACGGCCGCCTGGATGCCTTCGGCGGCAAGGATCCCGGCGGCCTGCATGGCCTCGTGAACCATGATGCCGCAGGCGAAAATGGCGATGCCGGTCCCCTCGCGGAGGGTGACCGCCTTGCCGATGGGCAGGTCGCTGCCTTCCTCATAGACCTTGGCGTATTGCTTGCGGCCTACGCGGATGTATTTGACGCCGGGGCGGTTGACACACTGACCCAGTACGCTGATGAGCATGGTGGGGTCGGTGACATCGATCACCGTCGCGCCGGGGAGGGCGCGGTAAAGGGCTACGTCCTCGAAGGGCATGTGGGTGCCGCCGTTCATGGTGGCCGTCACGCCGGGATCGGTGCCGATAATGGTGACATCGTTTTTCGCGTAGCCCCCGCTGAGGAACGCCTGGTCATAGCACCGGCGGGAGGCGAAGGGGCCGAAGGTGTGGACAATGGGCTTGAACCCCGCCGAGGCAAGGCCGCAGGCTACGCCCACCATGTTCGCCTCCGCTATGCCGCAGTTGATGGCGCGGTCCGGGTTGGCCTTGGCCCACTTGGCGGTGCCGATACAGCTCATTAAGTCCGCGTCCAGATAGATGATGTCCGGATCCTTTTCCGCTAAGGCCGGGACCGTCTCGCCCAGCACGTTCTTGCACAGCCTGGGATCCATTTCCCCTGTATAGACTACCTTCATCATCTCTCAGCCCTCCAACGCCGCCAGCTCGCTCTTAAGCTGGGCAGTCCATCTCTCAAATTGTTCATCGCTGACCGGCAGGCTGTGGTTCATAGCCGTATCCGCTACCTCCTGGATGCCCGCGCCCTTCACCGTGTCCAAAATGACGGCGTGGGGCTTCCCAGCGGCTTGGCGGGTGCGCTCCAGGGCGTCCGCTACGGCTTCCACATCGTTGCCATCGACCTTTACCGTGTCAAAGCCGAAGGCTTCCAGCTTGGCCACATAGTCGCCCATGGGATAGACGTCCTCCGTCCAGCCGTCCAGCTGCCGCTTGTTCCAGTCCAGAAGAACCACCAGGTTATCCAGCTTCTTGGCGGACGCGAAGGCTAACGCCTCCCATACCTGGCCCTCGTTGCTCTCGCCATCGCCTACAATCAGGAATACGCGGGCATCACGGCCGCGCAGCTTCTCGCCTAAAGCCATGCCGCAGGCGAGGGACGTGCCCTGGCCCAGGGAACCGGTGGTCATGTCTACGCCAGGGGTCTTGTTCCGGTCGCAATGGCTGGGGAGACGGGTGCCGGGACGGTTCAGGGTTTTCAGCTCCTCATAGGGGAAGAAGCCCTTTACCGCCAGGGTGCCGTATACCGCCGGGCCGGCGTGGCCCTTGGAGCAGACCAGCTTGTCGCGCTCCGGCCACTTGGGGTCCGCCGCGTTGTATTTCATTTCCTTGCCGTATAACACCGCCAGTACATCGGCGATGCTCATGGCTCCGCCCAGGTGGCCGGAACCCAGGGAATGGATCGCTTCCAGCGCCGCCATCCGGATGCGGACGGCAAGCGCCTGCAATTCCTTTTTCTTTGCCGCTTCCATCATGCTTTCACCTCTCAATTTTCGCACAGCCCCGCGCCGTGGCGGAGGGCCTTGACCACCGGCAGCTCCTCGCCGGTCAGGAACCGGATCAGCGCGCCGCCTCCGGTGCAGATATAGCCCATCTTGTCCGTTAAGCCGTATTTTTCCGTGGCCGTGATGCTGTCGCCGCCGCCCAGGACGGTGTGGGCCTCCGTGTCCGCCAAGGCCTGCCAGACGGCTTTTGTCCCGGCTTCGCTGGGGGCTTGCTCGAATACGCCCATGGGTCCGTTGACAAAGACGGTTTTGGCGTTCAAAATGGCTTCCCGGTAGGTTTTCGCCGCATTGCCGCCAATGTCTACGGCGGCAATGTCCGCCGGGATTTCACCGATGGCGGCTTCGCGGCGCGCGCCGTTTTCTACCCATGCCAGATCCTCCGGCAGGGTTATTTTTTTGCCATATTGGGCGTACAGCCCCTTGGCCTTTTCCAGATAATCGCCGTAGTTGGCGTTTATGATAAAGTCCAGGCTGCCCTGGCCGGTTTCTTTGCCCAGTGCCGCCAGGAAAATGTTGGACACCAGGCCGCCGGTGAGAATCTGGTCCGCTACGCCCCGCTCCAGGACCGTTTTCATCATCAGGAAAGCGTCGGAAATCTTTGCCCCTCCCAGGACGAACACGCAGGGGCGGGCGGGGGCCTCCATGACCTGGGAGACGGTGCAGAACTCCTTTTCAAACAGCCGCCCCATGTAGGAGGGGAGAACCTGCTCAAAGCCGCACAGGCTGGGCTGGTCCCGATGGGCGGCGGCGAAGGCATCGCACACGTACAAGTCCGCCAGGGGCGCCAGCTTTTCTACCAGGAGGGTTTTGGCCTGCTGCCCATGGGTCAGGCGGAGCTTCATTTCAAAAAGGGTCTGCTCCTCCGCCACAAAGCGGACATTGTCCAAAAGCAGGATCCCGCCGTTTTGGAGCTTCTGGATTTCACTGCGGGCGGCGGGGCCACAGACATCGTCAATCCATTTCACTTCCCGCCCCAGCAGCTCTCCGAGGACCTTGGCGTGGGGACGGGTGGTATAGTAGTTTTTGTATTCGATGTCGCTGCCCTGGTGGGCCAGGAGGACCACTTTCGCGCCCTTGTCCGCAAGCTCCTTGACGGTGGGGACGCAGGCGGCGAGACGGTTGATGCTCTTTAAGGTGCCTTTTTCCCGGTCTACAGGTTGGTTGATGTCTACCCGGCAGAGGACGGTTTTGCCCTCCACCTGGGCTTCATCCAGGGTTTTGATGCCAAAACGCATAGTATTCTCCTTCCGCGCCAGGGGGCGCGGGCCTTTTTTTACTTGAAGCGGCCGATGCGCAGGTACTTGTTGGTCTCGGCGGTGCCCGTCTCACGGGTGGGCTGCATCTCCATGGCCGCGCGGATGGCGTCCATGGTCTCAGGGATGGTGACGCTCTCCTGGGGGATGTTGATGGCGTACATGATGTCATCGCCGCTCTCTACAATGCTGTCCTCCCACAGGCCGATTTCGTACATGTCGCCCCGGCGGTTGCCCAGGTCCCGGGCGTACTTGAACAGGCTGGCGTTGCCCAGGAAGCCCTCGTCAATGGTCACCGTGCGGATGCGGGGATGGGCGCGGAAGGCTTCCAACGCCTGCTCCCGGGTGATCTTCTTCCCGTCCTTGCCGGACGCCAGGACGGTGATGATATGCCCGTGGGTTACCGGCGTATGTACCAGGATGCCCGTGGCCTCGACGTGGGGCATAATGGTCATCAGATCCACCGCCTGATGGCTGGGGGCCTTGTCGATTTGCAGGGCGTTGGTCAGGCCACGGTGATAGTCGCCCGGATCCGCTACCCGGCGGATGATGGTGATGGCGACCTTCTCCACGCCTACCGCGCGGTCCAGGCAGTCTACCGTGCGGATCAGGCCGGTGGTGTTGCAGCTTGTCAGCTTCAGGTACTTCTGGCCCAGGCCCTTTTCATAGTTTGCGTAGCCGTGGAAAAATACATCGGCCACGGAGTTCTTCTCGCCGCCCTGGAAAATGGCCTTTACCCCCATCTTCCCGTACAGCTCCTTGTTCTTCGCCCCTACGCCGCCGGGGGAGGAGTCCAGCATGATGTCCACCTTGCCGCACAAGTCCTCGAAGGAACCGGCGACAGGAATGTCCAGCGCGTCAAACTTCGCCTTGTCCGCGCCGCCTACCAGATACAGATTGTACTTGACGTTGTTGGCGCCGGCCATGCCGTTCTCACGCAGGGCCCGGATTGCCAGGGTGGGCGCAAGGTCCGCAATGCCGACCAGTTCCATGTCCCCCTGCATCGCTACACCGTCCGCCAGACGCTGGCCGATGGTGCCGTAACCCGCTACGCCAACTCTTACCTTCGCCATAATTTTGTCCTCCAATTTCGAATTTTGCCGTCTGGAGAGAGTCCGTGTCCACAGGCTCCAACGCAAACGTTTTTACATGATGATTGTAGCATTTCTTCGTCTGCCTGTCAATTTCAAATGTGAGATCTTTGGTAATTTTATTTGTTTACACAATAACTTACCAACTTTTTTAAAATAGTTGACAATTTCCTTCGGCTGCGGTATAGTGTATACAGCAGATTTTTCCGGGAAGGGAGGGAGGCACGCTTATGCGGGATGGGCGCATGAAACAGATTGAGGCGCTGGTAGCCAGGCGGGAAACCGTCTCCATGGAGGAGCTGCGCCGTACCTTCGGCGTGTCGATGAACACCATCCGCGCCGATGTGGCCAAACTGGTGGAGGGCGGCGCGGTGGAAAAGGTCTACGGCGGCGTCAGGGCCGTCCGGAAACAGGAAGTCCCCCTTTTTACCCACCGCATGGAGCTGCATACCCAAGAGAAAAAACGCATCGCCCGCTATGCCCAAAAGCTGGTACGGGACGGGGACATCCTCTACATCGACGCGGGGACGACTGCCATGCACCTGATCGACTGCCTGGACCCGGCGAAGCATGTGACCGTAGTGACCGGGAACCTCTACGTGGTGGGCAGGGCCTACGCTAAGCCCCATGTGGATTTGATCGTCCTGCCGGGCGGCATGAACCGGCGGACCAATTCCGTGGCCGATGGGGGGACCTTGGAGTTTTTGGCCCGCTACCGGTGCGGGAAGGCCTTTATGGGCGCTTCCGGCGTGTCCCCGGATGGAAGGCTTAACGTCTCCACTTATATGGAATACGAACTGAAAAAACTGGCTGTGGAACAGAGCCAGCAGGCTTTCCTCCTGCTGGACGGCAGTAAGTTTGGCGGGAACAGCCTGCTCTCCTACGGCGCGCTGGAGGATATGGAGGAAATTATTACCGATATTTACTGCCCGCAGGAGGTCCGGGAGCAATGCGCCCGGAAAGGCGTTAAATTGACTGTGATTGAATAGGAGGATGACCCATGTACCGGATCGAAACCCATTTGCATACAACCCACTCCAGTGAGTGCGGCTGGCTAGACGCCGCCGCGTTGGCGGAAGCCTATCAGAAGGCCGGTTATGCCGCGCTGGCTATTACCGACCACTACAACCGGGATACTTTTCAGTACCTTAACGTTGATACCACCGCTCCGGGGGATAAGGTGGGGGCGTTCCTGAATGGGTACGATAAGCTGCGGGACGCCTGCGGAGAACGGGGTATTGCCGTCTATAAAGGTGCGGAGCTGCGGTTTGATGAGTGCTGCAACGACTACCTGCTGTACAATTATCCCAACGAGCTGCTGGAGGACCCGGAAAAGGTGTTCCGAATGGGTATCGCCGCTTTCGCCCCCCTGGCACGGGAAGCGGGGGCGCTGCTGGTCCAGGCACACCCCTACCGGAAAAAATGCACCCCCGCCTTCGCCTGCTACCTGGACGGGGTGGAGGTCCTGAACCTGAACCCCAGGCACGACAGCCGCAACGACCGGGCGGAGGAATACGCCGCCCTCCATGGGCTGCTGCGTACCGGCGGCTCCGACTGCCACCGGAGCGAGGATATCGCCGCGGGAGGGATCCTGGCGGAGGAGCTGCCGGAGGATACGGCTGGGTTCGTCCGGCTGCTCCGGTCCGGGAAATATACGATCATTGGGAAAAATGGATAAAAGCCGCGCATAATAGGGCCGTCCCTCCGCATAGGATGTAGTAAAAACTGCGGAGGGACGGTTTTATGATGAAAAAAGATCGGTTTATCGTGTTTTTGCTGCGCAGAAGGTATCTGCTGATGGCGCTGGCTATCGTGCTGGCGGCAGTGATGTTCGCGGCGGCATGCCTGCCGGATTTCCTGATGTAGGGGCCGGTGTGATATTTTTCCCGGAGGACGCTTGACAGGGAGGGGCGGGGCATATAAAATAGTGGAGGGTCTGCCTGCGCGTGGGGACAGGCCGCCTACTACATCTTTCGGGAGGAAGCATATGGAAAAACAGGTGAAACGGATTGGCGTACTGACCAGCGGCGGCGACGCCCCCGGTATGAACGCCGCCGTGCGCGGCGTTGTGCGCGCCGCGCTCAGCCGCGGCATCGACTGCGTGGGCATCCGGAGAGGTTGGAACGGTCTGATCAACAGCGATTTTATCCGCATGGATACCTCTTCGGTCAGCCATATTATCAATAAGGGTGGCACCCTGCTCTATACTGCCCGCAGTGAGGAGTTCCGCCATGTATCCGGCCAGGATAAGGCTTTGGCGACCTGCAAGCTGCTGGGGTTGGACGCCATTGTGGCGATCGGCGGAGACGGCACCTTCCGGGGCGCGCTGGCCCTGTCCCGCAGGGCCGCCGAGAAGGGCTATCAGCTCCAGGTAGCCGGGATCCCCGCCACCATCGACAACGACATTGGATGTTCTTTTTATACCATCGGTTTTGACACCGCCTGCAACACCGCCATCGAGTGCATTGACAAGCTGCGGGATACCATGCAGTCCCATGAACGCTGCTCCGTGGTGGAGGTCATGGGCCGCCATGCGGGGTATCTGGCGCTGTATGTCGGCATCTCCGTGGGCGCTACCGCTGTGCTGATTCCTGAGCGGGAGCTGGACTTCGAGCGGGATGTGGTGGAGAAAATCCGCCGCGCGCGGCTGGCTGGTACGACCCATTACATGGTCGTGGTGGCCGAGGGCGCGGGCAATACAATGGAAATCAGCCAGCAGATCCGGGACGAAATCGGCCTGGATCCCAGAGTGACGGTGCTGGGCCACATCCAGCGGGGCGGCGCGCCGTCCGCCAGAGACCGGGAGACCGCCAGCCGGATGGGCTATACCGCCGTGGAAGCGATTGCCGCGAACAGCGGCAACTGTGTGGTCGCTACGCGGGAGGGGCATTTGGTCGTCCTGGATATGGAAAAAGCCCTGGCCATGACCAAGGAGTTTAATATGGAGCGGTATGATATCCTGGAGGCATTGACCAACAATCCCGGGATCCATTGAGCTATTGCGGAGGGGGGAGCGGCTTACCGCTCCCCCCTTGTGAATCTCCGCGATATTTTATGTGTGCCGCCTGCCCCGGTTACTGCACCATCAGCAGATGGAATAGTGGACACCGGGAACCACGGTGAAAAATACTACGATACAGGGGGTCATTATTTTGTTTGAATTGATCGACCGGGTAAAGCCCGGGCTGAAAAAACTGGTCGCCACATTGCGGGAAACTTACCCCTACGCCTCTGTCCTGGCGGTAGCGGATGAGTGCCGCACCTGGGTTGTCAACAGCAGCGGCGTGAATATCGCCCCTTCCGGGCGCAGGGGCGGCACCGGCTATGTGCTCCGCGTGTTTGATGGCATGGGCTGCGCCGAGTACTCCTTCAACGAGTTTTCGGAGGAAAAAATCCCCGCGCTCTGCGGCATCCTGGCCCGCCGGCTGGCGGAGCAGAAGGAGGCGCTGAAGGGATTCGCGCCGCTGCCGACTCCCGTGCCTGCCGATGAACCCGCCCAGCTGCGGAAATGCTCCGCCTGGCGGATCCATCCCAAGGATATGGGCGATGAGGCCATTGTAGAAAAATTGACCGCGCTGCGGAAAAAGGCCCTGGCCTACGATGGGCGCATCCTGGACGCCCAGGCCAACATCTCTTACCGGGCCTTCCGGAAGCTGTTCCTGTCGGAAAACCGCGACCTGGATCAGACCATTATGTGGACGGCCGCTTCCATGGTGGCCATGGCCGCCCGGGGGCAGGAAATCAAAATAGCCTACCACCCCTTCTCCGCCCTGGGCGGCGCGGAGGTGCTGGAGGATATGGATAAGGACGTGGAAACCGTTGCGGGGGAAGCCCTGGAGCTGCTGGACAGCCAGCCGGTTATCCCAGGCGAGTATGAGTGCGTCTGCGGCCCCGATACCACCGGCATGATCGTCCACGAGGCCTTCGGACACGGCGTGGAAATGGACATGTTCGTCAAAGACCGGGCTCTGGCCCGGCAGTACGTGGGCGAATATGTGGCCAGCCCTTTGGTTACCATGCACGATGGCAGCGCCGTGGAGCAGGCCGCTACCATGTTCTTCGATGATGAAGGAACCCTCACCGGCGACACGGTTATTATCGGCAAGGGCATACTTAAAGGCGGCATGTGCGACGCCCTCAGCGCCGCGCGGCTGGGCGTGGCCCCCACCGGCAACGGGCGGCGGGAGAGCTATGAGCGCAAGGCTTATACCCGCATGACGAATACCTATTTCCAGGGCGGCGAGGCTACCCCGGAGGAGATGATCGCCTCCATCAAGGACGGCTTTTTGCTGGAATCCCCCGCCAGCGGTATGGAGGATCCGAAAAACTGGGGCATCCAGTGCATGGTTACCACCGCCAGGGAGATTAAGGACGGGAAGCTGACGGGGAAGATCTTCTCCCCGATCGTGCTCACCGGGTATGTGCCGGATCTGCTCAAGAGCGTGACCATGATGAGCAAGACGCCCGTCCTCAGCGGCAGCGGCTTCTGCGGCAAGGGCTACAAGGAGTGGGTCAAGGTTTCCGACGGCGGCCCGTATATGAAGGCCCGCATCCGGTTGGGCTGATGGAGGTGTGGACATGATCGAAAGGATTCAAAACGCGCTGCGCCAGTGCGGGATCAGCCTGTGGCGCATCAACGAGGCCGTTGAGGAGACGGCGGAGCTGTTCTTTGTCCGGCAAAAGCTGGACACCCGGCGGATCAAGGACGTGCGGAAATATGAGGTTTCCGTGTTCCGGGACGTGGATGGTGACGGCGGGGAGAAGCGCCGGGGCTTTACGGCCGTGCCGCTGACCGCCGCTATGGACGATGGGCAGATCGCGGAGGAGCTGCGCTCCGCCTATTACGCCGCACAATTCGCCGCCAACCCCTTCTATGAACTGGCGGATCCCGTGAAGGGGCCGCTGGTGGAAAAAACCGGATCCCTGGCGGAAAAGCCTTTGGCCGAGAGCGCGGGGATCATGGCCAAGGCACTCTTTGCCCCCGATACCCGGGGGGATGCTTTCGTCAACTCCGCCGAGCTGTTCATCAGCCGCAGCCGCCACCGGATCTTGTCCTCCGAGGGGACGGACGTGTCCTACACCGATGCGCAGGCCAAAGGCGAATTTGTGGTGCAGTGCCGGGAGCCGGAGGATGTGGAGATTTGGAACCAGTTCGCCTATGACGGGCTGGAGCCGGAGGCCCTCTCCAGGAAGGTGGAGGAATCACTGGCCTTCGTCCGGGACCGGGCGCGGGCCTGCCCGGATCTGAAGAGCGGAACCTTCGACCTCGTCCTCAGCGGCGATGCCGTGCAGGAACTTCTGGGCTACTACCGGCATCGCTCTGGCGCGCAGTCTGTGTACGCGAAATATTCCACCTGGAAGCTGGGCGAGGACGTGCAGGGGGATGTCCAGGGCGAACGGCTGGATCTGACTTTGAAGGCTTCGGCGCCCTACAGCACCGAGGGCATTCCCATGGAGGATCTGCCGCTCCTGCGGGACGGGAAGCTGGCGCGTTATCACGGGAACAACCGGTTTTGCCGCTACCTGGGGGTTGAACCCACCGGGGCTTATCAGAAGTTCCATTGCGGCAATGGAACTGTCCCCTTCCCTGAGCTGAAAAAAGGCCCCTGCCTGTGGGTGGTGACCTTTTCTGACTTCCAGATGGACGCTATGAGCGGGCATTTTGGAGGCGAGATCCGGCTGGCTTACCTGATCGACGGGGTGTTTGTGCAGCCGGTTACCGGTGGCTCTATCAACGGGAGCATTTTGGACGCCCAGAAAAACCTTGTCTTCTCCACAGAACGCTACACCTCCGCAGAGTATGACGGGCCCTATGCTGTGCGGCTGCCCGGCGTGCGTGTGGCGGGCGCCGGCAAATGAGGGGACAAGCCGTTATGGCCCTGGCCCGGGAACTGGCGTTCCCGGGCCAGGTGATGGCGCCGCTGGAACGGGCGGCGGAGACGCTGCCGGAGTGGGGCTATGAGAGCTTGGCCGCGCCGGAAGCGGCGGGGGCGCAGTGGGAAGCTATCGCCGCTATGCTGCCGCCGCCGGCAGAGGACGGCGGCATGGGGCAGCTGGCCGCGGCGTTGGCCGGGGCTTGCTATACGCGGCAGGCGTACCGGCGGCAGGGCATACCGGATGAAATTTTTGGGGCAACCATGGGGTGCTTCCGGCGGTTTTTGCGGGAAACCTCCGCCATAACCGGGCGGTGGGCCTTCGACCGGGGGTTTTGGACCTGGCGGCAGGTGGGATGCAGGCTCTTCCGGCTGGGGACGCTGGAGTTTGAATACTGCGCCGGGGAGGATGCGCCTGTCCTCCATGTCCATATCCCCTCCGACGCGGCGCTCTCCAGGAAGGAGCTGGAACATTCCTACGCATGGGCGGAACGGTTCTTTGCCGGGGAAGGCAGGGCGGCATGCTATGGCGGCGCGCCTGCCTCTATGCGGTGCGAAAGCTGGCTGCTGGCTCCCGCGCTGGAAAAGCTGCTGCCGGAGCAGTCCGGCATACGCAGGTTCGCGGCGGATTACCAGCGGTACGCCGTGGACGAGGACGCTCCGGATTTTTACCAGTGGCTGTTCCAATGCGGGGCGGATACGCCTGTGGAGCGTTTGCCGGAGAGGACTTCCTTGCAGAGGAACGCGAAACGCTTCCTGCTCGGCGGCGGGAAAATCGGGGCGGCTTCGGGGGAACGAAAGCAATTTACTTCCAGGCCCAGTTGTGCTATACTGGGGAAAAATAGCAAAGGAGCGTCCTATGAGCAAGAATTTTCATCGTGACTACGCCGAAAGCGTGGGACATTTTTGTCAGAGCATCCCAGGGGACTTGGGGATTTCCGCCCAGGAAATCGACACCTATTTCCGGGCCTGCACCCTCTGCCTCTGGGCGGTAGGCGGCGAGTCCGGCGGGGGCCGGGGCGGCGATGTGACCGGTATCAACCAGATTTATACCGACCGGCAGGTGAAGTTCTCGCCCGCGCAGTTTGACAAGGCCATCGCCTACTATCAGGCGAACCCCCATTATACCGTGGGTGTGCCGGAGTTTTTCCAAAAGCTGGCGGATGCGGATGCCAGCAGCGGCACTACTTACAGCCGCACTTTTGCGGAGGTGCAGAAAAATTTGCTCATGCTCTGCGCTGCCTATGACGGGGCCTTTTCCTTCGCGGAGAGCCGGAGGATTACCCTGCTCTATGACCAGCTCGTCCAGTGCGCCGGCAAGGCCGGGGTCCCCGCCGGGAACGCTACGCCGGGGCCGGACGACTATCTGGGAAGCGCGCCCAGCCTGTCCGCCGCCCCGCCCCGGGACGCGGGGAAGGAGCTCAATGACTTGATGGACGATTTGGGCAAGGTCCTTAGCCGGGATAAAAAGCGGAACCTTTTCGATGACTTTTACGGCGCGCCCTCACAGCCGGAAAAGCCGGCGCCAGGCGACCCGATGTCCCCCCTGCCTGTGGCGGGCGGGCCGGAACCGGCTAAGCCGGACGCGGCGTCCGGCGGCTCCGCCGCGCCGGAGGAAGAACCGGCGGCGCCAAAGCCTACGCTGGAGGAAGCGATGGCGGAATTGGACGGGTTGATCGGTCTGGACGTGGTGAAAAAAGACGTGGACAGCTTGGTCAACCTGGTGAAGGTCCGCCGCCTGCGGCAGGAACGGGGAATGAAAACCCCGGACATGTCCTTCCATCTGGTGTTCTCCGGCAATCCGGGCACCGGCAAGACTACCGTGGCGCGGATCGTGGGGAAGGTCTACAGCGCGCTGGGGATACTCTCTAAAGGGCATCTGGTGGAGGTGGACCGCTCCGGGCTGGTGGCCGGGTATGTGGGACAGACCGCCATCAAAACCCAGGAGGTAATCGCCAAGGCGCTGGGCGGGGTGCTGTTTATTGATGAAGCATACACCTTGGCCCCGGAAAACGCGGACAAGGACTTCGGCCAGGAAGCTATCGACACCATCCTGAAGGCGATGGAAGACCACCGGGACGATTTCGTGGTTATCGTGGCGGGGTACGCGACGCTGATGCCTCGGTTTATTGATTCTAACCCGGGGCTGAAATCCAGGTTCAACAAGTACTTGTTCTTCGAGGATTACAACGGGGATCAGCTTTTCGAGATTTTCCAGGGCCGGGTGAAGCGCAACGACTACCGGCTGGATGACGCCGCCGAAGCGGCGGTAAAAGACCATTTGCAGGAGCTTTATGAGGACCGGGACGGGAACTTCGGCAACGCCCGGGATGTACGCAACCTCTTCGAGAAAATCATCGCCGCGCAGGCCGACCGGGTGGCAGGATTGGAAAATCCTTCCGATGAGGATATCTCTACGATTACTGTGGAGGATTTGAAGGGGTTGATGGATGTCCCCCTGCGGCCCGCTGCGGATGCGGCTTCTGAATGAGGTTAATGCCCTCGTGATGCTTTTTCTTGAGAAAAGGTATCACGGCAGTATCTTGCGGCAGCTTCCTTTTATGAAAGGGGCTGCCGCTTTTAGTAAGATTATGTACCTTGTGCGAATGCTCCTGTATGGAATCCCTCTTTCTATTTCCATATTTTTCACATCTTTATTCGACAAAATACAAGAAATATGTTGTACTCGTATCTGTAAAATAATAATAGTAACGGCAAAGAAAGGCGGCGAGCCATTGTCCAAAAATAAATATCAGTTTGAAAGTAAAATCCATGTGTACAGAGCCACAAAGAGAATGACGCAGCAAGAGCTTGCTGATTTGGTGGGTGTTTCAAGACAAACCATTATGCAGCTTGAACGAAATCGTTATAATCCCTCTATGCTGCTGGCCTACAGCATAGCAAAAGTGTTTGAGGTTACGATTGAAGATTTATTTGACTTTCAGGAGGAGCAGTAAATGGTTGAATGGTTGACTATTTTATTTGACAGCAGAATTTTTATGAAAGTAAATGCAGGGCTTGGATTCCTGTTTTTAGGCTTTTTTGTATTCTTCTATTTTTCAAAAGAGGGAAGAGATGAAAGAGGGCGAGGGCTGATTGCTACAGCTTCTTTGATTGCTTTTGCCATGCTGTTTGTTCTTCTGAATATTGTCCCATATTTTTTCGAGTGGAGTATGGATAATATAGTCCGGCTGGCAAATGTAATACAGACAGCTTATACTCTTTTTCTTTTAACTGCTGATATTGCATTGTTGATTTTGAGGAAAATCAGATAACTTGCGCGTACAGCATATTAGGGCTTGTTTGAAAAATGTCAAAACGCCCAAACGGCGGATCTTTTTCCGCTGTACAGCGTTAAAAAATCTTGAAATACACAAAGTATTCCTGCGATTTTTTGCCTTGTCCATCGAAAAAATCTCTCGCTTTTGGTCATTCCGCCATTTATCAAACAAGCCCTAAGCCATGCACATAATGCCTAAAATGAGCATGGCTATTTATTTATTCTTAAATGCAAGAAATACTTGATATATAGAAATAAATAAATTATAATCCGTATTGAAGTGAAATACACTTCAATACGCAAAAGGAGGATATTAAAAATGGCAAAAATGACTTTAGACGAAGCTGGGCGTGAGTACCTCGTGGAAATAGGCTTAGAGCCTGTCGGGAACAGGGCGATCCTTGTGCAATATGCGCCAAATGATAATTTGGGGGATAAGTTGGCACATCTCTTTACTTCAGAGCCTTATATTTTGCAGATGTGCAAGAATGAGTTAGTTTTGCTTCCAATGCATACGCGTATTGCTGTCGGGACTGTCTTATACTATTCGTTGGAAAATAAGGTAGCGTTGCAACTATCCTATCCTTCCATCCAATCCGTAGAAGTTACAGAGAAAGGAACCAATTATATGGTTGCAATTACGACTGATACGGATACAATACATCTGCTGTCACCGAAAAAAGGGGTCAGCGCATTTATGGGAGCAACCGGTGCATGGCATACGAATAATATAGACGATACTCTGCAAATGCTAAAAAATCTGCAAGCTGATGCTGCTGATGGTATAAATTAGCAACACTGCAAGGGGCGGCAGCAAGTGTGCTGCCGCATGAAATACCGTATGTGGGAGAAAGCGGGCATTACAGCAAGCGAATCTGAATTGCTTCTCTTGAAAACGGAACACATCAGCAAGGACACCGAGGACAACATAAAACGGCATCGTCTTCTCGTTTTCCCATGCCCAACGAGATAAAAGTTGGAACACTCCCCCAGGAGCAGGGACGGAAGAAAAGTGCAAAAGTGAACACAGCGAAAAAGTTCTGAAAATCAAAGAAATCTCCGCAGAATCATACGATCCTGCGGAGATTTTGGTTGCGGCGGCAGGACTTGAACCTGCGACCTCCGGGTTATGAGTTTTTCGTAAAAGAACTCGTAACCGAGAGGTCATTTTTTTATTTTACCCAATATTTCCAATGCTTTGCTGGCTCTTACTGCAAATCGGCCCGCAGATTGCCTATTTGTTATCTGTTTTTATTTTTTGTTATCCTTTTTTATCCGTTTTGCAAATTTACTGCAAATGAGGGTTTGGCCTTATGTAAATGGTAAGATAAAGTATACCAATTTTCGCCACTGAAAGGATACCAAACGTCGCCACAAAAGGGGCCAAATCTCGCCACGAAGTATACCAGGTCAACCGAAGGCAGCCATCTGGTAAAATGAGAGGACACTCACCCG
>CAJUNA010000026.1 GCA_910587645.1 uncultured Oscillospiraceae bacterium
GCAGAAGCTGTAAAGTCCTGCGGATTTGATACCCGGTCGTACTCCGGCAGCGTCCGTACATTTTCCCGATTTCCTGTTGTGTGTAATCTCCGAAAAAGTAAAGGAAAATGATTTCCCGGTTTCTCTCCGGCAGAGATAACAGGGCGGCGGCAAGCTCCCCATTGGTGAGGATAACTGTCTGACCGCATATCGTAATGGGGTATTCTTCATAAGGTGCTTCAAAGTATTCGTCTGTTGTGCCTAAAGGGTAAAATTTTTCTTCTGTGAGATATTCAAGGGATATTTCTTTTTGCCGCCGTCTGCTCCTGTCACGCCATGCGTTGATAGCCGCAAAGCGTATGACAGTCTTATAATAGCCATTAAATGTATACATGATATGTTCTCTGTATGCTTCTGTGCAAGGCATAAATAATTCCCCCTTTCTCCCACATGGGGCGGTGCATGGTTTACAGTTGCATTTTATAACCAAAGGGGACGACAGCACTTAGGCTATCATCCCTTGATTAACCAGCTACAAAACCGGGCGGGCTTTTAACAGCAAGGTAGCCCATTTGACTTGGCTGTTAACTGGTGCGACTGGCTTTACTATTTACTGCTTTGAGGTTTTTCTTCGTTCTTTTTCCGCTTTTTGTTTTTACACCACCATGTACCTGCCACTGAACCGCTGCCGCCTAAAATAAGCATAACCAAAATAATAAGTGTCCACAAATCATACATTCCTGATTTCTCCTTTCATGGGCAGGTCAAATTTAGAATAAAAATCCTGCCCTAAGGCAGTATAACTTATTTTTATCTATATGTCAATTATTTCATACTTTTTAATCGAAAAATATTGCTCGCCTTTTCGGTGACAAGCAATATTAGTTTTTACTATTGAAGTTTTTTGTATATCAGAATTGCGACAACCTCGACCGTAAGCACAATATCGTATATCCATTGAACACAAAAAGCTACCGTATCGTAATTTATGGGGATACAGTCTGATATTTTCGCAAAAAAATTCATAAAGAAAATGAATACAATCATAGCGATAATACTTGCTTTTCCAATGATTGCCCGTCCTCTTTCATCACGGGAAGACTTTACAAAAAATAAAACAATCAAAATAATCGTAATCGGTACGCCATACCATATCCCCGCCAACAGGATTGGTCTGTTATTCACAAGTTCATTCAGTATTTCAATCATTTTTATACCTCCGAAAAATCAAATAAATCTTCAATCGTTACATCAAATATTTTTGAAATACTATACGCCAACATCATAGAGGGATTATAGCGGTTTCGTTCAAGCTGCATAATCGTCTGACGGGAAACGCCAACCAAATCAGCAAGCTCCTGTTGCGTCATTCTTTTTGTAGCTCTATACACATGGATTTTGCTTTCAAATTTATACTTATCTTTCCCTGCCACTGGCGCATCCCCTTTCTTGATTTTCTCTTCTCTGCGATTACTCAAACATGAGTATAACATATTTCTTGCATTTTGTAAAATTAATTATAAAGATAGATGTATTGGGAGAGATTACGTAGTCGTCGGCATTCGTGGAAATGTGTATAACTGGCTGTATCATGGAATTGTGGGTAACTCTGTTTGCAGGACGTGGGAAAGCTGCACTTTAGCTTTTCCATGTGCTGTGAATAGAGTTATCCATGATTCCATAGCCTGTTATGCACATTTCCATAATGCTTGTCTTTTGGTTTTTGGTTCGGAATAGTGTGGTGCTGGCGGTCTATCTCTTGTTTTCGGTTGCTTGCTTCTTTACCGTACATGAGCATTCGCACAAGGTATATAATCTTGCTAAAAAGCGGCAGTCCCTTTCATAAAAGGAAGCTGCCGCTTAATTATCTTTTTCAAAATATATTTTATATTGGTAATTGTCATTTCAAGGCTCTTTCAAAAATGGTGCAGTAGTGGTGTAGTAAGCACCTCATTGAGCCGTACAATCATTGATTTTAAGGGCTTTTCCGGGATTCTTCAAGATATTGCCGTGGCAAACAAATAATATTTTTATCATCTTGGATTTATCCTTTCATAAGCCTTTAAGCCTTGATATATCGGGCTTTTTGGCACTTTTCTTCCATTTTGTATTTTGCCCTGACTTCACGCAAATCTGTATAAATCTACGGAAATTTATGGGCCATTAAAAAGTTTGTGGATTCATCTGAGACATAAAAAAACGCGCGCTTTTTGCTATAGCGGCCCGCTCCCATCCTGCCGCCTGCACCGCTTCCGGTATTCCATAGGGCTGCTTCCCTCCAGACGCCGGAAGCTTTGGGAAAAATAGCTCAGGGAGGAAAAGCCTAAAATCTGCGCGATTTGCGAGAGGGTATGGTCCGTCTCCCGCAGGAGGAACTTGCTCTCTTGTATCCGCCGGGCAATCAGATAGCTGATAGGGGAGGTCTGGAACTCTTTCTGAAAGGCGTGGGAGAGGTGGTACTTGCTGATGTGGGCCAATCCGGCAAGCTGGTCCAGGGTCAGGTTTTCTTTAAAATGGTTGTCGATGTACCGCCGCACCAGGCCGCATTCCCGGCTGGCGCCCGCCCCAGCCGCGGCGCCCTCCGGGGCGCTGCCCAGGGCGAAGTCCGCCCGCCGCCGCAGACGCTGGAGGATCACCTCCAGCAGGCTCTGGCAGATAGCGGCGCAGCCCGCTTGCTGCGCCCGGATTTCCCGGACGATAATCCGCAGGCATGCGGACACGGTCTCCTGCTCCTCGCCCATATGCAGCAGCGCGCAGTCCCCGGTGTCCGCCAACGCCTCCAGGCCTTCCACCCCCAGCACTACATACTCCATGGGGCTTCCGCCAGTGCTGGTCTCGGTGTGGGGGACGCCGGCGTTTACCACCACCAGGTCATTGATGGCCACAGGGAAGGTCTCCTGCCGGACTTGGAACGCGCCGTGGCCTTTGGTGATGAAAAACAGCTCCGCACAGGCGTGGGTGTGGAAGGCGGAGTTCCATTCCTCGCTGTATTGCGCGCAGGATACATACAGCAGCCTTGCCCTCCCGCAGCCCTCCTCGTGGTTCCGGGGCAGTACATAGCGCAGCGTGCTCATGGGGCTGTCCTCCTCTTATCCGCAAGATTCTAAAAATGAAATAAACCGGATGCCCTCCCCCTATTATAAATCCTTTTATTTCATTGTGCAACTGGCAAAAAAATTTCCCTGCACCAGCCTATATTTTGCCGCCATTTCAAGGCTTCCAAGAGGGGAAAGGCTGAAATTCGGAAATCTGTCCAAACTGCCGGGGGGAGCGGCCGCGGTTTTCCGACAAAACGCAAAAGAGCAATATCTATAAAAACCACAGCAACAATAGAATTGTATCTCTCCGCTATTTCTGTATACTGTTATATGTAAGGTGCGGGGATTCCCTTTTCCCGCGCGGCAAAATGGTTTGAAATTTTATGGAGGAAATTGGACATGAAAAAGATTCTCAGCATGATCCTTGCGAGTGTAATGGTTCTGTCCCTGCTGGCCGCCTGCGGCAGCAAGCCCCAGGACCCGCCCGCCCAGGACAATCCCCCCAAGCAGGAGGACAACACCCCCGCCAACGATGACAAGACCCCTGATGCAGAGCCTGCCGAGCCGGAAGCAACCGGTTCCATCACCGTAGCCGCCCTGGCTTCCGGTTATGAGGAAGCGTATCCCGGCATGTGGCAGGAAGTCTGCGACGCCTTCACCGCCCAGACCGGCATTGCGGTCAACCTGATCTGCGACAAGAGCCTGGAAGACGTTATCGGGCCGTCCATGCAGGGCGGCGAGTTCCCCGACGTCATCCACCTGGCCACTGGCCGTGAGAAGGGTCTCACCGAGCAGTTCATCAAGGACCGCAACATTGCCGATTTGAACGATGTGCTGTCCATGACGGTTCCCGGCGAGAGCGCCAAGGTCTCTGACAAGATCGTTGGCGGTTTCACCGACACTTCCGTCACCAACCCCTACGACGATGGCCACACCTACCTGGCCCCCATGTTCTACTCCCCCTGTGGCCTGTTCTATAACGCCGGCATCTTTGAGGAGAAGGGCTGGAGCGTTCCCGCTACTTGGGATGAAATGTGGGAGCTGGCCGATAAGGCTGCCGCCGAGGACATTGCCCTGTTTACTTACCCCACCACCGGTTACTTTGACGCGTTCCTGTACGCCCTGATGTACTCCGTTGGAGGCCCCGACTTCTATAACAAGGCCCTGCGCTATGAGGAAGGCATCTGGGATACCCCCGAGGCCAAGCAGTGCTTCGACATTATTGCCAAGCTGGCTTCCTACACCAACCCCGTAACCCCTGCCCAGGCCAACGATCAGGACTTCACCCAGAACCAGCAGCTCGTCCTGGACAACAAGGCCCTGTTCATGCCCAACGGCACCTGGATCGTGGGCGAGATGGCCGAGGCGCCCCGCGCTGACGGCTTCCAGTGGGGCATGACCGCCCTGCCCGCCGCCAAGGCCGGCGGCAATGGCGCCAGCTACTGCTGGATGGAGCAGGCTTGGATTCCCGCCGGCGCGCCCAACATGGACGCTGCCAAGCAGTTTGTAGCTTTCCTGTACAGTGACGCGGCCTGCGCGATCTTCGCCAAGGGCGGCGCGATCCAGCCTGTGATCGGCGTAGCCGAGGGCATGGAGGGCGACAACAAGATGTTCTATTCCATCTATGACAACGGCGCTGACGCCGCTATGGGCAGCTTTGCCGCTTACAACGCGGTGGCCGGCCTGGGTACCGTCCGCGAGGTGTTCCTGGATCCCGTTAACGGCCTGGTCAACGGTTCCATTACCGAGGAGCAGTGGATTGCCGATGTGAAGGCCGCCAGCGACCAGATGCGCGCCAATATCATGGGTTAATCCATCCAACCGCATAAGCTAACATCACATAGTCCGTATGCAGGCGGCGGTGAGCGTTTGCTCACCGCCGCCCTTGTATTATCAGAGAGAAGGGAGAGATTTCATGCGCCGCAGCAAAGACCGCAGCATATTCATCGCCCTGTGCGTAGCCCCCGCCGCGATCCTGTTTTTCATCTTTATGGTTCTGCCCACCCTGAACGTGTTCCGCATGTCCCTCTTTGAGCGGGGCGCCTATTCCCCTACGGAGACCTTTGTGGGGCTGAACAACTTCAAGGTGCTGTTCCAGGACGCCAAGTTCATCGCTTCCATGCAGAATACCATCCTGCTCATTGTGACGGTGACGCTGATTACCTTCTTCTTCGCCATCCTCTTCGCCGCGATCCTGACGAGGGAGAAGATCAAGGGCCAAAACTTTTTCCGGGTGATTTTCTACATACCGAATATCCTCTCGGTGGTGGTCATCGCCGGTATTTTCTCCGCGATCTATAAGCCGGAGAACGGCATGCTCAACTCCATCCTGTCCTTTATTTCCGGCCGCGATGTGATGATCTTGTGGAAGGACCAGCAGATGGTCATTATCTCCATCATCATCGCGATGGTCTGGCAGGCCATCGGCTACTACATGGTTATGTATATGGCCTCCATGTCGGCGGTGCCGGCGGATCTCTACGAGTCCGCCAGCCTGGACGGCGCGGGCCGTATCGCCCAGTTTTTCCAGATTACCCTACCCCTGATTTGGACGAATATCCGCACAACCTTGACGTTCTTCATCATTTCTACCATCAACATGGCCTTCCTGTTCGTCAAGGCTATGGTGGCTAAGGGGATGGCCGATGTGGGCCTGAGCTTCATGTACGCCCAGAAGGACGCGGGCCTGTACGGCTACTCCATGGCGGCGGGCGTGGTGATTTTCCTGTTCTCCTTCCTGCTCTCGGCCATGGTCAACAAGGTCACTAAGCGGGACGTCTTGGAAATGTAAGGAGGGCCGCAGAATGAATCAGAAAAATAAATCCATTACCGCCGAGCCGGTGTTCAAAGCGTTTATCTATGTGGTCCTGATCACCCTCGCCATTTTGATTATCGTCCCCGTGGCCTGGGTGTTCCTGGCGTCCATCAAGGAGAACAGCGAGTTTTACGGCAATCCCTGGGCGCTCCCCGCCGGGTTCTACTGGCAGAACTTCGTGGACGCCTGGAACTCAGCCAGCATGGGCAGCTACATGATCAACTCCGTCATTGTCACTGCCCTGAGCCTTGCGCTGCTGCTGGTAATCGCCCTTCCGGCGGCTTACTGCCTGTCCAGGTTCCAGTTCAAGGGGCGGAAGTTCCTCAATACCTGCTTTATGGCGGGGCTGTTCATCAATGTCAACTATATTGTGGTTCCCATCTTCCTGATGCTGAAGGACGGGGACGTGTGGCTGAAAAACCTGATAGGCAACGGCTTTTTCCTCAACAACATTTTCGTCCTGGCGGTGGTGTACGCCTCCACGGCCCTGCCCTTCACCATCTACCTGCTGTCGGGCTACTTTGCCACCCTGCCCCATGACTTTGAGGAGGCCGCCTATATCGACGGCGCGGGGTATGGCTCCACCATGGTGCGGATCATCTTCCCCATGGCCCAGCCGTCCATCATCACCATCATCCTCTTCAACTTCCTCTCCTTCTGGAACGAGTACATCATTTCCATGACCCTCATGAGCAGCGCCCAGGGCCAGAAAACCCTGCCGGTAGGCCTTCTGAACCTGATGCAGGCCCAGCAGTCCTCTGCTGAGTACGGCATCCTGTACGCAGGCCTGGTGCTGGTGATGCTGCCCACGCTGGTCCTCTACATCTGTGTGCAGAAGAAGCTGACCCAGGGCATGACCGTAGGAGGCCTGAAAGGGTAAAGCACTGCCGCCCGGCAACGAAAATTGAGTAAGAATAGGATGGTAGATATGAAGTTTTGGAAAGAGCACACCGCCCTGCGGCTGGTGTTGATGCTGATTACCTTTGTGTTGGGCCTGTTCCTGCTGGTCTACGGCTGGAAGCAGACCGGGCAGCTTGGGGGATTAGGCTTAATGCTGGTGGGCGTGGCGCTGCTGCTGGCGGCGCTGGCGCTGTATAACAAGCCCTTTGAAGACCCGAAAAAGCGTTGAAGCGGAAAGGGAGAAGAGGAAAGGATTTATGGATAAAAAAGAATTTGGCCGCGTGACGATTCCCACGGACGTGGACGTGGTGCCGGAGACCCTGGAGCTGGTCAAGCGTTGGGGCGCGGACGCCATCCGCGACTGCGACGGCACCGACTACCCCGAAGAATTGAAAAGCGTAGACGCGAAGGTCTACTCCACCTACTACACCACCCGCAAGGACAACGCCTGGGCCAAGGCCAACCCCGACGAGGTTCAGCAGTGCTACATCATGACCGGCTTCCACACCGCGTCCGGTGGGCCGCTGTCCATCTCTTTGATGCAGGGCATCAGCACGGAGCTGCTGGAGGTCAACACCCGGGACGATATCAAACGCTGGTGGGAGGTCATGGACCGCACCGCCGGGATACCTCTGGCTCCCACTGCCTGGCTGTATGAGCCGGAAACCGGCTGCGTGGTCATTGACGCGCCGGAAGCGTTCCATGACTACACCGTCAGCTTTTTGGCCTACCTCATCTGGGATCCGGTCCACATGTACAACGCGGTTACAAACGACTGGAAGGACTTCGAACATCAGATCACCTTCGATGTCCGCCAGCCCAAGACCCGCAAGTTCACCATGGAGCGCCTGCGGAAGTTCATCGCGGATCACCCTTACGTGGACGTGATCCGTTACACCACCTTCTTCCACCAGTTCACCCTGGTGTTCGATGAGCTGAAACGGGAGAAGTACGTGGACTGGTACGGCTACTCCGCCAGCGTTTCCCCCTATATTCTGGAACAGTTTGAGCGGGAAGTGGGCTACAAATTCCGCCCCGAGTTCATCATTGACCAGGGCTATTACAACTGCCAGTACCGCGTCCCCTCCCGGGAGTTCAAAGACTTTATGGCCTTCCAGCGCCGGGAGGTGGCGAAGCTGGCCAAGGAAATGGTGGATATCACCCACGAGCTGGGCAAGGAAGCGATGATGTTCCTGGGAGACCACTTCATCGGCACCGAGCCCTATATGCCGGAGTTCGGGACCATTGGCCTGGACGCGGTGGTGGGCAGCGTGGGCAACGGCTCCACCCTGCGGCTGATTTCCGATATTCCCGGCGTAAAATATACCGAGGGCCGGTTCCTGCCCTATTTCTTCCCCGATACCTTCCACGAGGGAGGCGACCCTGTCCGGGAGGCCAAGGAAAACTGGGTGACCGCCCGCCGCGCTATTCTGCGCAAGCCCATCGACCGGATCGGCTACGGCGGCTATTTGAAGCTGGCCTGCCAGTTCCCGGCGTTCATCAGCTATGTGGAGAGCGTCTGCAAAGAGTTCCGCGAGCTGTACGCCAACATCGGCGGGGCCAAGCCCTACTGCGTTAAGACGGTGGCGGTGCTCAACAGCTGGGGCAAGGCCCGCTCCTGGGGCTGCCACATGGTCCACCACGCCCTGTATCAAAAGCAGAACTATTCCTACGCCGGGATTATCGAGGCCCTCTCCGGCGCGCCCTTCGATGTCAGGTTCCTCAGCTTTGACGATCTCAAGGCGGATGCCCATGCCCTGGACGGGGTGGATGTGATTGTCAACGTAGGCGATGGAGACACGGCCCACACCGGCGGCGCGGTCTGGGAGGACCCGGCTATTGCGGCAATGGTCAAGGCGTTCGTCTGGAACGGCGGCGGCTTCATCGGCGTAGGCGAGCCCTCCGGGCACCAGTACCAGGGCCGGTATCTCCAGCTCTCCGGCGTACTGGGGGTGGAGAAGGAGACCGGGTTTACCCTGGGCTACGACAAATACAACTGGGAGGAGCATCCGGATCACTTCCTGCTGGCGGACTGCACAGGGCCGGTTGACTTTGGCGAGGGGAAAAAGTCCATTTACGCCCTCCCTGGCACAGAAATCCTGGTTCAGCGGGACAAGGAGGTTCAGCTCGCGGTCAACGCCTTTGGCGAAGGCCGCGCGGTGTACATCTCCGGCCTGCCCTACAGCTTCGAGAACAGCCGCCTGCTGTACCGTGCCATCCTCTGGAGCGCCCACGGGGAGGACGCGCTGCACAAATGGTTCTCCAGTAACTTCAATGTGGAAGTCCACGCATTCCTGCAAAGCGGGAAGTACTGCGTGGTCAACAACACCTACCAGCCCCAGTCCACCACCGTATACACCGGCGGGGACAGCTTCCCTTTGGCCCTTGCCGCCAACGAAATCCGCTGGTTTGAGATTTGAGACAGGGCATAGGCGGGTAAACGCTCCCTGCAACGCCGTCTTTCCCCTACAGAGGAAAGACGGCGTTTCCCTTTTTTCCGCCCCTTGCCAAGGGGAGGAAGTTGTGATAAAATAAGCCCAGCTTCCGGTTTGGGGCCGGATCATGAATCTTTTACATAAAGGAGAGGATCACAATGGGGTTCTTTGGGAAACCGGCAAGAATTGCTGAGGAGGAAGAGGAAGCTCTTGTCCAGGAGCAGTATGAGGACCTCCCCACCTTGCCCGAGCCGCCCAGCAGCACCGTGATTGCCGCCGGCGCCACGGTGACCGGAAATTTGCAGGGCGAGGGCGTCATCCAGGTGGAGGGCACCGTGGAAGGTGAGCTGAACCTGAAAGGCGCGGTAATCGTAGCCCCTACGGGGCTTGTCAAAGGCCCGGTCACGGCGGATGTGATCCGTGTTGCGGGCCGGGTGGAAGGGACGGTTTCCGCCCGGGAGCGCCTGCTTCTGGAGAAGACCGGCAGCCTGGAGGGCGATGTATCCACGCCGTCCCTGGAGGTGTCGGAGGGAGGGCGTCTCAACGGCCGCTGCACGATGCCGAAACAGAAGGGAAATTAAGCGGTACCAGTACAGGCGGCGGCAGGCCCGGTTTTGGTGAAAAACCGGGCCTGCCGCTATCCATGCTAAAATTTTTTTGCATGCTGCCCGAAAACCTCTATACAAAAACCAGAAATGTTGGTATATTAAAGATAGTGAATCTACAAAAACAGGAGGTTGCTTTCCCATGAGCGCATTAACTGATCTGATTTATTCCGGCTCCAATGCTGTGGCGGACCTGACCGAGGGCGCCGTCAACGATGCCATCGCCAAGCATGGCGCGGACACCCCTGTGTCCTTCCCCGATACCGCTTATTTCTTCCCCACCATCTATGCCGCCACCGGCGTGAAGGTCAAGACATTAGGTGACCTGCCCGCCTGCGTAGGCGTACTCAAAAGCCTGATTACCAATCAGGACGACATCGGCGCGGCGCTGAACGCCGGCCTCGCTACCGCCGTGGGCGCGGAGATCCTTGAGGGCCTGAAGTACGTGGGCGGCGGCGACCCCTACGGGGAGGATTCCGGCATCGGTTTCGTGCCCGACCCCATTATCCGTTCCTTGGGCGTGCCCCTGGTCACCGGAGATATCCCCGGCGTAGCCGTGGTGCTGGGCAAGGCGGCGGATGCCGCCGGTGTGGCCAAGGTGGTCAAGGACTACCAGTCCAAGGGCATCCTCACCTTCCTGATTGGCGAGTGCATTGAGCAGGCCTTGGAGGCCGGCGTGAAGATGGGCCTGGAGCTGCGTGTGGTGCCCCTGGGCCATGACGTCACCAGCGTCATCCATGTAGTCACCGTTGCCATCCGCGCCGCCCTGATTTTCGGCAACGTGAAGCCTGGCGACCTGGCCGGGCTGCTGGCCTATACCAAAGAGCGTGTTCCCGCCTTTGTCAACACCTTCGGCGCCCTGGATCCGGTGGTAGTGTCCGCTGGCGCTGGCGCCATCGCCCTGGGCTTCCCGGTGATTGTGGATCAGGATATCGGTGATTTGCAGGTTCCCGGCGCCCTGGAAGCTGAGCTGGATCACAACGGGACCGCCAAACGCTCCCTGTCCCTGCGGGGCATCCACATCAAGGTGAAGGAGCTGCCTATCCCTGTGGCCTTTGCCGCCGCTTTTGAGGGCGAAATCATCCGTAAGGCGGATATGAAGATAGAATTCTGGTCCAGCAAAAATACCACCTGCGAGCTGGTCACCATGCGGGACGCTGGGGCGGTGGAAGATCATAAGATCGTTGTTGACGGCCCCGACATCGACAGCGGGGAGACGGAATATGCCCTGGCTACCTATATCGAGGTTTACGGCGCGAAGATGCAGAAGGATTTCGAGTCCGTCATCGAGCGCAAGATCCACGCCTGGTTCAACTACATGGAGGGCGTGATGCACACCGGCCAGCGCAACCAGTTCCGCATCCGCGTCTCCAATGATGCTTTTGACAAGGGCCTGCGCATGAAGCACTTCGGCGAAGTCCTGTATTACATGATCATGGACGAGTTTGCCGCTGTGGTGGACAAGTGCCAGGTTACCCTGGTCACCGACCCGGTGAAGGCCAAAAAGGTTTTGGACGGGGAGGCCATGCCCGCCTACAATGCCCGTGATGACCGCCTCAGCTCCATGACCGATGAGAGCGTAGACAAGTTCTACACCTGCATCCTCTGCCAGTCCTTTGCCCCCAGCCATTGCTGTGTGGTGACGCCGGAGCGCCTGGGCCTTTGCGGCGCGGTGAGCTGGCTGGATGCCAAGGCCACCAAGGAGCTCAATGATGCCGGCCCCTGCCAGCCCATCAGCAAGGAGGGCTGCACCGATGAGCTGAAGGGCTACTACCCCGATGTAGACCGCATGGTTCACGCCGCTACCCAGGGCGCGGTGGAGCATGTAAGCCTGTACTCCATCATGGACGATCCCATGACCTCCTGCGGCTGTTTCGAGTGCATCTGCGGCATCGAGCCCATTTCCAACGGCCTTGTGATCTGCAACCGGGAGTTCAAGGGCATGACCCCCACCGGCATGACCTTCGGCGAGCTGGCCTCCATGACTGGCGGCGGCGTACAGACCCCGGGCTTCATGGGCCACGGACGCCATTTTATCGCTTCCAAGAAGTTCGCCGCTGCCGAGGGCGGCATCGCCCGCATTGTCTGGATGCCCAAGGAGCTGAAGGACGATGTAGCCTCCCGGCTCAACGCCACTGCCAAGGAGCTGCTGGGCATCGACAACTTCTGCGATATGATCGGGGACGAGACCATCACCTCCGACCCGGAGGAGCTGCTCAACTTCCTGACCGAGAAGGGCCACCCCGTCATGAACCTGGCGCCGCTGATGTAAAAACGGCGCTGCGCCCAAGGCGGTTTCCTCGCGCCAGAACCATATGAAAAGCGTCCGGAGCGGTTCGAGTAGAACCGCTCCGGACGCTTCCAGTTTCCCCCTGGGGAAACCACCCTTTAATCCACAATTGCTTCCGCCATCTCCCCGGCGGAAACCCGGTATACCGCGCCGTCCACGCCCAGCCGCTCCAGCGCGTCCCGCACGGCCGCCCGGTCATAGCGGCAGCCAGCCAGTGCATTCCCGATGGCTTCCCCGTCCAAGGTGGAGAAAAAGTCTCCCGACACGGCGGCCTGCTGGATGACGCCTTTTTTCACGTCCAGATGAAAGCGCATTGCGCCGCCGGGGAACCGCCCCATGCGCTGGATGTTGAACCCCGGCCCCTGGCCATAGGTGCTCTCCCAGGAGCCGAACCGTTCCCGCCCGATCTCCCGGATCCTGGCGCTGTCCTCCGGCGTGACCTGATAGGCGGTTCCCTCCGGCCCCAGGATGTGCCGCACCACCCGTTCCTTGAAAGCTTCCGCGTCCATTGGCGCGGCTAGGTGCTCAGAGATATTGGTCACACGCTCCCGGACGGATTTGATGCTTTTTGAGGTAATCTTATAGCTGTCCACCGTTGTCGCCGCCGCCATCCGCTCCAAGTCGGTGTCAAACAGTAGCGACCCGTGGTGAACCACCCGGCCCCCCAGCCGGTACTGGGCGTTGCCGGAGATCTTCCGTCCGCCGATGGTCAGGTCGTTGCGCCCGTTGAACGAGGCCTGTACACCCAGCTCCGCCAGCGCGTCAATGACCGGTGCGATGTACCGCTGGAATTGGATTTCCCCGTCCGTGGCTTTTTCGATGAAGGTAAACTGCCACCCGCCCATATCGGTGTAAATGGTGCCGCCGCCGCTCATCCGGCGTACGATCTGGATATTGTGGGCATCGGCGTAAGCCTTGTCCACCTCCTCCAGCACGTTCTGATACCGCCCCACCATCAGTGTGGGCGTTGTCCGCCAAAAGAGGAACACGGTGTCCTCTAATGGCTTTTCCATAGAAAAATAGTATTCCAGCCCAAAATTATAGCATACATCAGCGGATCCGGTCTCAATGTAAATCATGGACACCCTCCAGGGCTTCCCAGGCCTTGTAGGAGCTTCTGGCCAGCGGCGCGGAGGCCACATGCCGGAATCCTTTGGCCAGCGCCATTTCCTTATATCGCGCGAAATCCTCCGGCGTGGCGTACCGCGCCAGGGGATAGTGCTCCGGCGAGGGCTGTAAGTACTGCCCGATGGTCAGGATGTCGCACCCCACTGCCAGCACGTCGTCCAGCAGGCGGCCAATCTGCTCCTCCGTCTCGCCCAGCCCCACCATGAACCCGGTCTTGGTCAGGAGGGTGGGGTCTTTCCCCTTGCAGTACCGCAGCACGTCCAGGCTGCGCTGGTAGTCCGCCTGGGGCCGCACGGCCTTTTGCAGCTCCCGCACAGTTTCTACGTTGTGGTTGAGCACCTCCGGATGGGCCGCGATCACTACATCCAGCGCGCTGGTGTTCATTTTCATATCGGAGATCAAGGTCTCTACCGTCACCCCTGGGCAGGAGGCCCGGATCGCTCCCACGGTTTTGGCAAAATGTGCCGCGCCTCCATCGGGCAGGTCGTCCCTGGTCGGGCAGGTAAGCACCACATGCCGCAGCCCCAGCTTTTTAGCGGCGAGGGCCACATTTTCCGGCTCCTCCGGATCCGGGGGCAGGGGTTTCCCCGGGGTCACGTTGCAAAAGCGGCAATTCCTGGTGCATTCGCTCCCCAGGATCATGAAGGTGGCGGTATGCTTCCGGTAGCACTCCCCCAGGTTCGGGCAGTTGGCTTCCTTGCACACGGTGTTCAGCTTCAGCTCACCCAGCAGCTTCGCCACCTCGTCCACGGCTTCCTGATTATACCGCACCTTCAGCCATTCCGGTTTCCTCTCCATGCCCTTACTCCGTTTCCAGGATCGCCACCGCCTCGCCGGCGGCCACCTCATCGCCTTCTTCCCGCAGCAGCTTTTTCAGTACGCCGCCCTCGGTGGCTTCGATCTGGTTGACCACCTTGTCGGTTTCGATCTCGTATACCGGCTCCCCGGCCCGGACTGTCTCGCCCTCCGCCTTCAGCCAGGCGCACAGCACCCCGCTGGTCATCTCCGGCCGCAGGCGCGGCAGCGACAATTGTTTTTCCATGGCACATTTCTCCTCAAAGCAGATTTTTAAGATACTATTGGTTGCAGGCGGGCCGCCAATCCCTAAGGAGGCCTTCCCGCCCGGTCAGATCAGCAGATCTAGCAGCTCCTCGCTCCTGTCCCCCGCCAATTGGGCGCAAACTGCCGCAAAACCGTCCGGATCCAGCTTGGCGCCTTCCAGCAGCCCTTCCGCCAGGAGGCCGTCGATGGCCTGGCAGTCCACCCGGACTGCCGACACAATGCCCTGCTTCGCCTGATACCGTGCGAAAAATTCCTTACCGGCGAAGGTTCCGGATTTTTCGTAAGTAAACGGCGGCGTCCGCCCCCAGGTCCATGCCCAGCTCCGGTATTTTTCATCCCGCAGCCTGCAAACGGCGGCATCCTGCTCCGCGGTCAGGATCCGCCGCCTGCCCTCCGGAACCATCTGCGCCAGCAGCCGCTCCATAAACGTTTCCACGTCCATATCCCCAGGCAGATGCCGCCGGATATTGGTCACGGGGCAGATTGCCGACATGGTGCCCTTCGTCTGGACGCACTCGTTTTTACCCTGGACGGAGATCTCCTCCAGGGCGGACAGATCCGCGTCAAACAGCAGTGTTCCGTGGTGGAGCAGCCTGCCGCCCGCGGCCCGCTGGGCGCTGCCGGAGATTTTCTTCCCGCCGATAGCGATGTCACAGGCCCGGTTTTTCTCTGCCGGTACGCCGATGGCGTTCAGCGCGTCCAGGACTGGCGCCAGGCTCTTATCATAATCCACGGGGCCGTCCTGGGCGGTGATGCAGGAGTAGTTGACGTTCCCCAAATCATGATACACCGCCCCGCCGCCGGAGATCCGGCGCAGCACAGGGATGCCCTTCCGCCGCAGCCGCGCGGGCCGGGTTTCCCGGCAGATGTTCTGGTAGCTTCCCACCACCATACACGGCCTGTTCCGCCACAGGAGGAATACGTCTTCCTCCTGAAAGGTCTGAAAAACGAACTCCTCAAACGCCAGATTGTAGTATGGGTCTGCCGATGGACAAGCAATATGGATCACCCAATCCGCCCCCTCCTGATAGTAGCTACAGTATACGGCCTGGGCAGAAAAAAGTCAACACCCGCCCTTGCGCCCCGGCCCGGCGTGAATTTAACCAAAATTTTCCTCCCTCCCGCCAGACGCGCCATGGAGTTTTTCCTTGGTGTATTTCACACGATCCGGGACATACTAGGGAAAAGTATGTGGGAAAAGAGGGGAAAAACATGAAAAAATCAATTGCGTTGCTGCTGGCGGCCGCATGCCTCCTGCCCGTCCCGGCCTGCGCCCAGCCGGTGGAGCCGGATCTCACGGGCTATGCCGCCGGGCCGGCGGAGATTCCCAAAGAGATCCTTGGGGAGCTGGACCCTGACACCTTGGAGAACCTGGTGGAGGAGCCGAAATATGTCGCCCTGACCTTTGACGACGGCCCCCGCGCGGACACCACCGGCCGTCTGCTGGACGGCCTGCTGGAGCGGGGTGCGGCGGCAACGTTTTTTGTAATCGGGGAGCAGATCCCCTGCAACGAGGAACTTTTGCGCCGGATGAAGGCGGAGGGCCACCAGATTGGCAACCACACCTACTCCCATGTCCGCCTGCTGAAAGCGGACAAGGATGATGTGGTGGAGGAGGTTCACAAATCGGAGACGCTTCTCCAGGAAGCGGTAGGCGAGGGCAGCTTCTGGCTCCGTCCGCCCTACGGCCTGATTGGCGGCGAGCGGGCGAAGCTGGTTCACACGCCGATGATCTACTGGTCGGTGGATCCCCAGGACTGGAAGCTGCTGGACAAGGACAAGGTGGTTGCCGCCGTCCTGGAAGCGGTGGAGCCTGGGGACATCATCCTGCTCCACGATTTCTACTCCACCAGCGTGGACGCGGCACTGGAAATCATCGACAAGCTGCAACAGGAGGGCTACGCCTTCGTCACGGTAGAGGAGCTGTTCCGCATCCAGGGCGTCACGCCCCAGGCCGGCACACTGTATGCCAGGCCAGACCGCGTCCGGGGGCTGAGCTAAAGGGACCGAAGGGCGGTTAAGAAAGGGGCGCCGCAGTTCAACTACGCTTCCATTGCGGAGGAGGGCGGGACGTGCTATGATAAAAGCGGGCCTGAGACGGAGGGGACGCCCTCGGGAAAGAGGAACGCTTTATGGAGATTGGGAAACGGATCCAACACCTGCGCCGGGAGAAGGGCCTGACCCAGGAGCAGATAGCGGCCGCGCTGGGAGTCACCAGCGCGGCGGTCAGCAAGTGGGAGACCAACGCGGCGCTGCCGGACATAGGGATGCTGTGCCCTTTGGCCCGCCTGCTAGGGATCACGGTAGACGTGCTGCTGGATTTCCGCCCTGCGCTGGCAATGGAGGAGATCAACGGGCTTTTAGCGGACCGCCGCAAACTGTTTGAAGGGAACAAGGCCAACGAAGGGGTGGAAGCCTGCGAAGCCCTCCTCCGGGAATATCCCAATGACCTGCACCTGAAATGCGCGGTAGCGGGGCTGTACGTGATGTATATGAACGCGGGCGGCGGCGAGGAATGGGCGCGAAGCCAGGCGGAGAAGGCGGTTTGCCTGCTGGAGCAGAGCCGGAACAGCGGCGATGCGTCCCTGGCGGCTAATTCCCGCAGTATGCTGGTGAATCTGTACGTTATGCGGGAGGAACTGGACAAGGCGCTGGAAATTCTGGACGAGCTGCCTGTGGAGGGGATCAGCACGCGGATCATGCGTGGGAATATCCTCCTACGGAAGGGCGCGCTGGATGAAGCGGAAAAAAGCTTTCAAACGGAGTTGTGGTCTGCGGGACGGAACGTGACGCTGGGGCTGATAGGCCTATACAACGCGGCACAGCTGCAAAAGGACTGGGAACGGGCGAAACAGTACCTAGACACCGCCATGGCAGTAGAGAAGACGCTGCGCACAGAGGAACTGGGCGGCCTGAGCGGCACCTTGCAGTTTTTGCGGGCGGAGGTTCTCCGCCGGGAGGGAAAGCTGGATGATGCCGTAGCCTGCCTGACGGCGTATGTGGACAGTACGCTGGCGCAGTGGGTCCGTGCGCAGGGCGCGGAAAGGGCCAGGAGCGGGTTTTACGGCAAATTGGAGATCAGCTTCTCCGGCATGTCGGCGGCCTATTTAGCGCGGAGCATCCGTGCCGCGCTGGAACAAACGGAGGACTACGATGCGCTGAAAGCGCGGGCGGATTTCCAAGCCTTGCTGGAGAAGCTGAACGCTGTCCAGTGATTTACCACGATCCGGCCAAGTAAAACGGGAGGGGCAAACCTGCAAATACATGTCAAGCCCCAAAATAAAAAAGTCGGAAAATTTTTAGAAGGGACAAAAAGGGTACAACAAATCAAGCCGGTCAGCGAGGAATTTTTGCGAACCGGCTGAAAGTGTTTGTTGTGTTCGGTTAA
>CAJUNA010000027.1 GCA_910587645.1 uncultured Oscillospiraceae bacterium
CAAGGAATTTATGCGCCAGAAGCAGCAAATTGTGAACACTCTTTTTGAGCAAGGAAACGCTTGATTTTGTCCCCCCCTTGCCGCCGAAAAACTACAAAATTTCTTCGGCGTTTTCTTACAATTTCATATCGGCGTTGACAGGTTAAATTTTTATAATTGCATTCCTTGATCGGGCTGCTTTGGATGTTGAGTTAGCTCATTTGCCAGCTCGATCACCTGCGGCGCCGCTTCCTCGATCTGCTCCATGATTGTGATCTGTCCGTTGACCTGTTCTTCAGGCTGGGAGCTGATCCGCCGTTCTTTCACTGTGGCGGCCCGGATGCCCAGCCCGTTATCCGTTTCTGCGGCAACCAGCCGTCCCTCCTGGAGCAACTGGGTAACCAATTCGAACATGAACCGCTTGCCAGTCCCGTTTTGTCCGTCCTTATCGCAGAGACGGCGGATTTCAAAGCATTCCGCAGCATACTCTGCAACGGAGTCCGTGATATAGAGGTTCGTCCGTTTTGTCCGGTACTGCTCCAGAATAAATGCGGCGATTTCACCACGCTTGGACTCCAGTATATTCCGGTACTCCGTGTCACTCATATCCAGATACTCCTCGTAGCAGTCAACCGCGTAACATCGGAAGCTCTGTGTGCTGGACAACTTCTCCTGCAGGGACGGGATATTAGCCTCATCCAGTACGCCGCTGAAACTGGTGGGATGCAGATAGAGATCCTGCCAGTCTTTCGTAACGGTATCGCAGACACTGTTTTCACCTTCATGGACCGTCCAGCCCAGTTCCTGAAATAGCCGGCGGCTTTCCACTTTGAATGCGGTCAGGTCCGTATCGCCTGTTCCTGCGGGATCATACCTCCGGCATTGGATGCGCAGGTACACCATTCGATATGCCATGCGAACCCCCATTTACATCATTTGCTGCGTCCACGAAGGGGGAGCCGGGGCATCTGCCTCCGGCTCCTCCTTCACAGCTTGTTCACTTTTTGTGGGCATCCACGCTTCGGTAACCTGTCTGGCAGCGTAGACGCCATTCTGGTTCAACATTCTCTGCCACGCCCCCTGGCTGGGAGCCCAGCGGAAACCGCTCTGCTTCAGCGCGGCACGAACATCTGTGTCCGGCTTGTCATGGAAGATGATCTGTACACGGTTTTCCTCACTGTTCATGACCACCTCTCCGCCATTGAACGCCCAGCCCTCCGGGGCGGGGGCGGCCTGACGCTGCTCCAGTTCCTCTATCCTGGCACGGAGACGGCGGATTTCCGCATTGTTGTTGGATAGCAGGAAGCTTTCGTAAGGTTTGGGCGACTGGCGGTAGCTGCGGGACATTTCAACTTCCAGCTTGGCAGCATCCTCCGGCGTGAGCAGGGGACACCCCTGGAGCGTCCCGCACTTACGATAGTAGGCGTTAACCGCTTTCATCTTCTCCCGCGCCTGCTCCCGGCTCTCAAGATTTGCTCTCAGCTTGGCGAGGGCATTGCCGTCATCGCTACTGACCCCGCCCATGCCAGTGCTGCGGATCTTGTCCAGAAGCCCATGTATCCGGCGGTATTCCGCCATGTTCCGGTCGCTGGCGGCGTTCTGCTTCTGTTTCTTTCGCACGGGGAAATTTGCGCAACCTGCCACCAGGATAGATGGACACCTGGTCTGTATCTGGAGGTTCTCATTGAAATTGTCTGCCAGCTTCCGGGCGTAGGTGTCCAGCAGATGGTCTATCTTCTCATGGTACATGGGGTCGGTACGTTTTTTTGCTTTTCTGCTATGGCTGTCGCTTCGTCTACCATCGCGCGGTACGCCGCTGTGGCGCTGCCTGCTTTGTACTCATACTGACTGTTCATCATGTTGGCCTGACGGGCCAGGGTTTCGTTGATGGGATAGTAGATTGGCATGAGATTTGCCCTCCTATTTTTGTGGTAGTCAGAACAATACCACAGGTCCGGTGAAATTGCTATTCATCAGCTTGGACAAATTCCAGTTGGGAAATGCTGCTGCCGGTGGATAAAAAGAAAGCGCCGGTTCAATGGCCTGCGATGGCTAATGAACCGGCGCTGAAATCGTTTCAGGAGATTTTTCGTAAGAAGCTATGCCCCGTGCGTTCGAGTCTGGGCAGAATGAAGAGTTCCATTGAAAATATCGAAATTTTGAGACTCCCAAATTTTCACATTTGGGAGCCCCAGGAGGCTTGCAAATACTAGGTTTTTCAACCAAATATCGTTTTTAACCTCCATTTCTGGTACGCCCGACTGGATTCGAACCAGCGGCCTTGTGAGTCGGAGTCACACGCGCTATCCAACTGCGCCACGGGCGCATACCTAACAATATGCAGTTGTAATGCTTCCCAGTTACCCAAGGAATTAGTAGTCAAACACTAGTTAACAGAACTGAAATTTTCCTCTCTGTCCTCTCAATATCCCTGTTCGCAAGTCTTTACGCCATACCACCGATGAACTGGCCTAAAGTGTCAGATTCATACGCGCTCCCCCAACTGCACTACAAACTCCTTACATATTTTATTATACCAGAAAAATATTTATTTGTAAAGAGAAATTTTTACACTCGAAAATGTCTAAATGCAGAAAAATCTAAAATTATTTTTTGTGCATTATTTACAATAGCAGTTCCACCCCCTTCAACTCCTGCCTCCTGGGCAAGCTCCATCAGCACCCGCGCGACACACCTTCCCCCAAGGATGCCGCGCGGATATTCATTTACCCACCGCTGGACCCGTAGCGTATCGTCCTCTGTTATTCCGGTGAAGTCCGTTCCCTTTGGAACTTTCCGCCGAATTATTCGGTTTCCGTTCTCGTTGCTCCCTCGTTCAAATGCACTGTATGGATGGCAATAGTATATGTGGGTTCGCTCCCCATCCCCGGTCATGGCCCGCGTCATTTCCTCCCAGTCCTGAAACTCGCTGCCATTGTCCCGTCCCAGCATAAGAAACATAAGGCCCGCCCGTGACGTTCTTTCCGTCATGGTCAAAAAGCGATTCTTGCTCCCGCCCTCCTTGGCGGACAGCACGGAATCCATTTCTTAGTGAAACGGCTCTTCCCGTTTCGCCACTTCCGCCGGTCTGTCCTCGATGCTCTCACCTTTCGGCACCCTTGCCGCCTGTACCTTCTTGTACTCTGTCTTTTTCTTCCCGCCCATCGGCAGACTCTCGTTGGTCACTCACAGAAATACCCCATTGTTAGTGATATGATCCCCCTAAAGTAGACCAAGGAAAAACCAAAAGGTCTACTTTAGGGGGATCATTGTATGTCGAGGGCAAAATACACAGCAGAATGCAAGATAAAAATAGCAGAATCATATCTGTCGGGAGAAGGCAGCTACAGGGAATTGAGGAAACGATATGGGGCAAGCGAGAAATCCATACAGATATGGGCACAAAAGTACCGTGAATATGGCAGAGGAGCATTTGTGCGGAAAGCGGGAAATGCTCAATATAGCAAGGGATTTAAGATGATGTGCGTGGAAACAGTGCTGCGAGGCGAGGGCAATGTGGATGGAGTTGTAGCAAAATATAATATTTCAGATAGGAGGGTACTCCTGATTGCAACACAAGTATAGCCGAAAGACATGATGAAAGCTATTACCATTACCACCAAACAACCAGAGACAAACCAAGCATATGCAACAGTGGTGGGAAATGAAAAATAGCCCTCTGTGGTTTACCGGATAGATCCCGGCGAACCACAGAGGGCTGCTTGCCTTTATGAAAGACGGATCTCGGAGTGGCGGGGAGTTCAACTCACCTTATTGAAAAAAATGGCTTTTTGCATCTCCGGTTTCGTTATTTTGAAAAAACGGAGCTGGATTTTTGACTTCCAAACTTTTTAAGCCATATTTTCTTGATTTCTTCTCGCTTGCGCAAAAACGCCGCATTTTCATGCGGCGTTTTTGCTGTGCATCTTTTTTATCAACACATTTTGGTCCGAGTGGGGAGACTCGAACTCCCGGCATCTTGCTCCCAAAGCAAGCGCGCTACCAACTGCGCTACACCCGGATATTAAGCTTTCCAACTGTGGTCAAACATGTAGTCAACATCGGTTTTTGACCCGTTACCATCGAGGGGAAAAATACCATCGTCCTCTGCATCCCACGGGCTTCCGGACTTTCCAAATGCTGCGGCCCGCTCCCGTGCCTCCTGCTCCCAAAGCAGGCGCGCTACCAACTGCGCTACACCCCGAAACCGTATATTTTTACAGGCAGGCTATTTCCCCAGCTCTCGCTGTCACTTCTCTATTATACACACTTTCCGCTAAATGTCAAATGTTTAAATATTTGTGATGACATTTCTCTGTAAATGGAGTACAATACCAAGTACCAGATAAAAACAGGAGGAATCTTCTTTGAAAAAACTAAACGCCGCTATTGACCATTTTTGTGCGATGCACCCCAGGCTTGGGATCCCCGGCCTTATGCGCTACATTGTGGCCGCAAATGCCGCCATATATATCTTCAGCATGTTTGACCCATCCGGTATGTTGCTGGGGGTTCTGGCAATGGATGCTTCCTCCATACTCCAGGGGCAGCTTTGGCGCATTTTTACCTTCGTCCTCATCCCCACAGGCAACGGGCCATTTTCGGTGCTACTGTCGCTGTTCTTCTACTTTTGGCTGGGGGAAGCGATGGAGCGCCTGTGGGGCAGCACAAAATTTACCGTATATTATGCCGGTGGCATGTTGCTATCGGTTCTGGCATCCATTCTGGCACTGTTTCTGGATGGCTTTGCCTTCCCATTGTATGGGGCTGGATATGTCAACGCCGCGTTGTTTTTTGCTTTTGCCTTGACCTATCCGGAAATGGTAGTGCGTCTCTTCTATATCATCCCTATCAAAATGAAATGGCTGGCCATTGTGGAAGCGGTTCTATATGCTCTCGGCGTGGTGCAAGGGATCCTTATGGGTGCGTGGGGCATGGCACTGACGCCTATTATTGCTATGCTGAACCTGTTTATTTTCTTCTCCCCGGATTTTTCCCGCCGCGCAGATCAATTCCAGGCCCGCCACCGTACGGAAGCCGTCCAATTCCGCAAGGCGGTAAAGGAGCAGCGGCGGCAGAAGGGCTACAACCACAAATGCGAGGTCTGCGGCAGGACAGATACGGAGTATCCCAACCTTCAGTTCCGTTATTGTTCCAAGTGTACGGGTTATCATTGCTTCTGCGAGGAGCACATTTTCAACCACGTCCATCATACAGATTGATTTTAGAGAGGGGTGTTCTTTTCCTTTGTTAGGAAAAGAACCAAAAGTACCCTTAAGGGGCCAAGGCTCCAGGGGGCGGCAAAAAGCAAGTTCCCTCCAAAAACCGTCCTACTCCCACTTTTCCCAAACCTCGGGACAGAACCCCACCGTTACCAGCTTCCCATTGCGAACCACTGGTGTGTTGAATAATTGCGGATTCTCATACAGCTTATCCTCCGCTGCATCGGGGGTGAGATAGGCCACATAGAGGTCTTGATATGCCTTGCACTTGGTATTAATAAGCTGCTCAAACGGCAGCTTTTGCCGGATTGACCGGTATTCCCCCAGGGAAAAGCCCTTTTTAGGCAGGTCGATGTACTGGTATTTAATGCGCCGCTCCTTGAACCACCGCTCCGCCTTTTTGGTTTCGAAGCATTTGGAGGAACCAAAAATCTGAATATTCATTTCCACTTTCTCCTTTATATTCCACGAATTGGAGGGAACTGCCATGACAGAAGAAATCAAAAAACTGAAGGAATGGACCAGTCATAGCGATAACATCGTCTTTTTCGGCGGCGCGGGGGTCAGTACAGAGAGCGGCATCCCCGATTTCCGCAGTACGGACGGCATTTACAACCAAGAGTACGACTATCCGCCGGAAACCATCCTGAGCCACAGCTTTTACGAAGAAAACCCAGAGGAATTCTACCGCTTTTACCGCAACAAAATGCTCTATCTGGATGCCAAGCCCAACGCCGCCCACAAAAAATTGGCGGAATGGGAAGCCGCCGGAAAACTGAAAGCAGTCATCACCCAAAATATTGATGGCCTGCACCAGAAGGCGGGCAGCAAAAACGTCTTGGAGCTCCACGGCAGCGTCCTGCGCAACTACTGTACCAAATGCCACCAGTTCCATGGCGTTGAGGTGGTGCAACACAGCAAAAGTGTCCCCCTCTGTTCATGTGGCGGCGTTATTAAGCCGGACGTAGTCCTATATGAGGAGGGCCTGGACAGCGGCGTGCTGTCCCGCGCGGTGTCCGCCATCCGCCACGCGGATGTACTGATTATCGGCGGCACTTCCCTGACGGTATACCCGGCGGCGGGGCTGGTGCAATACTATCGCGGGACAAAGCTGGCCGTTATCAACAAGAGCTCCCTTGGCAGGGGCGCGGATCTGACCATTACCCAGCCCATCGGGGAGGTCATGGCGCAGTTATAAGTATATCACAGAAAAGACAAAGAGGGAAGCATGAAAAAATCGAACCGTCTCAGCCAGGATCCGTTTTACCGTCAAATTTTCAAACTGGTTCTGCCTATTATCATCCAAAACCTTCTAAGCGCCGCAGTCAGCTCCGCCGATGTGGTCATGCTCAACTATGTTGGGCAATCCTCCATTTCGGCGGTCTCTCTGGCCTCCCAGTACGCCGGCGTGCTGTTCATGGTGTTCTACGGCTTAGGTACCGGCGTCACCATCCTCTGCGCCCAGTACTACGGAAAAGGTGATTTCAGAGCCATCCAGGTGATTGAGGGCATTGCCATGCGCTTTTCCCTCCCTATTGCGGCGGCCTTCGCGGCGGCGGCGCTGCTGATCCCAGAGCAGATGATGCTGCTGTTTACCGATGACCTGGAGCTGATCTCTATTGGCGCGTCCTACCTCCGCAGCATGAGCGTTGCCTATCTCTGCTGGGGTGTGGTGGAGGTCTATCTGGCGGTTTTGCGGAGCATCAACCGCGTCATCATCAGCACGGCCATGAATGTGCTGGCCTTTTCCACTAATATCCTGCTAAACGCAGTATGGATTTTCGGCCTGTTCGGCGCGCCGAAGCTGGGAGCCATGGGCGTTGCCCTTGCCACCAGCCTGTCCCGTTTTATCGAGCTTGCCGCGTGTATCGTAGTATCCCTTCTCAGCAAAGACATCCATTTAAATGTAAAGTACATGTTTGTCCGGAACAAGCTGCTGTTTTCCGATTTTGTCCGGCTGTCCCTTCCCGCCTTAGGCAATGATGTCAGTTGGAGCGTTGCTTTCTCCATGTATTCCGTCATCATCGGGCATTTGGGTACAGACGCGGTAGCCGCTAACTCTTTTGTTGTCGTAGTCCGGAATTTTGGCACAATCCTCTGTTTCGGTATGGCCAGCGCGGGCGGGATCCTGCTGGGCAATATCATCGGGGAAAACCGTCTGGAGGAAGCCCGGGCCGGGGCGAAAAAACTGATGAAGCTGACGGTGATCACCGGGGTCATTGGCGGCGTGATTATCCTTGCGGCAATGCCCCTGGTACTGTCCTACGCGAAAAGTTCCCTTTCAGAGCAGTCCATGTACTACCTTCGCCGGATGCTTCTCATCAATATTTATTACGTCATGGGGGCGGCTGTGAACACAACGCTGATCGCCGGTGTATTCCGCGCGGGGGGCGACAGCCGGTTCGGCTTTATCTGTGACACGGTTGACATGTGGTGTTACGCGGTGCCGCTAGGCTTTATCGCGGCATTCGTGTGCAAGCTTCCGGTTATGTGGGTATATTTCTTCCTGTGTACAGATGAATTTGTAAAATGGCCCTGGGTGATCCGGCATTACCGCTCCGGAAAGTGGCTACATAATATCACCCGGGAGGGGCTGTTTGACGCGTAGCGCCCCACCATGCGGAGGAGCGGGGTCACGTCAAACAGCCCCTAAAACCCCCTTGACAAACGGGTTGAAAACCGTTAGGATTTTCCTATCACAACACCAACGCGGCAGGCACACGCTCCCATAGGAGAGCGTGGGCCTTTTCATGCGTGCACAGGGGCTTACGCCGCGGTTGCCCCTCAGGAGGCCCTATGGAATCATTATTGCAATCGCTCTTGCGCATTCCGGAGGTGGAAGCCCTCGCTTCCGCTGTAGAATCCGGCGACTGTCCCGCCGCCGTCACCGGTTTGGGCGGCGTCCACCGGGCGCAGGCCGCAGCCGCCGCGGCTCACCGTACAGGACGGCCCTTGGTGATGGTCTGCACCGATGAATCGGAAGCCGGACGGCTGTCCGCCGACCTGGAAGTCCTGCTGGGCGAACCGGATGCCCCAGCCCGGGTCTTGAAGCTGTTTGCCCGGGAACTGTTCGTCCGGGCGGGCACCGTGATCTCACGCCAGTGGGAACACAACCGGATTGCCGCCCTCTATGAGCTGTCCAGCCAGGGGTGTACAGCGGTGGTAGCCACCGCCGAAGCCTTGCTACAAAAAACCAGCCCCCCGGAACGCCTGCGGGACGCCGTCCTGACCTTAGCGCCTGGGAAGCGGTTCGATCTGGCAGACCTGCCCCGCCGTCTGGTGGACGCTGGGTACGCCCGTGCCGACCAGGTGGAGGGCGTGGGCCAGTTCGCCCTGCGGGGGGGGATTCTGGACGTGTACTCCCCTTTGATGGAGGATCCGGTGCGGTGCGAGTTTTTTGACGATGAGATTGACTCTCTGGGATCCTTCGACCTGCTGACCCAGCGGCGGACAAAAAACCTGGAAGAAGCCCTGCTGCTGCCCGCCTTGGAGCTGCTGCCGGGGGCGGGACGGGCTGCCGTATTCGACTACTTCCCCGCTAACGCGCTGGTCTGTCTCAGCGAGACGGGCCGGGTGGGGGAGCGGGTGAAAAATGTCCTCTGGCAGGCCAGGGAAGACACGGAATCCCTCCTTGCCGCCGGGGAAAAGGACGGCGACCTCACCGCCCTCCTCCTCAGCCAGAGTGAATGGCAGGAGCATTTGGAGCGGTTCGCGCTGTATATGCTGGAAGCCCTGCCCACCTCCCGGTATCCTTTCCCGCCCAGGACTTTGCTGTCTGTCAGCGCCAAACAGCTCAGCGCCTATGGCGGCAGCATTGAGACCGCCGCCGCCGATTTGGCCCACTACCGCGCCGCCAATTGGCGGACGCTGCTGCTGTGCGGCAACGCCGCCCGGGCCAAGAGCTTGCAGCGGATGCTGGCGGACCGGGAAATCCCTGCCGCCCTGGACCTGGACTGCAAGGAGATGCCCGGGCCGGGGGAAGTCCGCATCGCCACCGGCGCGCTGTCCGCCGGGGCGGAGTATCCGCAGATTTCCCTGGCGGTGCTGACCGAGGGCCAGTTCACCGCCCCTACCGCCGGGAAACAGGCCGCCCGCCGTTCCGGCAAAGACAACCGGCGGAAAATGCTCAGCTACGCGGACTTGGCCGTTGGCGACCTGGTAGTTCACGTCAACCATGGCGTGGGCCGGTTTGAGGGCATCCGGAAAATGCCTGTGGACGGGGTGGAGAAGGACTATATCCTGATCTCCTACGCCGGAGGGGACAGCCTTTACGTCCCTGCCACTGCCCTGGACCAGGTGAGCAAATATATCGGCGGGGGCGGTGTGGATTCCGGGGGGGAATCCCGGCCGGTGAAGCTCAGCAAGCTGGGCGGTACGGACTGGCACAAGCAGAAAAGCAAGGCTAAGGCCGCCGCCAAGGATCTGGCCAAGGGCCTGATCGCCCTCTACGCGGAACGGCAGCGGCGTCCCGGCTTCGCCTTCTCCCCCGACTCCCCGTGGCAGCGGGAGTTTGAGGAATCCTTCGACTACGTGGAGACCGATGACCAGCTCCGGTGCATCGCGGACATCAAGCGGGATATGGAAAAGCCCATGCCCATGGACCGTCTCCTGTGCGGCGATGTGGGCTACGGCAAAACAGAGGTGGCCCTGCGGGCGGTGATGAAATGCATCCTGGACGGCAAGCAGGCGGCGATTTTAGCCCCGACCACCGTCCTCGCCCAGCAGCATTTCGCTACGGCGGTGAACCGCTTCCGCTCCTTCCCGGTAGAGATCCGGGTACTGAGCCGGTTCCAGACCCCGGGGCAGTCCCGGCAGATCTTGTCCGATCTGGGGGCGGGCCGGGTTGACCTGCTGATTGGCACCCACAAGCTGCTGAACAAGAGCGTGGTGTTCAAAGACCTGGGCCTGCTGGTCATCGATGAGGAGCAGCGGTTCGGCGTGACCCACAAAGAGAAGCTGAAGGAAATGAGCCGCCAAGTGGACGTACTCACCCTCTCCGCCACCCCCATCCCCCGGACGCTGAATATGGCCCTCTCCGGTATCCGCGATATGTCCACCCTGGAGGAGCCGCCCCATAACCGCCAGCCGGTGCAGACCTATGTGGTGGAGCACGACTGGGCGATGCTGGCCGATGCCATGCGCCGGGAGGTGGACCGGGGCGGGCAGGTCTACTACCTCCACAACCGGGTGGAATCCATTGATTCCACCGCTGCCCGCATCCGGCAGCTCTTGGGCGGGGATGTGAAGGTGGTGGTAGGCCACGGGCGGATGGATGAAAAGCAGCTCTCCGCCGCCATGCAGCAGATGGTGGAGGGGGACGCCCAGATCCTGGTCTGTACGACCATCATTGAAACGGGCATTGACATCGCCAACGTCAACACCTTGATTATCGAGGACGCGGACCATATGGGGCTGGCCCAGCTCCACCAAATCCGCGGGCGCATCGGCCGCAGCGCGCGGCGGGCGTATGCCTATATGACCTACCGTCCTGGCAAGGTCCTCACGGAGATCGCGTCCAAGCGGCTGACCGCCATCCGGGAGTATGTGGAATTCGGCTCCGGGTTCAAGATTGCCATGCGGGACCTGGAAATCCGGGGGGCGGGCAATCTGCTGGGGTCGGAACAGTCGGGGTATATGATGAGCGTAGGCTATGACATGTACCTGCAATTGCTGGAAGACGCGGTGCTGGAGGAGAAGGGCGGGAAGAAAAAGCAGGCGGTGGAGTGCGCCGCCGACCTCGCGGTGTCCGCCAACATCCCCGGCAGTTACGTGCCCTCCAACCAGCAGCGCATGGACCTTTACCGCCGCATTGCCGCCATCCGGAGCCAGGCGGACGCATCGGATTTGCTGGACGAGCTGATGGACCGCTACGGCGACCCGCCCAAGCCGGTGTACGCCCTGCTGGACGTGGCCATGCTCCGGGCCAATGCCGCCCGGGCGGGTGTCAGCGACATCTCCCAGGACGGACGGCAAATCAGATTTGTGCTGGCGGATTTCTCGGCGGAAGCCATCGCCGCCCTGGTGTCCAGCGCCAAGTACCGCCGCCGCCTGGTGGTCAACGCGGGGGAGGTGCCCGCACTGACTTTGACCCTCCTGCCCAAGGAGCCAGTGCTGGAATCCGCGTTGGCGCTGGCGGAGGATTTGCTGCTGGCCGGACGGAATGGGGAAGAAATATGAAAATTTCAACAAGGAGGAAAATCACATGCCAACGGAGAACTTTGACGTCATCGCCCTGGGGGAACTTCTGATTGATTTTACGGAAAACGGCCTGAGCGGACAGGGCAACCCCCTGTTTGAAGCAAACCCAGGCGGCGCGCCCTGCAATGTGCTGGCCATGCTGCGCAAGCTGGGGCGGCGCAGCATGTTCGTGGGGAAGGTGGGCCAGGATATGTTCGGCGATATGCTGGCGGAGACGATCCAGGAAGCGGGCATCTGCACCGGCGGCCTGGTCCGGGACCCGGAGGTCCGCACAACGCTGGCCTTTGTCAAAAAGCTGCCCAACGGGGACCGTGATTTTTCCTTCTACCGCAATCCCGGTGCGGATATGATGCTGACAGAGGAGGAAGTGCCGGAAGACCTTGCCCACTGCCGGATTTTCCATTTCGGCACCCTGTCCATGACCCACGAGGGCGTCCGGCGGGCCACCTGCAAGGCGGTTTCCCTTGCGAAGAACGGCGGGGCGCTGGTATCCTTCGACCCCAACCTCCGGCCTCCGCTGTGGGCGGATTTGGCGCAAGCGCGGGAACAGATTGCTTGGGGGCTGGGCCGGTGCGATATCCTGAAAATCGCGGACAATGAGCTGGAATTTATGACTGGTGAGACGGATTTCGACAAAGGCGCGGCGGTTCTACGGGAAAAATATCCCAATATCCGCCTGCTGAACGTGACGGCGGGGCCGGAGGGGAGTTATTCCTACTATGAGGACAAGCGGGTGTTTGTCCCCGCCTGCAAGCTGGGGGGCGTCATTGAGACCACGGGAGCGGGGGATACCTTCTGCGCCTGTGTGCTGAACTTTGTGCTGGACCACGGCCTGGACGGGCTGTCGGAGGGGGATTTGCGGGATATGCTCCGCTTTGCCAACGCGGCCGCGTACCTGGTTACCACCAAGAAGGGCGCGATCCGGTCCATGCCGGAGCGGGCACAGGTGGAGGCTATTTTATAAAAATGTCCGGTCTTCCGGGAAACGGGGCACTCCTTTGCTCTTCGGACTACGAGCAATGTGATTTTAATAAACGATAAAAGCCCTTTACAAGCGAATGCCTTACCCCCATCTGAAATGAAAAGAGCAAAAAGCACGATGAAAATTCCCACTAAATGGGCGTACTTTCATCGTGCTTTTTGAAACCGCTTACATATTTTGGTTGGAGAATACATCAGGAAAAATTCCGGTCTCCCCCTTTTACGCGTTTCTTCCCAACGTCCGTCCAGCAGCAAACCGGCAGGCAGAAGGCCTATTTCCCCCGGATAGCAGAGAAAAAGATTCTCTGCTCCTCAGCCCGCGGGGCCGACATCCGGCAGTCACCGAAGGTCCGGACGCGGGAGAAGCCCGCGTCCATCAGCCAAACCCGCAGCTCCTCCACGGAATAAGCCTTCTGCACATGCTCTTCCCCGCTACGGAACCACGCGCCATCGGGACGGCGGGTAAACAGATCCATCCAATAGCGGCACAGCCTGCTCCGCTTCTCATATTCCGTACGCCAGACGCAGTAAACATCCTCTGTTTCATCCAGAAATACCTGTCCGTCCAGGGAAGCGAATTTTTCCACACTGTTGATGTCGAATACCAGCAGCCCCCCCGGGGAAATAAATAGATGAAGCCGCTGGAAGGTTTTCTGCACATCCTTGGGGCTGGTCAAATAATTAATGCTGTCCAGACAACAGACGGCGGCATCCACCGTCCCGTACAGATCCAGGGCGGGCATCTCCTGGTTGAGAAAAACCGGTGGCTCACCGGAAAGGCCCACTGCCTTTTCCCTGGCCTGAGCCAGCATGTCGGGGCTGCCGTCCACCGCGATCAGCTCATAGCCCCGCTCCGTCAGGATAGCCGTCAGCTCCCCCGTACCGCAGGCCAGATCCAGCACTGTGTGGACGGGAATCTTGCTCTGTTTGAACAGCTTCTCCAAATAGTCCGCCCGGCGCTCATAATGCACATCCGCTGTCAGCGCGTCATAGGCCCCCGCCAGGGCTTCGTAGGCGCTCACGGCTGTACTCCGGCGGCCGCATTCCCCTCCTGCCGCTCATGCTCCTCCATGCGTTCAAAAAAGGCTTGGTAGCCCCCGTGGCCGAAGGCCAGGGAACGGTTGACCCGGCTGATGGTGGCGCTGGATGCGCCGGTACGCTCCAGGATGTCGTTATAGATCATCCCCTGCCGGAGCAGGATCGCCACCTCGAATCGCTGCTCCATAGCCCGCAGCTCTGTCACCGTACAAAGGTCTTGAAAAAAGTCGTAGACCTCCTCCTCCGTCCGCAGCGTTAGTATGGCTTGATACAAGCCATCGCTCTTCTCCTTTTTATTAATCCTTGCCATCCGCATTTCCTCCATTGGGTTGGTTTCTTTCATTTTATCACTTTATTTTACGAAAGTAAACACCTTTCCGCAAAATTGCTCCTTCCGGATGGTGAAAAGCAGACGCAGTTTATCAAATTATAGAGAAAATAAACAGACTGCTCCAGCTCAGGCCAGCAGGTTTTAGGCAAAATAGACGGGTTTCGTCCGGTTTTTTTGTGGCTTTTACCATAGAAAAAGTCGTTCCCCTTGCCTTGACGGTAGGTCGAGGGATGGAGTATAATAGGTTCGATACGACTGCTGGCGTTTTCTTCCAGCGGGTGATATTATCGTTATATACAATGGGAGGATCACTATGCCCTACAGAGAAGCGGATCAACTGAATACCTACCTCTTTCATGAGGGTACGGCCATCAGCGCCTACGAATATATGGGCGCACACGCGGTCACCCACGACGGAGCTTCCGGCTATATGTACCGCGTCTGGGCGCCGCGGGCAAAGGCCGTTTCCGTGGTGGGTGATTTCAATTCCTGGAATCCAGAAACACACCCGATGGAAAAAATCACCGATGGCATCTGGGAGCGTTTCGTTCCCGGCGGAAAGGTGTATGACGCCTATAAATTCGCCGTCACCGGCGCGGACGGTGAGCTGCGGCTGAAAGCCGACCCCTATGCGTTCCATGCTGAGACCCGCCCCGGCAACGCCAGCAAGCTCTATTCCATTGACAATTACCACTGGGGTGATGCTGCCTGGAAGGATAGCCGCCGTAACAAGCCTGTCTATCAAGCGCCCCTGAACATCTATGAGATTCATCTCGGCTCCTGGAAGCGGCGGGAAAACGGGGATTTCTATGACTACCGCAGCCTTGCCCTGGAACTGGCCCCCTATGTGAAGGAGCTGGGCTTCAATTTTATTGAACTGCTGCCCATCACCGAGTATCCTTACGACCCCAGCTGGGGCTACCAATGCACTGGCTATTACGCCCCCACCTCCCGGTACGGCACACCGGAGGACTTCATGTTCTTCGTGGACTATATGCACCAGCAGGGGGTCGGCATTATCCTGGACTGGGTACCCTCCCACTTCTGCAAGGACGCCCATGGGCTGTACGAATTTGACGGTTCCCCCTGCTACGAGTACGCCGACAAGCGCAAGGGCGAACACGCTTCCTGGGGCACCCGGGTCTTCGACTACGGCCGGCCGGAGGTCAAGAGTTTCCTTCTGTCCTCCGCCGCGTTCTGGCTCAAGGAGTACCACATCGATGGCATCCGTGTGGACGCGGTAGCGTCCATGCTGTACCTGGACTATGACCGCCGGGATGGGGAATGGATTCCCAACATTAACGGCGGAAAGGAAAACCTGGAAGCCATCGCATTCTTACAGGAGTTGAACAAGACCGCGTTCAACATCAACCCCGATGTGCTGATGGTGGCGGAGGAATCCACAGCATGGCCTCTGGTCACCAAGCCTACCGACACCACCGGCCCCAATGGCATCGGTGGATTGGGATTCAACCTGAAGTGGAACATGGGCTGGATGAACGACATGTGCCACTATTTGAAAATGGATCCCTGGTTCCGCCAGGGTAACCATAAGGATATCACCTTTTCCATGTTCTACGCTTTCTCCGAGAACTACGTCCTGCCCCTCAGCCACGATGAAGTGGTCCACATGAAGGGTTCCGTCCGGGGCAAGATGCCTGGGGATGAGTGGGCGCAGTTAGCCGGCGTCAGGGGCTTCTATGGCTACACTATGGCCCATCCAGGCAAGAAACTGAGCTTCATGGGCGTAGAGCTGGGCACGGAGCAGGAATGGCATTTTGAGGATCAGTTGGATTGGGCCGTCCTGAATATGGAGGGCAACCGGCAGCTTTACCAATATATTAAGGACATCAACCACTTCTATCAGGAATCCCCCGAGCTGTGGGAAGTGGATTTCAGTTGGGAGGGCTTCCAATGGCTGGTACCCGATGACAACCAGAACAACGTGGTGGTGTTCCTGCGCCGGGACAAGTCCGGCAGCGAGATGGTATGCGCCATCAATTTCAATCCCAACACCTATGAGGACTATCGCTTCGGCTGTCCCCCGGTGAAGGAATATGTGGAAGTTTTCAATTCCGATGCGAAAATCTACGGCGGCACCGGTGCGGTGAACGAGCAGCCCTGCAAGGTGGCGTGGATCCCCTCCCACGGGCAGGAAAGTTCCGTGTCCATCCGCATCCCGCCCTTCGGCGCGGTATTCCTGCGCGGCCAGGGCAAGCTGCGGGCCAAGCCCCAGGCAAAAAGTTCCAAAGTGGAGACCGCCTCCGCAGAGGAGAAGCCTGTAAAAAAGGCTCCCGCCCGGAAGCCCGCCGCCAAGAAAACCGCTATTAAGAAAACTGCCGCCGCAGAGAAAAAAGCTCCCTCCCGCACCCGGAAAAAGGCTTCCGGCGCGGCTGAATAATAACGAGAGAGGATGGATCAAGCGCACATGAAAAAAGAGTGTATCGCAATGCTCCTGGCAGGGGGGCAGGGCAGCCGCCTGTACGTGCTGACCAGCAACGTGGCAAAGCCCGCCGTACCCTTCGGAGGCAAATACCGCATTATCGACTTTCCCCTTTCCAACTGCACCAATTCCGGCATTGATACCGTGGGTGTGCTCACCCAGTATAAACCCCTGGAACTGAACAGCTACATTGGCTCCGGCCAGCCCTGGGACTTGGACCGTCTCAACGGCGGCGTCCACATCCTGCCCCCCTACATGCGGGAGGGCGACAAGGGCACCTGGTTCAAAGGTACCGCCAACGCCATTTATCAGAACATCGGCTTCGTGGACATGTATGACCCGGAGTACGTGGTCATCCTCTCCGGTGACCATATCTATAAGATGAATTATGACAAGATGCTGGAAGCACACAAAGCGGCAGGCGCGGCCTGCACCATTTCCGTGCTGGAGGTACCCTGGGACGAGGCGTCCCGGTTCGGCATTATGGCCGTAGACGGGGAGAACAATATCGTGGAGTTCCAGGAGAAGCCCAAGCAGCCCAAGAGCAATCTGGCCTCCATGGGCATCTACATCTTCACGTGGCAGAAGCTGCGCCAAGCCCTCATCGCAGACGAAGCGGATCCGAATTCCAGCAACGACTTCGGCAAGAACATCATCCCCAACTTCCTGGCTGCCGGGGAAAAGATGATTGCCTACCGTTTCGATGGTTACTGGAAGGACGTGGGAACGCTGGAGAGCCTTTGGGATGCCAACATGGACATGCTCTCCCGGGGTGACCTGGACCTGCTGGAGGATAGCTGGCCCATCTATGCCCGCCTGTCCAGCGACCCGCCAGCCTACATCGGCAAGACCTCCCTGGTGGAACACTCTGTGGTCACCCAGGGCTGCGAAATCACCGGCACGGTGAAAAACTCCGTCCTCTCCCACGGCGCGCGGGTGGAGGACGGCGCGGAGGTCCATTACTCTGTGCTTATGCCCGGCGTCACTGTTAAGCGCGGCGCTGTAGTGCGCTACGCTATTTTGGGCGAGAACTGCCAGGTGGAAGCAGGCGCCGTAGTGGGCGGCGACCCGGAGAGCTGTGACCCCGAGGAGTGGGGCATCACTGTGCTCGGCCCCAATTCCACCATCGCCGCTGGCGAAGTGGTCAAGCCCAAAACCATGCTCAACAGCGAGCATCAGGAGGTGTCCAGATGAAAGGAAAACTGCATGGCATCATCTTCTCCTATGAGAAGCGCAGCGGCCTGCGGGAGCTGACGGAAGCCCGTATGCCCGCATCGGTCCCCTTCGGGGGGCGCTACCGTCTGGTGGATTTCATCCTCAGCAGCATGGTCAACGCCGGGATCACCGACGTGGGCGTTGTGCTCCAGGGGAATTATCAGAGCCTTCTGGACCACCTCGGCTCCGGCAAGGACTGGGATCTGAGCCGCAAGCACGGCGGCCTGCGCCTGCTGCCGGCCTTTGCCGATGATGAGATCGTTGGCGGTGTGCGGGAGTTCCGGGGCAAGATGGAAGCACTGGCAGGGGTCCGTTCCTATCTGGAGGGCATCCGCCAGAAGCACGTAGTCCTGGCAGACAGCGATTTAATTATCAACATCCCCCTCCAGGACGTGTATCAGGCTCACATCGCTTCCGGCGCGGACATTACTGCCGTATGCACCAGTAATGTGGATTCCGATGCGGATGTAACTTTCTTCCGCCTGGATGACGCCGGCCGGGTGAAGGAGACCCTGTTCCCCTTGCGGGACCGCACCGGCTGCCACCGCTCCCTGGAGATATATGTGCTGTCTAAAGAATTGCTGCTGAAGCTGGTGGATGACTGCATGAGCCACGATCTGACCAGTTTCCGGAGCGCGGTGCTGCAAGCCCAGGCGCCCTCTCTCCACATCCAGGGCTATGTCTGGGACGGCTACGCCGCCCAGATCCGCTCCGTGAAGGAGTACTACGAACGCTCCCTGGAGCTGTTGGATCCCTCTATCCGCCGGGAGGTATTCCCCGCCGGACGCCCCATCCATACCAAGGAGCGCAACGATGCATCCACCTATGTGGATCCCGCGGGCGTGTGCTGTAACTGCCTGGTGGCGGACGGCTGCACCATTGAGGGGACGGTGGAGAACTCCATCCTGTTCCGGGGCGTCAGCGTTGCCAAGGGGGCGGAGGTCAAGGACTGCATCCTTATGCAGGATACCGCCGTCAGCCGCGATGCGGTGCTGCGTCATGTGATCGCCGACAAGGATGTGGTGGTTAAAGAAGCCTGCACCTTGATGGGGACGGCCAACTATCCCATGTCTATCGCCAAGGGCAGCAAGGTATAAGAATTCATAAAGGAGGGGGGACGGCCTTCCCCCTCCTTTATTCATTGTCACAATTCTGCGCCAGGGCGCGGCGCAAAATGGCTGGAAATCTTTACATTTCCGCTTAAGCGGAGTATACTGCCCATGGGAAGCGGGGCATATATGTTGCATACGCCGGTCATAATCCCAAAGCTCAACGCTTCCCCAGCTCTAAAGGAGGTTTTTTTCTATGAAGATTTTGTTTGCCACTTCTGAAGCCGTTCCTTTCTGCAAAACCGGCGGCCTGGCCGATGTGGCCGGAAGCCTTCCCCAAGCACTTGCCCAGGCAGGTAACGAGGTGGAGGTTATTCTCCCCCTTTACCAGCGCGTTGCCAGCAAGTGGAAAGAGCAGATGGAGTTCATCTGCCACATTGAGGTGCCCCTGGGCTGGCGGCGGGTGTACTGCGGCCTGTTCCGGCTGGAGAAGGACGGCGTGATCTGGTATTTCGTGGACAACGAATACTATTTCAAGCGTGACACGCTTTACGGACACTATGACGATGGCGAGCGGTATGGGTTCTTCTCCCGGGCTATTATTTCCCTGCTGCCCGCGCTTGCCTTTATGCCTGAGGTTATCCACTGCAACGACTGGCAGACTGCCCTGGTGCCCATCTATCTGAAGGACGAGTGTGTCCGCTGGCCGGAAATCCGGGGCATTAAGACGGTGTTTACCGTCCACAATATTGAGTATCAGGGACGCTACGGCAAGGAGACCCTGGAGGACCTGTTTGGCCTGGCTCCCGGCTGGTTTACTGACGGCACCATCGCTATGGACGGGGATGTAAACCTGCTCAAGGGCGCGCTGATGACCTGCGACGCCATCACCGCCGTAAGCCCCACCTATGCCCAGGAGCTTCGCTACTCCTTCTTCGCCCACGGCATGGAGAGTGTCATCCAGCGTAATGCCGGAAAGGTATACGGCGTACTCAACGGCATTGACATGGATCGCTACGACCCGTCCAAGGGAGAGGGCATCCAGTACAAATTCTCAGCGAAAAGCATGGCCGGAAAGGCGAAGAACAAGGCCTACCTGCAAAAACAGATGGGACTGGCAGAGAATCCGGACGTGCCGGTAATCGGCATTGTCAGCCGCCTGGTCAGCCACAAGGGCCTGGATTTAATTCAGAAGGTATTTGACCAGATTATGGATCTTCACTGCCAGTTCGTAGTATTGGGCAGCGGGGACTGGAATTACGAGCAGTTCTTCGAGCAGAAGCGTGGGCAGTACGAGGGCCGCATGGGCTTGTTCCGGGGCTATAACGAGGAGCTGGCTAACGCCATCTACGCCGGAGCAGACTTGCTGCTGATGCCCTCCAAGAGCGAACCCTGCGGATTAGCCCAGATGATCGCCATGCGCTACGGCACCGTTCCCATCGTCCGGGAGACCGGCGGGTTGAAGGACACCGTCCACCCCTACGAGGCGTGGTGCGGCGCGGGCAACGGCTTCACCTTTGCCGACTACAACAGCGGCGATATGCTGTATGTAATCCGTCAGGCGGTGGAGCTGTACTACGACAAGCCCGTAGAGTTCGCCAATCTGCGCAAGGCCGGCATGACCGAGGACTTTAGCTGGAGCCGCAGCGCGGAAGCCTATACTGAGATTTACCGGAAAATCCGTTCATAACGAGGCCGCGATTTCGCCCGAGCGGGGCCGCCCTTTCCGAGCGGCTCCGCTTTTTCCAACCAATTTAATAGAAACGAGGATACACCCAATATGGAAAAAATGACCAAGGATTCCATGAAGCAGGCGATTGTCGATAAGCTGCGCCTGAACTTCGGCTGCACCGAGGAAGAGGCCACCGAAGCCAATATGATGAAAGCCTGCGCCATGGTCCTGCGTGACCGTATGAGTGCTCACGCCGTGGAGACCCGTTCCAAGGTCCGTAAGCAGCAGCTCCGGCAGGTTCACTACATGTCCCTGGAGTTTCTCATGGGCCGCAGCCTGATGAAGAACGCCTACAACCTGGGGGTTGTGGAGCCGATGCGGCAGGCCATTGAAGAACTTGGGTTTAAGCCCGCCCACATTTTCGACATGGAACCGGACGCTGGGCTGGGCAACGGCGGCCTGGGCCGTCTGGCGGCCTGCTATCTGGACAGCCTGACCACGTTAGAGATTCCGGCTTATGGCTATTCCATCTGCTATGAGCTGGGCATTTTCCGGCAGAAGATCGTAGATGGCCAGCAGCTTGAGCTGCCTGACAACTGGAAGGAGCAGGGCGATGCCTGGATCATCCCCCGTCCCGATGAGGTGGAGGAAGTTCACTTTGGCGGCAAGCTGCGCCAGTTCTGGGACGGAGACCGTCTCCATGTGGTCAACGAGGACTATACCCGCGTTTTAGCGGTGCCCTGTGATATGTTCATTGCCGGTTACGGCACCAAGCACACCAACGCCCTGCGCCTGTGGGACGCGAAAAGCCCCACCCCCATTGATATGGGCAAGTTCAACCGCGGCGAGTACCTCCGCGCCGGCGAGGAGAAGGCTATGGCGGAAGCCATCGCCAAGGTTCTCTACCCCGAGGACAACCACTACGAGGGCAAGAGCCTGCGCCTGCGCCAGCAGTACTTCTTCGTTTCCGCCACCATCCAGTCCATCGTCCGCAAGCACATCCAGGCTTACGGCACCCTGACCAACTTCCACGAGAAGAACATCATCCAGATCAACGACACCCACCCCACCCTGGTGATCCCTGAGCTGATGCGGATTCTCATGGACGATGCGGGCCTGAATTGGGACACCGCCTGGAATATCACCAGCAATTCTGTTGCCTACACCAACCACACGGTGCTGGCCGAAGCTTTGGAACGCTGGCCCCAGGCATTGATGGAGAGCCTTCTGCCGCGGATTTGGCAGATTATCTGTGAAATCGGCCGCCGCTGGCAGGAGAAGATTACCGCCTTCTACTGCGGCGATGAAAACAAGATCAAGAACATGGCTGTCATCTGGGACGGCGAAATCCGCATGGCCAACCTGTGCATTGCTGGCGGCACAGCGGTCAACGGCGTGTCCGCCCTCCACAGCGAGATTCTGCGCCGGGATGTGTTCCATGATGCCTGCAAGATGGAGCCGGATAAGTTCAAAAACGTCACCAACGGCATCGACCACCGCCGCTGGCTGGCAGAGATCAACCCCGGCCTGGATCAATTGATCCGCGACCTGACCAAGTCCAACAACTATTTGCTCCATCCCGGCACAGAGCTGCCAAAGCTGGATCAATTTGCCGAGGACAAGGAGGTTCTGCTCCGCCTGAGCCAGATCAAACGCGCCAACAAGGAAGCCTTTGCCAAGTTTGCCAAGAAGGCCCAGGGCTTTGTCCTCAACCCCGACGCTATTTTCGATGTACAGGTCAAGCGTCTCCATGAGTACAAGCGCCAGCTTTTGAATGTGATGCACATTATTCACATTTACCACCAGCTCCAAGACAATCCCAACATGGAGATGCACCCCCACACCTTCATTTTCGGCGCCAAGGCCGCGCCCGGCTACGCGGTGGCGAAGCGGATCATCCGCCTGATCAACTCCCTTGCCGACCAGATCAACCATGATCCCATCTGCAAGGACAAATTGCAGGTATTCTTCATGGAGAACTACCGGGTTTCCCTGGCGGAGGTCCTGATGCCCGCCAGCGAGGTGAGCCAGCAGATTTCTACCGCTGGCAAGGAAGCCAGCGGCACCGGCAACATGAAGTTCATGATGAACGGCGCGCTGACCGTAGGCACCCTGGACGGCGCTAACGTGGAGATGCATGAAGTGCTTGGCGATGAGAACATGTTCCTGTTCGGCCTGAAGACTGAGGAAGTGAAGGAGATGCGGGACATCGGCTACAATCCCTTTAACCTCTACGCCCGCGACCCCAACCTCCACCGTGTCCTGGATCATATCAACAACGGTTTCCGGGACGGCGTACGCTACGATGACCTGGTACAGCGGCTGCTGCTGGGCGTCAACGGTTCGCCTGCGGACGAGTATATGCTGCTTGCGGATTTCGCCTCCTACTGCGCCGCTGAGCGCAAGATGGCGGAGACCTACGCCGACCAGTCTAAGTGGAATCAGATCAGCTTGCACAACATCGCCCGTTCTGGCATTTTCGCCGCCGACCGTTCTATCGCGGATTATGCGGAGCGGATCTGGCACGTCCCGTACAAAAAATAAAAACCATCATCGGGGGAGCCGGCATACCGGCTCCCCCGATTTTATTAATTTCAAAACTCCGTCTCCCCCAGCAGGATATCCCCTGCCACACCCACGATTTTTACAGGGACAGTCTGGTTATGCAGCCCATCCGTCTTTACGCCTACGCACATGTAATTCGGCGCGTGACCCTGATACAACCCGCTGGCCAGCTGCTCAAACAGCACTTCATATACCGCCCCCACGCAGCCAGAGAGGTACGCCTGATGCAGCTCCTCCGCCAGTACGGCGGCCCGGGCGGCCCGTTCCTCCTTGACGGCTTTTGGTACCTGCTCCATCCCTGCCGCAGGCGTACCAGGCCGGATGGAATATGGAAAAATGTGCATCTCCGCGAAGCCGCACGCCTGCACGAATGCCATCGTGGCAGAGAACTCCTCCTCGGTTTCCCCGGGAAATCCCACAATCCAATCGGTAGTGACCGCCGGTCTCTGAAAGAAGACATTTAGTAATTCTACGCTCTTTCTATACCGTGCGGTATCATATTTACGGTTCATCCGCCGCAGAGTCTTATCGCATCCGGATTGCATCGACAGATGAAAATGGGGACAGAGGTTCTCCAGCCCTGCTGCCCTCCGGCAGAAATCTTCCGTAATAGTCCTCGGCTCCAGGGAACCCAGCCGTACCCGCATATCCCCCGCTTCCTGGCAGATGGCTTCCAGCAAGTCAATCAGCCCCGGCTTTCCCGGCAGATCCTGGCCCCAGGAGGAAATCTCAATCCCGGTCACAACGATTTCCCGGTATCCCTCTTTCCGCAGCCTTTTGGTTTCCTTCCGTGCCGCTTCCAGGTTCAGCGACCGTACCGGTCCCCGGGCATAAGGGATGATGCAGTAGGAGCAGAAGTTGACACACCCATCTTCCACCTTCAGCATGGCCCTGGTTCGCGCCGCCAGCCCACCGGCGGGCAGTACCTCAAAGGCCCTGCGCCGCAGGGCTTCGTCCAGGCAGACCACCGGCTCCTTTTCCCTGGCCGCGCCCTCCAGCAGATCCAGGAATTTCAACCTGTCCCCAGTTCCGGCGATTAAGTCCACATCCAGGCCCTTCACATCCTCCGGGTGGGTCTGGGGGTAGCAGCCGCAGACCGCCACCACTGCGTCCGGCGATTGTTTCCGCGCCCTGCGGATCATTTGCCGGGATTTTTTATCGCTGACAGCGGTGACCGTACAGGTGTTAATAATGTATGCGTCCGCCTTTCCCTCAAAGGGAACCAGGGAGTGCCCCCGGGCGGCTAATTCCTGCTCCATGGCCTGGGTTTCATATTGGTTGACCTTGCAGCCCAAAGTATAGATGGCTATATTCATGCCCTGTCCCTCTTGCTTTTTCTTTTAGAATATGGTATCATAAAAAATTAGACTGCCTTGTTATAAATTAATCCAAATGCCCTCGTCCTTTATCTCCGCCCCTTCCATAGCGCGGTAAAATTTCTGTGCTTCCGGGTTGGAGGCAATCAGGCCGATAAGGGTATCGGCACCGGCGTCCCGAAGCCTGCGACGCAGCTCCTCCATAAGGGCCTGCGCAACACCATGATGCCGTTTGCTTTTCAGCACACAGATCCAGTCCAGATATGCCTTTACGGAGCCATCAAAATGGCTGTGGATCAACGCGGAATCAATCCTGCCCACCACGTTTTCCCCTTCATAAGCCAGCAGGGAAATAGAATCCGCGAACCGCGCATCCTGAAAGCTTTCCCGGACAGCCGAGATGTAATCCCCATCAATCTCCCAGCCCCAGAAATTTTCTTCCTCCCGCAGCCGTTTCTCAAAAGCGGCCGCATCTTCCAGCCGCTCGCTGGTATAGGGGAGGATTTGTAAATGTTCCAGCATAACATACCCCTTTCTCCTACTATTTTCCCCTCATTATAATACAAATCCCCCTTCCTGACAAGAGGGGCATACATTTTGCGGAGGCCACTATGCCATATGTACAAGAGGATTACTTGGAAGCCAAGCGTCAAATCGACTCCACGCTGCATAAGCTGCGGGAAACCATAAAAACCCTGGAAGCAAAAGAAAATCCGGCCCGCTACAAATCCCAGATTACCCTGGCGCAACGGCGCATTCAAGCCTTTGAACTGGCCAGCCATCTGATTGCGCAGCAGATCTGTCAAACCGAAACGCAAGGAGAATCCAAATGCACTACTTAGACCACGCCGCCACCACCCCCGTCTCCCAGGAGACCGCCCAAGCCATGCTAGCAGTTCTGACCCGGCAGTTCGGCAATCCTTCCTCCCAGCACACACTGGGCCGGGAGGCAAAAAAGCTGGTGGACGGCAGCCGTGCCATCATCGCCAAATCCCTGGCCTGCAAGAGTGAACAGCTTTATTTCACCTCCTGCGGCACCGAGAGCGACAACTGGGCCATCCGCGCCGCCCTCCACCAAAACCGCCGCCTTGGCAAACACATCGTCACCACTGCCGTAGAGCACAGCGCAGTACTGCAATGCGTCAAGCACTTAGAGCAGGAGGGCTATTCTGTCTCTTATGTAAAGCCTGACAGCCAAGGCCGTGTTACAGCGGATCAGATTGCCGCCGTCCTGCGGGAGGACACCGCGCTGGTGAGCGTCATGCTGGTAAACAACGAAACTGGCGCACGTTTTCCCATAGAAGAAATCGCGGCGCTGTTAAAAGACCGCTCCACCCTTCTCCATACCGATGCGGTGCAGGGTTTTTTAAAGATCCCCTTCACCGCCAAGAGCCTGGGTGCAGACTATATATCCATATCGGCCCACAAAATTGGTGGGCCGAAAGGCATTGGCGCGCTATATACCGGCGGAAAAGCCAAAACGCCCCAGCCGCTCCTGTACGGCGGCGGCCAGGAATCCAATCTGCGTCCCGGCACAGAAGCGACCGCCCAAATCGCAGGCTTCGCAAAAGCAGTAGAACTCCGTCAAAACCATCTGGAGGAAATCCTCCATCACTTGGCAGACTGCCGTGCCTACGCTGTGGAAAAGCTGGAAGGGATCCCTACTTTACAAATCCTCAGCTCTGGCGGCGCCCCCCATATCTTGGCGGCGTCCCTTCCCGGCTATCCCAGCCAAAACATCGTCAGTGAGCTGAATGAAAAAGGGATTTACATTTCCGCTGGCTCCGCTTGCCACCGGGGCAAGGCCAGCCATGTATTCACCGCTATGGGCCTGGACAAAAAGACGGCGGCAGGCGCTATAAGGATCAGTTTCGGCCCCGAGACCCACAAATCCGACATCGATGCCCTGGCAGACGCCCTGGCAGAACACCAGCGCACCCGTTTCCCCATGCTGTAAGCCGCCGCTTCCCGGCGGCAAGCTGCCTGGTAAAACAAGCCACAGTCCATGAATGCAAAATCTGTTGTCTTGGCGTACATTTAGGGACTATTTGGATAGGCAAAAATGCCTGCGATCTGGGGCTGGTAGCCCCAGGATTGAAGAACATAAGAGAGGAAAAAAACATGCTCCAATCCCTCCGCCGGGAACCCGGCTTTTACAAAAGGTTATGGTCATTGTCCGCACCCATGATCCTGCAAAACATCATCACCACCTCACTGGGTTTTGCGGATATATTCATGGTGGGCCTGCTAGGTAATGCGGAGATGGCGGCGGCCACCGCCGCCAATGTCCCAGTATTCATTATCCAGGTGGTCATATTTGGCTTTCAAAGCGGTATGGCCGTCTTGGTCAGCCAATACTGGGGCCGGGGCGATACTGATAACATCAACCGTTGTCTTGGCGTAGCCCTCTATGCCGTAACAGGCTTTTCCACCCTTCTGGCGCTGGTCACGTTCTTGTTCCCTGCCCAAGTGCTTCGCCTGATCACCCCCAACGAGGAGTTGGTGGAGCTTGCCGTCCGCTACATCCAGATTGTCGGCTTCTCCTACATTTTTAACGGCATCAGCAGCATCTATGCCGGGATCCAGCGCAGCACAGAATTCCCGGCTTTCGGCATGCTCCTTTTCGGTGTTTCCATGTGCGTGAACACATTTTTGAACTACGTGCTGATCTTTGGCCATTTCGGCGCGCCCGCCATGGGCATCACTGGCGCGGCGGCAGCAACCCTGGCCAGCCGCGTGGTAGAATTCGTCATAGCTGCCACCTTTGCCCTGCGCAGCAAGCGCCTGTCCCTCCGCTGGGGATGTGTTTTCCGTCCGGGAAAAGCAATTTTGCGAAGCTTCCTGACCTACTCCACCCCGGTTGTCTGCAACGAAGCCCTGTGGAGCATCGGCACCTCCATGCTCACTATCATCATGGGCCACATGTCCAACAGCCAGGACATGCTGGCGGCCTATGCCCTGATCGGCAATATAGACAAGCTCTCCACCGTGGTCTGCTTCGGCCTTGCCGGTTCCGCCGCCGTAATTGTAGGCAAAGAAATTGGGCAGGGCAGGGACAAGCAGCGGATCTATTCGGTAAGCTGGACCCTTCTCCTCGCCTCGATGCTGGTAGGCGGCGCAGTCATGGCGATCCTGCTGGTATTGCTGCCCACTTTTTTCCAGCCGGTCCTGTTCCCTCTGTTCAAGCTGACCCCCGGCGCAGCAGAGGTAGCGGCCTATTTAGCTGTTGTCTACGCGGTGTTCATGCCTATGCGTGCCTTTGACATCACCAACATCACCGGCGTCCTCCGCGCCGGCGGCGATGCCAAGATGGCGTCCCTCATAGACATCGGCCCGCTATGGCTGGCAGCCATCCCCCTGATGGCCCTTACAGCCCTGGTATTCCAAGCCCCGACATGGGCGGTGTGCATTGCCATGCAGGCGGAAAACCTGTTGAAATGCCCCATCGGCCTGATCCGCTTCCGGAGCCGGAAATGGATCAACGATGTCACAAAGGCCACGTGACCTCCCTAATTCTGTGAAAGCGCAGGTGACCCATGGATTATACGCCATCTTTCTTCCGCTGCCCCCTCTGCGCAGCCCCGCTGGAGGATGCGCCAACCGTCCTCCGCTGTCCCAGCGGCCATGCCTTCGACAAAGCCAGGGAGGGCTATACCAACCTGCTCCCCGCTAACCAGAAGCACTCCAAAGCCCCTGGCGATGACAAGGGCATGTCCGCCGCCCGCCGGGCATTTTTGGACAAGGGCTGGTACAAGCCCCTCCGGGACGCGCTATGCCGTCTGGCGGTAGATTTGGCCGGCCCCTCCCCCACAGTGCTGGACGCGGGCTGTGGTGAGGGTTACTACACCGCTGGTGTCCACGAATCCCTTCTGGCGGCAGGTAAATCCCCCCGGACAGCAGGGATCGACATTTCTAAATTCTCCATCCAAAAGGCCGCCAAGCGTTACCCCGGCATCGCCTTCGCGGTGGCGTCCGCCTACCGCATGCCCATCGCGGACCAGTGCGCCGGCCTTCTGCTGAACGTATTTTCCCCCCTGGCTTTGGAGGAATTCCGCCGCGTATTGAAACCCGGGGGCATATACCTCTACGTAGTCCCTGCCGCCAACCACCTGTGGGAGCTGAAAGAGGTTCTATACAGCCACCCTTACCCCAACGAGGAAAAGGAAACTCCTTACGAAGGCTTCACCTATCGGGAGATCATTCCCATCGCCTACCGGATCCACCTCCCCAGCCAGCCAGACATCCATGCCCTGTTCCAAATGACACCTTACTACTGGAAAACCGGCAGGGAGGACGCGGCCCGTCTCGCATCGCTGCCGGAGCTGGACTGCCAGATTGGCTTCCGCGTCCATGTATTCCGCCGGGTGTAACGTCATTCTGTATATTCATGAATATGTGAAATAATTATCCGTCAAATCGTGCAAAAGAGTAGTTTTGTTTTTAGCTTTCTTTGTCGGTTTGGCGGATTTTTCCTGTTTTTACTCAATATTTATACATTTCCATTGAAAATCTATTGACATTTCCCGGAAATCGGTGTATGCTTCCTGTCACCCGGTAAGCTCCGGCAAAATGAGATTAGATGAATATTTTATATTGGAAAAAGGAGCATATTGTCATGAAAAAGTTAGTCACATTACTGTTGGCCATGGTTATGGTTCTCAGTCTCGCCGCCTGTGGCGGAGGAAAAGCCCAGCTAAAAATCCTGGACACCGAATACACCCTGGAGGACTACGCCATTGCCGTAGCCAAGGAGGACACCGCCCTGCTAGACGAGATCAACGCCGCCCTTGCGGCTATCACCGCCGATGGCACCACCCAGAAGATCATCGACAAGTACATCTCCGGCAAGGATCATGACCTGACCTTCCAAGCTAATGCTGAAGGCAAACCGGAACTGGTCATGGCCACCAACGCCTTCTTCCCTCCCTACGAGTACTATGAGAACGATCAGATCGTAGGTATTGACGCAGAAATGGCCGCGGCTATTGCCGACCAGATGGGCCGCAAGCTCACCATTGTGGACACCGAGTTTGGCTCCATCATCGCCGGTATTCAGACCGGTAAGTACGACATGGGCATGGCTGGCATGACCGTCACCGAGGAGCGCCTGGAGTCTGTCAACTTCTCTGACAGCTACGCCACCGGCGTGCAGGTTGTTATCGTCAAAGAGGACTCCGCTATCCAAACCGTAGATGATCTTCTGGATTCCTCCGCCAGCTATAAGGCGGGTGTCCAGCAGGACACTACCGGCGACATCTACCTTTCCGATACCTATGAAAACGGCGGCATCGGCGAAGACCGTGTGCTCCGCTATAAGACCGGCAATGAGGCCGTCCAGGCCTTGCTTACCGGCAAGGTGGACTGCGTGGTCATTGACCAGGAGCCGGCCAAGGCCTACGTGGCGCAGAACAATAAATAAGAACCTGTATTCACAGTCTCAAACACCGTTTGGGCGGGTCTTTTCCCGCCGTTCCGCGTTAAATTTTTTCTCCCTTTTCAGAATTGTGTACACGTTGAAAATAGCCGATAAAATATTGTAAGGAGCCAATGATTATTTTATAATTCAGCTAAGCTAGAATTTATGAAAGGTGAAAAGCATGAAAAATACGGATATTCTTGTTAATCTGATTATGGAAGAGATAGAAAATAAGACGGTGCTCGAAGTGGCTTGCGGAGCGGCGGATTTTTCTGTTTCTGCATCGGCCTATTCTGATTGCGTTTATTGCATTGATCTTGATGCCAGAAGACTAAACGGCAAGACTGCTGCAAATATACATTTTCAAATCATGGATGCGTCCAAAATGGTTTATGCAGATAATACATTTGATACCGTTATTTTATACAATGCTTTTTCTCATATTCAGACTCAATGGATTGAGATTGAACAGGAATGCAAACGGGTTTTAAAAGCAGATGGGGTTATTTATATCGTGGGGACATGGAAATTGGATGTGCATAATATAATGGATGTTTTTGGTGATAAGGCAAGATGGCGGAATCAATTTCTGATTGTTGAAATAAGAAAATAAAGAGTACTGTTTGGGTACGCTTTCCCGAAAAGGGATAATTTTTTTGCAATACATCCAGTATTCCTGCGAAAATTTGCCTTGAGCAACGGGAAAATCCCTCGCCCATACAGCATTTTCGACTATGAATACAGGTTCTAAGAAAATCCAACCAGCCGGGGGCGGGCCGCCGCCCCCGGTTTTGACTACAGAAAACCACGAAAGGGGGAGCACAGCTCCATGACAGCATTACAGCTCTGGTGGCTGGACATCCAGGACACCTTCTACCGCTGCTTTATTGAGGATAACCGCTGGCGCTACTTGGTCAAAGGCTTAGGCAATACCCTGCTCATTACCTTTTTCGCGCTGCTGCTGGGTGTGGTTTTAGGCGTGGTGGTAGCTATTATCCGCACCAGCTACGATAAAAACCGCAGCGATATGCAGCCCGGGATCGGACGGGGGCTGCTGGGCTTGGGTAACGCCCTGTGCCAGATATACCTGACGGTCATCCGTGGTACGCCTGTGGTGGTGCAGCTCCTTCTGGGCGTATTCGTCATCCTGGTGTCCCTGGGTAATGATGTGACCATCGCCTGCATCGTATTCGGCATCAACTCTGGTGCCTATGTGGCAGAGATCATCCGTTCCGGTATCATGTCCATTGACAACGGCCAGTTCGAAGCCGGCCGTTCCCTGGGCTTCAACTACATCCAGACTATGTGGTACATCATTATCCCCCAAGCATTTAAGAACGTCCTGCCCGCCTTGGCCAATGAGTTCATCGTCCTGCTGAAGGAGACTTCGGTGGTAGGTTACGCCGGCGTCATCGACCTGACCAAGGGCGGCGAGATCATCCGGGGCCGCACCTTCGAGGCTTTCCTGCCTCTGCTGGCGGTAGCGGCAATCTATCTGGCCATGGTTGTATTTTTCACCTGGCTGGTAGGCAAGCTGGAAAGGAGGCTGAGAAGCAGTGAACGCTAACGACATTCTCATTGAGGTCAAGGGCTTACAAAAGCACTTCGGCAGCGGCTCCATCCACGCCTTAGACGGCGTATCCGCCGGCATCCGGCGGGGGGAGGTCGTAGTGGTGATTGGCCCCTCCGGCTCCGGGAAATCCACCTTCCTGCGCTGCTTGAACCTGCTGGAGCGCCCTACCGGCGGCTCGGTGGTTTTTGACGGCACTGACATCACGGATCCTAAGGTAAACATCGACCTCCACCGCCAAAAAATGGGCATGGTATTCCAGCACTTTAACCTGTTCCCCCACATGACCATACTGGAGAACATGACCCTGGCCCCCATCAAACTGCTCAAAAAGGATAAGGCGGAAGCAGAAGCAAAAGCCATGGCCCTCCTTGACCGTGTCGGCCTGCGGGACCGTGCCGCCGCCTATCCCAGCCAGCTCTCCGGCGGACAGAAGCAGCGCATCGCTATCGTCCGCGCCCTGTGCATGGAGCCGGAAGTCATGCTTTTCGATGAGCCCACCTCCGCCCTGGATCCGGAGATGGTGGGGGAGGTGCTGGAGGTCATGAAGGACTTGGCCCATGAGGGCATGACCATGGTGGTTGTGACCCATGAAATGGGCTTCGCCCGGGAAGTCGGCAGCCGGGTGATTTTCATGGACGGCGGCGTAATTGTTGAGGAAAACACTCCTGGCGAGCTGTTCACCCATCCCAAAAGCGAACGCCTGCAATCCTTCCTGGCAAAAGTACTGTAGCCAGGGCGTCATAACCACAAAAAATCTGCGTAAACGCGGGACAATCCCGCCTTTACGCAGATTTTTCATATTCCCCTCAAATCAAATTCCGGCGTATATTCCCTGGCAGCGGAGGAGGGATCCTGGCAAAATCCGTCCACGATTCCCACATTCCGCATATACGCCAACGCAGCCCGGTACTCCCCCCCGGTAACCCGGCGGGCCAGCAGCCCCTCCGCCCCCGGCTGGGGCGTATACTGGCTCATAAGGGAAAAGAGCACCTGCCCCGGCCGGAAGTTCTCCGCCACCCAGTCCATGACGGCCTTCGCGTTGTTCAACCCGCCTGGGAGCAGCAGATGCCGGATCACCACCCCCCGCTGGAGCAGGCCATCCTCGAATACATAGTCCCCGGACTGCCGGTGCATCTCCCGTATAGCGGCCGCGGCGGTCTCGAAATAGTCCCCCGCGCCGCTGTACCGCCTTGCCAGTTCATTATCCGCATATTTCAAATCCGGAAGCCATACCTGTACCTTCCCCTCCAGCATCCGCAGGGTCTCCACCCGTTCATATCCGCCGGTGTTCCAGACCACTGGCACAGAAAGCGGTTCCCGCAACGCGTCTAAAATAGCGGGGACAAAGGGCGTAGGGCTGACCAGATTGATATTATGAGCCCCCTGCTCCACCAGCTCCGCAAAAATCTCCCGCAGCCGCGCCGCTGGAACCGCCTTTCCGAACCGTTCCCGGCTGATCCTCCCATTCTGGCAGAACACGCAGCCCAGTACACATCCGGAAAAGAACACCGCCCCGCTGCCCCGTGTGCCGCTGATACATGGTTCCTCCCATTGGTGGAGCATCGCCCTGGCCACCACCGGCACCTCGGGCATCCGGCAGAAGCCTTTGCCCTCCGACTCCGTGCGCAGTGCGCCGCAGCGCCGGGGGCATAGCGTACAGATCATACATCCTCCTTCAAGGCCCTCCGGGCCTCATCCAGAAATTTTCTGAAAGCCGATGGCACCGCCAGTGTCTCCAGTTCCCGGCCATCCACCCAGGCAAAGCCCTCCCCATCGCCTGCCGCCGTCAACACGTAGCCTGTCATATGCCACTCCACATGGGTAAAGATATGCCTGGCCGCCAGTTTTTTTCTCCACTCCCGGGCCGTCAGCCCCCAAGCCGCCAACGGCTCCGCTGCCGTCCCGTCTGTCCACGTCCCCGGAACGTGGGGGAACTCCCACAGCCCGGCCAGCAGCCCCTTGTCCTCCCGCCTCCGGAGAGCGGCGCGGCCCTCCCGGAGCAGCAGATAGACCGTCATTTCCTCCACCCGCCGGGGCGCTTTTTTCTTCCGGACGGGCAAGACGTCCTGCAATCCCAGGCGGTTCGCTTCGCACAGCCTCGCCAGCGGGCATTCCCCGCATAAAGGCGCGCCATTAGGCAGGCAGACCGTGGCCCCCAGATCCATCCACGCCTGGTTCCACTCCCCGGGCCTGTCCTCCGGCACCGCCGCTGCCACCAGCGCCCTGAACCGGCGGCGCACCCCCGCATCCAGGATATCGCCATCAATCCCCGTTACCCTTGCGGCCACCCGCAGCACGTTGCCGTCCACCGCTGGAACAGCCTGCCCAAAAGCAATAGACGCCACGGCCCCGGCGGTGTAGTCTCCCACACCCGGCAGCAGGAGCAGATCCTCATACCGCTCCGGAAACCGTCCGCCAAACCGCTCCATTACCATTTCCGCAGCCCTCCGCAGATTCCGGGCACGGCTGTAGTAGCCCAGCCCCTGCCAGAGCTTCATAAGCTTCTCCTCGTCCGCCGCCGCCAGCGCCGCCACGTCCGGAAGCTCTTCCATCCACCGCTGGTAGTAGGGGATCACCGCCGCCACCCTGGTCTGCTGGAGCATGATCTCAGAAACCAGCACCCGGTAAGGATCCCTGCCCCCCCGCCAAGGGAGGGTTCGCTTATTCTCACCATACCAATCCAGCAGCGGCCAGGTAATCGCCGCCAAGTCCTCCCTCATCCCATCCTCCTATCCAAACCGGGTAGCGAAGCCGCACCGGCGGCAAAGCTCCTCTGGGGGCTTTCCCTGAGAAAATCCCTGATACAGGGCCTTCGCACGTCCACTGTTTAAAATCTCCGAAAGGGGCTGCTCCCACAAATTACCCAGGGGCACATCCCCTTCATGATCCAGGCAGCATGGAACCACTGTCCCATCGCAGAGCACGGCAATTTGTTCCCGCAGCCCCAGGCAAAACCGGACACCCCGTTCCGGCCCCTCCAAATCCGGCCAGTCAAATTTCTCCGCCCGCTCCAGATAAAGCCGCTCCCCCAGCTTCCAACTTCCCTGTCTCGGCTGGGGCAGGTCCAGCGGCCACACCCCCAGCCTTCCGGCGAGAAATCCCAAAATCTCATCATTTCTCTCCTCCGCCCCGCCGATATTCCACAGCCGGAGAGCACAGATGATCCCTTTTTCCACCGCCTGGAGCGCGAACCCCCACACGCTGTCAAGATACCCTGACAGTGCCCGGAAGCTGTTCCCCTCGGCACAGTGGAGGGAGACGCTGACCTTATGAACCCCTGGCCTCTCTAGCAAGACGGAGCCTTTCTCCCCCAGCAGGGTTCCATTGGTTGTCACGCACACCCGGAACCCCCGCCCTGCCGCAATATCCAGCAGCTCCGGAAGCTGCGGGTGGAGCAGCGGCTCACCCATCACATGCAGGTAAAGGTACCGCACATACCCTTGAAGCCGGGCCGCCGCAATCTGAAACGCATCCGGCTTCATAAAACGCATCTCCCGCCGCGTCCCTGGGCAGAAGGCACACTGTAAATTGCAAACATTGGTAATTTCCACATAAGCCCGCTTCAGCATAGCCCTCTCCCGTCTCATGCGTTTCCCTCAATATACCACACCCACTTCGGAAAAGAAAGCTTTTTTCACCCCTGCCGGATCCCAGCCACGTTAATATAAAGCTCCCTTTACATGATCCCGCAACAAGCAGTGGTAATCCTCCGGCGTATCGATATCCAGCAGGATCGCGCAGTCCTCAACGGAGATAACCTTAACGTTGCAACCGCTTCTCCGGATGGCTTCCCGAAGTCCCCCGTCCCCACTGTCCTTTAAAAATTGCGCAAGAAGGGTCTCACGAAGTAAGATCGGATGGCCCTTTTTGCCGTTGTAAGATGGCTGCACAATATCGGCGGATTCCCTCAGAAGAGCCCTAACCGTATCAACCGCGAACATCGGAATATCAGCTGGCGTAAAAAAGAGCCTTGCGCACCGGCCCTGTATTCCAGCAAACCCAGCTTTTGCGGAAGAAAACATATCGCTGTCCGCATACCGCGGGTTGTGGACAAACTCCACCGGCCAACCCGCCATATGATCCCGCAGAAGGTCTGCCTGATATCCCGTAACAATGACAATAGGTGAAACATCCGCTTTTTGCAAAGTGAAAACGATTTGCTGTATAACGGAGCGGGAACCAGTCCGCAGCATAATCTTGTTCTGTCCCATTCTGGTGGATTGCCCTGCCGCCGTAATAACGGCACCAACATTTTCTATTGCCATCCCAGTCTCCTTATTGGCACAAATCTTCCACCGCTTTTCCCTCTTGCCCGCAAGAAACAGGCCGGGCCAGCATGTCTGATGTCAATATCCTGTAAGGTGGAACCGTCAGGAACGCTTCCGGCCTCCAAGGGCCACGTAGGAGCCGTTCCAGATAGGCGGTGGTCCCTTCAATCACACAATACTCCAGCCCCAGGGCTTGGGCGATGCGGCGCACCTCTTGCGAAACCGGTTCAAAAGGAAAGCATCCTGTGTCCAGCATTGCGCAATAGCGGTAGCCGTGCAGCATCGTTTGAAAAATCATTTTTGCCCGTTTTTCGCCGTATTTCTCAACAGTATGCTCATACTCATGCCAGATTGTGCGTTCACCGCGCAGCCAGCCTTCGGTGAGGAAATAGCTGTCCCGGAAATTCATCCGCCGCTCTTGAGAGCCGCACAGGAGGGAGATACAGTCATCCACTTTAGGTACGATCAGCTCTGCACCGTGGGTTCTCAGACCTGCCACGGCATTTCCACAAAATCCAGCCGCCAGCAGGACACGCCCGCAGTTCCCGCAGGCATCCAGGGATTCTTGCAATGCGCCACGGAGCTGGGCGGGGATGTTGTGAAGGCCGGATGGGATCCACCTGATTTCATACGTACAGCCGCACCGGGCAGCTGCCGCCCGGAGTTCCTGCTCCAAGGTCCGGCACGCAATAATGTTAGTTTTCATATACCCGCTCCGTCTGCCAATCCTCCGTCTCCTGCTGCGGTGCGTCCACCTGGACATAGCCGGAAACACCACAGATCACCCCATAGGATTGCCGGATAAAGCGGAGCGCGTAGCCAATCCTACTGCCGTCATGTTGGATAAATACCCGCTCAACGAGCAGCAGCGGGCTGTCTGGAGAACACTCCAAAATCTCCGCCAGCTCTTCCGTAGCAGCTACAGCCCGGATGGCAAGCTCCGTGTAATAGGCATGGGGCGCCACTTTCGGAAAGGTGATATCAGGAAATACAGCAAAGCGCAACTCACTCTCAACCGAGGGATAGGCCCTCTCGTAGGGAATGTATTTGATATCGTACGCGACAGGCTCATTGCTGGCAGTCTCGGTAATCTGTGTGAATTCAATGACCTTCCGCGCTGGAGGGATTCCCAGTGCTGTTTGTACCCGGGCATCGGGCAGTACGCCGTGAACATCCCGGTACCGGGTGGTACATCCAGGAATCTGCTCGTCAAAAGTCATAGTAAAATCTCCGTGCCGGGGCGCATTTACAAAATAGCCGATTTTAGGGCGGGAAAAAATCAGGCCATCATTTTCCAGCTTCAAAAGCCCCTTGCGCGCTGTATCGCGGCTGACCCCGTAGGTCTCACACAGAGAATTTTCGGACGGGAGGATATCTCCTGGGTTCAGCTCCCCGTGGATGATTTGCCTGCGCAGGATACCAGCAATTTTCATATATGCAGGAACAGCCTTCTTCTGCCTGTCAGCCATTGTGATCACCTGCCCTCGCAGCGACCACATCCCGGCAGAATTGCAGTGTATGCAGAGGATCCTTGCAGGCTGCATCGGCTCCTACATAGTCCCGGGTGGACTCGTTGACCACGCTTCCACCTACCAGGACAGCCACTTGACGGCGCAGGCCACGCTCCTCCAAAATAGCGACCACCTGACGCATACAGTTGACTGTATAGCCCATCAGGCCGCTCATCAGCAGAATGTCTGGATGGTAAGTTTCCACCGCGTAGACGAACCGCTCCGGTTTTACATCCACACCTAAGTCGATCACGTCAAAGCCCTCGGCCCGCAGCATGGTGACAACAATATCCTTACCGATATCGTGGATATCGTTCTGGGCCACACCAATAACGATCCGCCCGAGTACATGGATGCCGCTGGTCTTCACCGGGAAAAGGTTGATGACAGACCGGTAGAGCATTCCGGACACGATCAGATCCCCAATAAAAAATTCGCCCTCGGCGAAGGAAACGCCTACCCGTTTGACGCCCTCATTGAGCAGGCGTAGGATCTCCTGGGTGGAACATCCCTGGTCAAGAAGCGTTTTGGCAAGTTCCAGGCTGCGCGTCTCATTTAATGTTGCAATCGCTTCAATGAGTTCTTCCTTTTCCATAAAATCCCCCTCATATAAACCATTTATCATTACTGTATCAGATATATGGAGGATTGTCAAGTTGACGGCTACCAGGGGACTCAGCCCAAAGAAATCCATCGAAATTACTAAATTTTCATTCAAAAAATTGTAAATACTACAGAAATCAATCAATTTCCCTGGGAGAGATTGACATAGGTGCCGTTCGGATGTATACTTTGTACGTACAAGAAGTACGAATAAATAACACGCCAAAGGAGATGGCAGCATGATTATCATTGGGGAAAAGCTCAACGGGGCAATCCCACTGGTTAAGGCGGCAATCGCGGACCGGGATGGCGGATTGATCCGCCAACGTGCCGCAGATCAGGACCAGGCCGGCGCCCATTATCTTGACTGTGCGCCCAGTACCGCCACGGAGCTGGAATATGACGCCATGGTTTGGATGATCGAACAGATCCAGGCCGCGTCTCAAAGGCCTATCTGTATTGACAGCCCCAACGCGAAACTTCTGGCACGGATCCTGGAAGAAGGACATGTGAAAAGGCCGGGCATGGTCAATTCCGTCAACGAGGAGGGGGATAAGTGTGAAACTATCTTTCCCATCATCGCGGGGACGGATTGGAACGTTATCGGTTTAACCTGCGACAAGGAAGGAATCCCCTCGGATCCGGAAAAAAAGATCGCGATTGCAAAACGCATCATTGACAAGGCGGATCATTACGGCGTGAAGCTGGAAAACCTGCACATTGACCCCTGCGTTATGGCGCTGGCAACTATGCCCTCCGCTATGGAGGACTTTGTCCGTTGCATCCGTGGAATCCACGAGTATGCCCCGGCGGTAAAGGTGACAGGCGCCATCTCCAACATTAGCTTTGAGATGCCTGCCCGGAAATACGTCAATGCCAACTGCATGGCCTATGCCATTCAGGCTGGATTGGATTCCGCCATCATGGATCCGTGCAACACGGATATGATGAGCACCATATATGCTTGCGAAGCCCTGTGCATGATTGATAAGGGCGGCAGGAAATACAACCGTGCATACCGCGCCGGGAAGGTCGGTGCGAAAAAAACGTGCTGAGAAAAGGGAGGGGAAGGAATGGTTAATTTCGAAGAACTGGCCAGGGCAATGGGCGAATTGGACGAGGACACCGTCAAGGATATACTCGGCGAAGTGATGGCCGATGGAGGTTCTGAGGCGGCAAAGGCCATGGACGCTTGCCAAAAGGGCATGGATATCGTGGGCAGTCAATTTGAAAGCGGCGAGTATTTTGTCGGGGATCTGATTTTTGCCGGAGAGCTGATGACAGACGCTGTAGCGATCCTCAAGGACGCATTGGTGAACGGCGGCAGCGAAGGCCCTAAATCAAGGATGATCCTCTGTACCGTTAAGGATGATCTCCACGACATTGGGAAGAATATTGTGCGCTCCATGCTGGAAGCAGGCGGTTTTGATGTGTTGGATCTGGGTATTGACGTGCCGCCGGAGCGGATCGTGGAAGCCGCTAAAGAGAATGACATTAAAATTATTGGCTTGTCCGGCGTGCTGACACTGGCAATTGATTCCATGAAGAACACGGTGGAAGCATTTCAAGCCGCCGGCCTACGGGACAGCACAAAAATCATCATTGGCGGTGCCCCGGTCAGTGCAGATGCCTGTGCCCATGTAGGCGCGGACGCATGGGCCATCAATCCGCAGGATACGGTTCGGATTTGCAGCGAGTGGGCTGCACAATTATAACGCTCTGGCAATACTTGAGAATTTATCTTGCCGGAGTACCATCGGCACAGCAGCTTGAAGGGAGGATCTCAGACGATGACCAATGAAGAACTGCGCTTGTACCGGGCAAAACTGTTCCGGGACGCGTCATCCATGGAGCGGAAACCAGAACGGATCCCGCACATGTCATTTTTTGTAACATGGAAGATCCTGGATGCCGGGTACAAGCTCAGCGAAGCAATGAACGACTATGGCATCATGGAGAAGGTGGTGCGCAGACATCAGGAGGAATACGGTTTTGACTGTATCCTGGAGATGGGCGCGCGCAACGCCATCCGCATCCCCATGGCCCTGGGCAACTGTTCCTACTACGTCAACGATGAGGCGGGAACGGTCAACTATGTGGACAAATCCATCTGCGAACACAGCGAGCTGAGGGAGCTGGCTGCGGATGTGAAGAAATTTTTCTGGGAAAAGGGCATGGCGCGCAAGTACGACAAATGGGCCAACGGTACGGTGACGTTGGCGGATATGCAGAAGGTTGTGGACGAGCAGGCCTCCTTCATGCAGTACATGGGAAGGATCAGCCAGATCATGCAGGAGGAGTACGCCCTGCCCCCCTACGCGGCGCCTAAAGGTTATGGGTATATTGGGCTTGATTTCATGTTCAACACTGTGCGGGGCATCCGCGGGCTGTCCATTGATATGCGCAAAGATAAGGGCGCATTGGAGGAAGCCTGCGCAGCTCTGAACGAAATCTACTATAAGCCGGGTATTGCGGCGCTGCGGGCGGCCCCCATAGGGCCAGCGGTGCATGCGGCCTTTGACTATGACCTGACGCTATTATGCCACACCATTCTAAATAACAGGCAGTTTGCGGAGTACCTCTGGCCTTACATGAAAGAGACCTTGGACGTACTGGCGGAAAAGAAAATGACTGTGCGCCTGTTTATGGAGGGGAGTTGCAAGCGGTTCTGGACGTATTTCAAGGATATCCCCAAGGGCGTGATCGTCATGCACCCGGAGCAGGACGATGTGTTCGAATTGCGCAAAGAGCTGCCCAACGTAGCGATTCTTGGCGGCATGCCGGTATCCCTGCTGGGCACAGGCACAAAGGAGCAGTGCTTAGACCGTGTCAAGTGGCTGTTTGAGGAGTTGGGCAAGGAGGGCGGTTTTATGCTGACGCAAGATAAGATGGTGTCCTTCCGCAACGATGCAAACCCCGAGAATGTGAAAGCAGTCTGTAAATTTGTGCGGGAATATAACGGCTAAGCTGGAAGGAGAGAGGACAATGGACGAAAAACGCAATGATTCTGTGATCACCAGTTACCCAGAGGGACTGGAATATCTGGCGGAACACTTGGAGCTCCCCCTTCCGCCGGCGCTTGCCGGCGACATGGAAGCGCGAAAAAATTTTGTCTTTTCCCTGATCGGCACCCTGGTTCGCCAGTGATAGAGAATCTGCCGGTCTGCCGCTTGCAATACCACAAAGGGCAGGCACTGCGGCTTTGCAGACTGTACCAGTAACCGTGTGGATCAAAAGGAGGGTCCAACTATGGAAAATAAGCTTCACGCACAGAAAACAACCCTAAAGCAGAGCCAGCTCCTGCTGTACGGCTTTTTCGGCATGTTCCTGAATACGTTCTACCTCATGTTCCTAGCATATTTCCGGCTTTTCTACTTGACAAATGTTTTGCAGCTTGGCACGAATATTGCCGCTCTGGTCAATACGCTGTCTGTCTGGGGCAATGTGGTAACTATGATGTTGGCAGGCGGGATCGTGGACCGCATCAGCTTTAAAAAGCGGGGCAAGTTCTGTGGATGGGCGGTAATTGGCGGTGTAGGCATGTCAATTTCCCTGCCCTTGCTGTTCAGCGACATGGGACTGAGCAAGAGCGTAGCGGGCGCGGTATTTGTAATCCTGTTTGTTGTGCAGTCTATCTCCTACAACTGCCTGTGGGTTGCCGAACGGTCCCTGGTAGGTCCTCTGAGCGGCAACGCAGCAGACGCCAACTCCCTGGCCATGATGGCCCAGCAGGGCAGTACACTGGGCGGCCTGATCTTCGGCGTGATTAACGCGCCCATCATGAACCTGCTGGGCGGCAGCTATACGTTGACGGCCCTGCTGTACGGCCTGCTCATTCTGGGCGGCACCATTGGCATGTTCTTCCTTACCCGCAGATATGATCTGCCCAAGGAAGAAGTACCTAGGGCGGAAAACGTATCCAAGCAGCCCAAAGGAAGCTTTCTAAAAGCCATGACTGGCCCTACCATCCCCTTTTTCTTTGCCATGATCCTCAACAATTGCCACCTAGGCTTCTTCATGACACTGCTTGCTTATTTTACCCAGTATGTCCTTAACGACCCGGTTATCTTGAACATCTCTGTAACGGCCGGTTCCGTGGCTGGACTAATTGGCGCCTGGCTGAGCAAGATCATCTGCAACAACATGGGAAAGAAAAAAGCATTTATTTACTTCTCCTGCCTGACCGGCGTACTTTATATGTTAATCGCCTTTATCGGCAAAACCTCCATTCCTTTCCTGATCATTCGCGTGGCAATCGGATGCTTCAGCGTGGTAGGCGGTATGCTGATCCCGGTGTTCGCAAACGACATCGCGGATTACAAGGAGATGAAGGGCGAGGCGGACGCCCGCGCTGTAATACAATCCATCGCAGGTACTACCATCCGTTTTGGCTCGGCGCTCTCTGCAACCATCGCTTCCTTCTCTCTGGCAGCAGTCGGTTTTGACGCCGCTACGGAAGTAACACCAGCGGTCATCAACAGTATCACCTATTTAATGGCTTTTGCACCTGCTGCGGTTTGCATCCTCTCTGCCGTCTGCTTCATCTTCTATAAAATTGACGAGCAGGAATTGGATTCCTTCCGGGCGGAAAAGGCAGCAAGACTCCACGCAGCCCAGAAGTAACAGGCGAAACCACAGGTACGGTGCAGTCATTCATCTGGCTGCACCGTACGCCGGTATGAAGGGGGGACAGGCTTATCAAGACAAAGCGATTCACAAACCAGCCAACCCATAGCGTATTTTTTGCATATGGCTATGCGCTGGGAGAGTTTGGATTCACTTTTTTCCTGTTTTTTGTTTCGTACTATCTGATGGTCTATATGACCGACATTCTTCAGCTTCCGATGAAGCTGGCGGCGGTGCTTTACAGTGGCGTGCAATGGCTGGAAGCGATAACCATGATCGGCGCAGGAATTTATATCGACCGGTTCCCTCGTAAAAACGGGCGATTCCGCCCCTGGATGGTAATTGGCAGCGTGATCCTTCTGGCGGGTATGGTGCTGTTCTACACTGCGTTCCAAATTCCAGTGTGGGCAAAGGCGGTCGTTTTTGTATTAGCTTACCTGGCGGCCTATTGGGGGTATAACCTGATGTGGGTGGCCTACCGGTCTTTGCTGGGGTCTCTTGGGCGGAATGCACAGGATACCATCATGCTCAACAGTGCCTCCGCGCAGATGGGGTCTGTGGCTGGACTGTGCTTCAGCTTTGTCTGTGTACACCTGCTCAACGGCTTCTCCACCCCCGAAAGAGGGTATACCATGTCCGCCCTGATCTACGGAACCGTGATCGTAGGGTGTATGCTGGTAGTCAGCCGCATTACAAAGCCTTTTGATAACGGGCACCTATGTGCCCGGGAACCGGCGCAGAAGCCTGTCCGCCTGCGGGATATGGTCAAAGTATTTTCACCACCGATGCGTGTCTTTTTTCTCGTCATTACCCTCCGGGAAGCAGCGTCCACCATCTTACCCTCCCTGCTGGTCTACTATTTCACCTATGTAATGGGAACCCCAGAGCTGATGGGCACATATCTGTCTGTCATTACCTTTTCCGGGCTGATCGGACACTTCCTGGGGCGCAGGCTGGCAAATATTTACGGTAAAAAGCCTATGTTCATCATTGGTTCACTGGCAGCCTGTATCTGCATCCTGATGATGGGCTTCACATCTGGCGCGCCGCTGGCGTTCCTGGTCCTGGCAGCGGTGAAAGCATTCTTTGAAATCTTTTCCGGTGCCTTTATCCCGGCGTTTATGATGGAAATTGCTGATTACAACGAACATACCATTGGTGTGCATGCCAGAGCTTTCACCACCTCCATCGGTGGGACCGCACTGCGCTGTTCCCAGATTTTGGGCGGAGCTGCCGCGTCCTTTGGCCTAGTCGCCATCGGGTATTCCAGCGGCGCGGCGGTAACGCCAGAAATCGCCTCCGGTATTTCTAACCTCATGATCTATGGCAGCACGGGGATTATCCTCGCCAGCGTAGCTGTTATGCTGTTTTACAAAGTGGATCCGGCTGTGATGCGGGAAATTTATGAGCAGCGGACCCGGCTGCTGGAAAACGAGGGCGTATCCTCATAAAAACATGAAAAGGAGACAACTATGGCCTATAAAAAGCTCTGGCTGAATATCAACGGCGCGAACCGCATGGTGGTATTTGATCTGGAAAAGGATACCCTTTCGGATGTCCTTCGCCGGATTGGATTAACCGGCGTAAAGATCGGGTGTGGTACCGGCGTATGCGGCGTGTGCTCTGTCCTAGTGGATGGCAAGGTGGTACGAAGCTGCACAAAAAAAATGAATACCATCCCTGAATTTGCCAAGATCGTTACCATTGAGGGCGTTGGCACGCCCATGCACCTGCACCCACTACAGCAGGCGTTTATCTACTACGGCGGCGTACAGTGCGGCTTCTGTACCCCCGGCTTCATCGTTTCCGCCTATCAGCTGCTTCAGGAAAACCCCAGCCCCAGCCGGGACGAGGTGCGGGCTTGGTTCAAGAAAAACAGAAACTACTGCCGGTGTACAGGCTATAAGCAGATCGTAGATGCAGTCATGGCTGCGGCAAAGGTCATGCGTGGCGAAGCGTCCATGGAGGACATCACGTTCCACAATGAGAGCTGCGGCGGAGAGTTCTACGGCTCCACGCTGCCGCGCCCCAGCGCGCTGGGCAAGGTAACCGGCACCCTGGACTACGGCGAGGACATGAGTTTGAAGCTGCCCGGCGACCTGCTCCATGTTGCGCTGGTTCAGCCCCGGGTGACCCACCACGCCAATATCCTGCGCATCCATACGGAGGAAGCGGAGAAAATGCCCGGCGTGGTGAAGGTCATTACCGCCAAGGACATTTACGCCGCAGGAGGCAATAACCTAATCAATCAATATGTAGCCCATCCCCGCTCCAAGATTACTGCCCCCACCCGCCCTGTCCTCAGCGAGAAGAAAATTCTCCGTTGGGGGGATGTCATTGGCCTTGTGGTGGCCGATAGTGTAGAACATGCCCGGGCAGCCGCCAAGAAAGTGCGGATGGAGTACGAACAGCTTCCGGAGTACATGAATCCGCTGGAAGCAGCAGCCCCCGGCGCGGTGGAGATCCACCCCGGCTATCCGAATATGTTCATCACCCAGCATACCGCCATGGGAGCGGACGCAGATGAGATCATACGCAGTTCCGCTCACGAGGTTTCCGGCCGGTTCAAAACCTCCCGCCAGCCCCACCTGAGCATGGAGGGCGATATTGTTATCGCCTACCGGGACGAGGACGGGAAGCTGACCATTCAGTGCAAGACCCAGGCGGTCTATCCCAACTTAATGACGATTGGAAAGGGCATCGGCGTACAGGAAAAGGATCTCCGTGTGATGCAGCACGGCGCAGTAGGCGCCAGCTTCGGCTGGTCCATCGACCCCTCGTCCTTCGCGCTGGCCGGAGCGGCCTGCGTGATTACCGGCAGGCCTGTTTCCCTGGTCATGAGCTGGGAGGAACATCAGCATTACGCTGGGAAACGCTCCTCCATGTATACCAACTGCCGCCTGGGCTGTGACGAAAGCGGAACGCTGACGGCGCTGGAATACGATCTGGCGGTGGATCATGGCGCGTATGTGGAGGGCGCGGATTCTATCATGACCAAGTACATGCACTTCGGCGTGCCATACCGCATTCCCAACGTGCGTGGCGTTGTACGGATGGTGACAACCAACCATAACCATACGACCGCATGGCGCGGCTACGGCATCCCTCAGGTCAGCACGGCCATGGAGGGGCTGATGGATATGATGGCGGAAAAGCTGGGAATGGATCCCTTTGAATTCCGTTATCAGAACATTCTCAAGGAGGGGGATGTATCCGTCTGCAACGAAACCTTTGACTGTACGCAGTACCAGCGGATCATGGATATGGCCCGCCCCTATTACCACCAGTGCAAAGCGAGGGCAGAAAAGGATTCCACGCCAGAACTGAAACGGGGTGTCGGCATTGCCCCCATGTTCTTCATTCCCCTGGGCAGCAACAAAGACAAGGCCGAAGCACGGCTGGAGATCAAGGCGGACAACAAGATCTATGTCTACAACACCTACCATGAGATGGGCCAGGGCGGCGACATCGGCAGCCTGGCCAGCGCCCTGGAAGCCCTTAAGCCCATGGAGGTAAAGCCAGAGGATATCGTCCTGGATATCAACGATTCCCAGGACTGCCCTAACAGCGGTATTTCCGCTGGCAGCCGCTCCCATTTCATGAACGGCGGCGCGATCCGGGAAGCCGCGAATCTGATGCTGGCGGCTATGAAAAAGCCGGACGGAACCTACCGCACATACGAGGAGATGGTGGCAGAGGGGCTGGAAACCTCCTTCCTGGGACATTTTACCATCACCCCGCAGGACTATGTGAAGATTGATTACAGCACCGGCCTGGGCGGCCGGCAGCCCAAGCCCATGATCGGTTTCTGTGTGGCGGAAGTAGGCGTGGATACCACCACCGGTAAAGCAAAGGTGCTCAGCGTCAAGGCCTGGGCCAACTGTGGCAAGATCGCCAACCGTCTCTCGGCAGAGGGCCAGGTCTACGGCGGCTACGCCCAGAGCATCGGCTATGCGCTGACGGAGGACTATGACGATGTGAAGCGCCACGGCAACATCATCGGCGCGGGCCTGCCCGCGATTGACGAGATCCCAGACCAGATGGAAGTGGTCTGGATCGAGGATGATCCTTGCCCTGCTGGTCCTTTTGGCTCCAACGGGTTGTCCGAGTGCTTCTTTTCCGGCGAACACAACGCCTTCCTCAACGGCATCCATGACGCCGTGGGGGTACGGATTTACAGTATCCCCGCGCGGCCAGAACAAATCAAGGCGGGCCTGGAAAAAAACGCAGCCGGTGAGATATCTCCTGCGCCCTATTTCCTGGGTTCCGATTTCTACGATGAGCTGGAGGAGCTGATGGATACCCCTGTACCTTCGGACTGGGTTGCCCGGCTGATTGCATCCATGTCCGCTGGAGATAACAGCAAGCTTACGGCGGCAGAAAAAAAGAAGGATGAGACGAAGGGCATCGTAGAGCTGTAACAAACAATACGCAGTATCCTGCGTTGCGCCGCCCCGCCTGTCTATACAGGCGGGGCGGCTGCCGCACAATGTAAATTTCATGGATAGAACCGCAGGAAGTGGGAAAGGAGACAGCATATGGAAAACGAACTTTCATGCAACGAGATCGAGCAGAGATGCATTCATGGCAGAGACGCGCCGTGCAGCTTGGCCTGCCCGTTTCCATGGAATGTGCGGGACTTTTTGGGCAAAATAAAAAAAGGCAGCTTCAACGCGGCCTTTCATCTATACCGGGATGCGGTAGGTTTCCCGGAGCTGGTATGGAGAATCTGTCCGGCAGCCTGTCAAGGCGCTTGCCGGGAGGTGTTGGGGCAGCCAGTGGACATGCCTGCCCTGGAACAGGCATCCCTAGCCTACGCCCGCTCCACGAAACCGGTCCAGTACAACCTCCCGGCCAAGGCGGAGCGGATCGCCGTTGTAGGGGCGGGCCTTTCCGGATTGTCTTGCGCCCTCCGGCTGTCACTTCTTAATTACAGCGTATCGGTTTTTGAACAAAAGGACCGGATCTGCGCTGGGCTAGAGCGGGATATTCCCAGGGAAGTCCTGGAGCCTGCGGTGATGAAAGAATTTCAAACCACCGTCTGCCAGTTCCATCTGAACCACCCTGTTGCCAGCACGGAGGAATTGGCGTTTGACGTGATCTACCTGTCATCGGGGGTTGCGCTGGAGCGCGAAGCCTCCCATATCTTCCACAGCCCGGCAGGGCTTTCCCCGGTGGAAGAGCTGGTGGAGGGGGCCAGGGTGGCGGATTCCATTACATGGTTTTTGAAAACCGGCAGACCAAAACCGTCTCAAACGGCAACTCCCGGCGGGGCCGGCTGGCCGGCACCGGGCTTCAACCGTCCAGTCCTCTCCAAAGGAGAAGCACGGCAGGAAGCCGGGCGGTGCACCCTGTGCGATTGTTCCGCCTGCATGGAAAACTGTGTCCTGCTGCGGCAATATGGGCAGACACCCCGGGATCTGTCCAAAGATGTCGGGCTGGCACTAAATGTATTTCCGGAGACACAAGGCCGGGCAGGAATGCGGGAAATTGGCGCTTGCAGCTTTTGCGGGCTTTGCAAACAGGTGTGCCCATCCCAAATAGATATAGGCGCATTCCTTCTCCGCTCCAGGACGGAGTTGTGTACCCGCGGACTGCTGCCACCAGCCCACCACTCTTTTTGGATGCGGGACATGGCGTTTTCTAACGGCCCCCAAGCGGCAGTGTTCCACATGCCGCAGGAGAAATGCGAATATTTATTTTTCCCGGGCTGTCAGGCGGGCGGATCTGACCCCCGCTATGTGACGCTGACATATCGGAAGTTGTTAAGCCAACATCCAGGGACCGCCTTGCTGCTGCGATGCTGCGGCGCACCGGCCCTGTGGGCCGGGGACGCGGTGTGTTTTCAGGCGGAACATAAAATATTACGCCAATTCTGGGAACGGGCAGGACATCCGGTGCTCTTGGTATCCTGTCCGTCATGTCTCCGGATATTTCGGGAGTACCTGCCGGAGATCCCAATACAGAGCGTCTATGAGATGCTGGAGCTTCCATCCAGAAACGAGCCGCTGGAGCCAGCAGCGGTATTTGATCCCTGTTCCAGCCGGGGATTCCCCGCACTTCAGTCGGCGGTGCGTGCGCTGGCACAGCAGTGCGGTGTCCAACTGGAGGAGCTCAAGTACAGCAGAGACATGGCCCAGTGCTGTAGCTGGGGTGGGCACGGCTCTACGGTCAACCCATTAGTGGCCAAGGTACAGGCCCAGGAACAGGCGGAGCAGAGCGGGCTTCCCTATATCACCTATTGCACAAACTGCCGGGATATTCTCTCCGCCCAAGGAAAAACCTGCCGTCATATTTTAGACTTGACGGCAGGCATCAACGAAGGATTCCGCCCACCACCTACTGCCACCGCCCGAAGGAACAACCGCAGGGCCTTGAAGTGGGAGCTTCTGGAGACGTATCCGGCGGCGGAGGGCAGCCGCGCGAAGGAGGAAGCCATGCTGAAATTGGTTATGGACAGCCGTACCGCTGCCCGGATGAGCGAGGACCTCATCCTGGAAGAGGATCTGGCTCAGGCGATCGAGACATGTGAAAAAGAACAGAAATTCCTAGTGGACAGGGCGAGCGGACACCGGATATGCCACCTGAAGATCGGCTATGTCACCTACTGGACCGAATATGCAGATCACGGTGGAGATGCACGCGTGATTTACAACGCCTATTCCCACCGTATGGACATCAAGGGGGAGTACACCGGCGGATAGCAGTAGGCGGCAGCAGCGCAACGCCCCGCTTCGCAGATCCCTGGCATTCCAGCGCGGATACCGGGATTGTCCGCACTTCATAGGCAGGAAAGGCGCTGTTCAGACGGCGCGCGGCGCGCGCCGTCTCCCCAACGACGGACACTTCTAGCACACCCTCCCCAAATCGTGCGGAAAAGTCCCGCACATCATCCAGGCCAAACAGCAACTCATCCAGCCAGTAAATGGGGACGGGCTTGTCCAGCTCGGCTATCCGGCCAAACACCGCATCCAGGCAGCCATCCGGCCGCAAGAGACCCAGATCCCCGGTTCGGTAGCGGATCAAGGGCATGGCTTCCCGCTCTAGTGTGGTGAGGATGATTTCTCCGCTGGAAAGCGTCTCCAACAGGACATCTGGCCGCACCTCCATGGCTCGCCGGCGAGGCGTCTCCACAGCACAGCCAAGTCCACTCTCTGTCAGGCCGTAGTGAACGTAGACCTGGCACTGCCAGCAGCGGGCCACCGTATCTTCCAGGGGGGCAGCAATATAGTCCGCAGACAACAGCACGATATCCGGCCGCAGGCTGCGGTCTGTCAGGGCAAGGCGGCGCATCTGTGCAGGAATGCCGATAAGCACCTGAGGACAGATTTCCCGGCAAAAGCGGGCCGCATCGTGGAAATCAGAAATGGCCCCGTAGACGTATGGAACCGCTCCGAAACGGCGAAGTCCCTCCGACAGAAGGCTGCACAGCCCATCGGGGGCGTTTCCGGGCATAAAAATGGCAACGGCATCACCGCTGCCACAAAGGGCACGCATGCCGTGGTGAAAAAAGTCAATGGTTTTTTCCAGATCGCCTTCCGTAAAGGCCAGCCGTTTATGAGGGCCGGTGGTACCGGATGTGGCAAGCGTCACCATGCGGCGCACCTTGGAGGGGTGGCAACAGAGCATATCCGCCCCCCGCAGGGACAGATCCTCCGCCGTCACCATGGGAAAACCGGAAAGCTGCCGGAGATCCGTCAAGGGAGTCTCCGGCAGCGCGGTATAGAAGGAACAGCTCCTTCGGGCGTAGGCAATCTGCTGGTTTAAGAGCAACAGCGTTTTTTCCATATCCATATGCCATACCCTGCCTTTGCCTGTTTTAATATCTGCAAATCCCCCGGGGACAGGAGATCCCCCGCCGTACCCTGTAGTACCGCCTGCAAAAACATGCTGCGCAAGCCGGTGGTATGATCCTCAAAGGAGCAGAGGGTGAACCGCTCTTGAAAATAAGCATACAGCCCGCCAGCAGGGCAAACACGCCTGACCATGGGGCTGTGGTGGAGTGTGACTCCCTCCGCTTGGGAGAACATATCTGCAATGACGGCTGTTCCTCCCGGCACCAGAACCCTGGCAAGTTCCCGGACAGACGCTTCCGGCTGGCACAGGGAAAAAACGCACTCCATAATAGTGGTTTCACAGCTCTCGTCCGGCAGCGGAAGGTCCTCCGCCCGCCCGGCCAGGATCCGGGCTCCCTCCACCGGTGGGAAGCGGCCCGGCTCCGGTTCCACGCCGGTCACATCGCGCCCTTGGCCCAGCAGATAGGACAGCAAAACACCACAACCACAGCCAATCTCCACAATCCGGCCGTCCTGCGGCAGCTTCCCCGCAATCACGGAAGGGTGGCAGGGGCTTAATTTTCCGCCTGCGCGGCAGTCAGGTAATTGGCACAAAACGGCTTCACCATTCCTTTGTTGTAAACATGCAGGCTGCACCGGTGCAGCCGTTCGATATCCAAGTTCCACGCATCTTGAAATGCCATGGCGGTAATAGTAAAGCTGCGGGTTCTGAGCAGCCGGAGGAAAGCGTTCATATCCAATGCTTTTGGATCATTCAGCGGTCCGGCATCCTCCCCGTCTTGGGACGAGCCTCGCTGCCAGCGGCGGGCAATATAGTCCCGATTCTGCTCCGCCGTGCTCACGGCCCCCTGTCTGGAAACCGGCAGCGGCTTCACGCCGCAGCAGCATGGACTGGCCAGCGCGCTGATGTGAAAGCCGCACAAGGGATGGTCGCAGCAGGAAGGCTGGAATACATCAAGGGATAGGCCGGTTTGACGGCAGATACCGTCAATCAGCTCGTCCAGGGTGATGCGCATGCCATCCTGGGGCACCACCGGATAGCGCCCGAAGTGGGAGACCGGCTGGAAATGAACACCCCGCACAGCCGGAGACAGGGACGCGCCCAGCCGGATAATCTCCCCCAGCATTTGGTCGTTGACGCCCCGCACTACGGTGGGAACCAGCGTAACACCCGTCCGCACCCGGTTGCAGTTTTCAATGGCGCGCATTTTCTCCTCATAGAGCTTCGCCCCCCGCAGCGCCTCATACACCTGGTCCGATACCCCGTCAAACTGCAAAAATACGATGGAAAGTCCGGCTTCCGCCAGACGGGCCGCATATTCCGGCTCTCTGGCGAGCCGTAGGCCATTGGTGTTCAGCTGGATTGTTTCGCAGCCCTGTTTTCGGGCATAGGCAATCAGCTCTGGCAGGTCATCCCGCAGGGACGGCTCACCGCCGGAAAGCTGAAGCAGCGGCTTCCCACACTGCCGGAGGATGTCATCTACAGCGCGTTTCAGCTCGTCCAAGGGCGGATCCTCTGCCATCCCGCCGCCATTGGCAAAGCAGTACTGGCAAAAAAGATCGCACCGCCGCGTGACCTCCAGCAGGACACAACAGGTTCCTTGTCCATGCTCAGGGCAGATGCCGCAGGCGGAAGGACAGTATAGCCCCTCCTCCGGCCCGAGGGGTTTGGCGTTGGCGGTCCACTGGTCAAACGGCACCTTTCCGCGCCATACTGGTACGGAAAAGGCCCCATGGCTGGGGCAAGATTTCTGGAGAAATACCGCGCCAGCTTCTTCCTCGCGGCAAAGCTGCGCCTTGACCGGCCTCAGGCAGACAGGGCAGACAGAACGCGTGTCTCGAAAGGGCTTGCGCATTTTCCTTCCTTCTTTCCCTTCATACGTGGTGGCCCCGGCAGGCATCTACACCCCCGGAGCCACATCCAGTCCCGCCAATGAAATCAGGAACCATAGAAAGATGGTAGGCTTCCATCTCCCGAACCGCTGTCCTGGCAGACAGCCCGGCGGCTTGGTAGCGGGTGACGCAGCCCTCGTCCGCTATGATGACGAAGGGTGCTTCCTCCACCGGTCCGCACAGGACGGCTTCACAATCATGCGCTACAATTTCCCGCGCCAAATCGCAGTCCGGCAGCCCATTGCGGGGAATAGCTGCGATAACGCCAGCCGGCTCCATCTCCAAAATCAGAAGCCATTCCGCAGCGGCAAAGGTCTCTGCGACCGGGCTGTTCCAGTCCGGTCCTTCCGTCATTGCGGCAATTTTCATTGTTCGTCTCCTTTACGCGCCAAATATCCATATCGCTCCAGCAGTCCGGTACACCGGTTTCCCACGGCCAGCACCAGCATGCGGCAACGCTCCGCTTTGCAGTGGAGGTCTCCCTGGGTGATGTCCTCACAATTGATGGAACCATACTCCATGCCGTAGGTATCATCAAACCACTGGACCAGCTCCGGGATCATGGTTCTGGCCGCAAAGGCCCGGTCAAACATTGCCAGCAGCAGCGCGCCGCCCGTCAGCGCACCGCAGGCATATCCACTGTGAATTCCATCGCAGAGGGCCGAAGCGGCCAGGGCAAATGGCTCGTTTTCCTCTCCGCGCAGCATCAGCCCGAAGCGCACCAGCGTTTCGGAACAGCAGCACCCCCGCATAAGGGCACACTCCATCTGCGCATTATAATCCATAGGGCAAAACTCCTCTCCCCCCGCAGCCGCGCTTGCGCGCCGCCGTACTGGCTGGTATAATCAGTGCAAGCCTGTATCCGCTATTTATCCTCTACCTCGGTCTCCACCTCGTGCATCCGCCCCCGAACCAGGGCCTCGTCCAGATAAACCTGCCCGCACACTGGGCAGCGGGGGAGCTCCTCATAGATTTCATATCCTAGGTATTGAAACGCCGTGCGGCGCTTTTCCAACGGGACGCCGCATTTTGCGCAAATCAAATTCTCCATCTTTACCGCCCCTCTAAGCCACAAATAATCATTAATTTTTCCTGTTTCTATTGTAACACTGCGGCCTTCGGCCTGTCAAGGCGTACTGGCTGCAGGAAAGGAGAATACGGATGAAAATACAGATAAAAATACTTCCTGACGGCCGGACTGTGACGGCGGAAACGGGTGAAAAATTGCTTCCCGTTCTGCGCAGGGCCGGCCTGTCTCCCGACGCGCCCTGCGGCGGACAGGGGACTTGCGGCAAATGCCGTGTCATCATAGACAGCCAGACAGTGCCAGCCTGCCAGGCCATCGTTTCACAGGATATGGCGGTCGTGACCCTGCCTCCCCAGCCTAAAGCAGAGATTTTGTCGGACAGTTGGGGCACAGTGGAACAGGCGGCGCCTATCAAACAAGGGCCTTTGCTTGCCTTTGATATCGGGACAACCACGGTAGTGTGCTACCTTCTGGATGGGAAGACCGGGAAAGAGCTGGCCTGCGCCAGTATGCTCAACCCCCAATCCGCCTATGGCGCGGATGTTGTGACACGGATACACGCCGCCCTCCGTGGGGCGCTTGCGGATTTAACGGCTGTGCTGCGGGCAGGGATGACCGGGCTAATCCAGACGGTTTGCCGCCGCGTGGGCATCCGCCCGGAAGAAATCGCCGTGGTATCGGTGGTCGGAAATCCTTGTATGCAGCAGCTTTTCCTGGGGATTTCCCCGAAGAACCTGGCAGCAGTCCCTTTTTCCCCGGTTTTAACCAAGGCAGAAACCCGGGCAGCGCGCGACTGCCTCCCGGTATGTGCAAACGCGGTACTGCTGATTGTCCCCGCCATTTCTGGTTATGTTGGTGCAGACACAATCGGCTGTGTGCTTTCCACCAGGATGTATGAAGCGGAAGAGACCGTATTAATGATAGACATTGGCACAAACGGTGAACTGGTGTTGGGCAGCAGTCGGCAAATGGCCGCCTGCGCAGCGGCGGCGGGGCCTGCGCTGGAGGGTGCCAACATCCGGTTTGGCATGCGCGGGGCAGAAGGCGCCATCGACCACGTCTGGCTGGAGGACGGCGGCATCCAGTGCAGCGTAATCGGCGGTGGAAAGGCGGCAGGCATCTGCGGTTCCGGGCTGATCGATGCGGCGGCGGCGCTGCTGGATGCCGGACTGCTTAACCGGCGCGGCCGGCTGCTGACGGACGAAATGCTGGATGGCCAGAGGACCGTCCGGCTAGCCGGAGAGATATATCTGACGCAGGACGACATCCGGCAGCTCCAGCTCGCCAAGGGCGCGATTGCCACCGGGATTGAGCTGTTGGCCGCCCAACTCGGGATCGGCCTGGAGGGGATCGGCAAGATCCTGCTGGCAGGCGCCTTCGGCAGTTACCTCCGCCCGGAAAGCGCCTGCCGGATCGGTTTGCTGCCGCCGGTTTTACTGGGAAAGATCTCGGTGGCCGGCAACGCGGCGGGCGGTGGTGCAAAAATGCTGGCATGCAGCGGACGGGAACTGCGCCGCGCGCAGGAGCTTGCGGAACGCATCACCTTTATAGAACTGGCGGAGCAGCCTGGCTTCCAGCGTGCTTTTGCACGGAATATGGGGTTTGACGCGGCGTTCTAGCGTCTGCTGCTCAAACAGCCACTGACGGCATCGGCTTAGAATAGGGCCATTTTTCTATCCCTCAGTGCTGGCGGCGGCTGGGCTTCAGCTTATGGTACCACCCTTTAACATGCCATCCCACAGTCTCGCTGACCTCCCGTGACGCCACCATTTTATCCGCCAGCGTCAGCAGCCACGCTTCTGAGCTCTTAGGCCAGGAAGCCAGGGGGAACATATGGCTGGCAATCGCGTCCTGCTGCCGCTGGTCCAGTCCGAACATCCGGGCGGCCCGGCGCGCGGCATGGGAGCCATGAATGAACGCGTGCATATGCCGTACCCGTTCCCAGCCGGAGTAGCGGTCCATATACCGCTTGTGCCGGTCGCTCTGCCAGTCGTAGCCGAAAAAGTCGTGGAGCAGCGCCGCCCTTGTCAGGGCGCGGACCCTCTCCTCCCGCAGCCCAAAGCGCCGGGCCAGCCGGTAGGCGCATTTAGCGGTGTCAATAGAGTGGATGTATAAAGAGTTCTCCCCTCCGTGGTGCGGACAGTCCCGGAGCTGTAAAAAGAAGGGGTGGCTGATAATGTCCTGTGTCATTTCCTGAAAGCTCTGCGCCAAGGGAACTCCTCCTTTACCGCCGGTCAGGCGGCGCTCGATTTTTAAATATATTATCCCACGCCCAACCGTCAAATGCAAGGGAAATTCATGGAAGGATTTATTAAGATTCTCAGCGGAAGGCCTGGCTGTACCTCATACAGTTTCTCCAGGAAAACCGGAAAACCTCTTGCAATTTTCAAAAAATGGGTTATGATAGGTTTGATATTATTTTAAGAAAGAGGCGTATCCCCCATGACTAAGGTAAACGTAATTTCCGGCTTCCTGGGCGCTGGCAAGACCACGCTGATCAAGAAGCTCCTGGACGAAGCCCTTAAGGGCGAAAAACTCGTCCTCATTGAGAACGAGTTTGGCGAAATCGGCATTGACGGCGGTTTCCTCAAGGACGCGGGCGTGGAGGTTTCCGAGATGAACTCCGGGTGCATCTGCTGCTCCCTGGTGGGCGATTTTGGCGTGGCTTTGAAAAAAGTGATGGATCAGTTCCACCCCGACCGCATCCTTATCGAGCCGTCCGGCGTGGGCAAGCTCTCTGACGTCATCCGCGCCGTCCAGGATGTTGCGGAACAGGTGCCGGAGATGGCCCTGGGCTGTGCGGTAACGGTAGCCGATGCGGGCAAAGCTAAGGTGTATATGAAGAACTTCGGCGAGTTCTATACCAACCAGATCCAGTATGCCGGGGCTGTCATCCTCAGCCGCACCCAGAAGATGGACAGGGAAAAGCTGGAAGCCGCCGTGGCCCTCCTGCGGGAGAAAAATCCGGACGCCCCCATCGTCACCACCCCCTGGGACCAGCTCACCGGCGCACAGTTGCTGGGCGCGATGGAGCAGGGCAATACCCTGGCGGCAGACCTTCTGGCGGAGGAAGAAGCGGAAGCATGCCCCGTCTGCGGCGGCCATCACCACCACGAGCACGAACATGAATGCTGCCATCACAACCACGAACATCATGCGCATGAACACGAGTGCTGCCATCACGGCCACGAGCATCATGAGCATGAACACGAGTGCTGCCATCACAACCACGAACATCATGAGCATGAACACGAGTGCTGCCATCACGGCCACGAGCATCACCATCATGGCCACGATGCCGATGAGGTATTCACAAGCTGGGGCATAGAGACTACCCGCACCTTCACCGCTGGGAAGCTGGAGAGCATCCTCACCGCTTTGGACGGCGGCGCTTACGGCCCGGTGCTGCGGGCCAAAGGCATCGTCCCCGCCGGGGATGGCACTTGGCTCCACTTTGACTATGTCCCCGAGGAGCACCAGGTTCGCACTGGCCCCGCCGATTACACCGGACGGCTGTGCGTTATCGGCAGCAAGCTGAACCAGGACGGCCTGAAGGCCCTTTTTGAGGTGTGACTATGGCTCAGGAGAAAGTCTACCCCGTCTATCTCATTACCGGTTTCCTGGACAGCGGAAAAACCTCCTTCATCAACGGCATCCTCTCCGATGGTTTCGCTATGGAGGACCGTACCATGCTGCTGTGCTGCGAGGAGGGCGAGACCGGCTATGACCCCAAGCTGCTGCGCAACGTCACCGTGGTAGCAGTGGAGGATCTGGAAACCCTCACGCCGGACTTCCTGGAAACGGAGCGGAAAAAGTGCCGCGCATCCCAGGTTATCGTGGAGTACAACGGCATGTGGCAGATCCAGGATTTTTACGTGAACGCCATGCCCCAGGACTGGGTCCTTTACCAAATCATTGCCACAGCGGAAGGGCCTACCTTTGAGATGTACACCAAGAATATGGCGTCCCTGATGTCGGAGAAGCTGCGCAACGCAGACATGATCTGCATTAACCGCTGCACGGACGAGCTGTGTACCGCCCTGCGGAAGCGGAACCTGCGGCTCATCAACCGCCGGGCGGACATCTATCTGGAAAAGGAAAACGGCGAAAGCGAGGATTATATGGACGGCACCGTCTCCGCTTTCGACCTGGCCGCGCCGGAGATCCGGATTTCTGACGAGGACTTCGGTCTCTGGTACGTGGAAATCATGGATAACCCGGAGATGTACGCCGGGAAAACCGTGGTTTACCGCGCCATTATGTGCAAGCCCCCCCAGTATGGCCGCTACTTCACCCCTGGACGGTTTGCTATGGTCTGCTGCGCGGAGGACATGACCTTTTTGGCCTTGGCCTGCATCGGATACGATGTGAGCAGCATCCCCGAGCGGGCCTGGGTGGAGATCACAGCCCAGGTGGCGGTGGAACACTGGGACCCCTACGAGGGGGACGGCCCAGTACTCCATGTAACATCCGTCAAGGCCTGCCAGAAGCCAGCGGAGGAAGTCGTACAGATGTAAACAAAGAACCGGCCGGAGGACACCAAATGCGTCCTTCGGCCGGTTTTCCCAGTCTCCAAAGGAAAAAACCGCCCGGTTCACTACAAAACCATTGTATCCCGGCGGAAACCGTGGTATGATGATAATATGTGCGCCTTGCCCGGCCCAATGCTGGACGGGGCAGAAAAACATTTTATAAGATGAAAAGGATGCAAAATCATGAAGAAAACTTTTAGCGGGCTGATGGCCCTTCTCCTTCTGCTGAGCGTGTGCGCGGGCTGCGGCAAAGCCGGGCCGGAGGAACAGCCGGATCAATCCCAGGATCCTGGCAGCATATTCACTACACTCACCGATCTGGATATGCAGGAAACGGTGCTGGAAATGGACGGGAACGCCGTTCCGGCGGATATGTACCTCTACTGGCTGATGTATACCTGCAACGGCCTGGAATACCAGCTTAATATGTTCAGCGCGGCCTATGGCATGTATACCGATGCCGTGGACGAGGACGGCAAGGTCAAGTGGGACCAGTCCGTGGAGGGTACCCCCCTGGCCCAGATGGCCCGGGAGCAGGCAGAAAATAACGCCCTGTCCTACGCGCTGATGGAAAATGTAGCCGCCGCCCACAATGTGGTTCTGACGGACGAGGACAAGGCCGCGATGGAGGAAGAGCTTGCCCAGATGGTGGAGCAGGCCGGCAGCGAGGAAGCTTTTGACCAAAGCCTGTACGAAACGGGTCTCAGCCGGGCCACCCACAGCCGCCTGAGTGCGTCCAACTACCTCTACCAGCACCTTCTGGAGCTGGCCCAGGATCCTTCCAGCGATATCTACAAGGCCCCCGGTGAGGATAACGCCTACGTGGACCACATCCTCCTGGCCACTAAAAACGCGGAGACGAACGAGCCGCTCTCTGAGGATGAAATCGCGGAGAAAAAAGCCCTGGCTGAAGACCTGCTCTCCCAGCTGCAAGCCAGCGATGATCTGGAAAACCTGTTTACCGAGCTTGCCAACACCCACGGCGAGGACCCCGGCCGGGAATCCGGCGCCGGCTATCTGATCAATCCTAACACCAATTTCGTCCAGGAGTTTAAAGACGCCGCTTTCCAGCTCAAGCCCGGCGAAATCAGCGGCATTGTGGAGAGCGACTACGGCTACCATATCCTCCTGCGCAAGGAGTTGACCAGCGAGCATCTGGCATCCCTTGCCACCACTAACCTGACTGACTACCTCAATGAGAAGATGGAAGCGGCAATGGAGGGCATCGTGCGCAGCGAAAAGCTGGACAGCCTGGACATCGGAAGCCTCTACAACGGCTACGTGGATACCCTGCAAACCCTGCATCCTGAGCAGAATCCGGATACTGGCGATACCGGGGATACCGGCGCCACTGGCGATACCGGAAGCGCGGAAAACAGCGATATTGCCCCCGGCTCTACCGGCAGTACGGCGGAATAACCTATGCCCAGTGGAATCATCGTAATTGACAAGCCCTCCGGCTGGACCAGCATGGACGTATGCGCCAAGCTTCGAGGGCTTCTAAAAGAAAAACGGATCGGCCACGGCGGGACCTTGGACCCCATGGCCACCGGCGTACTGCCTGTATTCGTGGGTACCGCCACCAAGGCGGTGGAATTCGCGGAAAACAGCGGCAAAGAGTATATCGCGGGACTGCGCCTGGGTGTTGCCACCAACACCCAGGACAGCTCCGGCGAGGTCCTGGAAACCCGCCCCGTCACCGCCGGGCGGGATGAATTGGAAACGGTTCTGCCCCGGTTTACCGGAGCAATCCAGCAAATCCCGCCCATGTATTCCGCCATCAAGCGCAATGGGAAAAAGCTCTATGAACTGGCCCGGGCCGGGAAAGAGATCCACCGGGACCCCCGCCCCGTCACTATCCACGGCCTGGAAGTCCTGGAGCAAACTGGAGAGTCGGAATACCTTCTGCGGATCCGCTGCTCCAAAGGAACCTACGTGCGCACCCTATGCCACGACATCGGGGAAGCCTTGGGCTGCGGCGGGTGTATGAGCAGCCTGCGCCGGACCATGGCGGCAGGGTTTACGCTGGAGGATGCTGTAACCCTGGAACAGGTCCAGGAGCAGGGCGGAGCCATGCTGATGCCGGTAGACTGCTTTTTCGCGGGCTGTCCGGTTTTCCTGCTGGCCTCACCCCGGATGGAGCGGATGGTGCGCAATGGAAGCCCCATCCCCGCCCCCGGGCTGGAGCCGGGACAGTACCGGGTCTATAGCCGGGAGAAGGAGTTCCTCTGCCTGAGCCGGTGGGAAAATGGGGAGCTGCGGTCTGTCAAAAACTTTTTCGGCGGATAAACGCGCAGGAGGGAGCCATGGACAAAAACAGAAAAAGAGTCATTGCCCTGGGCTTTTTCGATGGCGTCCACCTGGGGCACCAAGCCCTGCTCCGCCGGGCGGCGGAACAGGCGGAGCAGCTGGGGATGGCCCCGGCGGTGGTGACCTTTGACCGCTCCCCACGGGAGTTCGTCACAGGCCTGCCGGTGCCGCTGCTGACTACGGCGGAAGCCCGGCGGCAGGCGGTAGAGGAGCTTTTCCCAGGGATGGAGGTCATTGTCATCCCCTTTGACCGTACCATAATGACCATGCCTTGGGAGGACTTTGTAGACCTGCTGGCAGGCCCCTACCAGGCGGGATGGCTGGTAGCGGGACATGACTTCCGCTTTGGCCACAAAAACCAGGGCAGCGCCCTCCTCTTGCAGCGCCGCGCGGCAGATTTAGGCATGGGCTGCGATATCATCCCCGCCGTAACCCTGGGCGGCGTGACCATCAGCTCCACCCACATCCGCGCCCAATTGGAGCGTGGAGACGCGGAAGGCGCGGCCCGTTTTCTGGGGCGGCCCTTCATGATTTCCGGCCCTGTGCGGCACGGGAAACGGATCGGCACCGTCCATCTGGGGATGCCTACGGTGAATCTGATCCCCGACCCCCGGCAGCTCGTCCCTGCCTTCGGCGTTTACGCAGCCCGGGCGGAAGTGGGGGGACGGGTGTACCCCGCCGTGACCAATGTGGGCGTACGGCCTACGGTAGACACCGATGGCGATGTAACCATTGAGAGCCACCTGCTGGACACTGCACCTGAACTGTACGGCGCTGCATGCCGGGTAGCCTTTCTGACGATGCTCCGGCCGGAAAGGCGGTTTAACAGCCTGGAAGCCCTGCGGGAGCAGATTCTTCAGGACGCGGCGCGAGCCAGAGATTATTTCAAGCGAAGCGAGGGCGGGAAACTATGAAGCATGTTTTCATTATCAACCCCACCGCTGGGAAAAAGGGCTGCACCGCGGAGCTGATGTCTATGGCAAAGGGCCTTGCCGCGGGGCACGGCCTGGACGTGGACTGCATCCTTACCAAACGCCCCGGCCACGCGATGGAAACGGCACGGAATCTGGCCCAATCCGGAGAAGAAGTCCGCGTCTACGCCTGCGGCGGCGACGGCACTATGAACGAAGCCGCCAACGGCATCGCCGGATACGGGAACGCCGCCATGACCTGCATCCCGGTCGGTACTGGCAACGATTTCTTGAAAAATTTCGGGGACAAGGCCGGGCTGTTTTCCGATGCGGAAAACCTGTGGGACGGGCCTGTGCTCCCGCTGGACGCCATCGACTGCAACGGCCGCCTGGCGCTTACGGTAGCCTGCTCCGGCTTTGACGCCCAAGTGGCGGACGGTGTGCATACATATGGCAAACTCCCCCTTTTAGGCGGGCAGGGCAGCTATATCGTCTCCTTGGGTGTAAACTTCCTCCTTCGGAGCCTGCGGCACCATTGGACCGTCACCGTGGACGGAGAGCGCCTGCCCCAGGATTCCTTCGTCCTGGTGGCGGTGTGCAACGGGCGGTATTACGGCGGAGGCTTCATGCCTGCGGCGGAAGCCAGGATGGACGACGGCATATTGAATACGCTGGTGGTACGCGGCGCCAGCAGGGCCACCTTCCTGCGGCTGGTAGGGGACTATTCGGTGGGCCGCTATTACAAGTTCCCCGAAATCGCCCAGTGCTACACCGCTAAAGAAATACGGATCGAATCCCACGAGGGGCCGGTAGTCACCTGCCTGGACGGAGAGATCACCCGCAGCAAACAGGTGGCACTGCGGCTATCGGAGAAAAAGGTACAGTTTTTCGGTCCCGCAGGGTGTGACCCCAACGCCACCTTCCGGCCGCTGCCATAGGCCGGCTGGCTGCCCTTAGAATGTGAACTTTTTGTAAAAGGGGCAAATTTTTGCCAAAACCCTCTTGCAATATGCGGCAGGATGATGTAAGATAAGCACCGTTAGCACTCCAAAACGCAGAGTGCTAACGGTGCTCAACATTGTTTTCAAAAAAATTGATATAGGAGGAACCCAGCAATGAAGCTTACACCCTTAGCAGACCGCGTAGTCCTGAAGGCCATGGAGGCCGAGGAAACCACGAAAGGCGGCATCATCCTCACATCCACCGCAAAGGAGAAGCCCTCCGTGGCGGAAGTCGTTTCCGTGGGCCCCGGCGGCATGGTAGACGGCAAGGAGATCGTCATGTCCGTCAAGCCCGGCGACAAGGTCATTACCGACAAGTATTCCGGCTCCACCGTGAAAATCGGCGATGATGAATTCACTATCGTCCGCCAGGGCGACATTCTGGCGATTGTCGAGTAATCTACCGTCTTCCCCTTTCACTGCCCCCGGGAGGGGCGTTTATCAAAAAAATTTTTCCCGCGCCCAGCGGGCGCGACGAGATTGTTGGAGGTAATTAAACTATGGCTAAGTTAATCAAGCGCGGCGAGGACGCCCGCAAGGCTCTGGAAACCGGCGTCAACCAGCTCGCCGATACCGTTAAAGTCACCCTCGGCCCCAAAGGCCGCAACGTGGTGCTGGATAAGAAGTTCGGCGCTCCCCTCATCACCAACGATGGCGTCACCATTGCCAAGGAAATTGAGCTGGACGATCCCTTTGAGAACATGGGCGCGCAGCTCGTTAAGGAAGTTTCCACCAAGACCAACGATGTGGCCGGCGATGGCACCACCACCGCCACCCTGCTGGCCCAGGCCATCGTAGGCGAAGGCCTGAAGAACCTGGCCGCCGGCGCCAACCCCATCGTCATGAAGAAGGGCGTTGCCAAGGCCGTGGAAGCCGCCGTAGCATCCATCAAGACCGATTCCCAGAAGGTCAACGGCACCGATGACATTGCCCGCGTAGGCGCTGTCTCCTCCGGCGATGCCGAGATTGGCAAGCTGATTGCCGAGGCAATGGAGAAGGTCTCCGCTGACGGCGTTATCACCATCGAGGAATCCAAGACCAGCGAGACCTACAGCGAGGTCGTTGAGGGCATGATGTTCGACCGTGGCTATATCTCCCCCTACATGGCTACCGACATGGAGAAGATGGAAGCCGTTGTGGACGACGCGTATATCCTCATCACCGATAAGAAAATCTCTGTAATCGCCGACATCCTTCCCCTGTTGGAGCAGATGGTTCAGTCCGGCAAGAAGATGGTCATTATCGCCGAGGACGTGGAGGGCGAAGCCCTCAGCACCCTGCTGGTAAACCGTCTGCGCGGCACCCTCAACGTGGTCTGCGTCAAGGCCCCCGGCTTCGGCGACCGCCGCAAGGAAATGCTTCAGGATATCGCCATCCTCACCGGCGGCCAGGTCATCAGCGAAGAGTTGGGCTATGAGCTGAAGACTGCCGACCTCTCCATGCTGGGCCGCGCCCGTCAGGTCAAGGTCACCAAGGAAAATACCGTTATCGTGGACGGCGCTGGCGACAGCCAGGCCATCAAGGACCGCGTGGCTCAGATCCGCAGCCAGATCGGCGTGACCACCTCCGACTACGACAAGGAGAAGCTCCAGGAGCGTCTGGCCAAGATGGCCGGCGGCGTAGCCGTCATCAAGGTGGGCGCTGCCACTGAGACTGAGATGAAGGAAAAGAAGCTGCGCATCGAGGACGCCCTCAACGCCACCAAGGCCGCTGTGGAGGAAGGCATTGTCTCCGGCGGCGGCACCGTGTTCGTTAACGCCATTCCCGCCGTGGAGAAGCTGGTGGAGGAGTTGGAAGGCGATGAAAAGACCGGCGCGCGCATCATCGCCAAGGCCCTGGAAGCCCCCATCCGCCAGATTGCCGCCAACGCCGGCCTGGACGGCTCTGTGGTGCTGGAAAACGTGAAGAAGGCCGCAAAGGGTACCGGCTTCGACGCCTACAAGGAGGAGTATGTGGACATGATCACGGCGGGCATTGTCGATCCTGCCAAGGTCACCCGCTCCGCCCTGGAGAACGCAGCTTCCGTTGCTGCCATGGTGCTGACCACCGAGTCCCTGGTGGCTGATAAGCCCGAGCCGCCCGCACCTCCCGCACCCGGCGGCGGCATGGGCATGGACGGCATGTATTAATCGCCGCTCAGCTCAAGCAAGATAAATCTATCCCGGCGTCCACTTATTTAGTGGACGCCGGGATTTTATACTAATTCTTAATCAGGAAATAGCATTATCGTGCTATTCGTATTTCTTCCCCACCACACGGATGGGGATAAACATTCCTCCGAAAAGGGCCGCAAACATTAACGGCATAAGGATGGCGAACTGTGTCCACTCGGAAAGCTTCAGCGCGTCCAGCGCCAGCCCCACGGCGGCATATACCGCCACCCAGCCTGCAAGGCTCCAGCAAGCCCAGGCCCGCATCGCGTCCAGGATATGCGGCCAATTGCTGTTGTTGAAATATACGCCGGGGAAATTCATGTGGAATGTTTCATCGCAGTAGAAATTGACCTTGTACTGATCGTAAAACGCGGGAAGCTTTTCCTTGGCAAAAAAAATGAAGTACACCCCAAAGATCGCCGCCATCAGCGGCGTGAGGATGGCAAACACCACAAAATCTCCGAACAACTGCGGTACAAACCGCCAAAGCAGCGCCTCCTCCGCCCCGCACAGCACCAGCGACCACAAAAAACGCCGCCCCCATTTCCGCCGGTTTTCCCGCTGCTGCGCCTGCTCCTGGGCGGTCATGGTCAGGGCAGTGGCAACCAGCGGCTCCACCTCCTGGACCGTCATGGTCTGGCCTGGCCGGATCATTTGCCCACTGAGCAGCTCCGTCACGCTGACCCCCAGGGTTTCCGCCATGGGCTGTAAGAGGGCGATGTCCGGCAGGCTCAAGCCCCTTTCCCATTTACTCACTGCCTTGTCGGAGACATACAATTTCTCCGCCAGCTCCTTCTGGGTCATACCCTTTTCTTTCCGGAGCTGGACTACAAATTCTCCAAATTTTTCATTGTTGATTTCGTGCATCGTCAGCACCTCCCTGCCGCCAGTATACAGCAGCCCTGTGCCCCCGCGCAACCGACCAGCGGTAGAGTCCAGTATTTGCAAGCCTTTCCGGCCGCAGGAAATTTCATTCTACCTCCAGCCGGGGCCGCGCCAGCCTGATGGTGATGCAAGTCCCCCGCCCCAGCTCCGATGCCGCTTCAATCGTGTGGCCCAGCTTTTTGCAGATTTCCCTGCTCAGATACAGCCCGATTCCGGTCGCCCGCTTGTCCATCCGGCCGTTGTACCCGGTAAAGCCCCGCTCAAAAATCCGGGGCATATCCTCCGCGCTGATGCCCGCGCCATCGTCCCTGATGTGGAGGCACTCCCCCTCGGCCCACACGGTAACATGGCCGCCGGGGGCGTACTTCACCGCGTTGGATAACACCTGCTCAATCACCAGTTGCAGCCACTTTTCATCGCTGAGCACCTTTAGCCCCGTCTCCCGCAGTTCCAGGGAGACTTTGCCGCGAATGAACAAAGGCGCATACTTCCGCGCCGCCTGCCGCAGCACGCTGTCCAGGTCCAGGTTGCGTATCATATAATCAGTAGAACCGCCTCCCAGCCGCAGATAGCTGAGAACCAGTTCTACATACCGCTCCACGCGGAACAGCTCCACGCTGAGGGCGCGGCCCCGCTCACTCTCATCGCCCTGTAAAATCAGCCCCATAGCGGCAATGGGCGTCTTGATCTGATGCACCCACATGGTGTAATAATCCACGTTCTCCCGTAGCTGCGCATCCAAAGCGGACACAGCGTTCCGCCGGTCACCGTCCAGTTCCAGAAGCAGCTCATGGTAGGCGGCTTCCTCCATATCCCGGGGCGTTGGCAGAAGGTTCAGTAGCAGCGCGGCCTGCCCCGCGATGCTCTGCAAATCCCGCACCCTGCCCCGCCACCGGAAAAACTCCACTGTCCCACAGATCAGCAGGAAAATCAGGCATAGCAGCCCAGCATACCCCACCGCTTCCACCGGAAATCGGTAGAGACTGAGCACCCAGGCAAACACCCCCGTGCAGACCGCCAGCAGCGCCAGCGGCTTCCAGCGGCATTTGACATAGTCCCAAAGCATGCGCCCTCACCCCTCAATCAGATAACCTAAGCCCTTTTTCGTGCGTATAAAGTCCGTCAGCCCAACGCCTTCCAGCTTCCGGCGCAGGCGGGCCATATTCACCGTCAGGGTATTTTCGTCCACAAAGCTGTCCGTCTCCCAGAGCTTGCGCATAAGCGTATCCCGGGACACGGTGCGGCCCTTCTGCTCCAAGAGGACCTGTAAAATCCGGTACTCGTTGCGGCTCAGTTCCAAGGTATTCCCCTCATAGCGGAGGGTATTGTCCCCGGTGTCCAGCACCGCCCCCCGGCACCCCAGCAAAGGCGCGGAGGCGCCAAAGTCGTAAGTCCTGCGCAAGACGGCCTGGATCTTCGCCGCCAGGACCTCCAAGTCAAAGGGCTTTGGAACAAAATCATCGCCGCCCATGGTCATAGCCATCACGATGTTCATATTGTCGGACGCGGAGGATAGAAAAACAATCGGGACTTTGCTCAGCTTCCGTATTTCGGTACACCAATGGTACCCATTCCGGTAAGGCAGGCCGATGTCCAGCAGGACTAAATGGGGCGCAAAGGCAGTGAATTCCTCCATAACCCGGGTTAAATCCTGAACCTTCCGCGCTTCCCAGCCCCAGGAGGCAATATGCTCCACCACCGCCCCGGCGATTACAGTATCGTCCTCCACCACAAGAATCTTATACATACCGTATTCCTTCGTTAGAAAATAGCATTTTGTTTTTATGCAAAGGCTGCGTCAACCCGGTACTCGCCATCAATCAGCAATATTTCCGCTCCAAACGCCTGGCACAAGCGCAGCGTCTCCTGGTTGTCGCGGAGCAGGGTTTCTATTGTGCAGTCCGCATCATCCAACCGGTTTTCAACCGTATTAGCATATTTTTTGATGTCGTCATAGTGGCTCCGGATATACGACTCGCTCATCACCAAGCAGCGGTATTTGATGTACGCCAGATAGTCCTTTTCAAAACTTTTGGCCCAATCGAAAGGAATATAGCACCCTTCCACAATAAGGTTCTGCTTATTTTCGATGGCAGTTTTCACCATCTCCCGCACGACAGGCCACAGATAACCGGTCAAATCCCCGTCATCGCTTTCCGGGGTCAGGTTGGTGTATCCACTGCGAATCAGTCCCATTTTCAAGTGGTCAATGGAGAGATACGGGTAATGATATTTCTCAAGAAGCTTCTGCGCCAGGGCAGTCTTCCCCGTATGGGACGCCCCCGCAATCAAAAAGACCATAGTTCCCCCTTCACAGCAGCTCCCCCACAACCTGCCCGTCCACAACATGGACATAATGCTCCCCCAACCGCTCGTCCTCAAAAACCTGGATCATCTGGTCAAAGTTAACGGGAAGGCGATAGTTCTCCAATTCGCTCCGCTTGATCCAGAACACCTTTCCCTCTTCCGAGGACCGCAATTCCCCAGAAAAACGGTTTGCTTTATAGAGGAACACAATATACCTTGTACCGTCATCTTCCGGAAATTGCTTCACGCCGCATAGCTCAGGCGCTTCAATCATCAGCCCGGTCTCCTCCCAGACCTCCCGGATAACAGACTGGGTAAAGGATTCCCCTGGCTCTACATGCCCACCAGGGAAGGTGACCCCCGGCCAGTCCGGGTCTAAGCGGTCCTCCACCAAAATATTCCCCTGATTATCGTATACCATGCACATATTGGTCAATACCACCGTTTCCCTCCGCGCCATTTCACAGCCCTCCTATTCATTTTTCCTTCAAGAATTTTGCAAGGTATAAAATTTCTTACCAAAGAAAAAAAGAGGACAGTCTTTCGACTGCCCTCTTTGTGTTGGCGTTACCTATCTTCCCGGGCCGTCTCCAGCCAAGTATTGTCGGCAGAAGCGAGCTTAACTTCCGTGTTCGGGATGGGAACGGGTGGACCCTCGCTCTAATCAACACCAACTCAATTTTCAGATCACACCCTGAAAACCGAACAAAGGGAAGGAGAGGGAGAGCGGAGCAGACAAGCCTGCATAACGTAGGTCAAGCCCTCGGGCGATTAGTACAGGTCAGCTACACGTGTTACCACGCTTCCACCTCCTGC
>CAJUNA010000028.1 GCA_910587645.1 uncultured Oscillospiraceae bacterium
CGGGTGAGTGTCCTCTCATTTTACCAGATGGCTGCCCCCGGTTGACATGGTATACTTCGTGGCGGGATTTGGTCCCTTTTGTGGCGACGTTTGGTATCCTTTCAGTGGCGAAAATTGGTATACTTTATCTTACCATTTACAACTGCTGGGCAACCTCCCCGCCGGCACTAAACAGGGGCATTTCTCCGCTATCCTTAACGGGCAGAGCTGCACCGTATTTTTCCAGCAGATATCCACAACGCCCCTTTACGTGCTCTATGTCACCTTCGCATCCTATAACGCGCACTATTTCCAAGGCATACGGTACACCATCGCCATCGCGGCGGCGATCTATCTGTTGCTCCTGCTCCCAATCTTTACCGTCTTCACCCATTGGCTCACAAAGCCGCTGAACAAGTTCATGAACTCCATGGACCGCTTTTCCGATGGGGACTTTAGCATCCGGCTGTCTTTTCAAACGAATGATGAAATTGGCCGGCTGGGAAAGGCCTTCAACCAGATGGTAGAAAAAAATCAAAAACTGATTGAGCAGACATATATCGCCCAGATCAAGGCAAAGGAGGCTGATCTGCTCCTTCTACAGGCGCAAATCAACCCCCATTTCATCTATAATCTGATCAATTCCATCCAATGGAGCGCCCTGCGCCATGGCGCGCAGGACATCGCGGACACAGCCTATTACCTGGGGCAGATATTGCGTCTCTCGCTGAACCGGGGAAGCAGCATGATCGCGGTCTCCCGGGAGTGTGAACTGATCAATTGTTATTTAATCCTGCAAAAGGCCCGCTACCGGAACCGCGTCCGGTTTACCCTCATGTGCGAGGAAGCTGCTAAAGATATCATCATCCCCAAGCTGATTATCCAGCCCTTGGTGGAAAACTCTGTAGTCCACGGCGCGGAACCTTCTTTAAAAGAGACCTCTATCCAGGTTCATATTACGCTGCAAGGCCCAAACCTGGTCATACTAGTAAAGGATGACGGCGTAGGCATTCCTCCGGAGATCCTGGATCAGCTTCCTGACCGCTATGCCCCGCCGGAATCCTCCCCCGGCAATGGATTTGCCATAAAAAACATCTTTGACCGGCTCAAGCTTCTGTATAACGACCAGTTCTCTTACCACATCGACAGTATGCTGGGCCGCGGCACATCCATCCAGATCACCCTACCGGCCACAGTATCTCCGCCTGCCGGAGAAGAATAGGAGGTGCACTATGCTAAAGCTGATTATCGCAGATGACGAAATGGACGCGAGGGACAATATGATCGCGTGTATCAATTGGGAACAGCACGGCCTGGAAATTGCCGGAACCGCCGGAGACGGGCTGACCGCCTACAGCCTGATTATGGAAAGGAGCCCGGATATCGTTCTCATAGACATCAAAATGCCCGGTCTCAGCGGCTTGGAGGTTATCCAAAAGGTTCGGAAACAAACCCGCCACTCCCCCGCTTTCGTCATTGTCAGCGGATACGATGATTTCCACTATGCCCAACAGGCGATCGACCTGGGCGTCAGCAGTTACCTGCTCAAGCCATTCAGCCCGAACGATCTCCTGCGTGCCATGCGGCGGGCTTCCAGGCAAACCTCCACCGCTGGGGACATCAGCGACCGTCCCCTGGCCCATCTGCTTCTGGATGCCTTTCACCACACCCCCAACACCGGCTGCCTGTTTTACCCGGACAAGCAGGAGCGGGAAATCATTGCCTGTCTCTCTACTGGAGATATCAGCCAGCTCTACCGGCTGCTGGACCAGTTTCTGGAGACCGTACGCACCTCCAACGACAGCCTCTCCCAAGTGTTTGACTGTTTCCTGATTTTTTACGCCGGAATCTGCCGGGTATTGGCCCAGCGGGGCTGTAGCCTCTCGGAGGATCATTTTTCCCAGGCCGCGCTGGGCGGCGCTTGCGATGCCTATGAGACCATCCAACGAAGCATGCGCTCCCTGTGTACGGAAGCATCCCGCCTGCTCAGCGGAGGCGGTTCTTCTAATTACATTATCCGCCGGACTCTGGCCTGCATTGAGACGGACTACGCCAAGAAGTTATCGCTAAACATTCTGGCGGAGCAGATTTATGTTTCCCCCGTCTACCTGTCCAATCTGTTCAAAAAAACCATGGGCCAAACCATTACAGAGTATATCCAAGCGGTACGGATCGACCGCGCCAGGGAACTGCTGCACAACTCCTCCCTTGCCATCGGAGATGTTGCCGAGCAGGTGGGATATACAGACATCAAATACTTTGCCCAGGTATTTAAAAAAGCCACCGGCGTAACCCCTAACGCTTTTCGCAACCAGCTACAGAAGCCCTAAGAACCTGTATTCACAGGCGTTTGACGCCGTCTGGGCGGGTCTATTGCCGTCCTGCTGCGTTAAAAAATCTTGAAATACACAAAGTATTCCTGCGATTTTTTGCCTTGCAGGGCGACAAAATCCCTCGCCCATCTGGCATCCCACGCCTATGAATACAGGTTCTAATTTCCGCCCAGGCAGCTCTTTTCTTAAAAAGGGTTCCTCCATTGGGCAGCCAACAGGTTCTTAACGCCATCAGGCGTTAAAATATACAGAAAGGATTATATTGTATGCGAGTTGTTCCCATCATGGACTTCCCCTTAGACGAGTACAGCGCCCGTCTCCAAAAGCTGCGAGACCAGATGGCGTCTGCCCAGGTTGACGGTGTTATGTTAACCCAAGAGGAAAACCTGCGGTATTTTACCGGTTTGCGCTCCACAGCCTGGGGGTGTAAGGACGCCGCTCCCGGCCTTCTCCTGCTGGCGGCGGACGGACGGGCGGCCCTGGTCTGCGTGGAAGCCCTCCTCCCCTCCGCCGCATCCACATGCTGTCTAAAAGAATCCGAACTAATTGGCTTTGCCAGCCAAGGAGAGCCCCTTGGCCCCTCCTACGTCTCCGCCATCCACAGCGCCATAGTCCGCCTGGGCTTGCAGCACAGCCGCCTGGGCTTTGAATCCGGCATGGTTGCCAGATTGTCCCTGCGCTACATGGACTTTTTCGCCTTAAAACACAAGCTTCCTGAGATTGAGTTTGTTCCCTTCGCCCGAAACATCTGGAATATCCGTACCATCAAATCACCGCGGGAAATCGCTGTGTTCCGGGAGGTCTGCGCAATCAGTGGGCAGTGCTATCAAAAAGCCTTCGACAGCGTTGTATTGGATCGAACCACAGAGCGGGAAGTCTACCATTGCTTTGCGGAGGAAGCCTTCCGGCTGGGCGCGGATGGGATGCCCCCGCTGATCGTTGAGTTTGGCCGGGGCCGCTATACACAGGCCAACTGTCCCCCCTCGGACAAAGTCATTACCTCCCAGAAGCACGAATTCCTTTTCATAGACACCGGCCCCTCCCTGAAAGGCTACATCACAGATACCATCCGCATGGGCGTTGTTGGTGAAATGAACCGCCGGCAGCGGGAACTGCGCCAGATAGCGGACGAAGCTCTGGCCTTTTGTCTAGAAATGATCCGCCCAGGCGTACTTTGCAGCGATGTATCGGCCAAAATGGATCAGATGGTCGAGAAAAAGGGTTTTGGCCCCTGGAACCAGACCAGGGGTTGGACAGGCCACAGCCTGGGGCTGGAGGTTCACGAGCCACCCACCCTGTCCTGCGACTGTGATATGGTTCTGCAAGCCGGCATGATCCTTTCCGTGGAACCGTTAATGATGGACGCGGAAAATGGAATGATCGCTACAGAGCACAACATCTTAGTCACCGAGACAGGTTATGAAAATCTGACGCCATGGCTTCCAGACATGGTTATCCTATAAGAAGGAGGGAAACAGCAATGAGAATTTCACCCATGTGTGAATTTCCCCTGGAGGAATACCGCGCCAGAATTACCGCGTTGACTGGCCGGATGCGCGCCGCCGGATTGGACGGCATGATGCTTTCCAGCAGAGAAAACACCCGCTATTTTTGTGGGCTGCAATCCGTGATTTGGCCCAGCAAGGTTTCCACGCCTGGAATCCTGCTGGTCAACGCCGATGGGAAGACCGCCCTGATTGGCTCTGCCAGCGCGGTGGAAACCGCCCGGCATACCAGTGTGCTGGACAGGGAAGACGTATTCTGCTATGACCGCAACAATCTGCCAGGTACGCCGTCCACATACCCTGACGCGGTTTCCGATGCTTTCCGGCGGCTCGGCCTGTCGGAAGGCCGGATTGGCGCCGAATTTGGAGAATCCTGCTATCTCCATCTGCAATACCACTGGTATCTGGAACTGTGCCGCCTGCTTCCCGGCGTTCAATTTGTAGACGCAGGAGAAGAAATTTTCCACTTGCGGTCAGTCAAATCACCTGCGGAAGTAGACCTCCTGCGGGAGGCATGCCGCCGGAACGAGGAGAGCATAAAAGCCGCCCTCTCCTCTATTGTACCCGGCCAGACCACCGAGCGGGATGTCCTGCGGCACTTTGCCGGAGAAGCGTTTCACCGGCACTGTGAAAACGTCCGCGAATTATCCGTCCGTTTTTCCAACCGCAGGGTTCCGCTGGCAGCATGCCCGGCTGGGGATGTTTTGATCGAAGCAATCCCCCACGCTCCTGTGTTCGCCGGCGGCGGACTGCTGCTGCACGGATATCAGGCCTATTGGGAGCATACCGCCGTCTTACGCGCCCCCACCCCCCGGCAGCAAGAACTATTCGACTGCGCGCGCCGTACGGCGGAATACGCCTGCAAAGAGCTGCGTGCCGGCGCCAGCCTCGGAGGATCGCTTCAAAAGATAAACGCCTTTGCCGCTTCCACCTCTGCCGGGGCCGCCTGCCAGACGCGCCGCGCCCCCTGTGCCGGAATCGGCCTGGATCCGGCAGAACCGCCGTATTTCCGTACCGCCTGCCAAGCTCCCCTCCCCCTGCTGGAAGGGAACGTCCTATGGCTCTCCCCCTGCTTTGGGACGGAGACGGACGGCCTGTTTTCCTGCTGCGTCACCCTCGTGGTAACATCATCCGGCGCACAGCTGCTCTCTTCCTTCCCCGAATCCCTGATAGCGGTTGCCCTGCCATAAAATACATAGGAAAAACGCATAGCAGCGCAACATAAAAGCTGTCCTCCCCCGTTTCCACGGGACTGGAGAACAGCTTTTATTCTTCCCCTCTTGAACCCACGTCCGCCAACCGCCGCGGAGGGTTCGGCGCAAATCCTTGCCAAAACCTATTGTGCCGTATCCGCCTGGCCTTTCAGCAAATCAAGATACTCGATGGCCAGTTCGGAAAGGGCCGTCCGGTCTTTCACCAACCAGCCCACCTCAATTTTTTCCAAATCCACAATCGGTATACTAATAATATCATGATAGCATTCATCTATAGAACGATACCCGGAACCAGTCGCATAGGCCTGTCCCACCCGCAGGATGGAGTAAGCGGCCGCACGGTCAGAAACATGGAGGATCTGGATGCTCTTATCGCGGTGCTGGAAAGAAATTGTATATTGGGCAGCATCGGGCGTCAGGTTGTCATAGGTAACAAAGGGGTATGGCGTAACCTGTTTCAGCTTCACGCTGTCCGCCTTAGCCAAAGGATGGCTGTTATGAATATATATGTGCATAAAGCAATAGGCCAGGTGATGGAAGACCAGCCCCCGCTTGTGAAGGTCCCGCATAAAAGTCCCCTTGGCGCTCTCGGTAAAAAAGACAATACCTATATCGGATTTTCCGCTGGCCACATTATCGAACACAAACGTAGCATCACCCTCCAAATAGCCGAAGTGGTAACTTTTATCATGGTTTTTCCGCAGCAGCTCTAAAAACGGAGCGTCGCCGCACACATGATGCAGCGCGGACAGGGAAAACCGCTTATCCCTGTCCGGCGGACGCTTATATTTACCGTCCACATGGTGGTAATAGTTGGAAATATACTTGATATCAGTCAAAAACTCCTGCCCACTCCGGGTAAGGACTACCCCTTTAGGCGTCCTCTCAAAAATCTGGAGGCCATATTCCTTTTCCACCTCCTTGACCGCCGCTGAAACGCTGGATTGGGCGACATACAGCATCCCGGCAGCCCTGCTGATAGACCCAGACAGCGCAACCGCTTCGATATATTGAATTTGCTGGAAAGTCATATCCGGCCTCCTCCCTTCCCTCCTGCGGGAAAGCAGCGTTTCCATATAATCCTACTCTTATCATATATGCCGGCAGACGGAATGTCAAATCAATCTAACGCTATAGCCATCGGAAATTCCGAAGGATTTGCGAAGTTTATTCATTATTCTCATGACCCGGCGGGTATGCTATAATAATATACAAGAAATTTGTAAGGATACCGGCTGATTTTTGGAAAATTGCCGGTACCAAATAAAAAATTTCAGGAGGCGCACTATGGAACCGATCCGGTACAGCCCGTATACGGCGGCGGAAATCTCCCCCGGCGTATGGAGCATTGAGCAGGACTTCGTCCGCAGTTACCTTATCATAGGCCGCAAACGCGCCCTGCTGATAGATACCTGCGATGCAGACGCGGATCTGCCTGGAATGGCAGCGCAGATTACCCCCCTCCCCGTGATGGTCGTGCAAACCCACTGCGACCAGGATCATATAGGCAGCAGCCACCGGTTTCCCCAGATCTACATGCACCCCAGCGAATTTTCCCTCCTGCGGGAAACTGGTCCGGCTTCCCTGTCTCCCCTGCCGGTCCGGGAAGGGGAAATCATTGACCTTGGGAACCGCCTGCTGGAGGTAATTCTCATTCCGGGGCATACTCCCGGCAGCATTGCCCTGCTGGACTCTCAGGAAAGGCTCCTTTTCAGCGGAGACAGCGTAAAAGACGACATTGTATACATGTTTGGCCCCGGGCGCGATCTGGCGGCGTATATAGACAGCCTGGAGCGCCTTTACGCCATGCGGAGCCGTTTCGATGCCATCCTTCCCTGCCATGGGACCACGCCAATATCCTCCCGGTTGATTCCCGCTTTGATAGAAGGCGCAAAGCTGCTCTCCGCCGGAAAACTAACGGGCGTAAAAGATAGCAGCGGGCTGCCATGTAAGCTGTATACCTATGGAACGGCAAGCTTTTACTATTAAAATCTCTACGCGTAATCCCAGACATCCCGCAGAAATGGAGGTGCCCGATGTTTGAAGATTTCCTGGCCGCATTGCTTCCCAGCCAGCAGCCGGATCAGCTTTCCCAGTTCTACCGGGACACATTAGGCCTGTCTCCCACCCCGGATGGGGCCGGACACACTTTCACCGCAGGCCGTAGCGGACAGATCCAGGCAGTCCCCCTTGCTTCCGGGCTTCCGCCCGGCCCAACCGCTCTATGGCTGGAGGCGGGCTTCGTGGACCATACATATGCGGAGGTCTGCGGCCGGAGGGGCGCGCCGCTGCTGGTAAATTTAACGGATACCTATTATGGCGCCAGAGAGTTCCAAACCCTGGATCCAGACGGAAACATCTCCTGTATCATCAATTACGCCTCCGACCTCCCCCAGCGCCGCTGGAACACCACAAGCACCTTATATGGAAGCGAGTTCCGCGTAGTGCTGTACGTAAAAAATTTGCGGGCGTGTTATCAGTTTTATACCCAAACACTTGGCTTTCCCTGCGTATATGAATGGGAAGAAAACCGCGGCGACCGTGGATACAAGTACGCGGTATGTCCGCGGGGCGCAGTCTATGTAGAAACCCTGTTTCGAGAACCGCTGTCCCCTCTGAGACAGGCAACGCTGGCATTACGGGCAAAGGATCTGGATACCTGCTTCCAGGCCGTGCGCCAACGGTGCCCGGGGGCAATTTGCAGCCCTCTGTGCGGGAACATACTAGGATATCCCGGATTTGCCCTATCGGATCCGGATGGCAACCGTATTCTGATATGGGACAGGCAGTAAAAACCAGGACGGAAAAGGAGAAAAACTATGGGATTTTTTAAGGACGAACTGATTGGCGTACTGTATGTGGATGATTTTGAGGCAAACGTTGCCTTCTATGAGGACAAGCTGGGCCTGCCACGGGTACATCAATGGGATCACGGCCCCGGACGGCGCGGGGTAAAGGTCGCCGTAGCCGGCGGCGGCTTCCTGGAGATTGTGGAACACCGTCCTCCCGCGCCCCAAGGGCCGACCTCCCTTTGGATGGAGGCCAGAGATATCAACGGCCTGTACGCCAGCCTGCAAAAGACGCCGGGCATGGATTTATTTGAGCCCATTGAGGACAAGTATTTTCACGCCCGTTCCTTCCAAATGCGCGACCCGGACGGCAACGCCACATTTGTAGTAGCCTACGAAAAGGATGTGAAGCCCTACACGGCGGACGCCATAAAAGGGGCGTATTTCAAAGACGAATTCCGCACAGTGCTGTTTGTAGAGGATCTTGACCTCTGCTACCGCTATTATACGGAGGTACTGGAACTGCCCTGTGTGTACCAGTGGGACGAAGGGCCGGGTGACCGCGGCTTCAAATACAAAGCCGCCGGCAGCGGAGCCTACATCGAGACCCTCCACCGCGTTCCCCTGACCGAGCAGGGCGCGGGAACCATCAAAATCGAAGCCCGGGATATCGATGCCTGCTATGCGGCCCTGCAAAAAAAGCCGGACGCAAATATTACCAAGGCCCTGGCCCCTACCGGCTGGGGAACCCGGCAGTTTGAGCTGACCGACCCGGACAGCAACATTATCCTGGTATTTAGCCGGCAGTAATGGGAGCGTTCGGGCGGTAAGGAGGCTTTTATGGGGAAGACGATCATGCGGGTGCGCGGGCTGACCAAAGTCTTCGGCAGCCTGACGGCCAACGATCACATTGACTTAGATATTGAAGCCGGACGCATCCACGCCATCGCCGGCGAAAACGGCGCGGGGAAAAGCACCCTGATGAAAATGCTGTACGGCGTATATCCCGCCACAGAAGGGACAATTATTGTAGATGAAACACCGGTAAACGGGTGGAATCCCGCCCTGGCACGGGAAAACGGCGTCAGCATGGTATTCCAGGATTTCCGGCTGATCCCCGCCTTTACCGTACTGGAAAACGTATTCCTCTCCCTGACCGGACGCCGGTACGTCATCAACCGGAAGGATCTGCGCCATCGCATCCGCGCGCTGTCAGAGACCTACCAGTTGAATGTAGAACCGGATCAGGAAGTATGGAAGCTGGATTTAGGGCAGCGCCAGCACATTGAGATCATCAAAGCCCTTATCAACCCCAATACGCGCATGCTGATTTTCGATGAGCCAACCAGCGTGCTTGCCCCCCATGAGATCGCGCGTTTTCTGGACATGCTGCTCCAATTCCGTGCGGACGGATACGCCGTCCTGCTGATTACCCACAAGATCCATGAGATCACCACGGTCGCGGATCAGATCACGATTTTGCGCCAGGGGAAAAAAGTGTGCGCCATAAACCGTGAGGACGGCTTCGACCAGGCGGCTATCATCGCCGGCATGCTGGGTGAGCAGACCATGGAGGAAGCGCCTGAAAAACCGGCAGCCAGGGAATTTCCCCAATTGCCCGGCATCGCCCTGCGTGCCGTAACCGTCCGGGACGACCACAACCGGGAAATCCTGCAAAACGTCAATATGGAGCTGGCCCGCGGACGCATCATGGGCATCGCCGGCATATCAGGAAACGGCCAGCGCGAGCTGACGGAAGCAATTTTTGGCGCCCGGAAAATCAGCGGAGGGCATCTGAGCTATGGCGGGGAGGACATCACCCACACCAGCCCCGGCCAGCGCATCCGCCACGGGTTCCGTATGGTCACGGAAGATCCCCTCCACGATAACGTGGTAGAGAGCTTCACCGTGCTGCAAAATATGGCGCTGGCTGGCTTGGATGTCACCACCACACATGGCAGGATCGACTGGGAGGACCTGCGCCAACGGCTGGCGGAACGCCCGGAAATGGAAGCGATGAAGGTTCCCGCCGGAGACCGCCTGGCAGGGACGCTCTCCGGCGGGAACGTACAGCGGATGACCTTTGCCCGCGCGGTTATCTCCCAGCCCTCCCTGCTGCTGGCCTGCTACCCCAGCCGCGGGCTGGATGTAGCCACGGTAGCCGAGGTACACCGGACACTGCTGCGCCTGAGGGATGCCGGGACGGCAATCGTACTGGTTTCCGAGGACCTTCCAGAACTTTTCGCCATGTCGGACAGTTTGACGGTTCTGGCAGGCCATCAAGCACTTGGCCCGTTCATCCCCAGCGATTGTGACATACAGGAGCTCGGGAAGCTTATGCTGAAAGGAGACGGCGGAAATGCGGCGGAGCAAACCCCTTGACTGCGGCGGCCTCACCCGGCTGTTGGAACATCCGGCGGCCCATGTGCTGGCTTGTACATTGATTCCGGTGGCAGTGTTCGGCATACTGCTGTTCACCGAAGGGAAAAGCGTAATGGAAACCTACCGGGTTATCCTCAACGCGGTATTTGGCACACGTTATGGCTTTGGCGAGGTCATTGTGCGCACCACCTATCTGATCTTTACCTCTTTGGCCGCCATCCTTCCCTACCGGGTAGGGCTGGCAAACGCAGGCGGCGAGGGCCAGATGGCCATAGGGGCCCTCTTCACAGCAATCGCCGGCGGCACCCTTCTGCGCCATCTGATCGGGCCGCTGGGGATTCCGGCCTTGCTGGTGTGCGGCATGGCGGGGGGCATGATCTGGGCAGGTATCGCCATTTTCTGCCGCATGAAACTGGGGATGAACGAGACTCTGACCACCATCCTTATGAACTACATCGCCACTTATTTCATCTCCATGCTTCTCTTCGGCGTACTGCGGGATCCCGCCGGATGGAACTATCCCCAGACGGTGGAAATCGCGCCCCAGCTCCGGCTGAGGACTTATTTCGGGACACGGATCAACGCGGGGATCCTGCTTGCCGTCCTGACCGCCGCCGGGGTATGGTATCTCCTGCGCAAGACCAAAGCGGGCTTTACCATCCGCGCGATCGGCGGCAATCCCCGGGCGGCGCTGTACTCCGGCATCCAGGTGGGGAAGGTGCAGGCCATGGCCTTCCTGGCCGCCGGGGCCTCGGCGGGACTGGCCGGCGCCATTCTGATTATGGGGACGGAGGGGCGCATGCGCGTGGATGCCGGGGCCACCATGGGCTTTATGGGGTTTCTGGCTGCGGGAATCGTGAAAAACGATCCCATCCTAGCCATTTTCTCCTCCTTCCTGATCGCGGCGCTCAGCGTTGCTGGCAACGCAATGGAAATCAATACCGGGCTGCCGGCGGCATCCATCCAAATACTGATGATGCTGGTACTGCTGACCATTATGGCAACGGGAGGGAGGAAAAACCGTGAATGAAATAACCACAATCCTGATCAGCACCATCGCGGCCGGGACGCCCATCCTATACGCGCTGACCGGCGACATGATCGGCCAGCGCGCGGGAATCATCAGCCTGAGCGTAGAGGGCAGTATGCTGGTAGGGGCCTGTATCGGCTTCGGCGTGGCATACCGCACCCAGAGCATGACGCTGGCCGTATTGGCCGCGCTTGCGGCGGGCGGCCTGGTAGGCTTCCTGCAAGCTTTCCTGGCAATCGACCGGAAGACAAACATGATGGCGTCCGGCTTTGTCCTCATGTTTTTTACCCAAGGCCTGACCGCTTTCTATGGGCGCACCCTCCTGGACGTCAGCTTCCGAAAGCCCCTGACCTTCCCCCTGCCCTTCCTCAGCGAAATCCCGGTACTCGGCCCAGTCCTGTTTTCCCAGGATATATTGACCTACCTCTCCTTCCTGCTGCCCGCGGCGGCATGGTTTGTCCTGACCAAAACAAAGCTGGGCCTTCTGGTCTGTTCGGTAGGGGAACGTCCGGAAGTCACGCAGGCTTACGGCCACGATCCCCGGAAGATCCAATATGCCGCTGTAATTATAGCCGGGATGCTGGCAGGCGCCGGGGGCGTACAGATGAGCTGCGTGTATACGATGAGCTGGTCCAACGACATGATCAACGGCCGCGGCTTCATCGCCTCGGCGCTGGTGATCCTCTGCTCCTGGAAGCCCCTGCGGGCCTATATGGCGGCCTATCTTTTCGGCCTGGCCCAGGCGCTTCTGGTCTATTTGCAGGTAAAAGGCGTCCCCATCTCCATGTATGTGACCATGATGCTACCCTACCTCTTGACGCTGGCCGCGCTGGGCATTATTTCCACCTCGAAAAAGCCCAGCATGCCTGAGAAGATCAAAGTAATCAGTACCGGCCCATAGGGCACGGCTGAATATTGCGGCAACACACAAAAGAAAAGGAGGATTTTTTATGAAAATCAGGAATCAATGGTTCGCACTGCTGCTGTCCCTATGCCTGCTCCCGGCCTTGGCCGGATGCGCCGGAGATCCCTATGCCGGAGGCCCTGCGGCCGGGGATGGAACCCTGCGGCCCGGAGAGGGCACGGAAAAGGCGGCGATCATCCTGGGTGGAACCAAGGATGACTACGGCTTTAACTACGGCATGTACCAGATGGCGCAGCAAATGGAAGACGAGCTGGGCATCGAGGTAGTCATCAAGGAAAACGTCCCGCAAAACGCGGATGTGGAAGGCATCATGGAGGAGCTGATTTCCCAAGGCTGCCGCATCATCATCCCCTCCCAGTTCGGCTATCTGGAATACACTAAAAACGTTGCCAACCGCCATCCGGACACGGCCTTCTACTCCATTCCTATTACCGATTATACCGGGGATAATTTCTCCACCATGCACGGGGAGATCCAGGACATCTGGTATCTGGAGGGCGTACTGGCGGGACTGTATACCAAGACCAACAACATTGGCTTTATCGGCTCCATCCCCATTCCGGACGTCATCGTGGCCATCAACGCCTTTACCTTGGGCATCCAGTCGGTCAACAGCGATGCCCAGGTAACGGTAGTATTTACCGGCAGCTGGGATGACGCCGGACTGCAAACCGTATCCGCCAACCAATTGATCGATGGCGGCGCGGATATCATCGCCCCCTTCCAGGATTCCGTCAAATCGGTGATTGAGGTCTGCGCTTCCCGCGGCGTACACGCCTTTGGCTGCAACGCGGACGCCTACGAGCTGGATCCCGATACCTGGCTGTCCGCCTGCGTTAACACGGGAGACGGCTGGATCCCGTATATGCGGGACGCCATTGCCGGAAAGTATGAGACCGCCAACATCTCCGGCTCCTTTGACGTGCAGCTCCAGGACCTCGCCCGCTACGGCGATTCGGTCCCCCAGGAAATCCGCGACCAGGTGGACGCTGTCAAGCAGCAGATTATCAATGGCGAAGCCTACGTTTTTGAAGGCCCTATTTACAATCAAGCCGGAGAGCTGATGTTTGCGGAAGGCTACCGCCCGCCCATTGAGGAGATCAACATGATCAACTGGTTAGCCCAGGGCATCAACGGCACGCTGAACTGACCGGCGAAGCGGGCGGCGCAACTACCAAATCTATAGCCACGAAAGGGCGCGTACCATGAAATACGATTTACTGATACATAATGTGATGCTGTTGACGGCCGGCTGCGAGATACAGGAGGGCATGTCGGTGGGGATTACCGGCAGCCGGATAGCGAAAATCGCCCCGGCGGATCAACTGCCGCCCAGCCAGGCGGCCCGCGTATTGGACGGCGTGGGAAAGCTGCTGATGCCGGGACTTGTGGACGCCCATACGCACACCAGCCAGCAATTGCTGCGCGGTAGCCTGGCGGATGAGTTCCCCATGATCTGGGTGCGTTTTCTAATCCCCTTCGAGAGCGCGCTGTCCCCAGAGGATGTCTATTGCAGCGCCCTGCTCTACTGCCTGCAAGCGGTCAAAGCCGGCATCACCTCCTTCGCGGAATCGGGAGGCCGGCATATGGAGCAGGTGGTGCGGGCAGCGGCAAAGAGCGGCATGCGGGCGGCAATATCCCGGTCTATGATGGACTCCGGCAATATTCCCCCCAGCATGATGGAAGGGACGGCGGAAGCGGTGGCACAAAACGATCTGCTGTTTGACCGTTTCCACGGCGCGGCGGACGGGCGGATCCAGATTTTCTATGGGATGCGCCAGGTTATGACCTGCTCCCCCGGGCTGGTATCCCTGGTCGCCGAACACGCAAAGGCAAGACAGACAGGCATACACGCCCATCTATGTGAACACCGGGACGAGGTAAGCTTCTGTCTCCAGCGTTACCAGATGCGGCCGGCGGCATTTTTGGACGCCCACGGCCTGCTGGGGCCCAATCTGATAGCGGCGCACAGCGTGGCGCTGTCGGAAGGGGACATCACCCTGTTGTCAAAGCGGGGTGTCAAGCTGGTGCATTGCCCCTATGCCAATCTGATCAACCACGGCTTTCCCAAGACGCCCCGTCTCTTGGAAGCTGGATGCAGCGTTGGGCTTGGCAGTGATGGCGCGGCCTACAACAGCGTGGACTTATTCGAGGAAATGCGCGCCCTGCGGGCGTCCCTTCTGAGCCAGTGGGGCCTGCCGGTTTTTGACCCTGTTGCGATGCCGGTGCAAGCCATGCTGCGCATGGCCACCCAGGGCGGCGCCGCCGCCATCGGCTTGGGAGAGCAATTGGGGCGGATCGAGGAAGGCTGCTTGGCGGATCTCATCACCATCAACATGCGCAAGCCCCACATTTCACCCAGCAACAACTACGTCACCGCTATACTGGATACCGTCACCGCCCAGGATGTGTCAGACAGCATTATTGACGGCAAGGTCGTCATGGCGGACCGGCAGCTCTCAAACTTGGACGAAGAAGCGATTATGGCAGAGTGCGCGCAGCGGATGCACGCGCTCCGGCGGAATACCGCTGGATAATCCCGCGTCCGCAGGGCGGACAGGAACAAGCTTGCCATCCAAAATACCTTCCAAACAAAGAAATCCCCGTCAGGAATTCGCCAACGGAAAAGCGGGCTCCTGACGGGGATTTGGCTGTCTAAGCAAAGAAAGGAGCGATTCCCGCTCCAATTTTCCCGTATTTATTTTGCAATAGAGACAGCAAAAGGTTAACTTTTCTATAATACGTGAAAACCACATAAAAAAACTTAGGATAACTTGTCATGGGGTACGAAGTGTGCTATAATAATTTTTTATCATGTGCTTGTAAAAGGAGTTTCCTTATGTCTGAACCAATCCGTGCTATTGGCTATATTTGCCCATCCTGCGGGAAGCCCGCTTATGGTGAGCGGACCCGCTTCGCGCTCTGCGCCGCGGCAAGCGGACTGGTCTGCGGCTGCGGACACAGTGAACTGACGGCAGAGCCATGCGGAACGCGCTACCATGTGACAGTCCCTTGCGGCGTCTGCGGCGGCGAGCACCGGGCGGAGGTCCCATCGGAACAGCTTTTAGACGGCCCCGGCGTGGGGCTGGCCTGCCCGGAGACCAAACAGCTATGCTGCTACATTGGAGAAGTTTATCAGGTACAGCGGGCACTGCGGGATCTAGAGGTGGCGGTGGAGAAGAAAAAAGGCACGGAAGGCGGCGCCTTTGTAGACGATGTCATTATGTATGAGGTGCTGTCCGAGCTGAAGGATATCGCCGCCCGGGGCGGCATTCGCTGCGCCTGCGGCGGCCAGGGCTGCTCATTGGAAGTTCATGGGTCGGCGGTGGATCTGGTCTGTCCGTCCTGCGGCGGACGGCTGCGGGTTCCGGCGGCGGGAGACGAGGACTTAGACCGGCTGTGCTGCCAATACACGCTGATGATCCCGGGGAAAAAGTGAGATGCTGACGGTTTGTTTTTTACTGTTTTTCGCGATGGTGGCGGTCTGCCTGGCCGCAGGCTGGTCTGTGATATGGGCGCTGCTGGGCGGTCTGGTGTTGTTCTGGCTTCTGGGACGGCGGGAAGGGTTTTCCCACCGGCAGCTTTGGGATATGGCCTGGGCCAAGTGCAAAAAATCGCTGATTGTTGTTAAAATTATCGCGCTGATCGGGGTAATTACCGGCGTATGGCGGTGCGGCGGGACAATCGCCTGCTGTATCGTCTGGGGCGTGGGGCTGGTAACGCCGAAGCTGTTTTTACTGCTGGCGTTTCTGCTGTGCGCGGCGTTCAGCTATGTGCTGGGAACCTCCTATGGCGTCAGCAGCACTTTGGGCGTGATCCTGATGGCCCTGGCGCGGTCTGGCGGGGTAGACCCTACGGTGGCAGCAGGTGTGATTCTCTCGGGGGTTTATTTTGGGGACCGGTGCAGCCCCGCTTCCTCGGCGGCAAGCCTGGTGGCGGCGGTGACGGATACGGAACTGTACCGCAACGTCCGGCAGATGCTCCGTACCGCCGCGCTGCCTACGCTGCTGGTTACAGGGATCTATTTGCTGCTGTCCTTCCGGCATCCCCTGGCGGCCGTGGACGGCTCGGTGCTGGGAGCCTTGGAGGGGCGGTTCGCCATGTCCTGGTGGACGCTGGTCCCGGCGGCGGTTATGTTTCTGCTCCCCCTCTTTAAGGCGCCTATCCAGTGGACAATTACCGCCAGCGCGGCGGCGGCGGCAGTCATCGCCGTCTGTTTGCAGGGGTTCTCTGTCAGCGAGGTTCTTGCCGCCGCGTGGAATGGATACCATCCCGATGAGGAAGCCCTGGCCGCCGTCCTCTCCGGGGGAGGCATCACCAGCATGGCGGCCAGCTATGTCATCGTGGCATTAACGGGGCTGTACTCCGGTATCCTGGAGGGAACCGGGGCATTGAAACCCCTTAGCGGCAAGGCGGAAGAGCTGGCGCGGAGGATCGGGCGGTTCCCTGCGATGATCGTGGTTTCCACGCTATGCGCCGGGGTGCTCTGTAATCAGGCGGTTACCAGCATGATGGGCGCACAATTGCTGGAAGGCGCATATGATGATAGGGAAGAGCTGGCGATGGATATTGAAAATTCCGGGATCTTGATTGCCGGGCTGATTCCCTGGTCTATTGCTTGCAGTATTCCGCTGGCAATGCTGGGGGCGGGAAATGGGGCGGTTTTATACGCACTTCTGCTGTGGCTGATCCCTGGGTGCTATCTGTTTACCAGGAAAAAGTTTTATCCGGGATAATGCCAGGCAGTTGTGATGCAGTTGTCAAGGTGCCTCCGTTTGCAACCGGCGCGGGGGATTTTTCCAGGCAAGCTACTCCTGTTGAGCGTTTTTGTTCGAACGCGCGAAGTTCCGGTAGGTGACGCTCGCTACATCCTTAGGCCGCAAACAGGGAAACGTTGCACGGAAACGTGCAACGTTTTAGAAAATTGGAAAAAATTTTTAAGGCGCGAATTGTAATTTGTTCAGAGGTGTACCATGATTCAGTTTCTTGCCAAACTTTTTATCAAGGATTATCAAAATATCTCCTCCCCTGCCGTACGCCGCGGGTACGGTATCCTCTCCGGCTGCGTGGGGATCGGATTGAACCTCCTCCTCTTTGCCGGAAAGCTCCTGGCGGGAATGATCAGCCGCTCTATCGCTGTTACCGCCGACGCGGTGAACAACCTTTCGGACGCCGGTTCATCGGTAGTTACCCTCCTGGGGTTCAAGCTGGCCGCCCAGGAGCCCGATAGGGACCACCCCTTCGGCCATGGGCGGCTTGAATATATTTCCGGCCTGGTGGTTTCTATGGTCATTCTCTTGATGGGCGTGGAGCTGGGAAAGACCTCGCTGGAGAAAATCCTCCATCCAGAGGAGGTGGCCTTCAGCCCTGTGGTGGCAGGCGTCCTCTGCGTCTCTATCCTGGTGAAGCTGTACATGGTCCTCTATAACCGGAGGATCGGACGGAAAATTTCCTCCGCCGCAATGGCCGCTACCGCTGCCGACAGCTTGAGCGACTGCCTCGCCACCACCGCCGTGCTGCTGGGCACCTTGGCAGGACATTTTTGGAACGTGCAGATCGATGGGTGGTGCGGCGCCGCCGTGGCGCTGTTTATCCTCTGGTCCGGCTTCGGCGCCGCGAAGGAAACGGTTAACCCTTTGCTGGGCCAGCCGCCATCGCCAGAGTTTGTGGAGCAGATCCGCGCTTTGGTTCGTGCGCAGCCCCAGATTATCGGCATCCATGACCTGATTGTCCATGACTACGGGCCGGGGAGACGCATCCTCTCCCTCCACGCCGAGGTTCCCGCCAGCGGGGACATCCTGGAGCTTCATGACGTAGTGGACGCCCTGGAGCGTCAGCTTAATGACGAGCTGGGGTGTCTCGCCACCATCCATATGGATCCTGTGGTCAATGACGGCGGGATGACCGATGAGGCACGGGAGCGGGTCGCCGCGGTGGTCCGGGTGATTGATCCGGGTATCTCGATCCACGATTTCAGAATGGTGCCCGGGCCAGTCCATACCAAGCTGATCTTTGACGCGGAGGTACCCTATCAGTGTCCCCTGCCTGACCAGGAGGTCAGGCGGCGGATCCAGGCCGCTGTGCGGGCCCTGGATGAAAATTGGTCCGCTGTGGTCGAGGTGGAAAAAAGTTATGTGTGAACAGGGCTTTTTTCCAATTTTTTACGCCGCGCCGCATTGACACCCTCCTCCCCTTCCGGTATAATGAGAGGGACGGGCTTTCTGCGGCCCTCCGCCGCAACTATCCGCGCCCGGCAGGAAAGGAGTGCTTATGTCCGCTTCTCAAGTCTTTTTTACGGACTTCCATACACAGGCCTATGGCGATGGCCTGCCTACTAAGCTGAAAAAGCTGCTGCGTAAGGCCGGTATCGGCCAGTTGGATCTGGAGGGGAAATTTGTCGCAATCAAAATGCATTTCGGAGAGCTGGGCAATATCAGCTTCCTGCGGCCTAACTACGCCAGGGCGGTGGTGGACGTGGTCAAGGAGCTGGGCGGCAAGCCCTTCCTTACCGACTGCAATACCATGTACCCCGGCAGCAGGAAAAATGCGTTGGAGCACCTGGAATGCGCGTGGCAAAATGGGTTTACCGCTTTGACCGTGGGCTGCCCTATCCTGATTGGCGACGGGTTGAAGGGAACCGATGATGTGCTGGTCCCCGTCAGCGGCGGCGAGTACGTAAAGGAAGCGAAAATCGGCCGCGCGATTATGGACGCGGATGTGTTCATCAGTCTCACCCACTTTAAAGGGCATGAAATGACCGGATTCGGCGGAACCATCAAGAACATCGGCATGGGCTGCGGCTCCCGGGCCGGTAAGTGCGAGCAGCACAACAACGGACAGCCGGAAATTGACCCCGCCCTCTGCCGGGGCTGCAAACGCTGCCAGCGGGAGTGCGCCAACAGTGGTCTGGCCTTTGATGAAGCCGCGAAGAAGATGACTGTTGACCTGGATCACTGCGTAGGCTGCGGGCGGTGCCTGGGGGCCTGCAACTTTGACGCGATCAGTTTTGCTTCCAGCAACGCGGTGAAAGTCCTGAACTGCCGTATGGCGGAGTATACCAAGGCTGTAGTGGACGGACGGCCCCAGTTCCATATCTCCCTGGTGGTGGACGTGTCCCCCAACTGCGACTGCCACGCGGAAAACGATGTGCCGATCCTGCCAAACCTGGGGATGTTCGCTTCTTTCGACCCCCTGGCCCTGGATCAGGCCTGTGTGGACGCCTGCATGGCTGCGGCGCCCATCCCCGGAAGCCAGTTGGCACAGAACCTCGCTTCCCCAGGCTTCCACGACCATCATGACCACTTTACGAACTCTACGCCGGAGTCCGAATGGCGCTCCTGCCTGGAACACGCCGAGAAAATCGGGCTGGGCAGCAGAAAATATGAGTTGATCGAGATGTAATAAAAATCCCCGCAGGGACTGCCGTCCTGCGGGGATTTTTTTACCCTTTTATCATCCTCCGGCACGAACGCGCCAGCTCGTCTAAGGTCGAACACGGGGCCATCTGGCATAGGCTGGCCATAGTCTGTATGCTGGCCATGTAGGGCCATTTCCGCTGGGGGATGGGGTTCAGCCATAACACCTTCCCCGCCTGCCGCCGGGCTTCTATAAGCGCCTGGGCCGCGCGGGGCAGGTCGATGGTCTTGGTGTCTGACAAAATCAGCAGCGTGGTGGATGGGCCGAGCACCGCAGGCCTGCGGCGGTTCAGATCCTCCAGCGCGCCCCCTAAGTCGGTCCCCCGGCCAAACAGGCCGGATGCCCGCACGTAGTCCCGGAAAGCATCCATGTTTTGCAGGGCGAATGGGTCTACCTCCCGAACCTCCTCCGAAAACAGGAAGGTCTGGGAGGACTCGGAAACCTCGCTCATAGACTTGATGAACCGCAGGGCGAACTCCGAAAATTGCAGCATAGAGCCGGATACATCGCACAGCAGCACCAGCCTCCGCTTTTTCCGCCGCTTCCGCCGGAAGGTGAGGCGGTAAAAGCTTCCTCCGGTCTCCAGGCCCTTGCGGATGGTGCGGCGGAAATCCAGTTTCCCGCTGTGCCCCCTCCCCTGCCGGCGGCGGCTCAGCTCCGCGTCCAACTGCCGGGAAATAGCCACGATCAGCGCGGCCGCCCGGGGGATGTCGGCTTCCTTAAATTGGGAAATATCCCGGTACAGAAGCGCCAGCTCCGGATCCAGTTCCTCGCTGGCCACGGACGCGTCCTCCATAGCCATCTGCTGCTCTAGCAGGAAGCGCATGAATACCGAGCGGATGAAGTTACTGTAAAGCTTGGGGCTGCGGTGGAGGTTGCCCTTCATCTTCTCCAACATCTGCCGGAGCTGCTCCCGCTTTTCCTCACTCATGTTGACGTAGACTTCCTGCAAATCCTCCCGGAGATCCATGCTTTGGCCGTTTACCTGCATCTCCTGCTGGGCGTCCTGGCGGCGCTGGGCCATTTCACGGGCCGCTTCCTCCCGCTTGCGGCGGATGGCGTCCCGGCGCTCCGCACTGACAAAAAAGCCATCGAAGCAACGCTGAAAGGCGGCCTGCTCCTCCCTGCTCTTGGCGTAAACGGCTTGTAGGGCGAGCTTTACCGTCTGCTTATCGCGCATATCCAGGGCGGTAAGGATCTCACAGGCGTCCGCTGTCTCCTGGAGTCCAACCGGCAGCCCTTCCTGCCGCAGCAGGGCGGAAAATTCCGCCAGCTTTTCTAAATAGACGCTCATTTGTCCTGTCCACACGCGCCGCAGTGGCTATGGCCTTCTCCGTGGCCATGGCCGCAGGTATGGCCGGGATGACCCAGCACTTCCCTGGCGGCTTCCAGATCTTCGCTGCTTTTGAGCACAAAGCCCAAGGTCTGCCCAGCTGCTTCCGGGGTCAAATCGCTGGCGCCCAGGGCTTCCAGCGCGGATACCCAGTCCAGTGTCTCCGCTATGGAGGGTTTTTTGAGGATGGATTCGCTCTCCCGCAGGCCGTGGATGGCCTGGGCTACCTGGACGGCCAGGTGCTCGTTGACGTTAGGCCGCTTGGCGCGGATGATGGCCGTTTCCCGGGGAATATCCGGGTATTGCAGGTAGAGGTAGGCACAGCGCCGCCGCAGGGCTTCCCCCAGGGGCCTTGTGCGGTTGGAGGTCAAAATCACGAAGGGGATGGATTTGGCGCGGATAGCTCCGGCTTCGGGGATGGTGACCTGCATTTCACTGAGCAGCTCCAGCAGGAAAGCTTCAAATTCCTCATCGGATTTGTCGATTTCGTCGATCAGCAGCACAACGGGTTTTTCGGAGCGGATGGCCTTCAGCAGGGGGCGCTCCAGCAGGTAGTCATCGCTGAACAGGGATTTGGTCAGCTCTCCGGCGTCACGGCTGTTCATCTGCACCTGGATGCTCAGGAGCTGCTTTTGGTAGTTCCATTCGTAGAGGGCTTTGCTCTCGTCCAGGCCCTCATAGCATTGCAGGCGGACCATTTCACGATCCAGGGCGGATGCCATGACTTTGGCGATTTCGGTTTTCCCTACTCCGGCGGGGCCTTCGATCAAAAGCGGCCTGCCCAGCTGTAGGGCGACCAGCAGGGTCGTGGCGACTTCCCCGCCGCAGATGTATTTTGCTTCATCCAATTTATTTTGCAGAGCGGCAATATCCATTTTTTTACTCCTTTGTGAAGTATTTAACAGAAACCTACCCAGAGGATACCACATTTTCAGGAAAAATGCAATGAGATTTTGGTGGAATTCCGCGCGGAGATGGGGTACAATAAAAACAGCGTTTTATGCGCGGGAGTAACCTGGCCCGCTGCAAGAAGCATTATACCCGCGCGCCCAAAGGGCGCGGCGATAAGGACGGAGGATAACCGTGACCGAGCAACTGCTGATTCATGCCGCTATCGAATTGGGGTTTTCTAACGCCGCCGCTATGGATACGAAGGATTTGATCTTCGTGCCAAGCTTCCGCCCCCTCTGCGAGGAAAACCTCTGCGGAAAATTTGGCGTCAACTACGCCTGCCCGCCGGACTGCGGCTCTGTGGAGGAAATGAAAGCCCGTATCTTGCAGTGGCCCCGGGCCGTCGTGCTCCAGACGATGTGGGATATCGAGGATCCAATGGAGGAGTCCCAAACAAAACCCGCTAAAGCAAAGCATAACGCAATGACACGGGAATTGATTGATAAGGCTTCTGTCCCTGGGCTGATGGTGGGCGCGGGCGGATGTTCCCTCTGTTCCCCCTGCGCGATTGTGGAGGGAAAACCCTGCCGGTTCCCAGGCTTACGTTACTCCTGTATGTCCGCTTACTGCGTTTTTGTTAAGGAAATGGCGGAACACTGTGGGATGGAGTACGACTGCGGCCCAGGCGTGGTAGCCTTTTTCAGTATGTTCTGCTTCCAGCCAGATAATTGAGGAGGTTCCCTATGCTGCTCGCTATCGACATTGGAAACTCTAACATTTCCCTGGGTGTCTTTCGGGAGTCAGAGCTGCTGATGAAAGCGAAAATCTCCGTTCAGACGAGAAGAAGCGCCGATGAATATGCTGTTACCCTCTACGACCTCCTGCGGATGCACCAGATCGCCAGGCAGGATATCTCCGGCTGTATTCTGGCCTCCGTTGTTCCGGAACTGACTGGGCTGGTGGAACCGGCGGCGGGAATGGTGGCCGGTTGTCAAGTCCTCCGGGTCGGTCCGGGTATCAAGACCGGGTTCCGTATCCGGATCGATGACCCTTCCCAACTGGGGGGCGATTTGGCGGCGGATACCTTGGCGGCCCTGAAGGAGTACAGCCCGCCGCTGGTTATCGTGGATGCCGGAACTGTTACTACTATCGTGGCTGTGGATATGGATAAGACGTATCTGGGCGGGTGCATCCTGCCGGGAATCCGGCTGAGTGCGCAGATGCTGAAAGAAACAACCGCTCTCCTGCCGTCTATTGAACTGGGCGGGCAGGACGGCGCCTGCCTGGGCCGCAACAGCGCCAGTGCTATGCGCTGCGGCCTGCTGCTGGGCAGTGCCATGATGGTGGACGGCTTCATCGACCGCTACCGCTCGCTGCCGGGAATGGCAGGCGCGGCTTGTATCGCCACCGGAGGCTCCGCAGAGCTGGTCACGGCCCGGTGCCGCAGCCAGATCCAGCTTGATCCAGACCTAACGCTGAAGGGGCTGCGGTATCTCTATGAAGCAAACTGCCCCAAAAGGCGGGCCACTTGAACGTTCATAACGGCGGACACGCCGGTATGATACATATTTTGCGCGCCGTACTCCGCCTGCGGAGACGACAGCGCGAGGTGAAATACCCTCAAAGGAGAAACAAGCTATGCGCAACATTTCCAACAAAGTCCGTCAGACCACACTTACGGCGATACTGGCGGCAATCGTCATCCTCATGGCCTTTACACCCCTTGGCTACCTGCGGATAGGGCCGGTGTCCATCACCTTCCTCGTGATTCCGGTGGTCATCGGCGGTATGACCCTCGGCCCTGTCCGGGGCGGATTCCTGGGCGCGGTGTTCGGCGCCACCAGCTTCGCCCAGTGCTTTATGGGCGACCCCTTTGGCGCCGCGCTGGTGTCCCTCAATCCCATGGCGGCCGCAGCCGCCTGCTTTATCCCCCGTATCCTAATCGGCGTGGTGGCGGGGCTGCTGTTCCCTCTGCTGATGAAGTTCAGTAAAAACAGCGCCGTTTCCTTTATTGGCACCGCTGTGGCCGGTACCTTGACCAATACAGTCCTGTTTGTTGGTATGGTGGTGGGGTTCTTCCAGGGCTCTTATTTTGGCGGAAGCCCCTTCTGGACAATTTTCGCTGGGTTCTTTACGGTCAATGTGGCCCTGGAGCTGGTAGTCGGCGTAATCGTCAGCGCGGCACTGAGCGCGGTGCTCGACCGCTTTGTCCTTAACCGCGCCCCACAGCTTGCGGTGGAATAATGGTACTATTAAAAGGAGTGCGCCGGGGCGCACTCCTTTTTTGCCGCTTTTCTATTTCCTATTTTTCAACACTTCCCGCCGGATATAGGCAAGGGCTGCTTCCTCCCCTTCGTCCCGGAGCATCAGAAGCATTTTTTCCAGGAGAGCCTGGGTCTTGGGATGGATGATGTAGTGATCCAGGCTCTTGGCGTAATAGTCCCAGGGGGAGGAATCGGTGTAGTCCCCCTTCTGGTAAATCTGGCAGGCCGCAATCCGGTCGCAGAACATCTCTACAACATAGTTGACCGGCATCTCCATGCCGCCCATTTTAAAATTCAATTCCGGGGCGTAGTCAATCCAATATTCTAAATGGTGCTTATTGCGGCCTTTGTGATGGAGCCAGGCGGCGGAATAGCCCTTCTCCAGGCGTTCCATTTCGTTTGGGCTTCGGGTGCCCTGGTAGTAGCGGATCCCTGGGATAAATTCCACAGGGGCGTATTTGCTTAAATCGTGAAGGAGGCCTTGCTTATACAGGCCTACCTTGAAGCAATACTTCATTACACGGAGTTTATGGGTTGTTATGGTTCTAAAGTGGCCCCAAAGGTTTGACATATTTGACCCCCTTCTTTTCGCCTATTCTTACGCCGGGCGTTCCCAAAGCACAAAAAGCAGGCCCCTGCAAAATGCCCATGGGCAGCCGCAGAAAACTGGCGCAGGAAGTCCACCTACCACCGAAAGAGCACCCGCAGCGTAACGTTTGGAAAACAAAACAAAAATTTCAGGAGGGATTCTCAAGGGAGGGAGGACATCTATCCTTTATCCGGAATCTCCAGGATATACCGCTCATAGGCGTTGATAATCGTGGTCTCCCCCCGTTGCAGCGTGCGGGGCCGCTCCGCCCCATAGTTGAGATGCACATGCCCGTGAACGAAATATTGGGGCTTGTATTTGTCTAAAAACGGAAGAAAGCATTCAAACCCCCGGTGGGCGTAGTCTTCGCCGTCCCCATAGCCTTGGGCAGGCGAGTGGGTTACTAAAATATCCACCCCCTTCGCGCGCCATAGCTGGAACCATAGTTTCTGGATGCGCCTCGTCATCTGGCGCTCCGTATATTGGTGCGGCCCGCCGCTATATACCGGACAGCCCCCTAATCCTAAAATCCGTACCCCGTTGACCGTGACGACCTTATCCTCTATGCAGTCGCAACCCTCCGGAGGACGCTTGCTGTACATCTGGTCGTGGTTCCCGTGGACATATAATACCCGCGCATGGCCCATGGTTACCAAAAACGACAGATACTGCGACTTTAAGTCGCCGCAGGCTATGATTAAATCTATATCCGACAGGCGGCCGGGCTGGTAGTAATCCCAATAATACGGGCTCTCCTTGTCAGAAACCAGAAGGATTTTCACAACATCGGCCCCTCCTTCTCCGGAGGGATCTGATCACGGTATACGCCTTGCAGGCGTACTAATGGCCGCGATACCGGAAGGAGCTGGTCGTAGCCGGGTATCTCCCCATCTACACAATCGCACAGCCAATCCATGTGCAATATCTCCTCCGGGGAGAACCATTTCTCCCCATCGTTGCGGAGCTGCCCGTCCTGGGAGCGGATCAGACGGCGGAACGGCTCGATGGACCCGTCTGTGACGCCCTTGCGCAAAATCTGCACAAGCTGCGCTACCCCATCGGGCAGGTCTTCGCTCAACAGCAGGTCTACCGCGCGGCTGCTCATGCCCCACCAGTAGTTGACCGCCCGCTCCTCCTCCCGGAAGTTCAGCTCATCCCAGCCGCCACTGAAAATGCTGCGCACCAGCTTCACGTAAAAACTCCCCCAGTGCCAATAGGGCGACGCCAGGGAACACAGCGTACCATCCGGCTTGGCCTGGCACAGCCCCCAGGCTTCTCCCGTACGGTCTGGCGCAGGAACGTCACGGTTGGAGATAAACTCCACCCCCTCTGCCGCCAGGGTGCTCATGGCGTCCGCTTCCACGCAGAACCACCGCAGCTTAATCCGCGCCCGGGGATTGGTCAGGCGGGCACCAAGGGCGAAAGCATTGATGCTGGCAGGGACACCGAATATGGGGTTGGACGCTACATAGCCGATCTCTCCATCCCGGCTCATGGCCCCCGCAATGGCCCCCGTGATGAATTTACCTTCGTATATCCGGCTGTAGTAGGTTCGTACCCCCGCGTAGGGCATGGAAGCGGAGCAGTTAAGGACACGCACTCCGGGATACTTGGCCGCCAGCTTGCGGCATGCGCCGATCAGAGGCGGCGAGGTGGCAAAAACGACCTGCGCCCCCTCTTCTGCCGCCTGCATCATGACCTTCTCCGCCGCTTCGCCGGGGTGGACATCGTAATAGGCCTTTACGGATACTTTTTCACCCATTACCGCTTCCAGATACTCCCGCCCCAGGTCGTGGGCGCGGACCCAATCGCTGGTCTCGGGGTTGTATTCGTTGACAAACACTACATTTAAATGATCCGGGAACACTGCGTGGAGCAGGCGGCCAAACAGATTCGGCGATGGCGTGTCCTCCGTTTTCTGCTCCTCGGTTTCCGTGCTGACAGAAATGGGCGCGGAGACAGCGTACAGCTTAATGTCCGGCCATACGGCGGCTACCGATTTTGCCAGCTCCGTGGCGCTTAGGCTCCAGAGCTGCTCAAATTTATACACACGCAGCCATACCAGCAGCGCGTCCGCAGGGGTAACGGGAAGCTCTTCCCCGCCGGTCTGCTTACGCAGGGCGTCCCGGAAATAGGTCAGGCCGGCTACAAAATGCTGCCGCTCATCGGCCGTCCATTCGTGGTCAGGCTCAAACCCCAGGGCAGCCTGCAATTTGGCGAAGCTGCCGGAGCGGCTGAAATAGACCCGGTACAGGCCGGTCATCCGGTAGGAAGCCATGAAGTCGTAATAGGCCTGGATGGCCGGATCCTCAGACCACTTTGGCACTACCCGGATCACATAGCCTGGGATAGTGGGTGCGCCGTAGCTTTTTAGCACACTGACCCGTTTGTTGCCCTCCTGCACGTAAAAACGGCCCAGATATTCGTAACAGCGGATAGGTTCGCGGATGCCTTCGTCCCCTAAATGGGCGGCGCACAGCTCCATCCATTTATAGGCGAACTCCGTATCCGGATCCAGCAAAGGCATGAAATTGGACGCGAAGGCGCTCCGCCGCCCCGCCGTCTTGGTGCCCACAATCTGCTCCATGGGGATCTCCAGCACCCCCATCTCTACCCACCCCGTGACCATGGCTTCATCCAGGACCTCGTCCAGTACGTGGGGATAGGGGTACTTTCCCCGGATTACGCGGTCTTTATAGTTTCTCTGGCCTAGCTTCAGCGCCTTTGCGTACTGCTCCGCCGCTTCCAGTCTGCCCATAGGCTCCCGCCTCCTTTTCGATTTGGTTATTCCTTATGCTATTTTAACAGGTCTTGGCCTTGCCGTCAACTTGGTTCTGGATGGGGTAGTGCCTTACAGGTTTTGCTTTTTGCGGTTGGAATATAAGGATCTGTGTGTACAGGCGTTAAGGAAATGTTTTATCCAATTATTACTCCCGAATTAGAACATAGGAAATCTGGCTATGTTGAAAGAAAGCGGAGACCTTATCAGGGCAATGTTGTAAGGATCGCATAAAAGAAGCTGTTTTATGGCGGATATCGCGTTTGGTCTGAGGCAAGCTGCCAGA
>CAJUNA010000029.1 GCA_910587645.1 uncultured Oscillospiraceae bacterium
ATATAACTCACACTCCGGGTTCTGGACGCTTTGCAGCTCGTCCAAAAGGATTTTGAAATCAGCCGGAGTGACAACAAACTCCTTAATATGATGGTCTACCGGATCATAGTTTTCGCCAACATACTCGGTGACGATCAGCTCCCCGGTTCGATAGTAGTCCGCCAGACACTCCGCGATCAGGAGTGCCGCATGGGTAAAGTCTCGCGGGAAGTTGGCGTTGATGTAGCAGTCCAGCCCCTCCGGGGGACAGCCCCGGTTGGTCCGCTTGATGTCCTCCATAATATCCTGCCGCAGCAGCTCAATGGCCTCTGCTGTATTGAAGATGGCGAAGTCCACTGCTTTCAGTTGTGTGCCTACGATAGTCCCCAGCAGGTCCAGTCCGTAGTCACTTTGACGTTCTCTAATGCCCCAGGCTCCCATTTTTAACCTCCTTCACGGCCCGAAAAAATTTGTCCTTTAAGTGCAGCCTTAGTTTTTCACCCCCTCCCGCAGACCCCACTCAAGGGCCTTTTTTAGTGGAAAAAGAATAAGGACAAACCAGCCAACCCGTTGCAACGCAAGGGTTTTCCGATTTGTCCTTATTATGCCATAAGGGCATACGCTGGCGACACGGCTGGTGGAAGGGAATGTTCCTTTGAACATCGTCCAGGGTATTCTGGGCCATGCTTCCATTGAGACAACCAGAAAATATCTGCATGGGAATGAGGAAATTGAGCGAGAAGCCATCGGGACGATGACAGATTACCTTGATGTAGGGAAACTAGTAACAGCTCCCCAACTCAATGGAACTAAGAAACGTGGAAAATTTGCCGATGTACAGTTGCCGGATTTTTCCACGCGAACTGTTCCAAAGAAGAAACTACAGTAGGCGCCATTTGCAAACTGTGTGGCGTTGCATACTTTGGTGCAAATTCCAGCTCAAACACATCGAAACACCAAGAAATAGGAGGACATCATTTTGAGGGTAATTGATTGACAAAAACACGCTGACAGCTCGCCGGGCAAATCAACTGCAAATTGCATCAGGGCATGAAGAAACCCCTGAAACCATTGCAATTTCAGGGGTTTTGGTTGCGGCGGCAGGACTTGAACCTGCGACCTCCGGGTTATGAGCCCGACGAGCTGCCAACTGCTCTACGCCGCGATTTAGAAATACTAAAAATTTTACCTGGTGCCGGTGGCCGGACTTGAACCGGCATGGTATTACTACCGAGGGATTTTAAGTCCCTTGTGTCTACCAATTCCACCACACCGGCACGTCTAGTTTAGAATACCACAGCTCTCCCCATTTGTCAAGCCTATTTTTCCGGATTGTATTACTAGGCAACCGTTACTATTTGTGCAAGCGTCAAAACAAATGATGTGTGGCCAGTTTTTTTATGTAGATTTATATTTCAAAAAACTGGCCACACATTTTTCTTTCTATGGGGAAGTAAAGCCGGGCGGCTTTTTTAGGCGCGGAAAATCCTCAGCTCAATGGCATTGAGCCAAAGCCTAGGCACTTTTTACATCATAGCAAAGGGCCAGACAGTATCACATCCCAAAATCCGCCGCGACCTTTTTCAGCATCTCCCGGATCGGCAGTTGATACGGGCACCGTTCCTCGCAGGCGCCGCAGGCAACGCAGTCTCCCGCATGGGCCTTCAACGCGCCGTAGCGGGCCTTGGCCCAATCCTGCAAGCCATAGCGGCTGAGGTAGCCGTGGAACACGAACTGATTCGGGATGTCGATGCCCACCGTGCAGGGCGCGCAGTAGTTGCACCGGCGGCAGAAGGCGGTACCCAGTTCTTTCCGCATAGCGTCCACTTTTGCCAGTTCTTCCTCCGTCAGAGGGGATGTATCCGCCACGGCGGCGGCGTTGGCGGCAACCTCCTCGGGCTTGAACATACCGGGCAGAACCACCGTTACGTTAGGATTGGACGAGACGAACCGCATCGCCAGCCGCGCGTCCTCAATCGCGCCGCCTGCCAAGGATTTCATATTGATAAACCCTACGTCCTGCTTTTTCGCCTGCTCCATCAGCTCCGTCCCCTGGCTCTCCACGATGTTGTAGGGGAACATGACGGTCTCCACCCAATCCAGTTCCAGCGCCCGCCGGAAAGTCTCCGGGGAGTGGGCGGTAATGCCCAGATGCCCGACCTTTCCCGCCGCCTTGGCTTCCAGCAGGGCCTCCAGCGCGCCGCCGGGCGCGCAGACCTGCTCCAACTGCTGGGGCGTGGGGTTGTGGACCTGATAGAGGTCGATGTAGTCCGTCCGGAAGTTTTTCAGGCTGGTTTCAATATCCTTCGCCATGCCCTCCTTGTCCCGGCTCATTGTTTTGGTCGCCAGCACAAACTTGTCCCGGCGGCCCTCCAGGGCTTGGCCCAGCAGTTCCTCGCTGACGCTGTAGCCCCGGGCGGAGTCAATGAAGTTGACCCCGTTCGCTTCCAGGGCGTCAATAAGGGCCTTCGCTTCCGCCGCGCCTACCCGCTGGATGGGGATGCCGCCTAAACCCATGCGGGAAACCCGCAGGCCGGTTTTTCCTAGTGTAACGTATTCCATAAGATCTTCCTCCTGCACAATTTTAAATATACGGGTACGGCGGAACCTTTTCGCGGCTCCGCCGTACGGGATCACTGTTCTGTCTCCTGGCTATCCCCGGAAGGCGCCTCCTCGGAAGCGTCCCCGGAAACCGCCGGCATAGGGACCGGCTCGCTCACGATGTTGATATGCTTCGCAGGCGGCTCAATCGCGGGCGCTTCGGCCTTGGCGGGAACGCCGTAATAATCCGCCTTATCCGGGTCCCGGCCGTCCAGAATCGCCATCATCTGGGAACCGGTAATGGTCTCTTTTTCAAAGAGGTAGGAGGCGATTTTGTCCAGCATCTCCCGGTTTTCCTCCAACAGCGCCTTGGCCTCGTCGTGGCACTTTTGCAGCAGCGCCGCCACTTCCTTGTCCGCCAGGGCGAAGGTCTCCTGGGCGCAGTTCATGCTGTAGCCGCCGTCCAAGTACTGGCTCTGGACGCTGCCCAGGGCCATCATGCCGAATTTCTCATTCATGCCGAACCGGGCCACCAGGTTCCGGGCCAGCTCCGTGGCCCGCTCGATGTCGTTGGCCGCGCCGGAGGTCTGGGTGTCGAATACCAGCTCTTCCGCGCACCGCCCCGCCAGCAGGGTCCGGATTTCCGTAAGGATGTCATCCTTGCTCATGAGGAACTTCTCTTCCTCCGGCAGGTGGAGGGTGTAGCCCAAGGCCCCCTCGGTGTGGGGGACGATGGTGATTTTCGTCACAGGCTGGGCGTTTTTCTGCTTCGCCGCCGCCAGGGCGTGGCCCACCTCATGATAGGCGATAATCTTCTTTTCCTGCTCGGTAATGACGGTGCCCTTTTTCTCCGCGCCGGCAATGACCACCTCGAAGGAAGCCAGCAAATCCTCCTGGTTCACCGCGTGGCGGTTGTGCCGCACCGCCCGGAGGGCGGCCTCATTGACGGTATTCGCCAAATCCGCGCCTACGCACCCGGCGGTAGCCTGGGCAATCTTATTCAAATCCACATCCTCCGCCATACGGATTTTCCGGGTGTGAACCTGCAAGGTGGCAAGCCGTCCCGCCAGATTGGGCCGGTCCACGGTGATCCGCCGGTCAAACCGCCCGGGCCGCAGCAGCGCCTTGTCCAGCACCTCGGGGCGGTTGGTCGCCGCCAGGACGATGATGCCCTTGCTGGGGTCAAATCCGTCCATTTCAGCAAGGAGCTGGTTCAAGGTCTGTTCCCGCTCATCGTTGCCGCCGCCGAAACGGGAATCCCGGGTTTTGCCGATGGCGTCGATTTCGTCGATAAAGATGATGCAGGGCGCCACCTTGGCCGCTTCCTGGAACAAGTCCCGGACCCGGCTCGCGCCCACGCCCACGAACATCTCCACGAACCCGGAGCCGGAAATGGAGAAGAAGGGTACGCCCGCCTCCCCGGCCACAGCCTTGGCCAGGAGGGTCTTGCCGGTACCCGGAGACCCCACCAGCAGCGCGCCCTTGGGAAGCTTCGCGCCGATGGCGGTGTACTTGCCTGGGTTATGGAGGAAGTCGATGATTTCCACCAGGGATTCCTTGGCCTCGTCCTGCCCGGCCACATCGGCGAAGGTAACGCCGGTGGTTTTTTCCATGTAGACCTTGGCGTTGGACTTGCCCACGCTGCCAATACCGCCCAGGCCGCCGCCCCGCCTGGTCATCAGGTTCATAAACAGCATGAACGCGCCGATGAGCAGCACCATGGGCAGGATGTAGGCGATCATAAACTCCAGGATGGGGGACATCTCCGGCACGTAGGGATAGCTGAATTCGCCCCCGTTTTCGTCAATCCGCTCAATGAGGTCCGCGATAGCCCCGGAAATGGGTACGGTAAACAGGGTGTAGTTCTTGTCGTAAGTATTGCCGTCCCCGTCCGTGTAGACGTAGCCCTCCGTGGGGGTGATCTCCAGCCGCCCGTCCACCAGAAGCACTTTCTCTACCTGGCCCGCGTCCACCATGTCCAAAAGCTCGGTATACATAATCTCGTGGGTGGAGGCCGCCGTATTGGCCTGGCGGCTGGCGGCGGAGAGGTAGTTGAACACCACCGTCAGCGCCACGGCCCAGACCACCAGGATAAGGAGCCCGTTTACATTTCTTTTGTTTTTGTTGTTATTGTTGTTGTTTTGGTTGTTATCCATTTTGTTCTCCTTCTATCCCTTTCGGACGGACACACACGCCGCCCGGAAGCGTCTAAAGTGCATCCTATCACAAAATCGCCCCCTCCACAAGGACTGTCTGTAGATTTTCTGTGAAATTTCTGTGAATACCCCTTTCCCGGCGGGGTGGTTTTGTGGTATACTGTGGACGTATCACCAGTTTCGTGTATGCCCGGCGGAGATTCCCACCCCTTTTTCTGGGTCTCCGCCAGGAGAAGGAGCCGTCATGAGAGACTACGAGGACCGTGTCCCGGAAAATTTGATCGAGGGACGCAACGCCGTCACCGAAGCCCTCCGGGCTGGGACGGCCATCGACAAGCTGTACGCCGCCAAGGGCGGGACCGACCACACCCTCTCCCGCATCATCGCCCAGGCGAAAAAGGCGGGCGTGGTGGTGGTGGAAGCCGACCGCCGGAAGCTGGACGCCATGAGCGAGACCCACAGCCACCAGGGCGTCATTGCCGTAGCCGCCGCCCAGAGCTACGCCACAGTGGAGGACATCCTGGAAAAAGCCGCCGCCGCGGGGGAGCCGCCCCTGGTGGTGGTGTGCGATGAAATTTCCGACCCCCACAACCTGGGAGCTATCATCCGCACCGCCGAATGCGCCGGGGCGCACGGGGTCATCATCCCCAAACGCCGCAGCGCGGGCCTGACCGCTGTGGTAGCCAAAACCAGCGCCGGGGCGGTGAGCTATCTTCCCGTGGCCCGGGTGCCCAATATCCCCGCACTGCTGAAAGACCTGCAAAAAAAGGGCCTGTGGGTGTTCGGAACCGCCGCCGGGGGAAGTGTCTCCCTTTACGATGCAGACCTGCGCTCCCCCGCCGCCATTGTCATCGGCAGCGAGGGGGACGGCATGGGCCGCCTGGTGGGGGAGTGCTGCGATTTCCTGGTGGGCATCCCCATGAAGGGGCGTATCAATTCCTTAAACGCTTCCGCCGCCGCCGCGGTGCTGTTGTTCGAGGCACTGCGGCAGAGGACTTGATATTACTTCCGAATTTCTCATTCGGGAATAATAACAGCTTTCACCAGGCCACGGTGGAGGAAAGTGACTTTTTATGACAGATCATAAGGATAACAACAACCAGATAGACCCCGCCCTGATGGATACCCAGCGGTTGCTGCTGGGGGTCGATCTGCCGGAGGACGCGCCCTTCAGCCTGGACGACATCCTGGCTGAGTATAGTGGCAGTCCACCGCCCCCGCCGGAGGAGCCTGCGCCTGCCCCGGAACCGGAAGCAGAGCCAGGTTCTGCTCCGGAACCCCCACCGGAACCCGTGCCGGAAGCGGAACCCGCCCCTCCCCCGCTGGAACCAGAGGAGAAACGGGAACCGCCCCCCCGCCGGGGGTTCCTGCGCCGCGCCCGGCCCAAGCAGAAACCATCCAAAATTATCCGGGTTCAACCGTCCCCGCCGGAAGGGGAGCCGGACACCCCCCAGCCATCCCCGGAGCCGGAACTGCCCGAGATGGACGAGCTGGATGAGGAGCTGCTGGATCTGGCCTTTTGGGATGATTTCGCCACGGCGGAGGGGCTGCACATTGTAAAATCCCCCCCGGAGCCGGAGCCAGTGCCGGAACCCCCTGCGCCAGAAGCCGCCCCTGTGCCGGAGGAACCCGCTCAGGAGCCGGAAGGGCACGCTGTTTCCATGGAGGATGTAGTCGCCAGCACGGTAGACGCAGTGAAAGAGGAGCAGGAAAAGCGGCAGGAGAAATTCCGCCAGCGTTTGGAAAAGGCGTTGGCCCGCAGGCCGAAATCCGCCCTCAAACGCCGGGAACCTGCCAGCCGCCGCGCCCTGCCGGACATAGGCCGGGAGCCGCCGGCCGCCGAGACCGCCAGCCGCCATAAGCGGCGCTACTGGGCGTGCCGGCGTGCCCTGATTTTCTCCAGCGCATTGTTAGCGGTTTTGTGGGCGCCATGGTTTTTGAGCCAGTTGGGCGTAGCTGTGCCCTTTTTCAGTGACAGCGCCGACAACGCGGCGCTGTGCGTCCTGGTTGCCCAGGCAGTGCTGTCCATTCTCTGCTGGCCGGTGTACCGCGCCGCCGTCTTCGGCCTGCGGGACGGCTTCTGGACAATCCACGCCACCGCCCTGCTGGCTTCCGCCGTGACACTGCTGGATGAGATGACCATGCTGCTGCTGCCGGAGCGGACTGATGCGGCCCCCCTGGGGGGGCTTGCCGCCGTGCTGAGCGTATTCGCCCTGTGGGGCCTGGAAAGCTGGCACCACGGCATGGCGGAGACCTTCCGCATCGCCGCCATGGGCGAGCCCACCAAGGCGGCAGCCTGCGGCGAACACGGCATCACCCGGGGCAACTCCTCCGGCATGGGCTTTTACACCCGGGCGGCCATGGAGGATACCTCGACCCAGTGGCAGCGGCTGCTGCTGCCCGTGCTGGCGGCGGCATCGCTGGTGTTTGCCGCCCTGTCCACCGTGGGGCAGGACCGGCCCCAGGACTTTTTGTGGTGCTGGTCGGTTGTGCTGTGCGCGTCATCGTCCCTGGCGTTCCCTATGTCCTTCAGCGTCCCCTATGGCAAGACCGCCTGCCACCTGGCGAAAAACGGCGCGGCCGTGGCAGGCATGTACGGCGCGTCGGCCTTCGCCGCCGGTAAGCGTTTCGTGGTCACGGACACCGATCTATTCCCCGCCGGGATGGCCCGCCTGGCAGATATCCGGGTTTATGGGGAGGAGCAGAACCGCGCCCTCTCCTACGCCGCCACCCTGGCTATCCAGGGCGGCGGGCTGCTGGCCCGGATATTCAAGGACGCCGTGCGGAAAAACCACGTCTCCTGCCAAACCCTCGAACATTTCCACATCCACGATGACGGTGGGCTGGGGGGCATGATCCATGGCGAAACAGTGCTGGTAGGCACCCCCACTTTCATGCGCCATCAGGCGGTGCGCCTGCCAGCCAGCGTGTCTTCGAAAACCGTGGTCTGCCTGGCGGTGGACGGGGAGCTGGCGGCGGTATTCACCGTTAAATACGCCGCCGCCGAGCCGGTGGAGTATGCCCTCCGCATCCTGCGGCGCAACGGCTTCAAGCTTGCCCTTGCCACCCGGGACGGTACTCTGACACCGAAATTCATGAAAGCCCGCTTTGGCGTCAACGGCACGTCTGAACTGCTGGAGCTGGATGAGCGTCTGGCCCTCTCCGAGCCAGACCGGGAAGCCGAGGGCCCCGATGGCATCCTTTACCGGGACATCCTGCTGCCCTATGCCTTTCTGGCGGTGGACAGCCGCCGCCTGTGCCAGACAGTGATGGTCGGCAACCTGATCTCCATTTTCAGCAGCATCTCCGGCGCGCTGCTGGGCTTCTATTTGACATTTACATACAGCTATTCCGTGCTGACGCCCATGCTGCTGCTGACGTTCCTCCTGTTGTGGGCGGTGCCGATGCTGCCGCTGGTGGCAACGGTGGATAAAGCCTGACCTTCCCTACCCAGCCTGCCGGTCCGGCAGGCTGGGTAGGACTGCTTTATAGGCCCGAGGCAATGGGAGTGTCCAAACGAAAGCTATGGTGTTTTCCGCGAAAGCTGGAAAACCTTCAGGCTGTCTTAGCTGTTTTCGTGCGGGCCTATAACCGGTTCGGGCTTCAAAAGCGTCTCTATCGTTCCAGGCATCCCGGCCCTTCTGTCCCCTTTTCTGTTTTTGACTTCCTTTAGCTGCGTGTTTGGACACCCCCGGCATAAATCCAATCTTGCAAGCGGGGCAAAAATCTGCTATACTAAAGAAAAGCCCTCAGCAGAGGCGCACTCAGGAAACGAAGAAGGAGATTTGCTATGACGTATACCTATTCCCCCACCGGGGTTTGTTCTTCCCGGATTGATCTGGAGCTGGAGGACGGGGTAATCCGCTCCGTGGCGTTTACCGGCGGCTGCAACGGGAATTTGCAGGGCATCTGCCGCTTGGTGACCGGCATGAAGGCGAAGGACGCCATCCACCGCTTGGCGGGCATCCAGTGCGGCCATAAGCCCACAAGCTGCCCCGACCAGTTGACCAAGGCGCTGACAGCGGCTCTGGCGGAGGAAAAATAATAGCCTGTCCATAAAAGTCCATTTTGAAAGGTAAGGTGAACCTCATGGAGAAGGAGAAACGCAAGCAGAAAATGCTCTTGGCGGTGATTCAGGGCGATGACTACCCGGAAACGGTGGATGACCTGAACCGAAACGGATTTTTCGCCACGGTGCTCAGTTCGACCGGAGGCTTCCTGAAAAAGCGAAGCGTCACGCTGATGATCGGCGTGGAGGAACACCGGGTTCCGGCGGTGCTGGACGTGCTCAAGCAGTGCGCCGGGCGGCGGCAGCAGATGACCTATTCCAATCTGTCCATGTCCGCCGGAGGCCCGAACCCCTCTATCCCCATGATGCCGGTACAGATGAACGTTGGCGGCGTGGTGGTATTCATTATGGATCTGGACGATATCCAAAAATACTAAGAGGAAACCCTGGAGGCGCGGAACCTCCGGGGTTTCCTTTTTTCATGGAGCGGCATAGACTGTGGCAGAGGGGGGATGTGTATGAAACAGGCAGTTTCCATTTTAGGCGGAGACATGCGCCAGGTATACCTGGCCCAACTGCTGCGGGAGGACGGCTATCTCACGGTGACCTGGGGTCTGGAACAGGGCGGCGCGCCCAACGGTGTGCCACTGGAGCAGGCGCTGGAGAGCGATCTGCTGCTGCTTCCCATGCCGGTGTGCCGGAACGGGAAGCTGCATCTGCCGCTGACGGATGCAGAGCTGGATGTGGAACGTCTCTGGCCCCGGCTGCGGTACGACCAGCTTCTGCTGGGCGGCATGACGGGTGAGATGAGCCCCAGGCTGATGGCCGATTACGGGCTGACGCTGCTGGACTACTATGCCCGGGAGGATATTCAGGTAGCCAACGCCGTACCCACGGCGGAGGGGGCGCTCCAGCTCGCCATGGAAGCGTCTGACCGCACCATCCACGGAAGCCGGTGCCTGGTGATTGGCTGTGGGCGCATTGGAAAGCTGCTGGCTGGGCGGCTGGCTGCCTTGGGAGCCAGCGTCACCGTATCAGCCCGGAAATATGGCGATCTGGCCTGGATACGGGCCTGGGGCTGGCAGGGCGTCCAAACCGGGGCGCTGGACGGGACGCTGGATCAGTTCCATTTTATTTTCAACACAGCGCCTGCCCTCGTCCTGGACGGCACCCGGCTGCGGGAAGTCCGGGAGGACTGTGTCATCCTGGACTTAGCTTCCGCCCCCGGCGGCGTGGACCAGCAGGAAGCCCAGCGGCTTTCCCTTCGGGCATCCGCCGCGCTGGGGCTGCCGGGAAAGACAGCCCCCCGTACCGCCGCCGCCGCCATCCGGGACAGTGTGTACCATATATTAGAAGAACGAGGTGAACTCATGTGAGACATGAGCGATTGGGATTTGCGTTTTGCGGTTCTTTCTGCACCCATAAGGAGGTGCTCAAGGAGCTGGAAGCCTTGTGCCGGGAGTACGAAACGGTAATACCCATTGTCTCCCAGTCGTGTCAAACCACAGACACCCGCTTCGGTGATGCCAGAGACTTCCTGGCGGCGGTGGAGCGGATTACAGAACATACGGCCATTGGAACGATCCGCGGCGCGGAGCCGGTTGGGCCGAAGAAACTGCTGGACGCGCTGGTCATCGCGCCCTGCACGGGAAATACGATAGCGAAGCTGGCTGCGGGGATCACCGACACGCCGGTAACAATGGCGGCGAAAGCCCATCTGCGCAACGACCGCCCGGTAGTGGTTGCGGTTGCCACCAACGATGGCCTGAGCGCCGCCGCCCGGAATATCGGAGAACTGCTAGTGCGGAAAAACTATTATTTTGTACCATTTGGCCAGGATGACCCAGAACAGAAGCCCTGCTCCCTGATGGCGGATTTCACCCGCATCCGCGAGACAGTCGCCGCTGCCCTGGAAGGGCAGCAGCTCCAGCCGGTGCTGCTGCGCTGAAAAAGAAAGCCCGGACGGTTTACGTCCGGGCTTTTTCCGCATAAACGTATTTATTTTGCGCCAGGCGGACTCAGGAAACAGAAACCCGGCTTACTTCTCCATCAACTTGCTCAGGGCGGCCTTGTCGCCTACCAAGGTGACATAGGGGTGGAGCTGGAGGATGGAAGCGGGGACCAGGGGGGTGATAGGGCCGGTGAAGGCTTCCTTCGCGATATCGGCCTTCTCCTCGCCGCTGATGACCAGCAGAATCTTCCGGGCCATCATAATGGACTTGATGCCCATAGTCATAGCCTGACGGGGCACATCGTCCGGGGACGCGAAAAAGCGGGCGTTAGCCTGGATGGTACGCTCGGTGAGGTTCACCACATGGGTCTCCTGCTCAAAAGCCTGGCCGGGCTCATTGAAGCCGATGTGGCCGTTATGCCCGATGCCCAGGACTTGGATATCAATGCCGCCCATGCTGCGGATGACCTGGTTATACCATTGGCACTCCGCCTGAGGATCGGCGGCCAGGCCGTCGGGGACGTTGGTGTTGGCGGGGTTGATGTTTACGTGGTCAAACAGGTTCTCCTGCATGAAGTGGCGGTAGCTCTGCTCATGGGTAGGCTCCAGGCCCACATACTCGTCCAGGTTCACGGTTTTGATCTCGGAGAAATCCAGATCACCTTTCTTGTACCAGTCGATAAGCTGGTGATACATACCCACGGGGCTGGATCCGGTAGCGAGACCCACCACACTGTTGGGCTTAAGGATCATCTGGGCGGAGAGGATGTTGGCTGCTTTGCGGCTCATGGCCTTGTAATCTTCGGTCACATAAACTTTCATGGAAATACACACTCCTTCAAAAAGTATGATGACCGCTCCGGCCATCGTTATGGTACAAACCACCAGATAAATTGTATAAGAAAACCCAGGATTTGTCAACGGGAAACTGTCGTTCTGGCAGAATATTTGCCCGGCTTCGCGCGGGGCTTATCCTTACCGCCGCCTCCCACGGTATCTCTCGCTTCCGCTGCGGCGGGCGCTGTTTCTCCGGTTATACTGTTTCCGCTGGGATTTCACAACAGCCCGCAGGACCACCAGGAAAATAATCAGCGCCCCCGACGCGCCCAGCACGATCCAAAGCGCGGGCTTATGGAGGAAATCCAACAGATCCCTGCGGAACACCAGCAGCCGGGAAACGGACACATCCTCGTCTGCCAGCAGGTCCACGGTGCCATACACGGTATCGCCACTTTGCAAAGTGATCTGCCCCAGGACAGCCCCCTTTTCCACCGGCGCCTCCACACTTTCTGCGGTGTAGGTAACAATGCGGTCAATATCTTTGACGGGATCCATGTCCACTGGCAGGAGCCGGACAACCTCCTGGGCGGGGTGGACCTTCACGGTATTTTGCTGCTGGGACAGCTCCACGCCTACCTCCCCCACCAATTCGTCTGCCGCCAGGAGGACTTTCCGGTCGTAATCATGGAACCCATGGTCAAACAGCTTGGTGGTTTCTGTAAAGCTTTTGGTCAGGGTCAGGTCATCAATTTTAATCCGCTCGGCCCCCAGGACAACGGTCAGCAGGCTCCGGTCGTTCCGTGTTGCCGAGGAGACCAGGCAATACCCCGCCGCGCTGGTGGAGCCGGTTTTAATCCCATGAGCGCCCTGATAGATATAGTAGTTGGTCTTATAGCTGGAGATCAGGTAATTGGTGGTGTAGAGATCCCTCGGCTCCGCCATATTGGTGGCGGGAACCTGATGGTAAATGGTATCCACCAGGGGCATGAACTCCTCATATGTGCGGGCTTCCTTGGTAATCAGGTACAGATCCCAGGCGGTGGTATAATGGTTCACATCAGGCAGGCCGTTGGTATTGCAGAAATGGGTATTCTCACACCCCAGCTCCTGGGCCTTCTGGTTCATGCGTTCCACGAAGGCGGCAATGGATCCGTCCACAGCTTCCGCCAGCATATTGCAGCCTTCGTTGGCGGAAGAGAGCATAATGCAGTAGAGCAATTCCTCCACGTTCAGCTCCTCGCCCACCTTAATGCCCACATTACTGCCATCCGGCGGCACAGCGGTAATCGCGCTTTCAGAAGCGGTGAGTACGGTGTCCATCTTCAGCTTCCCCTTGTCGATGGCTTCCAGTACCAGCAGGCAGGTCATAATTTTCGTCACGCTGGCGGGGTAAAGGGGCTCATAGATATTCAGCGCGTAGAGGATTTCCTCCGTATCCGGGTCGATAAGCAGCGCGGCCTTGGCTTCCACACTGAAGCCGGCCGGTTCCTCAGGCTCTTCCGGTTCCACAGGTTCAGATGGCTCTGTATCCTCCGCGGGGGGGGCGGTATCTGCCGTGCCGTCCGCCGCCAGGGCGGGGGCCGCGAGGGTGAGGACGAGAAGCAAGCTAAAAAAAAGGGCGCAAATCCGGCGAATTTTCATATCATTCTCTCCAAGAATATGGTATACTGATGGAAGGGACAAAAGTTTCCTTTATTATACCAAAAAAACGTGGGAAGTTCAACTGGCAAACCAGAATAATTCTCCGCGGGGGTTTGCCGCTGGTACCAGCGCGGCACGGGGGGTTCCTGCCGCCCGGAGCTGCGCGGATAAAGCAAAAACAGGGAGGACAAGTGCCAATGAAGATATTGGTGGTAGACGATGAAAAACTGCTGGTAAAAGGGATCAAATTCAACCTGGAAAACGAGGGCTACCAGGTAGAATGCGCTTACGATGGCGCGGCGGCGGTGGAACTGGCCCGCTCCGGTGGATTTGACCTGATTATCTTGGATTTGATGATGCCAGAAATTGACGGCTTGGAAGCCTGCATGCGTATCCGGGAATTTTCCAATGTCCCGGTCATCATGCTCACCGCCCGCAGTGAGGATACTGACAAGATCATTGGCTTCGAATGCGGCGCGGACGACTACATCACCAAGCCCTTTAACATCCTGGAGCTGAAGGCCCGTATCCGCGCCATGCTCCGCCGCGCTTCCGGCGGCGCGCAGGGCAAGGCTTCCAGCCAGATCACCGCCGGCGGCCTGACCCTGGATACCGAACAGCGGGTTGCCATCCGGGATGGGGAGACCGTGGAGCTGACTGCCAAGGAGTACGACCTCATTGAGCTCCTGATGAAAAACCCCCGGCGGGTCTACAGCCGGGAAAACCTGATGAACGTGGTCTGGGGTTACAGCTACGCCGGGGATTACCGGACGGTGGATGTCCATATCCGCCGCCTGCGGGAGAAGCTGGAGCGCCAGCCGGCGGAGCCGGAATATATTCTAACCAAGTGGGGAGTTGGCTACTATTTTAAAGGGTAGGATTTCCTTACAGCTTAAAATCAGCGCCAGCTATCTGGCCATTCTGCTGATTGTGATGGTTCTGATGAACACCTACCCCCTGGTGGTCAGCGAGGACTTGGTGTTCCAGTCCAAATGCGCCAGCCTGCTCAGCGCCGCCGCTTCCCTCAACACCGCTGTTTCCGGCCTGGACGAGCTGACCGAGGAGAATGTGGAACAGGCCCTTACTGCCGTTAGTGTAGCGGGCGTCTCCCGGGCCATTGTTTCCGACCCCTGGGGCAAGGTGCTCTACGATACCCGTGAGGTGGGCAGTGCCGTAGGCCGGTACGTGTTCTACAACGAATTGGTGGAAGCCCTTTTGGGCAACAGCACCGCCTACAGCGTGTACAAGGAGGGGGCATTCCACTCCTCCGCCGCCCAGCCGGTGCTCTACCGGAACCAGACCATCGGCGGCATCTACGTCTATGAATACGACACCCAGCAGGCGTCGCTGCTGGAAAACCTGAGCAGCACCCTCCTGAGCATTTCCATCGCCATCGCGGCCCTGGTGGTCATGCTCAGCGCCCTGTTCTCCCGCCAGCTTACCCGGCGGCTGGAGAGCCTGCAAGCCGCTATCCGCGGCGTACGGGAGGGCGCCTACAACCAGCGGGCCATCCTCTCCGGCCACGATGAATTCACCCAGATTGCCGGGGAATTCAACGATCTGGTAGACCGCCTGCAAGAGACGGAGAGCGCCCGGCGGCAGTTTGTGTCCGATGCTTCCCATGAACTGAAAACGCCGCTGGCGGCCATCCGCCTGCTGACGGATTCCATTTTGCAGAATGAAAACATGGACAACGCCACCGCCCGGGAGTTTGTCAGCGACATCGGCCAGGAGGCGGAGCGTCTCAGCCGCATCACGGAGGATCTGCTGCGGCTGACCCGTCTGGACAGCGGCATCGCGGAGACAGCGAAGCTGGTGGAGGTAGCCCCGGTGCTGGAGCGCGCGGCCCGGATGCTGCGGCCCGTGGCGGCGGAGAAGGGCGTAGAGCTGCTGACCGTCAGCATTACCGGCGCGGAGGCGGTGGCCACCGAGGGAGAGGTTCACCAGATCATCTATAATCTGGCGGAAAACGCCATCAAATACAACCGTCCTGGAGGCTGTGTCCGGGTCCGGGCGGAGCCTGGGGAGGAAACCGCCATCATCACCGTGGAGGACAATGGGATCGGCATTCCGCCGGAGGAGCTGTCCAACGTGTTCAAGCGGTTCTACCGGGTAGACAAGGCCCGCTCCCGCGCTGCCGGGGGCACAGGGCTGGGCCTGAGCATCGTCAATGACACGGTCAGCCGCCGCGGAGGCGCGATCCGCGCGGAGAACGTCCCCGGCGGAGGCACCCGGTTTGTAGTGACCCTGCCCAGTGTGCTCAGGGGGGAGGAGGAGACGCTTTGAAGAAATGGATTGCCGCCTGGACACTGCTGGCCATTCTTGCGGCGGTGACGGCCTGCGCCGCGCCGGCGGAGCAGGCCGAGGGCGGCGAGGGTGTCCCCCTCTACTACTTGGTTCCGGAGGATGAAGCCCATGGAGCCGACCGCATCCGCGCCCGGAAGGAGCATTTGGGCCTTCCGGAGGATGCCGGCGTCCAGGAGCAGGCGGCGGCGGTGGTACTCCGTCTCCTGGAAGGCCCGCCGGAGGGGGATATGCGCAGCCCCTTTCCCCCGGGGGTGGAGCTTCTGGGGCTGGAGCTGTGGGACCAGACAGCCCGGGTGGATTTCAGCGAGGATTTCCGGGAGCTTTCCGGGGTGGAGCTGGTGCTGGCGGACTACTGCCTGACGCTGTCGCTGACGGCGCTGGATGGGATCCGCGCGGTTTCCGTCACCGCCCAGGGCCGACCCGTAGGCCAGCAGCCCAAGCAGGTCTTTTACGAGTGGGACGTGCTGCTCTCGGATATGGGCGATGTACTGCAAACGGTGGAGGTCTGCCTGTCCTTCCCCAACGCCGAGGGCGCCATGGCGGTGGAACGCCGGACGATCTCCCTCTATGAGGGACAGACCTTGGCGGAAACCCTGATGGCGGCCCTGCTGGAAGGCCCGGAGAGCCGCGGCCTGGTGCGGGTCATCCCGGAGGGCTTCGCGGTTAACTATGTCCGTGTGGACAACGGGGTGTGCTACGTGAGCCTGCCGGCGGCGTCCCTGGCCTTGCTTCCGGCGGATGAGGAGACCCAGCGGCTGATCCTGTGGTCCCTGGCGGATTCCCTATATTCCCTGGATGCCATTGAAGAGATCCGGTTTTTGGCGGACGGGGAGGAGCTGGCGTTTTTCGGAGCCGTCCCGGTAGAAGCTGCCTCCGTGCGGCCCCAGGGCTAGGCCGCCTGGGAGCGGTTTGTGCCCGGACCGTCTGGAAAAACCAGCGGAACCCCTTGCAATCCGTCAAAAAATCCGATATAATACCCCCTGTACAAAATTCCCCCGGCACGGGCCGGGCTTGCTGATATGCCCGCGTTTTCGCGCAGGAAAAATACAAAGAAAGTGTGATTTGCTTTGAAGTACGATTTTGCCGCCATTGAACCGAAATGGCAAAAACGCTGGGAAGAGGGCAAAGTATTCGCCGCTTCCGACCACAGCGATAAACCCAAGTTCTACGGGCTCATTGAATTCCCCTATCCCTCAGGCCAGGGGCTCCATGTGGGCCATCCCCGCCCTTACACCGCCATGGACATCGTTACCCGGAAAAAACGGATGGACGGGTACAACGTACTTTTTCCCATGGGCTTTGACGCTTTCGGCCTGCCCACGGAGAACTACGCCATCAAGAACCACATCCACCCCGCCGTGGTAACAAAGGACAACATCGCCCATTTCACCAGCCAGCTAAAAATGCTGGGCTTTGGTTTCGACTGGGACCGGGTGGTGGACACCACCGACCCCAAGTATTACAAGTGGACCCAGTGGATCTTCCTCCAGCTTTTCAAGAAGGGCCTGGCCTATAAGGCCACTATGCCCGTCAACTGGTGTACCTCCTGCAAGTGCGTGCTGGCCAATGAGGAGGTAGTGGAGGGCGTATGTGAGCGGTGCGGCTCACCGGTCATCCGCAAAGAAAAGAGCCAGTGGATGCTCAAGATCACCGAATATGCCCAGCGGCTTATCGATGACCTGGACGGCCTGGATTTCATCGACCGGGTCAAGACCCAGCAGAAGAACTGGATTGGCCGCTCCACCGGCGCGGAGGTTACGTTCAAGGCCACTACTGGCGATGGCATCATCGTCTTCACCACCCGGCCCGACACCCTCTTCGGCGCGACCTACATGGTGCTCTCCCCGGAACACGAGCTGGTGAGGAAGTGGCTCCCCCAACTGAAAAACGGGGAGGAGGTCCGCGCCTACCAGCGGGCCGCCGCGTCCAAGAGCGACCTGGAGCGGACGGAGCTGAATAAGGAAAAGACCGGCGTATGCCTGGACGGTGTACGGGGCGTGAACCCGGTCACCGGCCGGGAGATCCCCATTTTTATCTCTGACTACGTGCTGTCCACTTACGGCACCGGCGCCATCATGGCGGTGCCGGCCCACGATGACCGGGACTGGGAGTTTGCGAAGAAATTCGGCTGTGAGATTATTGAGGTAGTTTCCGGCGGCGGGGATGTGCAGAAGGCCGCCTTTACCGCCAAGGATGAAACCGGTATTTTGGTGAACTCCGATTTCCTCAACGGCCTGACGGTCAAGGACGCCATCCCCGCCATCACTAAATGGCTGGAAGAGAAGGGCATTGGCGCGGCAAAGGTCAATTACAAGCTCCGCGACTGGGTGTTTTCCCGCCAGCGGTACTGGGGCGAACCGATCCCCATGGTCTGGTGTGAGAAGTGCGGCTGGCAGCCCCTCCCGGAGGATCAGCTCCCCCTGCTGCTGCCGGAGGTGGAGAGCTATGAGCCTACCGACGACGGCGAAAGCCCCTTGAGCAAAATGGCCGGTTGGGTCAGCACTGTCTGCCCCTGCTGCGGAGGCCCCGCCAGGAGGGAGACCGACACCATGCCCCAGTGGGCCGGGTCCAGCTGGTACTTCCTGCGGTATATGGATCCCCACAATGATAACGCCCTGGCGTCCAAGGAAGCCCTGGACTACTGGTCTCCAGTGGACTGGTACAACGGAGGCATGGAGCACACCACCCTGCACCTGCTCTACAGCCGGTTCTGGCATAAATTCCTCTATGATATCGGCGTAGTCCCCACGAAAGAGCCGTACCGGAAACGCACCAGCCACGGCATGATCCTGGGCGAGGGCGGCGAGAAAATGAGCAAATCCAGAGGCAACGTGGTCAATCCGGACGATGTGGTGAAGGCCTACGGCGCGGATACCCTGCGGCTGTATATCATGTTCATTGGCGACTTTGAAAAGGCCGCTGCATGGTCTGATAACGCGGTAAAAGGCTGCAAGCGGTTCCTGGACCGGGTTTGGAACCTGTCTGAAAGCTGCGGCGGCAGCCTGGCGCATACGCCTGCTAACGAAGCCAGCATTCATAAGACCGTCAAAAAGGTGTCCGATGACATCGAAGCGATGAAGTTCAATACCGCCATCGCCTCCATGATGTCGCTGGTGAATGATTTCTATGCCAACGGCTGCTCCAAGGGCGATATGAAAACCCTGGTGCTGCTGCTGAGTCCCTTTGCGCCCCACGTGTGCGAGGAACTGTGGGAGAACATGGGCTTTGCCGCCGCCGAGGGGAAGATGGCCTGCCAGTCCGCGTGGCCTGCTTACGATGAGAGCAAGACTGCCGCGTCCGCTGTGGATATGGCCGTCCAAGTCCAGGGCAAGCTGAAAGGCACCATCCACGTCCCTGTGGACAGCGAGGAAGCTGTCGTGGTGGATGCTGCCAAAGCCGTGGACAGGGTGGCTAAGGCGATGGAAGGAATGGAAATCGTCAAGGTTATCCATGTGAAGAATAAGCTAGTGAATCTTATCGTTAAGCCTGCTAAATAAGGCTTTTCAAACGCTGTACACGCAATGAAGAAGGACCGTCCGGCGGCTGGATGCCGTGGGACGGTCCTTTTTTATGCGCTTTTCAATGGGGGAAGAATGTACTGTTAGAATTCGGGGCCGGCCGGCGTACCGGGCAGGTCCTCCGCACGTTTCAGGCCGGAGCCGTACTTGGAAAGACGGTAGCCCCGCCGGAAAAGCAGCGCCCCCAGCAGCACCAGCGCAAAACCGATGGCCGTCATAACCCAGCAGGCGGTAAAGTTCACATACCGGACTACCAGCGGCTCCCCCAGGCTCTCAATGACATCGTCCGTCAGCTCCAGCTCGTCCCGGAGATAGTCTTTGAAATATCCGGCAAGCTGCGGTTCCAGAACCTCTACCTTGCCGTCCATGGAAAACTCCGCCGCGGGCTCCTCGCCAGTCATCATGTAGGTCCAGGTCTCCTCAATCAGGCCGTCCAGGACCTCCACATCCGCCTGGCGGCCCTTCATGGCGATAAAGGCGTCCGCCGTAGGAACCAGGTAGTACATGCCGGAGGCCTTGCCCGCGCTGCGGGAACCGTCCTTGTACTGGGTATAGGTTTCCTCAGAGGCAAAGGTGTCAAAGACGTAGGGGACCTTGCCGGAAACATGGTCGCCGGCTTTCACCTGGGTCCCTTCCTCCAGCAGCTCCTCAAAGCTGATAGCGGGCTTCAGGGCGATAATGTCCTCCGGGATGGATTGAAACAGCAGCATACCGCCGATGGCGAACAGCATAATCACGCCCCAGTTGATCCCTCTGAAAATATGCTTCATGGTTGTTGCATCCTCCTTATTTGGGCCGCAGCATACGGCCCTTTTTATCCACGCCCAGCGCGTTGTTGACCTTTTCCTGGAAGGCCTCCGCAAAGGGAGGGAAGGCCTCGGCTTCCTCAGGCTGCTGGATATTGACCCGGCACTCCTTGCCCAGCTTGGTATTGCTGGCGTCCACGGAGAGCTGGAAGAAATTGTTCCGTTTCCCGGGGAATTTCAGCAGCAGCAGGTGGCCGTTGCCGCCCACATATTCCAGGTTTTCCGCGCTGGCTCGGACAGGCTCGGTGTAAACGATCCGGTCGCCCTCCACGCCAATGGGGACGACCCAGACGTGGTCTGTCTGGTCGGGGCGGAAGCCAACGGCGTAGTAGTGGTAGTAGCGGATGCGGCCCTGATACTCTGTGCTGTGGGCATAGGCGGCGGTGTACTGCCCGCCGTCTGGGACCAGATTGGTGATGATTTTGCGGATTTCGTCCTTCTCCTTGCTGTTTACGCCTTTTTTCTCATCGAAGGACATTTTGATCCACAATACGGCGAAAGCCGCGGCGAAAAGGACGATCGTAATGATAAATACCTGGGGCGTAACGCCCACCATATCAGCCAGTTTTTGAATCATCGTCTGCTTCCTCCAGTGAACACAGTTCCTCTTTTCGGATTATTTGGCGGCGCGAAGTGCTTCCGCCATGTCCAGCTTCTCCCAGGGCAGGTCAATGTCCGTGCGGCCAAAATGGCCGTAAGCGGCGGTCTGCTCATAAATGGGGCGGCGCAGGTCCAGGCGGGTGATGATTTTGCCGGGGCGGAGGTCGAAGAGGCTGCGTACCATCTCGCCCAGGCGCTCATCGGAGACCACCCCAGTACCCTGGCTGTCCACCAGGACGGAAACCGGCTCACTGACGCCGATCGCGTAAGCCAGCTCGATGTGGCAGCGGCGGGCCAGCCCAGCGGCCACCACGTTCTTGGCCGCGTAGCGGGCCATGTAGGCAGCGGAGCGGTCTACCTTGGTGGGATCCTTGCCGGAGAAGCAGCCGCCGCCGTGGCTGGCGGAACCGCCGTAGGTATCAACGATGATCTTCCGTCCCGTCAGGCCGGAGTCGCCCACAGGGCCGCCGATGACAAAGCGTCCGGTGGGGTTGATAAAGAACTTGGTGTCCTGGTCGATGTACTGAGCGGGGACGACCGGCTTGACCACTGTTTCCACAATGGCTTCCCGCAGGTCCTCAATAGCAATATCCGGGTCGTGCTGGGTAGAAACCACGATAGCGGGGCAGCGCAGGACTTTGCCGTCCGGGTCGTACTCCACCGTGACCTGGCTCTTGCCGTCGGGGCGCAGCCACTTCAATTCGCCGCTCTTGCGCACAGCGGCCAGGCGGCGGCAGATCGCGTGGGCCAGGGAGATGGGCGCGGGCATCAGCTCCGGCGTCTCATCGCAGGCGTAGCCGAACATCATGCCCTGGTCGCCGGCGCCGATGGCTTCATCGTTTTCGCCGTCCACGCCCATGGCGATGTCGCCGCTCTGTTCATCGATGGTAGTGAGTACCGCGCAGCTTCTGGCGTCAAAGCCGTAAGCGGGGTCATTGTAGCCGATCTTGTCCACCGTGCGGCGGACGATGCTGGGGATGTCCACATAGCACTTGGTGGAGATCTCGCCCATCACCGTCACCATGCCGGTGGTAGTTACCGTCTCGCAGGCAACGCGCCCGTTGGGATCCTGGGCCAGGATAGCGTCCAGGACAGCATCGGAGATCTGGTCGCAGACCTTGTCGGGATGTCCTTCTGTTACGGATTCGGATGTAAAAATGCGGTGTGCCATAGTAAAATTCCTCTCTTTCATGTTTGGGTGGAGGCGTGCAAAAAAGCACGCCTTGGCGGCGTGCTTGGAAGGGTTTAGGTTCCTCATCTTTCGCTGACCGCCGGAATTGGCACCTTGCTGAAAGCAGGTTGCCGTGGCTTCATCGGGCCGTTCCCTCCGCCACTCTTGATAAGGTATGTGGTTGTGTCTGGTTGTAAACCAGGATTATTATACGATGGATCGCGCAGAATGTCAACCGTTTTTTGTGCCCCGTGGGCGCGCCATCACCTCATCTCACTGACATACAGCCCCACGCGGCTGTCCAGCATCCGCACGGTATCCTCCATCGTCCTATCCCCCGCGAAGTACGGCCCCAGGCATTCCCAAACGATATTCGCCAGCTCATCGTC
>CAJUNA010000030.1 GCA_910587645.1 uncultured Oscillospiraceae bacterium
AAATCGAATTAGTCCGAGCTACTATGTAAGCGTCTTTTTTAAGACGAACACTTTGTCTGAGCATTTTGTCACTTTGTCTGCCGAGAGATGTCCATTTCCAGCATGATTTCCAACTTCAAAAAACTCAATTTCTGCAACTTTTCCCCCCATTTTCCTCTGCTTGTCCGCCCCTGCGTTTTTCCCATTCAGATAGCATCTTCGCACACGGCATCCCCTATCAAAATCCCCTGCATTTCCCCCATTCATCTTCTCTTTCAGAGGGCGTCCTTCGTAGCCACCTTCTCCCCAGCAATTCCCCGGCCTTCTCCCTCGTTTTCTTCCCTTTCAGAGCGTCCGACAGGCAGAATTTATACCAAAAGCCAGACGATTATGTTCAAAATTGAAGCCTTTCCGTGGGGAATCATCACCTGCACAGAGCAGGAGGAAGGGGCTTTTCAGGGGGATTTTAGAGTATTTTGGCTCGAAGAATCAGCCTCGTTCGGGGAAGTTTTGGGGGTAAGGCTGGGGAGAATTTCAGGGATTTTTCCGCCGTAGAATCCCCCTGAAAGGGAGAAAATCGGGGGACGTAGGGGTGGAAAAATGGGTACAAAAAAGGGCCCGCAGCGATTTGCTACGAGTCCTTCTCAGGGTGTCATTATTCGAGAGATTTTATGCGCGTCTTATTTCAGACGTTATCATTACGGCTTTTCCTCCAGCAGTTTTGCCAGTTCAGCCATAAAGGTGTGGATATCTTTAAACTGCCGGTACACGGAAGCGAAGCGGACATAGGCGACTTCGTCCCTCTCCCGCAGCTTGTCCATGACCTGCTCCCCTACTTGGACGGTAGAAATCTCCCGCTCCAGATTGTTTTGCAGATTCTGCTCAATCTCATCGGTCATACGCTCCAGATCCGCCATGGAGACCGTCCGCTTCTCGCAAGCCCGGAGCATACTGCCCAGTACTTTGTTCCGGTCGAAACTCTGGCGGCTGCCGTCCCGTTTGATCACCACCATGGGCAGGGATTCCATGGTTTCGTAAGTGGTGAACCTCTTTTCGCAGGCCAGGCATTCCCGGCGGCGGCGGATGCTGTTGCCTTCATCGGCGGGACGGCTGTCCACAACTCTGCTCTCCTTGTAGCCGCAGTAGGGGCATTTCATAGCGGACCCTCCTTTGTAAATAAAATGTAATTGGACGGGCCGGTGGCCCTGTGATACACTAAAAACAGAAACCATCTAGGAGGACAAACAAATGATAAAAACGCTGGACGCATCCGTCCAGATTCCCAGCCTGTTTCTGGACGGCGTATTTCAATACAGCCAATGGACGGCCTATATAGAGTCCGTTTGCCCCAACCCAGTCCACATATTCACGGATGATGTGAAAAAGTGCCTGGACAGCGGCCTGTACACCTTTGAAAAAGACTTCCTCCCCATCCTCAACGCTGTCCCAGGGAATCCGAAACTGGACGTGCTGCGGGAATCCTTCGCCGCTGTGGTGGAAGGGCTGGACCAGCGGGTATCCGCTTGCTTCGGGCGGACGCTGGACGCTGATGTGATTTTGTACCTGGGCTTATGCAACGGCGCCGGATGGGTCACACGGGTCAACGGCCGGGATGTAATCCTGCTGGGCGTGGAAAAGATCCTGGAATTGGGCTGGTATGGCGTGGATGATATGCACGGCCTGATCTACCACGAGCTGGGCCATGTGTACCAGGCGCAGTACGGTGTCCTGGAGCGGGAACCGGCCAGCAGTGCGGAAAACTTCGTCTGGCAGCTTTTCACCGAAGGCATCGCCATGTACTTCGAGCAGGCTTTGGTGGGGAACCCCCACTATTACCATCAGGATAAAAACGGGTGGCTGGCCTGGTGTGAAAGACATTTTCCACAGATCTTATCGGACTTCCACGCGGATCTGTCCTCCATGACGCCGTCCAGCCAGCGGTATTTCGGCGACTGGTGCTCCTACCATGGGTGGGGGGACACAGGGTACTATCTGGGGGCCAGGTTCGTGCGGCATCTGACAGAAACACATCCCTTTGACACGCTCCTGGGCCTGGAAATCCAGCCTGTATTTGATCTATACAAAGAATTTGTAAAGCGGTATCAATTATAACATAATTTTCTGGAAAAAGAAAGACTTTTAGCCAAATTTTTACACATCATGCCAAAATATTGGCTCCTCTTCCCGGAAAGCGTACACAACGCACCGGGTTCCTTCCACGCACTGCACCCGTCCCAGGCAAAACAGGGCTTCCAGCGGAAAAGGCTTTTCCGGCTCCAGCGGCAGGGCCAGCAGGAGGACGCCGCCCTCCCGCCGCCACCAGCCCCGCCCGATGGGCCGCAGGCGGTGGATGAGGAACTGGTTCTGAAATAGCTGGGCCGGGCAGCAGGTCTCCCGCCAGCACAATCCAGTTTCCTCAAACCGGAAGGACCGTCTTGCTTCCCCGCGGGCCAACGGCCCCAACGCCCCCACGTCCCGGTTGTACACTCTCCGGCATACGCTCAGCCGCCCGTTTTCCGGAGCCAGTACACCTAGGGCGAGCTCCCCCCGTTCCCCCAGAAGGAAGGCTCGGTACAATCCGTCCCCGGGGTCATCCATCTGTGCGATAATTTCCGTCCGCGCTCCGTTCGGCCCCCAGAGGGCCAGGGTGACCTCCCCGCGCCGTTCCCCTTGGCAGTTCAGCGGCAGCCGTTCCATGGGTCTCACTCCTCTCTGACAAGCCTATGCGCGGCTTATGCTTGATATGTCCAGCGGGTTGCTTTTTCCGCAAAATTTTGCCGGTGTAAACAGTGCGGCACTTGTAAAGGACGGAAATTTGTGGTACATTGGGTATACTTACAAAAAAGGGGGGCGATGCTGTGGGAACAACTGGTAAACGGCGGGGAAGCTGTACCGGTTTCCTTTTAATGCCCCTGTGCGAGAAATTGGAATCATAAAAGTTTCGGAGGAACCATCCCATGGACAACAAACATTTTTATATCACTACCCCCATCTACTACCCCTCGGGGAAACTTCATATCGGCCACGCCTACTGCACGGTAGCCACCGATGCCATGGCCCGCTACAAGCGCCTGTGCGGTTATGACGTCATGTTCCTCACGGGCACCGATGAGCACGGCCAGAAAATCGAGGACAAAGCCAAGGAAGCCGGGGTCACCCCCCAGCAGTTCGTGGACAACATTGTTGCCGCCCCCGGCGGGGTGCTGGATCTGTGGAAGCTGATGAACGTCAGCTATGACCGCTTCATCCGCACCACGGATGAATACCATGTTGCCGCCATCCAGAAGATTTTCAAGAAGATGTACGACAACGGCGACATCTACAAGGGTTCCTACAAGGGCAAGTATTGCAAGCCCTGCGAATCCTTCTGGACAGAGAGCCAGCTGGTGGACGGCAAATGCCCCGACTGCGGCCGCGAGGTGGTGGACGCGGAGGAGGAAGCCTATTTCTTCCGCGCCTCCAAGTATGCTGGCCGTGTCCGCGACCTGCTGTTAAACACGGACTTCCTGGAGCCGAAGAGCCGGGTGAATGAGATGGTCAACAATTTCATCGACTGCGAAGGCGGCCTACAGGATTTGTGCGTATCCCGCACCAGCTTCACCTGGGGCGTACCGGTGGGCTTCGACCCGGGCCATGTGGTCTATGTGTGGCTGGACGCGCTGTTCAACTATATGACCGCGCTGGGTTATCAAAACGGGAAATATAACGATTTGGAGAAATTCTGGCCTGCCGACGTCCATTTTGTGGGCAAGGAAATCGTCCGGTTCCACGCCATTTACTGGCCGGCGTTCCTCATGAGCCTGGATCTGCCCCTGCCCAAGAAGGTCTACGGCCACGGCTGGCTGAACTTCAACGGCGACAAGATGAGTAAGTCTAAGGGCAATGTAGTGGATCCCCACCTGCTCAGCGGGCGGTACGGGGTGGACGCCCTGCGGTTTTTCCTGCTGCGGACGTTCCCCTTCGGCTCTGACGGCAACTTCACCAATGAGCTTTTAATCCAGACCATTAACACCGACCTGGCCAACGACCTGGGCAACCTGGTCAGCCGCACCACCGCCATGGCGGAGAAATATTTCGGCGGCAGGCTGCCCGAAGCCCGCCAAACCAACCCGGAACTGGACGAAGGCCTGATCGCCCAAGTCTCCGCCCTGCGGGGCCAGTATGAGGGGCAGATGGAGAAATACCAGTTCCAGAACGCCCTCGAGCTGGTATTCAAGGCCGTCCAGCGGGCCAACAAGTATATTGACGAGAATGCGCCCTGGGCCTTGGCAAAGGACATGGAAGCCAACGGGACCCGTCTTGGGACGGTGCTGTATCACCTTCTGGAAACCATCCGCATCTGCACCATCCTTCTGACGCCCTTCATGCCTGAGAGCTGTGAAAAGATATTCCAGCAGACCGGCGCGGACGCATCCTGCCAGACCTGGGACAGCGCGGCCGAGTGGGGCATATTGCCCGCAGGCGTAACGGTGCGCAAGGGCGAGAACCTGTTCCCCCGCATTGACATGGCCCAGGAATTGGAAGAGCTGGACCGCATCCAGGAGGAAGCGAAAAAAGCTGCCCTCCCCGCCGTTGCGATCGAACCGCAATTGGAGGAAAAGGTGGATTTTGAGACCTTCTGCAAGTCCGACTTCCGGGCGGTAAAGGTAAAGGACTGCCAGCGGGTCAAGAAGTCCGACAAGCTCCTCAAATTCACCCTGGATGACGGCACGGGCGCAGACCGCCAGATTCTCTCCGGTATTGCCAAGTGGTACAATCCCGAGGATTTGATTGGCAAGACCCTGATTGCGATTGTAAACCTGCCCCCCCGGAAGATGATGGGGCAGGAGAGCCAGGGTATGCTGATTTCCGCCGTCCATACGGAAAAAGGCGAGGAAGCGTTGAACCTGCTGATGGTAGATGATAAGATCCCTGCTGGGGCAAAACTTTGCTGAGGAGTACAAAGATGTACGAATATGAATATATCGAGATCGAAACTGGCGGCGGCTTCTGGATTAACAATGAGCAGGGCACCCACCGGGAAGTAATCGACCGGGAAGCCCGTGACGGCTGGCGTTATGTAGGCTATGTGCCATTGACGTTCTCCAGCTATGGTGGCATCAAGTCGATGGACCTGATATTCGAGCGGGAAGTCCGCTGAGGGGGAAAAGCGGCCCCCATCCGGCCATCCGGGCGGTGGCCGGTGGAATACGCTCTGACGAAAAAAGGCGAAACATTGCTGTTTGCATTCTACGGACTGGCGGAATGAGGGTGCGCACATATGAACACTTGACAAATGCCAGACGGTTATGATAGGATAAACCCATCCTAATTTTGCATATGATAAGGAAACGAGGGGTGTAGCGTACAAGGATTGCCCTTAGGTGGACGTATGAAAAAGATATGGTGTGGTGCTGTTTTTTTGAGTACGCTACTTTGTCTCTCCGCGTGCGTTTCCGCAAATATAGAATCGAAAGAGCAGCCGCTCCCCCCTATTCCAACAGTTATTATCCCCCGGCAGTACGTGTCAGGTGATATTGACTACGATATAGAAGCTAGTTCAAAAGGCATGATGGTTAGTATGAAAGAAATGGATCCGGAGGATATAGAGGCAGATAAAGCCTGGATTTTTTCGCCAGATAAGGGATGCAAGGATTTAGGTTGTCAAAACCTGGCGCATATGCACTACGCCCCAGTATCATGGGGCAGGGATACGCATAAATAATACACGATACCAAATAGCGGTCCTTACGGCTTAGGAGCTGCAAGGGCCGCTATTTAATACAATGGATGGGGAACGGAGGAGCAAATAGAATGAACAACTTGACCCAAGCTAAGATCATCAGTTGGACCACCGGAGGCGCGGAGGTCTGCGCCAGCGCGGCCCGCATATCCACGACTTTAGGCGATGCCCTGGCGCTTTTTGAAAAGGCCCAAAACAACCCCAATAACCAGGATTTAATTGGCAAGGTCGTCCGTTCCGGCCACCGGTCGGTGATCGAACATGCCGTGTTTTCCATAGCCCTGCAAAATGTCTCCGTTTTTGTAGAGCAGTATTTTATCGAGTGCCGCCTGGCGTCCTTTACAGTAAAATCCCGGCGGTATGTTGATTTCAGCGGCTTGGGCTACTACGTCCCTCCGGCATTGGAGGGCGCGTCCCTAACAGCTTACCGCAGTTGGATGGACGGCTTATTTGATGCCTACCAAGCCATCCTGGACGCTGGTGTACCCAAGGAAGACGCCCGTTTTGTACTGCCTTACGCTTTTTGCAGCAATTTTTACTGCACCCTCAACGCCCGCGAACTAATTGAACTGATCCGCTCCATCCGCCACGGCCGGGGCAGGAGCGTCCCGGAGCTGCAAGCCATCGCTGTCCAGCTTTCGGAGCAGCTAGGGATGCTGTTCCCCAGTCTCCTGCCTGAACTTGACCGCCCTTGCGGCGGAGAGGAAGGTGGGCTTCCCGTCCCCTTGTTCAGCAGCAGCCCCTCCTGGGTAGAGGAATCCCAAGCGGGCGCGGTAGAACTGCTGGCCGCACCTGTAAATCCCGGCAAGCTGTTAGAGCTGGCTCACTGGGCGTCCCATCCCGGAACCAGCCAAGCAATGTCCCTGGATGCCCTGATGTCATCTCCCCGTCCCCGGGAACTAGAGCAGCTCAGCTATACCTTCGCCATCCGGGACATTTCGCTGGCAGGCGTAACCCACTTGGTCCGCCACCGGATGCAGTCGGTGGTCGTCCCGCCCATCCAGGCGGTAGACCACAGCCGTTTCATCCTGCCGGATACGGTTCGAGGCAACCCCGCTGCCCTGGAAATCTACCGCACCTCTCTAAGCACAGCCTGCCACACTGCCCAAACACTTTTAGAGAACCCTGACCTGCGCCCCTACGGTTATTACTTCGCAGTAGCGGGAAATATGATGGACGTGATGACCACCCTCAATGCCCGGGAATTGAAGCTGATGGTCCGTCTGCGGGCCTGCACCCGGGCGCAATGGGAAATCCGGCACATTGCCCTAGCCATTCTCACCCGCCTGCGGGGGCATTACCCGGCGCTTTTCAATCGTTTTGGCCCAAGCTGCTATCTCACCGGCGCCTGTCCCGAGGGCCGTTTTAGCTGTGGACGGCAGGAGGAAATGAAGGCTTATTTCGGTGGTGATCTATGATGGACAACAGGTTCTACCCTGAAGCATCGGGTACGGAGACCGTCTGGGTTGTGATTGGCTCCCTGTGGCCGCTGGCCGGGGCGTATTTGGCCTTGGTAAACCTGTGGGCCTTCGCCCTGATGGGCATAGACAAGCGCAAGGCCAAGAAAAAAAGCGCACGCCGTATCCGGGAGCGCACATTATTCCTTTCCGCGCTGCTAGGAGGCGGCTTGGGCGCATGTCTAGGCATGTGGGTTTTCCGCCACAAGACGAAGCATTGGTATTTTGTGGTGGGGATGCCGCTGATTACCATTGGGGAGACAGCCCTGTTACTATGGCTGTACCTGGCATTTCGATAAACAAAGCCCGCCGGAAAGCACTGCTTTCCGGCGGGCTTTGTGCTATGGCATTACTTGATAACGCCCTTTTGCAAGATCAGGTTGGCATAGACGGAGGTTTCGCCAGACTGAACGATGCAGTAACAGGTTCGGGCCTGACGGTAGAACTCGAAACGTTCGTAAGAACCCATGGCTTTTTCGCCCCGGCCATCGTATTTAGCGATGATCTTGGCGTACTCATCCCACACAGGGATGGGCAGATCCTTGTCGCAGTCCATCTTTTCCATCCGCATAACGGGGGTATCCACATAGGCGTCCAGAGGGATCACCTGCAAGATGGCATCCAGCAGTTCCGGGATACCATGGCCGTCAGCGCGTATAAAGACCGCGTTAGCATCCCGGGCGGTAGACGCGCCGGGATAGTTGCCGTCGCCAATGCAGATGCGGTCACCGTGGCCCATTTCGCACAGAACCTTCAGCAGCTCTGGAGACAGGATAGGGGGAATATTCTTCAGCATAACACCCTCCTGTATTACCCGCGGATATTCTTATACATCGGCCCATAAGCGGCGCAGGCCCGATAGTCCTGACCCTCCTTATCCATGCCGAAAGCGTTCCACGCGGCAGGACGGAACACGTCCTTACCGGGTACATTGTGCATACAAACAGGAATGCGCAGCATAGAGCACAGTGTAATCAGATCCGCACCCACATGTCCATAGGAGATGGCGCCATGGTTTGCGCCCCAATTATTCATCACATCGTAAGCGGAGCAGAACGGGCTTCCTTCCACGCCATCGCAGCGGGGAGTGAACCAGGTGCAGGGCCAGGTATAGTCGGTACGCTTCATCAGTACCTCGGTAACCTCATCGGGAAGCTTCACGGTCCAGCCCTCGGCAATTTGCAGCACAGGCCCGAGACCTTTCACCAGGTTCAGGCGGATCATCGTCGCAGGCATTTCCGCCCGGGTGATATAGTGGCTGGAGAACCCGCCGCCCCGGAAATAGCCAAAGTCCGCAGAAGGCCAGTCGGTAGCGCGCGTCATCTTCTCAATATCCTCAGCGGTAACATCCCACCATTGTTTCATAACGGCGTTGCCCTTTTCATCCACGCACTCGCCGCAGGCATCCAGGCAGGCCGCGCCGGAGTTGATAAGATGGATAAAGCCGCCATTTTCCTTCGCCGCGCCGGTCAGCTCATAGCCGGAAGCCCGTTTCGTAGCTTCAGGAGACCAGAAAGTCCGCACATCCGCGAAAATCTGGGCGCGGTTAGTCAGCAGCTTCATAAACAGCATCCCCAGGCCGTTGAGCACATCGTTCTCCGTAGCCAGGATGTAAGGCTCCCTTGCGCCGCTGTAGTCGAAGCTGGAGTTCAGCAGAGCCTCGGGATAATCGCAGTTAGGATAGAAGTCCGTCCACTGCCGCTGTCCCTGGAAACCACCGGCGATCGCGTTGTGACCCACCATTTCCTCCTCCCGGCCCTCAGGCAGGTTGGGATTACCGTTCATCAAATCCTTGATAATGCAGTACATTTTGACGGTAAACTCCCAGGCTTCCGCTTTCTTCTCTGGGGAAGCCTTCACGAAATCGGGGTTTTTATCCCAGCCCTCCTTGCAGTGCTCCTTTGTCCAGGCTAGGGCTTTCTGGAACTCCGCCTCGTCATAAATGCCCTCGGTCATGCGGCGGATGATCTCCACCTCGTCCACGCTCTCCACCCGCATGCCCAGGTAATCCTGAATGAAGTCCTGGTCGATAATGGAGCCGCCGATCCCCATACACATAGAGCCAATCTGCAAATAGCTCTTGCCCCGCATGGTAGCCACAGCCACAGCGGCCCGGGCAAAGCGCAGCAGCTTCTCCCGCACATCCCCGGGAATATCGGTGACCTCATCCAGGTTCTGCACTTCATGGCCGTAGATGCCGAAAGCGGGCAACCCCTTCTGGGCGTGGGTCGCCAACACAGAGGCCAAATACACCGCGCCGGGGCGCTCGGTGCCATTGAAGCCCCACACGCCCTTGATGGTCATGGGATCCATGTCCATAGTCTCAGAACCATAACACCAGCAGGGGGTAACGGTAAGGGTAATGTCCACGTTTTCTTTCTTGAACTTGGCGGCGCAGGCGGCGGCTTCGGGCACCCGGCCGATGGTGGTATCGGCGATGATGACCTTCACTGGCTCGCCGTTAGAATAGCGGATATTTTCCTCAAACAGCTTTTTAGCCGCCTGGGCCATAGCCATAGTCTGGTCTTCCAATGACTCGCGAACCTTCAGCGGGCCGCGCCGCCCATCAATAGTGGGACGGATGCCAATGACGGGATACTCGCCAACGTATCTGTTTTTAGCCATGATAATTTTCCTCCTGACATTCTCCTCCGCCCGAAGGCGGCATATAAACTTATGGAACCAATGGGTGCTTATAAGACGCCGGAACGGCGTGATATACCAATCTTAGGGATTACAAACGCTTGGTGAAGCAGATAATTCGGTTTGCCTCCGCGAAGCCCGCCGCCTGATGGAAACGGAAGCTTCCGGCGTTATCAATCTCACAATCGCTGGCAAACTCCTGGCAGCCCTGTGCCCTGGCCCAGCTCTCGCAGGCGGACAGCAGTGCCCGTCCATAGCCCCTGCGGCGATAGCCCTCCCTGACAAAGATCCCTTCCAGATAGCCTACAGGGCTGGTATCTGTTCCCTCCACATAATCATGCCGGAGCTGGCACTGGGCAAATCCGATGGGAACACCGCCCTCGTACTGCAAAAAAATCCGCGCTCTGCCTGTGGCGAGAAGCGGCCGGAATTCGTCCGCCAGCTCTTCTGTGGTGGAGCCGCGCCACAGGAGGGCCGCCAGCTCCGCCGCCGCGTACAGGTCATTTATATCTGCGCATCGAATCATGTCCAACCCTCCTTCATGGCACCAGCTTGCAGGGCAAGCGGGTCATCCTGGGCGCGCCCAGGTAGCCCTCCAGACGTTCAATGAGGTAGGCGGCAGCGGCACGGCCGATTTCCTGTTCCGGCTGATGAACCACCGGCAGGGGCGGCGACATCACCGCGCACACGTCTACACAGTCAAACCCAAACACATCCACATCTTCAGGAATCCGCAACCCCCGCTCTCTGGCGGCGGTAATGACCCCCATGGTAATATCGTGGTTGGTAGAAAAGACGGCGGTAGGCGGCGTCTCCGTATCCATGACCTCCATGAAGCTCTGATAGCCGAACGCGAAGCTCAGCTCCCCGCTGAACACCAGCGCGCCGTCATAGAGGATGCCATACAGTTCTAAGGCCTGCAAATAGCCCGCCAGCCGCTCCTTGGCGGTCTGCACTGCGTTAGGCCCACCCAGCAGGGCAATCCGCCGGTGGCCTTTCTCAATAAGGCGGCTTACTGCCAGGCAGGAGGATTTCTTATTTTCCGCCAGCACCGCGTCGGCAGCCACGCCGGGGATTAGCCGGTCTACCTGAACCACCGGCACGTCCCTCCGGGTGGCCAGCTCCTGGAACTCCTCCGCTGTCAGGTTTTCCGGCACATAAATCAGCCCGTCCACCCCGGCGTTGAGCAGATAGCCCAGATAATCCCGCTCCAGCCCGTGGTCGGCGTAGTAACAGGACATAAGGGAGTGATAGCCGTGCTCCCGCAGCACTTTGTCGGAGGCCAGAAACACACTGCTAAAAAAAGGGGCATCCAGGGAGGGCAGTAAAATCCCAATAGAATGGCTCCGCCTGGTTTTCAGGCTCCGGGCAATAGGATTGACCCGGTAGTCCAGCTGAACGATAGCATTGCGGACGGCCTCCAGGTTCTCCCTGCGCAGTGCACCTCCGTTGATGTACTTGGACACGGTGGAGACGGAAACCCCAGCCAGCCGCGCCACGTCTTTGATGGTTGACATGTAGGCGTCTCCTTCCTGCAAAGGCGAATCGTTTCGCGAAATTTTTAACAATGTTGTCCTGCTATTTTTATCATATAGAAAAAAATTTGTGCTGTCAATACAAAAATTTCAAAAAAAGGGCTTGATTTTTGTAACGAAATTGTTTATAGTTAAATTCAAACAGCGCATTATGTGCCAAAAACGCGAAACGATTCGCATTATAAACTGATTTTCTATGTTTTATTTGTGGAAAATACGATAAAATGCATCTTTGCTTTTGTGTATTTTGCCAGACGGCAGTGGGTTGGCAGCGGGGCGGCCCCGCTGGCCGGATTGGAGAGAGCCGGTTTTGCGCCCTGAGTTTTGAATTGGGAAGGTGAGATTGGGAATGGGCGATATGATCCTGAAAATGAGCGGCATCCAAAAATACTTCCCCGGCGTCCACGCGCTGGACGATGCGTACCTGGAGGTGCGTTCCGGAGAGGTGATGGCCCTGGTGGGGGAAAACGGCGCGGGAAAATCCACGCTGATGAAGATACTCACCGGGATTTACCCCAAGGACGGCGGAACCATCCAGTACTTCGGCCAGGAGATCAACCTCCACGGCCCCAAGGACGCCCAGGACAAGGGCATCTGCATCGTCCACCAGGAGTTGAACCTGATGCAGGACCTTACAGTGGCGGAGAACATCTTTATCGGCCGCGAGCCAACCAAAGGCCCCCTGCTGGATCAGGCGGCCCAGAACAGGATGACAGAGGAACTGCTTTCCTCCCTGAACCTGCACATCCCTGCCAAAACCCCGGTCAAACGGTTGACCGTAGCCAAACAGCAGATGGTGGAAATTGCCAAGGCACTGTCCTATCAAAATACCAAGATCCTGATTATGGACGAACCTTCCACTGCCCTGACCGCCAGCGAAATTGAGGACTTGTTCAAGTTCATCCGGCAGCTTAAGGCCACCGGGGTGGGCATCATCTACATATCCCACCGCATGGATGAGCTCAAGCAGATCACCGACCGCATCACCGTCATGCGGGACGGCCAGTACGTGGACACGGTGAACACCGCCGAGACCACGATCGACCAGGTGGTTCAGATGATGGTGGGCCGGGTAATTTACGAAGAGCCGAAAAGCCATTCCAACGTCCCTCCCGATGCGGAGGTGGTGCTGGAAGCGGAGCATCTGGTGAGCAACGATGTGAAAGACGTGTCCTTCCAGCTTCGTAAGGGCGAGATTCTCGGCTTTGCGGGCCTGATGGGCGCGGGACGGACTGAGACCATGCGACTGCTGTGCGGCGCGGATAAACGGGACGGCGGAACTATCAAAGTCCGGGGCAAGGAAGTCAAAATCAGCAGCCCCAAAGACGCGGTAAACGCGGGTATCGGCTATCTCTCCGAGGACCGGAAGCTCTTTGGCCTGTGCCTGGGGCTGAGCGTAGCGGACAATACGGCGCTACCATCCCTGGATATGCTGTCCGGCCCGCTGTTCGTGGACGATGGCAGGATTGCCAAAACCACCGGGGAGTATGTAGACAAAATCCGCATCAAGACCCCCACGGTCAAGACGCTGATCCGCAGCCTGTCCGGCGGCAACCAGCAGAAGGTGGTCATCGCCAAATGGCTGCACCGGGACTGCGATGTGCTGATCTTCGATGAACCTACCAAGGGTATCGATGTGGGCGCGAAAAGTGAGATCTATAAGCTGATGAACCAGCTTGCCAGCGAGGGGAAGAGCATTATCATGATTTCCTCCGAGCTGCCGGAGCTGTTGCGCATGAGCGACCGTGTGGTAGTGATGTGCGAAGGCCGTGTCACCGGTGAGCTGGACATCTCAGACGCCACCCAGGAAAGAATTATGACGTTTGCAACAAGGAGAGAGGTAGGCTGACATGGAAAAACTAGGACAGAAAAAGATTGACCTGCAAAAGCTGCTGGCGCCCGCTGCGCTGGTGATCCTGTATGTATTTTTCTCGATCTTCGGCAACAACTTCCTGACGCTGGACACGTTCAAGAATATCCTGGAATCCAGCTATTACATCGGTTTTATGGCCTTCGGCGTCACCTTTATTATCATCACCGGCGGCATCGACCTGTCCCTGGGTACGGTGATGATGTGTTCAGCCCTGCTGGGCGCGTATGTGTTCAAGCAGCTCCAGTGGCCCCTGGTTGCCGCCCTGCTGGTCACAGTAGGGGTGGGCACCCTGTTCGGCTTCCTCAACGGCATCTTTGTTGCCAAGCTGAAGCTGCCCCCCTTCATCGCAACCCTGGGCACCATGATGATGAGCCAGGGCGTTGGCTCTATCCTCACCAACGTCCAGTCCCAGACCTGGCCCACAGCCACCGAGCCGGTGGGCGGCTGGTTCAAGAAGGTGTTCATCCGGGCGGACATCTTGGGAGTCAAGGGCTTCCCGGTGGGCGCGCTGTGGCTGGCCGGCTTTTTCATCATTGCCGCCCTGATCCTGCATAAGACTAAATTTGGACGCTATGTATTTGCCATCGGCTCCAACGAGGAGGCGGCCCGGCTGAGCGGCATCAACGTGGATAACTGGAAGGTGGCGGTCTATACCCTCAGCGGCTTCTTTGTGGGTATGTCCGGTATCATGTACGCAGCAGCCTACACCACCATCACCCCCGGCACCGGAAACGGCCAGGAGATGAACGGCATCACTGGCGTGGTCATCGGCGGCACTTCCATGGCGGGTGGTTCCGGCACCATGGCGGGTACCCTCATCGGTGTGTTCATCATGGCGGTGCTGAAAAACGGCCTGTCCGCCTGCGGCCTGCAAGCCCCGTGGCAGACATTCTTCACTGGCCTTGTGGTCATCGGCGCGGTGCTGCTGGATATTTACCGCACCAAGGCAGCCAACAAGGTGAAGAAATCTTAAGCCGGTTTTACAATTTAGACTCAAATCGTTTAATATCTGTTCTGAATTTCTTCACAGCACTGACACAAATCCACAGTATGCTACCCCCATCCGGCGCAAGGGGCGGTGCTCCCTGCGCTGAAGCACAGGATTAAGCGCGCGAATTTCCGCGCTTAAGAATAGTTACCAACACAATTTTGAGGAGGAACTTAAGAATGAAGAAGACCAAGAAAGTCCTTGCACTGCTTCTGGCAATGGTCATGGTTCTGGCTCTCGCCGCCTGTGGCGGAGACAACAGCGGCAAGACCAATGATCCCGCCCCCAGCACCAGCGATCCCAGCACATCCGACCCCGCCCCCAGCACCAGCGATCCCAGCACATCCGACCCCGCTCCCAGCGGTGAGAAGATGTACATTCCCGTCATGGCGAAGGGCTTCCAGCACCAGTTCTGGGTCGCCGTCAAGACCGGCGCTGACGCCGCCGCCGCCGATTTGGGCGTGGAGATTTACTTCAACGGCCCCGCTTCTGAGACCGAGATCGATGCCCAGGTAAACATGGTCAAGTCCGAGATGGCCAAGAATCCCAAGGCCCTGGCTCTCGCCGCCCTGTCCACTGACGCGGTGAAGGAGATCCTGGAGGAATGCGCCAGCAAGAACATCCCCGTCATCGGCTTTGACTCCGGCGTACCCGATGACACCAGCGGCGCGGTGAAGGCTACCGCCGCCACCAGCAACGAAGCCGCCGCTGCCATTGCCGCCGAGAAGTTCGGTGAGCATGCCGACCTGGTCGCCAAGATGCAGGCCGCCACATCCGATGCCCCCGTGGTGATCGGCTGCGTATCCCAGGATGCTGTTTCCGCGTCCATCGTGGGCCGTACCACCGGCTTTGTGGACAAGATGGTGGAGATTGCTGAGCAATATCAGCCTGGCAAGGTCGCCGTTGAGGGCCATACCAAGTGGGAAAAGAAGGTTGACGCGCCCGCCATCATCATCCAGGTTGCGATCTCCGCTACTACCGAAGCCACCGCTGTGCAGACCGCTGCCAACGCCCTGCTGAACACCAACGGCCTGGCTGCCGTGTTCTGCTCCAACGAAGGCGCTGTTACCGGCTTCCTGGCCGCTGTGTCCGATGGTGAGGACCTGGCTGATGGCGGCAAATACGGCGATCTGGTCGTGGCCGGCTTCGATGCAGGCGCTACCCAGAAGAACGCAGTCCGTCAGGGCTGGTTCTACGGCTCTGTTACCCAGGATCCCTACTCCATCGGCTACAACGCCGTGGCTATGGCTGTAAAAGCCGCTAACGGCGAAGCGGTCTCCGATGTGGATACCGGCGCTAAGTGGTACGATGCGTCCAACATTGATAACGAGGATATCGCCCTGCTGGTATATGACTAACTGGTAAGCGCAAGCGAATATTCCTGCGGCTAAACGAGGCCGGCGCCGCGTATGCGGCGCCGGCCGTTTCAATCAAACGAAGAGATGGGGAGGGCCTATGGGCAAGACAAGGAACATGATCGCCTTTGACTTGGGTGCCAGCAATGGCCGGGCGATTTTAGGACAGTATGACGGTAAAAAGCTGGCCATGACGGAGCTGCACCGGTTTGAAAACAACTATATAGAGATGAACGGGGTATTCTATTGGGACACGCCGTACCTCTACAATCAGCTCAAGCAAGGCCTTTTGGCCTTCCGCAAGGGAGGTTATGGGGATCTGGATTCCTTTGGCATCGACACTTGGGGCGTGGATTACGGCCTGCTGGATAAAAACGGCCATTTAGCCGGGGTTCCCCGCTCTTACCGGCTGGGGGTGCAGGCGGACATCGATGCGGTAATGGAGAAAATCCCCGCTGAGACGCTTTACAGCCGCAGCGGTATTGATACGGGCCTGACCTTCAACACCCTCTACCAGCTTTACCGCCGGAAGCGGGAGGGGGACGCAGCCCTGGAGATAGCGGACAAGCTGCTTCTGACCCCGGATCTGCTGGGGTATTTTCTCACAGGTGAGATGGGGACGGAGTACACCATCGCCACCACCACCCAGCTATACAACCCCACCACCCGGGATTGGGACTGGGAGACAATCCGCGCCCTGGATCTTCCAGCCCACATATTCACCCCCATACAGCCCAGCGGCACGATACGGGGCCGCCTGCGCCAAGAAATCTGCCAGGAATTAGGTCTGAACCCCGCAGCCTTTGTAGCGGTGGGGAGCCACGACACCGCCTCCTCGGTAGCGGCAATCCCAGGACGGGGAAGTTTTGCGTTCTGTTCCTCCGGAACCTTCTCCCTGGTGGGTGTGGAGACAGAGCGGCCTTACCTGGATCTCCAGGCGGCGAAAGAGGGCTTCTCCAACGAGGGGACTGTCCAGGGGGGCTTCCGGCCTCTGAAGAACATCATCGGACTGTGGATTATCCAGGAGTGCCGCCGGGACTGGCAGAAAGCGGGGCGGAGCCTGAGCTGGGACGAGATCGTGGAGGAGGCGAAAGGCGCCCCACCCCTGCGCTCTATTATCGACACCGATGGCCCGGCATTTTACGCCGGCGGGCATATGATCGAAAAGATCCAGGACTTCTGCCGCCGTACCGGACAAGACGTGCCGGAGACAGTGGGGGAAACCGCCCGGTGCGTATATGAGTCCCTGGCCCTCAAATACCGCTTCGCGTTAGAGGGGCTGGAGAAAGTTAAGGGCGAGAGGATCGACACCATAAACATTGTGGGAGGAGGTATCCAAAACCGGTTGCTCAATCAGATGGTTGCGGATGCCATTGACCGCCCGGTGGTCACCGGCCCCGTGGAGGGTGCGGCAATGGGGAATCTGCTGACCCAGGCCATGGCCCTGGGGGACATTCCAGATATGGCCGCGCTGCGGGAGACAGTGCGCTCCTCCGTGGAGGTGGAAACCTGGGAACCCCATCATACTTCCCAGTGGGAAGAGGCTTATGGGAAACTTCGTACATGGATGAAATAAAGGAGAGGGTTAAAAAATGAGCGTAGACATGACAAAATGGCAGGAAATGGCTAAGGCCCGCATCCACGACCGTCCCACCGGAACAGGCCGCCTGGCAGGGAAGGTCACCATTGTCACCGGTGCGGCCCAGGGCTTTGGCAAAGGCATCGCCCAGGAGCTGCACCGGGAAGGCGCGGCGGTAATCATCGCGGATATGAACCAGCCTTTAGCGGAGCAGGTCGCGTTGGAGCTGGGCGGCAGTGCTACGGCCATCCCGGTAAACGTCTCCGATGAGGAGAGCGTAGCCGGGCTGGTAGCCCAGACAGTGGAGAAGTTCGGAGGCCTGGACCTGATGGTAGCCAACGCGGGCGTAGTTCGTTCCGGCCCCCTGTCCTCTTTTGAGAAAAAGGATTTCGACTTTGTCACCAATATTAATTATACCGGCCTGTTCCTGTGCTGTAAGTACGCCGCCATCATCATGGAAGCCCAGCACCAGGCGGATCCGGGGGCGATGTTTGACATCGTAGCCATGTCTTCCAAGTCCGGCCTGGTAGGCTCCAACAAGAATTTTGCTTACGCCGGCAGCAAGTTTGGGGCCATCGGCCTGGTTCAGAGCTTTGCCCTGGAGCTGTGTGCCCAGAACATCAAGGTCAACGCGATCTGCCCGGGCAACTATCTGGACGGCCCTCTGTGGAGCGACCCGGAGCGGGGGCTATTTGTCCAGTATTTGCAGGCGGGAAAGGTTCCCGGGGCGAAGACAGTAGACGATGTGCGCCGTTTTTACGAGGCGAAGGTGCCCATGAACCGGGGCTGCCTGCCTCTGGACGTAGCGAGAGCGGTAATGTACTGCGTCGAGCAGAAATATGAGACGGGCCAAGCCATCCCCGTTACCGGCGGCCAGGTTATGCTGTCCTAGGCCCTGGATTGGGCAGATAGCCGTTTCAAAATGTTGCGGCGGCAAACTGGCTCCGCCGTCCGGTAACGTATTTCCTATCTTGATGAGAGGTTTTTATGATTGACCTTGTTGTTTTAAACCAACTGAACGCCCCCACCCGGGAAGCCCGCCTGGAAAACCTCCGTGCCCTGCTGCCCCAGGTGGATTTTCCGCCCATGGTTCCCCAGTACATCAACAACCACATTCACACGACATATTCCTTCTCTCCCTACTCCCCCACGGCGGCGGTGTACGCGGCCCGAATGGAGGGCTTGAGCACAGCGGGCATCATCGACCACGACTCCATATCTGGAGCGGGTGAGTTTCTGGAAGCGGCGGAGCTTGCAGGCATCCCTGCCACCGTGGGCATGGAGTGCCGGGTAGACATGGCAGGTACCCGTCTTGCAGGCCGCAGAACCAACAACCCGGATCAGGCAGGAATCAGCTACATGACCATCCAGTCCGTCCCCCACGACAAGATTGACGTTCTGAACCAATTTTTTGCCCCCTGCCGCGCCGCCCGCAACCGCCGCAACCGGGCTATGACAGACCGGATCAACGACCTGCTGCCAGATGCTGACCTGGACTTCGACCGGGATGTACTGCCCCTAAGCCTTGCCGCAGAAGGTGGCGGCGTGACGGAACGGCATCTTATGTACGCCCTGGCGAAAAAACTGGCGGCCCGGTACGGCAAAGGGACGCCCCTGATTTCCCGCTTGGAGGCTATGGGCCTGCCGCTGTCCGCCAAGCAGCGGGCGCAGATGCAGGACGAGGATTACCCCTTCTATGAGTATGACCTGCTGGGTATCCTAAAAAGCGCCTTTGTCCCCCAAATTTATATTGACGCCACCGGGGAATGCCCTAAGCTGGCAGATATTGTCCAACTGTGCAAGTCCACAGATGCCTGTCTCTGCTACGCATACCTGGGGGACGTAGTGGACAGCGTTACCGGCGATAAAAAGGCTCAAAAGTTCGAGGACGATTACTTAGAGGATGTGTTCCAATGCTTGCAAGAAGAGAGGGTATGGGCAGTGACCTACATGCCCACCCGAAACACCCCGGCTCAGTTAAACCGCTTGCGGTCCTTGTGCCGTACCTACGGCATGTTCGAGATATCCGGGGAGGACATCAACTCCCCCCGGCAGAGCTTCATTATCCGGGCGATGGAGGATCCCAAATTTCAAAATCTGATTGACGCCACCTGGCGTTTGATCGAGCACGAAAAGACCGGCAAACCTATCCGAGAATAAAAAAGGAGAAACGCAATGAATACGAAAGCGGTACGCATCCACGGCAAAATGGACCTGCGTCTGGAGGATATCAGCCTTCCCGAAGTAGGCCCCGATGATGTTCAAGTAAAAATCATTTCCGACAGCGTGTGCATGTCGACCTACAAAGCAGCGGTAGAGGGGGCGGAACACAAGCGCGTCCCTGACGATGTAGCGGAGCATCCCACCATTGTGGGCCACGAGTTCTGCGGCGACATCGTAGCCGTAGGCGAAAACTGGAAAAGAAAATATCAGCCGGGCCAGCACTTCGCCATCCAGCCGGCTCATTTCTACAAAGGCTCTCTGATGGCTCCGGGCTATTCTTACCAGCACTGCGGCGGTTCGGCGCAGTACGCCAATATCCCCATCGAGACCCTCCTTATGGACTGCGTCCTGCCCTACCATTCCGATACCTACTTTTATGGCTCTCTGGCGGAACCCATGAGCTGCATTGTAGGCACCTACCACGCCATGTACCACACCACCCCTGGCTCCTATGTCCACGAAATGGGCATCAAGGAAGGGGGCAAGCTTGCCCTGCTGGCATCGGTTGGCCCCATGGGCCTGGGTGCTATTGACTATGCCCTCCACTGTGACCGCCGCCCCTCGCTTCTGGTAGTGACAGACATTGACGATGCCCGTCTTAAGCGCGCCGAATCCATCTACACCGTTGAGGAGGCCAAAAAGCAAGGCATTGCGCTGCACTACGTCAACACCCGCATGGAAAATGCCACAGCCTATCTCCGGGAGCTGTCCGGCGGCACGGGTTACGATGACGTAATCTGCTTTGCCCCGGTTAAGCCGGTGGTGGAGCAGGCTGGAGATATTCTTGGTTATGACGGCTGCCTGAACTTCTTCGCCGGCCCCACCAACACCCAGTTCAAGGCGGAGTTCAACTTCTATAACGTCCACTATCTCTACACCCATCTGGTAGGCACCTCCGGCGGCAACACCGATGACATGCGGGAAGCCATTGAGATGATGAATGCCGGAAAGTTGAATCCTGCTGCTATGGTGACCCATATTGGCGGCCTGAATGCGGTAGTGGACACAGTGTTGAACCTGCCCCAGATTCCCGGTGGGAAGAAGCTGATCTACAACCACATCGACCTGCCCCTTACCGCTATTGACGATTTCGAGGAGAAGGGCAGGGCCGATCCCCTTTTTGCCGAACTGGACAAGCTGTGCAAAGCTCACAACGGCCTGTGGAATGGCGAAGCAGAAAAGTATCTGCTGGCCAACGCCAAAGCTATCTGACCAAAAGCAAAAGAGTTGGTTTTAGCTGTATTGCAGATAAAAAAGACGGCGCGGAAGAATCCGCGCCGTCTTTTTTACATTATAATTTTGTCTCAACCGTGGCACCCGTGCCGGTATCCTGTGCCAGAACCAGCAACGGCACAGCCGCCTCCGCAGTAACCCGCCTCATGGTGGTTGCCGCAGTACGCCACGCCGTCATGGACGTGCTGTCCGGCGGTTGTGCAGCCCTCCACAGGGCACAGGGTCAGGCACTGCCCGTTGCAGAACCCGCCGGCGTGATTGCTGCCGCAGTAGGCCACGCCGTCATGGATGTGCCGGCCGGCCACCTCGCAGCCCTCCACGGTACAAAGCGCGAGACACTTGCCATCGCACACTCCGTTGGTGTGGCTGTAGCCGCAGTAGGTCACGCCGTTGTGGGTGTGCCGTCCGGCGGCTTCACAGCCCTCTACAGCACAAACGGTGATCTGCGCCGGCTGTGGCTGCTGGGCGTACCAGCCGCGGCCGCCGTGGTGTCCGCCGCCGTGGCCGTGGGCCATAGCCGGAACCACCAGGGCCAGCGCCGTCAGGCAGGCCAGGAGCAGAACCGCCGTCCGTTTCCGGGCAGGCTTGCGGGGTGCGGGTAAATTAGTGTTCATTGGAAACGCCTCCTTTATAAAGTTGAAGATAGCACGAAAGAACGGTCATGTCAAGCCGTTATCCGTCAGAAGTTGGGAGACGTTCGCCAGGAACGTCTCCGAATCCCAAGGACAGTCCCCCGGGATCGAACACGCAAGCTGTTTACAGGAACCGTCCTCCAGGAGTTGGAACGCCAGATAGGGGCTGACGTCCGTCCAGAAGCCATTGACCCACCCGTCCTCCCGGGCGGCAATGCCTGCGGCATGGATCACATGGGCGGGGGTAGGCGTATGGAACTCCAAGCTGACGCGGTAAACCATCAGATTTTGCCCCGGCTGGTCCGGCCCGGTGGGGTAGACATGCTGAATATCGGTGATGCAGTAGTCGTCCCAGGTAAGCGGGAGGTTGCCTTCCCCGGTGGTGTAGCCTTCGCGCCACTGGTCGAAGGTGGTTTTTGCCAACGCCCTGGCGGCGTCCACAACGGCGCTCAAGTCCTGGACGCCGTCCAGCAGATGATCCGTCATTTCCCGTTCAGGGGGTTTGACCAGCACGAGACTGCTGCCGTCAAAGTACAGCTCCCTGTAGGCGTATACGGGCCGCTCCGTACCATCGTCCGCCATAGCGGGAACCAGTGCAGACAGGTACAGATACGCCGTGCATTTATCCAGTGCAGGGCCGGCGGGGGTGGTGTCTTGATATCCCGTCATTTGCAGTTCTCCGCCATCGGCCTTGGCAGAGACAACCCTGCTGGAGAGGAGCATGTGTCCAGGATACCAGCCAAAGAATCCGTAGTGGTCCAGGCCAAGGCTTTCCGTCCACGGGCTGTCCTCATCCCAGCAGTTCCAGTTTTCGCGCAGCAGCGCCCGGATATCCGCTTCAAAGATATCCCCATCCTGCTGGAAGAAAATCTGGGCGTGAAGGGCGGTATCCGTCCCAACCAGCTCCATTGTCCCGTCCCCATCCAAATCCATCTGCTCCGATATGCCGTAGACCCGGGCCAGGAGGTAGATGCTCCCGTCTTCATCAAAGACATAGTAGTCGTTGACGTAGCAATATATCTCCTCGTCCTCTAACCATGTGAAATAGTCAATCATAACCCCGTCGTATCCCAGCACGTTGGTAAAGGGTTCTGCCACGCAGTCAGCCCGTTCGAAACAGAGGAAGTAGTCGCTGGGGAAGACGCTGCTGCGCAGGTCATGGGAAGAAATGTAGGTCATATCGCCGCAGGTCCAGGAGAATATCCCGCAATCCCCCACGGTTTTTGTCCCGTTTCCGGTACAGCGGGCGTTATGGCGCGCTTCGTTATGGTGTCCCTCCCCATGGTGTCCACTATTGAATACGGGAGCGGCGGAAAGGGTCTCCACCTTTTCCAGCTTATGCGGCTGTAAATCCGAAAGCGGTATCCACAACTCCACGTCCCGGGCTGGTGCGTCCTCCGGTTCGGGTTTGGCGGGTGCTTTTAGAGCGGTGGGTTGTTCCGCATTCGGGCCGTCCGGAGACGGCTCCCGGTTTTCCTCCGCGCTGCACCCGGTAAAGGTCACCGCGCACACTACTGCAATCACGGCCAGCGCGGTACACAGCGCGGCGGTTTTCATTTTGCGGTTTTCGGCAATCCGCAGAATACGCGCCTTCATCCGCCTTTTATCGGAGGTCATCGTAGTAGCGGTCAGCATCACATGCCCCGCCGCCTTTTTCAAGGGGATGAGCCGCAGCAATGTCTGCCCATAGGGAATCCGCTCCTCCCCGCCCAGCCGCCGGAGCGCCCCCTCGTCGCAGGCCAGCTCGCAATCTTCTTTCGCAGCGGCAGCGGCCCACCAGACCAGCGGGTCGAACCAATACACGGCCAGGCAAAGGCTTCTGAGCAGCGCCCACAGGGAGTCCAGATGCCGTCCATGGGTCTCCTCGTGGGCCAGCACATGGCGGAGGCCTGCTTTGCTCTCCATGGCGGCGGGGGTCAGGTATACCGCCGGCCTGAAAATCCCGAACAGGCAGGGGGAAACCAGCCCGTTTTCCATCAGATATACCGGATATTTGCAATCCGGAAACGTCAATGGGATGCGGTTCCTTCGGAGCATCCGCCAGAAGCGTAGATTGGATACAATGAGCCACAGCCCCATACAAGCAATGCCGCCATACCAAATCAACCGCAAGGCTTCCTGCAAGGTAAACGCATACCGCGTCAAGACGGCAGGCTGGCCGTCCTCCTGGCTCACGGCGGAATACCTTCCCTCTACGGGCAGGATGACGTTGGGCCTGGCGGAAGAGACCGCAATTTCCTGCGTGGACACAGGCAGCACGTAGATGGGATTGCCCGCCAGGGTTTCCTCCACCCGCGCGGCAGCGGGTTCCGCCACAGAGAGCAGGCTGAAATCCACCGCCGGAAGCTGCACAGGGATCAGCAGCCTCAGCAGAACCAGTCCCCACAGGGCGTACTGCACCCTTCGGGAAATCTTTTCCTGGAACGCCCGCCGCACCAGCAGCAGGGCTAAAATCAACGCGGAAGAAGTCAATAGAACTTCCTTCATTTTGCCTTACCTCCCGCCTTTTCGAGGATTGCAGCCAACTCCGCCACATCGCTTTCGGACAGGCTCCGGCTTTCGACCATCGCGCTCATCATCAGCCCAAGGCTTCCGCCGTAGACCTTCCCCAAAAAGCTGTCCGTCTCGGCCTTAGCGGCGTCCTTTTTATTGAGGACGGGATAAAAAACTTTGGCGCGCTCCAACCGCTCCCCCCGCACGATGCCCTTAGCTTCCAGACGGGAGAGCATCGTAATCACAGTGTTTTTTGACCACCCGGTCTCCTCCCGGACGCAGTTTGTCAGCTCCATGATGGTCATAGGCCGTTCCCACAGGCGGTTCATCAATTTCCATTCGCAGTCGGAGAGGGTATTTTTTATTTCTGCCATTGGGTCATATCTCCTTAATTTTTGTGGTATACAGACGTCTACCCATAATATAGCACGCAGGTAGACGTTTGTCAACCATTTTTTGCGCCCTTCAGCGTAAGGGGATATTTTTTTGACATTGGGCGAAGTAGAAGGTTTGCAATACCATATAAACTTCTTTTAGCCGCCTTGGCGCTTTAGAACTCCGGCTTGCCGTCCCATAAATAAATCTAATTTTTCCGGAAATACTACCCAATGGAAACAAACTGCGGAGGAAAATGAAATGGACCAATTAACTAAGGATTTGTCCGAAAATCAAAAAATCCTTGACAGCCTGTTAGGCGTCGGGAGAAACTATGACCTCATTCACCGGGATCTCTATATAGGTACTTGGAAAGGCCGTCTCTATGTTATAGATGGTTACGGTGATGACGGCGTCATTGAACGGATGACCGCCTTCCTGCTGGGCCAGGGCGCGGCCCTAGGGAAAAATGCCTCCGATATGCAGGAATTTATTGACCGCTGCGTATCCTTCTGTGAGGTGGATTGCGAAAATAAAATCGACAAGATCCTTACTGGGGCCTTTATCGGAAAGACCATCCTCCTGTTGGAGGGATTCGACCACTGCGCTATGATTGACGCAAAAAAATTCCCCGGCAGAAGTGTGGAGGAACCGTCCGATGGCAAGGTTCTCCGCGGCAGCCACGATGGTTTCACCGAGACGCTGGTGCAGAACACCGCACTGCTGCGCCGCCGCATCCGAGACAGCCACCTCACCCTGGAAAACCATAAAATCGGCGGACGGAGCCAGACCGATGTTGTTATTGCTTATATGGACAACCAGGTGAACCAGACCGACTTGGAATTGCTGCGAAAAAAACTGGACGCTATTGACGTAGGCTCTATCGCTATGAGCCAGGAAAGCGTTGCCGAAGCCATGGTTAAGCCCCAATGGTACAATCCCTTCCCCAAAGTCCGTTACACCGAGCGCCCCGATGCTGCCACCGCCTCTATTATGGAGGGCAGCATTGTCTTGTTAGTAGATAACTCCCCCTCGGTGATGCTGATGCCTACCTCCTTGTTTGATTTCATGGAGGAGGCCAATGATTACTATTTTCCGCCCTTAGTAGGCACTTATCTGCGTTATCTCCGCATTATTGTGATGCTGCTGGCTCTGTTTATTACGCCGGCCTGGTACTTGCTGGTAAAAGACCCTACCCGTGTTCCTCCGGCGCTGACATTCATGGTGCCGGAAGAACCGGGGAGCGTTCCCCTTCTGATTCAGCTTTTGCTGCTGGATTTCGTAGTAGACCTGCTAAAGTTAGCCAGCCTGAACACCCCGGAGGCCCTCAGCAACTCGTTCAGTATGCTGGGTGCGCTGATTCTAGGCGACTTTGCGGTACAGGCCCGGTGGATGGTGCCGGAGGTGCTGGTATATATGGCTTTTGTGGCCATCGCCAACTTCGCCCAGCCCTCCTTTGAGTTAGGCTACGCGCTAAAGCTGACACGCATGGTGTTTCTGATACTGGCGGCGCTGTTTGATATCTGGGGCTTAGCCGCAGGAATCGTTCTATGGATCATTATGCTGGCCACTACCAAGCCCATCCTTGGCCGGGGCTATTTGTACCCTGTTTGCCCCTTTGACGGCAAGGCCTTGGGCCGCCTGCTGGTTCGCCAGCCCATCAGCAAAAAAAATTCCTAACTCCCCAAACAAGCGGAAACCGCCCCGGAGAATGACGGCTCCGGGGCGGTTTCCTTATAGGAGGGACAAGCAAAGTGGAAAATTACAGCAGGCTCTTCTCATCGGCCTTGCTGAACAGGTGCATAACGTTGCCGCCAAAGGTAATGTTGATCTTCGCACCATAACCCAGGTTCTTCTGCTCGCCGGTGAGGTCGATGGTGGGCAGAATAATAATAGCGTCCTTACCGGCCACGTTGACGTGCATGTGGATAGTAGCGCCCATCAGCTCGGTAACGTCCACGGTAGCGGACAGGGCGTGGGCAGCGTTGGCATCGCACATGGTGATGTGGTCGGGACGGATGCCCAGGGTGATGTCCTGCGCAGCGGTGTTCTTGGACTTGAGGGTCTCCTGCTTGTCGGCGGGCAGTTCCATACGGGCACCAGCCACGGTGACATAGTAGCCGCTGCCGTCCTTCTCCAGCTTAGCATCGAAGAAGTTCATCTGGGGAGTGCCGATGAAGCCGGCCACAAACAGGTTGGCGGGATGGTCAAACACCTGCTGGGGGGTGCCAATCTGCTGGATGAAGCCGTCACGCATGATAACGATGCGGTCGCCCAGGGTCATGGCCTCGGTCTGGTCGTGGGTGACGTAAATGAAGGTGGTGTTGATCTTCTGGCGAAGCTTGATGATCTCGGCACGCATCTGGTTACGCAGCTTGGCGTCCAGGTTGGACAGGGGTTCGTCCATCAGGAACACCTTCGGCTCACGGACGATGGCGCGGCCGATGGCCACACGCTGGCGCTGGCCGCCGGACAGGGCCTTGGGCTTACGGTCGAGGTACTGGGTGATGTCCAGGATCTCAGCGGCTTCCTTGACCTTCCGGTCGATCTCGTCCTTGGGGACCTTCTTCAGCTTCAGGGAGAAGGCCATGTTCTCGTAGACCGTCATGTGGGGATAGAGGGCGTAGGACTGGAAGACCATGGCGATATCGCGGTCCTTGGGGGCCACATCGTTCATGACCTTGCCATCGATGAGAAGCTGGCCCTCGCTGATTTCCTCCAGGCCAGCGACCATGCGCAGGGTGGTGGACTTACCACAGCCGGAGGGACCGACCAGAACGATGAACTCCTGGTCAGCGATGTCCAGATTGAACTGCTGGACAGCGACAACGCCGCGCTCTGTGATTTGCAGGTTGCTCTTCTTCTCGGGAGCGTCGCCCTTCTTCTTTTTCTTCTTCTTCTCATCGCCGCTGTGGGGATAGATCTTCATGACGTTCTTCAGGGATACAGTTGCCATCTTCCAGGCGTTAGCGAAACAGCCTCCGCAAATTCCGCCTCAAGCCGCGGGAGCAAAACCCCCGGCCCATTGCGGCATGTCTCCACAATGCCGCACCGCACGCCTACGCGGAATACATCCTTTCTTGTCAGTCTGCCGGGCCATTTTGTGGAGTGGCGGGGCAGCTCATGATTTGATGCCGGGGCATCTCTGCCCCAGGTGTTTATAGTTTAATCGCTGCGGGATGGATTGTCAAGTTCCCGCCGTATTTTCAGCGTTTGCACCAAGAACACAGGGTGTTTCTGTCTATTTTCACAAGAGTGGGCGGCAGGAAATTTTCCCCCGATGCAGGGGTTGCTATTAGGCAGGAAACGTGATATAATGAAAAAAACTTATGCAGACGAGGTGAGCGTTATGGTAGGCGCGATTTCCCCTGTGAACGCTTATTATAGTACCTACGGCTACCAGCCCGTTTCCCAGGTACGCAATTTTCCGAATCCGGAAAGCGCCCGGTCTGTTGCCGGGCAGCAGACCACCCTCTGGGCGGCGAGACGTCCCGCTTCGCCGGACACCCCGGTGGAGCCTGTGCGTCCCGTATCTCCTATTAAAGGGGAAGAAGCCCAGCAGGTGCGGCTGGGGCCTGTCCTCCGCGAGGGGGCGGATCCAGCGGAAATGGCTGTACGGATGCGGATAAAGCCTTATGAAGAATCCACGCCGGATGTCTCTGGAAAAAACCAGGACGGCAACAGCGGCGAGATGAAAATTGGTGCCGAGGGGGCGCAGGCCGCCATGGAGGAAGGCAAGTGCCAGACTTGTGAGGAGCGGAAGTACCAGGACGGATCCGATGACATGGGTGTCTCCTTCCAGACCCCCACTCAGGTGGATCCAAAACAGGCAGCGTCCGCCGTACGGGGCCATGAGCAGGAGCATGTGGTTCGGGAGCAGGCCAAGGCCCAGCGGGAGAACCGCAGGGTAGTAAGCCAGTCTGTCACTATCCACAATGATATCTGCCCTGAGTGCGGCAAGGTATACGTTTCCGGTGGCACTACCCGTACCGTCACTGCCGCCAACCAGGCGCAGGAGACCATGCAAACTGCTCAAAACGAGCAGGAGCAGAAGGGCTTTCCTGTCTTTGCTTAAGGGCTCGAAAAAAAATCGAAAAAATTTGAAAAAGGGTATTGACATTTGAGACCAAGTTTAGTATAATCATCCTTGTCGTTCGGGAGCAGGCTCACGGGAGCATAGCTCAGCTGGTTAGAGCACCTGCCTTACAAGCAGGGGGTCACTGGTTCGAGTCCAGTTGTTCCCACCATTATTCTTCATTGTATTTAGGATGTTTGGTTGCCCTTTAGGCTTGCTGTTTGGATTGAAAACTTGGCTCAGTAGTTCAGTTGGTTAGAACGCCAGCCTGTCACGCTGGAGGTCGACGGTTCGAGCCCGTTCTGAGTCGCCATTTGTTTGTAAAAGTACAGACAAAATGAATGGGCTGACCTTACCGTGATTGTTTGATCCGG
>CAJUNA010000031.1 GCA_910587645.1 uncultured Oscillospiraceae bacterium
CCCAGCTCCACATAGCTCAGCCCTTTTTGTCTGTCGCTTCGGATATCCATCCACTGTGCTCCTTTCATTTTCTGACTCCCTTTCCGAGCTCTTTCTCGCCCTGATTGGGAGTCTATCTCTTTTTTACCTCCTTCGCCACAAAACTACATTTTTTCCTCGGCGTTTTTTTACATTTTATCACTGGCGCTGACAGGCCTCGGTGCTGAACATCCTCCACCAGTATGAGTACACCGGGGCGCTGGTGGGGCGCAAGCGGTACAAGGCCAGCCTCCATGAAAAGCGGACCGTCCCGCAGGATAAGTCCGACTGGATCATCTATGAGGGGGCGCATGACGCCATCATCAGCAGGGCGGACTTCGACCGGGTGCAGGAGATCATCCGGCAGAGGAACGCCCCATCCAAAGGGACGCCCAACAGCTACCCATTGAAAGGGCTTCTCAAATGCGGCAACTGCCATCGGACACTGAGCCGCGTCCACAGTTCTGCCGGATACTACTACCGATGCACCAAGAGCAGGGCGGACGAGAACAGCGATTGCCCGCAGGGAAAACTGTTCTCCGAGAAGGAGATCGAGGGCATCATCTTCCGGGCGGTCATGCAGATGTTGGCTATCTGCCAGGAGCAGAAAAAGCAAAAGTCCTCCCTGATGCTGACCCGCAAGGAACGCATCGCCGCCTGTGTTGCGGAGCTTCAAAAGCTGGAACAGCAGCAGGAACGGTACAGGCAGGAGAAGTTCCGGGCCTACGAGGATTTTAGCGGCGGGGCGCTGGCAAAGGACGCCTACCTGAGACAGCGGGCGGACATTGACAGTAAGCTCGCCTCCGCCAAAGCCGAACAGGAGGCACAGGAACAGCTTTTATCTGAACTGGAGCATCTGGCCTTTCAGGATAAGGCACAGGAGGATGATGTGTTCACTTCCTTTGCCGGGGCAACGGAACTGTCGGCGGAACTGGCGCAGACATTCATTAAGGAAGTGCTGGTATCCTCTCCCACCGAGATCGAGATTGACTGGAAGTTCCGGGATGTGTTTGGAGACCATTCTAATACCAAAGAGGAGGAAAGACATAATGGATAAACCGAGAAATGTTGCGGTCTATATGCGGGTCGCAAGAGCGCCCAGGGCGTGGATATACTGCCGGACGGCGGAACCGAACGCCTTTGCACTGAGGAGGCAACAGGAAGAACTTACGGCCTTTGCCAGGGATAACCACTATGAGGTCGTGGGCTGCACCGCCAAGCAGGAAACCGGCACAACAATGGTCCGCTCTGGAATGGCTGAGATCACCAATGCCGTCCTCCGGGGGGAGATGGACATCCTGCTTGTCTTGAACGCCACAAGGCTGGGGCGCGACATCTGGAACACGCTCGAATATGTTGGCTGGCTGAGAAAACATAATGTGACGGTGAACTTTCCAACCGGGAAGTGGGGCGGCTCCTGCGGGCAAAGCAGACTATGCAGGGCGGGGCCACTTGACGAGTTTCCCCTTTCGCATAAAGCGGATGCCGGAGGCGGTCTTTCAAAAGAAAGGCCAACAACCGCCTCCGGCATCCGTAAAAAATTTGGTGTTTAGTTGACACAAAGAGACATGAGTAGATTTGGCAGAGACTATTTGCAGGTCGGTCGGTTTACGGAAATCGTCTTTCCGAGCTACGATGTGCGGTTCATCGCCGTCAACGATGCGGTGGACAGTGCCAAAGGAGACAACGATTTTACCGTAATTCGCAATGTTTTTAACGATTTTTATGCAAAAGATACCAGCAAAAAGGTTCGCGCCGTTATGAAAGCCAAGGGAACCAGTGGCAAGCACTTGGGCGGTCCGCCCTACGGCTACCGCGCCGACCCGCAAGACAAAAATCATTGGATATTGGACGAGGATGCTGCCCCGATAGTCAAACGTATTTTTGACCTGACCATTGCCGGAGTAGGCCCGTCCCGGATTGCCCGTATCTTGGAGGCAGACAAGGTGTTGACGGTCAAGGCCCTCTATGCCCAGCAGAAGGGAAAGCCCCTGCCGGAGCGCCCCTGCCACTGGATTGAGCAGTCCGTGGTCAACATCTTGGAACGGATGGAGTACACCGGCTGCACCTGTAATTTCAAAACTTACTCTAAGTCCTACAAGCTCAAGAAGCGCATTCCCAACGCACTGGAGGATATGTTTATCCTGCCGGATACCCAGGAGGCCATTGTGCCGAAAGAACAGTGGGACAGAGTGCAGGAGCTTCGCAAGCACAAGCGCCGCATGACCAAAGCGGAGCGGCAGGGACTGTTCTCCGGTTTGGTGGTCTGCGCCGACTGCGGGAGCAAGCTCCACTTCGCCACCTGTAAGAACTTTGAGGGTAGACAGGATCACTACGTCTGTGCCAAGTACAAAAGCGGGCGGGGAACCTGTTCGGCGCACTATATCCGGGAGGACGTTCTGCGGGATGTGGTTCTGGAGCGTATCCGGGCCGTGACAGAGTATATCCGGGCCGATGTGGAGGGTTTTCAAGAGGAATGGCTGATGTGCCGGAGGGAGGAACAGGAGAAGTCCATCCGGGAGGACAAGCGGCGGCTGGAGAAAGCAAAGAAGCGGCTGGCGGACATCGACAAGCTCATCACCCGTATCTATTAGGACATGGTACTCGGCGATCTAAGCCAGGAGCGTTACCAGAAGATGCTGGAGGGCTATGAGGCGGAGCAGGCGGCGCTCAATAACGAGGTCATCGGTCTTGAGGACTGGGTTGCGACCCGCGAGGAAATGGAGGACAATGTTGACCAGTTCCTTGCCCTGCTGGAAAAGTACGTGGACATCCCGGAGCTGACAACCACCATCGTGAACGAGTTCATCAAGCAGATCATCGTCTACGCCCCGGAAAAGGTCAACGGAAAGCGGACGCAGAAGGTCAAGATCGTTTTCAACTTCCTGGAGGAAGTGGAAGTACCGGAAATCAGCGAACCTGTTATTACTGAAACTACCTATGGACGCAGAAAGACGGCGTGACACACGGTCACGCCGCCCTCTGCGGCAAATAGTTACTTGTCACTATTAAGCCTTGGGATACAAGGCTTTTTGGTTGGCGGAGATGGAGAGATTCGAACTCTCGATACCCTTTTGGGGTATACACGATTTCCAATCGTGCGCGCTCGACCAGCTACGCGACATCTCCACATAGTTGCCCGGCTCTTATCAGCCTACAGAACTTTTGCTTAACAGCAAAAATTATTATATCCGCTTTCCCCTGTAAAGTCAATAGTTAATTTGTGATTTTTTGAAGATTTTTCAAAATCCCAGCCGAAGCCGGACGCCCCAGGCAGGGCGTCCGGCCACTTTCTACAGTTACCACAAGAGCTGCCACACATTTTCCGTTCCCCGTTTGCTATGGATGCGCATGGCCTGAGCGGATTGGAGCGGGATAAATTGGCGCATATTTTGCAATAGATCATCCGCTGCTGCGGTATCCCGCACCGGACGCTCCGTCCCCTCTCCATCCTGGTGAAACCCGGGAAGACCCAGGAAGCTCTCCTCCAACTGATGATACAGCGCGGTATACGCCGACTGGATCTGAGAAACCCAACGCTGGTCTGCGTTGATAACAACTCCGGCTGCCCGTGCGGCCGCCTGGGTAGAGACTTGCAGCTTATGGATCTGCAAAGCCCTGGCAGAGAGACGGAACTGCGGCAGCGTCACAATATCTTCCCCCATTTGCAGGGAAATACCGGATCGGGTCCACAGTCTCGCGCTGCCGATATCCGCGCCGCCAGAAATCAAAACCTTCCCGCAGCCGCCAAACAGGCAGCCGCCGATATCCGCACCAGGGTTGCCTCCTACGGCTTTCGCAATCCGTGCGGTTCCGGTAATCAGAATGTCTCCACTCTTCCCCTGGACGCCAGCGCCGATGGCGGCGGCATGATTAACGGCCACAGCGGTCACTGTGCCGCCCCGGATGGTGATATCGCCCACCGGTGCGCCTAAAGCGCCTCCAATGCCTGCACCGCCGCCCTTTCCGCCGGTAGAGGTTACAATACCGCCCATGATCGTGACCGGCCCCATAAACCCGCGCTTTCCCGCACCAATGCCCGCGCCGCCGCCGGTTCCAGTGGCAATGATGCAGCCACCCCGGATCAGAATATGGCTGGCCTGGTCGCGGCTTCCGCCGCTGTCACGCCCAATGCCCGCACCACCCATGCCGCCGGTAGCGGTCAGGATCCCGTCCGGGCCATCGGATTTGATGCAGTCAATACGCAGCGTGGTACCGTCTCCCAGAGAGATACCGGCGCAGCCCACGCCGCTTTCAAACCGGTTGTCAGTCCCGCTTTCCAGAAGCAGGGTCACATCGTTCTCCTGCCCCAGGCTGAAAGCCCTGCCTGCTTCCACCCGGCAGACCACGCCGCCTAAAGTCAGCTCTAAGGTTCCAATATGATCCGCCAAGGCGATCCTGCCGCTGAAAGGCGCCCGGTTTGCATCTGTACCGGAACCGCCGGAAATGGTATCCACCAGGTTGGAGAGGATGTGGAGCGTGCGCGTCTCCTCTTCGTACACCCAGTCCCGGCCCTGTTCTCCACCGGTAATTGTGAACGGGTTTGGGTACATAGAAAATTCCTCAAAAGCCCCTGCCTGCTGGTTCCAGTGGAGATAGGCGTATCTGGTCTGTGGGCGTCCGAAAGCATCCTTGCCCTCAAGCAGCAGGGTATGAATGGGATGACCGTGGGATGGGTCGCCCTTATCCAGCCACAGACGTACCAGATCAGCGTAATTTCCCCCCATAAGGGCCATCCTTACATGCTTCCCGTTTAGCTCCATAGCGGTGATGGCACTCCAGCCGGGCAACAGGGTTTTCCATATGATATCCATAGGTTCCAACGGTTTTCCGTTGGAGTTGGTCACGTGTGCCGCCTGCGCCGCTAGGGAGACAGGCCCTTCCAGCACCACAGGGACTGTCAAAATGCCGGGAGTCCCGCCATCTTTCCCCGCTAGCGTCACCGCGCTGCCAGTCAGGCGCAGGGTATTGTCTCCATCCGCCTGAAGGTTTTCCAGCCGCAGCACTCCCGTGCCTCCTATGGCAAGGGACACGCCTGCCCGCAGATGAACCTGCGCCAGTGCATTGTCTCCCACAGAAGCGATACTGGCTTCCGCGGCGCTGACCGTCAGTGTGGACACCTTCACACCGTCCAGCGTCACCATTCCGGAGCCGGTAACCAGGATCGCCTGCTCTCCCTTGCCTATCCCCTGGACGGTTACATCCGCCGTACCGCTGATGGTAAGCAGCCCGGTTTCCGCGTCAAAGGACACGCCGGAGAGATCCTTTCCCATCACCTGCACATTTCCCAATTGCAGAGTGGCAGCCTGCTGGGAATCTGCTGTTGGAATCTCTGCGGCGCCTGTGGCGTTCGCACCGGCGGTTTCCGGTTCCGCTGTTTCAGGCGAAACGTTTACCGGAACGGAGATATCTGCCCGGCTGGATCCGGCGGCGTTTTCCGCGCTTGGCGCACCGGTTGGAAGATCCATCATCAGATCCAGGGTCATCCCTTCAAAAAACGCTAAAAGGTTCACCATCGAAGCATCCGGCATAATGGCAGGCCCTTCGCCTGTCAGAAGCAGCTCTGTCAAAAAATCCTGTAAACCGGGGGCCGTACCACTGGTAAATTGGTTCTGGAAGTCCTCCAGGCTGGCAAATTCACCGTTGGTCAGTTCCTTAACGGCTTCATCCAGCGACATGCCCCCCGCCATTTTTTCAAACAATTGGCGCAGGCCATCCGCCGCTTTCGATGGATCCATATTTTCCCCGGAACCTCTGCTGGCGATAATCGCGCCCAGGTACAACGCCGCCAGCCGCCTTGCGGCGGGATTTGCCTCCAGGGAGTTTTTCTCCAATGCCGCTAACAGATCGGAAACGCTGGCGTTTTTGTTCAACCCCAGTCCCAATAAAATCTGCTCGGGGGTCAGGCCGTTCTGAAGGACGCCGTTCAGCAGCCAATCAGGAACCGCCTGCTCCCCATCCGCGCCATAAACCGCTTCTCCCAAGACGGTGAACAGCAGCGCGTCCATACCGTCCTCCATCCCCAGTGTTTCATCCAGAAATAGCTGGGTGCCGTTTACCGTGGCGCTGTTCATCATCCTGTCGATGCTCCTGCCCAGCCGGTCCAGCTCCGCTTGCAGGGCGGCGCGGTCTATCTCGCCGTCCCCGGCAGCCTTCTTTGCCAGCTCCGCCATGCGGCTGAGACTGTCCTGGACTTCGGCCAGCACTGCCTCCCCCATTTGCAAAGTCCGGCGGCTTTCCCTGGCGTGGCCAGCGGCCTGGCTGCCCTTTGCCATCAACTGCCGCAGGGTTTCCGAGACGTTGAGCCCGGTAGCAGGGGCGGCCTTTTGGCTTGAGCTGCTGCTTGCTGTTTTTTCCGTTTTGCCTGTCTCCTGGCGAGCGGGTACAGCAAAACTCCGATCCCTCCGAATCCTCAAATCACTCATTCCAAGACCTCCTATCGCCGGGCCGTCAAACCTGCCGGTTTATTTATCTTAATTATCGGCAAATTGACGGAAAAGATAAGGTGTTATTGGTCTTTTCCTAACGCTTCCTCTAGTTTGCCAAGCGCACGTTTTTCGATGCGGGATACGTAAGAACGTGAAATCCCATACTCTGCCGCCAGTTCCCGCTGGGTGCGCGGAGGGCGGCCGCCTAAGCCGTACCGCTGGCGGATGATATCCGCTTCCCGCTCCGTTAGGCACTCATTTACCAGCTGGCGTACCCGGATGTGGCTCTCACGCATGTCTAGGTCATCCAACATCGTATCCTCTACCCCTACTACGTCCATCAGGAACAGATTGTTGCCATCTTTGTCCGTTTCCAATGTTTCAGATAGCGATACCTCGCCTTGCAGCTTCTTTTGGCTGCGGAAGAACATGAGGATTTCATTTTCTATGCACCTAGCCGCATAAGTAGCCAGACGGACATTTTTCTCCGGCTTATAACTGGAAATTCCTTTTATCAGTCCGATGGTTCCAATAGAAATCAAATCATCCTGGTCTATAGTTTGGGTGTAATACTTCTTAATAATATGCGCTACTAGCCGCATATTCCTCTCCACGAGTACATTCCTAGCTTCCAGATCCCCCTGCGCGCAGCGGGCTAGATAGACCTGCTCTTCCTCCGCACTCAGCGGCTTAGGAAAGGAGCCGGCGTTTCCCGCCAGATGCAGGGATAAAAAAAGACTGCTGCGCAGCAGCAGCACAGCGGTTGTCAGCATGGTTTCATACCTCCTTTTTTCTACGGTATGCACGGCGGGACTGTCCTTATTCATATCATAGGTGACCTCATCCCGGCAACCTATCGGTTCATGCTCCACCAAATAGGAATGGTTGTGCGTATCGTCTAAAAACTGCCCTACGTCCACAAATTTATCTACAGTGGAGTGTCAACGCCAATTTGAAAATGTAAGAAAACGCCGAAGAAATTTTGTAGTTTTTCGGCGGCAAGGGGGGGACAAAATCAAGCGTTTCCTTGCTCAAAAAGAGTGTTCACGATTTGCTGTTTCTGGCGCATGAATTCCTTGCGTTCTTTCAAGCGGTAAGA
>CAJUNA010000032.1 GCA_910587645.1 uncultured Oscillospiraceae bacterium
ACAACGGCCCCGTCGAGGGGCCGTGTGGAATTCAATCGCGCATGGGCGCTCGATGCGCCCATTGCGCGATCTACGCAGGAATACTTTGTGTATTTCAAGATTTTTTAACGCTGTACAGCGGAAAAAGATCCGCCCTTTGGGTGTTTTGACATTTTTCAAACAAGCCCTAAGCCAGAAAAATCCGCCGCAGGATACCATGGTATCCTGCGGCGGCCTGGGCCATCGGGCAATTTCCCTGCCTATCAGGGCGTTTTTATTTAAGCTCCTGCACCGACATGACCGCCCGATGCTTGATGGGCTTCCACTCCACCTTACCAAACAGCGCGCAAATCGTAATCGGCACATAAGTGGCCATAAAAATGGGGAACGTCAAGGTATAAACCACCTTTTTCCAGGAGGACGTACGGATTCTCTTCCACTGGGTTATGGTAGTGATCGCCCCCGCCAGCAGCAGCAGCAGATATGGCACCGCGAAACTCATGGCGGCAGCACCCAGCATGGGAAGGATCCGCCCGCCGTTCAGCAGCTCCAGCACCGTAGCCAGCACCCCGACCACCACGCCGCATACCGTGAGCACAATCGCCGGCGCCATAGACAGCAGCAGGTCCAGGCAGCTCAGCCCGTTTTTCCGCGTGATGTGGCCGGCCAGCCGACCCCCCTGGCGGAGCAGGACAAGCATATTCCCCCGGACCCAGCGCATCCGCTGGCGGATGGACTGGCGGAGCTGGGTGGGCTGTTCATCGTACAGCTCCGCCTCGCCGCAGTACCCGATCTTCTCCCCCTCCAGGATGCTGTGGATAGTAAACTCCGTATCCTCACTGAGGGAGTGGAAGGGCCAGCCGTTGCAGCGGAGCATGATCTCCCGGCTGAACATATACCCGGTGCCGGACACCATGGCGCTCAGCCCCAGCCGGGTGCGCGGGCCATTTAAAAACGCCGCGTCCCGCAGGAACCAGAGCCCGTAACCGGCGGAAATCCAGTTATCGCCGTAGTTCTTGGAATTACGGTAGCTGGTAACAATCGGATATTCCTCCCCGAACACCTCGTTCATCCGGGAGACGTAATCCGGCGCCAGCAGGTTATCCGCGTCAAACACAAAGTAACCGTCATAATACTGGCCGCCCCGCTCCTCCCGGATGTGGGTGAGCAGGAAATGCAGGGCGTACCCTTTGCCCACCCGGCAGGTATCATGGCGGCGGTAGACGGTAGCGCCGGCTTCCCGGGCAGCTTCGGCGGTATTGTCGGTGCAGTTATCCGCCACCACATAGACGTCCAGATGGTCCGAGGGATAATCCTGCCGCCGGATGCTGTCGATGAGCTGGGCGATAACCGCCTCCTCATTCCGCGCGGAAATCAGCACGGCGTAACGGCGGATTGGGGCGTTCCCCGACACCTTGTGCCTGCGCCACAGCGCCACCGGCACATACAGCAGTTGATAGAAATAGCACAGCAGAAACAGCACACCGATAATCCGGTTCATGTTTTGCAAAACGATCCATGCGCTCATACGTCGCTCCTTTCCCGCGTCTGACAGACCTTACGATAGACCAGCAGCCCCGTGCCGCTGACCGCCATAGTAATCACGAACACCAAAACAGCGAAGGCGTAGTTCCCCATCCCCAGCGCGTCGCCGCCGATGGTAGAGGTGACGATGGAGGGGAAGGGGGCGACAGCACTAATCATCAGCCAGCTTCGCAGCGGCAGATTGGTCAGCCCCACCACGTAACAAAGTACGTCCTTCGGCGTCCCCGGCAAGAAGAACAGGAAGAATACCCAGAGCGTCAGCTTCCGCTTGTTTTGCAGTACCGACAGGGCGTTCAGCTGATCCAGGGGGAAGAATACCTCCACCGCCCTGGTGCCAAACCGCCTGACCAGCAAAAACACGGCCACCCGCCCCGCGAACGCGCCAGCCATGCACAGCAGCGTACCGTTTACCGCGCCGAAGGCGTACCCGGCGGCAATCTCCAGGGGCTCCCCGGGGATGACCGCCACCACGATCTGGAGCACGAGCATGCCCAGGAAGGCAATGGGGGCCAGTACCCCCTGCTCCTCCACCCAGGCTCGGAACCGCTCCGGCTCCTGGACGAATTGGATTAGCGGCTTTCCGGCGAAGATACACACCAGGATAGAGAGGACCACGAACAGGAATATCCCCGTCCCCGCGATCCAACGTTTTTGCTTCTGGGTCAGTGGCTTGCGCTCGCTCATAGCTGTTTCCTTTCTCGGGAGGTTTTCTGTTACTTATTCTACTAGGATTCCCATTAAAATGAAAGAAGGGAAATCTATAAGATTTTTTTAAGTGTCCCAGGCGGCAAAAAAGGCAGGCAACGCCCCGCTGGCGTCACCTGCCCATAAATACCACGTCCAAATCCTTGACGAAATTCTCCACACTGTAGCAGACAAAGATGAGATCGACCCCATTGTCCGCGGCATATTGGGCCACGGAAGTCCGGTTGTACCGCAGGTCCAGCAGATGAATCTCCCCAAAGTCCTGGGTCAGAAAAGGCGCAAGGCTGTCGCTGTAGCTGTCCCGGACCACCAGGATTTTCCGTCCGGACGCCGCCTGGGGACTGCGGATGATATACAGGGGCGCGTTACCGCCCAAAAAGGAGGAGTACTGGTCCTTCTCCCCCAAAAACCGCTCCACATACAGCCCGTGGGTCTCCTGGCCCAATACGTCCTCCACCGTAACGCCGTCCCCGGGAATATACCGCTGGATACTGTCCGGCGGGAGCCAGTGGACACCGGAGGTGGAATAGAGCGTACCGTTAAAATTTTCAGAGACCGTCTCCGGACTGCCTAGGGGCGCAAAGGGCTCTCCCATGGCGTCCATCAGCGCGGCGTATCCCTCCCAGGCCCCCGCACTGGTCCAATGGTGGTCTGTGCGGTAGAAGAGGTTCGCGGACGCGCTCTGCCGCAGCCTCCCGGCGATATCAACCCACACCGCGTCCGGGACCCCGGCCTTCACCTGCTCCAGGTAAGCCGTCTGATCAAAATTTTCCGACCCGGCGGGCAGCAGGCCACGGTAGGCCTCCGCCGCCGTAGGAATCATCCCGAGATACACGGGGATATCCGTCAGCTCCGTCAGCCGCCGCACAAATTCGATATTCTGCTCCGCCCGCCCGGTATCCTCCAGCTTATGGATCAAGCGGTCCCCGCAGAGGTAGACGCCGTGGAACTCACGCTTTCCCAGCAGGTACTCATACCGGTTTTTCAGCCCCATCCAGCCGTCCCGCAAAGGGAACTGGTCTTCCAGATAGGTCTCCACCCCGGCGGTAAAACTGCCGTCCAGCAGGCCCTTCCAGGAAAATTCCGGAACCTGGGCCAAGCTCCGGTTCTCCACAGCGGAGAAATCCTTGTCCGGCAAAAGGATGTGCAGGATGCCAAATCCCGCCAAAAAAGCGCAGAAAATCACGGCTGTGATCCGCGCGGAAACTTTTGACACGTTCTCTCCCCCTCCTTAAAACCGGAAATATAAAAATGGGTTGTACCCCGCATCCACCAGGGACGCGGTGCATAAAACCAGGGCGGCCAGCACCAAAACCGGCTGTAAGGCAGCCTGCCCGCGCTCCCCCAGCTTGTCCCATACGCGCTTCATCAGCGGCGTGGAACCGATGGCCAGGATCACCAGCGTAGGCAGATAGGTGCGCAGCCGGTAGCCGTCCACAGGGGCGTACAGCCCTCCGCCGCCAAACAGGGAGCGGAAATACGCCCCCAGCCGCCCCATATCCTCCACCGCGAACAGTGCCCAGCCCATAAGGACAATCAGCATGGTATAGGCATGCCGCAAAACGTCCGGAAGCTTTTCCAGGCATTTCCCCAGAAACAGCCGCTCCGCCAGCATCCACAGGCCGTAATACAGCCCCCACAGCAGGAAATTCCATCCCGCGCCATGCCAGATGCCGGTCAGGAGCCAGACGGTGAGGATATTCCGGATCCATTTTGCCTTTGAAACACGGTTCCCGCCCAGGGGGAAGTAGACGTACTCCCGAAACCAGGTGGTCAGGGAGATATGCCACCGCTTCCAAAACTCCACCACGGACTTGGAGATATAGGGGTAGTTAAAGTTCTCCAAAAATTCGAACCCCAGCATCCGCCCCAGCCCGATCGCCATATCACTGTACCCGGAGAAGTCAAAATAGATCTGGAACGCGTAAGCCGCCAGCCCCATCCACGCACCTGCGGCGCTCAGGCTTCCGGCGGCAAGGCTCTGGTCCCAGAGCTGGCCGATGGCGTTGGCCAGCAGCACCTTTTTGGCCGCGCCCACAGAGAACCGCCGGATACCAGAGACAAATTTTTCCAGATCCTCCCTGCGCCCCTCCAGTTGTTCCGCCACGGACTTGTAGCGGACGATAGGCCCGGCGATCAACTGGGGAAACAGCGTCACATAGGCGCCGAAGGTCACTACATTCTTCTGCACTGGCGCGTCCCGGCGGTACACATCGATCGTATAGCTCATGGTCTGGAAGGTATAGAAGCTAATCCCGATCGGCAGCGGCAGCCCCAGTACCGGCAGCCCCAGCCCGGTGAAAGCGTTCACATTGGCGGCGATAAAGTCCCAGTACTTAAAAAAGACAAGGATCGCCAGATTGAAGAAGACGGAGGACGCCACCGCCCGCCGCGCCTTCCGGCCATCGTCCCGCCACCGCTCCACCAGCATCCCGTGGACGTAATCCACAGCGATGGACAGGAACATAATCAGGATATAGACCGGCTCCCCCCAGCCATAAAAAAACAGGCTGACCAGCAGCAAAATAAGGTTTCGCAGCTTCAGCGGGGAAACCTTATAGACGGCCAGCACCGCCATCAAATAGAAAAACAGAAAGGGCAAACTGGAAAAAATCATATTTTTCTCCCTTTACATGCCCGCGGGGGGCGGCACAACGGCCGTCCCCCACAGGTTCGTTACGCGCCTTACGCAAAAAGGGCGTTGAAAGCGGACACCGCCTCCGCCTGCTGCTCACCGGCGCAGATCAGCGCCACCACCGCACCCTGGGTAATGATCTCAGCCTTCTGCCAGCCCTCCACCGTCATAGGGTAGAAAGCGCCGCCGTTGATCTGGGCATCGATGCGGGCCTGGAAGATCTCCGCCACCGCCTGGGCGCTGGCCGCGTCCTCCAGCTCCACCAGCGCGAACTCACAGGGTACTGAAGTAATCGCCGCAGTCTTGAGCACCGCCTGCTTCGTTGCGTAATTCTCCAGGCCGGGATAGACCTGCCCCACCAGATCCGTCTCCACGTCCATCATGGCGGGGGTGTTGTCCGCGCCCAGAGACGCCATGAAGTCCTCATAGTACTGGTTCAGATCCGGCGCGTCCTTCGCCGTCTCCCCCCCTTTACCGCCGCAGGCGGCCAGGGCAAGCAGCAAAACCGCGCTCAAAATAATGCTGGTTAACTTTTTCATGTGATGTGTTCCTCCAAAGATTTTCATTTTCTGTCCGGAATCCGGATCCGTCCATATAGACGGCCCCCGTCTGAAATTGTTCCCCGGAAACAGAAAAACTTTCCCCGAAAGCTACAGCATCTCAATTTCCTTCATCAGCTCGTCCACCAGCCGTTCCTGGGGGACCTTCCGCAGGATTTGCCCCTTGCGGAAAATCAGCCCCTCGCCCAGCCCACCGGCGATGCCCACATCGGCGGCGGACGCCTCGCCCGGCCCATTCACCGCGCAGCCCATGACCGCCACAGTAATCGGCTTTTTGCAGCCCGCCAGGCGCCGCTCCACCTCCTCCGCCATGGGGATGAGGTCAATGTTGGTCCGTCCGCAGGTAGGGCAGGCAATCAGGTTAGGCCCCTCCCGCCGCAGCCCCGCCGCCGCGAGGATCCGCTTCGCCGCGTAGACCTCCTCCACAGGATCCGCCGTCAAAGTGACCCGCAGGGTATCCCCCACGCCCAAACACAGTAACCCGCCAATGCCCATGGCGGATTTCAGCAGCCCCATAGACGGCGTTCCCGCCTCCGTGACCCCCAGGTGCAGCGGATAAGGCCGCCGCTGGCTCAGCAGCCGGTAGGCCTCCATCGTCACCGGCACAGAGGAGCACTTAACAGAGATACAGAGATCGGTAAAGCCGGACCGCTCCAGCAAAGCCGCGTGGCCCAGCGCGCTCTCCACCAAAGCTTCCGGGGTGGCGCCGCCATACTTGCGCAGCAGCTCTTTTTCCAGGGAACCCCCGTTCACGCCGATACGGATCGGGATTTTCCCCGCCTGGCAGGCGTCCGCCACAGCCTTTACCCGGTCTTCGCCGCCGATATTGCCAGGATTGATCCGGATTTTGTCAACCCCCTGGGCGGCGCACTCCAGCGCCAGCTTGTAATCAAAATGGATGTCCGCCACCAGCGGGATGTGGATGCCGCTTTTGATCCGGCCAACAGCCCTTGCTGCGGCCATGTCAGGGACGGCCACCCGGACAATCTCGCACCCGGCCTCCTCCAGCCGGAGGATCTGCTCCACAGTAGCGGGGACATCATGGGTCTTGGTATTGCACATCGACTGGATGGAGACGGGCGCGCCCCCTCCAACGGGGACGTTCCCCACAAGGATCTGTTTTGTCATGGCGCCGCCTCCGGACGAATCAGCTTCATCACATCGTTAAAGGTAACAAACAGCATCAAGGCCATCAGCAGCGCCAAAAAGACCATATTGATGGCCGCTTCATATTTCACAGGGATTTTCTTGTGGAACAGCTTCTCGCCCACCGTAGAAACAATCAAAAACAGGATATGCCCCCCATCCAGCGCGGGGATAGGCAGCAGGTTCATCACCGACAGGTTCACGGAAATGAACGCGCCGAAGTAAATAATATTTGCCAGCGCATCGGCGATGCTGGCGCTCTGATTGCCCACCTGGTTGATGGTAGAGACAATCCCCACCGGCCCATTGAGGTCGCTGACCTCCGCGCCGCCGTTCAGGAGCATTTGCAGGCTGAACCATACCGTCCGTACAAAATCAATTGCATTATACCAAGTGTATTGGATCTTCGTTCCCAAAGTTGCTTCCTTCACCTTGGCAGAGCGGTAAAAGCCGTACCCCTCGTAAGGATTCCCCTCGCTGTCGCTGAACGTGCCGATGGCCAGATCGTGGAAAGCCACCTTCTCCCCATCCCGCAGGACTTCCAGGTCAATAGGATTCCCCTTCGCCACCATCAAAAGCAGGTCGATGTCGTTGGTCAAATAAATCCTGGAGCCATTGATGGAGTAAAATTCATCCCCCTCCAGCAATGCCCCGCCATTAACCTGTTCAAACTCCGGCGCGCAGCCTGCCACCGTAGGCACCAAAAATCCCGCTGCCTGGAAATTCAGAACCAGCAGGATCAAAACGCCCACCAAGAAATTCATCATCGCCCCGGCGGCAAACACAAAGACTTTTTTCCAAAAGCCCTGGTTGCCGATGCTGTGGGGGTCATCGGACTGTTCTTCTTCCCCCTCCAGGGCACAGAAGCCGCCGATCGGAAAGGCGCGGAGGGAAAAGGCCGTCCCCTTTTTCCCCTCTTTTTTCCAAATCAGCGGCCCCATGCCGATTGAAAACTCATGGACGGTGACGCCGCACAGCCGGGCGGCGATAAAGTGGCCCCACTCATGGGCCGCGATCAGGATACCAAAGAGAAGGATAGCTAAAATAATATACATGGTATTACCTCTTTGCGGGTAGTTCTTGTGTGCCCCGTGGGCGCACAGGATAAAATTTTTCCCAAAGGTTGCACATCGGCGTGCAACTTTCCCCCGTTTGCGGCCTAAGGGTGTAGCGAGCGTCACCTACCGGAACTTCGCGCGTTCAAACAAAAACGCTCAACAGGACTGATCCTCCTGGAAAAATCCCCTCGCGCCGGTTGCAAACGGAGGCACCTTGACAACAGTATACTCTCTAATGAAAAGGGATATTCTCTCGGACAAATTCCCTGCCCCGGCGGTCAGCGTCCAGGATTTCCTCCATGGAGGGACGGGAAATATTGGGAATTTTCTCCAGCGCCCCCGCGGCCAGCTCCGGTATTTCCCCAAAGGGGATCATTTCTCTCCGGAACAGCTCCACCGCTTCCTCATTCGCGGCGTTCAAAACCGTGCAGCATGTCCCCCCCGCCTTCGCGCAGTCCATGGCCATTTTCAAGCAGGGGAACGCCTCCAAATCCGGCGGCGCAAAGGTCAGCGGAGGGCAATTCAAAAGGTCCAGGGGCGGCTGTTCCGATTTCCTCCGCTCCGGGTAAGTCAAGGCGTACCGGATTGGCAAGCGCATGTCCGGCGTCCCCATCTGGGCCAGCACCGCCCCATCGGTAAACTCCACCATGGAGTGGATGATGCTCTGCCGGTGGATCACCACGCTGACCTGTTCCGGCGCCACCCGGAACAGGCGCATAGCTTCGATATATTCCAATCCCTTGTTCATCAGCGTGGCGCAGTCGATGGTAATTTTCTCCCCCATGGACCAATTGGGGTGGCGGAGGGCGTCCGCTTTTGTTTTTTTCGCCAGCTCCGCCCTGCCCAGGCCATAAAAAGGCCCGCCGGAGCAGGTCAGGACCAGCCGCTTGACCTCTCCCCGGTCCCGGCAGCCCTGCATACATTGAAAAATTGCCGAATGCTCGCTGTCCACGGGAATAATCTCCGCGCCGTAGCGCCGCGCGGCTTCCATCACCAGCTCCCCCGCGCAGACCAGGGTTTCCTTGTTGGCGAAAGCCACCCGCTTTCCCGCCTCCACCGCCGCCATAGTAGGCCACAGCGCCGCCATGCCAACAACGGCGGTAACCACCGCTTCGCTCTCCGGCAGGGAAGCCGCCCGGCGCAGGCCGTCCAGTCCGTAGGCCACCTCAATTTTCAAATCCGCCAGCCGCCGTGCCAGCTCCAGCGCCGGTTCCAAATCGTATACCGCCACCAATTGGGGACGGAACGCCCGGGCCTGCTGTTCCAGCAGTTCAATGCTGCTTCTGGCTGTCAGGGCGGCGACCCTGATGCCCTGCTCCCGGCACACATCCAGGGTCTGCCGCCCGATGGAGCCGGTGGAACCAAGAAGGGATATTGTGTTTACCATACGTCCTCCAAAGCAGGATAAACTGCCAAGTTTTCCATCGTGGGAACCGCCTGCGGTCAAACAGCCTTTCGTACCGGAAAGAATCCCCTTCTCAAAAATTACGACAGCTTCTTAAAAAGCCGCGCGCTCCAGAATTCCATGCCCAGCTCATCGATATAGAAATGGAGAATCGCCCGGAAATTCTTGGTGGCCGTCCCCAGCAGAACATAGTCCGCTTCCCCGCGGATGGTCTCCTCCGTATACCGGAACAGCGCGGCGCCGGTTCCTCTTGCGCGGTATGCCGGCTTAACATATAGCTCTTCCACCTCGAAGGAAGGGGTTCCCAAGGGCATAATGGGACTGGCCTTTGCGGCCTTTTCCAATTTCCCAAAGAGATAACCAATGATTTCGCCGTCTTCCTCCGCGAGGAAAATCCGGTTTCCCTCCAGGTCGCGGATGGTATTCTTTCGATATCCATGGCAGATGCCTTCCATCTCCCAATCTGCGGACATAGCAATCAATGCCTCTGCCGTGCGGCCGTCCAAGGCCGCCTCCCTTACATGCAATCTTCCCATCCCTTCCTTAGCCGATCCGTAAAATCCGCAGCAGCGCCGCCAACGCCGGAGCTACGAACAGCACGCTGTCAAACCGGTCCAGCACGCCGCCGTGGGCAAGGAAAATTCTGCCATAGTCTTTCCTTCCAAACTCCCGCTTAATCAGGGAAAAGCTCAAATCCCCAATCTGCGCCACCACGCCGCAGAACAGCGCCAGCACCGTCATAGCCGCATAGGGCATCGTTCCGCCAAACCAGCGGTTCATCACATACGCGAACCCCAGGCCGCACAGCACATTTCCGGCCAGGCCGCCGATGGAGCCTTCAATGGTTTTCTTCGGGCTTACTTTGGGGGCCAGCTTACGCTTTCCAATGGCAAGGCCGGTAAAATAGGCGAAGGTATCGCATCCGAAGCTGAGGATAAGCGGCAGCAGCAGATACCCCCGGTGCCCCCCCAGCCCTTGCAAGCTGAAAAAGGCGCTGAAAGCGTAAGGGATCAACAGCGCGCCGAACATCCCCGCCATTAATTGGGCGAATTTGATTTCCCCGGCCTTCCAGACCGCTATGCCGAAAGCCAGCAGGCAGTAGAGCACCATGGAGGGCATCAGCCACTCATGCAGCGCCCAGCTGCACAGTACCATCCATGTGGAAAACATGACCGTCAGGCGGCAGAACCCGCCGGCGTTCACAGCCCCCACGCAGTGGAGCAGCTCATAGGCCCCCACCCCGGACAGCGCGGCCAGCGCAATCGCCAGCACCCACTCTGGCGCGCACAGCACGATATACAGCAGGATGGGAACCCCCACCACCGCCACTAAAATTCTTGTCTTCATATCGTATCTCCTACAGCCCACCGTACCGGCGGGAGCGATGCTGGTAGGCCGCGATAGCCCGGTGCAGCTCGTCTTTTGAGAAATCAGGCCACAGCACATCGGTATAATAGAACTCGCTGTAGGCGCACTGCCACAGCAGGAAGTTGCTCTGCCGCAGCTCCCCCCCGGGCCGGATCAGCAGATCCGGGTCGGGGATGCCTGTGGAATAGAGGTAGCCTGCCAGCATTTCCTCCGTCAACTCCTCCGGTTTGAACAGGCCGAGACGGCAGTCTTCCGCGAATCTCGCGGCGGCGTGGATCAGTTCCGCCCGGCCGCCATAGTTGATGCAAATGCTGCACAGGCACCCGGTCAGGCGGCTGGAAATGTCATTACACCGCTCCGCCAGGGATTTCAGCTCATCGCTGAGGGGCGTCATATCCCCCATGAACCGCAGGCGCACGTTGTCCCGCTCCATCGTCTCAATGGCTTCCAGCAGGTATTTTTTCAGGAGGATCATGATGGTGTCCACTTCATCCTGGGGCCGTTTCCAGTTCTCGGTAGAGAACGCGTAGACCGTCAGGTATTCAACGCCAATATCCCGGCAGTAGGTGGCGATGGCGCGGAAGGTTTCTGCCCCTGCCCTATGCCCGGCAGTGCGGGGCAGACCCCGCTTTTTCGCCCAGCGGCCATTTCCATCCAATATAATTGCGATATGGCGGGGCAGACGGCTGAAATCCACCTGCCCCGCCGTATCGCTGCTTTTTTTCCGAAAAGCAAGCTTCATAGGTTTCTCCGAAGCGCCGGCGGGCTTAAACCGCCAGCAGCTCTTTCTCCTTCTTGGCCAGCAGCTCATCGATCTCCTTGCACATATCATCGGTGAGCTTCTGGATGTCCTTCTCGGCAATCTTCATATCGTCTTCGGTGATCTCGCTGGCCTTTTTCTTGGCCTTGAAATCCTCCACCGCGTCCCGGCGGATGTTGCGGATAGCCACCTTGCCGCCTTCGGCGTACTTGGCGATCTGCTTGACCAGATCCTTACGGCGCTCCTCCGTCAGCTGGGGGAAAGCGAGACGGATGATCTTGCCATCATTCTGGGGGTTGATGCCCAGGTCGGATTCCTGGATGGCCTTGCAGATCAGCTTTACCGCGCCGGCGTCCCAGGGCTGGATAGTGAGGGTCCGGGGGTCCGGGGAGCCGACGGAGGCAATCTGGTGGATGGGGGTGGGGGTACCGTAGTAGTCCACCATAATCCGGTCCAGTACGGCGGCGTTGGCCCGCCCGGCCCGGACGGCGGCGAAGTCCGCCGCCACGGAAGCAACGGATTTCTTCATTCTTTCCTCGTAGGCTTTATATTCGGCTTTCATTTGGTGGTATCCTCCTTCACAATCGTTCCTATCTTCTCGCCCCGCAAGGCGCGGATGATGTTTTCAGGGTCTTTGAGGGCAAAGAGCAGCACAGGGATATGGTTATCCATGGCCAGGCTGGAGGCGGTGGAGTCCATCACTGCCAGCCGCTGTGCCAGCACCTCGTCATAGGTAATGACATCGTATTTCACGGCATCGGGGTTTTTCGCGGGGTCGGCGCTGTATACGCCGTCCACATTTTTCGCCAGCAGGATCACGTCCGCACCAATCTCAGCGGCCCGCAGCACGGCGGCGGTATCGGTAGAGAAGAAGGGGTTTCCGGTGCCGCATCCGAAGATGACCACCCGGCCCTTCTCCAGGTGGTGGATGGCGCGGCCCCTGACATAGGGCTCGGCCACGGCGCGGATTTCCAGGGCGGTCTGAACCCGCGCGGGGACGCCGTGCTGTTCCAGCACATCGGCCACCGCGAGGCAGTTCATAGCGGTGCCCAGCATGCCCATATGGTCGGCGCGGGTGCGTTCCATGCGGCCGCCGCCGTCCTTGGCGCCCCGCCAGAAATTCCCGGCGCCGATGACCACACCCACCTGGACGCCCATATCCACGGCTTTTTTGATGACCCCGGCGACTTTGCCGATCATCTCGAAATCCAGTCCGAAGTGCTTATCCCCCGCCAGGGCTTCGCCGCTGATTTTCAGCAGGACTCTTTTATATTTTACTTCCTCCATAGGCGGTGTCCTCTACTTTCTTCTCCCATTGATGTTTTCGGTTTTGTACTGACCCCTATTCTAATATATTTTCTCTCGTTTGAAAAGTAGTAATTGTAAATTTTTTGGAGATTGCAGGAGGCTGCCCTGGGGGTAGGAGAGGGAATTGCTCCCTCTAGCGGCCAAACTGGCCCGGTCAGTTCCATTAGGTATTGCAAAACCACCGCCTATTCCTTTGCGGACATGGTTTTCCCTTTGACATAGCCAAAGGGGTAATACTCGTAGTGGTTACTGCGGTAATTATTTACCAGGCGGTTTGTGGCCCCTATCATCATGGCGTGTTCCATCGCTTCATCGGGAACGCCGCTGCGTTCCTCCGCATAGTTGCCGCTTGACGTGGTATAGAAAACCGGAGCGGGGTCGTTGGTACGTTGAAGCTCGCTTTTCACAGCAGGCACGCCGTCATGAAGTACACGGATTTTCATAGGCCGTTTCAATATCGCTGACAATATGCGAGGATACGATCACAATGCGGTTGCTGGAAAACTCGTTCAGCAGGGCATAGAAACGAAGCCTCTCCTGCGGGGCAAGGCCAACTGCCGGCTCGTCCGCAATCAATACCTGCGGGTCGTGGAGCAGGGCTTGGGCGATACCCAGCCGCCGCTTCATGCCCCCGGACAGCTTCCACACCTTTTTCCCCCTGCCCTCCCACAGATTTACCCGCTGCAACAGGTCGGGGATACGCTGGCGTTGTATCTCTGCCGGGAGATTGGAGAGTGCTGTCAGATAGCGCATGATCTCCAGCACCGGCATATCCGGGTACAGGGAAAATTCCTGCGGCAGATAGCCAATAAGGGGCCGGATTTTCCAGGTATCTTCCCGCGGGATTTTGTTGAATGTAACTGTGCCGGAGGTTGGCTCGCGTCAGTTTACCTGCGGAATCACAGCGGTGAAAGTGATAATCCCATCCGCATAGTGGTTAGAAATGCGGCCCTTGTGGCGGGCAACAATGGCTTTTGCAGTGGAAAGCCCGATCCCGTAGCCACCGGTGGAGCGGGCGCGGGAAGAATCCGCCCGGTAGAAGCGGTCAAAGTACCGGGAGAGTTGGGCTGTGTCCACCCCTATGCAGGGATTGGATATAGAGATATAGATATTCCGTCCCCGCATCAACACACATAGACGGATCGTCCCCGCTGGGTCGCAATATTTGACCGCGTTGTCCAGCAAGATGGAAAACAGGCGGAAAAAGTTATCCTGGACACCTTTTAAGCTGATTCCCCCGGCGATTTCCGCCGTCAGCACTTTCCCATCCGCTTCGGCTAACATCTGAAATGCGTCCACATTGGCCTGGGCAATTTCACTGACAGAAAACCAGGCCATAGCATCCTCTTTTATAGTCTCCTCCGTGCGTGCCAATTCAACCAAGTTTTTAATCAGCTTATCCAGACGGATGATTTGTGATTTTGCGCTCTCCAGCCACTTGTCTGTTCCATAGGTGTCCTCCAGCAGCCCCATATCCGCCGACAGGATAGCCAAGGGCGTTTTTAACTCATGAGAAGCATCGGTAATGAACTGCCGCTGCCGTTCCAGGTTCTCGACAAAGGGCTGAATTGCCCGCTTGGACAAAAAGAGCAGCAGGACAAAGACGGTCAGGACACAGTTTAAAAATATAGCGCCTGTGATACGCAGCAGGTTATTAGCTGATTGGAGCTGAAGAAAACAGTCCAAAACGATGATGGTACTTCTGCCATCTTTGTCCGGGAATACGCCAAACCGGTAGTGATCAATATATCCCCGCTCCGCCCCGGTATCTATGATCTGGCTGATCGTATCCACCACCGTGTGGCGGTCAAACGCGGCAATATGGTCTAAGCTGACCGATTTGATCTCTTTTTGCGCTGTTAGTTCCACAATAAAATACCGCGTTTCAAAGGGTGTCTCCGGTGTGATTTGAAAGTCGAAGTTCGAGGGGTCAGAGTGTGGACCAGGAGTACGGAATGCCCCGCCGTTCTGATACAGGAGAGAAATCGCGTGATCCATTCGGTTAGTGGTAATATAGTGATTTCCAATGCCAATAGCCGTGCAGAGAACCACCATCGTTCCAACCAGAGATGTCATAGCAATCAGGATAAACTTACGGCGCAGTGAGCGAATCATGTCGTCTCCTCCAGCAGATATCCCTGACCCCGGTGGGCAGCAATGCGGACGTTGGCCCCTACTGCCTCCAGCTTCCGGCGCAGATAGGAGATATAGGCCCAAACCACGTTGATTTCCGCCTCGCTGTCATAGCCCCAGATATGCTCCATGAACTGCTCTGTAGAGATCAGCCGTCCTTCCTGTCTCATAAGCAGTTCCAGCATCTGAAACTCCCGATTCCCCAACCGGATACAGGAGGAGCCGCACTTCAGCTCAAAAGTAGAGCAGTCCAGGGTTACATTGCCGGCGGTAAGGGCCGTAGGCTTATACTCGCCGCCCCTGCGGGTCAGCGCCCGGACCCTGGCGATGAATTCCCTGTTGTCGAAAGGCTTGGGCAGGTAATCGTCCGCGCCGCTGTCCAGCCCCGCCACCCGGTCCTCCACCTGGCTCTTTGCCGTCAGCAGCAGCACAGGGGTGGCGATATTCTTGGCCCGCAGGGCCTGCAAAGCCTGGATGCCGTCCAGCTTGGGCATCATGATGTCCAGAACAATGCAGTCATAGTTTTCCGCAAGCCCGTAGTCCAAAGCATCCTGCCCGTTGTAGACCACATCCACGGAGTAATGCTCCCGCTTGAGCAGGGCCTCCAGCGCCATGGTCATTCCTGGTTCATCGTCCGCAACTAAAATGCGCACGGTTTATCCCCCCTTGGTATGTCTTGATAAGCTTAACTCTACTTTATGGACGGGGGCCGGAAAAAGCAAGAGTAAAATTATGAACAAATATAAAAGTTTTTCCTCCTAACATGGTTCTTTTAACTTGTTTTTAAGTTCATCTTCTATAATAGCCCCAATCTATCTGAAAGGAGGATGCAGTCAACATGGATTTTCGCCATGAGTGGAAACATGAGATCTCCTACCTGGATATGCTGATGCTCCGGCAGCGCCTGCGGGCCGTAGCCCAGGCGGACCAGCACACGGTGGACGGAAAATACCTGGTTCGCAGCCTATACTTCGACACCCCCGCAGACAAGGCGCTGCTGGAAAAGCTGAACGGTGTGAGCCACCGGGAAAAATTCCGTATCCGCTATTATAACGGCGACACCACGGCCATTCATCTGGAGAAAAAGAGCAAGCTGGGTGGGCTGGGGAATAAGCAAAGCGCCGGGCTCTCCGTACCGGAGGTATCCGCAATCCTACAGGGCGATCTGTCATGGATGCTGGACAGCGGCAGGCCGTTGGTTCGGGAACTCTACAATAAAATATGCACCCAGCAGCTCCGGCCCAAGACCATTGTGGATTACACCCGTGAGCCGTATGTCTACCCGGCGGGCAATGTTCGGATCACACTGGACTACAACATCCGAACCGGCCTGCGCCGCACCGATTTTTTGAACCCAGGGATCACAATACCGGCAGGAGATGCGCCTATCATCCTGGAGGTCAAATGGGGCGCCTTTCTCCCCTCTATTATCCGTGACGCGATTCAACTGGAGGGGCGGCACACCTCCTCGTTTTCCAAATACACCCAATGCCGGATCTACGGCTGAACAAAAAGGAGTCTTTCCATGACATTTAATGACATTTTTAAATCCAGTTTCCTGGAGAACATCACCAGCGTCAGCATCCTCGACATGGTACTGGCCCTGGTGCTGGCTTTCGGCATTGGCCTGTTTATTTTCCTCGTGTACAAAAAGACCTACCAGGGCGTGATGTATTCCTCCAGCTTCGGGGTCACGCTGATCGCCTTGACCATGACCACAACCGTTGTCATTCTGGCGGTCACCAGCAATGTGGTGCTGTCCCTGGGCATGGTGGGCGCACTGTCCATCGTCCGTTTCCGCACCGCCATCAAAGAGCCCCTGGATATTGCTTTTCTGTTCTGGGCCATTGCTGAGGGTATTGTGCTGGCAGCCGGAATGATCCCGCTGGCCATCATCGGCGGGGTCATAATTGGTTTGATTTTGCTGGTTTTTGTCAACAAAAAGAGTAATTACAACCCCTACATAGTTGTGCTTCAATGCGATGGCCACGAAGCGGAACAGCGGGCGAGAAAGTATCTTGAAACCCAAACAAACCGCTGCGTAGTCAAAAGCAAATCGGCGCAGCATGGGGCTGTGGAGCTGAATCTGGAGATCCGCCTTAAAGATGGCAATACAGGCTTTGTCAATATGCTCTCTGAAATGGAGGGCGTTCACAGCGCGGTTCTGGTGAGCTACAACGGCGATTACATGGGATAGGAGGAAAACCGCTATGTCAACGCATAAATATATGGATCGCATCTGCGTTGCCGCCGTTGTTCTCTCTCTGCTCCTTACACTGTTTTTTATGAATGGCAAGGCCTTGGGACTCCAGCCGGCCGGCAAGGTCATCGGGTATGAAAACCGGCTGTTTGACACCACTCGCGTTCATACCATTGAAATCGTCATGGACGATTGGGATGGCTTCATTGAAACCTGCCAAAATGAGGAATATAGTTCATGCAACGTGGTCATTGACGGCGAAAGTTATAAAAACGTAGGGATTCGCGCAAAGGGCAACACCTCCCTCAGCTCGGTTGCTGCCATGGGGAGCAGCCGCTACAGCTTTAAGGTCGAGTTTGACAAATACGACAGCACCAAGAGCTATCACGGACTGGACAAAATCAGCCTGAACAATCTGATTCAGGACAATACGATGATGAAGGACTATTTGACCTACCAGATGATGAACGCTTTCGGCGTACCCAGCTCCCTGAGCAGTTTTGTATATATTACAGTCAATGGCGAGGATTGGGGGCTGTATCTGGCGGTGGAAGGTGTGGAGGAAGCCTTTTTGCGGCGCAACTATGGCAATGACTACGGCGAGTTCTATAAGCCGGACAGCATGAGTTTTGGCGGCGGCCGGGGCAATGGCCGGGACTTTGACATAAATGAATTTGCGGGCACATCTGATGGAAAGGATGGAGGGGCTTTCGAACGGCCCAGCAAAAAAGCGGACTTCGGCAATTTGAATCCGCCGTCAGACGTGCCCACTGATGAAATTGACTTTGGCGATTTTGATCCGTCCCCCATGCCTGACGGCGGCGGTTTTAGCTTTGGAGGAGCTTCCGATGTGAAACTGCAATACATTGACGATGACCCCGACAGCTACTCCAATATTTTCAGCAGCGCGAAAACCGATGTTTCCGATGCAGATCAGGCACGGTTGATTTCCTCCTTGAAAACGCTTTCCAGCTACGAAAATTTGGAAGATGTCCTGGACATGGATGCGGTGCTCCGCTATTTTGTCGTCCACAACTTTGTAGTCAACGGGGACAGCTACACCGGGAATATGATCCACAACTATTACCTGTATGAAGAGGACGGCCGGCTCTCCATGCTCCCATGGGACTATAATCTGGCCTTTGGGACGTTCCAGGCTGGCCCGGCGGTTTCGGCTGTCAATGACCCCATTGACGAAGTGCTCTCCGACCGTCCTATGCAGGCGTGGATCTTTTCCGACGAGGCATATACCCGGCAATATCACAAATTGTACGCGGAATTTCTGAACACAGTAGACGCGGCTCAGATTATCAATGACGCATACGCACTGATTGCGGACTATGTAGAGAAGGACCCCACCAAATTCTGCACCTATGCGGAATTTGAGACCGGCGTACAGACCCTGCTTTCTTTCTGCGCCCTGCGGCAGGAGAGTGTCCAAGGGCAGCTAACGGGTACAATCCCATCCACCAGCGAGGGTCAGAACGCGCAGCAGGATACGCTGGTTAACGCGGATAATCTGAATCTGTCCGACATGGGAACGATGGACAACGGCGGAGGCCCCGGCGGATTCGGCGGAGCTGGTGGCCAAAGCGGCAGGGATGGTCAGATGGGTCCGTCTGCACAAGACGGCACGGCTGGCGCCTCCAGCGAAATGAACGCTGCCCCATCTGAGACGGGGCAGCGTGATGATAGGAACTTTTCACCACCCGGTGGCGGGTTTATCCCGCCTGACGGCCAGGCATCCCCGGCATCCCGGCAACCAGTCATGATTTTGTTGGGCGTGTCTGCCATTACCTTGGTTATAGGGCTTGTAATTGCTATCAAGTATAAAAGGTAAAATTTTACGGAGCAGGCGCTTGCTGACGGCAAGGGCCTGCTCCATTTCCGTTTGCTTCTAAAAATCTGGCTTCCAATGCTTTTTTTAACTTGCTTTTAAGTTTGTCCGCTATAATGGCCTCATTCTTGAGCAGAAGGGGGAGATATGCGAATGTTGTCCGCAATGCAGCATCATAACGCTGATCTACAAATGAATACATCTTGCGCTTTCTGACAGTCCGATTCAAGTGAAGTGTGGTATCTGCAACTCGACAATCTACCATTTGAAACCTGGGGAATCTGTATCCACGAGCATCTTAAAAGCTCTCGTAAAAATTGTTTTCTCCTTATCGTGATATGGTTCGAACCTGCTTCCAGTATACACAGTTAGGCAGGAGAAAACAATTTGCAATTTCACGGCTTTTGCACAGTGGGCCTGGAGACTGTTTTCTCACTTCCACTCTCTCGGGCTTTTCCCATACGCGGCCCGGAAAGCCCGCAGGAAAACGGAATAGTCTCCAAATCCGGCATCCTCGGCAGCCTTCAGCACCGGCACGTCCCGCCGGATAGCTTCCGCGGCCTGCTGCAAGCGTTTTTGCCGGATGTACTGGTGAACGGAGCAGCCGTAAACCTCCTTGAAACGGTGCATCAGATAGTACCGGCTCAGGAAAAAGGCGCCAGCTAACCGGCCAATGCTCAGTTCCTCCCCCAGGTGGGCCATAATATACCGGGTAACCTCCTCCATTTTGGGGTCAAAGCGGTAAGCGGCGGTGTCCGCTTCCTCCCGTGCTCCCCCAACCGCCCGGTTGAGACAGATCAGCAATTGCAGTACACAGGTATCCGCCAGCAGGCGGGCAGCAAAGCCCTCGTCTTGTCCCGCCGCTTCCACCCGTTCAAACAGTTCGCGCCAGCGTTCCCGCTCCTCACCCCTGGGGCGGTGGAGGTGGACACCCCGCTGTTCTGTCAATCGGAAGCAGTCCGACAAATCTGCTTCCGGCGCGCCGAAACGGGACATAAATTCCCGGCCGATCCACAGCACCATCCGTTCATAGCCCTGCCCGTCTTCCACCACCGGAAGATGGATCAGATTCCGGCTGACCAGCAGTACATCCATGGGCTGAAGGGGGTAGCACTTTCCCTCAATATGGTAAGTCACCCTGCCTCCCAGCAGCAGGACCAGTTTATCGAATTCATGGTAATGATAATCCAACGCCAGGGCGCGGTCATCCCGCAGGTGGAACAGCCGGTAGGGTTCGTTAAGATATCCCCGCTTGCCAATTTCGCTTCTGTCCAGCATACGCGTCCTCCATCCGTAAAAAATGAGAAGCCTCTCCGGCTCCTCATTTTGCCTGCGTACTTCTGGCTTATTCCATAGGCGCGCCGCAGTGGGGGCAGAACTTAGAATCGCTGATCTTACCGCAGACAGGGCAGACCGCGCCCTCTTCGGGCTGGTTGGATTCCGCGTTCTCGGCGGCATCACGGCTGGCCTGGAGATCGGCAATTTTCTGCTGGGAGCTGCGGATCGCGGCCATCACGTCCGCCACGGCCGCCGGGACCTCGCCTTCCCCATGCTCGCACGCATACCACTGGCCCAAGGCCCGGTAGCTTTTGTCCAACTCCCGCTTTTCAGAGATGATCGCGGCAGAGATTTTTGCGGAATCGGCCACCTCTCTGGCTTTAACGGCGGCGGTGGAAACAGCGGCCCTTGCCTTTTGCGTTACTTCCTCAAAATAGCTCATAGTACACTCCTTTCCGAATAGTGTGCCTGGATATGTTTGATGGATCCTATTATAGCGGATTCTTTCCATTCCTGCAAGTGGTTTTTGGCGTGTATGCGGAATGGTTGCGGAGGAAGCAAATATATGCTTGACAGGAGATGCAATGTGTGGTATCTTTAATGAGTCTTTTCTTTATATCGTTGTAAAAGCCCGTGTGGCCAAGTGGGGGCGCATTGGTTTTTCCAAAATGCTGGTGTAGCTCAGCCGGTAGAGCAGCTGATTCGTAATCAGCAGGTCAGGTGTTCAAGTCACCCCACCAGCTCCAAAACCCGCAGGAATTTCAAGCTTCCTGCGGGTTTTACAAATTTTATTTAAATTTAATTTTTTGATTTTTAGATATCTAGTGGTATTTCTCAAGCCCAGCTTGATGTAATAGTTAGCTCAATTTGCCTATATACGAAAAGCCCGCCAGAGATGGCGGGCTTTATACTGTGGGTAGTCAATCACAAGCAGGAGGTAATACAGAATGGACAGAGATTATTACGTTGCGGAACTGCGGGAGGCGGAGCGGCTGTTGTACCGGGCTCAGTGCCGGGTGCGCTGCTTGGAAGCAAATCTGGACCGGATAGACCCGGAGGATTTTGAGCCGCTGATGGAATCGCTGGAAGCGGCACGGCAGGAGGCCACGGATGCCGGATTCAGAGAAGTCCGCGCCAGAATTGCCCTCCATGACTGCGAAAAGAAGCTGTCCAGTGCAGGCAGCACCGAACAGCCGTAAGCAAGGATATAGGCCCCTCCCGAATGGCGGGACGCTTCGTGTTGCGACCATTATACCACGAAGGAGGGGCCTGGTTCAAGTGACACGTCAAGAATTTACAACGGCGGTGAGAGCGGTGCAGGCAGGAGAGCCGGGAGCCACGCTGAAGCTGTGGGAGGAAGTGCGGTGGTTCGTGGCAAAGTCTGCGTACAGGTGGGCGAGTAATTCCAACGGGCGCACACCGCATGAGGATCTGATGCAGGCCGGCTTTCTCGCTATGCTGGACGCAGTGGAGAAGTTCGACCCTGAGCGGGAGGGCGGCGGGTTTCTTTCGGTGCTGCGCCTTACCCTCAAAACTCGATTCGCGGAGGAATCCGGCATCAGGACAACAAGGCGGGATGCACTCCACTATGCGGAAAGCGCGGATGCTCCTGCATACGAGGACGGCCCAACAGTCGAGGACACTGTGCCGGACAGGAGCGCGGCTCTGGCCTTTGCAGACGTGGAATACGGGGATCTCCTGGACTACTGCCGCCGTATCATCGGTGCGGCTCTGGACAGCCTGCCGCCAGCGCAAGCCGCCGTTGTGCGCCTGCGCTATTTGGATGGCCTGACGCTGGATGAGGTTGCCGCAAGGCGCACCAGCAAGCAGGCGGTGAAGGAAGCGGAGGAACGCGCCCTTGACCATCTGGCGCGGGGGAAATACCGGTGGGAGTTGCGGGAATGCCTGTGGGCGTTTGAGGACTTCCATGCTGCCTGGGACACCGCGAGAGCCGATACATGGAGTACAGCAACCAGCCGCACAGAGACAGCGGCGTTGAGGAATATCGAAAAGGAAGTGATGACAGTATGATTCAAGCAGAAATCAAGGAAGGCCAAGCGTGGATGAGGGAGTTCTTTTCCAGGCATAGAGAACTGACCCCGGAGGAAAAGGCGGAGCGTGTGGTGGTCATTCGGAGCATTGCGGAGCGGTCACGGGTGGATGCCGAGGCGCGGTCATACATGGAGTGGCTGACGGAGCAGGTCGGGCCTGACCTGCCGATGGAGGTTCAGGCGTTTCGAGCCTGCTATCTGGACGGGGTAAGCAGGCCAACCTCCCGGCAGGTGGGCCGCGCTCTGAGCATGGACAAGCGCAGCGTCCACCGCTGCATCCGCCGGACGCTGGAGGCCATGCTGCCCCTTGCGTTCGGACTGGATGGGCTTTATGCGGCTGACAAATTGCACCGTTAAAAAGAAAGGGGCCAGGGATGCCCACCGTGGCCGCTCTGACGAGCGTGGAGCCCGCTGGTAGGATGCAATACCACCCACAGGCAAAACCCCGTCAGCGGGCCTCTGTGGGCGTTACAGAGGTGGTTGAATTAAAGTTCAGTTCGTGGTACAATACTGACTGAGAGGTGATGACGATGGCACAGACCGAAGCCCACATGGCGGCAACAAATAGGTTTAACAAAAAAGCGTATGACAACCTGCAACTAAGAGTTAGGAAAGACGCTGATCCCAGTGGCGATGCTATACGCGCCCACGCTGAAGCTATGGGCGAAAGTGTGAACGCCTTTTTACTGCGGGCGGTCGTGGAAACCATTGAACGAGATAACGCCAGAGCGGCAGACAAGGAGGAGTGATTATGCCATTACCAGCAAAGCAAGAGCGATTCACGTTTGCGGATGTTCTCACCTGGGACGAGGGTGAGCATATCGAAATCATCAACGGTGAGGCGTTCATGATAGCTACGCCGTCCAGTCGGCATCAGGAGATTAGCGGCGAATTGTTTCGCCAGCTAGCAAACTTTCTGGAGGGAAAGCGGTGCAAGGTCTATCCCGCTCCCTTTGGGGTTCGGCTGTTCGAGCAGGATGGGGACAGCCCGGAAGATGTCGACACGATGGTTGAGCCAGACATTTCCGTGGTGTGTGACCGGAGCAAGATCGACAAGCACGGCTGCAAGGGAGCGCCAGACCTGATTATTGAAATCCTCTCTCCCTCCACCCGGCGGCATGACCGCCTTGTGAAGCTGAACCTGTACCAGCGGGCAGGTGTTCGGGAATACTGGATTGTAGACCCGGATAATGAATCCGTCCAGGTATTCACACAAGATGGCAGCGCACTGAAAATCCGCGAGGACTATGATCCGGAAGATGTGGCGAAGGTCAACGTGCTTGACGGGTGCTTTATTGAACTGAGCAAGGTGTTTTCTGAATAAGCAGTGCGAAGCGGGCAGGGTTCCATCCCTGCCCGCTCTTTTCATAGCCTTTTTCCCTGCGATTTGTTGCGGAAAAGGGGATTTTTTATTGTTTATGTGAAAAATTTTCCGAAAAAATTCAAGAAAAGCATTGACAATAACATGCATGCATGTTATAATACGAACATAAAGAAAAGCAAAACAAAAAAACGAAAAGGAGCCGTTGAAAATGAACTTCACCGAACTGAAAAACTTCATCGAGGACATGACCGCTGAGGTCAGCAATCTCAAAGCTGCAATCGAATATACGGAACGCTTCCTGATGGATGAATCCCCGCTGGTTCCGCAGCACCTCGCCGAAATGAAAGCCAACCTCACCGAGATGACCGAGGAGCTGGAGGGCGCAACCCAGTACGCCGAGCGGCTAGCCGCTTACTAAGCCCCACCTGATGAGAGCTGGATGACAACCAGCCGAAACCCGCCGGGGCGGGTCGTGGGAAGTCAGAGTTCCCCTTGCAGCTTGACAACTGAATCCCGGCACACCCCGAAAGGTCGGCGGCCCAGAGAAGCCTGCGATGATACGAGCGGGCCAAGGGGAACTGAGTAGGGGTGGAGACTGGGGCAAAACACAACAAATCATCTGAAGGAGGATGGATATACGATGACAACTTTGAAACAGGGACGCTGGGCGAAAATCCACGAGCAGGGACAGGCCAATTTCGAGACGGCGGAGAACGTCATGGACATCACCGTTGGAGACAACCGCTATCAGGCTGAAGCGACCTACACCGCCGGAACCCGTACCTACCGGAAGGCCGCTTACTGGATGCTCCGCTACCTGGGCCACGCGAAGGCTGAGGAAATTCTGGCTCTGGCTGCCGAGGAAATCCAGGCCAAAGCCGCCGAAGTCGGTCAGGATGCCGCTGAGCTCGTTGTGAGCGGCGAGGGCTGGACCTGCAAGATTGAGAAGATGGCGCCGGGTGTGTTCAAGACGGAGATGGCCTGGACGGTCGGGCAGACCGCAGTTGAGGCCCCTGCCCCCAAGAAGCGGGACCGCAGGAAGAAGTCCGTTGCCGCCGCTGCGTGAGGGAGGTGGAGAGATGACCTGCGGAATGTGTAAGCACTGCGTCCCGTTGGACATTTGCGGCGGTGATTGCGAGTGCAAGGCGCGAGAAATTGAGGTGTCTGAGGACGATGATACCCGGTTCTACGGCGAGGACAACGAGCCGTGTGAGCTTTTCGTCACGGCGTAAAGGAAAGGCCCATATCAGAATTGCAGTCTGATACGGACCAAGCGGGTACGGTATACCTCGCTCCACAAGCTGAGTATACCGTACCCGCTCGAAAAAATCAACATCAAATTTAAGCGGGAGACACATAACAAAAATGGCAGAACTGTTAAAATCGCTCTATGAGCATACCGAGGGCCACAGAGAGGCTGAAAGCGTCACGAGTTTCCTCACACGGTTTGTGAAGGAGAACGGCGAGATGGAGGACAAATTCCTGGAAGCGGTGCATGATACCCGGCTTGAAGGGTTCCGGGAGGGCATGAAAGCCGCGTTGCAACTGTTCTCCGAACTCCACGAAACGGACAAGGAGGGAGATTGATGACGCCGGCATCTGCGGTTCTGTATGCGGTTGCGAAAGAACTCGCGCAGACAGCGAAAGACAGTCTGCCAGAACTGCGGGACGGAGAGCAAGTGCAGCGGGAGTGGTACGCAGACGGTGTGTACTACCGGGAAACGGTGTTCAACGGTGAGACTTTCATCAGCCAGTACGATTTCCGGCAGCGGGAGAGTACGTCGCGCAAGGAAGATGTGACGCCCAAGAAGCGCCAGCGCAAGTCCGCATGAGAGCCAGAGGGCCGGGGGAGAAATCCCCCTGGCCCTAAGCGGCGCTTGCTCACATATATGTCGTAAAAGTTGAAAAATAGGCTTAAACTTCATCGTTGACACACGAAATAAGCCGATATTATAATTATACCAGCCCGAGCAAATTTGAAACCGGAGGTGCATTGTATGAGAGCGGATAAAAAGAAACTGGAAATGGCAATGGCGCGGGCCTGCATGAACCGGGCAGACTTGATAATTGCCACGGCAATGCCGGAGAACACGGTCAAGAATGTCCTGTATGGCAAGAATGTCCGGCCTGCCACACTGGGGCGTGTCGCGAAGACCCTGGGCGTTGACCCTACCGAGCTGCTTGCAGAGGGGTGGGATAATGCAATATAACCGTCCCCTCACAATCTACACCGCACAGCGCCGGACAGACACAGTGCTTCAAGAGGAACCACTGGATGTGCGGGGGCTATTTGATCGGCTGGCACAGTCTCGCACGATCCCCATGACCCACGACGCATATACGGCTCTGCCCAAAGCCCAGCAGGACGATTTGAAGGACGTAGGCTCCTTCGTTGCAGGCAAGCTGAAAGACGGGCGGCGCCGGCGCGGCTGTGTTCTTAGCCGCAATGCGGCGGTTCTGGACGCCGACAATCTGCCCGCAGGGGGAACAGATGATTTTGTCCGTGCGGTGTCTGGCCTGGGACTGTGTTGCTGCATTTACTCCACTGCCAAGCATTCCCCGGCTACCCCCCGGTTGCGCGTGGTGATCCTGTTTGGCGAAGACATACCGGCAGAGCAATACCCGCTCGTAGTCCGGCTGTTGTGCCAGCGCATACAGCGGGAAATGTCGTGGTTCGACCCCACAACAGCCGAAGCAGGGAGAATCATGTATTATCCCGTCCACTGCCAGGACGTGAAGCCAGAGTATTACGCATTGGAGGGCTGCGGACCGCTGGATGCCGCCGGTTTGGTGGCCCAGCTCCCTGATTGGCAGAACGTAGCTGCATGGCCGGCATTCCCCAGAGAACAGGCCCCGGCAAGGCTTGCAGCAAAGCAGCAGGACCCGGAAGCCAAGACAGGCGTTGTGGGGGCGTTCTGCCGCCTCTACAACGTGCCTGCCGCAATAGACAAGTTCTTACCCGGTATCTATGAGGAAACAGCTACAGAGGGGCGCTACACGTTCACTGGCGGCTCTACCGCCGGGGGTGCCGTACTCTATGAAGGCGGCAAGTTCCTCTATTCGCACCACGCCACAGACCCTGCCGGGGGAAAGCTGGTCAACTCTTTCGACTTGGTGCGGCTGCATATGTTCGCAGAGTTGGATGACGGTGCAAAACCGGGGACACCGGCGGTCAGGCTTCCCAGCTATACGGCTATGGTGGAACTTGCGCGGAGTGATCCGCAGGTTTCCGATGTTCTGGCGAAAGAAAGAATATCGGCAGCAGAGGACTTCCAGAACGTGATTGACGAAGATGCCGCCCTGGAGATGGGCCGCTGTGAGGGGCAAATACTGACAGAGGACGTTGTGCGGCTGGCGCTGAAAGCGTTCGGCATCCGAGTACGGCGCAATCTGATTACCGGGAAGGTGGAGATTGCAGGAGCGCCGGGGAGGTATTCACCTGAAGAAGCGGTCAACACTCTGCCGGTTTATCTGATGGACAAGTTGCGGACCATCGGCGTAAAGGGCGTGAACAAAACGGCGATCACGGACTACCTGGGCAATATTGCCGATGTGGACAGGTTCAACCCGGTTGTGGATATGCTGGAATCGACTGTGTGGGACAGGCAATCAAGGTTCCCGAAGTTCCTTCGGATTATGGGTATTCCTGCTGGCAGCTTCTCGGCAAAGCTGATGCGCTACTGGCTGGTACAGACGGTAGCCCTAGCCTATAACGACATGAGGAATGCGTGGGCGGCGGAGGGCGTGATTACCCTGCAAGGCTCTCAGGGCATCGGCAAGACGCTGGTGCTACGCCGTCTGGCTATCCGCCGGGAGTGGTTTGCTGAGGGCGTTACGCTGGACGTAAAGGACAAGGATTCTATTTTGCGGGCAACCAGCGCGTGGATTGCTGAACTGGGCGAGCTGGACGGCACTCTGAAGCGTGAGCAGGCTGCGCTGAAATCATTCATCACAAATCCCTCTGACCATGTTCGCGCCCCTTATGCGAGGGAGGCCACCAACCGCGCCCGCCGTACTTCCTTTGCCGCCACGGTCAACCCGGAACAGTTCTTGCAGGACGAAACCGGCGACCGCCGCTTCTGGGTCATTTCCGTCCGTGACATTGACTTGCAGACGCTCATATCACTACCGGATGAATGGTTCATTCAGTTATGGGCAGAGATTTGCGCCTACTGGAAAATGGGCTTTCTGAACTTCCGGCTCAACGCAGAGGACCGCGCCATGCTGGATGCGGCAAACCGTGCATTTCGGAAACCGCTGCTGGGTGAAGAAGAAATCAGGCAGGCGCTTAATTGGGAACTGCCCTCTGAGCTGTGGGGGTGGTTCACACCAACAGAATTACAGCGACGGCTGTTCTTGAACGGAAAACCAACGGTTCAGCAAGTAGGGTGCGTCCTTGCAAAATTGGAGAAAGAAGATACCCGTATTACAGTTACCGAGGCCCACCGGGTTAAGAGCTATCAGCTTCCGCTAATAACAGTTCAAACCGCTATGCGGTGATACAGGTGATACAGATTCTATAGGAGCTCGAAAAATAGAATTTATAGAATATAGCAGGACTTATGTACTCTATAAGCCCTTAAATACGGACTATATAGAAATTGATTCACCCGTATCACCAGCCCTATCAAAACTCAGATTGAAAATTCGAGGAGGTGCTCCATTGAAACGGAAAATATTTACCCTGGCTGACTACACCGATGCCGATGGTGTGGACAGGTATACAGCTGCGACCTATGAGGCGGAGGATTCCCCGCTGTTTGAAAAGCTGGCGGCTGAGGCGTGTATCAGCAAGCTGGAAGATCTGGGGATGAAGCCCACCGCTGTCACGGTGTACTGGCACGGGCCCAAGAGCATTGATGAGGTTCTGGAATCCGCGCAGACTGGCCCCAGACCTGGGTGGGTGTATGCCGTGACCTTCTGCGGTCTGCCCCGAAGGGAGATGTTGGTTATGGAGTAAGAAAACGCGGCGGCGCGGGTATAGGCAAATGCGGCTGATTACTGTGTTTTTTCATATATACAAAAAGAGCCTGTTCTTCCCTTTTAAAAGGAAGAACAGGCTCTTCATTCCAGAAGCTATTTGCTGCTAAATATAAGGGCAGACGGCACTTAGGCCATACATGTATGATTACTTTCAAAGATTTAACCTGCAAAAGGAAAGAAAGACCGCGGCCATGCCCTTCTCCGCACTCCAAGTAGCGGTTGGTTCAGCAGCCCCTACAGCAAACTTCCACCGAACCGCCACATGGGATGCAATACTCCTGCTTACGATCCCCCTCATCTACAGATATATGGTAGACCTCGCCGTCCCGCACCACAGAGAGATCGAAAATAGCCCCATATCCATGGATGCGCCGCGCTGTCATTTTTTCCCAACGGCCCGGCAAAGAGGGCGTCAAACGGAAGGAGCGGAATCCCAACGGTTCCATTCCCAGAATCCCCTCCGTAAATATCCTGCAATACAATGCGCTTTCGGCGGAGAGGTGCCGTTGGCCGCCTTCCGGCCACGCTTCCACAGGATAGGGGACATGCTCCCCCAACGTCCGGCGGCGGCTGTACGCTGTCAAATGCGCTATCGCCTTCTCCGTCTCCCCCACAGCAAATACACCCCGCAGGGCGTACAATGTGGAGCGGTCCCAAAATACGGTTCCGCCACTTTCTGTCGCAAGGCCGTCCGCCGTCCACAGGCGTTCGGAAAACAGGGCTTTGACCGTTTCATCCAGCCTGGCCTTGATGCCAAAAACCAGCGGAAGACAGATCCATGCCCGCAGCCGCTCGCAGCCATCGTGATAGCGGTAGGTATCATATCCCTCGACATTCGCGCCAAAATAGGACTCTATCGCTTCCGCCAGCAGCACGGCGCGGCGCGTATATTCCTCCGCCATGGCATCCCGCCCGAACTCGCGCTCTAGCCTGGCGGCGTTCAGCAGTCCTCCATAGACCAGGCAGGACGTGGAGAGATTAGCGTCCCCGGAGGAGAAGCGGTTCTCCAGCTCATCGCTGTCCGATGCCACAACGCCTCTCTCCGTTGTTTTTCTCCGGCAGTACTCCAGGCACCACTCCACCGCCGGAAGCATCCGCTCCGCATACGCCCGGTCGCCCAGTGCCAGCAGGAATTGGGACGCTCCGCACGCGTACATGGCCGCATCACCCCGGTCCCCGGCGCCGTCCCAGATGTCCAGCCCCTCCGCAATAATGGAGGAGGGGATTGGGGCATAGTTCCCCGCCATAAAGGGAATATACGCGCGCAGCGCATTTTTGGAGGCTTCCAGTGTATTTTCCTCCCCTAAATAGGGAAAAAGCGGCCCTGGGTACTCGATCTGGTCGTTTGTCCAGACCGCTGCATAGTAATCCAGCCCTCCAGGTCCGTGGAACAGCCCGCCCCGGGTACGGTAGACGCTCTCCGCCGCCCGCAGCTTTGCCAGCGCAAAGGCGTTGTTCAAGGCAGGGTCCGGCGTTTCCAGAACGAGATTGTCCGCAATGTGCGCCACGAACGCCTGGCGGCGTTGGATTTCTTCCTCGCCGCACAGCAGTGAGACCGGCTGGTTTGCTGTCTCGCCAACATAATAAGCAGTGATGCAGCGCGTTTCTCCAGGCCCCAAAACGCCCTGTTCTCCTGAAATCTTTTGCGCCAGGATATACACGCCGTGGCATCCCTTTTGATATTCCGGCGGTTTCTCCCGCCAGGAAAGCACATGTGGATGGCTGCCGCTGTTGCAGATCTGCAAATGTTCCACCATATAGCTGCCCTCGCGGCTGGGAAGCAGCGTCCGGATAACCGACAGGCCATCCCACCGCCCTTGCAGGCGCAGGATACCATCAAACCGTACCTCGTCCAGTTGCTCCGGTGGTAAGAGCTGCCCGTCTATCTCCAGAAAGGCCATGTCCTCCCAGGCCCGTTCCCATAGAAGGCTGGCATGGGTATTGTTGGGGATCGTCCGAAGCGTTGGCAAAACCACCGTCTGCCGCAGGCGAAGCCTGCGGGCATCATCCACGCCATAGTGGATCACCACCGCGCACTTCTGCCCAGCCATTTCGATGTGGTCCTCGTGTTCTGGTTGGGGGTCGCTGGCCACATTCCAACAAATGCTGCCCGGCCCCAGGATGTTCCATCGTTCCATGCTTGATACCTCACAATCTGAATTTATAAATAAAGTTCTCATCCAGCCGCCTGCTGTACCGTTAACACGCCACAGGATCCCGTTGCCAGCAAAAACGGCAACGTATCTTTCCGGACATATGAAAGCCCCCGCCTTCCAGCGGGGGCTGATATAGATGTTTCCGTCAGTCAGACAGATAATTCCGCACCAGAATTTGCAGCAGCTCATCCCGGTCTACCTTGCGGATCAGCGTACGTGCCTGATTGTGGTTGGTAATGTAGGTGGGATCCTCGGAGAGGATGTAGCCTACGATCTGGTTGATGGGATTATAACCCTTCTCCTCCAGCGCCTGATACACGGTCAGCATGATCCGGTGGATCTCCGCGTCCTGGTCGATAACGAAATCAAATTTCCGGGTGTAGTCGTCCACGCCTGCACCACCTTCCTTCGAATTTTTCTACCCTAGTATACTCGCTTTTTCCACTTCTGTAAAGAGCAAAAATGCAATGTTACATAGATGTAATATTCGACATTTTTCCTAAGCACAGGATTTTTGAAAAAATAATGTGGAAAAAAGTGTGGGAACAGCTTGACTTTTTTCCAGTATCCTGTATAATAAACAAGCTTGCAGTTTGCAGGCTCATATCCTTGCTCCCATCTGTGAATGGGGGCCATTCGTCCAAAAGGAGGTGCAACCATGGCAAAAATCAATGGCAACTATGAGGTCGTTTACATCATCGACCCCGCCCAGGGCGAGGAAGCTGTCGCCGCCACCGTTGAAAAGTTCAAGGCGCTGGCAGAAAAGCACAGCTCCATCGTTGAGGTGGAGGAGTGGGGCAAGCGCCGTCTGGCCTACGCCATCGACTACAAAACCGAGGGCTACTATGTGCTGATGAGCTTCACCAGCGACCCCGATTTCCCGAAGGAGCTGGATCGTGTGCTCGGCATTACCGATGGTATCCTGCGCTCCATGATCGTCTGCAAAGGCGAGTAAGGGGGATTCCACATGTTAAACCGCATTATCGTAATGGGCCGCCTGGTTCGGGATCCGGAGCTGCGGACTACCCAGTCCGGCGTGTCTGTTACCAGCTTTACCCTGGCCGTGGATCGGGACTTCAAAAGCCGGGACTCCGGTGAGAAAAGTACCGATTTTATCGATGTGGTGGCCTGGCGGCAGACGGCTGAGTTCGTCTGCAAATATTTCGCAAAGGGCCGTATGGCTATCGCGGAGGGCCGCCTGCAAATCCGGGATTGGAAAGACCGGGATGGAAACAACCGCCGCAGCGCCGAGGTTGTGGCCGATAACGTCTACTTCGGCGACAGCAAACGGGATAGTGCCGGCGATGGCTACGGCAGCCCCCCGCCTTACGGCGTTGCCGCTTCCCAGGCCCCCTCTTATGGCGGGGGATACGGCGGCGGCTATGGCGCTCCCGCTCCCGAGCCTTCCGGCTTTGCGGAGATCGATGACCAGGATGGCGACCTGCCCTTCTGAGCAGGCCGTACGTTCTCGTTTTGAAACTTCCATCCGGCGGAAGCCAGATGAACCTGAATTTCCGGCCGCGTCCTGGTGGCGCGGTACTCTGACAGGAGGTAAATGACTATGCCTATGGATCGTGAAAACCGGCCCGCCCGCCCCGGCGCTCCCCGCAAGCGGAGAAAAGTCTGCCAGTTCTGCGTGGATAAGTGCGAGTATATCGATTACAAGGATGCCGCTAAGCTGCGCCGGTTCATTTCCGAGCGTTCCAAGATTCTGCCCCGCAGAACCACCGGCACCTGCGCTATGCATCAGCGCCAGCTCACCGAGGCCATCAAACGCGCCCGCCAGATTGCGCTGCTGCCCTACGTGACAGAGTAATGCAATAACCAAAACGCCCTCAGCTAAACGCTGAGGGCGTTTTTTGATTCCAATAAGGAGAAGCACGGGCTGGCACCCGTGCTTCTCCTTATTTTGTTTTGGGAAGCTACTCTGTGCGCAGGGCCACTACTGGATCTTTCTTGGCAGCAACGCGGGAGGGGATCAGGCCCGCGATGATGGTCAGCAGGGCGCTGATGGCCACCAGGATAACCGCGCCTTGGATGGGCAGCGCCGCCTTCAAGCCGATGATGCCGGTGAAGTGCAGCAGGATGGCGTTGATGGGGAGGATCAACAGCAGCGTTACCCCTATGCCGATCAGGCCTGCGCCCAGACCCACAATCAGCGTCTCCGCGTTGAATACGCGGCTTACGTCCCGTTTGGACGCGCCTACGGCGCGGAGGATGCCGATTTCCTTCGTCCGTTCCAGGACGGAAATATACGTGATAATGCCGATCATAATAGACGACACCACCAGGGAGATGGACACAAAGGCAATCAGCAGGTAGCTTATGCCGCTGATGATGTCCGTTACCGAGCTCATAAGCAGCGCCACGTAGTCCGTGTAGGAGATTTCATCCTCGCTGTCCGTAACGGTGGCGTTGTAGCTGGAAATCTTCCCTGCAATGATATCCTTGTCTGCGAAAGTGGACGCATAGATATTGATGGAAGCGGGGCTTTCCAGATCCACATAGCCCAGCAGATCCATGTTGTCCTCATAGGTGGAATCGGACTTTGTCGGGGGCATGTAGTTGTCGTAGAGGTAGACAAACTGTTCCGTGTCCAGCAGCGGCCCCGCAATGGCGGAAGCCTCTGTCCAGGCAATCGCCGCGTCCAATTGGGCGGCAAGCTGGTCCTGGCTCATGGCTCCCATCTGGGCCTGGACGCCCTGGGCGTACTGCTCCCGGACCTGTCCGGCAATGGCTTCCTCAAAGCGGGCGAACAGGATCTCATCATCCATATCCGCGATATAGCCGGAAACCGTCTCCTGATCCACGCCCATTTCACCAGCGTACTGTTGGGTGATAGCATCCTCGATGGCTTCCCGGGTTATCCCCTCCATCTGCTGGCCCACCACGCCATCTACATACTCCTCGCTGGGCTGGCTCATAACGTCCAGATACGCCCCAGCCTTCTCCACGGCCGTCAGGCCCGCCAGGTATTCCTTAATATCCCGCTCTTTTTCCCAGTCCGCAGGCTCCACATCGTCCTCGCTGGGGAAGGGGAGGGCGCTGATAACATCCGTCTCCTTGTCCGCCATCTGCTCCTTGACGATGTCCATGGATTCTGTCGTCTCTATGGCGTAGGTGGTCAGGGCGCTGGTATAGCCAATCGCCCCTGTTACCATCCCGGCGGTGGAGTCCTCGCTGGGACGGGCGATGCCGACCACTTTCAGCTTCGTGCCGATGTCTTCGCTGTTGTATAGGAAGTCCATTCCCGTTTCTGTGGCGGACATGTCTACATAGGTGCCGGTGGACGCTTCGCGCTGGTATTTCTCGGCAGGCAGGAGAAGCTTAAAGTCCATCCCGCACAGCTCCTCATACGTCCAGCTCCTCTCCTCCATCTCCACGCTCTCGCCGTTCATGGCGGAGGTCATGCTCTCCGTCATGTGCTCCGAGGACATCAGGCCCAGGGCGTAGAGCATCAGGTCGGAAATCTCATTATTCCGGTCTACGAACAAAATCACTTCATCATAGTTTTCCGGCCATTTGCCGTAAAGCAGGTCATATTGGCTCTTGACCTGCTCGCCAACGGCTTCGCCGCTGTTTCCAGGCAGAAGCTCCTCCCAGACATCCATCCGGTCGTACATCCCGCCCATGGCGGAGAAATAGGAGGTGTAGTCCCCGCCGTACATCGCCGTCATGGCCTCCTGCATCAGCGTGATGATATCGCTTTTAACAATGGCTTCGTCCTCGTCCTGGGTGTAGATGTCAAAGTTGAAATCATAGCCGTATTGGACGGTGGCCATATCTGTAATCCCGCCGCCGCCTTGATCCAGGTAGGTCTTGAATGCTTCCAGGTTATTTGTCTGAACTTCCGCATCGATCATGGAGTTGAGCATATCGTACATGACCGTAGAGGAGTAGACCTTATCCCGGTCATGGCCGTCCTCCCCGCCGCCCCGGTGGGCGCCCATGAGGGAGACCATCAAGTCCGACATGTCCGTACTCTCCGCCAAAATAGTGATGGGGTAGCTGGAGAGGGTTTCCTCCTGGACTTGGTTGATGTAGCTGTTAATGCCCGTTGACAGGGATAAAATCAGGGCAATGCCGATGATGCCGATAGAACCGGCAAAGCTGGTCAGCAGCGTCCGGCCTTTCTTGGTCATCAGGTTGTTCATGGACAGGGAAAAGGCCGTGAGGAAGCTCATGGAGGGCTTTTTCTGACGTTTTGTATCCTGGGCGGGTTTCTCGGGCTGGCTGTCGAAGGGGGCGGTGTCGTCTACTACCCGGCCGTCTAAGAGACGGATGGTGCGGGTGGCGTATTTATCCGCAAGCTCCGGGTTGTGGGTGACCATGATGACCAGCTTTTCCTGGGCGATCTCCGCCAGCAAGTCCATGACTTGGACGCTGGTCTCGCTGTCCAGCGCGCCGGTGGGTTCGTCCGCCAGGAGGATATCCGGGTCGTTTACCAGGGCGCGGGCTATGGCTACCCGCTGCATTTGGCCGCCGGAGAGCTGGTTGGGCCGTTTTTTCATCTGGTCTCCCAGGCCTACCTTTTCCAGCGCCACGGACGCGCGGCGGCGGCGTTCCGCTTTGCCAACGCCGGAAAGTGTCAGGGCCAATTCTACGTTGGCCAGGACGCTTTGGTGGGGAATCAAATTGTAGCTCTGGAAGACAAATCCGATAGAATGGTTGCGGTAAGCGTCCCAGTCGATATCCTTAAATTCCTTGGTCGAACGGCCGTTGATGATTAAATCGCCGCTGGTATATTGATCCAGCCCGCCAACGATGTTCAGAAGCGTGGTCTTGCCGCAGCCGGAATGGCCCAGGATCGCGACAAATTCATTTTCACGGAAGCTCAGGCTTACGCCCCGCAGGGCGGTGACATTTTCTCCGGCGGTCTCGTAGACCTTGACGATGTTGTCTAGTTTCAGCATAGTTCCTCCTTGTTTTCCGCCCCCCGGCGGATGATGGCGGTTTTAAGCGCCAAGCGGCGGCGGCTTTCTTCTGGGGACAGCTTGCCGCATACGGCGGCCATCAGGGAATGTCCTACAGAGGAGAGCAGCAGGTCCAAAAGGGCCAGGCGGTCGTCCTGCTCTGCCAGGATTAGGCCGCTCCAATCCGTGCGCTCTATGGTCAGCCGGATGATGTCCGGCAGGTTAAGCAGTTGGCCTACATCCATGCCTGCGTTTTGCCGCAGGATGTTAAGGAAAATAGAAAAATCATCCCGGTATTTTACAATGTCGGCAAAAATCAGATCGAACAAGGTCAGCGGCAATTCCAGCGGCCTGCCCCCGCATTGGGCCAGGCTTTTTAAAATGGTTGCTTCCAACTGTTTGTCATAACTGTGTAGGATATACAGGAACAGGTCTGTTTTATCGGTGAAGTATTGATAAAAGCTGCCGCGGGGGATTTCTGCGGATTGAATGATCCTGTTGATGGAGACTTCGCTGTGGGGCTTGCGGGCGAACTCCATGGCGGCGGCATTCAGCAGCTTTTCCCGCTTTGGCGGGGGAAGGTTAAAGAATGTGGCAGTTGGCATGGCTGGTTTCTCCTGTTTCAGTTTGGCTGGCGATTATATTACATGACAGGTTGTCACATGTCAAGGGGGATTTCCACATTTTACATACTGTTCATCATTTGCGTCCCGCCCTCCCCAAAAATCGCCGCCCCCTGGATTTTTGTAAATCTATATGGTAAACTGAGAAAAAACGGTTAAGGAGCCGCTATGAAATATCAATTTGCCATCTGCGACGACCGCGCGGAGGACAGCCGCCTGATCGCCCGGTTAGCCGCCCAATGGGGCGGCATCGCCAACGCGGAAATCGAATTGGAATCCTTCCCCTCGGCGGAAGCCTTCCTTTTCCGCTATCAGGAAAAAAAGGACTTCGATGTACTCCTGCTGGACATCGAAATGGCCGGCATGGACGGTGTGGAATTGGCGAAAACCATCCGCAGGGACAACGATGCCGTGCAGATTATTTTTGTCACCGGTTACGCCGACTACATCGCCCAGGGCTATGAGGTTGCCGCCCTCCACTACCTTATGAAGCCCGTAAAACCAGAAAAATTCTTCGAGGTACTCTCCCGGGCCGTCAGCCGCCTGGCGCGGAACGAGCCGTTCCTGACCCTGGAGCTGCCTGGGGAGACGCTCCGCGTCCCCCTGCCGGAAATCCGCTACCTGGATGTGCGGCAGAACTACGTCACCGTCCACGCCAAAGGGGACTACACCGTGAAACGCCCCCTGGCGGAGCTGGAAGCATCCCTGGACCGCCGGTTCTACCGGCTGGGGCGTTCCTGCATTGTGAATCTGACCTATATCCGCCGCGCCGCCAAACAGGAGGTCGAGCTAACCTCCGGCGAGCGGCTTCCCCTGCCCCGGGGGCAGTACGAAAAACTCAACCGCGCCATTATTTCCCAGATTTGAGGAGGTGTCCCATGGCGCTCTTTGACAAGATGATCGACAAGCGCATCGCCGCCTACCAGCGGGAGCTGATCGAAATTCACTATGCCGAGGTGGAAAACATGTACCGCCAGATGCGCGGCTGGCGGCACGATTACCGCAGCCATATCCAGGCCATGAAGGCCCATGCCGCCGAAGGGGACTGGAACGCCGTTGTTGCGTACCTCGATATGCTGGAAACTGATTTAACAACGATGGAGACTGTGGTCAAAACAGGGAACGCTATGGCGGACGCGATCCTGAACAGTAAGATTTCCTTGGCGCGGTCTAAGCGCATCGCCGTGCAGGCCGATGCCAGCATTCCCGTGACGCTGCAAATATCGGAGCTGGATTTATGCGTCATTCTAGGGAATTTGTTCGATAATGCAATCGAAGCCAGTCTCGCGCTGCCGGAAGAAAGCCGGCTTATCCGCGTCTATATTGATATGAAGGGAACCCAGCTTTATATCTCCTTTACCAATTTTACCGCCGGGGGGAAACAGGAAAAATGGGGAACCCTGTTCCGCTCCGCGAAGGGAGAGGGCCACGGGTTCGGCTTGGTGCGGATTGACGCCATCATTGACCGGCTAGGTGGATTCCTGACGCGGGCCAGCGAGGAAGGGGCGTTTACAACGGAAATCCTCCTGCCCCAGGGGAAGATCTGACAATTCGTCCCCCAAAAGCAGCAATTCGTCCCCGGATTCACACAGGCGGGGCCTTTTGTGCTATGCTCGGCGCGAGGTGAAAAAAATGAAACTTGGCAAGCAAAAATCTTTCAATATGGCGCAAAACTGCGGGTTTATGATTGCTCGGGCTTGGCGGCTGAACCGGAATATCGTCCTTGGAGGCGCCGCGCTCATCTTCTGTACCGTGGGGAGCAGCCTGCTGGAACTGTTTGTGGTGCCCGCTGTGCTGGAAAGCGTTGGGCGGGGCGTCAGGCCGGGGGAACTGGCAGGGATGATTGTACTCTTTGCCCTGGCCATAGCGGCAGTCCGCGCGGTAAAGTCTTACTTCCAGGCGGAGTTTCCCGCCAGGGGTGGGCATATCCGAGGCACCATCGCGTCGGATATCCACCTGGCCTTCGCGCGAACCTCCTACCCCCATACGGAGGACCCGGCGTACATCAAGCGGCATGAAAAGGCGCAGGAATGCACCAACAGCAGTTGGAGTTCGGGACAGCAAATCTATGAGACGATGCAGGCGGTGGCGGCAAATCTGATTTGCTTTGCCATCTATCTGGCGCTGCTGGCAAATGTAGGGATCGGGGTAGCCCTGCTGTCCGCCGCGCTGACGGCGGCGGGGTATTTTATGGGGAACCGGTTCCGTAACTGGCAGCATGCACATAAGGAGGAAAAAGGGGGCATTTATCACAAGCTGCGATACGTGATCGACCGGAGCAAGGATATTACCCTGGCCAAGGACATCCGCATTTTCGGCCTGGCCCCATGGCTGAAGTCCCTGTACGGGCAGTACCGGGCGGAGCTTCAGGATTACCTGCGCCGCCTGACCGCCGTGGCCCTCCGGGAGGACATGCTCAATGTACTGCTGGCGCTGCTGCGCAACGGGGCGGCCTACGGCTGGCTCGTCTGGCTGGCGGTCCACGGGGAGCTGTCAGCGGCAGAATTCGTACTGTATTTTACCGCCGTCAGCGGATTTACCCAGTGGGTGGCCGGCCTGTTTTCCGGGTTCGCGGAGCTGCATAAGCAGAGCTTGGAAATCGCCGCTTTCCGGGAATTTATGGCGGAACCGGAAATCTTCCGGTTTGATGACGGCAAGCCCTTGCCTGTGAAGCCGGATCACCTATACCAGTTGGCGCTACGGGATGTAAGCTTCCGGTACCCCGGCGCGGACCACGATACCCTCTCCCATGTTAATCTCACCATCCGTCCCGGGGAAAAGCTGGCCATTGTGGGACGCAACGGCGCGGGAAAAACCACCCTCATCAAGCTGCTGTGCGGCCTTTACGACCCTACAGAGGGGCAGGTGCTCCTGGACGGGGAGGACATCCGGCAGTTTAACCGCAGGGATTACTACAAGCACTTCGCCGCCGTGTTCCAAAGCTTTTCCGTTATGGCCGGAACCGTGGCCGAAAATGTGGCCCAAGTGGATAAAAATACCGGAAAAATTGATATGCCGAAGGTTTGGGACTGCTTGGAAAAGGCCGGGATGGCGGAGAAGGTGCGGTCTATGCCGAAGGGGGAGGACACCATGCTGGACCGGAACGTCTATCTGGACGCCCAGGACCTCTCCGGCGGGCAGATGCAGCGGCTGATGCTGGCGAGGGCGTTGTATAAAAACGCGCCGCTGGTGATGCTGGACGAGCCAACCGCCGCGCTGGACCCTCTGGCGGAGCGGGATATGTACCAGAAATATAACAGCCTGACTGGGCAGCGCACCAGCGTGTATATCAGCCACCGGCTGGCGTCCACACGCTTCTGCGACCGGGTGCTGCTGCTGGACGGCGGCGGCATCGCCGAGGAGGGGACCCATGAGAGCCTGCTGGCCCTGGGCGGACAGTATGCGTACCTGTTCCATATCCAGAGCAAATATTATCAGGAAGGAGCGGTGGAAGATGTCCAGTAAAAACAAAAAAGACCGCATTTCTATCCAGGAAGCCTTTATCCATACCAAACGCGGCTTCCAGATCTGGTGGGAATATGAGCCGCGCATGGTGATCTCGCTGACCCTGCTGAAGCTGGTCACAGCCTTGACTCCCTACGTGCCGCTGTATATCACGGCCCGGCTGGTGGACGAGCTGGCGGGGAGCCGGGATCCTGCGAGGCTGTGGCAATGGCTGGCGGCGCTGCTGCTGGGAACGGCGGGGATGGGACTGCTGCAAGCCCTGGCGAAACGTTGGGAGAGCCGGATTAATGACGATGTAATCTACTGCGGGGTTGAGGAAATACAAATCCGGAAGCTGCTGGATATGGATTTCTGCGACGTGGAAAAGCCGGAGACGCAGGCGATGCTCAACGAGATCGAGATGTCAGGCCGGTGGAATGGCTGGGGGCTGCGCTGGATGTATTATTTCATGGAGGAATTTCTGACGGCGTTTTTCCAAACCCTGGGGGCCATCGCGCTGTCGGTGAGCCTGTTTGTCCTTCCGGTGAGGCAGGGCGGTGAGCTGGCCTGGCTGAATCATCCGGGGTGTACCCTGGGGATGTTCGTTCTGTTGGTTGCAGCCCTGATTATGTATACTTTTCTGGACGGCCGGCAGGTGGCGGTCTGGACAAGCTTAAGCGGGGCGCAGACTAACCGCACGTATAGCTTTTTCTTTTACATCTTCGGCGAACGCCGCCGGGGGACGGACGCGCGCATTTATGCACAGGATGAATTTATCCGCTCCAAAATTGCGACAGACCCAGAGGTTGACAGTATGGGGAAAGATAGCGCCTATGCCAAAATCCAGGGTCCTATGGCCAGGTACGCGCTGTACAAGCGGTTTCTGCTCCAGTGCTTTACCGGGGTGATCTACCTGTTCGTGGCGCTGAAGGCCCTGGGCGGCGCGTTCGGCGTGGGCGCGATTACCCAGTATGTAGGCGCACTGACCGGGCTGGCGGAGGGGATCGCGGATATGATCGCCGCAGTCGCCGAGCTGCGGACAAACGCGGTGTTCCTGCGGACTACCTATAAGCTGCTGGACACCCCGAATCATATGTACCAGGGTAGTTTGACTACTGAAAAACGGTCTGACAGGAAATATGAGATTGAGTTCCGGGACGTGTCCTTTCGGTACCCAGGCGCGGAAACCTGGGCTGTCCGGCACCTGAATATGAAGTTCCAGGTGGGAGAACGGCTGGCCGTGGTAGGAGAGAACGGCTCAGGGAAGACTACCTTCATTAAGCTGCTGTGCCGGCTGTACGACCCCACCGAGGGAGAAATCCTTCTCAATGGTATCAATATCCAAAAGTACCGGTATGATAACTATTTGGACCTGTTCTCCGTGGTGTTCCAGGACTTCCGGCTGCTGGCCCAGCCATTGGGGCAAAACGTTGCCGCCGCCGTGGATTACGACCGGGCGCGGGCAAAGCAATGCCTGGAGCGGGCCGGGTTCGGGGAGAGGCTGGCAAGCCTGCCGAAGGGGCTGGACACCTGCTTGTACCGGGATTTTGAGGACAGTGGGGTGGAAATCTCCGGCGGGGAATCCCAGAAAATCGCTTTGGCACGGGTGCTGTACCAGAACGCGCCGTTTATCGTCCTGGATGAACCTACGGCGGCGCTGGACCCGGAAGCGGAGATGGAGGTCTATACGAAATTTAACGATATCGTGGAGGATAAGACCGCCATCTATATCAGCCATCGGTTATCTTCCTGCCGGTTTTGTGACGAAATCGCTGTTTTTGACAACGGCAGGATGGTTCAGCAGGGAACCCACGACAGCCTGGTGGCGGAAGCCGGCGGGAAGTATCAAACCCTTTGGGATGCCCAAGCGCAGTATTATCAGAAAAAGAAGCGCCAAGAGGACTGACGCGATCCCTAAATTAAGAGGGCAGCGCCGTCACCGGGCAAATACCAGCAGCGGTTTCCGTCTCAAGGCAAAAAGCCCTTCGCAGGACAAAGAGGCAAAGCATCTTTTTTGGCACGCAAAAACGCCGCCGGAGTTCCGGCGGCGTTCCCTTTTCCGTTATCGGGAAAGGTTTTGCAGTTTTTCCAAAACGTGGGTGAACTCCGCGTTCAGCGGGCAGTGAACCTCTACCGGTTCGCCTGTGCGGGGATGGAGGAACCGGAGGGCTACGGCGTGAAGGCATTGGCCCGTCAGGCCCGGGACAGGCTTTGGGCTGCCGTAGACTGTGTCGCCGTAGATGGGATGGCCTGTGCTGGCCATATGGACGCGGATTTGATGGGTGCGGCCTGTCTCCAGACGGCAGCGGACGTGGGTATAGCCCGGAAAACGGGCCAGGACTTCCCAGTGGGTGACCGCGTGCTTGCCGCCGTGGGGCGTGACCGCCATTTTCTTCCGGTCAGTGTGATGGCGGGCGATGGGGGCATCGATGGTCCCCTTTCCGTCCCGGAGGTTTCCGGTCACAATGGCTTCGTAGGTGCGGGCCAGGGTGTGGTCTTGGAGTTGGGCGGAGAGGGACTGGTGGGCAGCATCGTTCTTGGCCGCGATAATAAGGCCGCTGGTGTCGCGGTCAATGCGGTGGACTATGCCTGGGCGCAACGCGCCGCCGATGCCGCTGAGACTGCTGCCGCAGTGGTAGAGAAGCGCGTTGACCAAGGTGCCGTCCGGATGGCCGGGGGCCGGGTGGACGACCAGGCCGGCGGGCTTGTCCACTACGATAACGTCTTCGTCTTCGTAGACGATATCCAAAGGGATCGCCTGGGGACAAGCCTCGACCGGCGCAGGGGACGGGAGGGTTACGGCGATGGTTTCGGTTCCGGCCAGCTTGCAGCTCTTGGCGGCCGGTTTGCCGTCCACTGTCACCTGGCCCATCTCTATTAACCGCGCGGCGGCGGAGCGGGTCAGCTCCGGCAGGGACGCCGCCAAAAAACTGTCCAAACGCTTCCCCGCGTCCTCAGGAGCCGCCAGGATCGCCGCTGGATTCATGGGCGTCCTCCTCCTTCTTTTCCGCTATCTTATCGTGGATAAGGATGTAATATGCCGCGAAGCCAATGGTGCCGCATACCACAAAGATGTCCGCTACGTTAAAGACCGGATACCGGATAAATTGGAAATGGAACATGTCTACTACATAGCCCAAACGGACGCGGTCAATCAGATTGCCCAGGCCGCCTCCTAAAATCAGCGTCAGCATCCACATGGCCAGGGGATGATGGAACCACTTTTTCACCAGCGCGGCGGCGATGCCCGCCATCAGGATGGCCGTTAAAACCGTCAAAACCCAGGTATGGCCCGCCAGGATCGAAAAACCGCCGCCGGTATTTTGGATGTGGTACAATTCCACGATGCCCGGCAGGAGGGGGGCTTGTTCGTATAATGCCAGGTTGGCGGTGACGTACCATTTTACCGCCTGATCCGCCGCGATGCACAGAATGATAGCCAGGATATAGAGCATAGGCTTATACCTCCAGCTCCTTGAGGATGTCTTTATTGACCTGGTTGCTGGCCCATACGCTGCAACGCTGGGTGTAGCGCATAGGCTGGCCCTCCAGGGTGGAAATCACGCCGCCGGCTTCCGTAAGGATCAAGCCGCCCGCCGCGTGGTCCCAGGGGGAGAGGCTGTATTCGAAAAACAGGTCCAGGCGGCCGCAGGCTACATCGCATAAATCCAGCGCCGCCGCACCCAGCCGCCGGAAATCACAGCTCCGGCGGAATAGCTGCTCCGTCATCCGGAGGGTGGGGCCAAATAAGTGGCGGTCATAGAGCGCCGTGCCCATGCCGAAAATGCCCTCGGACAGGGGCCGGGCGCTGACATGGATGGGCAGGCCATTGAGGAACGCGCCGCCGCCCAGGCGGGCGGAGAACATTTCGTCCTTGTAGGGGTCGTAGACCACGCCGTATTCTACGATGCCATCGTGGGCTAAAGCCACGGATATGGCGCTCTGCTTCAGGCCCCGCACGAAGTTGGTGGTGCCATCGATGGGGTCTACGATGAAAGCCCAGCCGTCCAGAGGGCTGGTGTTCTCCTTTTCCTCCTCACCGAAGAATATGGCGCCGGGAACCAAGGGGGGGAGCTTCTCCTTTAAGAAGCTTTCCACCGCCAGGTCGTATTCCGTGACCAAATCGGCGGCGGAGGTCTTTTCGTGGGTGTGGGACCAGATGTCCTTGGCGGACAAGACGATTCCGCCCGCTTCGCGGACAATGGGGATGATTTGCTCTAGCATAGCCTGTTCCTTCCTTTTTGGGGGTCGTACTTTAACCGTATTTTTCCAGGGCTTCCTGGGTGCTGTCCGCAAACAGCGTCCGGGCGGCGGTTTGGATGGCTTCGATGGGCAGGGATGGGAATTTTGTGCGGGGGACGTTTAGCAGCCTCTCCGCCCCCTCCGTAATGCGGCAGGCCGCTGCGCCATGGCCGCTGGCGGTGGGGGAGGGATCCAATTCGGCGGCAAAACGGGCCAGCAGGTTGCGTTCCCGGGAATAGATCAGCTCTACCAGCTTGGCGCGGTACTCCAGCTCCGGGTTGGTAATGCCCTTGTACCGCTCAAGGTCGTATGCGTGTTGGGCTTCGTGCTTTAAGAGGGAGACCTGAAAGGCTTCCGATTCTAGGTCATAGGCCGAACGGACACAGTGGATCAGCCCGTCCCCGTTGGACCAGCCGCCGGTACCCGTTTCGCCGAAAGATAAATAGTCCAGCCAGCTTCGCATGAGAAAACCATCCAGCAGCTTTACTGTGTAGTCCTGCATCCCATGGGGGAGCTGAACCGTGTAGTGCTTCCGCTCCTCGTACCGCCAGATGTAGGGGCCGTAATAGCCGCTGGTCCTGCCGCCTAGAAAGTGGAATCCCTTCGATTGGAAGGCTTCCGCAGCCAGGTCTTCTAGCCCAGATATACCGGCTTTGGGATCCACGTCCAGGGCTTCCGCGAGACGGGCGGTGAGACGTTGGGCCGCATCCTCCGGAGACTGCTCCAGGTAAAACGCGTCCCGGTAATAGGCCTGGTAGGCCAGCAGAATGGCGCTGCACTTTGGATCCCCAGTGGGGGCTTCACAGCGGCCCTCTTGGAAGCGGGCGGCGTAGCGGGCGTACCGCTCCGATTGGGCGGGGAATTGGGATAGGTAGTCCATGGCGGCGCGGAGCTTGCCGTTCATCAAATCGCCGCGGAATAACGTGGGGTTAAAATCAGGTGTCATGGTACGCTTCATGCCAAGCTCCATTCGAAGTTTTCCCACAGCAGCCTGCTGCCCACATCCGTACCGTCTGGAAGCAGGAACATCGCCACCTGGTTCTCCACGCCCTCATCGCTGGTCATATAGGCGTAATCGCCGTTGATGGTATTCACCGTATAGTATACAGGCTCCATAGCCGCGCCCTCCTTTGCTTATTAAGGGAAGTATATCACAGATACCAGCACATTACAAGGCGGGGGTGGAATTTTCTGTCCCTGGCTCTTACAAAACGGGCGGTATATTCATTTCCTATCCCACAACTTACCTCTTGCGCTCCACCCCGGTTGTCAGGTACAATAGGATAAAATTCGTCGAACGCTGTCGAATCAATCCACCTGGAAAGGAATCTGACAAATGAAACGCTTTTACACGCTGTTGTTTACCTTTGGCATGATGCTGGTTCTGGCCCTGACCGCTTCCGGCGCCAACCGGAACGCGGTTGGCATCGTAGTAGACGGCATCCCAATGAACGCGTCCTCCGCCTACATAACTGACGGCATCACGATGGTACCCCTGCGGGATCTGGCAGAAGCCATGGGCTGCGAAGTCGTCTGGGATCCAGACACCCGGACAGTTCACATCACCTCTCCCGCCCCAGTGGTGGTAGAGCCGGAGTATACCGGCTCCGCCCTGGTGGTGCTGGATCCGGGACACGGCGGCAGCTTTGACGGCGCGGAATACGGCGGCGTGAAGGAGAAGGATTTGAACCTTTCCATTGCCACCCAGGCAGCGGCGATACTGGAGGAAGCGGGGGTAACGGTACTGATGACCCGCACCGGCGACCAGGACGTGGATCTCTATGAGCGCACGGATTTTGCCAATAATCTGGATGCTACCCTGTTTGTCAGCGTCCACTGCAACGCCAACACCGAGCATGACGATGCCCTGGGCATCTACACCTGCGCATACAGCGAGGGCACCGAGGGCTGGCGCCTGGCCCAAATCCTCCACAGCACCATGCGCACCGCCACCGGCGCACCAGACTTCGGCATGGAGGAGCGTCCGAATCTGGCAGTACTGCGAACTTCCCTAATGCCCGCAGCGTTGGTAGAATGCGGCTTTATGTCTACCCCCTCCGAGCTGGACCTCCTTATTCAGCCGGAGTACCAGGCCAAGCTGGCCCAAGGGATTGCGAACGGTGTCCTGGCCTATCTGCGCACAGACGGCTCTCGTGCGGCATAGACTGAGTGTAGCAAACCAGGCGGCGTGAAACGCGCCGCAGGCAAGGAGGTTCCTCGGAATGGAGGATTTGACCACGCTGGACCGTCTGGCGGTAGGCCGCAAAGCCGCTGTGGCAGGGGTCTCCGCGCCGGAAGGCCAGCGCCGCCGGCTGTTGGAATTGGGCTTTGTCCCCGGCGGGGTGGTATCGGCGGTCCAGGAAAGCCCCTGGGGCGACCCGGTGGCTTACGCCGTGTGCGGGGCGGTGATCGCCCTGCGCCGCGCCGACGCAAGACAGATCGCAGTCCGGCAGTGCTGACGCAAGCCGGTGATAAAGACCTCCCGGGATGGCTGAAGAAGCCATCCCGGGAGGTCTTTACGCATGTTGGTGACCGTAGGTTTACTAGATAGTGTCTAGGAGTGATTTTTATTATGGCAATCAACCTTGTGACAAAATTTATGCCTTATGTTGATGAACAATTCAGCACGGAAAGCAAGAAAAGTCTCTTGACAAATCAGGACTTCACATGGACCGGCGCTCACACTATCAAAGTGTACAAGATTACTACCAGCGACATGAACGATTATGACCGCACTGGAGCAAGGAGTGGCTCCCAGTGGAGCCGGTACGGTGCTGTGGCTGACCTGGACGCCACCACCCAGGAGATGACCATGACGAAGGATCGTTCTTTCACCTTCGCCATTGACAAGCTGGACACGGACGAAACCGCCCAGCAGCTTGCGGCGGCATCGGCACTGGCGCGGCAGAACCGTGAGGTCGTGATCCCCGAGGTGGACGCTTATACCTACGGTGTGATGTGCAGCAAGGCGGGCCACAAACCCACCGCAAAGGATCTAACCGCTGAGAACATTTACACTGAGATTCTGACAGCATCCGAGACCTTGGATAATGCTGAGGTTCCCGAAGTAAATCGGGTGCTGGTGGTGACGCCCACTACCTATACACCAGGCCTTGTTTGAAAAATAGGGAAGGATGAGCTAAATCAACAAAATAGCGATAGCGGCAATGTAAACGAAAGCGAGAAAAGGCGCGTCCAATTTGTCATATCTGGTGGCAATCCTGCGAAACCATTTGAGCTTTTGGAAGAAGCATTCAAGCAAATGGCGCTCTTTATATAAGCACCAGTCTACAGGCCACGGATCAGAAACATTGCTCTGTGGCGGGATCACATAGCTGGCTCCCTGTTCCGAGATGTAAGCCCGGATCGTCTTTGCTCCATTGCGGACGATCCAAAGCATCCCATTGAGCATGTTTCGATCATCTTTACGAGGCCGGCACCGTTTCCCCATCCTTTCCGGCAGTAACAGCCCTTTTATGCGCTCCCATTGTCCTTTTGTCAATTCATATCGTTTCATATCTCTATTTTTGCACTTATCTCTATTTTTGCACTAACCTGCAATTTGTGCAATGTTTATTTTTCAAACAAGGCCTAGACTTTGCCAACACAAGCACACTGCAAAGCAATTTCCTTGGTGCAAGAAACGTAGAGGGGAATGCTCTGTTTATTGATGGGGATATGATCATTAGCAAAAAAACAACAAAAGATATTTTGCAAGCCCGTGATTTTGGAGAAATGTTTATCGGTGTATCTCGAGACATATCATCAGAACCTGTATATGCAGGCGTGAAAGACGAGAAAGTATGTTGGTTCTCATAGGAAAGAGGTACCCTTTCCGTAAAATCGTCCGTTTTCTGTCTGCCGACAGCGGGCGATTTTTGCTTGTTGGGAAGAATCCCAAACCCTCTTGAAAACCCTCTCACTACCTACAACACCGCACAGGGCGGTTTTGACGGAGTTTTGAGAGAAATTCTTCAAAAAGTTTTCCTTGTTTCTTAATACGGGGAAGTTTGGAAAATGCCAAATATGGATAAAGAAAAACCGAAATTTTTATGAGCTGTAATGTGGTTTTAGAGTATGTCTGTACAGTTCTGCTCGCCAACTAGAACAGAATACATTATTTGAGATTGACATATTGAAAATAATGTGGTATATTTATAACGCAAAGTGCGAAATACACCACAAAAAAAGGAGGAAAACTACTATGAAAAAAATCAACTATTTAGGATTTTTATCTCTCTTGGCACTAATAGCTATTTTAGGTTGGTGTACCGAGAATACTGGGTTATATGGATTTTTGGGATTTGCATATTACATTCGATATTTTTGGGTAATCCCCGATGAGTTTTTTCGACTTAATGTCCAGAAAGCAGCTACGTTTGCATTTATGTCAGAAATGATTTCTCTTGTTCCTTTTATGTTTGTATGTTCCTATGTTTACGACGGAACTAAAGCTGTCCCTATGTCCTTTGGATTGAGTTTTGCAGTTACAATCTTTGCATTTACTCTTGCACTTATTATTTTGGAATGGAAAGAACGAAAAGGGGCAGATAATGATTAAAAATAGGATAAAAGAATATCGTGTGCGTTTTGACATGAAACAAGAAGAACTTGCTTCTAAAGTCGGAGTTCGTCGCGAAACAATAGGCAATCTCGAAAAAGGAAAATACAATCCCTCATTGGTACTCGCATGGAATATAGCGAAAGTCTTTGGAGTTTCAATCGAAGAAATATTTACAGTTGAGGATTGAGGTGGTGTTATTGAATTTAGATAATTGGATACTATGCCCCATCTGTGGTAATAAAACACGGTTAAAAGTACGAGAAGATACGGTACTTGAACGATTTCCACTATTTTGCCCGAAATGCAAGCATGAAACACTAATCAATGTAAAACACCTAAGTATATCAGTTATTAAAGAGCCAGACGCACAGACGCAGAGCCGATAGCACGCTTGAAATATAGCGGCTATCGGCTTTTTCTTTTTAGACGGAGGTTTTATTATGTTACTTGCCATTATACAAGCATTATCAAACTCGTTAAAAAAAGCCTAACCAACACAACGGAAATTTCTGCCCATGAATATGAACTATCAGTACATCATACAT
>CAJUNA010000033.1 GCA_910587645.1 uncultured Oscillospiraceae bacterium
CCCCATCTTTTTGAGACGTACGACCTGACGGCGTACCTGTGTGAGTTCTCCGCTATTCAATTTTCGTAAATCTACGTGTTCCATGCTGTCTATTTTACCACTTTCTGCATCTTTTTTCTAGATTGTTTTTCAGAAGTAATAGAAAGATATAGACAACTTCCATTTTATCGGGAGGATTTCGCCTTTTGGTGAGGTCCCCCGATAAACCTTCTCTTGGAACAGCATAATGAAGAGGAGCCTGCCGCATTGACGGCAGGCTCCTCTTTTATCCAAACCCACTTGGTACAAGTTCTCACTTCGTACCAAAAATCCGGTCACCAGCATCACCCAGACCGGGGACAATATAGCCATGCTCATTGAGCTTTTCGTCCACCGCGCCGCAGTAGATCTCCACATCCGGATGTTCCTTCTGAATCCGCTCAATCCCCTCCGGCGCGGCCAACAGGACCATCAGCTTGATATTCGCGCAGCCGTATTCCTTCATAAACCCGATAGCGGCAGCGGCGGACCCGCCGGTGGCCAGCATGGGATCCACAATGAGCACATCCCGCTCCGCAATATCCTTGGGCATTTTGCAGAAGTACTTCACCGGTTCCAGGGTTTCCTCGTTGCGGTATAGGCCAATATGCCCCACCCGAGCCGATGGCACCATCCGCAGCACGCCCTCCACCAGCCCCAGGCCTGCCCGGAGGATAGGCACCACAGCGAACTTCTTTCCCTTGAGCGTAGGAGCCATCGTCCGGCAGATCGGGGTCTCCACCGCTTTCTGCGCCAGCGGCAGGTCACGGGTGGCCTCGTAGGTCAGGAGCATACCGATCTCGCTCACCAACTCCCGGAAATCCTTGGTGGAGGTGCCCTTATCCCGCAGGATCGTCAGCTTGTGAGCCAGCAGGGGATGGTTAGCAACGTGGACTTTTTCACTGTACATGGCAATTCTCCTTTTGTATATATGATGTATAATTCCAACCGTTCTATACGTGCTGCTCCCGCTCCAGCCGTTCCCGCTCCGCCTGGCTGAGCCGGAGGTAGACGGGAGCCAATTCCTGGGCGGACACGGCGCGGTCCATGCTCCGCCAGGCGGCCATCCCCACGCCTACGGCGCTTTGCAGCCGCAGGTGTCCCGGGGCGGACGCGCAGGCAATGCCCCTGCCGGTCAAAAAGTCCAGGCAGAGTCCCACTCCGTCGCCTACCACCACCAGCGGCCCTTCCAGCTCCGCCAGATCGCGGGCGGCGTCCTCCAGGGAAACAGCCCGGTCTTCCCGCAGCCGGACCAGCGACCCGCCCCCGGCCCGGAACACGGCGTTGTAAATTTGCTGCCGCCGCGCGTCCATCGCGCACACAACGATTCCCTCCATGTGGGCCAGCGGCCACGCCATCGCTTCCAGGGTAGAAACCGGCACACAGGGCTTATCCGCCGCCCAAGCCAGCCCTTTCACAGTGGCAATGCCAATCCGCAGCCCGGTAAACGACCCTGGCCCCGCCGCCACAGCCAGGGCATCCATCTCCCGGACAGCCAGCCCGCTGTTCCGGAGCATATCCTCCACCATAGGCAGCAGGGTCCGGCTGTGGGTCAGCCCTGTGGCCTGCCATGCGGAAGTAATGGCTTCACCATCCTCCAGCACCGCGCAGGAGGCCGCCTTTGCGGAGCTTTCCAACGCCAAGAGCTTCATATCATCTTCGCCCCCTCGATGGTGATATTCCGCCAGTCCCAATGATCTGGATGGCGTTGAATGACGACCTGTACCGCGTCCTCCGGCAGCGCGCCGGGAACCTGTTCGCTCCATTCCACGGCGCAGATACCTCCCCTGGCTAGGTAGTCCTCCCAGCCGATATCAAACAGCTCCTCCTCCCCACCTAGACGGTACATATCAAAGTGAAAAAGGGGGATTGCGCCCTCATACTCGTTGACGATGGTAAACGTAGGGCTGGTGACCCGTCCCTCGTATCCCAACCCCTTTGCCAGCCCCCGGGTGAATGCGGTTTTTCCCACCCCCAGGTCTCCCCGATAGGCGACAATATCCCCGGCTTGCAGCCGTAAAGCCAGAGCTTTCCCGATTTCTTCCGTTTCCAGTTCGTTGTGGGAGAGATAGATTTCCATAGCTGATATCGTCCTTCTTCGCGCTGTTAGCGCGGGGTATAGTTTTTTCTCCAAACGGTTCCAGGAGCCGCCCTTCCCGGACTCCGGCCCGCCGCCTTTTGAAAAGGGAACCGCCCGCAAGGGGCACACGCCTGATTGGCGGCGCAGTATTTGCCTAAGTATACCACAAAACTTCCGCTTAGGAAAGGCTTCTACAAAAATTTTCAAAACGGGCGGTGGCTGCTTCCTCCCCCATTCGCCCGCCCTGGTTCATCATTCCGTTCCACACCATTCCGCTATATCCCGAATCAATGCAAGCGGCAGCGGCTTGCTGTACGGAAAGCGGATCGTCCCCTTGCTCGCGGGATAACCCTCCAGCCGGTCCCGAAACTCCTCCACCGCCTCCGGCCCAGGATAAAGCCCCAAATGCGCCTTTGACGCCGCGAACTGAATCAGGTTCTTTCCCTTCCAATATGCCGGCATACTCCACGATATCCGCTCCTGCGCATCCGGCAGCGCCTCACGAACCACCGCCCGCACCGCCATCAAATATTCCCTCGCCGTTTCCGGCTGCGCCGCAATATATTCGTCAATTGTTTTAGGCGCGTCGCCGCAATAATGGCCCTGGTTCTTCTTCGCAAAGCTCCGCCCACATTCCGGACATGTCCACATTTACAAGCCCTCCCAACATTTTATGGTCTTACCATTATACCCAGGAACCGCCGCAAAGTAAAGCCTTTCCATAGAAACACCCTAAACGCAAATAAAAAGGTCCGCAGGATCCCCCATCCTGCGGACCTTCTCACCTGACCCCAGCAAGCTCCTTTTCCCGCGCTTCCCTCGCCTGGGCAATCTGCCCATAGAGACAGTCCAGCGCATCGCTTAACCCGCCGATCCGGTCGATCAACCCCAGGTTGACCGCTTCCTCGCCGTAGATCACACTGCCTACATCCGCTGCCATTTCCCCGGTTTTCAGCATCAGGTTCAGGAACTTTTTCTCGCTGATATGGCTGTTTTTAGCCACAAAACTAACAATCCTCTCCTGTATCCGCTCAAAATAGTTGAATGTCTGGGGCGCGGCGATCACCGTGCCGTTCATTCGCACCGGGTGGATCGTCATGGATGCCGATGGGACAATCATACTCGCCTTCGGCGCCACCGCCAGTGGCACGCCGATGGAGTGCCCTCCTCCCAGCACCAAGCTGACGGTAGGCTTCCGCATCCCCGCCACCAGTTCCGCAATACCCAGCCCTGCCTCGATGTCGCCTCCCACGGTATTCAGCAGCAGCAGCACACCATCGATCTCCTCGTCCTGCTCCAAACTGGCCAGCAGAGGCATAACGTGCTCATACTTCGTACTTTTTGCCGTTTCCGGCAGGACTTGATGGCCCTCCACCTGTCCGATGATGGTTAAGGTGTAGATATTGCCGCGCTTGCTGCGGCTGACAACGGAGCCAAAATCCACAATCCCCTGCCGTCCGCCGGATTGGTTCTGGTGATCGTTGTCTTGTTCAGGAGCGGTAGTTTTAGTTTCCTCTTCCATTGCATATCCCTCTCTTTCGGGGATAGTGTTTGCAGGAAAGCGGAAATCATGCGCACACAGGGAACACCTATTGCAGCATGGCAATATTTTCCTCTGTCAGCGGAATATACGCCGGTTCCACCACATCCGCCCCCAGGAAAACCGCCACCCAGTTGGCGTACTCAGCGTAATCCATCGGCGTACCGTACTCCGGCGCGTACCCGCCGTCCTCGGTAATAATGTAGTACACAAACCCATCCCCGTCCTTGTCCACCTCGTCCGGGAAAGGGATGTACCCCCCGGTATAGGACAATTCCTGCTCTCCCAATCCCTTGTCCCAGCCGTCCACTGCCGCCACCTTGATATAGCGGCGGTTCTGGCCCGTCCCGGTAGTACGGTAGAGGGTGTACGGCCACAGCTTATCTCCCGCCTTGCCTTGGTTGTGGCTCCAGCCAGCAGTAACATAGCCATTATCGTAGTAGGTAACCATAGGGAATACCTCCAGCAGTTTGTTTCCGTAAGCATCATAGACCTGCTCCAGCTGCGCCAGGTGCGGGGTGTTCCGCTGGGTAATCAGTTCGTTCTCGCCGTCCCCGTCCACATCGCGGACGGCAAAGCACGCAAAAGAAAGGTCTTCCAGCCCACCGGCCTGGCATTCGCTGATAAACCCTTGGAGAATGTCACGGAAAACAGGGGTCAGGAGACTCCCGTCCACCTTGGGCGTCCATCGGAAATACGTATCCAGATAATCCATCGCAGAGCGGAACGTGCCGTCTTCCTCATAGTAGACCGTGCAGACGTATTCGAACCCATAACTGCTTGTCGGGTCAAAGCTCTCCGGCCGCAGCTCCCCTGCCAGTGTCAGGGACAGGCCGTAGTTTTCCATACTGTACCTCGAAAACATCCCGGTCATTTCACAAGCCAGCGGTTCCTCCTTCCACTCCGTTCCACCGTTAAACATTTCGTCCATATCCACATCCACTGTATGCCCCCGGAACCCAACCGTTGTGTAATTTTCCTCCGGGTGCAGCGCAACAGTGCGGCTGGTCTCAAAATCGCGGATAATATCATCTTCCAAATGGGCAGTATGGGCGGTCCAGGCTTTCCCGTCCCACTCCAGCACCGTCAGGCTCCAGATGGACACGCCAGTACCATGGCCGGTGTTGTATATCACCGCCAGTTCCTTTTCCCCATCGCCGTCCAAATCCTCAAAATACAGCTCAGGCACCAGCGTTTGGGGCATTGTGACCAGATTTTGGGTAAAATCCACTGCTTGCATCGTTGTTCCATACCGAATCCAGCTACCGCCGGTCTCCGGCGCATAGTAGGCCGCGATATCATCCTCCGGCAGTTCCGCCACCTTCCAGATAGGATCCTGATACACGCCGGGAACATCGATCAACGCCTCCGGCAGGTCTTCCAGCGCCGGGAGCCACCCCTGCTCAGACAGCGGGCCAACATGTGCGTCCGCCCAATATGCCCCCGTCCAGCGGTACGTGACCCGTTCTCCTATTGCACCGCCCTCCTGGTAATACTGGACAGCGATAGTACTATCATCCACCCGCTCCATCTCCGGCAAATGGCCGCCGCCGGACAAATCCTGCTGAAATACCTGGAAGGTTTCGCCGTAACGCAAATATACGGTTTCTTCATCATATTTGCCGCAGTAAAGCCCGATATCCTCCCCCGGCAGTTCCGCGAGCAGGAGCCACCAGTCTCCCTCCATGCCGGCTTCCGTGGGCAAATCCTCCGGCAAGGCGCGGAAACGTGGGTATGTCCCCCCTGCTGTATCAATCTCCATCACGCGAAGCAGGTCATCCAGGTCATACCCTCCAGTCCCGATATCAGGGATAGACCACTCGCCCGTCCCGGGGTTCAGCACCACATATCCTTCCCGCCAGAACACCAGCCAGCCATCGTAGTCCCGGTAAAATTCATCTTCCAGTTCCTCCGCTTCCACGGTATTCCCGGCCCACCAGAGCTGGCGCTCCTCCTGGGGAACCAAAATCATCAATTCCGATTCAAACACCGCTTGTATGCCGCCGTCTGGGTCAAACTGCCACTCCCGCAGCGCCAGCCTGTTAATACGGTAGTCCTCCACCTGTTTACCATCCCGGGACAGGAGCCAGTCAGTCAATGCCACCGAAACCTGCTTCTCTATGTGGGAACGTTCAAGCGGTTTTGCCTGCTCCTCTTGATTATCAGGGAGACCGTTTTCCGGCTCCTCCACTTCCGCCGCCCCAGTAAACGTACACGCCGCAAACACCACGCAAGCCGCCGCCACCAGCACCGCCATCACGGCGGTCGTCCTGGGCCTCTTCACCAGCAGGGCCACCCGCTCCTTCAGCGCGGATTTCCCCCCGGTCATAGTAGTAGCGCACCGGGCCAGGTCGGCAGGCGTAGTCCCGCGGGCTACCAGTCCCACCAGCGTCCGGCCATAATCCGCCCGATGTTCCTCGCCCAGGAGCCGCACGGCCCCCTCATCGCAGCTCAGTTCACAATCCCGGCGGCTGAGGTACGCCGCCAGCCATACCAATGGATTATACCAGTGTACTACCAGGCATGCCCCGCGCAGCGCGGCCCAAATATGGTCTCCCTGCCGGAAATGGGCATACTCATGGGCCAAAACATGGGCCTTAGCGGCTTCGTCCGCCGCCACCTGGGGCGTAAGGTAAATCCCAGGCCGGAACAGCCCGAACAGGCACGGCGAAGCCAGCCCATCCATTTCAAACACCCACTGTCCCCGGTACTTTTCCAGCGTCCGCCTGTTTTTCCCCAGCCGCCCCGCAAAACGCAGATTCACCGCCAGCAAAAACAGGCCCACACCAAAGGCTCCCGCCGCCCACGCCAGCAAAAACGCGTTTCGGACGCCCACCTGCCGCCGCAGGGATTCTATGGTAGCTTTTGTGTGATCCTTGCCGTAAAAAACCGTCTCACCGGACAGCGCCTTCTCCTCCCTGACGGAGGTCATGACGCCCGGGGTTACAATATCCACCCAGCCATCGGGCCTGGTCCGCACAGCCTGGGGAATCCGTTCCACCGCCTGATAGGCTTCCTGTACAGCCACAGGGGTCATAACGCTGGCCCTGCTCTCCCAGAACGTCCCAGGAACCAGCAGCCGCGCCAGCACGACCAGCCACAGCGCATACCGCAGCCTGGGGCTGACCCGCCCCTTAACCACGGCGCGCAACGCGGCAACCAGCAAAATCAGCGCGGAGGACGTAACCATCCAATCAATCATGTCCCTTTTCCTCCAGCTTCCGCAGCGTCTCATAGAGCTGTCCGATCTCCTCCCGGCTCAGCTCCTCCCGCTCCGCCATAGAGTTCACCAGCAGCCCCACGCTGCCGCCAAACACCTTCTGTAAAAAACCTTTCGTTTCCCAGGCTACCGCGTCCTCCCGGGCCACAGTGGGATAATACATCTTCGCCTTCGCCCCCTGCTCCCACCGTAATAGCCCCTTTTTCGCCATCCGCCGCACCAAAGTCTCCCCCGTACTGCGTGTCCATCCAGTGCGTTCCGTCAGCCGGGCAGCGATTTGCGTCATGGTCAGCGGCGCCCGCTCCCACAGGCACTCGCAGACCTCCCACTCGGTACTGGTCAGTCTCTTTTTTTCGTCCAGTATGCCCATTGCTCCTTTCACTTGACATTGTCATGTAAAAATGTTACCACAATTACATGACAATGTCAAGTAATTTGCCTGGCAAAAAAAGCCCCTGCGTTTTTCACCGCAGGGGCCTTTTTCCTCAAAGCTTTTTCTCAAAAATAAACGCGTCAAAGCGCACATCCATATGATACTTCTGAAATACGCTTTCTTCCTTCACCCGGAACCCGCACCGCTCCAGCAGCCCACAGGATGCGGCGTTCTCCCGGGCCGCTTCGGCGGTAATGGCTGTGCCGCCCCGCTCACGGATCCAGTCCGACAGGGTCTCCACGATTTCCCGTCCGAACCCCTGCCGCCACAAATCCTTCCGGACGCAGTACCCGATGTCCCAGACCTTCCCCGCTTCATCCGGGAAGGCGCAGCAGGTGCCAATCCGCTCCCCCTGCTCCTCCGCGATCAAGTAGTATCCGTCCTTCGCATCCTGCAAGCCGTCCAGCGCCCGTTGAAACCGTTCATCCACAAACGCCGCCTCAGGGTCGCTCATATACTTCCCGTTTTCCGGGTCAAACCACATGCCAGTGCAGAAGTCCAAATCCTCCCGCCGGTAACTGCGAATGGTAATCCGCCTGCCCATCAAAGGCTGTTCCAAAGTCATAATTCATCCCTCCATCGCCGAGCAGAGCGCAGCCGCCAGCGCATCCTTCCCATCTCCCCGCTCGGCAGAGAAAGGAATGAGCGCATCACACTCCCGGAGAGCCAAAACCTCCCGAATTTGCCGCATATTCGGCTCGACTTCCGATTTTTTCAGTTTATCCAGCTTGTTAGCCACCACTACCACCAGGCAGCCCGCGTCAAAAAACCAGTTTGCCATTGTCACATCGTCCGCCGTAGGCTTATGCCGCGCGTCCACGATCATCACCCCCAGGAAGATCAGCCCGGAAGCAAAATACGCTTCCATCAGCCGCCCCCAGCGATCCCTTTCCGCCTTGGACACCTTGGCGTAGCCATAGCCTGGGAGGTCTACCAGATACGCCCTTTCCTCAATCCGGAAATAGTTGATCTGGCTGGTTTTCCCCGGGGATGCCCCCACCCGGGCGTAATTCTTCCGGTTCACCAGGCGGTTAATGACGGAGCTTTTTCCCACGTTGGAGCGCCCCGCGAAAGCCATCTGGGGCAGCCCGTCCCGGAGAAAGTCCGCCGGCTTCACAGCGGAGCGGATAAATTCCACCTTATTAAAATTCAGTCCCATCCGCTTCCTCCTTTCGCGGCCTCATTGCCGCAGCGCCGTCTCCTGCACCGCCTGCTCCATCGGCACAAAGGCGGTAATAACCGGCGCGGCCTGCTGCCGTTCCCCGGCCGGCCCGGCGGGATACAGCGCCTCCGCCAGTACGGTGTCGATGGTTTCCGCCGGCACGAACCGGAGCGCGTCCCGTACCACCGGGTCAATCTCCGCCAAATCCCGCAGGTTTTCCTTAGGAATCAGCACGGTCGTAATGCCATTCCGCTTTGCGGCCATCGTCTTTTCCTTCAACCCGCCAATCGCCAGCACCCGGCCCCGAAGCGTAACCTCCCCGGTCATAGCCACACTGGAGCGCACCTTCCGCTCCGTCAGCGCCGACACAACAGCAGTGGTAATCGCAATACCGGCAGATGGCCCGTCCTTAGGCACCGCGCCCTCAGGGAAATGGATGTGGATATCCCGGTTCTTGTAAAACTCCGGGTCGATGCCCAGTTGGGCGGCGCGGCTGCGGATACAGCTCACGGCAGCGTGGGCGGACTCCTTCATCACATCCCCCAGGTTGCCGGTCAGTTCCAGCTTCCCGGTACCCTCCATTACATTGACTTCCACTTCCAGCAACTCGCCGCCGGCTTCCGTCCAGGCCAGTCCATTGACCACACCCACCGGGTCTTTATCCAGCGCCGGGGGCTGATACCGCCGCACCCCCAGGTATTCCTCCAGGTTTTCCGGTGTAATGGCACACCGCTTTACACCGCCGTCAACCAAACGCATGGCGGTCTTCCGGCAAAGCTTCCCCATCATCCGTTCCAGGGAACGGACGCCGGACTCCCGGGTATACCCGGTAATGATTCCCCGGATGGCATCGTCCCCCACCCGCAGGGCGGATTTCTTCAGCCCATGCTCTTTCATCTGCTTAGGCAGCAGATACCGCCGGGCAATTTCCAGCTTTTCCTCGTCTGTATAGCTGGTCAGCTCAATAATCTCCATCCGGTCCAGGAGAGGCCGTGGGATGGTGGAAGTGGTATTAGCGGTGGTAATAAACAGTACCCGGCTCAAGTCCAAAGGTATTTCCAAAAAGTGATCCCGGAAGGCATAATTCTGCTCACCGTCCAGCACCTCCAGCAGCGCCGCCGAGGGGTCTCCCCGGTAATCGCTGCCCATCTTGTCGATCTCGTCCAGCAGCAGCAGAGGATTCATGCTTCCGGACTGGGAGATCGCGTTGACAATCCGCCCCGGCATAGCCCCTATGTAGGTCTTGCGGTGGCCGCGGATATCCGCCTCGTCCCGGACGCCGCCCAGGCTCAACCGCGCCAGCTTCCGGTTCAGCGCCGCCGCCACGGAGATAGCGATGGATGTCTTGCCCACCCCCGGCGGGCCAACCAGGCAAATCATCTGCCCCTTGGCCCCAGGGTTCATCTGCCGCACGGCGATAAATTCCAAAATCCGCTCCTTGACCTTCTCCAACCCGAAGTGGTCCCGGTCTAACAGCTTCCGGGCGGCGGATACGCTGACCCGCTCCCTGGTTTCCTTTCCCCACGGCATTTCCAGGCACACATCCAAGTAATTGCGGATCACAGACGCCTCGGCGCTGGAATAGGGCTGTTTCGCCAGACGGTCCAGCTCCTTGAACATTTTGTCCCGGATCTCCTCCGGCAGATGCAGATGCTCAATTTTCAGCCGGTACTCGGCCAGCTCGTTGTCCTCGTCCTCTCCCAGCTCCTGCTGAAGCAGCCGGATCTGCTCCCGGATGATGTGGTCTTTCTGAGCCTCCCCCATCTCCCGGCGGATCTGCCCCTCCAGCTCATGCTCAAAGGAGAGGACCTCCACCTCCCGGGCCAGCAGCTCATTGACCTTCCGCAGCCGGGGCAGGGGCCGCAGCTCCTCCAGGACGGCCTGCTTGTCCTGGTGGCGCAGCATAATATTCTGGGCAATAAAGTCCGCCAGATGGCCGGGATCCCGGTCATCCATAATGACGGCCGCGATATCCTCCCCCATCCTGGGCATCAAGCCGGCGTACTCCGTAAAATTGCCATAGGTCTGCCGCAGGATGGCCTCCAGCTGGGACTCGGAAATGCGGCTTTTCCCCTCCCGCAGCGGCTCCACGTTACCCTGCAAATAAGGCTCGGTCTGCCATAGCCGCCGCAGCCTTGCCCGGGCCTTGCCCTCCATAATGACCCGCACGGAAGCGTCCCCAATCCGCAAAATCTGCCGGATAACGGACATTGTGCCCACAGCGTACAGATCCTTCTCCTCGGGCTGGTCAGTGCCGGTCTCCCGCTGGGCCACCAGGAAAATATATTGATCCCGTTCCATAGCCCGCTCTAATGCGCGGATAGAGATTTCCCGCTCCACATCAAAGCTGAGCACACAACCCGGGAAAATAGCCAGCCCCCGCAGGGCCAGCACCGGCATATTCATACTTGTATTTTCAGTGATTTCCATTACCGTCTCCTTTCCCCGGCAGGCAGCCGGGAAAGAAAAAGGGGGCAGTTCCCCGCCCCCTTCGATCGTTCGCTCAAACGTACGCGGCGCAAGCCGTCAAGAGGCGTGCTCCGCCGTCTCCGTCTCTCCGCCCCGGACCAGGGTGGGGCCGCACTCCCCTGCCACGCAGCCGGGGGTAACGACCACCCGCCGCACCGTGGGGTCGGAGGGGATGTCGTACATAATTTCAGTCAAAAGCCCTTCCATCACCGCCCGCAGGCCCCGGGCGCCGATATTGCGCTCAATCGCCTTGTCGGCCACAGCCTCCAGCGCGCCGTCAGCAAAAGTCAGCTCCACATTGTCATAGGAAAACAGCTTCTCATACTGCTTCACCAGCGCGTTTTTCGGCTCAGTGAGGATGCGCACCAGATCCTCCCGCTTGAGGGAATCCAGGGGCGCAATAATAGGCAGCCGTCCCACCAGCTCCGGGATCATGCCGAATTTCAGCAGGTCGTGGGGCTGCACCTCCTTGAGGATCAATCCCACATTCCTGTCCTTCTTGCTCTGGATGGGCGCGTCAAAACCCAACCCCCGCTTATCGGAGCGCCGCTCAATGATTTTCTCCAGGCCATCAAAAGCGCCGCCGCAGATAAACAAGATGTTCTTGGTATTAACCTGGATAAATTCCTGCTGGGGATGCTTGCGCCCGCCCTGGGGCGGCACGTTCGCCACAGTACCCTCCAGGATTTTCAGCAGTGCCTGCTGCACGCCCTCGCCGGACACATCCCGGGTAATAGAGGTATTTTCACTTTTCCGGGCGATTTTGTCGATTTCATCCACATAGATGATCCCGTGCTCCGCCAGCTCTACATCGTAGTCCGCCGCCTGTAACAGCCGCAGGAGGATGTTCTCCACATCATCGCCCACGTACCCTGCCTCGGTGAGGGTGGTAGCGTCAGCGATAGCAAAGGGCACCTGCAAAATCCGGGCCAGGGTTTGGGCGATATGGGTTTTCCCGCTGCCGGTAGGCCCGATCATGAGGATGTTGCTTTTTTGCAGCTCCACATCGTCCCCGCCATCCCCGAACTGGATACGTTTGTAGTGGTTGTAAACCGCCACCGCCAGGGCCACCTTGGCGTTGTCCTGGCCGATGACGTATTGATCCAGAACCTCCCGGATATCCTTCGGCGCCGGCAGCCGCTCCGGCAGCTCCACGGCGTGGGTGCCGGGCTGCGGCCCCAGCTCTTCCTCCAGCAGGCTCATGCAAAGCTGGACGCACTGGTCGCAGATGCGGGCGGCGGGACCTTGCAGCATCCGCCTGACCTCATTCTCCCGCTTGCCGCAGAAGGAGCAGCGCAATGGCTTTTTCGGTTCGTCATTCATAGGCAAATTCCCTTCCCCCGATCATATCATAAAAATCTACTGTCCGGCCCTTATCTGCCGTAGATCACCTTATCCACCAGGCCGTACTCCTTGGCTTCCTCGGCAGTCATGAAGTTATCCCGCTCGCAGTCGGCGGTGATAGCCTCCACGCTCTTGCCAGTATTTTCAGCCAGGATATTGTTCAGCCGTTTCTTAATCAGCTCCATCCGCTTGAGGTGGATGGCCATATCGGTGACCTGCCCCTGTGTTCCCGCGGAGGGCTGGTGGATCATAATTTCCGCGTTCGGCAGGGCCAGCCGCTTCCCTTTTGTTCCGGAGGACAGCAGGAACGCCCCCATGCTGGCGGCCATACCCACGCAGATGGTAGACACATCGCACTTGATATACTGCATGGTGTCATAAATCGCCATACCATCTGTCACGGAGCCGCCAGGGCTGTTAATATACAATTGGATTTCCTTGTCGGGGTCCTGGGCCTCCAGGTACAGAAGTTGGGCCACCACCAGGCTGGCGGTCGTCGCGTTCACCTCTTCCCCCAGGAAGATGATGCGGTCGTTGAGCAGCCGGGAAAAAATGTCATAGGACCGTTCCCCCCGGTTGGTCTGCTCCACTACATAAGGGACTAAACTCATTGTTAATTACCTCCTGAAAGATGCTCCTGTCCTCCCAGTACGCACACTATGATACCCAGCTCCAGCAGGATTTAGTACAAAAGCCGGATTTTTACTCTGCCGCAGGGGCTTCCTCCGTCTTTTCAACCTTCTTTTTACGGGTACGCTTGGGCTTTTCCTCCTTCGGCGCTTCCTCCGCAGCGGGAGCCGCCTCAGGCTTCACAGCCACAGCGTTAGCGGCCACCAGCTCAATCGCCTTGGCCCGGACCACCTGCTCCTTAATGACGGCGGCGTCCAGATACTTCTTCACGTTTTCCACGTCCATGCCGTACTGGCCGGCCATCTTCTCAAACTCAGCTTCCACGTCCTCATCGCTGGCTTCCAGGTTTTCCGCCTTCACGATAGCGGCGATCGCCAGGTCCATCCGCACCTGGCCCACCGCAGGCGCCTTGGCGTCCTCCAGGAGCTTCTCCTCGTCCACATTGGTCATCTTCATGTACTCCTCATAGGGGATGCCCTGGGACTGGATCTGCATACGGAAGCTGTCTACAAACCGGCGGGCCTGGTTTTCGATCATGGCATCGGGGATGTCAGCCTGGATGCTGTCGGCCACCTTAGCCATGGCAGCTTCCTCAAAGGCATGCTTCGCGGCGTCTTCCCGCTCAGCCGTCAGCTTCTCCCGGACGTCCTTCTTCAGCTCGTCCAGGGTATCGAACTCGGACACGTCCTTGGCAAACTCATCGTCCAGCTCGGGCACGTCCTTCACTTTAATAGAATTGACCTTCACATGGAACACCACGGCCTTCCCTGCCAGATCGGCATGGTAGTCCTCAGGGAAGGTAATGTTAATATCCTTCTCCTCCCCAATGTTCATACCGGCCACCTGATCCTCAAATCCGGGGACAAAGCTGCCAGAGCCGATCTCCAGGTCAAAATTATCGCTCTTTCCCCCATCAAAGGGCACACCCTCCAGGAAGCCCTCAAAATCAATGTTCGCCACATCGCCCTGCTGCACAGCCCGATCCTCCACAGACACCATACGGCTGTTACGGTCGGCCATCTGCTTAAGCCGGTTATCCACATCCTCACCGGTCACATTGACCTCGGCCTTGGGCGCTTCCACGCCCTTATACTGGCCCAGGGTAACCTCAGGATACACCGCCACATCGGCCTTAAAGGAGAATCCCTCCTTGCCCACCTCCAGCAGCTCCACCTGGGGATAACCCACCACATCCAGCTCCTGCTCCTTCACGGCGTCCTCATAAGCCTTGGGCAGCGCCTCATTGACAGCCTCTTCGTAAAAGACGCCGGCGCCGTACATACTCTCAATCATCTTGCGGGGAGCCTTACCGGGGCGGAAGCCGGGGACGCGGATGCTTCCGCGCTGCTTCCTGTACGCCTTCTCAACGGCAGCTTCGAAATCGGCGGCGCTAACCTCTACGGTCAGGGAGACCATGCTCTTTTCTAATTCTTCACAGCTTTTTACACTCATAATTAAATATCCTCCGTTTACTGTGGCTATATACAGTCAGCCAACTAGGTATTATAGCGCAGGTTTATAAAAAAATCCAGTACAAATCCACACTTTTCTCGGGTTTTTTTTATTCCATGGTAATCCTGCGGATTTGTTGGTTGTTATTGCCAACTAATCCGATAGCCACCCCGCCAAATTTGTTGATTTTCTACCAGCCTTAAAACCCTGCCGCTTCAATCTAAAATTTTCTTCGGCACGAACCCTAAAAAATCCGCCGCCACCAGGCTGTAGGCCACGGCCCCTACCGTCCCCTCGATGGCCCGCTTATGGCTCGGCCCGTGGAGGTGCCCATAAAAGCACCGTTCCACCCCATACTCCTCTAGTTTCCTAATCACCTCCGGGCACCGGTATCCGGTATACAGCGGCGGGTAGTGGAGAAACGCGAGGATTGGCTTCCCTCCCGCCGCCTTCAGCGAGGCTTCCAGCCGCCCCACCTCCCGGTTAAGCACCTTTTCATTGTGGCCGGACTGCTCCTCCTCATAGAACCACCCTCTTGTCCCGCAGATCGCCCAATCCCCATAAAAAAAACAATTATTATGAAGGATATCAATAGAGGTAATCTGATTTTCCGCGAAAAAGCGTTTCATTTTCGCGGCGGTGCCCCACCAGTAATCATGGTTTCCCTTCAAAATCAGCTTTTTCCCTGGCAGCCTGTCAATAAATTTAAAGTCCTCCAAGGACTCCTTAAAATCAATCCCCCAGGACGTATCGCCGCATAAAACAGTCACATCATCCCCGCCCAGCGGAGCAAATCCAGCTTCCAGGCGGGAAACGTGGTTTTCCCACCCTGGGCCGAAGATATCCATAGGCTTATTCACTTTCAGCGACAGGTGAAGGTCTCCGATCGCGTAGAGGGCCATAGCCGATACCTCCTTGTATACCGGGAAAATTTTTTTTAATTTTTCCCAAAGTTGCATAGGAACGTGCAACTTCTCCCCGTTTGCGGCCTAAGGATGTAGCGAGCGTCACCTACCGGAACTTCGCGCGTTCGAACAAAAACGCTCAACAGGAGTAGCTTGCCTGGAAAAATCCCCCGCGCCGGTTGCAAACGGAGGCACCTTGACAACGAAATACCGCAAACTGAAAAGGCGCGGGCAGCGCCCCTTACTCCAGCAAGAACCCCTTCCCCCGCAATTCCTCTTTGACCCGGAGGAAAGCCTCCCCGTCAGGGCAGAGCAAGGTGTGCAGATGCACCCCTTCCGTCAATAGGGAAAGCGGCTGCGCCGCGTCAGCCCTGGCAATAAACTGCCCCACATCATACCGGCTCGCCAGCCCCAGCGCCCCGGTCAGTTGTCCATATACCGGATGCTCCACAATCACATCCAGCACTGTGCAGCCGTTGTCCACCATAATTTGGAGCTCGGTTTCCATGTCGCCGCCATGGTGGCGGCAGGCCACCTGCCGTCTCAGCCCCTCCCGCTTTTTCCGTATCACATACCCCCTGGCGGTAGCGTCGATCGCGGTTCCCCCAGCCCGCAGCAGGGCCACATCCCCCACCACAAGCTGCCGGCTCACACCGAACCGGTTTGCCAGCGCCGTGGCGCTGACCGGCTGCTCTGCCCGGGAGAGCGTATCCAAAATAGCGTTGCGGCGTTCCTGCGCGGTCATGGCCTTCCCTCCTCCGGTGATTTGTAATAGTATACCCTGTCCAAGCCCCCGCCGTCAAGCCTTAAGCCGCCCCAAACCGGACAAACCCGTGGTAGGCAGATCTCGAAAAAATATCACCTGCGCCTTACCGGAAGAAAAGATTGACAAGCTCCCTCTTTTTCCATATAATAAGGGCGGTGCGTAAAAAGGATCTTTACAAACCGTCCCAAAAAGAACAAAAAGTAGAAGCTTGTTCAAATAAAAGGAAAGGAAGATTCGCCATGATCTATTCTACCGAAGTCCAGCATATGTGCCCCGTTGCCAAGGGCGCGTACCATGGTCCCGCCCCCATCCCCGAGGAGGGCAAGTGGGTTCAGGCCAAGGAAATCAAGGACATCAGCGGCTTTACCCACGGCGTGGGCTGGTGCGCTCCCCAGCAGGGCGCCTGCAAGCTGACCCTTAACGTTAAGGAGGGCGTCATTGAAGAGGCCCTGGTGGAGACCCTGGGCTGCTCCGGCATGACCCACTCCGCCGCTATGGCCAGTGAGATCCTCATTGGCAAGACCATCCTGGAGGCCCTGAACACCGACCTGGTCTGCGATGCCATCAATACCGCCATGCGGGAGCTGTTCCTGCAAATCGTATATGGCCGCACCCAGTCCGCTTTCTCCGAGGACGGTCTGGCTGTAGGCGCGTCCCTGGAGGATCTGGGCAAGGGCCTGCGTAGCCAGGTGGGCACCATGTTCGGCACCAAGGAGAAGGGTCCCCGCTATCTGGAGATGGCGGAAGGCTACTGCACCCGTATGGCGCTGAACAAGGACGATGAAGTGATCGGCTATGAGTTCGTGAACCTTGGCAAGATGATGGACTTCATCAAGAAGGGCGACGACGCCAACACCGCCCTGGAAAAGGCTAAGGGCCACTACGGCCAGTTCGATGCTGCTGCCAAATATATCGACCCCCGGCACGAATAAGAGAGGAGGACAAAAATTATGGCTCTGTTTGAAAGCTACGAGAGAAGAATCGACAAGATCAACGGCGTCCTCGCTCAGTACGGCATCAAGGATGTCGAGGAGTGCCGCGCCATCTGCCAGGAGAAGGGCTTCGACCCTTATGAGATCGTCAAGGGCATTCAACCCATTTGCTTTGAGAACGCCTGCTGGGCCTACTGCGTAGGCGCGGCCATCGCTCTCAAGAAGAACGTCAAGACCGCCGCTGAGGCCGCTACCGCCATCGGCGAGGGCTTACAGGCTTTCTGCATCGATGGCAGCGTAGCCGATGACCGCAAGGTTGGTCTCGGCCACGGCAACCTGGGCGCCATGCTGCTCAGCGATGATAGCAAGTGCTTCGCCTTCCTGGCGGGCCACGAATCCTTTGCCGCCGCCGAGGGCGCCATCGGCATCGTCAAGAACGCCAACAAGGCCCGCAAGGAACCCCTGCGCGTCATCCTCAACGGCCTGGGCAAGGACGCCGCCCAGATTATCTCCCGCATCAACGGCTTCACCTATGTGCAGACCCAGTTTGACTACAGTACCGGCAAGGTGAACGTGGTCAAGGAGATCAAGTATTCCGAGGGCGAGCGAGCCAACGTGCGCTGCTACGGCGCGGACGATGTCCGCGAGGGCGTGGCCGTCATGCACCTGGAGGGCGTGGATGTGTCCATTACCGGCAACTCCACTAACCCCACCCGTTTCCAGCATCCTGTAGCCGGCACTTACAAGAAGGAGTGCGTGGAGCAGGGCAAGAAGTACTTCTCCGTGGCCTCCGGCGGCGGCACGGGCCGTACCCTGCACCCGGACAACATGGCCGCAGGCCCCGCTTCCTACGGCATGACCGATACCATGGGCCGGATGCACTCCGACGCCCAGTTCGCCGGTTCCAGCTCCGTCCCCGCCCACGTGGAGATGATGGGCTTTTTGGGTATGGGCAACAACCCCATGGTGGGCGCTACCGTCGCCGTGGCCGTGGCGGTTGCCGAGAGCCTGAAGTAAAAATTGAATACGGTTGAAAAATAAACCAGGAACCGCATCCCACAGCATATTGCCGGGATGCGGTTCCTGGTTTATTTTATGTGCTGCCGCCGGGTCAGGCTGTCTCTTCCGCCCGGGGCAGGAGTGTCCCTACACACCGGTTGATGGGCAGGCCTTGCTCATAAAACTTTGCTTCATAGTCAGTCATAACCCCCTGGGGGCCGTCCTCGTGGAGATTCCGGGTTACTTCGCCAAGGGCATAGCCCGCCTCCGGAAACTCCAGCACGGAGAACTCAAACAGCGGCTGGTTATCTGTCTTAAAATGAACCTGTCCGTCCTCCCGCAGCACCTTCCGGTAAAGATCCAGGAAGCCCCGATGGGTCAGCCGCCGTTTCGCCTGCCCCTTGGGGGGCCAGGGGTCGCAGAAGTTAATATAAATCAAATCCACTTCCCCAGGCGCAAAATAGTCCGGCATCAGCGCCGCGTCCCCCACCACAAAAAACACGTTTTTCAGCTCCGCCGCCATCGCCCGCTCCATGGCGACCACCAGGGCGTCAGGAACCTTCTCCACGGCGATGAATAAAATATCCGGATTTTGCCGGGCGGTTTCCGCTGTAAACCGGCCCTTGCCGCAGCCTAGTTCTACGCGCAGTTCTTTCGCCTCCGGCATCAGTGCTTCCCGCCATCGGCCCTTTATAGAGAAACCGTCCTTGACGTGGCAGGCTTCGCAGCGTTCCATCCTGGGAATTAGATTTTTCTTTTTCCGCATCCGCATTGCATTGTACCTCCGAGGTGAAATTTTTCTCTTGATTTTACCATAAGGGAAGCAGAATTACAAGGCGGAAATCCGATAGTCTCTTATAAAATAAGTGTTGCTGGAATATAACTCCAGCGGTTTCTACAGAGGAGCCTTGATATGACAGGAGCCATGTGGTATAATCGGCTCGACGAACCGGGATTTGTGGAGGTAGCTAAATTCAGCAAAAATAGGGAGAGATTGTAATGATAAGTTTGGTTGCTCAGCTTGCTCTCTGGATATGGTTTTTTGGCTGCATAAAATCATATAAGACAAGTAAATGGATATTGTCAAAGGGAGTTGGAATTAAGAGTGCAGAATTTGCAGTGCTGTGCCTTTTTACTACCGGAGTGGTTTTATATCATGCAGTATATCCTGTTGGGAAATGGTTTTTGCTGTTCGTTTTGTCATGTTGGATAATTGTTCAATTCTTCTGCCATTGGTACTTTACCATTTTTGGAGTGTCAGAAAAAAAGTTAAAGGGATATAATGAAGGCTTCAGCGATACTGTTCGTTTCATTCCGGCAAGTGATACGAAGCTAATACCTGACTTGTATCATACAATTTTACACATTCTCATCCTCATTAACATTGTACTTATTTTCCTGCAAAAATAAGGTATTTCTTATGAATTACAAGTTTTAGGTTTATTGGCAAATCCGCTTTCAGCAACACCAATCTGAAAAGGGAGATCCGATATGGCGGCGCAAAACGCTGTTTTAGGACGGATAGGTACGGAACCCGCAAGATGCCCGTCCATGCCGATGCCTGGCCCACAAAAAGGCGGGGAACATTTTCCCCTCCCGGCACATATACTGGAAGGAAACCAAACCGGGAGGACATGGCATGAAACCAATGAACCAATCCAAGCTCCAGCAAACCCTGGGAGACAAGAAACTGATCGAGCGGCTATCCAGCTCGCCGGACGCCCAGGCGTTGGTAAATCTCCTGTCCAAGGGGCAGGATCAGGCGTCCCTGCAAAAAATCGCGGAGAACGCCGCCAAGGGGGATACTTCCCAGCTTAAGCAGCTCATCCAGTCCATCACCGCCGCACCGGGCGGCGCGGAGCTGCTCCAGCGGTTAGGGAACAGCTTCGGGAAAAAGTAAGGGCCAGGGCTTCCGGGAAGGAGGGGCGGCGCTATGAGCGATTTTGAAGAAAAACTAAATTCCATCCTCTCCAACCCGGAGGCCATGGGGCAGATTATGAATCTGGCCCAATCCCTCAATCCCGGCGGCGGCCCGCCGCCGGAGGGCGAAGCCCCTCAGGAACCGCCACCCTCCGAACCCCCTTCCGGCGGCGGCAGTCCGATTGACCTCGGAAGCCTGGGCGGCATAGCGGGGCTGGGGGATCTGCTGGGACAGATTGACCCGAAGCTGATCCAGCGTCTATTGCCGCTGGCCGGTGAGCTGGCGGGGGGCGGGAACAATGAGCGGATGCAGCTTTTATACGCGCTGCGGCCGTTTTTGAAGCCGGAGCGGCGGGACAAGGTGGAGCGGGCCGCCAGAACCGCCAGGCTGATACACGCCGGTAAAAAGCTGCTGAAAACCATGGGGGAGAAAGATGTATAACCGCTACATACGAAACGATACGGGCCAATACCAGCGGATTCCCGTCCAGGAAACGCCGCCGCCCCCTCCTCCTCCCCCGCCGCCGGGAGGAGGGCCTGATCACGGCCCAGGCCCGGGAACAGGCCGGAATCCCCCTCCGCCCTCCGGCGGCAAGGGGTTTCTCTCCGGTATTCTGGAAAAATTGAATCTGAAGGATCTGGATACCGGCGACCTGCTCCTGCTGTTTATTCTATTCCTGCTGCTCCGGGAAGGCGAGGATGAAGAGCTGCTGATCGCCCTGGGGCTACTGCTTATTTTGTAGGGGTTGTCATTCCCGCAATAGGAGGATGTCCTCTGGGCGGACCGCAACCAATAGCTCCCCTTTGCCGGCCCATTCCGCCCATTTTTCTTTATGGATCCGCATGCGAAGGGCCGCCGCGTCCTCCGCCGCCCCCTCTGGCAGGAGCAGTACGATAACCGCGTCCACGTCCTCCACCACCCGCCCCACGCGGCAGCGGAAGGCGTTTTCTTCCCCCGCCGCCGTGGGCTGGATCCGGTCTGCCCGTATGCCCAGCAGCGCAACGCCGTCCCGCCACGGCCTTCCACACCGCAGGACAAGCCCCCACTCTGGTACGGAAAGGTATCCCGGCTTCTCTCCGGGGCGGACTGCCGCGAAATTACCGCACCCGGAGATCTTGGCCGCGCCAAGGGTTTCCGGATCCGACAGCAACGCCGGAAACGACGTCACCGGCGAGGATCTGCCGCCGTCCAGTACGCAGACCCGGCGGCAGCCCCGGTAAACTTCGCCAAGATCGTGGCTGACCCAGAGTACCGGCCCACCGAACCGCTCCAGCAGGGTTCCCAGTTCCAGCTCCAGTTGTCCCTTGAGAAAGCCGTCCAGGGCGGAGAGCGGTTCGTCCAGCAGGATCACATCCGGCTCCGACGCCAGGATCCGGGCCAGGGCAACCCGCTGCTGCTGCCCACCGGAAAGCTGCCGGGGCAGAAGCCCTTCCGTCCCCTCCAACCGCAGCAGAGCCGTTAGCTCCGCCGTCCGCGCCCGCCGCCGTCCCTTTGGCAGATGGCGCAGGCATACGGCAATGTTCTGCGCTACCGTCATGTGAGGAAATAGGGCGTATTGCTGGAATAAATAGCCTATCTTCCGTTTCTGAGGAGGCAGGCAGATCCGTTTTTCGCTGTCAAAGAGGGGCCGGCCATCCAAAAGGATCCGGCCATAGTCGGGGCGGTCGATTCCCGCCAGGCACCGCAGCGCGGCACTCTTTCCCGCCCCAGATGGGCCAAGCAGAGCCAGGGGCGCGCCGCTTTCCGCCGTGAATGCTGCGTCCAGGAGGAAATTTCCATACCGTTTGCGGATCTTCGCTTCCAGCTTCATGGCCTGCCCACCTTTCCGGGCCGCTCCAGCAGGTTGACCGCCATCAGTACTACGGCGGAAATGGACAGGTTCACCAACACCCACCGCAGGGCAAGGCCGTCCTCGTTGGTTCGCCAGAGCTGGTAGACAGTGGTGGAAATGGTGGCAGTCCGCCCCGGCGTATACCCGGCCACCATGGCTGTGGCGCCGTACTCGCCCAAGGCCCGGGCGAAAGCCAGCACCGTCCCCGCCAGGATCCCCTGGCGGCATACCGGCATCCGGATCCGCCAGAAAATATAAGTCCCGCCCAGGCCCAGGGTCCACGCCGCCTGGGCAAGGGTTTCGTCAAAGGCTTCAAAAGCGCCCCGGGCAGTGCGGTAGACCAGCGGGAAGGTCACCACCACCGTGGCAAAAACCGCCGACCACCATTGCATCGTCAGCCGTGCGCCGAAGGCTTCCAGCGCCCAGGCCCCAATAACCCGCTTCGGCCCCAGCACCAGCAGGAGGAGATATCCCACCACCGTAGGCGGAAGCACCAGCGGCAAAGTAAGGACTACGTCCAGGATCCCCTTGACCGCCCGGGGGACCTTCGCAGCGTAATAAGCTCCGCCTATGCCGGCAAAAAAGACGATCACGGTGGATACCAACGCGATCCGCAGTGAATTGTATAAAGGAAACCAATCCATATGTTACCTCAGCGGCGTGAAGCCCACGCCCTCTAAAACCGCGCCGCCTTTGGTGCGGAGATAGTCCAGAAATGCCTCCGCTTCACCGGTACGGCCTTCCGCCAGCGCGGCGGCGGGATAGATCACCTGCCCGCACATGGCCTCGGACGCTGTATCCACCACCGTAAGCCCTGCGGAAAAGGCATCGGTGGCATATATGATTCCACAGTCTACGGCGGCTTCGCTGACCTGGATGGCGGCTTCCTTCGCGTTGGATGCGTAAGTGATACTGCCAGATGCCGCCAAGGCCGTTTCTTCCAAGCCCAAATAGGCCAGGATCTTCTGGGTATACTGCCCAACCGGCACGTCCGCGCCGCCCATGGACAGCAGAACCGTCCCTGCCGCCAGGGCGGCCCTTAAATCATCGTAGCTGTTAATCCCGGCGGGGTTCCCCTCGGGAACGGCCAGTGCTACCTTGTTTTCCAGCAAATCAAACCGGCTCCCCGCCAGCAGCAGGCCATCTTCCTCCAGCGCGTCCATCTGCCTCTGTCCGGCGGAGATGAACACATCGCAGGCGGCGCCCTCCTGGATCTGGGTCTGAAGGGCGCCGGAGGAGTCGAAATTAAAGGCCAGGACGGTATCCGGATGCAGCGCCATGTACGCCGCCCCAATCTCTGTCATCGCTTCCTGCATGGACGCGGCGGCAAAAACAGTCAGTGTCCCCTGACCGCCCTTTCCGCCGCAGGCGGCCAAGGCCGCCACCAGCAGCAGCGTCAAAATTATGGATGCGGTTTTTTTCAACGTTATTCTCTCCTTTAGATTACGGTGTGTACTGGAAAGGGCGCGGACGCGCCCTTTTATCATTTTCCAAAACCGCAGTTGGGATAGGTGCATGTCCCACAGCCCAGGCACAACCCGCCCTCCCCCATCCCGGCAATCTCTGCCCGGGTGATGGGAACGCCTGCGATGATCCGGGGCAGAACCAGGTCGAAAATCGTGGATTTTGCGTACATCACGCACCCAGGAAGCCCCATAACCGGCGTACCGTCCTCAAAGTATCCCAACAGGAACATCGCTCCCGGCAGTACTGGCGCCCCGTAAGCCACGATGTGCGCACCGGATGCCTTGATCGCGCCGGGCGTGCGGTCATCGGGATCCACGCTCATGCCGCCGGTGCAGAGAATTAAGCCGGCCCCGCCAGCCTTGGCGGCCAGGATCTCCCGGGTAATGGCAGCCATATCGTCCCCCGGCTGGGCAGTCCGCACCGTCTCCACGCCGAAAGCGGACAGCTTCCTAATGACAACAGGGGTGAAAGCGTCCGCAATCCGGCCCGCCGCGATTTCGCTGCCGGTGGCGATCACGGCGGCGGTTTTCAGCTTCCAGGGCAGGAGCGACAGCAGGGGCACGTTTCCTCCGATTTCCTCCGCACGCCGGAGCTTCTCCTCCGCAATCACCAAAGGAATTACTCGGGTGCCGCAGAGCTTGTCTCCCTTCCGCACCGCCGTGCCGCCGTGGCGGGTAGCAATCATGATGTCATCCAGAAGGTTTATTTGGTTCAGCCGCTCCCCATCGACCTGGAACAGGCCGTCAATGGAGGCGGTTAGTTCCAGCTTGCCCTCCTTGACCTGGCCGCGGATCATATGGCCGCCCTCGCAGAGTGCGCAAAGCCGTTCCGCCGCGTCGTTTTCGTGAACCATTCCCGGCTGCATTTCCCACACGTACAGATTTTCCTTTCCCATGGATAAGAGGATGGGAATGTCCTCCTCCCGAACCACATGGCCCTTACGGAAACGGGCATCCTTGTACTGGCCCGGGATGATCTGTGTCATATCATGGCAGAGCACTTGCCCTACCGCGTCCTGGGTGCGAATAAGTCTCATTTCCTCTACCCTCCAATCTGATTCATCCGGCGGCCAGCGCCGCTGCGGCCTGTTTCCGCCATATAATGCCGGGGCGGCTTGGCGGTGATACCGGACCGGATGGCTTCCCGCAGCCCTTCGCCAGCCAGCCCCCGCAGGGGGATCTCCTGGCCTGAATGCAGGCAGGGCTTCAATTTTCCGTCCGCTGTCACGCGGATGCGGTCGCAGCGGTGACAGAACCGGTGGCTCAGCGGCTCAATCAGCCCTACCATCCCTTCCCCGCCGGGGATCCGGTACCGCCGCGCGGAACCGGATTCGCCCGCTTCCTCTAACGCTGGGTAGGCATCCAGCACGGCGGAAGCAGGCAGGAATTCTACCTGCGCACCCTCCCCAATGGGCATCAGCTCAATAAACCGTACTTCCAGCGGATACCGGCAGGCCAAATCTACAAAATCCGGGATTTCATCCTCGTTAAAGCCTTTGAGCAGCACCACGTTCAACTTTGTCCCGGTAAAGCCCGCCGCCTTTGCCGCCCGCAGGCCATCCAGCACATGATCCAGCCGTCCTACCCGGGTCATATGGGCAAAACGATCCGGCCGGAGGGTGTCCAGGCTGACATTCAGCCGCGACACCCCCGCTTCCCGCAGGGGAGCGGCAAAACGGGGCAGGGCCATGCCGTTGGTGGTCAGGCAGACCTCCTCCACGCCGTCCAGAGCGGCAATGTTGCGGCATAGCGTAATAATTCCCCGCCGGACCAGCGGCTCCCCGCCGGTAATCCGAACCTTTCGCACGCCCAGTGCCGCAGCCTGCCGGGTGATTTCCGTCAGCTCCTCAATGGAACAGATCCCGCTATGCTCCCGCTTCGCAACGCCCTCCGCAGGCATACAGTAGCGGCAGCGGAGATTGCACAGATCTGTTGCCGACAGGCGCAGATATGTAATTTCCCGTGCGCAGCCATCCAGCATCGCGCTCCCCCCTTCTAGGGATGTTTTTACAATTATAGCAGACGGGACGGGTTCAAGCAACCAAAACGTTCGGTATTTATGAAATATTATTCGGTATTACCGAATTTTAGGGTGTATGTACGTGCAAACATGAGAGCTAGGTATTGTATTATAATGGAAAATGCGTTATGATATAGGAAAATTCAACGAACGAGGTGGATGATGCGTCAAGGAAAACACAGCGCGGTCAAAAAACGTCCGCTATGGCCCTTCGCGATGGTAGCCGTTATCTTGTTGGCGGTGGCAGCGGCGTGGGGCGCCCCGCAGGTCTTGGAGGACCGCCAGCCGCCCCTGGCCCAGCCCCCTCTTCAGGAGGAACCATATACCGGCATCCCGGAGCTTCCCCCAGAGCCGGAATCGGAACCGGTACTTCCTCCGGAGCCAGCGCCTGACCCGGTGGAGACACTGCTGGCGGAGATGGGCCTGAGGGAAAAAGTCTGCCAGCTTTTTATTGTCGCCCCATCCTCTATTACGGGTGTAACAACGGTGACGGCAGCGGGAGAACAGACGGCGCTCGCTTTGGAGAAGTATCCGGTGGGCGGGCTGCTGTATGACCGCAAGAATATGGTCTCCCAGGAGCAGGTCCGTACCATGCTGGCTAATGTGCAGGGCTATTCCAGGATTCCGTTGCTGTTGACTCTGGATGAAGAAGGCGGGCGGGTCAACCGGCTGATGGCAACCGTAGGCACTACCAAAATTGGCCCGATGCTGGATTACAAAGACCAAGGCATTGAGACGGCAAAGGAAAACGCCCGGATCATTGCGGCGGATATCCTGTCCTGCGGGTTCAATATGAACTTGGCCCCTGTGGCGGACGTGTGGTCCAATCCAGCCAACACCGTTATCGGAGACCGCGCCTACAGCGATAATTTCCAGCAGGCGGCGGAGCTGGTGTCCGCCGCGGTGGAGGGGTTCCATGAGGGCGGCGCGGCCTGCGTACTCAAACATTTCCCAGGGCATGGGGATACCTCCGCCGACAGCCATTATGGGTCTGTCTACGTCTACAAGACCCTGGACGAGCTGCGGCAGGCGGAGCTTATCCCCTTCCAGGCCGGTATAGACGCCGGGGCGGACGCGGTAATGATGGGACATATGATTATTGAAGAAGTGGACAGTCAGCCTGCCCTGTTCTCCTACAAGGTGGTAACCGGGCTGCTGCGGGAAGAGCTGGGCTTCCAGGGGGTGGTCATGACTGATAGCTTGCAGATGCAGGCCATGACCAGCGTTTATGGCAGCGGTGAAATCGCCGTTTCCGCAGTAAAGGCTGGTGTGGATATCCTGCTCTGCCCACCGGATCTGGAGGAAGCTGTCAATGCGCTGGTCCAGGCGGTGGAAAAAGGGGAAATCCCTATGGAGCGTCTGGACGAGAGTGTTTTACGGATTTTGCGGATGAAGATGGGGCTCGGGCTTCTGGACAGCCGCAAAACCACATAGGAAAAGGAGAACGGCAATATGTTAGCAGTTGGAACGAAAGCGCCGGATTTTACCCTGCCAGACGGGGAGGGCAATCTGGTTTCCCTGGCGGATTTCCTGGGAAAGAAAGTGGTGCTGTATTTCTACCCCAGGGACAATACCCCCGGCTGCACCCGGCAGGCCTGCGCCTTTGCTGGCGCTTATGAGGACTACAAGCGGGCCGGGGCGGTGGTTATCGGTATCAGTAAGGATTCCTCAGCTTCCCACAAAAAATTCGCGGAGAAGCACGGCTTGCCCTTCCTTCTCCTCTCCGACCCGGAACTAACAGCAATCCAGGGCTACGGTGTATGGCAGGAGATGAAAAATTATGGCAAGGTAAGCATGGGTGTTGTACGCTCTACTTTCATTATTGATGAAAACGGGATGATTGAAAAGGTAATGCCCAAGGTGAAGCCGGATACCAACGCCGCGGATGTGCTGGCGTATTTGAATAAGGTGGAATAAAAGGACACAAAAAAGGGAGGGCCGCAGTACTGCGGCCCTCCCTTTTTGTGTTATTCCGTCTTGCATGTAACGATCAATCCGTCCACATTGTTTCCAGAGACGGTGTATTCTCCGCTGTCGGGCAGATAGGCGGCCGTCCCGGCGCAATACCATATCTCGTACGTACCATCCGCGCACTCCACCAGCAGGTGGGGGCCATCGAAGGGAAAGCCCTTCAAATAGTCCGTGTATTCCTCCAGGCACAAGTCCTCTGCGGCCATGGCGATGGCGTGGGGCACGCCTGCGTAGCGGAAATGCCACGGCTCGTCCGCGATGCCGGTCAAGGCTTCCTTCTCCGCGCCGTAGCGGACGATCCAGCCATACCGGTGGCAGTTCTGGTTGATCCAGGCGTACTCGCCCTGGCCCCGGTACTCCTCGCTGGCGCCGTCCTCGCGGAGTATGGAGAAATCCACGACCAGGCCAGTGTGGTGCTCGCTGCCGCCGGGCTGGGCAACAAACTTTTCCGCGTGGGCCTGCCCGTTCCGCGCCGCGCTCTGGTCGAAAAGATGCTGCTGAAAGTCCTTGGTGCGGTAGCCCGCCACTACATTGACGGTCTTGCTGCCGCCCTGGGCTTGAAAGGCATCCATGAGTGCGTTGAGCGCATCCAGGGCGTGGGGAGCCAGATAGACCTCCTTGTCCCGGACATAGTAGCTTGCGGTCTTTTCTTCGTATATGCACTGCAAGGGCTGCTCTTCCGGAAACTGGTATAAAGTCCAGTTGTTGACCAAAACCAGGTCGCCGGTATGGACGGCGGCTTCTCCCAATTCCGTCAGGGTGCAGGGGATGCCGGTAGCGGTCATTGCCTGTACGCCGGAGGATCTTCCGGCAGGCGGCGCGGAGGTTCCTAGGGGCGATGCGCCCTGTCCCCCGCCAGTGGCGGCGGGCGTCAGCATGCGTACGGCAAAAACAGCCGCCACCAGCAGCAACAGGGAAAACAGCACGGGCCGGATGGATGCGCCGCGCCTGGTGCGGTGGGTTCTTCTCATTTGGTTTGCGCGTCTCCTTTGTGTGATGGCTTCATCCTACCCGTCCGCGCCATCGGTTTGGTTTTCTTTTTGTGTACGGTTTATAAACTTTTCTTAAACATTCCAGCTCAACCCACAGGAGCGGCCCGCAATCGACCAGAACGCCAGCGGGATCGCCACCGGCTGGCTGTCATAGGTAAAGGCAATCAGTCCCCGGGCGTCATAATCACCGCCAGTTTCCGGATCCTTCGCCACACGCTCCAACATGTCACGGTTATACTCGTTGTACCATCCGCTGCTGATGGAATCCAGGCCCCAGTAGTTGCGCCACACGCCGCCGAAGTTAGCCGCGCCCTGGGGGGGCCAGACAGGCAGGCTCCCGCCGCTCCACTCCCATTGCAGGCTGAAGGCCAGGATCCGCCCCGACTGGACGTCCACTGTCACATTCATGGAGTAGGATTCGCACTTGATAGACATACGGTAAACCTGAAAATTCAGCCGGGTGTCTGGATCCATATAGAGCAGCTCCCCGGAACTGGCGCAGGACAGTTCCCCGTCCGCGCTCCACAGGAAAGGAAGCCCGCCAGCGGCTTGCAGGCTGCGCAGCTCCTGTTTGACCGCCGCCAGCCGCTGTTCCCAGCGGTGCGTGGCCTCCTGGATATAGGCGGCCATTTCATCGTCCTCCAAGAGCTCCGGGGGCGGCACGGCGGAAATATCCGGCTCCTTGCTGCCGGAAATGCTCACAAACATCCACGATGCCCCTTCCTTATCCAGCTCTGTCACCCGCAGGGTGCCGCTTCGTATAAGAAGGACTTTTTCTGCTACGGAAAGCTGCAAGCTTTCGGCAAAGCCCTCCTGATCCGTGTTTTGCAGTTGGATAGCGGGACGGTCCAAAAGCTGCTTGTCATTGGCCGCAGAAAGCCACTCCGGCAGGAAAAACGCCGCCGCCAGCAACAGGAGCACCGTCCCTGCCGCCGCCCATTTAACCATCAGGAACACCTCCCAGGATCACGGTCACGATGGTACCCTTACCCTCCTGGCTCTCGAACTGGAGGGCGCTGCCATGCAGTTCCGCGATCTGCTTGCACAGCGCCAGCCCTAGGCCCGCGCCGCCCTCCGCCCGGGAACGGGACTTGTCCACCATATAGAACGGTTCGGTAATTTTCGCCATCTCCCCCTCGGGGATGCCCCGGCCCTGATCTGCTACCGTCAAGCGGTAGCCATCCTCCGTCTTCCGGCCCGCCAGTACAATGTGCCCGCCTGGCTCCGTGGCCTTCCGGGCGTTGTCCAGCAGGTTTTGGATCAGGGTTTGCAGCAGGGCCGGATCCCCTTCTATGACGCACTCCTCTGCCCGCACAGTTAGGGAAAGGCCCTTGCCCCGGACGGCGGGCTGGCTGATGCGCCCCGCCTCCCGGCAGAGATTGCCCATGTTGACTGGGCGAACCTCCATCGCGCTCCGACCCACTACCATGAGGTTCATCAAGGACAGAGACAGGTTCTCCAGCCGCTTGCCCTCAGAGAAAATGTAGCTGGCGGCCTTGAAGCGCATGTCCTCACTGAGGGTCTGGCTGCGCAGCAAGTCCGCGTAGCCGATAATGGAGGTCAGCGGGGTTTTCAGCTCGTGGACGAAGCTGGCGGTGAAATCCTCCTGCCGCCGGGCAGCGTCCTCCAGTTCCTGGATGTTTTTTTCGATGGCCCCGGCCATAAGGTTAAAGCTGTCCGCCAGCTCGCCTATCTCATCGCCGCCAGAAACCTCGGCCCGGGGGGAATAATCGCCCTGGGCAAGCTGGGTGGCAACCCGGCCCAGGCTGCGGATGGGGGTTGTCAGCCAATAGGAGAGGGCGAACATGAGCAGTCCGCTGCCCCCCACCACCAGCAGGACAATCCAACGGTAAACCTGATAGTGAATCTCCCGGTCGGTAAACAGGCGGGTCACGTCCCGAACCGTTTCCATATACAGGATGCCGTCCGGCAGAACCACTGGCCCCGCGCAGTGGAGCAGATACCGCTCCTCCCCCTCCCGGCGCAGCACATAGCCGGAGGACCGCTGGTCAATATGGGAGAGCAATTCCTGGTCGCTCCTGGCATCGGTGGTGGAATAGATCTGTTCCCCTTCCTGGGTGGCGACGCGGAACTGGTACCCGGAAAAGTAGGATACTTCCGACAGCGCCCGCTTTATGGCACGGCCCCGCTGAGACGCATTTTCCAGGGTGATGCCCCGGGCATCACAGACAGCTTCATAGGAAATGCGGAGCATTTGCAGCTCCTCCTGGGCTATGACGATCTCCCGCTCCAGCGCCGACTGGAAAGACAGGGAGATCAACAGATAGCTGCCCACACCAGTGGAGACCAGCAGGATACACAGTGTCGCGAAAGTGACCTTCCAGGCGAATTTCATTCGTTGACCTCCAGCCGGTATCCCACTTTATAGACGGCGCAGATCCGCTCCTGCCAGCCCAGCTTCCGCCGGAGACGCTGCACATGGAGATCTACGGTACGGCTGTCGCCCATGTACTCATTTTCCCACACCCGTTCGTAAATTGTCTCACGAAAAAGAGCGATATTCTTATTTTGCAAAAACAGAACCAGCAGGCTGTACTCCTTGGCCGTCAGGGAGACCAGCTCGCCCCCCTTGTAGACTGTCCGGGAATGGACGTCCACCACCACATCGCCCAGGACGATGTTGGCATCCGTTTTGTGGTAGCGGCGCAGCACTGTCTCCACCCGGGCCAGAAGCTCCGCAATCTCAAAAGGCTTGACGATATAATCGTCCGCCCCCAGGCGCAGGCCTTTAATCCGGTCTTTCACCCCGCTCCGGGCGGTGATGAAAATAACTGGCACGTTCAGCGGGGCCAGGTACTCCATTAGCTCGAAGCCATCGATACCCGGGAGCATTACGTCCAGGAGGATTAGATCCCAGCGGCGGTGCTCCACCGCGTCCGCCGCCGCCGCGCCGTTGTCCAGGCATTCGCAAGCGTAACCCGCCGCCGTCAGGCTCATGTCCAGCAAGTCCGCAATCGGTTTTTCATCTTCTACGATCAGTATTCTTACCATTGCTATTTTTTCTTTCGCGCCAGTCAGACCATCTTGGCCGGGTCTACCAGCTCATCGTACTCCTCCGGCGTCAGATAGCCGGCACGCAGCACCGCTTCCCGCAGGGTTAAGCCCTCCTGATGGGCCAGGCGGGCAGCTTGTCCGGCTTTTTCGTAGCCGATTTTGGGCGTCAGGCATGTTACCAGCATCAGGGACCGCTGTAAGTATTCCTCCATCTTTTTCCGGTCGGCCCGGATCCCCTCCGCGCAGTGTTTGCGGAAGGAGTCCATGCCGTCCGCCAGCAGGCGGGCCGATTGCAGGAAATTGTAGGCAATCACCGGCATAAAGACGTTCAGCTCGAAGTTGCCCTGGCTGGCGGCGAAGCCGATGGCCGCATCGTTGCCCATGACCTGCACCGCAACCATGGTCACCGCTTCGCACTGGGTCGGGTTGACCTTCCCAGGCATAATAGAGCTGCCGGGTTCATTTTCCGGAATGGCCAGCTCCCCCAGGCCGCAGCGGGGGCCGCTGGACAGCCAGCGGACATCGTTGGCAATCTTCATCAGATCCGCCGCCAGCGCCTTCAGCGCGCCGTGGGCGAATACAATGCCGTCCCTGCTGGTGAGGGCGTGGAATTTATTGGGGGCCGTGACAAAGGCGTGGCCGGTCTGCTCACTGAGCAGTGCCGCTGTGCGCTCTGGGAAGCCCGCAGGGCAGTTAAGCCCCGTCCCGACCGCGGTGCCGCCCAAAGCCAGCTCCCGCAGGGCGGGAAGCGCGGTCTCTACATACTGGCGGGAAGCCTCCAGCATGGCCCGCCATCCGCTGATCTCCTGGGAGAAACGCAGGGGAACCGCGTCCTGCAAATGTGTGCGGCCGATCTTAATGACGTCCCTGTTTTCCTCCTCCAGCCGCCGGAAAGCAGCGGCAAGCGCGTCCAGCGCGGGGAGGACGCAGTCCTCCAGGGCACATACCGCCGCAACGTGCATGGCTGTGGGGAAGGTGTCATTGGAGCTTTGGGACATATTGACGTGGTCGTTGGGGTGGACGGCCAGGCCTGGATCCGCCTGGGCGCAGAGATGGGCAACCACCTCGTTCATATTCATGTTGGACTGGGTGCCGCTGCCGGTCTGCCAAACCTTTAGGGGAAATTCGTCCTCCCACCGGTGCGCCAGGATGGCATCGCAGGCGGAGACGATCTTCTCACAGCGGCGGGAGTCCAGCCGCCCTAGCTCACAGTTGGCAGAGGCGGACGCCTTTTTGAGCTGTGCGAAGGCCTGGATGATCTCCTGGGGGATGCGCTCCGTGCCAATGGAAAAATTCTCCAGACTCCTCTGGGTCTGGGCACCCCACAGCCGGCTGGCGGGAACTTGTACGGGCCCCAGCGTATCCCGTTCTGTACGGAAGGCTTGGTTATCCATAGGATTCGCTCCTTTCCCGATTTTCATTCCGATTCTTTCCTTAGGATAGCAAATTGAGGGAAAAATTACAACTATAATAGAAATTCCAACCGCTGCCGCAGGTTCCGGATCTCCACGGTCTCCGCTCCGGAGCCATATTCGCCGTCCAACGTCCAAGGGAATCCCTCCGGTGTGGTCACTGTCACCGCCGGAACGTGGCGGAATACTACGCCGCCGCCAGTGAAATCCTGGAGGACTAAGGCGCGGATCAGCTCTTGCAGCTCTGACGCGCTGGTGGGCGTGGGAATCAGGAGCAGTTCAAACAGGCCATCGTCCAGCACGACCTGCTCCTTTTGCAGCTTCATCAGTCCCCCAACACTGGTTGCGTTGGTGATCGCGCCAAAGAGGAAATCTCCATCAAAAACCTCTTCCTCTGTGGCTACTGTGGCGGGATAAGGCCGCAGAGTGGACAGATCCCGGACGCCCTCCAACAGATAGGCCAGGTGCCCCAGGTCATTTTTGATGGACTGGGGCGCGCTGTAGGACGCCTTGGTGAACGCGCCAAAGGACGCTACATAGACAAAGGGACGGCCGTTGAAGGTTCCTACGTCCAGCCGCTTTCCCCGGCTGGATGTGATCCGCTTCGCGGCCTGGACGGGGTCGGCGGTCAGGGACAGGCTGGCCGCGAAATCGTTGGTGCTGCCGCTGGGAATATAGCCAACCGGCGGCGGCGCGTCCAAAGTCATGACGCCGCGCACGGTCTCATTGAGGGTGCCGTCCCCGCCGCAGCAGACAATGCGGTCAAAATTGCCGCCCTCCGACTCCACAATCTCCGCGGCATGGCCCGGATAGGCCGTACGGCGGATGGAAATATGATATCCCGCTTCGCAGAAATGCACCGCCGCGTCAAACATCGGCGCCATCGAACGGGTGCGGCCTGCCCGGGGATTGACGATCAGCAATAAGGTCTTTGCCATAGCAGATTATTTCCTCGCATCTATTGAAAATTCCTGATTGGCACCTATTATATACCTGGCAGATGGAGATGGCAAGTATTTTCCATCGAAAGAGCGGTTCTCCTCCAAGCGCCAGAAAAGCCCCATGATGTGGGCAGGTTCTCTGCCACGCCATGGGGCTGTAGATGGTCTTGCGCTATTTTACCAGGTATTGATCTAGTGGTACGGGGATCCAGCCGCTTTCTGTCAAGATCCAGGATTCCCGGAATCCGCAGGCTTTGGCCTGCTCCGCCGCCTGGGGGAAGGCATGGACGGTAGTTTCCGCATGGTGGCTGTCACTGGTGATGCAGATGCGGCCCCCCCGCTCACGGATAGCCCGCAGCAGGGCGGGAGCGGGGTAAGGCGCAGTCCGGCAGCCGCGGGACATGGCACCGGTGTTCACCTCGAAGATCACGTCCCGCTCCAGCAGCGCGTCCATGGCTTCCAGCGCGGCGGCACGGTAACGTGGGTCTGTCTCATCGAAACGGCAGCCACCCTCGTTGAACTTGGTAATCAGGTCGAAATGGCCTACGATGTGGCATCCGGTTTTTATGGCGGTTTCCGCTTCCCGGCGGTAGTAGGCTTTCGCAAACGCGTAGCAGTCCCCGCCAAAATGCTCCCGCACCGTCTGGTCAAAAAGTCCAGGGCTGGCGTCAACGGAGAGGTACATCCCGTCCGCCCAGACGCCATGGACAGAGCCGATCAAATAGTCATAGGGATCTGTTGGGGGAGCCGAGTCAATGTCCTGCTCCAGCCCCAGGAATACCGCCAGGCGGCCCGCGTAGGCTGTCCGCAGCCCCAGGACAGCCGCACGGTAGCCAGGGACGCTGGCGGGCTTCATAGACCAGCCGTCTGGGTCGGCTTCCCCAGTTAATGGGCTATGCTCTGAAAAGCCCAGGGAAGCGCAGCCAGAGCGAACCGCCCCTTCCGCCATTTCCTCAGGGGTGTGCTTCCCATCGCTGTAAACTGTGTGGGTGTGCAGGTTTTGGGGGAAAATCATTTGATTTTCCGGCCTTCCACGTAGTAACGCTTATCTTCCGCGTGACCCATGGAGAAGGTCTTGCGGGGCAGCACGCCATCGGCAATGACGGTCTTAAAGAGCTGATCCTTGCCCATGGCGGGAAGCTTAAAGCCGATATTCCCCGGCTTCCGCCCCAGCTCATCGGTGACGCCTTCGCCGTGGATGTAGTCCACCTCGCCGCCGTGTTCCTTGAGATAGGCGTCCAGGAAATTTTGCAGCGTTCCCACTGGGAGTTGAACCCGGGGGTTGGGGACAGTCAGGCAGCCCTCGCCGCCAGCCCAGGTGTAGGCGATGGTGTGGCCTACACCGGCGCCCTCGTGGGCATTGGGATAAAAGTCCAGGAACGCGGCAATCAGCTTCTCCGGCTCTACGCCGAATACTACCCGGTGGATGGCTTCAAATTTCAGCGCGTCATCGTGGAGGTTTTCAATCTCCACCAGGGCAAAACGGGCGGGCAGGTCTGCCCACTGGTCCTCGGGGGTAGTCTTTTTCAGGTTTTCATAGCAGGTCTTGGCGGTAGCAAGGCTGTGGTTGCCGTCGCCTACGGCAAACAGCAGGGGAGGTACGCCGCCCAGGCCGTATTTCTCCTCCATGGCCTTGTCACTGGACAGGCGGGCCAGGGCGGTGGCCAGATCGTCCATCTGCTGGGACGAGAGCTTCCAGCCCTTCAGATGTCCGCCCTTGAGCATCAGGTCGAAATCGTAGAGGACTTCCATGGAATCCTTGGCGGCAGTGATCGGCTCCACGCAGATCTTCTGCGGGTCATCAATGAGCAGCATGACATGGGGCAGCTCGATGGGGGCGTCCTTCCGCACACGGACGCGGGGCGGGATGCGCTCCAGGACTGTGCCCTCCGTAGCGCGGATCAGGGAACCGGAGCCAGGGGTATAGTCGTATTTCTCCAGATCCACCGCCGCTACCAGGCCGGGACGAACTGTCCCATCGGACTGGGTCCGCTCAATGTAAATGATGGATCCCTCCAGGGTCTTGAAGATATCCCGGGCCAGGTAGTCCTCCATGGCGCGGTTGATCCCGGCAATGTGCTCATCCACATTGGCGTCATTCAGCTTGCTCTCCGGCAGGATCAGGCGCAGCGTGCTGGGTGCGTCCCCGGCGATCCGGTCCGCTTCCTCCCAGTACTCCGGCTGGCTGGTGAACTGGTCGCAGGCGACTACCGCCCATTTGCTCATGTCGCAGTCCTTTGGCAGCAAAATGTCTGCGGGCTTGACGCCCAGGGGTTCGTATTTCTGATTCATGCCTCTTCCTCCATCAATTTATTTCAATATACATACTTTTTCTTGAAAGAAAAAGTATCAAAAAGAACGCTTTTCCGCAAGGTTGCTCTTGCTTCCAGGGGTCACTCTTTGAGCTGGGCGTGGCTGAGAATGAAAAAGGTTTCCTGGGAGGGCTGCCAGCCCGGCTGCATCGCCGCGTGGGTGCGGTCGAAGGCATCATAGCCGGACATGTCGATTTGGTACGCGCCGCTCTCCTTGTAGACCCAGGTGTGGCCTGACAACGCGCCCTCCCGCAGCTCTTTCACCAGCATGGATGCCGGGTAAACGCCGCCTTCCAGGCTCACCTTGTATTTTAGGCAGCTCTGGAAGCCGCTCCCCATGTAGTTGTCTGGGTTACCAAAAATAACAACGGCATCATAGCCCATTCCGGCGGCAAGCGGGAGGGAGTGGGCTATGAGCTGCTTCCCCAGCCCCTTCCGCTGGTGCGCCGGGTCTACCGCGATGGGGCCGAAGGTGAGAATCGTTTTCTCCCGGCCGGTTTCATCAATTAAGCGGGATCTGGTGTATAGGATACATCCGGTCAGGCCATAGGCTATATCTTCGGCCACAAGGCTTAGCTCCGGAATGAAGTCCGGGTGGCGGCGCATGGTGTGGGTCAGGTAATGCTCACTGCATCCGGGGACGTATTGGTTCCAGAAAGCGCGCTTGACCAGGGCTTCCACCTTGTGGTAATCCCCCTCGCGCTCCCGGCGGATGGTGTGGGAGGTTCGCTCAAAGAGCAGATCCAGCAGTATGCTCCCGTTTTCTATAAAGGGGCCGTTTTTACCGGAGGGCTCATCGTAAACGCCGCCCCGGCCGGAATCCCGCCGGCTGTCGTAGAGAAGAAAGGGCACCGGACCCAATCCGTGGCTCCGGGTGGCGGTCAGCGTTTTATGGTCGCTTAAGAGCAGCAGGCGGTAGTCTGTCCCCGCCGCTTCCAGGCGGGCGGCCAGGGGGGCTACCAGCTTGCTGTCCAGCCATGCAATGGCTTGCAGTTTCCCCGGCAGGTCGCCGTTGTGGGTACACTCGTCCGGGGCTTCCAAATGCAGGCAGACAAAGTCGTATTGGTGTAATTTCGTCCAGACGGCTTCTAATTTGCCCTCGAAATTGGTGTCTAATTCTCCGGTGGCACCCTCGACTTCCACCATTTCCAGGCCCCGCAGCACGCCGATGCCGTGGCACAGGGGCACCGCGCTGACCACCGCGCCGTCCATGCCGTACTGGGACCGGAAAGGCGGCAGTTCAACCGCCGTGCCCTCAGCCCAGAACCAGATGCCGTTGGCTGGGAGCTTGCCCGATCTCCGGCGCTCTTCAGTGACGGGATGGCGGTCCAGGATCTCGTGGGCGAGACGCATTAAGTGGGCGAAAACCTCCGCTTGCCGGCTCCCGGCGGGGAGGTACGGGCCTGCCGGTTCTCCCAGGTGGTCGTGGGGCGGCGTAAAACAGATACCCTCGATCTGGCTTTCGTGCTGCACCGCGAGCTGCCGGAAAGCCGGAAAGCGGTGGATCTCCATACGCGCGTCCGCCAAGGCTTGGGCAAAGCGTTTGTCCGCCAGCAGGGCATCAACTGCCGCCAGCGCCGCCGCGCCGCTGATGGAACCGGCGGAGTGGGAGAGGATCCGCTTTTCCTCCAAGGGCATGTCCCCGTCTTCCAATGTAACCAGGTTGCAGCGGAACGCGGCGTCCCCCGGCCCCATGGCGATCCCCGCCGCCGCCGCTTCCATTGGAGAACGCCCGGTAAAATAAGCCCTGGGGTCGCAGCCAAGAATGGATAAAATGGCGGTCTCACTCCCCGCTGGCAGAGGGGGCGGACAGTTCACGACACTGCCTACCACGCCCCGCGCAGCCAAGCGGTCTATGGCGGGAACTGGCGCGGCTTGCAGCGGCGTCCGGTTCCCTAATTGGGGTATGGGGTCATCGGCTATGCCGTCCCCGATCACAAGCAAATATTTCGTAGAATGACCTCCCTAAGGGTTGCTGGATTTCATTATAATATATTCCAACGGCTTTTTCAACAGGAAAGTGCGTGGGGCGCTTCTGGACACAAAGGAGTTTGTCTTACATTTTGGAGTAAAACCCATTTTATTCCATTCCAGTCATTCCCGGGCGCATTTCCCGACAGTTTTTTTTTAGCATGCCTGCTAAAATGGGGAAAAACTTCTATAAGGAAGGGGACAAGCTATGAAAATCGCCAACATCACCCTGGAACGGCCCGCCGCCGGGGAGCTGCTCCGCCTAGCAGGGTATGGCGCGGTGGGGTTCTTCGCCGCCGGGTGCTGCCTGGAGGGCCGCGCCCCCCTAGCGGCAGGATTCGTGGCGGCGTGCAGGCCGGGGAAAAATGCCATAGCCGCATTGGCTGGCGGTGTGGTGGGCAGCCTGGCGTTCCTCTCCTTCGGCCCGGCGCTGCGGTGCTGTGGGATTCTAGTGCTGATCTACGCCGTGCTGTCCGCGTTCCGGGATACCAAGTGGTTTCAGCAGGGATGGTTCCGGCCTGGGACAGCGGCAGGGGCTACCCTGTCCGTGGAGCTGGCCTACGCCCTGCAAATGGGGATCAATGGGGCGAGTTTGCTGCGGATGGCGGCGTGTACCGCGTTATCCGCCGTATTGTGCCATTATTGTGCCCTGCTGCTGCGGGAAGCCGCGATCCCCCGGCGGAAAGCGCCCAGGGAGGCGGAAAGCCTGCGGCAGCGGCTGCGCCTGAGCGCGGAAGCCTTGCGAACCCTGGGGGAGTGCTTCGCGCCAGCCCCCCAGCCGAAAAAGGAGGAAAATCCCGCCGTGATCTTCGACCGGGCGGCAGAGGTAGTCTGCCGGGGCTGCGCCCTGCGGGATTTGTGCTGGAACAAGGAGTACGTGTCCACCTTCAACGCTTTCAATGACGCTACGCCGCTGATGCTGGAACGGGGGCGGTCGGAGCCATCGGACTTTGCCATTCACTTCGCCTCCCGGTGTATCCATTTTCCCCAGTTGATTTCCGCGATTAACACCGAGGTCACTGCCCTGCTGCTGCGGCGGCAATACCGGCGGCAGCTCGCGAAGGAACGGGAGCGGAGCCGCGGGCAGTATACCCAACTGGGAGAATTGATGGCACAGGCTATGGCCGCTGCCGAGGCACCCGCCGCTACGGGGAATGAGCTGTGCCACCAGGCCGCTCTGGGGGCGGAGCCGAAAGCTGGGCAGCGGGTCTGCGGCGACAGCCTCACCTGGTTCCGGACAGGGAGGATGTTATACGCAATCCTCAGCGATGGTATGGGAAGCGGACGGGAAGCCCAGCGGGAAAGCCAGTTGACCCTGCGGCTGCTGGAGCAGTTTTTGCAGGCCGGCATCGCGCCGGAGAGCGCCCTGCGGACGATGAACGCTGCACTGAACCTCCGCAGCGATGAACAGGGGAGCTTTACTACCATCGACCTGCTGGCGGCGGATTTGACTAGCCGGCAGGCGGCGCTTTACAAGTATGGCGCGGCCCCTACCTACATCAAACGGCAGGGAGCCGTCCGGCGGCTGGCGGGAAATTCCCTTCCGGCGGGTTTGCAGGACGCAGAGACGGAGCCCCAGGCTATCCGGTTCCCGCTGGAGGAAAATTCCTTTATCCTCATGGTCAGCGACGGGGTCGCCGACAGCGTAGATGACCAATGGCTGCAAGACCTGTTGGCCGGGTGGCAGGGCGAGGATCCGAATGTACTGACCAGCCTGGTGCTGCGGGAAGCCTTCCAACGCCGGCAGGGAGATGACGACCGCAGTGCGGTCTGCTTCTATTTTCCGCCGGAGAAGCGGGGGAGACGGGAGGTATAAGGCCTTGACTTCCCCAGGCTGCCGTGTTATACTTTTCCCCAGGAAAAGCGGAGGAGGGGATGGTATGGATCCATACGGCTACTGGCAGGCAGTCCTCCGGCAGGACGCGGACGCTATGCGGGAATTCTTTCATGAAAACGCAGTGATTTGCTGGCACAATACCAACGAACGGTTTACACTGGCGGAATTTCTGCGGGCAAACTGCGCGTATCCCGGAAGCTGGGACGGGACTGTGGAACGGGTGGAGGAAACCGGCGATTTGCTGATTACGGTAGCCCGGGTCTGGTCTCCGGAGGAAGGGGCATCATTCCATGTAACGTCCTTTATCCGCCTGGAAGAAGGAAAAATCGTCTCGATTGACGAGTATTGGGGAGATGACGGCCCCGCGCCCCAATGGCGGACGGATTTAAAGCTGGGGCAGACAATTTGAGCGGATGGATAAATCCCCCACCCTGCCGCGATTTGGCGGCAAGGCGGGGGATTTTTGTTTCATGCCCATTATGGCCGTCTGGCGCTGAGACAGGCAATGATCTGATCCCGGTATTGCGTGTGGTGGGGCATACCTCCGCCAAGGCCGCCCAGCTTGGGCAGCAGCAGCTTGAAGGTATCCCCGTTTTTCATGGTGAGATTGCACTTGATAGAACCCATCCAGCCCTTTTTGACTTCGCATCGCTGAATTTCGTCCAGCGGGTAGCAGATTCCCAGATCCTTTAATGAGGTTTCCTCACGGACTTCCGTGACCGCCACGGCCCTGGAGCCGATATCCGCATCGAAGTCGTAAAGATGCATGTATTCTTCGCACTCCACAATCAGCAGGTAGTAGGAAGTAATCCCAATATAGACATCGTAAGTGGATTGCTTGGATTTCTGCACTTTGATGGTCTCGCCCCGCTCTGATGGGAACAGGGTCAGGTCGTCCAGGATACAGCCGGAGAAAATGCCTCGTACTGTGGACTCCTTGGCGATGGCGTGGATTCCCGCGCGGACCGTCTCTCCGGCGGGGAGGTATTGCGCAAATTGCTGCCGCATTCGTTTTTCATCAAATATTTCTGACATAGCGTTCTCTCCTCCTTCACCCTGTTCACGCTTTTTGTGGGAAATGAGCACGGGCAGCAGATGCCCGAATGCCAGCACAAGGAAAAGTATCCCCGTCATGACAATGATCTTTGAAATGGTGACCACCCGGGGATTTACCTCCTCCGGGGCCGGCTTTGTGAGCGCGAGGTAGGCAAACACCCCAAAACACACAGCGGCAATGCACAGGCAGGCTAAAAATAGGCTACTGGTAACTTTTTTCGATTTTTCCCGATTTTGTCCATATGAACCTCCCGCCGCTCCTAATTGTTGATGCTGTGGGACTTCACCCGCAGGCGGTTCAGCGCCCGGGCGAGATTGCCCTGGGCAAGCTGGTACTCCTGGCGGCTCTTTTTTTGCAGCATGGCTTCCCTGGCCTGGTCCGCTTCCCGCTTGGCACGGGCGGCATCGATCTCCTCGGGGCGTTCAGCGGAGTCCACCAGCACCAGCACCTCGTTGCTTTCCACCTTCAGCATCCCCTGGGATACCGCCGCAATCCGGGCCGGCTGGCCTGGGAGCTGATAGCGCAAAGCCCCGGGCTGGATGGCGGCAATCATATTGCTGTGATGCGCCAAAATGCTCTGCTGGCCATCGCTGGTAGAGATGGTCAGGCTGAGGCAGGGGCCTTCGTAAAAGGTCTTGTCAGCGGCGAGAATGTGTACCTGGAAGCAGTTCATTACAGTTCCCCCGCTTCCATTTTCCGGGCCTTCTCCACCACATCGCGCCAGGTGCCCACGTTATAAAAGGCGGCTTCCGGATACTGGTCCAGCTCGCCGTCAATCAGCGCGCCAAAACTCTCCAGGGTATCCTTCAGCGGCACGTAGACGCCGGGGATGCCGGTGAATTTCTCCGCCACATGGGTGGGCTGGGCCAGGAAACGCTGGAGACGGCGGGCGCGGGCGACCGTCCGGCGGTCCGCATCGCTGAGTTCGTCCATGCCGAGGATGGCAATAATATCCTGCAACTCATTGTACTTTTCCAGGATTTCCTGAGCCTTCCGGGCAATGCGGTAGTGCGCCGCCCCCACCACGCCGGGTTCCAGAATCCGGGAGGAGGACGCCAGGGGGTCTACTGCCGGGTAGATCCCCTGCTCGGAAATCTTCCGGCTGAGGACGGTGGTGGCGTCCAGGTGGGCGAAGGTGGTAGCGGTAGCCGGGTCCGTCAGGTCATCGGCGGGGACGTACACCGCCTGAACCGAGGTGACGGAACCTTCTTTGGTGGAAGCAATACGCTCTTGCAGCTCGCCCATCTCGTTGGCCAGGGTGGGCTGGTAGCCTACGGCGGAGGGCATGCGGCCCAGGAGGGTGGAAACCTCGCTGCCCGCCTGGACGAAACGGAAGATATTGTCAATGAACAACAGCACATCCTTGTGCTCCTTATCCCGGAAGTACTCCGCCATGGTCAGCCCCGACAGGGCCACCCGCATACGTACGCCCGGAGACTCGTTCATCTGGCCGAATACCAGGGCTGTCTTGCTGGACACGCCGCTCTCCCGCATTTCCCGCCAGAGGTCGTTGCCCTCCCTGCTGCGCTCGCCTACGCCGGTGAAGATGGAATAGCCGCCGTGCTCCATCGCTACGTTGTGGATCAGCTCCTGGATCAGCACCGTTTTGCCCACGCCCGCGCCGCCGAACAGGCCGATCTTGCCCCCTCTGGGGTACGGCTCCAGCAGGTCAATAACCTTAATGCCCGTTTCCAGAATCTCTACGGCGGGGCTTTGCTCCTCAAAGGTGGGAGGGCGGCGGTAGATGCTCTGAACCGGGGTGCCTTCTGGCACCGGGCCGCCGCCGTCGATGGGCTGGCCCAGGACGTTGAACATCCGGCCCAGGGTGGCTTCCCCCACCGGCACCTGGATGGTCCGGCCGGGTATGTCTACCGCCAGCCCGCGGGCCAGGCCCTCGCTGGGAGAGAGCATGATGCAGCGCACCGTGTTCCGGCTGACGTGCTGGGCCACCTCCATGACCCGCACCTCGCCGCTTTTCTCTACCGTCAATTCCTCCCGCAGATGGGGAAGGGGACCGTCCTGGATCTCCACGTCCACAACGGGGCCGGAGATTTGTACGATAATTCCGCGTTCCAAGCTGCGTTCACCTCCGATGATTATTTTTTTGCGCCTTGGCTCCGGCGGAGACCTCGGTGATTTCCTGGGTAATGCCCGCCTGCCGGACCCGGTTGAATTCCAGGGACAGCTCTCCCAGCAGCTTTTCCGCGTTCTGGTTGGCACTGTCCATGGCCGCCATGCGGGCGTTCTGCTCGCAGCAAAAGCTGTCGATAAGGGCGCTGTAGATATAGCCGGAAATGTAGCTGGGCATCATATTGTCCAGTACCGAGCGCATGTCCGGCAGAAATTCGAAGGGCTTGGCCTCCTGCGCCGGGGGGGCTTCCTCAAAATAGCTGCGGTGGAAGGGCAGCAGGCGGGTGGAACGGGCCTGGAAGGACATGGCGTTTGCCATGTCGGTATAGACCACGAATATCTTTTTCAGCTCCCCCCGGTCGTAGCCGTCCAGCAGTAGGGCGCTGATTTCCCTGGCCCGGGCCATAGTGGGGTTCTGGGCGGTGTAGAGGAAGCTGTGCTCAATGGGGATTTTCCGCTGGGCGAAAAACCGCCGGCCGTACTCGCCTACCACGAACAGCTTCATGTCCGGGTGCTGTTCCAGCAGATGCATGGCTTCCCGGATGGCATTCTGGTTGTAAGAACCCGCAAGGCCCTTGTCAGCGGTGATCACCAGGCAGCCATAGGTGCCGTCCATGGGGGATTCCTCCTCCGTAGGATAGAAATAGCGGCTGTCCACGCTGTTGGTGGTGCGGAAAATGCGCCGGATCTCCCCCCGCAGGGCTTCAAAATAGGGGCGGGTATTGTCCAACTCCTGCCGGGCCTTGCGCAGCTTGGTGGAGGAAATCAGGTACATGGCGCTGGTGATCTTGCGGGTCTCCTGGACGCTTTGGATGTGGGTCTTGATCTCTTTCGTCCCGGACATGTCAGACCTCCCGCCTTCCGCCGGACCGGTACTCTTCCAGGAACCGCTGGGATACGTCCAGCAATTCCTCCTTGTCCCCCTGGGACAGCAGGCCGGTCAGGTCGATGCGGCGGCACAAATCCTGGGAATGCTCCTCTACATAGGCCGTCAGCCCAGCGCGGAAGCCGTCTATTTCTTCCAGCGGCACGTCCTGCATTATATGGCCCAGGGCGGCGGTGAGGATGGTCACCTGCTGGTGCTGGGAGAAGGGGGCGTACTGGTTCTGCCGCAGCAGCCGCATAAGGCCCTGGCCGTAGGCAAGCTGGCGCTTGGTCGCGTCATCCAGATCACTGGAGAATTGGGTGAATACCTCCATCTCCCGGTACTGGGCCAGCTCCAGGCGGATGGCCCCGGCGGCTTTCTTCATGGCCTTGGTTTGGGCATCGCCGCCTACGCGGGACACCGAAAGGCCTACATTGACGGCGGGACGATGGCCGGAGAAGAACAGATCCCCTTCCAGGAAAATCTGGCCGTCAGTGATGGAAATGATGTTGGTGGGGATATAGGCGGACACATCCCCCGCCTGGGTTTCCACAATAGGCAATGCGGTCATGCTGCCCCCGCCCAATTCATCAGAGAGATGGGCGGCCCGCTCCAGAAGGCGGGAGTGAAGGTAAAACACATCGCCAGGATAGGCCTCCCGGCCTGGGGACCGCTCCATCAGCAGGCTAAGGGCGCGGTAGGCGATGGCATGCTTGCTCAGGTCATCGTAGACAATAAGCACATCCTGGCCCTGGCGCATGAAAAACTCGCCTAGGGCGCAGCCCGCGTAAGGGGCGATATACTGCAAGGCCGCGGACGCCCCGGCGGGGGCGCTGACGATGCAGGTGTAGTCCATAGCGCCCTTCCGCTTCAAGGTTTCCGCAAGCTGAGCCACGGAGCTGGTTTTCTGGCCGATGGCGACATAAATGCACACCACCGATTTATCCTTTTGATTGAGAATGGTATCCACGGCGATGGCGGTTTTACCGGTCTGGCGGTCGCCGATAATCAGCTCACGCTGGCCCCGGCCGATGGGGAACATGGAGTCGATGGTGAGAAGCCCTGTCTCCATGGGCGTGTTCACCGGCTGGCGCTCCAGAATGCCGGGAGCTGGGGCTTCAATGGGGCGGTAAGTGTCCGGCTGGATACGCCCCCGGCCATCTACCGGAATGCCCAGCGCGTCCACCACACGGCCCAGGTAGGCATCGCCTACGGGCATGCCCGCAGTTTTCAGGGTGCGGCGGACCATGCTGCCCGCCACGATGTCCTCGCCCTCGCCGAACAGAATGCAGACCAGTTCCCCCCGGCGCAGATCCATGACCATGCCCTTCACCCCGGAAGCGAATACCAGAATCTCGCCGTACTGGGCGTGTTCCAGCCCGCCTACGGTGGCGATCTCGCTGTCCACAGTCAGCACTTCCCCGATTTCCTCGGGAATCACCGCTGGCGACCAGTCATGGGCAGCCTGGCGCATCAAGGGCAGCAAATCCTCCTCGCCAGGCTGAAGCTGGCGGAGGTAGTCGGTAAACTGCCGGACCCTGCCGTCCAGCGTCCAGTCGTAAATATCGGATCCCACTTGCAGCCGGAAACCGGAGCCAAGGGCATCGTCTTTCTCCCAGCGGAGGGGGATTTTACGCTGGTATGTCCGGGCGATGAAGTCTGAAAATCGCTGGAGCTGCGCCTGGGAAGGTTCCCGGCCGCTGCGCAGCTCCGCCGTCAGGCGGCCTCTAGCACTCCTCATGCTTTGCGCCCTCCTCCGCAAGGTCTAAGAAATGGTCGAAGGGGTCCTTTTCCATCGCCAGCTTCTTGGTGGCTTCCGCAGCCAGCTTCCGCAGCTCCCGCTGGGAGGAGCGGAGGATCTGCTCCTTGTCATGCTCCGCCTCCGTCCGGGCGTGGACAAGAAGCTGCTGGGCCATGGTCCGGGCTTGGTTAAGCTGCTCCTCGGCGGACTGCTGGGCGGCTTCCTGGGCTTTCAGCTTGGCTTGATGAATTTCATCATCGGCGGCGTCCATTTTAGCCTGATAGGCGGCATGGATGCGCTCGGCTTCCGCCAGCTTCCCAGCGGCTTCCTTTTCCCGCTCCCGGTAGTAGTCCTCCCGCTTTGCGATAAAGGCCTTCACAGGCTTATAGAGCAGGAAGTACAGCCCGCCGGTGAGGATGGCCAGGTTCATCCAGTGCAGCAGGATTTGCTGCAAATCAATATTGAGTGGTAAATTCGTCACGGCTGCCACCTGCCTTACAATACGAAGATAATCAGGATGACCACCAGCAGGGCGTAAATGATGGCGGTTTCAATAAACACCAGACCCAGCATCAGCATGGTTCTGATTTTGCCCTCGGTTTCGGGCTGGCGGGCAACGCTCTCGGTGGCCTTGGCGGTGGCAAGGCCCATGCCCACCGCGCCGCCGCCGGCAGCTACGCCGATGGCAATGCCTGCGGCGATGGCCTTCAGGCCAATGGTGCTGCCCGCTGTTTCCTCTTGGGCGGCGCTCTCCCCTGTTTCAGGGGCAGCGGCAAAGGCGGGGGCGGCCAAGGCCATTACCAGCAGCAGCGCGCCGGTAAGAACCAGGATTTTTTTCAGCAGCTTGTTCATAACGGAAAACCTCCAATAATTTTTGTAGTTGTTACGCCCGCTTTTTCGCAGGCTTATGGGACGGCTCCGACATCTCGCCGTAATAGAGGGCCGTCAGCATCGTCAGCACGTAGGTCTGAACCAAGGCGTGGAGCAGGGTAAACAGCACGGCCACAATAACCGGAAGGACAAAGCTCAAGCTCACGTAGTAGTACACCAGCTCCGTCACCAGCAGGCCGCTGAGCAGGGCGCCGAACAGGCGGAAGCTCATAGAGATGGGCAGGGAGAACTCCTTGAGGGCTTTTCCCACGCCCTTGATCCCGTGCTCCGCCACGCCGCCGGAGACGATGGCCAAATAGGACAGCGTGCCAAGGGCGATGGCGGCGTTAACATCCGACAGGGGCGCGGGCAGGGTGATAGGATGGCCCAGGGTAGTAGCGGCCTGGATGCCCAGCAGCTCGAACAGGGTCCCCACAAATATGTACGCGCCTACAGCGAAGATGTACGCGCCCACAAACCGGAACCGGTGGGGGCTGCTGCCCTGCGCCATACGGTCGAACAGCCCTACAGCTTCCTCCAGCAGCATTTGCAGTTTTCCCGGCGCGTACTGGAAGCGGGGAATCACCAAAATGCGCAGCAGCAGGGCGGCGAGCAATAAGAACGCCGTCACCAGAAAGGCGGAAATCATGCCGGGGTTGACGGTTTTTAAGCCCAGCAGGTCGATCTGGTTCAAGTTGTGCAGCACCGCGTCCCGCATGGTTTCCTGTACGCTCTCCGAACGCCCCGGCGACCCGGTGAGCAGCGCCCCGGCCAGCAGCAGCAGAATCGCCGCCAGCCACACAGCCAGGGCCTTTTTGTGTTGTTTCATCGACTACTCCTTCTTTCGGTTGTGATCTGACGCGCCTGGGGGCGCACCTATAGCGATACTATTATACCACCTTTGTCAAGAGTTGGAATTGGCTCATACTGTGAAATTTTAAGGGTGGTTTCCCATGAAAAAATAGGCTGTCCGGTTCGGACAGCCTATTTTGCCGTGGAATTTGACATTATTGGCCGGAGCCGAAATCTTTTATGTACGCCTCCGCCAGCTTTTCCGGCCAATCGCCAATGGGTTCCAGTACGCCGGTAAAGAACCGCAGGGTGGCCGGCTCATGGACGAACCGCAGCCCGCCGATCAGATCCCTGTGGTCGTAGAGCCACTTCACCCGGTCAATGACGTACTCCGTTTGAGAGAGGGTGAACACCCGGCGGGGGAAAGCCAGGCGGACCAGTTCCATAGACGCCATGCGCTCGCTGCCATCGGCGTTGCGCTCCTCGGAGAGGGTGCCCCGCTCCATGCCGCGGATGCCGCCGCAGATGTAGAGCGCGCAGACCAGCGCCCCGGCAGGGTACTGCTCCTGGGGCAGATGCCTGACAAACTCGCCCGCGTCCAGATGCGCGCCCAAGCCACCGCCGGGGGTAATGACGGGGACGCCGTAATCGTCCAGGTTTTTGACGCAGTAGCCCACAAACTGGGGGCCTTGGGAGATGATGTTCATGTCCATGCTCTCCTCAAAGCCCACCGTCATGGCTTCGATTTCCCGGACGGACATGCCTCCGTAAGTCAAAAAGCCCTCGAACATGGGGATTAAGTCTTCCATGGAGTAGTACAAATCCCGGTCGCGTACCAGCACAACGCCGCCGCGGGCAAAGCCGAACTTCCGGGCGGAAAAGTAGATGATGTCAAACAAATCCGCAACCATCCGGGTGATTTCCCGGACGCTCTTGTCCGCCATGCCTTCCTCGCGGGTTTTGATAAAATACAGGTTGTCTTGGAGCAGGGACGCATCCAGGACCGTCATGACGCCGTATTTTTTGCAGATGCCCGTGGCGGCCTTCATGTTGGCGTAGGAAATGGGCTGGCCGCCAATGAGGTTGGTGCCCGCCTCCAGGCGCACGAAGGGGATATTTTCCGGGGTTTCCTTGCGGATACAGGCTTCCAGCTTTTCCAGGTCGATGTTGCCTTTGAAGGGGAGCGTACTCTTGCTGGCAAGGCCCTCGTCCTTGACCAGCTCCTCCACGCGGCCTCCTACCCGGGTGATGTGGGCCTTGGCGGTGGTGAAGTGGTAATTCATGATGACGCAGTTGCCCGGCTTGACGAACCGGGTGGCCAGGATGTTCTCACAGGCCCGGCCCTGGTGGGCAGGGAGACAGTATTGGATGCCGAACAGCTCTTGCAGCTTTTTCTCCATGCGGAAATAGCTCTCGCTGCCGGCGTAGGCGTCATCCGCCCGGAGCATGGCGGATTCCATGTCATCGCTCATGGCGTTGACGCCGGAGTCGGTGAGCATATCCAGGAAGATGTCGCTGTTGTGGAGCTGGAAGGTGTTGTAGCCGGAGTCCTTCATTTTTTGCAGCCGTTGGGCGGTGGGCAGCAGGTTCAATTTCTGTACGATACGAACCTTGTGCATTTCCAGGGGGATGGGGTCGTGTTTGTAAAATGTGATCTGTGCCATTTTTGCTCTCCTCTGTTTTATACTAGTTCTCAATAACGGCCCAGCGGCGAAGCCGCCGAGAATGTTGTCAGTGATTTTCCTGGCTGCGGCGTCATCCGGTGTTGGTTTTCTTTAACACTTTAACATTTTAAATATAAAAAGTAAATGTTCAGAATAGACAGGATGCCGCACGGCTTCCGGCGTTTTCTGGTGGGATTAGACAAATTCCCGCCGGTTCTGCACTGCGTAAGGGCGGAAAAAGCGGAAATACTACCGGTATCTTAAGGAGAAGGAGTGGATTTGTATGATCGAACCGGATACGATTAAGCTGCTGCGGGAGTGCGATGCGGGCGTGAAAATGGGGGCGGCGTCCATCGGCGAGGTGCTGGACGCCGTACAAAACGGCAATTTCAAGGAGCGGCTGGCGGACTGCAAGCAAGCCCATGAAGCCCTGGATCATGAATTGCAAGGGATGCTGGATAAATACCACGATGAGGGGAAAGAGCCAAGCCCTATGGCGAAGGGGATGAGCTGGATGAAAACCAATGTGAAGCTGGGAATGGATCCGTCCGACCAGGCCATCGCCGGCCTTATGACCGATGGGTGCAATATGGGGGCGAAGTATCTCCACAAGTACCTCAACCAGTACAAGGCGGCGGATGAAGATTCCAAGGACATCGCCAAACGGCTGATCCGGCTGGAAGAACAGCTTGTCTCCGATATCCGGCAGTATTTATGACAGAAGAAAGTGCGAAGGGTTTGCCCCTTCGCACTTTTCCTGCCGTTTACTTTTTCCGTACCGAAAAGCAGACCTCGGTTACATAGTTAGAGTCAAGGGGATTTTACAAAAAATATTTCGCCCGCCCAAAACAGCCGCTCACGCCCGCCGGACGCCCACTCAGGCAAAACGGCTTGCAATCTGCCCCCCCTCTGTTAGAATGGACGGGAAAGGAGGGGACGCCATGAAAATCACCTTGAACCAGGATCCGGCCTTTCCGGAGACGGAAGTAATCATCAACTGCCCCCGGGCGGACGAGGACATCCTCCGGCTGGTCGCTATGCTGCGGGTCTACCAGAAAAAGCTGGTTGGCCTGAAGGACGGCGAACGGCGCCTGCTGGACGTGAAGGACATCCTCTACATCGACACAGCGGACAAAAAAACGTTCCTCTATACGGAGAATGCGGTTTATGAGTCCGCTCTGAAGCTCTACGAATTGGAGGACGCCCTGCGGGAACTGGATTTCCTCCGGGCTGGGCGGTCGGCCATCGTCAATTTCCGGCGCATCCAGTCCATCCGGCCGGAGCTGGGGGGACGGATGCTGGTAACCATGGACAACGGGGAGCAGGTGTACGTATCCCGCCAGTACGCCGGGGAGCTTAAGGGCAAACTGCGGGAGTTAGAAAGGAGTATTCTGCAATGAAACGGTTTTTGAAGGGCGTTATGGAATGGAAAGCGGCCACATGCTATCTGTATACCGGCACTATGGCGATTTACCTGTTTTTCTGTACGGTGTTCCGCAGCGATGAAATTTCCCTGGCCATGCTGTGGGCCCTGCTCGCGGTGAGCGTGGCGGCCACCTTGATTCAGGGGGTATGCTTTTCCAACTGGATTTTCAAAAAAATGCGCTACACCTGGCGGAGCGTACTGTTTGTGGCGTTGTTCCTGCCTGTGCTATCCTTCGCGGCATGGAAAGTGGAGTGGTTTCCCGTGGAACGGGCCAGCGCGTGGATTATGTTCATCGGCATATTTTTCCTGATCTTCCTTGGCATGACCATTGGCTTCGATATCTATTTCCGCATAACCGGCAGGAAGTACGATGGTATGCTGGGGCAGTACCGCAGGCAGAAGGAAGAAAAGGGAGAGTAGGCGGTTAAATTTCTCCCTGTATCCCTTCTATACGCGAAATTTCCTGCCTCCTGTGAGAGCGCCGGAATTCCCCGCCTTCGGGCTGCCCCACCGCAGTCCGAAGGCACCTCTCCACACTGGCGGCGGTGGACAGGCCGAGGGCCTCCTGGGCCAGCTTTGCCGTTTCACTTTCATGCCAGCGGCCAATACAGGCCCGGCTGGACAGCACCGATGCTGTGCTGACGGAAAATTCATCTAATCCCCAGGCCATCAGCAAGGGGATGAGGGCGGGATCCGCCGCCGCTTCGCCGCACACGCCCACAGGGATACCCGCCTCCTTGGCGGCAGCTATCACATTCCGAATAGAACGCAGTACTGCGGGATGGAAGACGGAATAGAGCTTCTCCACCATGGCGTTGCCCCGGTCTGCCGCTATGGTGTACTGGGTCAGGTCGTTGGTGCCGATGGAGAAGAAGCCGGCCTCCCGGGCCAGCAGGTCGGCAATCAGCGCCGCCGCTGGGGTCTCGATCATCACACCCAGAGCGATGTCCTTATCGTAGGGGATCCGTTCGGCTTCCAGCTCCGCCTTGCATATCTCCAGCAGCTTCCGCGCTGAGCGGACTTCCTCTACGCAGGAGACCAGAGGGAGCATAATGCGGATGTTTTTCTCCTCAGCTCCCGCCCGGAGCAGGGCCCGGAGCTGCACCTTATATAACTCTGGGCAATCCAGGCAGTACCGGATAGCCCGGTGGCCTAAAAACGGGTTTTCCTCCGGTTCCATGTTCAAATATTCGATAGCCTTATCGCCGCCCACGTCTAACGTGCGGATGATGACTTCCCGGCCCTTCATGGTATGGGAGACCTCCCGGTAGGCTTCGTACTGCACCGTCTCGTCTGGGAGACTGGCGCGGTTCATGAACAAAAACTCCGTGCGGAACAGCCCGATGCCTTCCGCCCCAGCGCGGAGGGCTGCCTCCGCTTCGGCGGCGGATCCGATGTTGGCATAGAGCCGGTAACGTTTGCCGCTGGCGTCCACTGTAGGACGGTCCCGGTATGCCGCCAGCAAGGCCCGCTGGGTAAGAAGGGCCTCCTGCCCCTTGAGATATTCGTCCCGGGTACGCTCATCGGGGTTGAGGATGACTTCTCCCATCCCACCGTCTACGATCAGCCCATCGCCGTCCTTAATGAATTCCAACGCTTTGGGCACGCTGAGGACAGCAGGCAGCTCCAGGGCGCGGGCCAAAATGGCGGCGTGGCTGGTTCTGCCTCCGGTTTCGGTGAGGATGGCGGCTATGTTCTCCTTTTTCAGCCCCACGGTCATGGACGGCGTCAGATCCCGGGCCACCAGGACGCTTCCCGGGGCTAACTGGGACAGATCCAGCTCCATCTCACCCAGGAGAATCGCCAGCAGGCGGCCTCGCATATCCCGGATGTCCGCAGACCGCTGGCGCATCAACTCGTCCTCAGCACAAGCAAACATGCCGGCATACATGGTACATACGCTGTCTGCCGCCGCCTCGGCGCAGGAGCCTCCCTCCACGGCTTCCTCCATCTGGGAGCGCATGTACGGATCGGCCAGCATGGCAATCTGCCCGGTGAGGATTTCCGCTTCCTTCTCGCCCAGCCGCTCCCTGATTTGTGCGGCCATGGCTGAGGTGCGCCGGCTAAATTCCGCAATGCCCTCCTGGAGGCGGGCTTTTTCCGTCTCTTTATCGGAGTAGCGCACATTGGAATAATCCAGGCTCGCTTCCCGCACGCAGACGGCCCGGCCCAGGCCTATGCCATCCGATGCGGCGATTCCTTGCAGGATCATGGGTCGTTCCTCCTTTTTGCCCTGGTAGCCTTTACCGGCCGCCAGGGTTTGCATAAAGCGTCTCACATATCGCCCAGGCCGGATTCCAGCAGGGCAACCGCTTTCATGAGGGCTTCTTCCTCCTGGGGGCCGCTGCATTGAATTTCGATCTCAGCGCCCTGCTTGATGCAGGAGAGCATTACGCTCATGATGGACTTGGCGTCGATAGACTTTCCGTTGAAAAGGATACGCACGTCACAGTCCATATCCTTCATGGCGGAGACGAATACTTGTGCGGGACGCATGTGTAGTCCCTGGGGGTTGATGACCTTCGTTTTTGCGGATACCATAGTAAGCAGTTCCTTTCAAAGTTTAATGACTATGTAGCGGGAAATCTTCTTATAAGCCACTGTATATGATTATAGTTTGCAGGAATGGCTTAACAAAAAAGTTTTTCCATATATCTTTTTATATCATGCAAAATCTCTACATAAGTTGGTTTTTATGAATAGGTACCATTTTAGCACCACAAATTATAAAAGGGCAATATAAAAAGCGAACTTACAGATAGTGGTATTATAACTCTTCCCAGCGAAATCAGCAAGGATAAGATAAATCTTGCAGATGGGGCCGTCATACCACTTGGCGGGCATACAAAGGAGACGATTCCGGCTGCGGAAATCGTCTCCTTTTTGCGCGTGTTATTGGCTGGGCCTTAAACCTATAAGCCTAATTTCTCTGCGATTTACACCAAAAGAGCGGATGTGATTTTGAAAGTAATAGGCCGCAACGTAAAAAACAAGATTACATCTAATGCACGGCACCTCCGTCCCGCCAGAATGGATACCTCCCCGTCTGCACAAAATAACCCTGTCCCCATACCGTCACACAGCAGATCCGAAACATTTCAGTAAAATACCTCCCTAAAAGCGCGGATCACAGGGAGTATTTTTATTTTCCACCGGCCAGAAAGTGAGCATTTAACCGATTGCGGTATTTTATGAACGATTTTATCGTCAAATAGCACAACAAACCATCATATTTTTCGTATTTTCCAGCATCTTAAAATGTTTGACAAGAAAACTCGCATGATATATAATACAAATATGAACGTATCGTTCATAAAACGCACAAGCTGTTATATTTTATGAATTACCAACTCATAAAACCGCCTGTGCCATGCACACAACCGCACCCAAAAAATCATCAGAATCGAAAGGAAGAAGAAACATGAAAAAGAACGGATTGTGTCTCTTGTTAGCCCTGGCCCTAATGCTTGGCTTGTTTGCCGGATGCTCCAACAACCAGCAGGGCGATGAACCATCTGCACCCCCGGCCAAGACCGATGAACCGGCCACGCCGCCTGCGGATAACGAGCCTGCGGATCCCGCTGCCGGGGAAGTCACCTTGACCTTCTGGACCCCCACCTGGCGCCAGGCGGCGGAGGAGCCCATCATCGCTGACTTTATGGAGAAATACCCCAACATCAAGATCGAGACCACCTTCATGTCCTCCGATGACATCAAGGCCAACACGAAGATCGCCGCGTCCTCCAACACCCTGCCCGACATGTGGTACAACTGGGGTGGCGTCCTGGCGGATTTCTTTGCCCAAAACGACCTGTGCCTTGATCTCACGGACTACGCCGCTGGCCATGATTGGAACAACCGCTTCCTGGCTGGCGCACTGGAGCAGGTGGCTTATGAGGACAAGATGGTGGGCCTGCCTCAAAACCTGGTCGGTATTGTCATGTTCTACCGCGCCGACATCTTCCAGCAGTATAACCTGACGGTCCCCACCACCCTGGAGGAGCTGGAGGCTGTGTGTGACACCCTGCTGGCCAACGGCATTATCCCCATGTCCACTTACGGCAACGCCATGATGCGCACCCACGAGGCTCTGCTGGAGTACTATGCCGGCGAGGAGGAGCACGACAGCCTGCTGTCCCTCAAGACCGACTGGAGCCAGTCCGAAGCGGTCACCAAGAGCTTTGCCAAGCTCAAAGAGTGGATTGACAAGGGCTACTTCCCCTCCACGGTTCTCACCGAGGACGCCAACTCCTCCACCATGCTGGTCTACACCGGCTCCGCCGCCATGATTATGGAGAACCCCGGTATGTCCTCCGCCATCTATGCCAACGGCTATAATCCCGAGGACTACGCCTGGTTCGTCTTCCCCACCGGCACGGGCCGCATTTCCGCTTACGCCAAGCTCTGCCAGTTCAACGCCAACATCACCGATGAGAAGCTGGAAGCCGCCATGCTGTTCTGGGACTACTATTACAGCCAGGAGAGCATCACTGCCCACGATGCCATTGAGCAGCCTACCGCTACCATCGGCGTAGAACTGCCGGAAAACTACGCGCTGGCCGATGGGATGCTGGAAGCCATCAGTGAAAACGGCAGCTTTACCGTTATGGATCTGAAGGTCGCCCCCGAGGTCATGAGCCAGTACTTCGCCACCTGCGAGGCCGTCATTCTGGGGACTATCACCCCCGATGCCGCTGGTGCGGAGATCCAGGCCGCAGTAGAGAGCTACCTGGCTAACCAGTAACCCCGCAACACCTGTAAGAGAATAAAGACAAAGGATGCTCCGGACATATGTGATATGGCGCAACGTCCGGGGCATCCTTTTCCGCAGTGCCGGCGGAGAGGGGAGGAAACATTGTTAAAACAAAAGAAAACCCGCTATCTATTTATGGTCCCGGCGATGCTGATATACTGTGCCGTAGTTGTCGCCCCGGCCCTGTATTCTTTGTTCCTAAGCCTGTTTAAGTGGAATGGCCTAGGAAAAATGACCTTTGTAGGCCTTACCAACTATGTCAACCTGTTCACCAAGGATCAGGTATTTCGGATCGCGCTGAAAAATAACCTGATCTGGATTATTCTGACCATCGTATTCACCATGACGCTGGCGCTGCTTCTGGCGGTGCTGTTGAACCGGAAGTTCCGCGGCCGCGTTGTTTACCGTGCCATTTTTTATTTTCCATATATGCTCTCCTGGGTGGTCATCGGCATCGTCTGGCGATGGATATACAATCCCAACATAGGCTTCCTGGACGAGCTGCTGCACTTCCTGCACCTGGAGCATTTAAGCATTGTCTGGCTCTCCGAGCCGAAGATTGCCCTCTACTGCGTATTCATCGCCGCCCTCTGGCAGGGGATTGGCCAGCCCATGTTATATTTCCTGGCGGGCCTGCAAGGCGTACCCAAGGAACTGTACGAAGCTGCGGAGGTAGATGGGGCCAATAAGGCGGCCCTGTTCTTCCACATCACCATCCCCCAGCTTAAGGAGACTTTCGTTATTGTATTTGCCACCCTGACCATCGCGTCCATGAAGGTGTACGATGTAGTCTACGTCATGACCAACGGCGGCCCGGTGAACTCCACGCAAACCCTGGCCTCCTACATGTATTCCCAGACCTTCTCCTACACCAACCTAGGCACCGGCAGTGCCATCGCCTCGATCATGATGCTGATTATGATGGTGATTATCGTTCCCTACGTGTTATATTCCACAAAGGAGGACTGACGCCGTCATGAAACAAAAAACTGTCAATCAAATTGCCCTGTACACGGGTCTGACTCTGCTGGCGCTGATCTGGCTGATTCCGGTCATCACGGTGATGTTCACCTCGGTAAAAAGCAGCGCCGACTTTTTCAGCGGCATGGGCCTGTTCGAGCTGCCAGAGGAGCTGCAATGGCGCAACTACCGGAACGCCTGGGTGGAGGGACGCCTGGGCCTGTATCTGAAAAACGGCCTGATCGTCTGTTTCATCAAGGTGCCGTTAAGCGTCCTGTTTGCTTCCCTGCTGGCCTTTGCCCTCACGCGGCTGGGCATCAAACACAGCCGGAGCCTGTTCATTTTCGTCCTGGTTGGCATGATGCTGCCCCAGCAGATTGCGTTGATCCCGCTGAATCTGGTCTACTCCCGCCTGCATCTGACCAACACGTACCTGTGCCTGATCCTGACCTATATCGGCTTCGGCATCCCGCTGGCCACCATGGTATTCCGTGGATTTTTCGCCGGGCTGCCCAAAGAGCTGGACGAGGCGGCCCGCATCGATGGCTGCGGCAACCTGCGTTTGTACGCCACCATCATTATGCCCCTGTCCAAGCCGGCCATCGCTTCTGCGGTCATCATGGACTTCCTTTACACCTGGAACGAGTTCATGCTGCAAAGCGTACTGATTACCAACGACTCCATGAAGACGGTGCCCAACGGCCTGTTGAGCTTTTTCGGGGAATTTACTGTGGACTACGGCCTGCTGAACGCGGGGGTGCTGATTTCCATACTGCCGGTATTTCTGATCTATCTCATGTTCCAGAAGTACTTTGTCAGCGGCATCGCTGGCGCGGTCAAAGGCTAACAATCTGACATCAGGAGGACATTAAGCCAATGAAGAAAAAATATTTCGCGGAATGGGATTCCCTGAATGCCCGTCCCATCCCTCAGTGGTATGAGGACTGCAAGCTGGGTATTTTCATCCACTGGGGCCCCTATTCCGTCCCCGCCTACGCCAACCCCTCCTTCCAATTGGGTGAGATCCCCACGGAGTACGGCTGGTATACCAACAACCCTTACGCGGAGTGGTACGCCAATTCCGTCCGCGTAGGCGAAGGCCCCACTTACGAGCACCATATTAAGACCTACGGAAAGGACTTCCCCTACGACAAGTTCGTAGACATGTGGAAGGCGGAAAACTGGGATCCCCACCGCTGGGTCCGCCTGTTCCAACAGGCGGGGGCCAAATACGTGGTTCTGGTAACCAAGCACCACGATGGTTTCTGCCTGTTCCCCTCCCGGTATACGGACTTTTCCTCCGACCGGCGCGGCCCTATGCGCGACATCACCGGCGAGCTGTGCCGTGCGGTAGCAAAAACAGACATGCGCATGGGCCTGTATTACTCCGGCTATCTCAACTGGCACGTCTACGATGAGCCAGTATTCAGCAAGGAGCATATCGCCAGCTATTGCCCACCCACCGGCGAATACGCGGACCTAGTGTTCAACCAGAGCAAGGAGCTGCTGGACACCTACCACCCCTCCCTGTTCTGGAACGATGTAGGCTGGCCCGCCGCCGGGGAGGAGCATCTCAAGCACCTGCTGGCCCACTATTATAATGCGGATCCGGACGCGGTAGTAAACGACCGTTTCAGCGGCTTCTACCACGGCTATCTTACCAAGGAGTACCGTTCCGGCGAATCCTCCCGGGCGGAAAAGTGGGAGATGTGCCGCGGCCTGGGATTGTCTTTCGGCTACAACCAGATGGAAAACGAATCCAACGCCATATCCAAGCGTGACTTGATCGACCTGCTCGTTGCCACCGTAGCCAACAACGGCAATCTGCTTATCAACGTAGGCCCCAAGGCGGACGGAACCATCCCCGACTGGCAGGAGGACCGTCTTTTAGCCCTGGGCCAATGGCTGGAAATCAATGGCGAAGCCATCTATGGCACCCATATTTGCGGCCGGGAATCCACCCAGGCCGTCCCCTGCGACATCCACTTTGTGGAAAAGGGCAAAAACCGCTACATCCTGCTCACGAAGGTGCCGCAGGATGGATTCTCCGTATTCATCCCCCGGTTCGACGCCCAACTCACCCCATTAGATCCCCGCGTAAAGGCTTCCTGCAAGCCGGAAGCGGACGGCTGTGTCCTTACAGTGGAGGGCCGGGAGGATCCCTACGCGCTGGCCTTCCGGGCGTCTGGCCGGCATGAATAAGGGGGAACCACCGTGAAATTCATTAAAAAAGCCATCGACACGCTCCCCAAGTGTTACTCCATTGCCCCTATGCGCCGGGAAGGGAAGCTGCAATTCCTGGTTGCCGCTGAGAAGCACGATCCCTGCCGTCTATATGATGAAGACGGGAAGTGCCTGGAGACGGTCTGGACGGAGCCGGGCGGGGTCATGACCATGGCACAGATCCCTGGGCGGGAGGACCAGTTCCTCGCCACCCACCAGTTCTATTCCCCCAATGATTCCGCCCAGGCAAAAATCGTCCTCGCCACCCGGCGGGGATCGGCGGACTGGGCGGTTCGCACCCTGGTGGATGCACCTTTTGTCCACCGTTTTGGCCTTCTGGAGCGGAACGGGACGGTGTACCTGCTGGTCTGCTGCCTAAAGAGCGGCCACGGCTATAAAGACGATTGGAGCAAGCCGGGCCGGGTCTACGCTGCCGTCCTGCCGCCAGACCTAACCCCTTACCGTGAAGAAAACCAGCTTCCCCTGACCCTCCTGCGGGAGGGTATGACCCACAACCACGGCTATAGCGCCTATCTGGACCATGGCATCCAGACGGGCCTTGTGACCTGTGACGAGGGTGTTTTCCAGTTCATCCCCCCGGAGGCCCCTGCCGGAGCTTGGATCGTGAACCAGCTCCACGACCAGCCGGTCAGCGATGCGGTACTGCTGGATTTTGACGGCGATGGCGAACCTGAGCTGGGCTGCATTGCCCCCTTCCACGGGGACAGGCTGTACATTTGCCATAAAAACGGCGCGGGCGTTTACGAAAAGGTCTGGGAACATCCCGAACCGATGGAGATGCTCCATGCCTCCTGGCCCTGCCGCATCCAGGGGAAGCCGGTATGGCTGGTAGGGCACCGCAAGGGCGCCCGGGATCTGCTGATGGTATTCTATGAAAACGGCGCCTGGAAAACGGAGGCCATCGACCATGACTGCGGCAGCGCCAACGTGTTCCATTTTGTCAACAGCCGGGGGGAGGACATCCTTGTATCCGCCAACCGTGAGACCGATGAGATTGCAATATATACGATAGGACAGTAAATCAGGGAGGGAATAAAAATATGAGCAAAGTATCAGAAATGACCCGTGAGAAGTGGATTATGGGCACCTTTCCCGAGTGGGGGACGTGGCTCAACGAGGACATTGAGAACGAGGAAGTCGCCCCCGGCACAGTGGCCATGTGGTGGCTGGGCTGCACGGGCATCTGGATGAAAACCGCCGGCGGGGCCAACATCACCGTAGACCTCTGGTGCGGCAACGGCAAACGGACTCACGGCGATGACAAAATGAAGGTAGGCCACCAGATGGCCAACATGTGCGGCGGGCGTCGGATGCAGCCCAACCTGCGGGCAGTGCCCTTCGTATTCGACCCCTTTGGCTTCAAGCATGTAGACGCGGTACTTGCCACCCACTACCACCAGGATCACATGAGCGCCGAATGGGCCGCCCACGTCATCCAGAGCGGCATGGCCACCACGGATGAGAACGGGAAGGAAATCCCCGTCCCCTTCATTGGCCCGAAAAAGAGCGTAGAGACCTGGATCAACTGGGGTGTCCCGGCGGATCGCTGCATCACGGTTCGTCCCGGCGATGTGGTGAAGGTAAAGGACATTGAGATTGTCTGCCTGGACTCCTTCGACCGCACCTGCCTGGTAACGACGGACTCCACCGGCCCGGACCGGGAAGAGCTGACCGGCGTCTGCCCATCGGATATGGACGACAAAGCAGTAAACTATCTCCTCAAGACCAGCGGCGGAAACATCTACCACTCCGGCGACTCCCACTACTCCATCTACTTTGCCAAGCATGGCAAGGACTACGACATCGACGTAGCTTTCGGCTCCTACGGGGAGAACCCGGTAGGCATGGCGGACAAGATGACCTCCGTGGATATCCTCCGGATGGCGGAGGCACTGCGGTGCAAAGTAGTAGTCCCCATCCACTATGACGTATGGACGAACTTTATGGCGGATATCAATGAGATCAAGGTCCTCTACGACATGAAGAAGGACCGTCTGGGCTACCAGTTCCACCCCTTCTTCTGGGAGGTCGGCGGCAAGTACGTCTATCCCACGGACAAAGACAAGCTGGCCTACCACCACCGCCGGGGCTTTGAGGACTGCTTCGAAGCGCCCCAGAACATCCCTTTCCGCTCCATGCTCTGATGGGGGAGGGCTACACGATGGCAAAATACGATTTCATGAGCTTCGGCGAGCCCAATATCCGTCTCACCCCTCCCAACCACGACCGTCTCGGCCAGGCGGAGGAGCTGCACCTGGGCATCGCGGCAGCGGAACTGAACTGCTGCGTCAACATTTCCAACCTGAGCGTAGAACGTCTCCTACCCACTCTGCGCACCGCCTACGTAACCAAGCTGGTAGACAACTGGACAGGCAGCTATATCGTCAACCGCGCCCGGATGTACGGCGTAGACATGACCAATGTAGTGGTGGAACCATTTGACAAAATCGGCCGTGTCCGCAACGGCCTGGCCTTTGTAGAGGTAGGCATCGGCCCTCGTCCCAGCTATCAGATTTACGACCGGGGCCACACAGCCCTCAGCCGCATCCAGCCCGGAGACATCGACTGGCAAAAGACGCTGGATACCCGCTGGTTCCACACCACAGGCATTGTCACCGCCCTGGGCGAACACACCGCCGGAGAAGTCCTCGCCGCCCTGAAGGCCGCCAAGGCAAACGGCGCGGTCACCAGCTACGATCTGAACTACCGCGGCACGCTCTGGAGCCGGGAGGACGCCCGCCGCGCGGTGGAGTCCCTCATGCCCTACATTGATGTCATCCTCGGAAACGAGGAAGACTTCGATGCCATGTTAGGTATCCAGGCCGGCGGAACTGACGAGAATTTCACCTCCATTGACCCGCAGAACTACCGGAAGTCAGCGGAAAAGGTCATGGAAAAATATCCCCACATCCAAGTTGTCGGCGCCAGCCTGCGGGAAGTCCGTACCGCGCTTTTAAACAACTGGCAGGGCTGCATCATGACGAAAAACGGCTTTTTCGTCTCCCGGAAGTACGAGAACATTGAGATCAACGACCGGGTCGGAGGCGGCGACAGCTTCGCGTCTGCGCTGATCTACAGCATGCTGGAGGGGAAGGACGGCCAGGAAGCCATCGACTTCGCCACAGCCTATTCCGCCCTCTGCCATACCATCCGCAACGACTGGAACCTGGTGACCCGAGCCGAAGCGGAGTCCCTGGCGGGCGGCGGCAGCGCCCGGGTGAAGCGGTAACCATGCTGGGAAAACATCTTCTAGGCCTGTATGAAAAGGCCCTGGATCCGGCAGAGGACTGGGCCAGCCGCCTGCGGACGGCGAAAGAGCTTGGCTTTGACTTCATGGAGATCAGCATAGACGAGTCGGACAGCCGCCTGGCCCGTTTAGACTGGACTAAGGAGCAGATGGAAAGCCTGCGCCGGATCTGCTATGAAGAAGGCATAGGCTTCCAGTCTATGTGCCTAAGCGCCCACCGCCGTTTCCCTTTTGGCAGCCGCGACCCCGCCGTCCGGGAACGGGCGCGCCGGATTATGGAACGCGCCATCGACTTTGCGGCCGCCATGGGCATCCGCGTAATCCAGCTTGCGGGATACGATGTGTACTACGAACCGTCCACACCGGAATCTGTCCGCCTGTTTCGTGAGGGAATGGCCTGGTCGGCGGAGCTTGCGGCCCGGAAACAGGTCATGTTGGCAATGGAAATCATGGACACGTCCTTTCTCAACTCGATTTCCAAGCATATGTCTTACGAGACGATGCTGCACAGCCCATGGTACAAGGCCTACCCAGATCTTGGCAACCTCAGCGCGTGGCCGGAGAACGATGTAGACTTTGAACTGGAGCGCGGGATAGGCAGCATCGTAGCGGTTCACCTCAAGGACACGATTGCGGTAACAGAGGACTTCCCGGGCAAATTCAAGTGCGTCCCCTTCGGCACAGGCTGTGTGGACTTCCCCAAGCGTTTCCGCCAGCTGGAGCGCCTGGGATATACCGGGCCATATATGATGGAAATGTGGTATGACGGGGAAACCGGCGGCAGGGAGGCGGTATCCGCCGCCAAGCATTGGATGGAAGCACAATACCGGCTGGGCGTCTCTACCCTCTGACGTCCATAAATATAAAACCGCCCACAGGACAAAGTCCTGTGGGCGGTCTCTTAGTCTCTTGCCAGCAATGCTCACTCCATAATCACTACATCGACGCCCGCACCGCGCAGCTTATCAATTTCTTCCACATCCGCGCTGGCATCGGTAATCAGCAGCCCCACCCGGTTGAGACTGAGACTGACAAAGCTATAGGTGCGGCCGATCTTACTGCCGTCCGCCACAACGATGACCTTTCCCAGGCACCGCTCCGCCATTTTCTCATTGATGATGGTCTCCTGCAAGACAGAGGTTGTCAGCCCCCCTTCGGTACTAATGCCGTTAACCCCCAGGATACAGACATCGGCGTAAATTTTCCCCACGATATCGCCGGCAAAATCCCCCACATAGGCTTTCGTCAAATCGAAATACGTCCCACCGGTGCAGATAATCTGCGCCCCACCGTGCTTACAGCAGGTGTAAGCCAAGGCATTATTGGTAACCACGGTAATATTCCGGTTCCCCACAACCTTCAGCACTTCCAGCACCGTTGTCCCAGAGTTCATAAAGACGGTCGCGCTTTCAGGAATATGCTTACCAGCCTCGGCGGCGATTTTGACCTTTTCCCGGCGGTGGGTGATCTCTTTTTCCTCAAAGGTCGCGGGGCCATCGGAATTACCGGCAAGCTGGACGCTGCCGAAGCTTCTCAGCACCGCCCGGCTCTCCTCCAGCGCGCTCAGATCCCGCCGGATAGTCAGCGGCGACACCTGGCACAATTCGCTGAGTTTTTCCACCCTGGTCTCTCCATTTTCGCGCAAATAGTTCAGAATCTGCTCCCGGCGTTTAGAGATCACATACTTACTCTGTTTCATGGATGACGGCCCTCAAGCATTATTTTCCGCCCCTGCCGCGCGAACGGGCGGATTTGTTCTATCTTAACACAAACCGTAGGCACTTAGCAAGCAAAACAGCGTAAAATATTCAAATTTCCGGAAAATCATACAAATCCACCAAAACCGCCGTCTGGCAAAAGGCAGCCGTATGACGCCCCGCGCCACACGGCTGCCCAACCGCAGAAGTGACCGAATTATTGGAAGTACCTTACCGCACTGCGGAACAATCCCATGTCATACTTCCCGGGGACATTCCGGTAAAGCATCGGCCCGATGCGCTCGCTGTGGCCCATTTTCCCCAGCACCCGGCCGTCTGGGGAAGTCACGCCCTCGACCGCCCACAGGGAGCCGTTGGGATTAAAGGCGGCGTCCATGCTCAGGCAGCCGTCCAGATCCACATACTGGGTAGCAATCTGCCCATTGGCGCCCAACTGCGCCAAAACACTTTCCGGCGCAACAAACCGCCCCTCGCCGTGGGAAACCGGTACGTTGAACACTTCCCCCGGCTCCGTCTCCATCAGCCACGGGGACAGGTTGGAGCAGACCCGGGTGCGCACGATGGAGGACTGATGCCGCCCGATGGCGTTATAGGTCAGGGTGGGGCAGTTCTCATCCGTATCCCGGATTTCCCCAAATTGGATCAGCCCCAGCTTCACCAGCGCCTGGAAACCGTTGCAGATGCCCAGCATCAGCCCGTCCCGGTTTTGGAGCAGGTCATGGACAGCGTCCGCCAGCCTCGGGTTGCGCAGGAAGGAGACGATAAACTTTGCGGATCCATCCGGCTCATCCCCTCCTGAGAACCCGCCGGGGAGGAACACGATTTGGCTTTTCCGCATCGCGTGTTCCAACTCCACTGCGGACTGCTCCAGCGCGTCCGGCGTCAGGTTCCGGATTACGACAGTCATGGCATCCAGCCCCGCCCGGAGGCAAGCCCGAAGGCTGTCATACTCGCAGTTCGTCCCGGGGAACACCGGAATGACCACCCTGGGCTTAGCGTATTTATGCTTCGCCACGGCAGGCGCTGCCGCGCCTTTTGTAACGGCAGCGGCCGCAGGCAGCGTCCCCTCCGTTTCCGCGCGGGTAGGATATACGTCCTCCAAAACGCCCTCATTTATCGCCAGCAGCTCGTCAATGGAAGCGGAATCGCCTAAAATAGAGACAACCGGCTCTTCTGACGTAACGCCAATACGCCTGCCGTAGGGCGAATCCACATCCTCCGCCAGTTCCGCCACAATCACAGCGGAGCCGGTCCCGAACCAATTCACGCCGTCCTCCCTGCTTTGGAACCCAATCCTGTTGCCGAAGGACATCTGCATCACCGCGTCCGCCAAACCGTTCTCCGCCGCCCAGGCGGCTTTCACCTTGCCCTCCTGGCAAAGCCCATGGAAAGCGTCCCACGCGGCCTTCTGGCTCTCCGCCGAATCGTCCTTCGGGGCGAAGCGGTACACCGGATGCCCGGCTTCTTTAAATTCCGGCGTAACGACCTCCCCCGCCAGCACAGGCGCGATGGCAAAGGAAATCAGCGTCGGCGGCACATCCATTTCCAGGAAGGAGCCGCTCATGGAGTCCTTCCCCCCGATTGCCGCCGCGCCGAAATCCAACTGCGCGTCCAGCGCGCCCAGAAGGGCCTGGAAGGGCTTTCCCCACCGCTCCGGCTCGGTTCGGAGCTTTTCAAAATACTCCTGCAAGGTCAAATACGCTTTCCGGTAGTCCGCCCCGGCGGCCACCAGCTTCGCCAAAGAAACCGCCACAGCGGCATACGCGCCCCAATAAGGCGTTTTGGACAAATACGCCGGGTCGCAGCCATAGGCCATAACGCTGGCCTGTCCGGTCTCCGCGCAGGGTTCCACCGGCAGCAGCGCGGCCATGGACTGGGCGGGCGTCCGCTGGGTTTTCCCGCCGAAGGGCATGGTGACACTCCCCGCGCCGATGGAGCCGTCGAACCGCTCCACCAGCCCCCGCCGGGAGGCGGAGCGCAGGCTTCCGGCCATCTCCCGCAGGGTGGCAGGCTGTTCCACCCCGCATCCGGCATATTCCGGCACCGCCACGGCGGCATGCTTCACCGCGCCGTTGGTGTCCAGGAACGCGCGGCTCAAATCCGCGATGGTCTCTCCCCGCCATTTCATAACCATCCGTTGGTTTTCCGTGACCACGGCGGCCTGGTAAGCTTCCAGGTTTTCGGTTCCGGCCAGGGCGATAAACTTCTCCGCGTCCTCCGCCGCTACCACCACGGCCATCCGCTCCTGGCTCTCAGAGATGGCCAGCTCCGTGCCGTCCAGCCCATCATACTTCTTCCGCACCGCGTCCAGGTCGATCTCCAGCCCACCGGCCAATTCGCCGATAGCCACAGAGACGCCCCCCGCGCCGAAGTCGTTGCACCGCTTGATCATTTTCGTCACGGCAGGATTCCGGAACAGCCTTTGAAGCTTCCGCTCTTCCGGCGCGTTGCCCTTCTGCACCTCGGAAGCCATCGTGGTCAGGGACTTCAGATTATGGCTTTTGGAGGAACCGGTAGCCCCGCCGATGCCGTCCCGTCCCGTGCGCCCGCCCAGGAGGATGACCACATCCCCCGGCGCAGGCCGCTCCCGCCGGACGTTCTCCGCCGGGACCGCCGCCACCACCGCGCCGCATTCCAGATGCTTGGCGATATAGCCGGGGTGGTACATCTCCGCCACATGCCCTGTCGCAAGCCCGATCTGGTTGCCGTAGGAACTGTACCCTGCCGCCGCCGTAACGGCCAGCTTCCTCTGGGGCAGCTTCCCTGGGAGGGTGTCCGCGAAGGGCGCCCTGGGGTCGCCGCAGCCGGTGACCCGCATAGCCTGGTGGACGTAAGCCCGTCCGGACAAGGGGTCCCGGATGCACCCGCCGATACAGGTGGCCGCGCCGCCGAACGGCTCAATTTCGGTAGGATGGTTGTGTGTCTCGTTTTTGAACATGAGCAGCCAATCCTGTTCCGACTCCCCCGTCTCCGTGCGGATTTTCGCGGGTACGTGGATAGAGCAGGCGTTGATTTCCTCGCTCTCGTCCAGCTCCGGCAGCATGCCCCGCTTTTTCAGCACCTTCGTCCCGATGGTAGCAATATCCATCAAGGTCTGGGGCCTTGCCGCGGCCTTTTCCTCCCCGTAGACCTCCACCCGGGCGTCCAGATAGCGTTCATAGGCTTTCCGTACCGCCGGGTCGGCGATCTGGATTTGGCCAAGGTGGGTAGAAAACGTCGTATGACGGCAATGGTCGGACCAATAGGTATCCACCACCCGCACCTCGGTAATGGTCGGATCGCGATGCTCGGTATCCCGGAAATAAGCCTGCAAAAACTTCAGATCATCCAAATCCATCGCCAGCCCCAGGCGGCTTAACAGTTCTTGCAGCCCCGCCCCGTCCAGGCCGGTAAACCCGTCCAAGGTCTCCACCATAGGCGGCTGGGGATAGCTGCGCTCCAGGGTGGCAGGCTTGTCCATAGACGCTTCCCGGCACTCCACGGGATTAATCAGGTAGCCCTTGATCTTATCCATGTCCTCCTGGGACAGCGGCCCCTGCAACATGTACACTTTGGCGTGCGCCACCCTCGGCCGCTCCACGCCGGCCATGAGCTGGATGCACTGGGCGCAGGAGTCAGCCCGCTGGTCGAACTGCCCCGGCAGCGCCTCCACGGCCAGCAGGCGGTGGAGGTCCCTAGGCTCCGGGAAGGACTCGTCCCAGACCACGTCCGCCTGCGGCTCGGAAAAGACGATGTGCTTCGCTTTTTCATAGACTTCAGGCGCCACGCCCTCCACGTCGTAGCGGTTGAGGATACGGATGCCCGTCAAACGGGCAATCCCCAGAAATCCCCTTAAGTCGTTCAGCAGGTTCCCGGCTTCCGGGGACAAGCCGGGGCGTTTTTCCACAAAAATCCGATAGACCATTTTTTATTCTTCCTCCCTGATGGTAAGCCTTACCCTTGGCGCTGCAAGGCCTCCAGCGCCCTCTGCCCGATATCCCTGCGGCAGAAGGCGTTTTCAAAACGCACCTGGCCGGCCAGCTTGTAGGCCTTCCCGACCGCGTCCGGCAGCGTCTCCGCCACCGCCGCCGCGCCCAGCACCCGGCCTCCGCTGGTCAGCAGCCTGCCGTCCTTTTCCACGGCGCCGGCGACATAGATGTACTCATCCTCCCCGGTTTCCGGCAGGGAAATCGGAAATCCCTTCTCATATTTCTGCGGATACCCCTGGGACGCGAGGATAACGCAGCAGGCGGATTTTTCGCTGAATTTGACTTCCGTATCCGCCAGCCGCCCTTCAGAGACCGCCAGCATAATTTCCAGCAGGCTGCCCTCCAGCAGGGGCAGCACCACCTGGGTCTCCGGATCCCCGAAGCGGCAGTTGTACTCGATCACCTTCGGCCCCTCCGGCGTAAGCATCAGCCCGAAGTACAGGCAGCCCTTAAAAGCCCGTCCCTCCGCCTTCATCGCTCGGATGGTAGGCAGGAAAATTTTCTCCATACACACCGCCGCCATATCCGGCGTATAGTACGGATTAGGCGCCACCGTCCCCATGCCCCCGGTATTCAGCCCCAGGTCGCCGTCCAGGGCCCTTTTGTGATCCATGGAGGAGACCATAGGAACGATGGTTTCCCCATCGGTAAAGGAGAGCACGGAGACCTCCGGCCCGGTCAAAAATTCTTCGATGACCACCTTGGAGCCGCTTTCGCCGAACATTTTGCCTTCCATCATAGACCGGACAGCCCGCTTCGCCTCCTCCCTCGTCTGGCAGATCAGGACGCCCTTCCCCAGGGCAAGGCCATCGGCCTTGACCACCGTAGGGATCGGGCAGGAATCCACATAACGGAGGGCGGCGTCCAAGTCCGAGAAAATCTCATAAGCGGCGGTAGGGATATGGTATTTTTTCATCAAGTCCTTTGAAAAGGCCTTGCTCCCCTCGATGATGGCGGCGTTTTTCCGCGGCCCGAAGCAGGGGAACCCCTCCCCCTCCAGGGCGTCCACCATTCCCAGGACTAAGGGGTCATCGGGCGCGACAACCACGAAATCGACAGCGTTTTCCTTGGCAAACGCCACAACGCCGTCCACATCGGTAGCAGCCACGCCGCCGCAGGCGGCGTCAGCGGCAATTCCGCCATTTCCCGGCAGGGCAAAGATTTTTTCCGCGCGGGGGTCTTCTTTCAATTTTTTGATAATCGCGTGTTCGCGGCCTCCGCCGCCAACGACTAAAATGTTCATTTACGGCCCTCCGTTTTCACACCGCCGCCGCAGCGCGGCGGTTCCGGCTGATTTCTTTCGTTTCTATTCCCTTTCTTTTGGGCAGGCTTATCATGATTTTTTGGTGGCTTTTTGTAGGAACAAAAAGCCACCAGGGGTCATTGCGCAATACAACTCGCGCTGCATCAATGGTGGAACAGCCGCATCCCAGTAAACGCCATCACCATATCATAATCGTTGCATTTGGAAATCACAAGATCATCGCGGATGGAGCCGCCCGGCTCTGCAATATACCGCACGCCGGAGCGCCGAGCCCGCTCGATATTGTCGGCAAAGGGGAAAAACGCATCGCTGCCCAGCGCCACGCCCTTGCGGGCGTCCAGCCACCCCCTGGACTCCTGCGCCGTCAGCGGGGAGGGCTGGGTGGTAAAATATTTCTGCCAGATGGTATCGGCGCAGACGTCCTCCTCGTTGCCGTTGATATAGCTGTCGATCACATTGTCCCGCTCCGGGCGGCCCAGCTCCGGACGGAAGGGCAGCGCCAAAACCTTGGGATGCTGCCGCAGATGCCAGGTATCCGCTTTGGTGCCCGCCAGGCGGGTACAGTGGATCCGGCTCTGCTGCCCCGCGCCCACGCCGATGGCCTGCCCGTCCACCGCGTAGCACACGGAGTTGGACTGGGTATATTTCAAAGTGATAAGTGCCACAATCAAATCCCGCTTCGCTTCCTCTGGGAGGTTCTTGTTGGCGGTAACGATATTCTCCAGCAGATGCCTGCCGATTTTGAACTCGTTGCGCCCCTGCTCGAAGGTCACGCCGTAAACGTCCTTGGTCTCCTGGGGAGCGGGCACATAGCCGGGGTCGATTTGAACGATGTTATAGCCGCCCTTCCGCTTGGTTTTCAGGATGGCAAGGGCTTCCTCTGTATAGCCGGGGGCGATCACGCCGTCAGAGACCTCCCGGGCAATCAGGCTGGCGGTGGCCACATCGCACACATCGCTGAGGGCCACCCAGTCGCCGAAGGAGCACAGCCGGTCCGTCCCCCGCGCCCTGGCGTAGGCGCAGGCCAGGGGGCTGGCGTCCAGATCCGGCACATCGTCCACAAAGCAGGCCTGCTTGAGGGCTTTGCCCAGCGGCAGGCCTACGGCGGCAGAGGTGGGGGAAACATGCTTGAAGGAGGTGGCGGCGGGAAGGCTCAAGGCTTCCTTCAGCTCTTTGACAAGCTGCCATGCGTTCAGCGCGTCCAGGAAATTGATATAACCGGGCTTGCCGTTAAGGACGGTCACCGGCAGTTCGCCGCCGTCCCGCATGAAAATCCGGGAGGGCTTCTGGTTCGGGTTGCAGCCGTATTTCAATTCTAATTCTTTCATGGTCGTACTCCTTTGGCCCGTTGGCCTTACACATTCAATTCCGCTTCTATCGTTTCATCAGGGTATTTTGCCAGTAGCGGGGCAATCTCGTCCCGCAGGAACTCCGTGACCTGGCTGGGGGCGCGGCCCACATATTTTTCCGGGGCCATCTGGGCGTCAATTTCCTCCCGGCTCAGGGGGAACAGCTTGTCGGCCACGATGCGGTCGATGAGGTCGTTCTGCCCGCCCTCCAGCTTGACCTTCCGGGCGGCGGCGTGGGAGTGCTCCCGGAGGGCTTCATGCAATTCCTGCCGGTTGCCGCCCCGCTTGACGGCTTCCATCATGATGTTTTCCGTGGCCATAAAAGGCAGCTTCTCCATCACTCTCCGGCGAACCACCCGGTCATAGACCACCAGCCCGGCGGTGACGTTGATATAGATTTCCAGGATCGCGTCCACAGCCAAAAAGGCTTCCGCCACGGCAATGCGCTTGTTGGCGCTGTCGTCCAGGGTGCGCTCAAACCACTGGGTAGCGGCGGTCATGGCGGGGTTCACGCCGTCCTGGATAACGTACCGGGCCAGGGCGCAGATGCGCTCGGAGCGCATCGGGTTGCGCTTATAGGGCATGGCGGAGGATCCGATCTGGTTTTTCTCAAACGGCTCCTCCATCTCCTCGAAGGACTGCAAAATCCGCAGGTCGTTGGCGAACTTGCAGGCCGACTGGGCCACGCCGGACAGGGCGGCGAGCACATAGGCGTCCGTCTTCCGGGAGTATGTCTGCCCGGAGACAGCCACACATTTTTCAAACCCCATCTGCTCCGCCACCAGCTTTTCCAGCTCTTTGACCTTACCCTCGTCCCCCTCGAACAGCTCCATAAAGCTGGCCTGGGTGCCGGTGGTGCCCTTGGCCCCCCGCAGGCGGAGCTGGCCGGCCTGGAACGCCAGGTTTTCCATATCCATCACCAGCTCATTCATCCAGAGGGTAGCCCGCTTGCCCACGGTGGTAAGCTGGGCGGGCTGGAGGTGGGTGTAGGCCAGGCAGGGCAGCGCCTTGTACTGCTCCGCGAATCCGGCCAGGTTGCGCAGCACTTGCGCACATTTGCGCAGCACCAGCTGGGAGGCGTCCCGGAGGATCAAAATGTCGGTATTATCCCCCACATAGCAGCTTGTCGCCCCCAGGTGGATAATGGCTTCCGCGCCGGGGCACTGCTGGCCGTAGGCGTAGACATGGCTCATGACATCGTGGCGAACCAGCTTTTCCCGGGCTTCCGCCACATCGTAGTTAACATCTTCGGCGTAAGCTTCCAATTGGCTGATCTGTTCCTGGGTGACGTTCAGCCCCAGCTGATGCTCGGCTTTTGCCAGGGCGATCCAGAGCTTCCGCCAGGTACGGAATTTATGGTTGTCGGAGAAAAGGTACTGCATCTCCCGGCTGGCGTAGCGGGTGGACAGCGGGGAGGTGTAGCCGTCGCGGTTTCGTTCCATGGGCGGTCTCTCCTTTACTGCTTATTATGAATGACAGTGTGGTGCGTCCCCTGCTCCAGGCCGATATAATCCACGAACAGGGAGACCTTGTTATCCTCGTTCAGGCTCTCCCAAAGCGCCTTTTCCAGGGCGGAAGCATCGGGGGCGCCCACTTCCACCGCCACCGGTTCCCCGGCGAAGGAGGGCAGGGGGCTGCCATCGCCCTGGTAAGTGCTGATAAAGTGCCCCGTCCCGGCAATGGGGCTGCCGTACTCGAAGAAGTACCGGCAGCAGCAGGCAGGGTCGCCGTCCAGGCTTTTCAGAATGGACAGGTTATAGCTGCCGTCCGGCTTCACCACGCCGGAAATGCGGGGGGTCCAGTTTGGCCCGTCCGGCTCGAAGGTACGGGTGTTCAAGGCGTGGCGGTAGCAGTGGCCTTGGGCCAGCGCGTCCCGGATGGTGTCAGTCTGGTCGCCGTTGGTAACGATGGTCATGCCGTTTTCCAGCCGCCGGACGGGGTGGTAAATAATGAGGCTGGGGTCGGTCATTTTGCTCTCGTCAAAGGCCTTTGTGCGGATGCCATCGGGGGTTTCCTCAAAAACCCGGTTGCGGCTGTTCTCGCTGCGGCCCATGATGAAGTAAGCGATGACGGCGTTTTTCCCATCGGCGCTGCGGCCCAGCAGGATGCCCCTGCCGGGATAGCTGTTGGCGCGAAGAAGCGCGCAGAGGTCTTGTTTCATAGCGTGTTCTCCTTTTCTTGTACGATTTGAGCGGCCACGATCTCCGCTGCCTGGGGCAGCAGAACCCATTCGGCCTGTTCCATAACTCTCCGCTGTAGAATCTCCGGGGTGTCGCCGGGTAAAATATCAACGGCCTTTTGCAGGATAATCTTCCCGCCATCGGGAATCTCGTTGACATAGTGGACAGTGGCTCCGGTGACCTTTACGCCGTAATCCAGGGCCTCCTGATGAACCCGCAGCCCATAGAAGCCCTTCCCGCAGAAGGCGGGAATCAGGGCGGGGTGGATGTTGAGGATAGGCCCTCCGAATTTGCCGATCAAATCCCCCGACAGGATGCCCAGGAACCCGGCCAGGACAACCATGTCAATCTTATGCGCCGCCAGGGCGGCAAGAACCTTTTCCTCAAATCCATCCTCTTTCCGGGCGATGACTTCGCAGGGAATTCCGGCAGCATCGGCCCGGCTGATGGCCTTCACACCCGCCTTGTCGGCGATGACCAGGGCGATTTGCCCGCTTTTCAGCGTCCCGTCCCCCTGCCGGTCAATAAGGGCCTGCAAATTCGTCCCGCCGCCGGAGACAAGCACGGCAATCCGGGCGGTCAGCATAAAACCACCTTTTCCCCGCCGGAGACAATCTCGCCCATGATATACGCTTCCTCGCCGTTTTCCCGGAGGACGGCCAGAGCCTTGTCCGCCTGCTCTTTGGGAACCGTCACGCTCATACCCACGCCCATGTTGAAGGTATTGTACATGTCCCGCTCGGGAATGCTGCCGGTGTTGGCGATCAAATCGAAAATCAAGGGGATTTTCAGCGTGGATTTCTCAATTTTCGCCCCCAGGCCATTGGGGATGGAGCGGGGGATATTTTCGTAGAAGCCGCCGCCGGTGATGTGGGAAATGCCGTGAACCTCCACCTGCTCCAGCAGGGCAAGAACGGGCTTGACGTAAATCCGGGTAGGGGTCAGCAGGGTTTCGCCTAACCCTTTGCCGTCCAGGGCTTCCAGGGGGGCGTTCAAATTGGCGCTTTCCACCCGGAACACCCGGCGGACCAAGGAGAAGCCGTTGGAATGTACGCCGGTAGAGGGCAGGGCGATAACCACGTCCCCGGCGGCTGTTTTATTTTTATCGACTACCTTCTCTTTATCCACTACGCCAACGGTAAAGCCGGCCAGGTCGTAATCGTCCTCCGCCATCATGCCGGGGTGCTCGGCGGTTTCGCCGCCTACCAGGGCCGCGCCGGACTGGACGCAGCCTTCGGCTACGCCCGCAACGATGGACGCGATTTTTTCCGGACGGTTCTTGCCGCAGGCGATGTAATCCAGGAAAAACAGTGGCTTCGCGCCGCAGCAGATGACATCGTTAACGCACATGGCCACGCAGTCGATGCCGATGGTGTCATGCTTGTCCATCAGCTGGGCGAGACGGATTTTCGTCCCCACCCCATCGGTGCCGGAGACCAGGCAGGGGTGTTTCATCCCCGCGGTGTCCAGCTCGTATAAGCCGCCGAAGCCGCCGATATTTTCCGCCATCCCGGCGGTCATAGTCCGCGCTACGTGGGCTTTCATCAATTCTACCGCCTTGTAGCCCGCCGTGATGTCCACGCCGGCGGCGGCGTAGGAGGCGGAGTAGCTTTCGTTCATTTTTTCTCCCTCTTCTCTTGCGCCGCTGCGCGGCGCAGGGTAAAATTTTTCTTCAACCGGCTGGGGTGCGGGGATGCCGCTGCTACTCCTGGCCGGTCCAGCAGTAGGTGCAGATTTTTTCCTTGTCAATCCCTATGGCTTCCAGAAGGCCGTCAATGGATTGGTAGCCCAGGGAACTGAAACCCATCTCCTCGCAGATGGTCTTGAGAAGGCATTGGCCCCTTTCCGTGGAGCCGTCAGAATATTCGTCCAAATGCGCATGGCCTTCGCCGCCCTCCAGCTTCTCCACCGTGGCGCGGGCCAGCAGTTCTATGTCGGAATTACTGCGGGAGAAATTCAGGTACTTACATCCGTACATGACAGGCGGGCAGGCGGAACGCATGTGGACTTCTTCCGCGCCGCAGCCGTACAGGAACTCAATCGTCTCCCGCAGCTGGGTGCCCCGGACGATAGAATCGTCTACAAACAGCAGCTTCTTGCCCTCAATCAGCTCAGGGACAGGAATCTGCTTCATTTTCGCCACCTGGTTGCGGATCTTCTGGTTGGCGGGCATGAAGGAGCGGGGCCAGGTGGGCGTGTACTTGACAAAAGGACGGGCAAAGGCCTTGCCGCTCCGGTTGGCATAGCCGATGGCATGGGGCAGGCCTGAATCAGGGACACCCGCTACATAGTCCACCTTTGGAAGCTGGCCCCGGGCAATTTCATCACGGGCCATGATTTCGCCGTTGCGGTAGCGCATGACCTCTACGTTCATCCCCTCATAGTTGGAGTTGGGATAGCCATAATACGTCCACAGGAACGCGCAGATGCGCATTTTTTCTTCCGCAGGCGACAGCGTTTCCCAGCCGTCCTCCGTTACCCGTACAATCTCTCGGGGGCCAAGTTCGTGGGCGTCGTGGTAGCCCAGTTTGTGGTAGGCGAAGGATTCAAAGGACACGCAGCAGCCGTCCTCGCCTTTGCCCACCAATACCGGCAGGCGGCCCAGCTTGTCCCGGGCGGCGATGACGCCTTCTGGCGTCAGGATCAGAATGGTGGCTGAACCGTCAATCACCTCTTGGGCATAGCGGATGCCCTCCACCAGCGTCTCCTTCTGGTTAATCAGCGCGGCGGTCAGTTCCGTGGCGTTTACCGCGCCGGAGCTCATCGCCATGAACTGGCTGCCCTGGCGGGCGAAAAACTGCTGGACCAACGCGTCGGAATTGTTGATGATGCCTACCGTGGTGATGGCGTACAGCCCCAGGTGGGAGCGGACCAGCAGGGGTTGCGGATCCGTGTCGCTGATGCAGCCAATGCCGGAGCAGCCGTGGAATTTGGATACGTCTTTTTCGAACTTGGTGCGGAAGGGTGTGTTTTCGATATTATGAATCTGACGCTGGAAGCCATCCTTCCGGTCATAGACCGCCATGCCGCCCCGGCGGGTACCTAAGTGGGAATGGTAGTCTACGCCAAAAAAGATGTCCAGTACGCAATCCCGCTTGGAGACCGCGCCAAAAAATCCGCCCATAATGGGTTCCTCCTTATACAAATTCTCAATATACAAATTCTCAATAAAAGAATAGAATCCTTTTATTGAGCCGCAGTATGCGGCCCAGCGGCGAAACCGCCGGGAATGATGTCAATACGTTCCCTGAAACAGCCGCAGGCCCAGAGGCGCGTCCTCATGCACCGAAAACCCGGCGCATCATTTCCTGATAAGCTTCCTCTACGTTGCCCAGGTCGCGGCGGAAACGGTCCTTGTCCAGCTTTTCGTTGGTCTTGGCGTCCCAGAAACGGCAGGTGTCCGGGGAAATCTCGTCCGCCAATACGATCGTCCCATCGCTCAAGCGGCCAAACTCCAGTTTAAAATCAATGAGACGTACGCCGCAGCCCGCGAAAAACGCCTTGAGGACTTCGTTGACCTTTAGGGCCATGGTGCGGATGGTTTCGATTTCCTCCCGGGTGGCCAGCTTCAGGGCCAGGGCATGGGAGGTGTTCAGCAGGGGGTCATGGAGATCGTCGTTCTTGTAGGAAAACTCAAAGGTGGGTTCGTCAAAAACAATGCCCTCCTCTACGCCGTAACGCTTGGCGAAGCTTCCGGCGGAGACGTTGCGGATGATGACCTCCAGGGGGACAATCTGCACCTTTTTCACAACGGTTTCCCGTTCGTTCAGCTCCTCCACAAAGTGGGTGGGGACACCGGCGGCGGCGAGCCTGCCCATGAGGAAGTTGCTCATGCGGTTGTTTACCGCGCCCTTCCCGCGGATGGAGCCTTTTTTCGTGCCGTCAAAGGCGGTGGCATCGTCCTTGTAAGAGACGATGACCAGGTTGGGGTCTTCGGTGGCAAAAACCTTCTTTGCCTTGCCTTCGTAGAGCTGTTCTTTCTTTTCCATAGTGATGCGTCCTCCTTGCTATTCTTCCTGATTTTTAGATCACAAAATTGATAAAATCATCCGGAACCAATCCATAGTCCACAAATGATTGTAATTGGCCGGGATGGCCGTGTCCCGTTGAAAACCGGGGCGGTTATATGAGCTGCTTCCACTCGTCCTCCAGGATGGACATTAAGATATCGTCCCCATACTGGTCTCCGTCTAAAACCGCATCGCGGAGAATGCCTTCGTGCCGGAAGCCGCATTTTTCATAGACGCGCACCGCGCGGGGATTGAATGAAAAAACATCCAGCTCCAGCCGGTGCAGCTTCAATTGCGCAAAGGCAAAGTCACGGGCCGTTTCCACAATCCATGTGCCAATCCCTTTGCCACGCTCGGCGGCTTGGTAAATCCCAATCCGGAAATTTGCCCGGCGCAGGCGAAAGTCAATCTCGTTGATAACGCTCTCGCCGATGATGCGGCCGTCCGGCGCGATGACAAGGAACAGGTACTGCTCTGGGGCGCGGACGGCGCGGTCTATGAAGGCAAGAACCTCTTCCCGGGTAAAGGCGCTTTTGCAGCCTGTCAGCCGGGCCGCTTCCGGATCCAGCGGGTTGAAATTCTGCTCATAATAATTCTCAGCGTCCTCCGGTTCCACGGGGCGTATGGTGTAGCCGTCTTTTTCCCAGGAACGCTTTATTTTTTCCATCAGGCAGGTTCTCCTGTTACGCGGTCGTGTTGAATTCCGCTTCGGCTTCGGCGTTGGCGGCTAAAGCCTTTTCCGCGCCCGCCGCGCGGTGGGCGTCCAACTTGGCCGCAAGGCCGGCATCCTCCACCGCGAGGATCTGGATGGCAAGCAAAGCGGCGTTGACGGCTCCGTCTACGGCAACCGTGGCGACCGGGATCCCGGAGGGCATTTGTACCGTGGACAGGAGGGCGTCAACGCCGTCCATCGCTTTGGATTTCAAGGGTATGCCGATTACAGGCAGGGTCGTGTTGGCTGCAATGGCCCCCGCTAAATGAGCCGCCATCCCGGCGGCGGCAATGATTGCGCCGAAACCGTTTCCACGGGCGGCGCGGGCAAAAGCGGACGCTTCATCAGGGGTACGGTGGGCGGAATAGACGTGAACCTCGCAGGGTACGCCGAAGTCCTTGAGCGTGCCAGCGGCCTTGCGGACCACGGGCAGGTCGCTGGCGCTGCCCATAATGACGGCGACTTTCTTCATATTGCGTATACCTCCTGTCAAATATACAAGGGCAGTCCCGTCCCTTTGAAGGAAAAGACTGCCCAGACGGACGGCGTTTCATCTTCCGGGCGGCTCCCTTGTGGTACACTCCACTTTTCCGTCAGTCGCAGCCCGGGATATTCCATTAAAAACTCAATCTTAGGCTACCATTTTCCGGGAAAAAACGCAAGAGATAATCCTACACAATTATTTAGCTTCCGCCCCCTCCGCTATGGGTAAGTTTCCTAAATCGCGGGAAGCTCTCCGGTTTTTCAGAGGTTTGTCTTGACATCTTTGCCGAATTGTGCAATAGTCTTACAAAACCGCGATTTTGGCTGGGAGGTGCCGGATGTTGGTTCTATATGGCGTGTTTGGCTCCGGCGCGCCGGAGCTGGGAATATGACCCGGGGTCGCGGACCGCTTTGCTGTCCGTGGCCGCCGGGCTTTTCTTTTTCCTTTCCCAGGAGCGTATTTACTTGTCAAGGTGCCTCCGTTTGCAACCGGCGCCAGGGTTTTTTCCAGGGCGATCAACTCCTGTGGACGTTTTTGTTTGAACGCGCGAAGTTCCGGTAGGTGACGTCCGCTACACCCATAGGATGCATTCGGGGAAAAGTTGCTGTAAAAACAGCAACTTTTAGAAAAATTTTTCCTACTCCCCCCTTTCGTTTTCCCCCTCCGGGGGACGGGGCCTACTTTTTCCGTAAGGAAAAAGTAGCAAAAACTTACTTAAGGGGGGCTAGCCCCCCTTAAGGATCCCTCCTGAAGTCTTTGTTTATTTTTACCTTTTGGTATGCTGCTGGTGTTCTAGTGACAGTGCGTGGACTTCGTGTGCCAGTCTTTTGCGTCTACCCACAGGTATTTTGTGGGTGCCTACCTTTTTTGCTTGGGATACTCCCGGCGTGTGTGCGAGGAACAATCCCACGTGCCGCGTTTCACGCGGCAACCAGCACTTTCGATAGAACCGTGCGCAGAAGCAAGCACCGGCATCGGCCCAATGCGCCGGAGATAGAGCAACAAGGCTAAAAGTCGTAGCGAAGAATAAACACCCCCGTAATAAATGAGGGATTTTTAAACCGTAGGTTTAAATGATTTTTTGGTTACTTTTTGTTCACACAAAAAGTAACTCCGGCCCCGGGGCCGCGAATAGATAACACTAAAATAGGAGGAAAACGCGGAAATGATTCGAAACTATGATGGGAAATTAATCCTCCCCGATGGCAGCGAATATTGGGGCTGCCGCTTCGGGGCGAAAAAAGAGGACGCCGTCTGCGAACTGGTGTTTAATACCTCCATGGTAGGGTACCAGGAGATTGTCTCCGATCCCTCCTATACTGGCCAGCTCGTGGTTATGACTTACCCGATTATCGGGAATTATGGCGTTACCGATGAGGATTATGAAACCAAAATCCCTACCATCGGCGGGCTGGTGGTTCGGGAATATAATGATATCCCCAGCAACTTCCGCTATACAAAGACGCTCTCCGAAATCTTGGAGGACTATAATATCCCCGCAATCGAAGGGGTCGATACCAGGAAGCTGACCCGCGCTATTCGGGACGAGGGAAGCTGCAAGGCGCTGCTGACCGGGCTGGATACGCCGGGGGAAGAAGCCCTCGAGAGGCTCAAGGCCGCTGTGCTGCCCAGGGATCAGGTCAGGCAGGTGAGCTGTAAAAAACGCTGGTATGCCAGGACCTCCAACCACCGCTATACCGTTGTGGCCGTGGACTGCGGGATGAAGCTGAATATCGTCCGGTCCTTGAACCAAAGGGGATGCAACGTTACCGTCGTGCCCTACGACACCCCCGCGCAGGTCATTATGGATATGGAGCCGGACGGCGTGTTCCTCTCCAATGGGCCGGGGGATCCGGAGGACGTGGGGCCTGTCATTGGCCTCGTACGGCAGCTTCGGGGGAAATTCCCCATGTTCGGGATTTGCCTGGGGCATCAGATGATCGCGCTCGCCTATGGCGGACGTACCTATAAGCTGAAATTCGGCCACCGGGGCGGGAACCATCCGGTTAAAAACCTTGCCACCGGAAAGTTGGAAATTACCAGCCAGAACCACTCCTTCGCCGTGGACGCCGCCTCCTTGGCCGGTACCGGGCTGGAGGCGACCCATATCAACCTGCTGGACAATACGGTCGAAGGGCTGGCCTGCAAGAAAGACCGGGTGTTTTCCGTGCAGTACCATCCGGAAAGCGCGCCAGGGCCGCAGGACAGCGGGTATCTCTTTGACCAGTTTATCCATATGATGGAGGAGGGGAAACACCATGCCTAAACGGATGGATTTACACAAAATTTTGGTGATCGGCTCCGGCCCTATCGTGATCGGCCAGGCCGCCGAGTTCGACTACGCCGGGACCCAGGCCTGCCTCGCCCTCCGGGAAGAGGGATATGAGGTGGTGCTGGCAAATTCCAATCCCGCCACCATTATGACCGATACGGCGATTGCGGATAAGGTCTATATGGAGCCGCTGACTGTGGAGTACCTGGCGAAAATCCTGCGGTTTGAACGGCCGGACGCCCTCGTGCCGGGAATCGGCGGGCAGACTGGGCTGAATTTGGCCATGGAATTGCACAGGCAGGGAATCTTGGATGAGTGCGGCGTGGAATTGCTCGGCACCAGCTATGAGAGCATCCAGAAAGCGGAGGACCGGGAGCTGTTCAAAGACCTCTGCCTGGGGCTGGGCGAGCCGGTGGTGCCATCGGAAATTACCCGTTCGGTGGACGAGGCCCTTAAGGCCGCTGGGGAAATCGGGTATCCCGTGATTTTGCGGCCTGCCTTTACCCTGGGCGGCACTGGGGGCGGGTTCGCGGGGAATGAAGCCGAGCTGCGGGAGATGATGAAGCACGCCCTCGAGCTGTCCCCCGTACACCAGGTCTTGCTTGAGAAAAGCATTAAGGGGTACAAGGAAATTGAATATGAGGTCATGCGGGACGCCAACGATACCGCTATCACCATCTGCAATATGGAGAATATCGACCCTGTGGGCATCCATACCGGCGATTCTATCGTCGTGGCGCCCAGCCAGACCTTGACGAACAAGGAGTACCATCTGCTGCGGGACAGCGCGCTGCGGCTTATCCGGGCGCTGAAAATCGAGGGCGGGTGCAATGTGCAGTTCGCCCTGGATCCCCAGTCCTTCCAGTATTATGTCATCGAGGTCAATCCCAGGGTGTCCAGGTCCTCCGCCCTGGCCAGCAAGGCCAGCGGCTACCCCATCGCGCGGGTGTCCGCGAAAATCTCCGTGGGGATGCACTTGGATGAAATCCGGATCGCAAACACGCCCGCCTGCTTTGAGCCGGCGTTGGACTATGTGGTGACGAAAATGCCGCGGTTCCCCTTTGATAAGTTCGGATCCGCCAGCAACCAGCTCTCTACCCAGATGAAGGCCACCGGCGAGGTCATGGCCGTGGGGCGGACCTTGCAGGAGAGCATCCTGAAAGCCGTGCGGTCCCTGGAGGGCGGCGTGAGCCATATTTACATGGAGAAGTTTAACGACTTCGCCGACAAGGAATTGCTGGACTATATCCGGCTGGGTACCGATGACCGCATCTTCGCGATCGCGGAGCTGATGAGCCGGGGAACCGACTTGGGGCAGATTTGTACCGCTACCCAGATTGATATGCTGTTCTTGGATAAAATCAGCAATATCGTACACTATGAGAGCGAAATCAAAGCCCGGCCCTGGGATCCAGACATGCTGCGCAGGGCGAAGCGGCGGGGGTTCTCCGACAAGGCTGTGGCGTGGCTGTGGAACTGCTCTGAGCGGGAGGTTTTTGATAAGCGGAAGGAATTGGGGATTTTCCCCGTCTATAAAATGATTGATACCTGCGCGGGGGAGTTTGACAGCTATGTACCCTACTTTTACTCTACTTATGAGGAGGAAAATGAGTCCATCGTCTCCCCCCATAAGAAGATTATCGTGCTGGGTTCCGGGCCAATCCGGATCGGGCAGGGCGTGGAGTTTGATTACTCTACCGTCCACGCTGTGCAGACCATTAAAAAGAGCGGGTATGACGCGATTATTATTAACAATAACCCGGAAACTGTGTCTACTGACTACACTTGCAGCGATAAGCTCTACTTCGAGCCGCTGACGGTAGAGGATGTAATGAATGTTGTGGAGCTGGAAAAGCCTGTGGGGGTGATTGCTTCCCTGGGCGGGCAGACCGCCATCAATCTGGCCCAGCCCCTCCGGGACCATGGGGTCAAAATTATCGGTACGGACTGCGGCGCTATTGAGCGGGCGGAAGACCGGAAAATCTTTGAGCAGGTGCTGTGCGGCTTGGATATCCCCCAGCCCAAGGGCGAAGCCGTTACCAATTTGGAGGACGGCGTCCGGGCCGCCCGGGAAATCGGCTACCCGGTGCTGGTGCGGCCCTCCTTCGTGCTGGGCGGCAGGGCAATGGAGATCGTCGCCAATGAGGATATGCTGCGGCGCTACCTGAAAACCGCCGTGGAGGTGGACGAGTCCAAGCCCGTGCTGGTGGATAAGTATATTATCGGCAAGGAAGTGGAGGTAGACGCCATCTGCGATGGCACGGATGTGTTCGTGCCGGGGATCATGGAATTGGTGGAGCGGACGGGCGTACACTCCGGGGACTCCGTCAGCGTGTATCCCGCCTTTTCAATCTCCCAGGATGTGAAGGAGGTCATCCTGGATTATACCAGGAAGCTGGGGCTGGGAATCGGCATCGTTGGGCTGTACAATATCCAATTTATCGTGGACCGGGAGGAAAAGGTATTTATTATCGAGGTCAATCCCAGGTCCTCCAGGACGGTGCCCTTCCTGTCCAAAGCTACGGGGTACTCCCTGGCGGATATCGCCACAAAGGTGATCCTGGGCGAGAGCCTGCGGGAACAGGGCATCCACGCGCTTTACCCGCCGGAGAAAAAACGGTGGTACTGCAAGGTCCCCGTGTTCTCCTTCAGCAAGCTCAGCGGGCTGGACGCCTACCTCTCGCCGGAAATGAAGTCCACCGGGGAAGCAATCGGGTATGACGACCGGCTGCCCTACGCCCTCTACAAGGCCATGCAGGCGGCGGGGATGAATTTGCAGGACCATGGCACCGTGCTGCTGTCGATCAGCCAGGAGGACTTGGAAGAAGCCCTGCCCCTGGTAAGGCGGTTCTACCGGCTGGGGTTCAATATCGAGGCGACTACCGGTACCGCGCAGTTTTTGAAAGAGCAGGGCATCCGGACACGGATGAAGAAAGACTACACCGAGGACCCCTCCGACATCACTGCCGCCATGCGGGGCGGGAAGGTGGCCTACCTGGTCAATACCAGAGACCCGAACTCTGTGGCGCACATCAACGCAGGCAGGGAAATGCGCCAGCTCGCTATCGAAAACAGCGTGACTACCTTTACCTCCCTCGATACCGTGAGCGCACTGCTGGACGTGCTGGAAGCGATCTCCAGCCATATCTCTACAATCGACGCATGACGGCAGGCTTTGCAAAAGATTTTAGACTTTTGTAACATCCTGTGCTGGTTTTGTTAACATCCTTCGGGTATTCTTATACTTGCAAGTGACAAAACTTCTTTTTCATCTGATCCTCCAAACCATAGATAAACCCCGGAAGCGTTAGCTTCCGGGGTTTATCTATGGTTTGAGTGAGTGGGAAGATATGCAGAAATTGAGTGTTAAAAATATTTCGCAAAGGCGCAAAGTCATTCTCGCCCTGTGCGCTGTCAACGCCGTCATTGATTGCAATGAAACGGACGCCGTTCTGTGGGAAAATCATTTCACTGATATGGACAAGACCACAAAATAATGCGGAGTTGCTGACAATAAACCAAAAGCTGGAAGGCAAGCCCCTTCCAGCTTTTGGTATCTTAGAACCTATCCCCTTCCAAATAATTTGCCG
>CAJUNA010000034.1 GCA_910587645.1 uncultured Oscillospiraceae bacterium
ACTCGTCCACGATCTGCTTGTACGGGTCCATCTTTGTTGGCTTGGGTTCGCTCAATGTGTACTCCGGCTTCTGCGGCGATTCCGCGTACCGCTTTGCCGTCCGCGGGTCCATGTGGTACTTCCGTCCCAGCTCCACATTGCTAAGTCCTTTCTGTCTGTCGCTTCGGATATCCATCCACTGTGCTCCTTTCATTTTCTGACTCCCTTTCCGGGCTCTTTCTCGCCCTATTGGGAGTCTATCTTTTTTTCGCCTCCTCCGCCATAAATCTACATTTTTTCCTCGGCGTTTTCTTACATTTTATCATTGGCGCTGACAAGGGCTTTCCCAAAGGAATGCTACTTCGCCTTTTTGCAGAACCGTCAGATCATCCGCATCCAAGCAGATCAAACTGAAATTGCCGCATAGCACTCGTTTCAAAAGCGCGTAATCCGTCTCTTTGAGAAGCCGCTTTCCTGTTGGCTTTTTTTCCATAAACGCGCAGTCGTTCCTTTCAAATGGATTTTCCGTAATGTTAGCACACCCCCCTGTACCAAAACAAGTACAGGGGGGTGGTTGCTATCCGCGCTGCGTTTATGGTACAATAACCCATCAGGAAAAGGAGGCGCCGCCGTGTCTATAAACATCCTTCCCTTCCGGATCTATCAGCTTCTCTTAGAACACACCGATGGGGACCACGCCCTGCCCATGGGGGAGCTGCTCCGTCTGCTGCGGACGGAGTACGGCCTGCGCTGTGACCGGCGGGCGGTCTACGCCGCCCTGGACAAGCTGCGGGCTGTGGGCTGTCATATTCCGGAGTATCAGGACGATGGTGAGGGCTACCGGCTTTTGTCCCGCCCGTTGGAGCCGTCGGAGGTGCGTCTGCTGTCGGATGCCGTCTCCGCTTTTCCGGGCATTTCCCGGCGTCAGTGTGAGCGGCTGCTGAAGAAGCTGGGGCGGGGCCTGAGCCGCTGGCAGCGGGAGCAGTGCCGCCCCCTGTCCGTTGGAATACCCTGGCGCGGTATCAATCAGGAGACCTTTCTGTCTGTGGAGGTGCTGGAGGAGGCGGTGTCCCGCTGCTGCCAGGTGGCGTTTCAGTACATGGAATATGGCATGGACAAGCGGCTCCATCCCCGCCGGGAACAGCCCTATCGGGTGTCGCCCTATGGTCTCTTCTTTACCAATGGAAATTATTACCTTCTCTGCCGATACCAGGGGAAGGAGAACATCAGCCACTATCGGGTAGACCGGATTCAGTCGCCGGTTTTGTTGGAGGACCAGCCCATAACTCCTCTGCCGCCCGGATTGGACATGGAACGGTATGTCCGGGAGCGGGTCTATCCCTTTCCCGGCGAGACTATCCAGGCGGTGCTGCGCTGTGAGACGGATTTGGTCAGCGATGTGTTGGACCGGTTTGGCATGGAGACGCAGCTTCGGGACAATGGTGACGGAACCTTTGACGCCATGGTGTTCACCGTGGCAGCCGGGCTGAAATTCTGGGCGCTGCAATATGTGCAGGTCTGTGAGGTCCTGGAGCCGCTTTGGCTGCGGAGGGAAATCGGAGAGACCCTACAGGCGGGATGGGAGAGCTATGTAAAAATGCCGGAATCTGCGTCCAACAGCAAAAAAATATAACATTACAGGAGGATTTTGAAATGTATCATGGCCCGTATATAGGGATTGCGGCAGAGAAGCTGCCAAAAAGAATCCTGATTTTAGGGGAATCTCACCACGACATTCCCCCCACCATGACCACACAGCAGGTTGTAGACGGCTATTTAGAGGGGAAGCATGTTCAGTTTTTCCAGAACATCGCCAAGTCCTTCGGTATTTACGCTGAGAGAGCCGAAGGAAAAGTTCTGTTCTGGGATAAGATATTTTTCGGAAACTATATAGACATATCTTTGGATGGCCCCAGTGGCGAGGGCGGCCAGACGGCTAAGAAATTGATTGCCGCTTATAAGGGGCGGTACAACCTTGATTTGGCAAACTTTGTGAACCGCCACCAGATCAACACCATTTTCTGCTTTGGCCTTACTACGGTGTTCGACCATCTCCCTGGAAATCATTACGCCGGGATTCTTCCCAGCAGGGATGGGAGTATGATCGCCGATAAAAAGCTCGGAAAAAATGGAAAACTTGAAATTGCCGGATATCTCTGTGAGCCATCGCCGGAAACATATGACCACCCTGTCCGAATCTATGGTATGACCCACCCATCCGATCACTGGCACGGCTTTTCCCCAGAGCCCTTTGTAGAATATCTTAAACCAGTTTTTGAAGACTACTGCAAATAATTTTTGAAAGGCGGCCGTTCGTATGCATGCTTTCCTCCCTTTTTATGCAGACCATATTACGGCTGGCATGGTGATTGTCATGGAAAGCAGGCAGGATTTTGTCATTAAGAACAGCGTTCGGATCAACTACAGAGGCCCCAGCGGGGATGTCACCATCCCGGAGGGCGTCACGGAAATCGGCACTTGGGCCGTTGCATGCTGGCCCAATCCCACCATCCACGCCCCCGCCGGGAGCTATGTGGAGGAGTATGCCAAGAAGAACAAAATCAAATTTGAGACCATATGAATGGGAGACTTTTATGAGTATCAAGGAGACAAAGATTCAGATTTCAAACGCCATGACAGCGTATCTTGCCAAGGATAAATTTGGAAATTAGATCATTACCGTCAATCAGTAGCGGCATCCAGATTCCCGTCTGCCGTCTCAAGGGGCATCTGCCCATTATAAATTTGAAACCCAGGCGGTCTGTCTACATCATGACAGGCCGCCTGGGCTCTTTGAAATTCACCCTTGGCAAAAGTTCTCTGAGGACGACATAAGCGGGGCAATCAGCCATGACAGGTTTTTGAAGCTGTCCGCAGAGTATAAAGCGGAACAGCGGGAACTGGAAGAAAAGGTCAAGGCAGACCAGCAGGAAGTCGATACCTACGAGCAGAATAAAAGCGATTTTGACAGCTTTGCCGCAATTATCCGTAAGTATGTGGGGATGAAGGAACTCACCTCTGCAATTATTAATAAATTTATCAAGAAAATCATAGTCCATGCGCCGGAAAAGGTGGACGGGAAACAGGTACAGAAAGTAGATATTTTTTCAACTTTGTAGGGGAAATCAATTTTCTTTCTGCCACGCAACCGAAACAGCAAGGCGCATAGGAACTTGAAAAGACGGTACAGCCTTTGTAATTGGGGCTATACCACCTAATCTGAAATTACTCCCCTCTAACCGTAAACATTTGGCGTTTCTGGGATTCTGGCCCCAAGCACCAGTTTTCTTTTCCGTTCCACTTCATCCCGCGTTTATCAAAATAGCTGCTTGGCTCCACAGCAATGAACCTCATTTCCAAAAGGACACGGATTTTTTCAATGCCGTATTCTTGGACATGCCTGTTGCGGTGGCGATAGTGTTGTAGCTGGGATGGCAGGTGTGTGTTGCGATCTTCGATCAGCAGCAGATAAGCGTAGGCCATAAATGCAGAAGGTGGGAGTTTCAGCAGAAAGATTCCGTTGGGTAATGAGAAAAAATTTTCGTTTTACCGCATTGCAAGTTGCTTATGAGTGACAAATCAGCAGAGACATGTCCGGTGTTTACCAGAGCAGACGAATACTTTTTCACGGTGCTTATTGTTACATGAACGTCTCTCGCAATGTCATCCAGGGAGATCATGTTTGCTGGATGATTGAAGCAACGATAGCAGAGATAAGAAAAAAGCATGAATACAATGTAATGATTTACCTTTTTGGCTCATTTCAATAGTAAGGAACGAAGCTTACATGATTTTGAGAAAGAAGAAGTAGCTGAAAACTTAAATACATTGACTTGGATTGACCCGGGTCAGAATTTACAATTCACAGTGGATAACTGCCCGTTAAGCCGGGATTCTGATAAGGCCTAATTTGTCCTTCAAAGAGGGTTTTACAACAAAAAAGCCGCGTCTCCGGAATTCTCCGGGGACGCGGCTTTTCCTATCCTTTTGGCCTTTACTCGCACAGCAGGTCGTCGTCGTAATCATCGAACTCGGAGCAGCAGCAGCCCTTACCGGCCAGCCGGCCCCGCACCGCAGCAGCATCCTCCGCCAGCTTGTCCCAGAAACCAACCAGCAGGCAGATCACACCCGCCGCCGCCAGAGACAGGCCCACGATCTTCAGCACAAAACGCCATGTACCAGAGCTTTTCATGTCGGACCTCCTAATCAATTCTGATATGCCCCTTTAGTATATAGCATCTTGGGGGAAATTACAATCTTTTTTTGGGGGAAATATAACGGTGCTGCTTATTCACAATTATTTCCCTTTTTCCCTTGCATCCCCGCACGATCCCTGACGACAGCGGTCATATACATCACCCCCAGCGCAAGCGCGTCCTCATCCATCATAAACCGGGCGTTGTGATGGGGGGCATCCGAGCCTTTCCCCGGGTTTGCCATCCCTACCTGTACGGAACACCCGGGGGCGGCGTCCGTAAATACGGAGAAATCATCGCTGGGCATAAGGGGATCGACTACCATCAGGGCTTCCCGCCCAAATTCGGAAGAAATGATCTGTTCCACCTTTGCTTCTATTGCAGGGTGATTGTAAATGGAGCCGTAGCCATGCTCATATTCGACTTCCGCCGAAGCGCCGTTCGCTTGCGCGATATGGCTGGCGATGCTTTTGACCCGCTCCTCCACCATGGCCCGGACCTCTTTTGTATATGTCCTGGTAGAACCAATTAAGGAGACGGTCTCCGGGATAATATTATAGGCCGTGCCCGCCCTTACCTGGCATACGGAGATCGCCGCGGGCTCAATGGGATTTATGCTCCTGGAAACGATCGTCTGAAGGGCGGTAATGATCTCCGCCGCCGTCACAACAGGGTCTATGCACCGTTCCGGCATAGAGGAATGCCCTCCCTTGCCGCGAACCGTAATATGGAACTTATCCACGCTGGAGGTCAGCGGCCCCGGACGGGTGGCGAAACAGCCTGTAGGGAAGCCGGAGCTGAGGTGGATGCCATACACCTCCTGGACCCCGTCCATCACACCTAATTGAATCAGCTCCTGCCCGCCGCCCGGTGGAAGCTCCTCGGCGTGTTGGAAAATAAACCGGATTTCCCCGCACAGTAATTCCCGGCGCATGGCGGCAAGCCTTGCGGTGTAGAGCAGGATGGCGGCATGGCCATCGTGCCCGCAGGCGTGCATTACGCCCTCATGGCAGGAGCGGTATGGCAAATCATTTTCCTCGTGAATGGGCAGCGCGTCAATATCCGCCCGCAGGGCAATAACCGGCCCCGGGCGGCCTGTGCGCAGTATGCCCAGGATACTGGTTCTTGTTGGCCGGGTTACTTCTATACCGGGATATGTGCGCAAATTTGTCTCCAGATAGTCCGCTGTCTCATATTCCTGATGGGACAACTCCGCGTGTTGGTGAAGCCACCTGCGGGACGCAACCAGTGCTTCCCGGACGGTCTCCACATCGTCTCTTATCATGCTCATAAGTGGTATCCCTGCCTTTCTTTTTGCGCAGCGCGGTTCCTTACCAGGATTTCCCTCTGCTTGTTATGGGAACTTTGTCCTCGACCTTGTTTCCCCGTATCCAATAGACCGCATCGTAAAGGTTGACGCATGTACAGCAGTGCCCCGGGACCAGCATAAGCTTCTGCCCAATTTCCGGCGCGCCTGTCAGGATATCCGCCTGGCTGTGCTCCTCGGACAAGATGACCGGGCAGGAGCCAAAATCCCTGAGCAGCGGCGGGGCCTGGTCGCTGGAGACCGCTTTTACGCCCGCGTCCATGACCACACGGGAGCCGCTCCGGCTCATGACCGATGTCAGGACAAACAGTGAATTTTGAAACGGCAAATCCTTCAGCCCACGGTACGCCGCGTCCATAAAGAGGTAGCTGCCCGCTTGAAATTCCGTGTAAACGGAATCCTGAAAAGCGTGATCCGCGGCAGACGCCGTGCTGCATCCGGAAATTTCCCCCACAGGGCATCCCCGGCTTTCCAGATATGCCTTCAGTTCCCGCAGGCGGTCCTCAATAGATCGGGCCGTTTCCGCGCGGACAGCCTTGGACGGCTCATGGGACAGGTGCCCGGCATACGCTTGGATCCCCTCGAAAACAAGATGGGGGCAGTCCATGACCGTCCGGGCCAGCCGGTATGCTTCCTCCGGCGTATCCACGCCGCAGCGGGCCATCCCGATTTCGTACTCAGCCAGGCAGTGGATCACCGTGCCATGATACGCCGCCGCCGCTTCCAGATCCAGGATGTTGTCCCGCTGGTCTACCGCAACGCTCAGACGGCAGCATCCTGCCAGGCTGGCAGCGGCCGCGATCTTGCCCTTGTCCGTGATCTGGTTGGCGATCAGGATGTCCTCAATCCCAGCTTCTGCCAAATCCTTGGCTTCGCCCAGCTTTGCGCATGTGATGCCCTTGGCGCCCGCCTGCATCTGCATCTTCGCGATGGCGGTACACTTATGGGATTTATAATGGGGCCGGAGCTTTGCCCGCGCGCCGCTCACGATGGCGTCCATCCGCTTTTGATTTGCTTCCAATACGTCCAGGTCCAATACCAGGGCCGGCGTTTGTATTTGCCCAAGCTCCATGGATTCCTCCTCCCTGCGGAAACATCGTTCCGGCCGCCGTCATTCGGCTTTGTTGTTGATGGCATTCAAAACCCGCTCCGGAAGGAACGGCAATTCTGTCATATACACACCGCATGCGTTATAAATCGCGTCCGCAATGGCGGGGGCGGGGGTGTTGATGACAATTTCTCCGATGGATTTTGCGCCAAAGGGGCCTGTCGGCTCATAGCTGCTGTCAAAGGCGACCCGGATGGGCGGCACGTCCAGCCGGGAGGGGATTTTATACTGCAAAAATGAGTTGTTCCGCATTTTTCCCTGGCTGCTAAACTGCATATTCTCATACAGCGCCATACCGATGCCCTGCACAATGCCGCCCTCGGCCTGTACCCTGGCCAGGTTGGCGTTGATTACGGTTCCGCAGTCGATGCAGGCCGCGTAGTCCAGCACCTTTACCTGCCCGGTCTGGGTATCCAGCTCGATTTCCACAAATCCCGCCATCAGCGGCGGCGGGGAGGTCTGGCTCATGTGGCCGCAGGTGGCGGTAAACGCGTGGCAGTTTCCGGATGTCACCTGCCGCCGCGCTAAATCGGAAACCGAGATCCGGTTTTCCGGGGCGTCCTTTTCCGAAATGCAGTCTCCTTGGAAAACCAGCCGTTCCTCCGGCGTCTCCAGGGCGGCGGCGGCTTCCGCCATCATCTGCCCAATGAGGCGCTCGCAGGCTTTCACCACCGCCATCCCCGTTACATAAGTGGTGGCGGAGGCGAAGGAGCCCTTGTCGTAGGGGGAATAGTCCGTATCCACCGCCGCGGCATGGACGTTGGATATATCTGTTTCCAGCACCTCTGCCGCGATTTGCGCCAGGATGGTGTCGCAGCCCGTCCCCATATCGCCGGCCCCGTTGAGGACGGTGTAGCAGCCATCCTCATCCAGGCGGACGGTGGCAAAGCACTTGTCCACCCCGCCAATCCCAGAGCCCTGCATGGAAGCCGCCATGCCGACCGCGCGGATTGTATGGCTGCCGGTTTGCCGGCGGGGATACTTTTCGTCCCAGCCGATCATCTCCTTGCCCCGCCGGATGCACCGGTCCAAATGGGAGCTGGTCAATGTCTCCCCGTAGTAGGCAGGCATGACCTCCCCCTCCATGGGGATATTTTTCAGCCGCATTTCAATGGGATCCATCCCCAAGGCATGGGCCATCTTGTTCACCATGGATTCCACGGCGAAGCACCCCTGGGTAGCGCCGTATCCCCGGAACGCGCCGCCCGGAATCAGGTTGGTGTAGAGGACATCGTAGCGGAACGAATAGGCTTCCGCTTTCCCCAGCATGGGGAGGCTTTTGTGGCCGCTCAGGCCTACGCACCCCATAGCGTGGTCTCCATACGCGCCGGCGTTTTCCCGCACATACAGGGAAACCGCGCGGACCGTACCATCCCGCATAGCGCCCATTTTGACGCGCAGCTTCATCTCGTGGCGGGTGGTTGTGGCGGTAAAGCTTTCCCGGCGGTCAAAGAGGACCATGGTGGGCAGCCCTGTCTTGATTGTGACCGCCGCGCCGAACAGCTCTGTGACCAAGGACTGCTTCGCGCCGAAGCCGCCTCCTACTTTCGGCTTGATGACGCGCACTGTGCTGATGGGCAGGCCGAATACATAGGCGATGGTCCGGCGCACCAAAAAAGGAATCTGCGTGGAGGAAATTACCGTCAGCTTGCGGTTTTTGTCATAAAAGCTGTAGCTGCGGAAGGTTTCCATCATGCACTGGGAGTTCCCCAGCGTATGGTACTCATCCTCTAAAACCACATCGCATTGGGAGAAAACCTTCTCCACGTCCCCATTTCCGGATTCCCCGCAGGCCAGCACGTTGCGGGCGTTGTCGTTGCGGATGGAGGGCTTGCATACGTAGTCCTCCTCCGGATGCACCACGGCGGGCGCTTCCTCAGCCGTATCCATGTCCAGAACCGCCGGAAGCACCTCGTATTCCACCTTGACCAGCCGGGCCATCCGTTCCGCCGCTTCCGCCGTCTCCGCCGCAACGATGGCCGCCGCGTCTCCCACAAAGCGGACCCGGTCCTCCAGGACAAGGCGGTCATAGGGATTTGACCCGGCATAGGCGTACCCGCCCAGCGTATGGCGCACATGGGGTACGTCCCGGTGCGTCAGGACGCAGGCCGCGCCTGGAACCTTCATGGCCTTGCTGGTATCCACCGACAGGATTTTGGCGTGGGCATGCGGGCTTCGGACGATTTTCACCGTCAGGTAAGGGCCTTGGACGATATCCTGCGTATAAACCGGCATCCCGGTCACAAGCGCCTGGGCGTCCAGCTTGCGCACTTTTTGGCTAATCTGTCTCATGGCGTTTCTCCAGATATTTTCTGATGGCGCGCATCTGGCTGCTGTAGCCGGTACAGCGGCACAGGCAGCCCGCCAGATAGGCGTTGATCTCTTCCTCTGCCGGATTGGGCAGTTCCCGTTCCATCGCCAGCACGGCCATAATGAAGCCCGGGCTGCAATAGCCGCACTGCTCCGCGCCCTCATTGGCCATGTAGGCGCCGAACGCCGCCGCTTCCTCCCGGACGCCTTCCAGCGTGGTCACTTCATGCCCATCGATCCTGGGAAGGGGATAGGAACAGGAGAGGACGGGCGTCCCGTCTACCCAGACGGTGCAAAGCCCGCAGTTTTCTGTCCCGCATCCGCGCTTCACGCTCAGACAGCCGTTTTCCCGGAGGAAGTCCAGCAGCGTCTTATCCGCCGGGACCTCCTGCCGCAGGCTTTTTCCGTTCAGTACCGTTGTAATCAGCATATTGCCAGCCCTCCTTCCCCGTGAAGCTGTTCAATTGCCCGCGCGATCAGGACCTGAGCGATCTGCCGCCGGTAGCCGCCGCTGCCCCGCATGTTCGAGCCAAAGGAAAGTTCCTCCGCCGCCGTGGAAGCCGCGGTAGCGGCGTCCGCTTTCCCCTCGGAAAGGAGGCGGGATGCTTCCCCTGCCAGCGTGGCTTTTCCTGGCCGCGCCCCAACCACAACGCGCCAGTCGGATCCCAGGCGGCTGACCGCCACTGTGAGGGCTGGCAGGTCTGTTGCGGAGAGCCGCAAGCTCTGGTAAGCCGCCCTGCGGCCGTTATTTTCTATACGGCAGCCTAAAACAATATCCCGGCTTGGCTTCTGCCAGACAAAATCCGCAATGGGGACATCCCCCTGCCGGTGCAGTATCACGGTGGTATCCATTGCCATCAGCGCGGTGATGGGATCGGAAAAGCCAAACCGGGAATACAGGCTCCCTCCTACGGTGGCAAGGTTCCTGAACTGTACGCCGGCAATGGGCTTCACACAGCAGGCCAGCAGGCTTCCCGGCAGCTCCCGCTCCAACTGGCGCAGGGTTGCCATGGCGCCGATTTCCACATATGCCGGCCCGACGCGGATTTGGTCTAGCCCCAGCCGCGACAGGTCAATGGCGGTATGGAGCTTCTGCCGTCCCAGCGCCAGCCAGCCGTTGCCGCCGATGACGGCGTTCCTCCGGTTTGCCTGGAGCAGCTTGTACGCATCCTCCAGTGATTCCGGAAATATATAATTCTGAAAAGACGCCATAGTTAAATCCTTTCATCCCGCCCAGGGTTCCGCGCTGTGCGCACACCCTCAGTATTGGATATTGGCCCGCCTGACAATTGCCTGTCCGCGCATTTGCGCTTCCTGAATCAAAAGCTCTTCGTCGATGGTCGTGAGCCTGCCGCGGTGCAGCAGCCTTTTTCCGTTGACATAGACGGTATCTACCACTGCGGATGTGGCCTGATAGACCAGCGTGGAATACAGGTCATAGGTGGGCGTACTGCACAGCTTGTTCAAGTCCATCAGCACGATATCCGCCTGCTTCCCGGCTTCCAGCGTTCCGCAGGTGTCCAGCTTTTGCAGCGCCGCCGCCCCATTCCTTGTCGCCATTGCCAGCACGGAACGGGCCGGGACCGCCTGTGGGTTTTGGGAAATTGCTTTGTGCATCAGGCCCGCCAGCCACATTTCATCCATCATGCTCATACGGTTGTTGCACGGCGGGCTGTTGGTTCCCAGGGACACCGGTATGCCCCTTTTCAAATATTCCGCGATTGGCGCGAAGCCGGCAATCCGCAGGTCCGCACCGGGACAGTGTACGCATTTGACGCCGCTGTCCGCCAGCAGGCCGGTCTCCTCCTCTGTTACATGCACGGCATGGGCCGCAACCAGCTCCGGTATCAGCGCGTCCCAGCTTTCCAGCAGGGATACGGGGGATTTGCCATAGGCCTCCCTGGTGTACCGCACTTCGGAGGCCGATTCCGCCAGATGGCATTGCAGCAGTACGCCGCGCTCCCGGCTGTACCGGGCAAACGTCCGCCACAGCCGTTTGCTGGAGTTGAACAGGTTCAAAATGTTCAGGCATGCGTCCACCCGGCTGCACAGCTTATTGTGATGCCACCGCTCCACCAGGTCAAAGTTCCGCTCACAAGCTTCTTCGTAGGACATCTGAAGCTCTGGCGGCATATCGCTGTTGCGGTCCATGGTGGAAAGGCATACCGTGCCCTTGATGCCGGTGTCTATGACGGCCTTGGCGATGGCATCAGGATGCTCCCCGCTGGCTTCGCAGAACTGCGTTGTCCCGCTTTTCAGCATTTCCGCGATGCTGACCTGGGCGCTGATATAAGCGTCATCCGGCGTCAGCGCGGCTTCGTAGGGCCATATGCGCTTGCGGGTCCAGGTAAGCAGGTCCACGTCATCCGCCAGCCCCCTGCCAAGAGCCTGGGTTGTATGGACGTGGGTCTGGATAAATCCTGGGAGCGCCACCAGGGGCCTCCCGTTCCGGAACAGTTTTTCCCGGCGGTAGTCCGGGTAATTGCGCAGGTCCAGGTTCTTCATTGCCCCGACTGCTTGGATTTTCTCCCCATCCACCGCGATATAACCGTCCGGCAGGATTGTCCCGCCGCTATCCATGGCCATCACCGTTACATTGGTCAGTAAAAACTTCATATGCAGGATACCTTACACAACCACATCGTTGATGCTCGCCGCATCCGGCACATACGGCTCCCGCCGCTGGATCAATGCTTCCGTGGCGGCGGTGTATTCGCCCAGCAGCTTCTCCACATCGACCCCCACCAGCTTTTTATCCTCCACAACGGTCTTGCCGTTGACAATCACGGTTGTTACATCGGCGCCGTTGGCGCTGTGTACGATGTTGGGAACAAAATTCTCATATTTGCCAAACAGGTGGGGCGCCATATGCAGGTTGTTGTAATCCAACAGGACGATGTCCGCCTTTTTGCCCACTTCCAGGGAACCAATCTGGTCCTCCATATGAATTGCCTGGGCGCCGTAAATGGTGGCCAGCCGGATGGCCTCCTCCGCCGGCATGGCGGTGGCGTCCAGGCTTCCCAGTTTCTGGAGCAGGGCAGCAAACTTCATCTCCTCGAACATGTCAACATTATTATTCTCTTTGATGCCATCGCTGCCAAGCCCCACATGCACCCCCGCCTTCAGCGCCGCGGGGACGGGGCAGATGCCGGAAGCCAGCTTCATATTGCTGACGGGGCAGTGGGCGATGGAAGTCCCGGTGGAGCGCATGATCTCGATTTCATAGGGCGTAATCCAGCAGCAGTGGGCAATCAGTGTTTTAGGCCCTAAAATCCCACGGTTATAAAACACCTGCATGGGCGCGCAGCCGTACTTTTCCCGGATCATATTGGCCATCTGGATGGATTCCTCGCCATGGGTATGGATTCCGGTATCATATTTCTCCGCAAGCGCCGCCGTACGGCGGAAGGCTTCCTCGGAACAGTATACAAGATGCTCCATTCCGAACCACACGTTAACGCGGCCGTCCGCGCTGCCGTGGCGGTCAAGATACAGCCGCTCGTTGGTATCCACTTTCTCGAAGTAATCATACCCGGGCCTGTCTCCCACATAGGGGGCCAGCACGGCGCGGATGCCTGTTTCTTCCGCGGAATCCGCGCAGCGGTCCATATGGCGGTACATATCGACCACCGTAGTGGTGCCGGAGAGCAGCGCCTCGCTGTAGCACACCTTGGAAGCGATATACGCGTCCTCCGGCTGGAGGACTTTATGCTTGGGGTCCACATGCAGCGCCAGCCACTCCCATACCTTCAGGTCCTCCGCCGTCCCCCGGATCAGGCCCGAGTGGAGATGCGTGTTGATCAGGCCAGGCATTACGATCTTTTTGGAAGCGTCTATTATCTTCGCGCCGTCATGGCGGCGCAGCAGCTCCTCCGTGAGGCCGATGTCAATAATCCGGCTGTCCTCATAGCAGACCGCGCCATCGTGGATAATGGTAAACGTCTTGTCTACCGTCAATACATAGCCATGTACAATCAGGGTTTTCATATAGTAACCATACCTTTCCTCCCCGCTCCGGGGCGCGGGAGCAGCAGGCTGGAAGCTGCTCCCGCGCGGCAAGCGGCCATTTGGTGAAATATGTTTGGAAGCAAATGCTTACCCCAGGCCAATGCCCTGGTGCCGGAGGAATTTTCCGGCCCGCGCTTCCGTTACCGCGCCGTCCTGATAGGCAAGCTGCCCGTTGACGAACACATACCGGATTCCCTCGCTCAGGGCCAGGGAGTTGGTATAATCCGCCGCATCGCGGAGGGCGGCGAAATCGAAGACAACCAGGTCCGCCGCCTTGCCTTCGGCAATCACGCCCCGGTCATAGAGGCCGCAGCGTTCCGCCGCGAATCCGGTAATCTTGTGAATCATTTCCTCCAGGGACAGCAGCCCCAGCTCTTTTACATACCGGCGGATTGCCCTGGGGAACGCGCCAAAGGTCCGGGGATGGGTTTGCTCTGCCAGCGTCCTGCAAGTGCCGTCTGTGCCAATGCAGGCATTGGGGTCTTGAATGATCCGGCAGTTATCCCCTTCATCAATACAGAAGAATACGCCGTTGACCTTCCCATCGTTTGCCAGCAGAAGGTCAAAAAACGCGTCAAACGCTTCCTGACCCTTCCTCCTGGCATATTCCGAAACCGTTAGCCCATCCGCTTCCGGTGTTTTGGCGCATCCGCTGATAAGGATGCCGCTGAAGCCACCCGCGTTGAGATAAAAATTGTCATAGCTGCTGTCCTGCTGCATCCGCCGCCGGATATCCTTCCGTGCTTCCGGATCCCGCAGGAACGCCAGCATCCCTTCAACCCCGCCCTTCTCAAAATAGTCCGGCGGGATTACAATGTTCATGTGCGTAGAATTTGCGGTGTAGGGATATTGGTCAATGGTGACCCGGCCCCCCTGCTTGATTGCTTCCTGTATTAAGGCCAGCGTTTTTTCCGATTTGCCGAAATTCTGCCGCCCGCATATCTTGTGGTGGGAAATCTCCACCGGGACGCCTGCCTGCCGCCCGATTTCCAGGGCTTCCCGGACGGCGTCCTCCACACGGCCGGATTCCCCCCGGATGTGGGAAGCGTAGATACCGCCATAGGGCTGAATGACCTTTGCCAGTTCAACCAGCTCCTCCGTCCGGCTGTAGCTGCCCGGGGGATAGATCAAGCCCGTGCTCAGCCCCATGGAACCATTTTCCATGGATTCCCGCAGCAGATCCTTCATCCGCCCCATTTCCTCCGCGCTGGGGGCGCGCTCGTCAAAGCCCATGACGGCGATCCGCAGGGAGCTATGCCCGGTGAAGGTTTTCATGTTAACGACCATAGGCGTCCTGTCCGCATACGCCGCAAACTTCCGGAAGGATGTCCACTCCGCCATTTCCGCGGGAAATTCGTATGTGCCGATGGAGGCAAAGTCCTTCAGCAGCCCGATGCGCTCCGGGGAGACGGGGAAAATCGACCCGCCGCACTGGCCCGCGATCTGGGTGGTGATTCCCTGGGATACCTTGGAGAGCATCATAGGATACTGCCCGATGACCTGGTCCCCGTGGGAATGGGCGTCGATGAACCCCGGGCTGACGTGCAGGCCGTCGGCTTCGATGACCTGCCTGGCGGCGGCGGAAGCGGAACAAAGCCGGATGCGCCCGTCCTGGATGCCCAGGCATCCTGTGTACGCCTTTGCGCCGGTTCCGTCAAGGATAGCAGCGTTTTTAATCAAATAATCCAACATTTTTATGATCCCGCTTACAGTATATAATACAGCGACATCATCGCGGCAAGGACCCATTCAGGAATAGCCGGAATATAGTCCTTATCCTGGGTGCAGACCGCGCGGAGGACGCCCAGGATGATATGGACGTACATGCCGATAATGATGCCGCCCACGTAGTCGGACATGAACAGCGTTACCAGCCACATGGTCACCACCGGCGCGAATTCAAAGGGCTCATAGTCCAGGTTTACCATTGTCTCCAGCAGGGAGATGCCGACTACCACCAGGGCGGCGCCCGTGGCCGCACCGGGGATCATCTGGAACAGCGGCGCAAATACCATACAGCTCAGGAACAAAACGCCGGTGGAAATATTAGTCAGCCCGGTACGGCTGCCAGATTCGATACCGGCAGCGGATTCCGCGAAAGAACTGACGGTGGAAATGCCGAACATGGACCCGAGGATGGTGGAACCGGAGTCCACCAGGAATACCTTGCCAAAAGCGGGGAAGTCCCCGTTCTCATCCAGCAGGTTCGCACGTCCGGCCAGGGCAAGGCCGGAGCCAAGGGTCCCGAAGAAGTCGTTAATCAGCAGCATCAGGATCAGGGGAATGAAGGAGAGCTTGAGCGCGCCCAGGATATCCACCTGGAATGCGGTATCCGCAATGGCGGACAGCGCACCCTGGGTAAAGATGCTCTCGGGAATGACGGTGACGCCCATGGGGATGCCGATGATGGTGGTCAGAATAATGCCAATCAGGAGCGCACCCTTGATATGGTAAGTTTTCCCGTTAATTTTAATTGGCACATAGGTCAAGAAGAAGCAAATGATGACGCCGGTCAGGCCCAGAAGGGACGCCGGCTGGGCCATATCCGCGTAGCCATAGCCCGCCCCTTCGCTGATACTGAACAGGCCGCAGGAATTCAGCCCCACCCGGGCAATCAGGAAACCCACCGCGCCGGCAACGCCCACCTTCATATTTTTGGGCAGGCTCTTGGCAAAAATTTCCCTGATTTTGCCAACGGAAATGATAAGAAAGATCACGCCGGAGATCAGCACCATGCCGAACGCCTGCCCATAGGTGCAGGTACCGTCCGCGATCCATCCGGCAATCAGGCCAGGGATGACCAGCACAGGAGCCAAGGCGATGGGCGTATTGGAGAACAGCCCCATCGCGATGCAGGCAATGCCGGTTACCAGTGCCGTGCAGAGAAGGACACCCGTCAGGTTGATGCCCGGCACGGCGGACATGGAAAACACCATGTACGCAAGGATATACGCCATTGTGGCAAATGTTGTTGCGCCGCCAATCAGCTCCGTGCCGATGGTACTGCCCCGTTCGGAAATTTTGAAATAAGAATCCAGCTTTTGTTTCATGACAACCCTCCTACGATACGATATAATACCTGCATCTATATGTAAATGCGCTTGCGCAGCACACTGGACTTACAGCTTAAACAGCCGCCTGCTGTTGGCGCTGGCGGTATCCACCACTTCCTGGGGCGTGATATCCCCCCGGATTTCCGCAATTTTTTCCGCCACAAACGCTGTCATGGACGGCAGGGCAGGCTGTCCCTGCAAGTGCGCGGGGGGCAGGAACGGCGCATCTGTCTCCAGCACCAGACAGTTCATGGGCATTTCCCTCACGGTATCCACCAGCTTTTGGCTGCCGGGATAGGTAACCTGGGGGCCGATGCCAAGATAAAGCCCCATCTCCCAAAATGCCCTGGCATATTGCAGTTCGGAGAAGATACGGTGGATGACGCCTTGGGGCCTGTATTCCCGCAGCACGCCCAGCACATCCTCGTCCGCGCAGCGGTCGTGGATGACTACCGGAAGGCCTGTGTCTTTCGCCAGCTCCAGCTGTTCCCTAAAGCACCGGAGCTGGGCGTCCCGGTCGTAGTGGAGCGGGTCAAAGCCATAGTCCATGCCGATTTCACCGATGGCAACCACCTTATCAGAACTTGCCAGATCCCGGAGCGTCTGTAAATAGCCGGCGGGGGCATTTGCCGCTTCATTAGGATATACGCCAACGGAAGCGCAGACCATATCAAACCGTTCCGCCAGCGCAACGGAGCGGATACTGGACGGCAGCTCCGAGCCGGAGGTGATAATCCGCTCCACGCCCTTTTGCCGCTCAGAAAGCAAAACCGTCTCTATAGAATCCTGAAAACATGGATCATCCATGTGCGCGTGGGTGTCTATTAAGCCGTGCAGCATTGCGTTTACCTCCATTTCTAACCGTGTCTATTATCCTAGCGTCCTGAAATTACCTGTCTTGTCCTAAACTCAAATCCATTCCCTCATGGGCGTCCCGCCACACGGTTTGGATTGGCGTCCCCTGCAAAAGGTTGTCCAAAACCGGGCAGCGTTTCAAGACCTGCTCCGTCCAAAGCGTCCGCTGTGCGGGCGTCCAGGCCGCCAGCCCGTGAAACGAGACCGTCATATGATGGAACCCTGCCCGCTGGCCGCCCTCTTTTCCAAAAAACCGGTCTGGGCAGATATGGCCAGATATGGAGCACTCCAAATGGGCAAACGGCAGGTTCCATTCCCGCGCTATTTGGCATCCAGCGGCCACAAGGCATCCCGCTAAAGCGCCAAGCAGGGCTTGGACTGGGCTGGGCGCCCGGTCCTCCCCACCGAAAGCGGCCGGCTCATCAATGTGCCACGTATGCCGGCCAGACCGCACCTCTGCCAGCGTGCCCTCCACCTGTTTTGCGTCAACAGCGATCACAGCGTTTGTACTCATTTCAAAACTCCTCACGGCGCCCTGCCTGTGGCGCCAGCAGCGGCTCCTCTAAAATCTGCCCGGCTTGTTGCATACTGTCCAATTGGTAGTATCAAATTGGTAATACCAATTATACATGTTGCCTGGAAATTTGTCAATATGAAGTCTCTGGTTTTCTTTTGGTGCAAATAGTATATAAATCCGAACTGCTTTTATGCAGTTTGCCAATTCCCCTCCATGGGGATATAGAATGGCCGCTAAAAAGATGCGCTAAAAAGTGCAACATACAGTGGACGGACAGCAAAATTTTTGATAAAATATCCAAATAAGTAATCTGATTTTCTCGAGCAAAAGCTCTATTGCAGGCATACGCGCTACAGCGTCCGGCCAATCGGTGTGTGTGGGCCCGGAAAACAGAACGGAGGATATTTTATGGAAAGCAGCAGCAAACCCTCTCAGGTTGCTACGCAGGTAGTCCGGTGGTTGTTGGAGGAAATGAAAAGCGGGGAATTCCGCTATGCGGAGCGGTTGCCGCCAGAGACAAAGCTGGCGGAAAAACTAGGCGTAAGCCGGACGGCTGTCCGCGATGGCATGGCGATCTTGGAACGGGAGGGATTTGTCGGCCGGAAGCAGGGTTTGGGGACGATTATTTACCGGAACGTACTGGAGGTAAAAACCCGGATTGATTTAGAGAAGGAATTTCTGGATATAATTGCAGAAGCCGGGTTTACGCCGGGAACCAACTATACAACTGTCCGCTACGCAAAGGCGGATAACGCGGACGCCGCCCAGTGGAAGATCCCAGTTGGAGAACCGTTGATTCATATTACAAGGTTGATTACCGCCGATGGCGTGCCTGCGATTTACTGCGAGGATTCCTTTCCTGTTAAACTGATCCGCGAGGATGGCTATGACGAATCGGACCTGCAAAAACCGATTTTCTCGTTTTTCAGGAGATATTGCGGCACGGATGTTTTTATGGATTTGACAGAGATCCATGCGGTCAATGCGGATGAACGTCTGGCAGCGGAGCTGCAAGTTCCGCAAGGCGCTGCGCTGCTGCATTTAAATGAGCGCGGCTTCGATTTTTGCGGCAATCTGCTCCTCTGTTCGCAGGAGTATTACCGGGAAGGGATTTTGACCCATACGATCCTGCGTAAAAAGATTGAATAATGCCAACCGCCTGATACGTGCATTCGGCGAAGCAAGAGACAGGAGGCCATTGCAATGGCCTCCTGCCTTAAACTATTATGGCAGATATGATAAAGAATGGGGCGAAGGATGACATAATTTATAAAATGTTTTTCGCCCTATCTTTCCCATGCCCCGTCTCCTCATATTTTTTATGCGGTAAACGGAAATTTTTGAAATTTGGCCTTGACAACTGGCGAAAAATATGTATAATAAGGAACGTCCTTCGATGATTGTGTTTAGCGGGATTGTGTAAAGGTAGCACAGCGGACTCTGACTCCGTATGTGAGGGTTCGAATCCTTCTCCCGCTGCCAAAAACAAACAGCGCAGATGTAAAAGGTATATGCCTGGGACATTCGCTGTTTCCCTGGGGGGATTTCCCCCAGGGGCAATTTAAAAGCAGGTTTTGCAAAATTGCACTTGACAAATGGCGCGGTTTATTTTATAATGAGCAACGTTGTTTGGGAAAGGTCAAAATTGAATATGGGGGTATAGCTCAGCTGGGAGAGCGCTTGAATGGCATTCAAGAGGTCAGCGGTTCGATCCCGCTTATCTCCACCATCAAAGGATAATCCGAACTGGTTCCAATCGTGAACGGGTTCGGATTTATCCTTTATTTGGACTGCATCAACACATGAAGAGAGCGGCTCTATCTATTACGATAGGGCCGCTCCTGCTATGTATCCTGCCATCGTTCATGATATGCACGCGCATCCTTTATATTACGGAAGAAAATACCGCCGCAAAATTGGCAGGATCCTCGCCACGCAAGCCGGGAACCAGCACCGGCCAGCATCAGAGGACCGGCCGCGCTAGACACGCTGGACAGCAAGGGGGGAAAACGAGGGGTTATCCTCCGCCAGGAAAAAGGGCGCGCAGCAGAAAGCTGCGCGCCCCCTGCGTAAAAGAGGTTTACCGCTTATTATACGCTTCAATGCCCAGGGCCAGCAGGTCCATAGCGCGCTCCAAGTCCTTCTGCTTGAGGACGTAGGCGATACGGATTTCGTTGATCCCCTTGCCCGGGGTGGCGTAGAAGGGGCCGCCAGGGGCGAACATGACCGTGTCGCCATGGTCGTCAAAGTCCGTGAGCAGCCATTTCTGGAAGGCGTCCGCGTCATCGACAGGCAGCGCCGCCATGATATAGAACGCGCCCTTTGGGCACTCGCAGATTACGCCGGGGATCTCTTTGAGCTTCGCCACCACCGTGTCACGGCGGAGCTTGTACTCCTCCCGGACGGCGGCGAAGTACTCCGGCCCGACATCGTACAGCGCGGCGGAGGCGACCTGGTCCAGGGTGGCCACGGACAGGCGGGCCTGGCAGTACTTGATGGCTTCGCCCATCAGCTCTTTGTTGCGGCTGATGATGCAGCCGATGCGGGCGCCGCAGGCGGAGAACCGCTTCGACACCGTGTCGATGACCACTACGTTCTCCGCCGCGTCCGCGAACTCGCCCAGGGATTGCAGGGGTTCGCCCGCGTAGACGAATTCACGGTATGCCTCGTCGCCGATGATGAACAGGTTGTGTTCCTTGGCGATATCTACCATCATCCGCATTTCCTCCGGCGTCAGCACCGCGCCGGTGGGGTTGCCGGGGTTGGTGCAGACAATGGCCCGGGTGCGGGGGGTGATCTCCGCCTCGATCTTGGCGCGGTCCGCGTAGTGGTAGCCCTCGTGGGGGGAGGTGTGGATGGGGTGGATGGACGCGCCGCAGGTGTTGACCATGGTGTTGTAGTTGGGATAGAAGGGCTCCGGGATCAGGATCTCATCCCCATTGTCCAGGATGCAGTTGAAAACGATTTGCAGCGCCTCGCTGCCGCCGGTGGTGATCAGGATTTCGCTCTTTTCAAAGTGCATCCCCAGGTTGTCGTAATACTTCTGGATGGCGTCAATGACCACCGGCAGGCCCGGGGAGGGGGCGTACTCCAGCACCGGCTGCTGGAAATCCCGCACTGCCTGGAAATACTGGGGCGGGGTCTCAATGTCCGGCTGGCCGATGTTCAGGTGGTAAATCTTCTTCCCCGCCTGCTCCGCCGCTACGGCGTAGGGGTGGAACTTCCGCATGGGGGAAAGGCCGCACTTTTTGACTTTGCTGGAAAATTTCATATTTTTATCCCTCAATCATTCTAGCCGGGTGGCTGTCACTTTTGCAGCGTGCTAACCCACTGGCTGTATTTCTCAATGTTGGTGTCCCGCCCGGCGGCGTCCGCGCCCTTGGTCAGGATGTATACCTTGATCTTCGGCTCCGTGCCGGAGGGACGGACGATAATGGAGGTGCCGTCCGCCAGCTCGAAGCGCAGCACATTGGATCCGCTCAGTTCCATGGAAGACCGGCTGCCGCTGGCGCAGTCGGTGACGCTGCCGTCCTGGTAGTCCTTGAACTGAACCACCTTCACCCCGGCGATCCCGGCGGGGGGGTCCTCCCGGAGGGACTTCATCAGCTTCGCCATGTCCGCCAGGCCGTCCAGGCCGGGCATTACCAGGTTGTGGGTCTTTTCGCCATAGAAGCCGTGCTTCTCGCAGAGGGCCTGGTAGGCGTCCAGCACCGTCATGCCTTTGGCGTAGTAGTACGCCGCCATCTCGGTGAGCAGCAGGGAGGCCGTCACCGCGTCCTTATCCCGGACATAGTCGCCTAGCATGTAGCCGTAGCTCTCCTCATAGGAAAAGACGACCTTGCCCTCGCCGGCACCCTCCAGGGCGTTCTTCTTCTCCGCGATGAACTTGAAGCCGGTAAAGGTGTCGTAGCAGGCCGCACCGTAACTTTCCGCCACGGCCCTGGCCATCTCGGTGGTTACGATGGTCTTGAGGGCAACGGGGTTCTGGGGCAGCTTCCCGGTGCGCTCCATGGCGCCCAGCATGTAGTCCAGCAGCACTACGCCGGTCTGGTTGCCGGTCATGACCTTGTACTCGCCGTCCTTGTCCCGGACCATGATGCCCACCCGGTCGCTGTCCGGGTCGGTGCCCAGGATGAAGTCCACGCCGTTTTCCTTGGCCAGCGCCACCGCCAGATAGAAGCCCTCGGGGTTCTCCGGGTTGGGGGATTTGACCGTGGGGAAGCTGCCGTCAATGACCATCTGCTGGGGCTCGCAGAGAAGATGCTTTACCCCTGCCCGCTTCAGGGCCTCCGGCACCAGCTTGTGGCCGCAGCCGTGGAAGGGGGTGTAGACCAGCTTGAAGCTGTCCGCTACGGCGGGGATGGCCTGCCGGTCAATGACCATCTCCATCACTTCCTTGAGGAACGCCTCGTCCGTCTCCGGGCCGATGACCGTAATCAGGCCTTTCGCAACGGCTTCGTCGTAAGGCATGGTCTTCACACCGGTAAAAATGTCAATTTTCTCCAGCTCCGCGGCAATGGCGGCGGCGTGCTGGGGGGGGAGCTGGGCGCCGTCCTCCCAATAGACCTTGTAGCCGTTGTACTCCTTGGGGTTGTGGCTGGCGGTGACGTTGATGCCCGCCTGGCAGCCGTAATGCCGCACGGCGAAGCTCAGCTCCGGGGTAGGGCGCAGGGACTCAAAAATGCGCACCTTGATCCCGGCGGCGGCGCAGACCTCGGCGGCGGCCCGGGCAAACTCCATGCCGTGGAGACGGCAGTCCATGCAGATGGCAACGCCCTTTTCCTTGGCCTCCCCGCCCTCGGCGCAGATGACGTTGGCGAAGCCCTGGGTGGCGTGGCGCACCACGTAGAGGTTCATGTGGTGCAGGCCCATGGCCATGGTGCCCCGCAGCCCGGCAGTGCCGAACTCCAGGGGGCCGTAGAAACGGCTCTCAATCTCCTTGGGGTCGTCCTGGATGGCCGCCAGCTCCGCGTGTTCCTCCGGGGTGAGGACGCCGCTGTTCAGCCATTTTTGGTACTCCTGTAAGTAGTCCATGATGGATCGCTCCTCCTTCTCTCTTGCAAGCAAGCAGTGATAGGGATATTGTACCAAATTTTCCGCCGGTGTTCAAGGGGAATCCTGTGAATTTCGCGGACAAAAACGCCGCAGGCTCGTTTTGGACGCCTGCGGCGCTTTTCCAGCGGCGGCTCCTGCTCAGGCCAGGCCCGACACCGCCACAAAGACGTTGGAAATCTCGTACCACCCGGCGAAATCCACGCTGCCGGTCTGGGGAAGGTGGAAAATCTTCTGGAACTCCGTCACCGCCTCCTGGGTAGCGGGGCCGTAGACGCCGTCCGCCGGGATCTTGGGGATGGCGGGGTAGTTCTGGGCGATGCGGTTGAGCTGCACCTGGATGGTGCGCACCTGCTCGCCCTCGCTGCCCAGGGTGAGCACCTCGCCGCCGTAGGAGATGGGGACGCCCTCCACCCGCTCCGCGCTTTTGAGGTAGACGTCCGAGCCGTAATACTTGCGCAGGATGCTCACCGCGTCCCAGCCCTGCTCCCCCAAGGCCTGGGAACCCCACTGGCTCAGGCCGCCGCACTGCACCCGCCTCCCATCGCAGTATTGGGCGAATAGGGGCTGGGCAATGCCCTCCTTGGTGATGTAGGTGGTGAAGAGGTCGTCTACGACAACGCCGATTTCCTCGAAAATTGTGCGCCCGTAGGAGAAGGACTGGTCAAAGGCGGTGGAGCTGGTGATGGTGAAGTCGTAGCCCTTCCCCCGGTACCACTCCGTATATACCCGGTTGAGGGTGAAGGAGAGGATGGCCAGCACGTTGGCCTTGATGGCTTCCGTTTTCCAGGTGGAGTAAATCTCGCTGCACGCTACGTTCTTTATGTAGTCCTTGAACCGCACCCAGTAGTCCGGGGCGGTGGGGTCATCGGGCCGTCCGGCGTGGACCACCACGTACTCCGGGATCACAGGCTCCGGCAGCACCACCAAGCCCTCCGGCTCCGGTAAGGGCTTGACCTCCGCTTCCGGCTCCCGGGTGGGGGGCGCGCCCCAGAGGGCGTGGGGGGCCAGCAGCAGGTTGCGCACGTTGAAGCTTCCAGGGCGGACCGGGGAGAGCGCCGCCCGCTGGATGGACCGGCCGGTGGGCATGACCTCTACGCCCCCGATGTGGAGGGTCTCCCGGTCCTCCGCCGTGATGGTGACGTTGTAGACGGCGTATGGGCGCTGGTCTGATTCCCCTTCGGCTACCGACAGCTCAATGGGCGGCGCGGGCAGCTCTATGAAGGGCGTCTGGCCCGAGGAGTCGGTGGAGACCTCCTCCAATACCTTGCCGTCCGCGGGGTCGCTGATGCGGACCCGGGCGTTGGGGATGGGCGAGGGGTCCTCCCCCGCCGTGACAAAAATTTGCAGATTGCCGGTGTCTAGGTAAGCTGGATTCATATTGGCAATCCTCCTTTCCGTATACTATCCTATGCGGGCGGATGCGCCGGGACACCGCCTGTATCGGATTTGGATGGGAGGCGTGTATGGAATACATCATTAAATATACCGGCGATATCCTCTCGCTGGGCTACCCAACGGAGCTGCTGGACGCGCAGTTTGCCGTCATGGAGGTGGAAGCCGGGGCCGCCGTGCGGCTGCTGGAGTACCAGCAGGTGTCCTGCTATGAGCCGGCCCGGTACCTCAGCCCCCTGGCGGACAGAAGCATGGAGGCGGCCTGCATCCCGCCGGTCCAGCGGAAGAATGGGCTGGGGCTGACGGGGAAGGGGGTGCTCATCGGGTTTGTGGATTCGGGGATTGATTTGAGCCATCCGGAGTTCCTGGGGGAGGATGGGAACAGCCGGGTGGTGGCTTTCTGGGACATGACCCAGGAGGGGACGCCGCCGGAGGGCTTCCTCCACGGCGCGGCCTACACCGGGGAGGAAATTGCCGCCGGGCTGGTTTCCCCCGCCGGAGGGAGCGGCCATGGCACCGCTGTGGCCGCCGTGGCCGCTGGGCGCAGCGGCGTGGCCCCGGAAGCGTCCATCGCGGCGGTGAAGCTGGCCAGCGCAAGGACAACCGATATCATGCGGGCGGTGAAGTACCTGATGGACCAGGCGGAGGAAAAGGGGATGCCCTGCGTGGTGAATATCAGCTACGGCACGAATTTCGGCTCCCACCAGGGGCAGAGCCTTTTTGAAGCCTACATCGACCAGGCCGCCCAGCGGGGGCGCAGCGCCGTGGTCTGTGCCGCCGGGAATGAGGGAAGCGGCGCCCACCACTTCCGGGGGCAGCTCATGGAGGGCGGGAGCGTGGACGCGGAGTTTACCGTCTCTACCCGGAGGGAGATGGTGTATCTCTCCCTGTGGAAAAGCTTTGCCGATGAGGCGGTGCTTGAACTGACCCTGCCTAATGGGCAGTCTACGGGGCCGCTGACGGAGGGAACCAGGTTTTTCCGGTTCGGTTCCATTCGGGTGTCGGCGTTTTATGGCGTCCCTACCCATTACAGCGCCTCGCAGGAAGCCATCTTCCTGCTGGAAGCCCCGCCGGGGGAGCTGGATGGGCTGTGGAAGCTGCGGTGCCAGGGGAAACGGGTGTCCGACGGGCGGTTTGACATCTGGCTGCCGACCATCGAGGAGGTCAGCGACCGGACCGCCTTCCTCCAGCCGGAGCCGGATTTGACCATCACGCTGCCCGCTACGGCCCTTTACCCCATCTCCGTGGGGGGATACCGGACGGAGACGGAGACCGTCAGCCCCTTTTCCGGACGGGGCGATCAGGGCTGCTGGGGGCGGGTGATGCTGGACCTGACCGCCCCGGCGGAGGGCGTCCGCTCCGCCAAGGCCGGGGGAGGCTACGATGTTTACACCGGCACCAGCATGGCCGCGCCCTTCGTCTCCGGCTCGGCGGCGCTGATGATGGAATGGGGCATTGTCCAGGGGAACGACCCGTTCCTTTATGGCCAGCGGGTGAAGGCGTTTTTGAGCAAAGGGGCACTGCGCAGCCCGTTTTTGACCTACCCGAACCCCCAGTGGGGATACGGGCGGCTGAATCTGTGCGGGACTATGAACGAATTGGTCAATCATGTGGAAAGGGGGCTGTAACCATGCGCTTGTCGCCGGAAACCATGGAATTTATCCAAGCGCCGGATACCGTTGATTTTATCGCCCGGGCTACCGACGCGTTTTTTGAGTACGCCAGAAATTCCACCGAGGTGGTGCTGGGGCAGACGCTCTCCGGACGGTATGTGCTCAGCTACGTGAAGCGGGAGAATTTCCAGAAGGTGGCGGACGCCCTGGGCGCGGCGTTTATCAGCTCCGTGCCGGTGGTGCTGGGGCTGTTGGACCGGCCGGCGCTGGACGCGGCGGGGGTCTCCCAGGTGCAGAGCCAGCCGTACCTGAACCTGAAGGGCAGGGGGGTGCTGCTGGGTTTCGTGGATACGGGCATCGACTATACCCAGGACGTGTTCCGCTACGAGGACGGCACCAGCAAGATCCAGTACATCTATGACCAGACCGCCGGGGGAGACCCGCCCCCTGGGTTCCTCATCGGCCGGGAGTACAGCAAGGCGGATATCGATGCCGCGCTGGCTTCCGATGACCCCTATGAACTGGTACCCCAGCGGGACGAGGACGGGCATGGGACGTTCCTGGCCTCCGTGGCGGCGGGGCGGCAGACGGAGGAGTTTTCCGGCGCGGCCCCGGACGCGGAGATCATCGCCGTGAAGCTGAAAAAAGCGCGGCCTTTTTACCGGGAAAAGTACTGCGTCCCGCCGGAACAGCAGAATGCTTATGAATCCAGCGCCGTTATGCTGGGGGTGGAGTACATCCTTCGGAAGGCCAGGGAACTGGACCGGCCGGTGGCCATCTGCATCGGGCTTGGCACCAACGCCGGGGGGCATGACGGGGCCAGCGTCTTTGAGGAATACCTAGGCGGTGTGTCTTTGCAAAAAGGCGTGTGCCTGTGCGCGGCGGCGGGAAATGAAGCGGAGGCCCGCCATCACACCGGCGGTGTCCTCCAGCCGGGGGAGGAGCCGGGGCAGGTGGATCTGAAGGTGGGGGAACGGGCTGGGGACGTGTACCTGGCGGTGTGGAACACGGTGGCGGACCGGCTGTCGGTGTCGGTGCGCTCCCCCTCCGGGGAACTGGTGGGCCGGGTGCCTGCAAGGCCGGGAACCGCCCCCGCGGTGGATGTGAAGCTGGTGCTGGAAGCGGCCCGGGTGCAGGTAGAATACCATTTCCCCGTGGAGGGCAGCGGGGGGCAGCTGACCGTCATTCGGATCCTGGGGGCTACGCCGGGGGTATGGAGCATCCGGCTCCATGGGGACATCCTCCTCAACGGGGGGTACCAGGTGTGGCTCCCCATGACCGGGTTTGTATCGCCAACGGTGGAGTTCCTGGCCGCTACGCCGGATTGCACCATCACCAGCCCCGCCTCCGCCGTGGGGGTGATCTGCTGCGGGGCCTATGACAGCGCCAGCAAGAGCCTGTACGCCAAGTCCTCCCGGGGGCCATCCTGGGATGGGCGGATCCTGCCGGATCTGACCGCCCCGGGAGTGGGGGTGGGCGGCGTCTATCCCTACGGACCCGGCATCATGAGCGGCACCAGCGCGGCGGCGGCGGTGCTGGCGGGGGTCTGCGCGCTGCTGCTCCAATGGGGCGTCCATGAGGGGAACGACCCGTCTATGGGTACCTACCAGATCCGGGCGTACCTGATCCGCGGGTGCCTGCGGCGGCCGGACATGGCCTACCCGAACAACCAGTGGGGGTATGGGTCCGTACAGCTTATGCAGAGCTTTCATCTGATGCGGGAGCTGTAATGCGGTTTCCTGAAAGGGTTTATTGGAAATTGGTATAAAAAAATACTGCACAAAAACTGTGTTAAATAATTGTCAATCCAGCCAATTGCATTTTCCCGGGAAATTTGCTATGATAAACATGTCAAAAGGGAGTAGTTCCCCGGTTCCCCCGGGGCGCGCACCGTCAGGACGGCGCTTCGGCGCCCGGGACGCGCGGAAGTCCCAGGCCAGGATTTTAACGAGACTTTTACCGCAAGGTAGAGGTCTCTTTTTTCGTACCCGGGTACGGAAAACGGCTCCCCTCTGACAGCGGGCTTAGAAGTAAGAAACAAGTGGGATTTTTAAGGAGGAGAAACATGGAATTTTTGCTGAAATATTTACCGTTTATCATCATCGCCGCCCTGGTGCTGGTTCTGTTCTTCATGGGCTACCTGAAAGCGCCGCCGGATACCGCGTACATCATCTCCGGCCTGGGCCGCAAGCGCATCCTTATCGGCAAGGCGGGCTGGCGGGTTCCCTTCTTCGAGCGGGTGGATAAGCTGTCCCTGCGCATTATGCAGGTGGACGTGAAAACCAGCGAGGCGGTGCCGACCAATGAGTTCATCAACGTCTCCGTGGACGGCGTGGCCAACGTGAAGATCAGCTCCGACCCCGAGCTGCTCAAGCTGGCCGCCGAGGCCCTCCTGGGCAAGCGGCCCGAGGAGCTGGTGAGTTTGGTTACCCAGGTGCTGGAGGGCAACATGCGGGAGATCGTCGGTTCCGTGGGCCTCAAGGAGATGGTCCAGGACCGCCAGGGCGTGGCGCGGAAGATCACCGAGAACGTGGTCCCCGATATGCGCAAGCTGGGGCTTGAGGTGGTCAACTTCAATATCCAGAACTTTAAGGACGGGGCAGGCACCATCGAGAATATGGGTATCGACAATGTGGAGCAGATCCGCAAAAATGCCCAGATCGCCAAGGCCAACGCCCAGCGTGACATCGCCATCGCCACCTCCCAGGCCCAGCAGGAGGCCAACGCGGTGAAAGTCCAGGCGGAGAAGATGATCGCTGAGCAGGACGCGGCCCTCGCCATCCAGCAGGCGGAAATGAAGGTCAAGGCCGATACCAAAAAGGCCGAGGCGGACGCCGCCTATTCCATCCAGCAGGAAACCCAGCGCAAAACCATCGAGGTCACCCGGGTCAGCGCCGACATCGCCCGGAAGGAGAAGGAAGCGGAGCTGGCCGACCGTGAAATCGCCCTGAAGGAGCGCCAGTTGGACGCGGAGGTCCGCAAGCAGGCCGACGCCATGAAGTACAAGGCCGAGAAGGAAGCGGAGGCCGAGCTGGTCCGCCGCCAGCGGGACGCCGACGCCAAGGCCTATGAAGCTGTCAAGGAAGCGGAGGCGCGGAAGGCGGAAGCCGAAGCTGTCCGCTTCTCCATGGAGCAGGAAGCTGAGGGTATCCGGGCCAAGGGCCTGGCCGAAGCGGAAGCCATTGAGAAAAAGGCGGAGGCCCAGAAGAAGATGGGCGAAGCCTCCGTGCTGGAAATGTACCTCACCGCCCTGCCCGAGGTGGTGAAGAACGCCGCCGCCCCCCTGGCCCAGACAGACCGGATCGTCATGTACGGCGATGGGAACTCTACCAAGCTGGTCAAGGACGTGATGTCCTCCGCCAGCCAGGTAATGGACGGGGTCAAGGAATCCACCGGGCTGGACCTTACCGCCCTGCTGGCAGGCGTGGTGGGCGGACGGATGGCCGCGTCCCAGCCTGTGACGGTGGAGGTCAAGGCTGCGGACAGCGAAGCGAAAGCCGCTTCCGCCGGACAGGAGGAGACTGGTAAAGAAATCTAAATTTCCCGGGAAAAGCGGGGGCGCGCTGGTGATTTTGCCAGTGCGCCCCCGTTGTTTCCAAATTGATCTCAATTTTGTTTCCAGATTGACTTTTAAATGATACAACTTTGATGCAAGTGTGTGTAAAATATAGGATATAAAACGGAACCTTCCGTTCTTTCCCTGCGTCTATACAGATAACAAAATAACCGTCCGGCCATGCCCGGGCGGGCTTATGGAAACAAGGAGGATTTATCATGAAAAGAATTGGGAAGAGGCTGCCGGCACTGCTGCTGGCGGTATGCCTGCCGCTAGGGCTGCTGGCGGGCTGTGGGAAGAAGGAGGGCACCCAGCAGCTCTCCGCCAATGTATATGTGCCAAAGTACCTGGATTTGGGCGTTGATGTGGATTCTATCAGCGATGTCTGCTCCGATGGGGTAAATCTGTATTTCATTGGACGGCAGGAGGAGGAGCTGAAAATACCCAGCGCGGGCGCCGGCAGTGAAACCGATGCGGCGGCGTATGACGACGCGTATACCTATTACCGGACTACATACGACATCTACCGCATGCCCCTGGACGGCAGCGGCAAGGCGGAAAAGCTGGCGAACTATGTCTGCCCTGCCGTGCCCGAGGGGAAGGAGGGCAACGCCTATGTGGATCAGCTCGCCATCTGCGAGGACGGCACCCTTTGGGTGACGGAAGGTATGTACGTCTGGGGCAGCCTGCCTACGCCGGATCAGGTAGCTGGGATGAACAGCGGGGTGGAGGCTGGAGACATCGCCGTTGACGATGTGGTCGTGGCCCGGAGCGCGGACATGCCCGCGGAAGTTGCCGCGACAGAACCTATGGAGCCGGTGGAGGCTGAGGACGAGTACTATGAGACTATGTTCCGCAAGCGGCTGGACAAGGATGGCGGCGAAATCGCCAGCATCGACCTGTCCAACCTCCAGGAAGCCCTGGCGGACGTGCTGGACGAAGGGGCCTACGTCAATACCACCTCCTTCGATATCAACGGCAATATGTACGTGAGCTGCGACAGCAAGATCTACGCCCTGGACGAGCAGCTTAAGGTACGCTTTGCCCTGGAAGGGGAAAACCTGTGGAATGAGTTGATCTCCCTGGGGGGAGGCCTGATGGGCCTGAGCCAGTGGGAGTACGATGAGGAGACCGAGACCAGCACCAACAAGTTCCGCACCATCGACCCGGAAAAGCAGGACTGGGGCGTGGAGTATATTATGCCCCAGAACACCTATAACGTCTATCCGGGCGGCGGGGACTACCTCTATTATTATCAGGTCAACGATGCTATCTTTGGCTTCAAGGCCGGGGAGCCTGACGCCCAGGGCCAGGGTACCGGACAGGGGGAGCGCCTGTTTTCCTGGCTGGAAGCGGATATCAGCAATGACAACGTCCGGGATTTTTTCTTCCTGCCCGATGGCCGGGTGGCGGCGCTCTTACAGGAGTGGGACGAGGACTATGAGAATTCAACCTACAGCGTTGTGCTTATGACCTCCACCCCCCGCGCGGAGCTGCCGGAAAAGACCACCTTGGTCTACGCCAGCCTGTACCTGGGCTATGACGTGCGCAACAGGATCATTGATTTCAACAAGAAAAGCGATAAATACCGTATCGAGGTTAAGGATTATTCCGAGTTTGACACCGATGGCACCGGCCAGGCGTCCCTGCAAAAGCTGAATACCGAGATCCTGGCGGGCAATGTGCCAGATCTCCTGGATACCAGCAGCATACCCCTGCGCCAGTACGGGGCCAAGGGGATCCTGGAGGACTTGTGGCCCTTTATCGACAATGACCCGGACCTGGGCCGCGACAAGCTGATGCTCCGGCCCCTGGAAGCCAACCAGCAGGATGGCAGGCTTTATGAGATTTTCAGCACCTTCTCCATCCGCACCGTTGTTGGTGCGGGGAAGATCGTTGGGGACCGCAATAGCTGGACCCTGGCGGACTTGAACGAAGCCCTGGCTAAGATGCCTGAGGGCTGCGCCATCTTTGGCCAGAGCGATACCAAGGACGGGATGCTCAATATGGTAGTGAGCATGAACATGGACCAGTTCGTGGACTGGGACAAGGGCGAGTGCAGCTTTGACAGCGATGGGTTCAAGGCCCTGCTGGAGTTCTGCAACACCTTCCCCGCCGAGTTCAGTTGGGAAAATGTGGACTGGGAGGAATGGGAAGAGGAGGAGTCCCGGGTCTACACTGGCAAGCAGCTCCTCGTTCAGTACTCCATCGGCAGCCTTGACCGGGATATTGCCCGGCTGAACGCCGTATTCAATAACGATGTCTCCTATGTGGGCTATCCTATGGAGGACGGGAGCTGCGGCAGCAGCTTCTCCACTGGCCGCGGTACGGCCATGACCACCGCCTGCCAGGACAAAGAGGGCGCGTGGAGCTTCATCCGCCAGGAGCTTCTGCCCCGGGATGAGCAGGAGACCGGGCGCAAGCTGCGGTATTATGGCAGCTTCCCCATCAACAAGGCGGACTTCGACAAGATGACGGCGGAGGCAATGACGCCGCAGTATGAGACGGATAAAGACGGCAACAACATCCTGGACGATGACGGCAATCCCATCCCCATCTACGGTACCATATGGATTACCGATGGGATGGAGGTGGATGTGGAGCCCCTCTCCCAGGCAGACGTGGATAAGATTATGGGGCTGTACCATCAGATTGATTCTGTCTACCGCTATGACGATAAGATTCTGGACTCCATCAAGGAGGTGGCCGGGGCCTATTTCGCCGGCGACAAGCCCCTGGATGACGCCGCCAAGCTGATCCAGAGCAAGGTGACGCTGTACGTTAACGAAAACAAGTGACAGAAGATATCCGCGGCTCCAGGGCCAACGGTAAAATTGAAAATTTTTTGTGAACAATGGCGCTTTAAGGGGAATTTAAGGTTTTTTAGCGGGTTACGATACAAAAATGATGCAAGTACCTGGTAAGATAGGAAACAGTCCACAAAATAAGGAGGTACATATCAGCATGAATAGAGCGGGAAAACGGATTGTGGCCCTGCTGCTGGCGCTGAGCATGGCGCTGGGGCTGGCTGCCTGCGGCAAGGATAAGGAATCCGATGACACCAAGCAGCTTTCCAGCACGGTTTATGTGCCGGAGTACATCGACCTGGATATGGGCAAGAACACAAACGTCTACGGCGGCTGCACCGATGGGAAGAACGTATACCTTCTCATGGCCAAATACCCCGACTGGGAAGCGGGGGAGGAGGGTGACACCCAGTATACCATCCAGTCCATCCCCCTGGAGGGCGGTGAGATGGCCCCCCTGGAGAACTTCAAGGCGGAAGCCGCGCCGGAGGGCTACCAGCAGTCTTACACCTATTACAACAGTATCCGCGCCGGGGCGGACGGGACCCTGTGGGTGTCCGCCGGGGTCAGCGCATACTCTTATGACGTGCCCGAGGACTTCGACCCGGAGAATGACGACTACTGGAATTATGAGATAAAAGAGAGCATCGACAAGGAGTACCAAATCCAGTTAGACTCCACCGGCAGCGAGATCACCCGTGTGGAAACCACCGAGCTACAGGAAAAGGCCGGGGTGGAGTACCTGTACTCCGATGGCACCGTCTTTGACGCGGAGGGGGACATCTTCGTCAGCACCGAAGGCAAGGTCATCGTGCTGGATTCCTCCATGAACGTACTATTTACGGTAGAGGATGAAAACCTGTGGGGCGGCGACCTGGTGATGCTGTCCGATGGGCGGATCGCCGCAAGGACCTCCGTCCGGGATACCCTCAACGAGACCTACACATACCAGCTCAGCACTATTGATAAGGCTAAGAAGGACTGGGGCGAGAGCGTCCCGCTTCCCACCAACGCCTATGACGTCTACTCTGGCAGCGGGGAGTACCTGTTCTACTATCAAATTGGGCAGGCCCTTTACGGCTACAAGGCTGAGACCGCCGAGGAGGAAGAGCCTGGGGTCTGGCTGCTCAACTGGATGGACGCGGACTTGCCGGTAGACCAGTTGAATTTCTTTAATTTCCTGGAGGACGGGCGGCTGGTGGTCATGGCCCAGGCCTGGGGCGATGGTATGGAGCAGAATGAGAACCTGGCGATTCTCACGCCCACCGACCGCTCCACCCTGCCGGAAAAGACCATCCTGACCTACGCCACCATGTACCTAAGCCAGAACGAGCGTAACCGGATTATCAACTATAACAAGTCCAGCACCACCCGCCGCATTGAGGTCCGGGACTACTCCGAGTACCGCACGGAGGATGATTACCAGGCCGGCGTGAAGAAGCTGAACGCGGAAATCCTGGCCGGACAGATTCCCGACCTGATCAATACCAGCCAGCTCCCCATACGGCAGTACGGCACCAAGGGGATCCTGGAGGATTTGTGGCCCTTCATTGAAAACGATACGGGGATCGGCGGACGGGACGGCCTGATGGAGCGGGTGTTCACCGCCGCCGAGCAGGATGGGAAGCTTTATCAGGTTTTCGGAGATTTTTCCATCTATACCGTGGCGGGAGCCACCAGCGTGGTGGGAAAGCGCAATAGCTGGACCCTGGCGGACCTCCAGGCGGCCCTGGCCACGATGCCCGAGGGCTGCGCTATCCTCAACGCCTACGCAACCAAGAGCGATATGCTGCAAAACATCGTTGGCATGAACCTGGACAACTACGTCAACTGGTCCGATGGCGCCTGCAACTTTGACAGCAGTGAGTTCAAGGCGCTGCTGGAGTTCTGCAACACCTTCCCCGCCGAGTACAAGTGGGAGGACCACCAGGACGATGACGATGATGACTACACCCGCATTTCCGAGGGGCGGCAAATGCTACGCACGTCTTATATCGGCGACCCCAAGGATCTCCAGGTGGATCGCGCCCTGTTTGGGGACAACGTCTCCTATGTGGGCTTCCCCAAGGAGGACGGCAGCGTCGGAAGCAGCTTCAACACCAATTCCGGCATCGCTATGTCCGCCGCCTGCAAGGATAAGGAGGGCGCGTGGGGTTTTATGCGCGAGATGCTCATTTCCCGGTACGCGGGCAAGGACAAGGACGCGCTGTGGAACGTCTACCAGTTCCCCACCAACAAGGCGGACTTTGAATGGATGTGGGAAAAATCCATGATTCCCGACGGCTACGAGACCGATGCGGACGGCAACCAGGTCTTGGATGAAAACGGCAATCCCATCGAAATCAGCAACAGCAGCATGTCCTGGGGCGGAGGCTTCTCCGTGGAATTCTACGCCGCCACAGAGGAAGACCGCGCTATGTTCATGGACCTCTACAACAAAGTGGACAGTATGAATGGCCGGGACGAGAGCATCTATGAGATCGTCACGGACGTAGCGGGGGGCTACTTCGCCGGGGACAAAACCCTGGACGATGCCGCCGCCCAGATACAGAGCCGGGTGAAGCTTTATGTGGATGAAAGCCGGTAAGGAAAAGAAGCCCAGACAGCCCAAGGCTCCCAAGGCCGTTCAGGCGCGGCGCACGCCGCGCCTGAGCGGGGACGGGGCGCGGGATCTGCTCCGTTCGGTGGCGTTCCTGACCCCCAGCGTCCTGGGCGTGGCGGTGTTTTTCATCCTGCCGTTTCTGGTGGTGGTGTATTACTCGGTCATCCGCTCGCCTATGAATCCGGAATTTGTCTTTCTGGACAACTTCAAGATGGTCTTGGAGAATAACTCCTTCCGGGTAGCCGCCAAAAATACCGCCATGTTTTCGGCCATAGCGGTACCCCTGGCTGTCGTGCTGAGCCTGGCCTTGGCGCTGCTGCTGGAGTGCCGTATCCCGGCTAAGAGCCTGCTGCGCACCTTTTTCCTTAGCCCCATGATGGTGCCGGTGGCATCGGTGGTCCTGATCTGGCAGGTGGTATTCCACTACCGGGGGACGCTGAATGTCATTGTAGAGCGGTTTGGCGCCCAGGCGGTTGATTGGCTCAACGGCCCCTACTGCCTGCTGGTGATTGTGGTGCTGTTCCTGTGGAAGAACCTGGGGTACAATATGATCCTCTTTATGGCGGCGCTCAACAATATCCCCAAGGAGCTGCTGGAGGTGGCGGACGTGGAGGGGGCTTCCCCGGTCCACAAGTTTTTCAACATCAAGCTGCGCTACCTCTCCCCAACGGTGCTGTTTGTGGCGATTTTGTCCATCATTAACTCCTTTAAGGTGTTCCGGGAAATATACCTGCTGACGGGGAACTACCCCTATGACGGCCTGTATATGATGCAGCATTTTATGAATAACACCTTTGGCAACCTGGATTATCAGAAAATGTCCTCGGCGGCGGTGCTGATGGCGCTGGTGATGGTGGCGCTGATTGCACTGCTGTTCAAGGTGGAGGACATTTTTGGAAAGGATGTGGAGGGGTGAAAAAAAATCGCTATTTCGGGCGGCTTATCCTGACAGCCATCGCGGTGTTGTTTGCTTTCGGCTTTCTGATGCCCACAGTGCTGACCATCTCCAATTCTTTCATGACCCAGTCTGAGATCAGCTCCAACTACGGCAAGGTATTCGCCAATGTTTCCGGCAGCGATGGCAAGGCATACATTGCGGACACGGTGAACCTGAAATTTATTCCGGACAAGGTTACTTTCAATCAGTATATTGCGGTTTTAATCCGCAGCCCGGAGTATCTTTTCAAGTTTTGGAATTCGGTGGTATTGGTGGTGCCGATTGTGCTGCTCCAGCTTGTCATCGCGTCCATCACGGCGTACGGCTTCACGCGCTGGCGCGGTAAGGCACGGTCTTTTCTCTTTTTCTTCTATGTGATCCTGATGCTGATGCCCACCCAGGTGACGCTGGTGCCAAACTATCTGGTCAGCGATTGGATTGGGATTTTGAATACCCGGTGGGCAATTATTTTACCTGGCGCTTTCGCGCCGTTTTCCGTATTTTTGCTGACCAAGTCCATGCGGCGCATCCCGGCGTCCCTCATTGAGGCGGCGAAGCTGGACGGCTCCAGCGAGTGGCAGATTTTCAAGGATATTTGCCTGCCCCAGTGCCGCAGTGCGCTTTATTCTATTGCGATCCTGGTTTTTATTGACTATTGGAACATGGTGGAGCAGCCGATTATTCTGCTCCCTGACGCGGAGAAGCAGCCCTTGAGCGTTTACCTTTCTACGATCAACAGCAGCGAGGTCGGCTTGGCTTTTGCTATTGCGACGATTTATATGGTTCCTTCCCTGCTGCTGTTCCTCCACGGGGAGGATTACCTGGTGGAAGGCATTGCGCACCAGGGGTCGGTGAAGGGATAAGCCCTTTGCGGGTGCCTTTGGTTCTTTTCCTACAAGGGAAAGGATATCTCTCCCCCCTTTGAAAACCAAGCGAAAGGATGATCTATCCATGGAAGTGAAAGAAAAGTCTAAAAAGAGGGAGTTAATTAAGACCATCGCGATCGTTTTTTTGATCGTGCTGTTGATCCTTACCTTCTTTTCCCAGACAATCATGAATTATTCCCTGCCGGAAGTGGCTACCCAAATGGTCTCCTCCGGAACGATCAACGCCAAAATCCGCGGCAGCGGAACCCTTGCCGCCAACGAGAGCTATGAGGTCATGCTCAAGCAGACCCGCGAAATTCGCTCCGTCTGCATGAAAGTCGGTGACACAGTGGCAGAGGGGGATCTTCTCTTTATCTTGGGCGACGTGGAGAGCGAAGAGCTTAAAACCGCCCAGGATGAGCTGAGCAACCTGCAAATTGAGTACCAGAAACAGATGCTCAATCTCTCAAAAAATTATGCTACCGATGACCAGACCGTTAAGGCCCTCCGGGAAGACTTGGAAAAAGCCATCGCCCAGCGGGACGCCAACTATGTCACCGATGAACAGGTCACTTTCGCCAAGGGCGACCTGGCTACCGCGAAGAGCGACCTGAACCAGACCCAAGTTCTGCTGAAGGAACTCAACGCCCTGCAAACCGACAACGAGGATTACGCTAACGCCAAGGCGAAGGTCTCGGAGCTGGAAGCCAAGATAACCTCCCTGACCACCACTGTGGAGGGCTATGAGGATCAGCTCGACAAGCTGGAGACCGGCAGCGGCGTCAGCGAAGACCGCAAGATCCAGGACGCCCGCGATGCCCTGGATAAAGCACAAACCAAGTGGAAGAGCGACTGGCGCGCGTATCAGGATACCATTGCCACGCTGCTGGGGAAAATTGGGTATTCCCTTTCCTCCCTCCAGTCCAACGGGGATGGAACCTATATTTTCAGTTCCAGCATGCAGATCGCTATTGACGGGTACCTCCGGGAAAAGGAATTGGAAAACGCTACGAAGCCCTCTAACCCCGACCCGGATGACCCCGGGGACGGGGACGGGCAGGCCATGGCCGCGGAGGATTCCGATTACGACTCCCGCTGGCGCACCGCCTATAATACCTTGCTGGCGGATCAGCAGGATGTAGATGCTAAGGAGCAGACCCTCCAGCGCGCCCAGCAGGACAGCAATATTTCTGCCGGCAGCGCCGCCGACCAGCGCCGCGCCATTCAAGATAAGCTGGACGACGCGGAAGCCGACCTCCACACCGCCCAGCGGGACCTCCGCAATGCCCAGACAGAGCTGGAAAACGCGTCCGGCGCCAACGCCCAGTTAAAGGAGCAGATCCGCGCCTGGGAAGCCACCCAGCGCCAGCAGGAAGCCGATATCACCACAAAGGAAGAAGATCTGAAAACCCTGCAAGAGAAGCAGACGGCCTACAAGGCCGCCCTGGATACCATTTCCGCCAAAAACCGGGAACTGGAGACTGCCTTGACTGGTAAGGATATTGACAAGCAGCTCGACAACCTGGATTTGCAGACCTTGAGCTTGAAAATCCAGAAGCAGCAGGAGCTGATCGACAAATACAGAAAGGATTCTGTGGACGCGGAGATTACCTCGCCTGTGTCCGGCGTTATCAGCGCCATCAATGTCTCTGCCGGGAAGGAGAGCAATCCGGACCAGCCAATGGCGGTCATTGACGTGGTAGACCGGGGTTATATTATTAAGATTCCCGTCACCAACGAGCAGTCCAAGCAGGTCGCGGTGGGCGACACTGCCGAGGTGACCAACTACTACTGGGGCAGCGAGATCAACGCCGTCCTGGAATCCATTGCCCCGGATCCCTCCAGCGCGGGACAGAAGAAGCTGCTGGTCTTCCGGGTCAGCGGCGATATTGAAGCGGGGACCAACATCACCCTGTCTGTGGGCCAGCGCAGCGCCCCCTTTGACAGCATTGTGCCGAAGAGCGCCATCCGGGAGGACGCCAACGGCAAATTCGTTCTGATCGTGACCAGCAAAAACACCCCCATGGGCAACCGGTATACCGCCACCCGGGTGGATGTGAATGTAATCGCGGAGGACGACACCAGCGTCGCTGTTACCGGCATAGCGGCCAACGATTACGTCATCACTACCTCCAGCAAGCCTGTGGACGCTGGCAGCCAGGTGAGGATGGTGGAGAATCCATGAGCCGTCCCAATCTATTCCGGCGGATTCTCTCCGCCGTTAAAGGCTTCGGTTTCAAGCAGTGGTTTTTGCTGATTTTGAACATTGTCCTGGTGCTGGCCAGCATAGGATGCGGAATTGGGATGAAGGGGGTGACGGGGACGCTGGCGTCCCTCACCGCCGCCGGACGGTTCCAGGGGGAGAGCGGCATCCGCTTTGCCCAGATTGCCTGTTACCTACCTGTGGATGACGGTAAAACGGAGGATGACATCCAGACCTTCCGCCAGAGCCTTGAGAACAAGCTGACAGAGCAGTCCCTGAATGCGCCGCCGGGCGGGCGGCTGTATCTGGACGCTTATTACGGCACCGCCAGCGTGTCCATCAGCAGCAAAAACGGCAGCGGTATGGTAAAGGCTATAGGCGTGGGAGGGGACTTCTTTTACTTCCATGCCCTCCCCCTCCGGGGCGGGGCCTATATCGACGGCGAAGACCTGATGGACGACCTGGTGGTGCTGGACGAGGAGATGGCCTGGAAACTCTTCGGCGGGGTGGATCTGGCGGGAATGCCGGTGACCATCAATGGGGAATCCTTTGTGGTGTCCGGGGTAGTCTCCCGGGAGAGGGATTTCGCCACCAGGGAGGCCTATGCCGGCGATGGGGGCGTATATATGTCCTTCTCTGCCATGAGCCGACTGTTAGAGACGGCTTCCATTACCGGCTATGAGGTAGTTATGCCCAATCCTATCACCGGCTTTGCCAAGGAGGTCGTCTCTGAGAATTTCCCTGTTGGGAACGGCGATGTGGTGGAAAACTCCAACCGGTATGGCCTGCTGCATCTGGTGGAAGTGGCCGGGGACTTCGGCCGCCGCTCCATGCGCACCAACGGTGTGATCTATCCCTACTGGGAGAACGCGGTCCGGCTGACGGAGGACTACGCGGCGCTGCTGCTACTGCTGGCGGTCATGCTGGCGCTGTGCCCGTTCCTGTCCGCGCTGGTGCTGGCGATCCGGGACGTACGCCGGGCCTACCGTTTCGCCAAGGTCAAGATCCCCGAGAAAGTAGATGAGACCATGGAAAAGCGCAAGGAAAAGCGGCTGGAAAAATCATTTGAAAAGAAGGCGGGAGGGGATTCATAAATGGCGAACCTGAGCCTGCGCAACGTAAAAAAAATATATGACAACACCGTGGTAGCGGTACAGTCCTTTAACCTGGAGATTGCCGACAAGGAATTTATCGTCCTGGTAGGCCCCTCCGGCTGCGGGAAATCCACAACGCTGCGGATGGTGGCGGGACTGGAGGACATTACCGAGGGTGAGATTTACATAGGTGGCCGGAAGGTCAACACGGTGCCCCCCAAGGACCGGGATATCGCCATGGTGTTCCAGAACTACGCCCTGTACCCTCACATGACGGTGTACGACAACATTGCCTACGGCCTGAAGCTGCGGAAATTTCCCAAGCGGGTCATTGACCAGAAGGTTCGGGAAGCTGCGGAAATCCTGGATATTTCCGAGCTGCTCAAGCGGAAGCCCAAAGCCCTCTCCGGCGGCCAGCGCCAACGTGTAGCCATAGGCCGGGCCATTGTCCGGGAGCCGCAGGTGTTCCTGATGGACGAACCGTTGTCCAACCTGGACGCCAAACTCCGCAACCAGATGCGTTCGGAGATTCTCAAGCTGCGCCAGAAGGTGAATACCACTTTTATCTATGTGACCCACGACCAGACGGAGGCCATGACCCTGGGCGACCGGATTGTCATTATGAAAGAGGGCTTCGTCCAGCAGGTGGGTACGCCCCAGGAGGTGTTCCACCATCCATCCAACCTTTTTGTGGCGGGATTTATCGGTACGCCCCAGATGAACATTTTCGATGCGCAGCTTGTGCGGGAAAACAACCGGTATTTTGTGGAATTGGGCGGTGTCCGGGTAGAGCTTTCCCCGGAGAAAACCGCCCGCCTGCTGGGCCGGAATGTGGAGAGCCAGCCGGTGAAGCTGGGCCTGCGGCCTGAGCATCTGACGCTGACAGACCAGGACAACGCCATTTTTGCCGCTGTGGACGTGTCGGAAATGATGGGCAGCGCGGTGCATATCCACGTCAGCGCCTGCGGCCAGGACGTGGTGATCGTGGTACCCCTGAGCGAGGAGGAGGAGACGGAAAACCTCCCCATGGGCCAGCCGGTTCGTTTCACCTTCCGGGGCAGCGCCGCCCACGTTTTTGATGTGGAGAAGGGCCACAACCTGGAATACGACTGGAAGCCTATGGAAACCCCTGTGGAGGAGATCGCGGCGGAAGTTTCCGCAGAAGAAGCCCCGCCGGAAGCCCCGCCCCCCGAACCGGAAGCACCGGTTCCCGCGCCTGCGCCGGAAGCCGCTCCCGAAACGAAGATGGTGGACAGAGCGGCTCCGGTAGGCGACCCGTTTGCGGATTAAAACCATGTAACATGTAAAAGGAACGGAACCGCGTAGCGTATGCGCGGTTCCGTTCTTTTTTCTGCATATGGGATCAATCGTTCATAAAATGATCAATCTGCGCCAGGATAGCGGGATCATCCTGATAGGAGAACTCTGTAGCTTCGATTACCAGCGTTTTTCCCGGTATCTGCTCCTGCTGGATGAGTTCCGCCATTTTAATGAAGTTCGCTTTTTCTTCCAGAGAGAGTGAGGAATGGGCGGGATGGCGGTTTTCTTCCCGCATGCGGTGGAGATACCGGCGGTACAAAACCTCCGCATCGCCGTGCAGAACCAGCGTCAATACGTCGTATTGGCTCTCTCGGGCGATAGAATGCAGTTTTTCCAACTCATCCTCGTGGAAATTAGCTTCAAGGATCAGGCTGGCTCCTGTCAAGGAGATCCGGGAAAATATGTGGCACATGGCGTCTACGGCGGCATTGGAAATCGCTTTATTTTCCTCACGGTTGCGAAATCCAATATGGTCGCACAGGAGTTCCTTCACCGTGTCCTTCTGGAAGGCGGCGGTTCCGTACCGCGTGGACAATATGCGGGAAAATGTGGATTTACCTGCGGCAAGACCGCCTGTAAGCAGCAGTAGTTTTTTCATGAAGGACCTCTCAAGAACGGTTATCCCACCAACAGCCCCATCCCGTCCAGCAAATCCTCCAGCGCGTCAGACGTCAGGCTGTGGGAAATCTGCAAGGCGTGGTCGGGGAGGTTGATTCCGGCGGCATGAATCCCGGGCTTTTGCAGCAAGGCCTGGGCCAATTCCCCGCCGCAGGCGGTGCAGTGGTTCTTGGCAGTGCAGAAATCGCAGTTTATGTAGGTCACACGAAGGGCCTCCGTCATAGCGTTCCTCCGGTCAGTCCTGGCTTACGCTGGGGAACAGGGACGCATCGGTGTGGGGCAGGAAGCAGGCGGCGACAAACTCGTCCATGTATCCCGGCTCGTTGGAAAGCTCCAGGTAAGTCATGGAACGGCTCAGTTCAAACACTTTCTCCCGGGCCTGGGCGCTCAGCAGCATGGCGTATGCGCCGGTCTGGGAGGAGTTGCCGATGTAGTGGAAGTTCTCCAAGGGGATATCCGGGAACATGCCGATGGTGACGGCGTTTTTCATATTGATGCCGCTGCCGATGCCGCCGGCCACGTAGACCCGCTCAATCACGGAAGCATCGAACCCCAGGGAGTGCAGCATAGTCTGGGTAGCGGAGAAAATCGCGCCCTTGGCCCGGATAAAGTTGTCGATGTCTACCTCGTTGATAACCACGTCCTTGGCCCCGCCGGTATCCTTCTTCCAGGCCAGCACGTAGGAGCCCATGCCGTGCTCATCGTGAAGGATCCGCTCCCCTTCCCGGACAAATTTGCCTTTGCCATTGATGATGCCGCAGCGGAACAGTTCCGCGATAATGTCGATGATGCCGCTGCCGCAGATGCCCGCCGGGGGGACGTCCCCCACCACAGTCATAGCGGGTTCCATGGTGTCCTTGTCGATGGTACAGGCCTCAATCGCGCCATCGGTGGCCCGCATGCCGCAGGAGATGTCGCCGCCCTCGAAGGCAGGGCCGGCGGAGCAGGCGCAGCTCATCTGGAACTCCTCGTTGCCAAACACCAGCTCGCCGTTGGTGCCTAAGTCGATGAACAGGCTCATTTCCGGGCTGTTCCAGATCATGGACACCAGCGCACCCGCCGTGATGTCGCCGCCTACATAGCTGCCGATGTTGGGGGCAATAATCAGTTCCGCCAGGGGGTTCATCTTCAGCCCGATATCCCGGACAAACAGGTGGTCTGTGCGGAAAAAGCTGGGAACGAACGGCTCCATCCGGATGGGGTCGGCGTGGAGGCCCAGCAGCAGGTGGTTCATAGTGGTGTTCCCTGCCAGCACCATGCGGTAAACCCGCCGGGGGTTGATGTTAGCGGCGCGGTACATGAACGAGAGCATGGGGATAATGGATTCCTTAATAACCGCGTCCTGGAGGCGCTTGCGGCCGTCAGGCTTGCCGGACTCGATGATCCGGTTGATAACGTCCGCGCCGTAGCGGATCTGGCCGTTGCCGCCGCTGGCCTTGGCAAGGATTTTGCCGCTCTCCAAATCCACCAGCACGCCCGCCAGGGAGGTGGTGCCTAAATCCAGGGCGAAGCCCACCAGGGGGTCGGTGCTGTCCCCAGGCAGCACGTCCCGCATGAGAATACGGTCGCCATCCCGGGAAATGACGCATTTGACCTTAAAATTGCTCTCCCGCAAAACCTGGCTCAGGTTTTTCAGCACCGCATAGGGGAGCATAATGGCGCTCTCATCCACGCCGGTGGCGGCTTCCACCGCCCGGAGCAGCCGCTCGTTGTCGGGCATGGTATCGTCCAGGCTGGGTTCCTCCAGGTCTAAGGGCAGGAAGGACAGATCGCTGCCGAAGGCGATGCCCGCGTCCTCCAACTGTTTGCGCAGGTTCTCAAAAATGGCAATTTCCTCCGGGGAGCTGAGGTCCGCCATCTTCATCCGGGAGCGGTAGGCGGAAGCGATATCCGGCACCTCAATCTCCGCGTCGCCGGTAATGGTGGCCAGGCAGGCCAGCCGCCAGCCTGCGTCATACTCGTCCTTGGTGATATGGCGGTTGATGGGCGCGTCCAGGCTGCCCGAGGCCAGCCGGACCCGGCATTTGCCGCACACGCCGTTGCCGGAGCAGGGGGCGTCGATGGCTACATTGGCTTTCCGGGCCACGTCCAAGAGCTTTTCGCCGGGGTTGGCATCGATGGACACCGGCTCGCCGGTCTCGAAACGGAACGTAATGGTAAACATATGAAAATCTATGTCCTTTCTCAGGATTTCGTCTCTGCTGGATCATATTATACCCCGTGGGAGGGAGGATTGTCAAGGATTTATCAATCTATAAAAGCGCCCCAAAATCCAGAATATACTGGTCGCACAGCTCCCGCATATCCGGCTCCGTGCCGGCATGATAGAGGTTGGCTACGCCCACCACGGTCATCCCGGCGGCCTTGGCCCCCTTGCAGGCGGCGAGGGAATCGTCAAACAAAACGCATTCCTGGGGCTTCACGCCCAAAAGCTGGGCTACATGGCGGAAAATGGCGGGGGATTTCTTGTCCTCACCCAGCTCCTGGGCGTAAATAATCCGCTCAAAATACTGGCCCAACCCATGGCGGGCCACCGCCGTCCGGCAGTGCTGGGGGACGCAGGCGGTAAACACCGCCATCCGGTGCCCCGCCGCCTTGCACCGGTCCAGGTATTCCCGGACGTGGGGCTTCAAGGGCACTTCGTCATAGGCGTTTTCTGCCAGCTTTATCCACTCGGCGATAATCTCCTCACAGGTTTCCTCCATCTGAAAGTGGTTTTTTGTGAAAACCGCGCAGTTTTGTAAGATGGAGTGGGCTACGCCATCATGGTATTCCTGGCTGTACGCAAGGCCGTGGCGGGCGAGAAACACCTTGTCCACCTCCAGCCAAACGCCATTGGAATCAATAAGGGTGCCGTCCAGGTCAAAAATCAGCATAGAATCCTCCTTCTTATCCGTCCAGCCAGAAACGCCAAGGGAAATCAACGGCTTCTTCCGCGTAGTCGATACCCACCCGCTTCCCCATGTGGAAGGGCAAATCCCCTGGCCGCTCCGGCAGTCCCAGCTCCGGCAGGTCATAGGCCAGATAGAGGGTTTCGCTCCCCAGCGGCAGGCTGTTGAGGGTGCGGTCAATGGCAAGGCCCTTGCAGAGCTTGCCTGGCCCGTTAAGGAAATTTTTCCGCTGATAGGCGGACATTTCTTCCATAGGAAGGCCGAACCGCCGCCGCGCGGCCCCATCGCCGCCATACACCGGCACACCGCCGCGGATCAGGATGGCGGAGGCTTCCCCTATGGGGCCGGTGACAAAATTCAGGCAGCTATACATGCCGTAGATTAGATAAACGTAGGCCGTACCGGGCGCGGCGTAAAGGGTTTCCGTGCGTTTCGTGCGTCTGCCGCCATAGGCGTGGCAGGCCTTATCAATAGCGCCCACATAGGCCTCCGTCTCGGTGATCCGGCAGACCATGGTTTCCCCGCCGTCCACCCGGATCAGGTAGCGGCCCAGCAAGGCCTGGGCGGCCCGGACGGTGTCCTGGAGAAAAAAATATTCGTCAAGTCTTGCCATTTCTCAACCTCTCTGGTAGTATATCGTCTTAGCGCCCATTGTATCATAGGGTGGCGCCTGATTGCAAGAATGAGGTGGAAATGATGAACGAAAAAGTAATGAGAAGGCTTGCCAAGCCCATGCTGTTTCTGGCGGCGTTTATCTGGGGAAGCTCCTTTTTTATCATGAAGGACGCCCTGGACCTGCTGCCGGTTCAATACCTGCTGGCCATCCGGTTCACCGCCGGCGCGGTGCTGCTGGGGCTGCTGTGCTGGAAGAAGTGGGCACAGTTCACGCCGGACTACCTATGGCGGGGGGCGGTTATCGGGGCGATGCTGTATACGGCCTACTCGGTGCAGACCTACGGCCTGACCATGACCACGCCGTCCAAAAACGCCTTTTTGACGGCGGTGTACTGCGTCCTGGTCCCCTTTTTATACTGGGCCTTCGCCCGGGTAAAGCCGGATCGCTACAACGTCCTGGCGGCGGTTTTATGTGTGGCGGGGGTGGGGCTGGTGAGCCTGACCGGGGATCTGACCATCAACCCCGGCGATGGCCTGACCCTGATCTGCGCGATCTTTTACGCCATGCACATCGTCTCTGTGGCGAAGGTCTCGCCGGGAAAGGATATTTACCTGCTCACGGTGTTCCAGTTCGCCTTCGCGGGGCTATACGCCTGGATTGGGGGGGCGCTGACGGAAACCTTCCCCGCCCAGGCCCTTGCCCGGCCGGAGGTGCTGCTGCCGCTGGCATATCTGGCGGTTATGGCCACCACGGTGGCGCTTCTGTTCCAGAACGTGGGACAAGTCTGGTCTGACCCGGCGTCGGCATCGGTGATTTTGTCCCTGGAATCGGTGTTTGGCGTGCTGTGCTCCGTGCTGTTCGCCGGAGACCAGGTCAACGGGCGGATGCTGGCCGGATTCGCGCTGATTTTTGTGGCGGTGGTTTGCAGTGAGACCAAGTTCGCGTTCCTTCGCGCCCAAAGCGGCCCTTCCGCGAAAGCGTAGCGAAATACCATCATACGATTTCCTGATGATGTAAAAACCCCCGCCGTCCAGATAGCCTGGACAGCGGGGGTTTTCTGAAAGGCAATCGCAAAACTCAGTCTCTCGCCAGCGTAAACTGATCCACAAGCTGCTTGAGACTGGCTGCCTCGGCAGATAGCTGCTCGCTGGCGGCGGCACTTTCCTCGGCGGTAGCGGAGTTGGTCTGCACCACGGCGGAAATCTGGTCGATGCCCTCGGTGACCTGGGTGATGGCGGTGGTCTGGTTCTCCACGGCGGAGACGACAATATCCATCTGGGTCGTTACATGGCCGGCGTAAATGCTGGTCTGCTCCAGGGAAGCGGTGACGTTATTCACCGCCTGGCTGCCCTCGGTAACAGCGGCGATGGAGCTTCCGATCAGCTCCTTGGTAGCCTTGGCGGCTTCATCGGACTTAGAGGCCAGATTTCGTACTTCATCGGCCACAACGGCGAAGCCCTTGCCGGCGGATCCGGCCCGGGCAGCTTCCACGGCGGCGTTCAGGGCCAGGATGTTGGTTTGGAAAGCAATGTTCTCAATGGCGGCGATAATCTTGGAAATTTCCTCGGAGGACTTGGAGATTTTTTCCATAGCCGCGTTCAGTTCCTTGACGTGTCCCACGCTGACGCCGAGCTGCGCGCCGGCCTGATTGACAAACTCACCCGCCTCCTTGGCGGCGGCGGCAGTCTGCTTGGCGCTGGTAGAGATGTCGGTGATGGTCGCCGCCAGCTCTTCCACAGAACTGGCCTGCTCCATGGAACCTTCGCTCAGGGTTTGGGCGCCGGTGGAAACCTGGCCGCTGGCGGAGGATACCTGTCCGGCGGAAGCGTTAATCTGCCGCATGGTGCGGCTCAGTTCTGTTTTCAGCGTACGCATGGAGACCAGGATGCTCTGGAAGTCGCCCACGTAGGCATCCCGGTGGGCGGACTGAATGTCCAGGTTTTGATTGGCCATCTCGGTCAGCAGATGGTCAATGTCGTTGATAATAGTGTTCAGCCCCTGTACCATTTCTGCCGTAGAGCGGGTCAGCTCCGCGGTTTCATCCTGCCCCCTGGTCTGGGGGACGGGGGAGGACAGGTCGCCCGCCACCAGCAGCTTCATCCGCTCGGCGCAGGCCCGCATGGGGATGCTGATGTTGTCAGACAGCTTCACAGCCACCACGATGGACGCGAGGCTGGCAACAATTACCACCAGCACGTTCAGAAGCATGCCAAAGTATGTATCGGCCAGATAGTCCTTCTTCATGGAGGTAACGGCTACGCTCCAGCCATCGGTACCGCCGACAGGGGCGTAGGCCACGTACCGGGGGCCATCGGAAGCGTTATAGCCGCCGAAACCATTCTTCCCCTGGCGCATCTCTGCGTGGATGGCGGCCAAGCCCTTTAAGGAACGGTCAGACTGGGCGTCCCGCTCGATATTCTGGGTGGAAATAGTTTCCAGGGTGGTGTCAGCGATGGTGTCGCCGGTTTTGTTGATCATATAAGCCCGGCAATTCGCGCTGACCTGGATAGAGGAGACGATGTTATTGAGGAATGTCTCCGGGGGAACGAAATAGACCACCCCCGCGATCTGTCCGTCCCGGCTCCCGCCGCTATAGATAGGCGCGGCTACCATGATGGACAGCTCGCCGGTGATCTTGCTGACCAGCGGCTCGGACACGTAGATGTTCCCGGCCATGGCCTGCTGCACATATTCCCGGTCGGAGTAGTCCTTGCCGTCAAAAATGCTGATGCCGTCCAGGCCGATCACGTTGCCCCGCTGGAAGCCGTGCATGGCCACCCGCTCATCGATCACGGTGAGCTTTTCCTCCACGGAGACGGACGGGTCGGACAGTTGGGGAATACAGCCGGTATCCATGGCTACGTTTTTATAAGCGGTCAATTCCTGTTCGATACGCTCCGCCGCCAGCACAGCGGTCTCGCTGAGCATCTGGTCCACTGTGGCAACGGTGTTTTTGTAGTTGAGCGTGATACTGACAGAGCCGACCAGGACCAGGGCGATGACAACGGTTGCCATCAGGCAGACGGTGATCTTTTTACGAATACTCTTCATATCTCTCCACTCCAATTTTTTATCACAGAACTGCGTCCCCCATGACAAGGGACCTCACCTATTATATAAACAGGCTGGACCCTTGTCAATGGTTTCCAGACCGATCTTTTGGTGTGTTTTTTGGAGAAAGCCGTAAAATGAACGCCCTACCGCCGTACCACCTCCACCGGGCGGTTCTCCCACTCCCCATACAGGTGGAAACACCCCTCCAGCCCCTCGGAAATGACCGCGCGCCCCGTTTCTGTCAGCAGGACAAACTCGAAGCCCCCATGGGTGCGCCAATAGGCTTCTGCCCGCTCCCTGCCCATAACGAACAGCGCGGTGGACAGGCCATCGCCCAAAAGGCCGCTTCCAGCCACAATGGTGGCGGACGCCAGCCCGGTTTCCGCAGGATATCCGGTTTTGGGGTCGATGATGTGGATGTACCGCGCCCCGTCCTTTTCAAAAAACCGCTGGTAGCCGCCGGAGGTTACCACTGCCTTGTCCACAATTTCCAGCATGCCGGCAAAGCCCCCCTCCGGGGCTTGCAGGGCCACCTGCCAAGGGGAGCCGTCCGGTTTGCAGCCCAAGGCATGGACGTTGCCGCCCAGCTCCACAATAGCGGATTCCACGCCCTCCTTCCGGAACAGGGCCATCAGCCGGTCTCCGGCAAAGCCTTTCGCCACCGCGCCCAGATCCAGTTCTGTGCCCACCGGGAGGGTCAGGGCGTCCCCATCAAGGAAAACGCGGGAATAATCCACCTGGGCCAGCAGGGATTGGATTTCCTCTTCCACCGGGATCCGGCAGGCTCCTGTGGTAAAGCCCCACGCCCGGACGATGGGATATACTGTAACATCCAGGGCGCCGTCCGTGGCGGCGCAGAGGGCCAGCGCGTCCGACAGCAGCGCCCGGGTGGGTTCGGACAGAGGAACGGCCCTGCCCGGGCTGTGGTTGGCGCGGTAAATTTCACTGGATTCATCCGTCACGGAGAGCAGGCCCTCTAACGCCTTAATTTCGTCAACGGCCTTTTGAAGGGCCGCTTCCCCCTGCCCCTCCGTCTGGCTGTAAACGGTCAGCTTCATCACAGTATCCATCGCCAGGACATCTGCGCTCTGGGGGCTGCCGCCGCCGCAGCCAGGGAGCGCCGCCAAAAGCAGAAGGAACACAAAAAAACGCAGGCGTTTCACCGCCGCCACCCCCTTTCATCAGGGGACATTATAGCGGATTTTTTCCAAAAGCGCAAGAAAGGGCTTGACAAATCCGGCAAAACGGCTACAATAGGACAAGCATATGTCATGACATATGCCAGACTGTGAAAGCAGGTACATAAATATGAACCAGATTACCGGATTCCTCCAGCGCAAAAACATCGTCTTTTCGGCCAAGCGGTATGGCATAGACGCCCTGGGGGCTATGGCCCAGGGCTTGTTCTGCTCGCTGCTGATCGGCACCATTGTCAAAACCTTGGGGGAGCAGATGGGCCTGCCCTTCCTGGTAGACGCGGGCGCCTACGCTTCCGCCATGAGCGGCTCGGCCATGGCCGTTGCCATCGGCTGCGCCCTGCAAGCGCCGCCGCTGGTTCTGTTTTCCCTGGCCACTGTAGGCTACGCGGCCAACGCGTTAGGCAGCACCAGCCTGATACCCAACCAGCCCGGGGCGGGCGGGCCTTTAGCGGTGTTATTCATTGCCATCATCGCCGCCGAGTGCGGTAAGGCTGTCAGCAAGGAAACCAAGGTAGACATCCTGGTCACGCCCCTGGTGACGATTCTGATAGGCGTAGGCCTGTCGGCCTGGTGGGCGCCCGCCATCGGCACCGCCGCCACCGCCGTAGGCAATATCATCATGTGGGCCACCGACTTGCAGCCCTTCCTGATGGGCATTGTGGTCAGCGTAGTCATCGGCATAGCTTTGACGCTGCCCATTTCCTCTGCGGCAATCTGCGCGGCTCTGGGGCTGACCGGGCTGGCAGGCGGCGCGGCGGTAGCGGGCTGCTGCGCCAACATGGTAGGCTTCGCGGTACTGTCCTTCCGTGAGAACCGGTGGGGCGGGCTGGTGAGCCAAGGGCTTGGCACCTCCATGCTGCAAATGGGCAATATCATCAAGAACCCCAAAATCTGGCTCCCGGCTATTTTGACCTCGGCCATTACCGGCCCCCTTGCCACCTGCGTGTTCCGCATGGAGATGAACGGCGCGCCGGTGTCCGCCGGGATGGGCACCTGCGGCCTGGTAGGCCAGATCGGCGTATGGACCGGCTGGATCTCCCCCAGCGAGCGGGCCGTTGCCAACGGCGCGGCGGCCATCGTGCCCGGGGCCATGGACTGGATTGGCCTGGTTTTGATATCCTTCGTCCTCCCGGCGGTGCTGTGCTGGGGATTCGGGGCCTTTTTCCGGAAGATCGGATGGATCAAAGATGGAGACCTGACGCTGCCGGAATAAGCGCCCTCTCTGAAAGAAGCCTCCGCGGACACAAACGCCTGCGGAGGCTTCTTCAGCTCCTCACTGTGCTGGCTGGGCTTTCCCATCGTGGTCTGCGCCGAAGATTTTGTGGCAGTCCTCCAAGGCCTTGCTGAGCCGTTTGGAGAGGGACTGTCCCGTTTCCTCAGACACCAATGCCTGGTATACGTCCAGGAGCTGGAAACGGGGCTTTGCCCCGGCTTCCCGGTCCAGCATATACATCGGCGCGTAGCTGTACCCGCTCACCTGGGCCGTGCCGGTCACATTGTCCCGGGTCAGCTCCAGGGTCAGCACCGCTGTTGTATCGGTGTACTCATCGTTCTGGGAGGAAATGAAGTTCCCCAGGGAGTAGCAGACAAATCCTTGCCGTCCGTCCTCCAGCGTACGGATTTCCATAGGCTGGGGCACATGGGAGTGCCCGCCCAGGATAATATCCGCGCCGTTAGCGAAGAGAAAATCCGCCATTTCCTCCTGATAGGCGTTCTGCTTGATCTGATACTCCACGCCCCAATGAATCATCACAGCAATCAGGTCTGTGCCTGCGGCTTTGGCTTGTTCCAAATCCGCCGCCAGCCGTTCCTTGTCCGGGGTGCGGAGGCTGGACAGGTAATCGGTGTTGAACACATTGATACAGTAGGGATGGTCTTTGGAAACAGGAATCCCGTTGGTGCCGTATGTATACCCCAAAAACGCCACCGAAATGCCGCCCACATCGGCCACCACAAAATTGTTGTCCCGCTCCTCCTGGGTGCGGCTGGTGCCTACATGAGCCAGCCCGGCTTCGTCCAGCACGTCCAGCGTGCGGCTTAAGCCAGCCCATCCCTTATCCAGGCTGTGGTTGTTGGCGGTCAGGCACAGGTCAAACCCAAGCTCTTTCAAACCGTAAGCCATATCGTCCGGCGAATTGAACGCGGGATACCCGGAATATTTCGGCCCCCCGGCAAAGGTGGTCTCCAGGTTCACCACCGCGTAATCGGCGTCTTCCACGTAGGCCTTCGCGCCGTTCATCACCCGTACATAATCATATTTCTCGCCGTTCCAGGCATCGTTGGTAATGGGCATATGGCTCATGGCATCGCCGCATACGGCCAATGTTGCCACAGTAGGCTCCGGCGGTTCCGGTTCCGGCGGCTCCTGGGCAGGCGGGGGCAGCTCCTCCCGAACATCCACAGCGGAAGCCTGCACCGGCGCGGCAGGCTCCGGGCCGGCATCCGCCGCCACGCCCTGGCCGCAGGCGCAGAGACACAGCGCCAGCAAGCCTGCCAGCAGGGCAGAAAAACGTTGTTTCATAAAAAAACCTCCTATTGCGCGATGGCATCGTATATGTACTGGCTGATTTCCCCGCACACAGCGTAAATCCCCCGGCTGTCCTTCGCGCCGCTTGCGCCGGAAGTAAGGACTACCACGCCGTCTCCGGTTTCCGGGTCATAGGACATGCAGTTGAACACACCGTAGGCGCTGCCGGTGTGGTAGTACAGGATATCCCGCCCATATAAGTCATCCTGGGACCGCAGGGCCAGCGCCTGATACGTCCCGTCCGGAAGCTGCGGCTCACACCGGACTTCCATCATCTCCACCGTATCCGCTTTCAGCAATTGCAGCCCCTCATAGCGCCCATCGTTGGCCAGCAGGGCGGTCATTTTTCCCAAACCTATGGCACTCATGGTCATGCCGCCGGCGAAATACGCCCCGGTGGCCCCTGGGGGATGGTAGCGGCGGGTGTTGCTTTTCATGGCGGGCAGGCTGCGCCCCACGCCGCCATACTGGTACACGGTGCAGAGCAGGTTATGATTTTTCACGTTCCCACTTTCAAAGGCGGCGTCAATTTCCATAATCTTCCAAAAATGATCTTCCATGACCTCGTCCAAATATGCCCCCGCGGCAATTTCCAAGGTCTGCCCAAGAACGCCGAAGGCGTAGTTGTTGTAACGCCAGGAGGACGTGGCCCCCGGCCGGATTTGGGCGTATCCGCCGGATTGCAGCCTGGATTGGACGGCTTCCCTGGACTGGGACGCGTCATCTCCCAGCGCGGCAAGGGAGGAGGTGTGGGTCAGCAGCGTCCGGATAGTGACCGGGTCGTCAGGGTAGTAAGGATTTTTGGCGGAGACGTCCCAGTAGGCCCCGATACTTTGGTCCAGATCGGCCACGCCGTCCTCATACAGCGCCATCGCGGCCAGCCCTACGCCCACCTTTGTAATGGAAGCGATGCGCGTCTTATGGTTGGGCGTCATTCGGTCGCTTCCCTTAGTGGCCCAGCCGTAGGCGTAAGCATCGGTGACCTGGCCTCTTTCGATCACTGCCACCTGCAAGCCCACCGCGCCGTACTTGGCGGCTACGGCGTCCACCTTGCTCTGGATGTCCTCATGCTTTGCCAAACTGACACTTTCAATGGCCGCCTGAAGCTGTTCCGCCAGGACTCCCGCCACCGGCTCCGTCCCGGCATAGGCGTCAAAGGCCGTCAACACCTGTGCGAGCTGCCCCCGGGAGACAGGCAGGGAGCGGTGAATGGTATTCCCCACCATTCCGGCGAAGATCCCATTTTCCAGCGCCCAAGCCATTGGCTCCCGGGCATACGCCAGGATTTCCCCGCCATCCCGGTATGCGGCCAAGGTTTCGCTGGCAGCTTGTCCGCCGCCTTCCGCCGCGAAGCGGTAGAGGAATACGGCAAGCTGTTCCCGTGTCACAGGCTTTTGGGGCTCAAAAGAGCCGTCCGCCGTGCCGGTAACAACGCCGTTTTCCACCGCCCAGCTCACGGCGTCTGCGTACCACGCCCCGCTGTCCATGTCAAGAAAGGCGATGGCGGTGTTGGATTCCACCGCGCCGCTCATGCGGTGGAGGACGGCGGCGAGACTGGCGCGGGTTACATAGCCGTCCGGGTCGAAACGATCCCCGTCCACGCCCTCCAGATAGGAACGGCAGACAACATAGCCAACAAAAGCGGCCCGGGGGTCTCCGTCAGGCACATCTCCAAAGCGGACGGCGCGAACCTCCTCCAGGGTAAGACCAGGTGTTTCTTCTTCGGCAGCAATCTCATAGACCTCCAGGGTTCCATCCTCCCCACCCTCCGTTTCTTCTGCGCCATTTTCAGGCGTTTCCTCCCCGCACAACAGGGACGTGGTTTCCAGCCCGTCAGAGGATGCAAGGAATCCCGCTGGCTCTATAGAGCCAGCGGACTGCGGGGCAGGTCCCGCAGTCCGGGCGTATCCTGCCGCCAGGGAGAGGACGCCCAGGAATAAGAACAACCCAATGATTTTCTTCATAGGTCATAACTCCTTCGTGTCGAACTCCCTTTATCATACAAGATTCGATGCGGTCTGTCAAACCCCTGACGGCGGACAGGCGTTACATTTGCAGGCCGCTGGTTACTATGGCTAGTTGCTTGCGATGTGCAGGGGCTTACATAACATCCTACAAAATTTTACAAGGCTTGGGTTTTCCCCGGCCTTGTGCAAACCGCACAAGAATAAAAGACAGGTTTTTGCGAATCCTACAAAAATGTAAATTCCTATGTTTTCCCCCTTGCAAAATCAAAAAAATATGCTACAATAAACCCATTGCTGGAAACGTTACCGATAACGTTTCTGAATTTGTAACATATGGATGAAAACAGGAGGAAACACTATGAAAAGAAAAGTTTTGGCTCTGATGCTGGCTGCGGTAATGAGCCTGGCCCTGCTGGCCGGCTGCGGCGGCGACAACAAGGGCGGCGGCTCCGGCGATGAGGGAGGATCCCCTTCTGCCGCCGGCGGTTCTGTCTACTGGCTGAACTTCAAGCCCGAATCTGATGAAGTGCTCCAGAACGTGGCGAAGCTGTACAAGGAAAAGACCGGCGTGGACGTGAAGGTCGTGACCGCCGCTGCGGGCACCTATAACCAGCAGCTCAACGCCGAGATGGACAAATCCAATCCCCCCACCATGTTCGTTATCGGCAACCAGGCCGGTGTAAAGGACTGGGCGGACTACGCGCTGGATCTCACCGGCACCGCCATTGCCAACGAGCTGAACACGGACGCTTACAACCTTTATGACGAATCCGGCAAGCTGGTCTCCATCGGCTACTGCTATGAGTGCTACGGCATCATCGTCAACCCCGACCTGGTAGAGAAGGCCGGCCACAGCATGGACGAAATCAAGAACTTTGACGGGCTGAAGGCCGTGGTGGAGGACATCCATGCCAACGCCGCCACCCTGGGCTTTGACGCGTTCACCTCCTGCGACATGGACGGCTCCTCCTCCTGGCGCTTTACCGGCCACATGGCAAACCTGGAGTACTACTATGAGCAGGAAGGCAAGGCCTGGACCGAGTGCCCCGCCACCATCACCGGCAAGTACATGGAGAACTTCAAGAACCTGTACGACCTGTGCATCAACAACAGCCTGACCGACCCCAAGGACCTGGCGACCGGCGGCCATGACGCCAGCCAGGAGTTCAAGGATGGCAAGGCCGCTTTCCAGGTGCAGGGCTCCTGGGAGTTCGAAGGCATGAAGGATTCTGTCCCCAACGCTACCATGATCCCCTACTACTGCGGCGTGGCCGGTGAGGAAAAGGCCGGTCTCAACTGCGGCACCGAGAACTGCTGGGCTATCAACGCCAAAGCTTCCCCCGAGAACCAGCAGGCCACCATGGACTTCATGGTCTGGTGCGTCACTGATCCCGAGGCTTCCCGGATGCTGGTTGACACTTTCGGCGTTATGCCTTACAAGAACGCCGCCGAGTCCACCAACGCTCTCCTGGCCGATGCCAACGAGTACAGCAACAACGGCTGCTACGTTATGAACTGGGCCACCAACTTCCAGCCCAACGTAGACGACTACCGCGCCGCCCTGGTGTCCGCCCTGAACCAGTACAACGCCGACCAGTCCGATGCCAACTGGGAGCTTGTCCGCACCGCCTTTGTGGACGGCTGGGCTACCCAGTACCAGGCTGCCAACGGCTGATACGCCGGCAGTCCCAATCCATTTTAGCGAACCCTACAGCGTAATAGACCAGGCGGCGGGGCGGGCGTTTTCGCCCGTCCCGCCGCCTGTTATCCTCAAAAATTGAGAAAGGGAGCTGAGACCTTGAAAGAGAAAAAAATCACAGGCGGCAATACCATCCGTAAATCGACACGGCGCTGGTGGCCGCTGTTTTTAGGCCCTGTGACCGCCGCCTTCTGTATCGGTTTCGTGTGGCCGTTCCTCCAGGGCATCTATCTTTCCCTGTGCAAATTCCGGCTGATTTCCGATGCGGAATTGATCGGCTTCGGCAACTATGTCAAGGCCTTTCAGGATGCGTCCTTTACCCACGCTTTCTGGTACACGGCGCTGTTTGCGGTTACCAGCCTGGTGCTGATTAATGTGCTGGCTTTCGCCGTAGCCTACGCCCTGACCCAGAATATCAAGGGCAGCAACCTTTTCCGGACGGTCTTCTTCATGCCCAACCTGATTGGCGGCATTGTCCTGGGCTACATCTGGTCGATGATTTTTGACGGTATCCTCAGCCGGTTTAATACCTCCATCCTCCTTAACTCCAAGTTCGGCTTCTGGGGGTTGATTATCCTCATGTGCTGGCAGCAGATCGGTTATATGATGATTATTTATATCGCCGGCCTCCAGGCCGTGCCGGAGGATATGATCGAAGCCGCGCGGATCGATGGCGCGACAAAGGCCCAGACCCTGTTCCGTGTCACCATCCCCAACGTGATGCCTTCCATCACCATCTGCATGTTCCTCTCCCTGACCAACGGCTTCAAGCTGTTCGACCAGAACCTGGCCCTGACAGCCGGCCAGCCCTTCATTATTCAGCCGGACGGATCCACCATTAAGACCACGGAAATGCTGGCGCTGAATATTTACAACACGTTTTATGGCTCCAACTCGGCCTCCCAGGGCGTTGCCCAGGCAAAGGCGGTCATCTTCTTTGTCCTGGTTGCCGGACTGGGTCTCGCCCAGCTTGGCTACACCCGCAAGAAGGAGGTACAGCAGTAATGAAAAAGAACTCTCTAGCCGCTGAACGCCGGGGCAAGACGGTTTTATCCATTGCCCTGGGTATTATTTCCGTCATTTATGTACTGCCTGTTTTCGCGGTAGTCCTCAATTCCTTCAAGCTCAACACCTTTGTCAAGACCGACACCTTCGCCCTCCCTATTGGAGAGATGTCTGCGGGATTTGATAACTTTATCAAGGGCATGACCTTCGGCAACTACCCCTTTTTCAAAAGTGTGCTGTACAGCGTCGTTATTACGCTTTTATCCACCGCGCTGATTCTTGTTTGCACTTCCATGGCGGCGTGGTACATTACCCGGGTGGATTCCGTCTTTTGCCGGGCGTTGTACTATCTGTGCGTGTTTTCCATGGTGGTGCCCTTCCAGATGGTCATGTTCACCCTGTCCAAGACGGCGGACCAGCTCCATCTGAATACGCCCTGGACGATCCCCATTGTCTATTTAGGCTTTGGCGCGGGGCTGGCGATTTTTATGTTCACGGGGTTTGTGAAATCTATCCCGCTGGAAATCGAGGAAGCGGCCGCCATCGACGGCTGCGGCCCCCTGCGGACATATTTTTCCGTGGTGTGGCCCATGCTCAAGCCAACAATGATCTCTGTTGGGATTCTCGAAATCATGTGGGTTTGGAACGATTACCTGCTCCCCGTGCTGGTACTGGATATTAACGATTACCGGACGATTACCATTCACATCCAGTATTTGAAGGGGAGCTATGGCACCGTGGACTTAGGCGCGACGATGGCGCTGATCCTCCTGAGCATTATTCCCGTCATCGCCTTCTACCTGACCTGCCAGAAGCACATTATTAAAGGCGTGGCCGCTGGCGCGGTGAAGGGATAACAGTGTCTTTACCCACCCCGGGGCGGGAAGCCTCGGGGCAAAAAAAGAAACCCCGGCAAGGAGGTGCTTTTCTGACAATTAAAGATATTGCCCGCCTGTCCGGCTGCGGTGTGGCAACGGTATCCCGGGTTCTGAACAACCACCCTGATGTCAGCGAGGAAACCCGCCGCAAAGTGATGGAAGTTGTGGAAGCCCACGGCTTCCAGCCCAATAATAACGCCAAGCACCTCAAGCAGCAGGCCGGCACCAGCATTGCCGTGATCGTGAAAGGATCACAAAACATGCTTTTCGCGGATTTAGTAGAGCGGATCCAGACCCTTTTCCGGGAAGCGGGCCGGGATTCCTCCATATACTATCTGGACGAGGACGCCGATGAGGTAGCCTACGCCCTCAAGCTGTGCAGGGAGCGGAAGCCCATGGGCATCATGTTCCTGGGCGGCGATCTGGAGCTGTTCCAGCAGCGGTTTGGGCACATTAATATTCCCTGTCTCCTGCTGACCAACAGCGCCCAATCCCTGGGCTTTGAAAACCTCTCCTCCATTACCACCAATGATGAGGAGGCGGCCTACCAGGTGATCCGCTTCTTGGCGGACCGGGGCCACCAGCATATCGGGGTATTGGGCGGCAACTGGTCCTGCGCCCAGATCAGCTACAGCCGTTTTCTGGGGTGCCAGAAAGCTTTCCAGGAGCTTGGCCTCCCCTTTAGCGCAGGGCGCCAGTGCGAGCCATGCCGTTACTCGATGGCGGAGGCCTACGCCGCTACCCGCCGCCTGCTGGGCCGCTGCCCGGAGCTGACCGCCATTTTCGCCGTCAGCGATGTGATGGCCATGGGGGCTATCCGGGCCATGCGGGATTTGGGGAAGCGGGTGCCGGAGGATGTGTCTATCGTTGGCTTTGACGGCATCGCCATCGCGGACTTCCTGGTCCCCCGCCTGACCACCGTGCGCCAGAATACCCAGCATATGGCGGAGCGGGGCGTAGACGTGCTGCTGCGGAATATCGAGCGGGGCGCCCATCCCTTCCATGAGGTGGTGCCCTTCCAGCTTATCAGCGGCGAGAGCGTAGCCCGGCTGCTGCCAAGAATGAAGGATGGGCCTGCGCCTTGAGGGGGAAATTGCCCATAGCCGCGCAAAACGGCCATGGGCAATCCGGCGCACGGCAGAAAAAGTAATTTCATGGGGGTTCCCTGGCCATCTTGGTTTTTCCAGAGATTTTTTCATTTTCATCCTGAAAGGAGTGCTGATTTCATCATGGAACTGAGAGAACAACTTACGCGGATCACACAAAAACGCTTTGCCCTGCCGCCGGAGAAGTGTGGCAGCCGGGAGCTGTATACCGCCCTGCTGGAGCTGACCCAGCGGTTGACGGAGGAACGCCCCGCCCCGGCGGTAGCCCGGAAGCTCTACTATTTCTCCGCCGAGTTTCTGATGGGCAAGCTGCTGGACAACAACCTTCTGGCGCTGGGTATCCACAGCCAGGTCAAGGAGCTTTTGGCATCCATGGGCAAGGATTTGGGGCAGGTGGAGGAGGCGGAGCCGGAGCCTTCCCTGGGGAACGGCGGCCTGGGCCGCCTGGCGGCCTGCTTTCTGGATTCCATTGCTGCGCTGGGGCTGCAAGGCGATGGCGTGGGACTGAACTACCACTACGGCCTGTTCCGGCAGCGGTTTGCGGAGAACAAGCAGTTAGAAACCCCCGATCTCTGGCTGGAGGATGATAGCTGGCTGATCCCCACCGGGACATCCTTTATGGTGCCCTTCGGGGATTTGGAGCTGAAGGCGGTGCTATGGGATATCGCGATTCCCAGCGCGTACTGCGACCGGGCGAACCGGCTGCACCTGTTCGATGTGGAGGATCCCGCACAGCCGCCGGCATCGGGTATCGGCTTTGACAAAACCGATATCAGGCATCATCTCACCAGTTTCCTTTATCCGGATGACAGCGATGAGACGGGCCGCCTGCTGCGGGTGTACCAGCAGTATTTCATGGTGTCCGCCGGGGCGCAGCTCATTCTCAAGGAGCTGGAGGAGCGGGGCTACGAGCCGAATGAGCTGGCAGACCATGCGGCAGTTCAGATCAACGACACCCATCCATCGATGGTGATTCCGGAGCTGATCCGGCTGCTGGTGGAGAAGGGGCTGTCTATGGACGAAGCCATCAGCCAGGTCAGCCGCACCTGCGCCTATACCAACCACACCATCCTGGCGGAAGCCTTGGAAAAGTGGCCTTTGGAATTTATTGAACAGGTTGCGCCCCAGCTTGTTCCCATTATCCGGGAGCTGGACAGGCGGGCGAGAAAAATTTCCGATGATCCAGCCGTGGCGATTGTGGACGAAAATGACCTGGTTCATATGGCCCATATGGATATTCACTATGGCTACTCGGTCAATGGGGTGGCCGCGTTGCATACGGAAATCCTGAAAAAAGCGGAACTGAAAGCCTTTTACAGCCTCTATCCTGAGAAGTTCAACAACAAAACCAACGGCGTAACCTTGCGGCGGTGGCTGGAAGCCTGTAACCCGGAGCTGACCGCCCTTATTGATGGTTGCATCGGGACGGATTGGCGGCAGCGGCCGGAAAAGCTGGAGGGGCTGCTGGCATTTAAGAACGATGGGCAGGTGCTGCGTAAGCTGCTGGCGGTGAAGCAGGGGGCTAAAGAGCGGTTCTGCGCGCGGCTGAAGGAAACGCAGGGCGTGACGCTGGATCCCCAGTCCATTTTTGACGTTCAGATCAAGCGGCTCCATGAGTACAAGCGGCAGCAGATGAACGCGCTGTATGTCATCGACAAGTATCTGGAAATCAAGGCCGGGCGTATGCCGGAACGGCCGGTTACGGTGATTTTTGGAGCGAAGGCCGCGCCCGCTTATGTGATGGCGAAGCATATTATCCATTTGATCCTCTGCCTGCAAAAGCTGATCGAAAACGATCCCCAGGTCAGGCCGTGGCTGCGGGTGGCGATGGTGGAAAACTACAACGTCACTTGGGCGGAGCGGCTGATCCCGGCGGCGGATATCTCTGAGCAGATCTCGCTGGCGTCTAAGGAAGCCAGCGGCACCGGCAACATGAAGCTAATGGCTAACGGCGCGGTGACGCTGGGTACCCTGGACGGGGCCAACGTGGAAATTGCTGAACTGGTGGGGCCGGAGAATATCTTTACCTTTGGCGCCCACAGCGACAGGGTCATCCATCTCTATGACAGCAAGGGCGGCGAACGGTACCGTGCCTTGGATTACTACCATACCCCCAAGGTGGAACGGCTGGTGGATTTCCTCCTGTCCCCGGAGCTGCTGGAAATTGGCGACCCCAAGGATCTGGCCGCGCTGTGGCGGGATATCAAGGGGAAGGACTGGTTTATGGCGCTGCTTGACCTGGAGGAGTATATTGCGGTTAAAGACCAAGCTGTCCGGCAGTACGCCGGGCGGGACGCCTGGGCAGGCAAAATGCTGGTTAACATCGCCAAGGCGGGGTACTTTTCTTCCGACCGCACAATCCGGCAGTACAACGAGGATATTTGGCATCTGAGCTGAGGGCCTTTTAGGCCGCGTGTTTCCTTTGGGGCGCCGTGCTTTGCGCGGTGCCCCTTTTTGCTTTTCCGGTACGGTATACCTCCGTTTGCAACCGGCGCAGGGGGGCCAGGCAAGCTACTCCTGTGGAGTGTTTTTGTTCGAACGCGCGAAGTTCTGGTAGGTGACGCTCGCTGCATCCTTAGGCCGCAAATGGGGGAAAATTGCTGTTTTTTGTACAACTTTTTGAAATTATTTTGAAAAAAATTTTCCCTGGTATACCAGGGATACAGGGCGGAGGGCTTGCGGGGCGGCTGGGTTTGCCCGTGACAGCCTGCCGCCGGCACAGGGTAATGGGAGAAAATTTAAGAAATTTTTGTTGCCACTTTGATGCCGGAATGATGTATGATAGAAAACGAAAGGTGGGATCCCCTTGCTGCATGTGCTGATTGTTGAGGATGAAAAACCAATTTCTAATTTGATCCGTATGAGCCTGACAAAGGAAGGCTTCCATTGTACCTGCGCTTATGATGGCGGGGAAGCCGCCGATCTTCTGGAAAAAAATGTTTACGACTTGGTCCTCCTGGATGTGATGCTGCCGGAAATCGATGGCTTTGAGTTGATGGAGTATATCCGCCCCCTGGAGATCCCTGTGATCTTCCTGACCGCTAAGTCCGCTGTGGCCGACCGGGTCAAGGGGCTTCGGCTGGGCGCGGAGGATTATATTGTCAAACCCTTTGACACGATTGAGCTGCTGGCCAGGATTGATGTGGTCATGCGGCGGTATCAAAAATGCGATATGGTGATTGAGGTAGGCGGGGTCAGGATTGATACCGCTTCCATGCGGGTGTGGCGGGAGGATGAAGAGATCAGCCTGACGAAAACTGAGTACGACCTCCTCCTTCTCTTTGCCAGGAACCCCAGGCGGGCAATGTACCGGGAAACCATCTACGAGCGGGTCTGGGGGGAGGAATACCCCTTCGGCAGCAAGGCTGTGGACCTCCATGTCCAGCGGCTTAGAAAAAAGGTGGGCTGGGAATCGACTTTGCAGGCTGTCAATAAGGTGGGGTACCGGCTTGAGGTGTGAGACATGAAGTTCCGGCTGAAAATGACCCTTTGTATGCTCTCTGTGCTGTCCCTGCTGTTCGGGGCGGGGGGAAGTCTCCTGATCTCCGGGTTCTTTGAGGATTCCTTGGAGAGGGAAAAGGACGCCGCTTTCGCCTCTTACCGGATGGCGTGGGGCGCGCTGCAAATCGTCAACGGGCTGTCGCCGTATCTGGACGCGGAAGCGATTTCCCAGACCATGGAACAGCTCTGCCAGCAGGATGGCGCGGCGTGGACCGCCCTGCGGCTGGCTACCGTGGATGGGGTGGTGTTCGAGTCCAGCCCGGCCCGCTACCCCTTCCCTGGCGACCGGACGATGCCGGATCCGGGCGCGTGCCTGTTCCGGGTAGTGAATACGGGAACCGGGCGGTACTGGCTGCTGCTCTCCGGCGCGGTGAAAACCAATGGGGAAACGCTGTACCTCCATACCGCCCACAATATTACCAGCCTTTATATTACTCCCGAATTAGAACATAGGAAATCTGGCTATGTTGAAAGAAAGCGGAGACCTTATCAGGGCAATGTTGTAAGGATCGCATAAAAGAAGCTGTTTTATGGCGGATATCGCGTTTGGTCTGAGGCAAGCTGCCAGAA
>CAJUNA010000035.1 GCA_910587645.1 uncultured Oscillospiraceae bacterium
ACAACGGCCCCGTCGAGGGGCCGTGTGGAATTCAATCGCGCATGGGCGCTCGATGCGCCCATTGCGCGATCTACGCAGGAATACTTTGTGTATTTCAAGATTTTTTAACGCTGTACAGCGGAAAAAGATCCGCCCTTTGGGCGTTTTGATATTTTTCAAACAAGCCCTAAGGATGTAGCGAGCGTCACCTACCGGAACTTCGCGCGTTCAAACAAAAACGCTCAACAGGGCTGATCCCCCTGGAAAAACCCCCGCGCCGGTTGCAAACGGAGGCACCTTGAAAACCGAATACCGCGCCCCGGAAAAAAACGCCGCCCCTGACGGGGCGGCAAAGGAATCCCTATTTTTTCAATCCCAGCCGTTCCACGGCTTCCTCTCTCATTTTGTACTTCAAAATTTTCCCCGCCGCGTTCATCGGGAAGGCGTCCACAAACTCGATATACCTGGGTACTTTATGCTTGGCCATATGGGAGAGCACCACCGCCTTGATCTCCTCCACGGTAGCGGATTCCCCCTCCTTGAGGATAATACAGGCCATGATCTCCTCCCCGTACTGTTCATCGGGCACGCCGATCACCTGCACATCCTTCACCTTCGGATAGGTATAAAGGAACTCCTCGATCTCCCGGGGATAGATATTCTCTCCCCCCCGGATAATCATATCCTTCAGCCGCCCGGTCACCCGGAAATTCCCGTTTTCATCCTCACAGCACAAATCGCCGGAGTGGAGCCAGCCCTCGCTGTCGATGGCGGCAGCGGTCGCCCCTGGCATTTTGTAGTACCCCTTCATCACATTGTACCCCCTGGCCACAAACTCGCCGCTGACGCCAACAGGGCATTCCTCCCCGGTATCCGGGTCAATGATTTTGCACTCCACATTCGCAAACCGGCTTCCCACCGTCTCCGTCCGCACATCCAGCGGATCGTCAAAGCTGCTCATGGTACACCCCGGCGATGCTTCGGTCTGCCCGAACACAGAGATGATCTGCTTCATATTCATCACATCTGCCGCCTTCCGCATCAAGTCCGGCGGGCAGTTCGCCCCCGCCATGATCCCGGTCCGGACGCAGGAGAAATCCGTGCCCGCGAAATCTGGATGGTTCATCATCGCGATAAACATGGTGGGCACGCCGTTAAAGGTGGTGATCCTCTCCTGGTGGACGCATGCCAGGGCAGGCTTGGGAGAAAAGTACGGCAGTGGGCACATCGTTGTCCCATGGGTCATGGAAGCGGTCATAGACAGCACCATCCCGAAGCAGTGGAACATCGGCACCTGAATCATCATCCGGTCGGCGGTCGACAGGTCCATATGGTCTCCGATATATTTCCCGTTGTTGACCACATTGTAGTGGGTCAGCATAACCCCCTTTGGGAACCCGGTGGTCCCCGAGGTATACTGCATATTAGCCACATCGTGGGGCCTGACGGCGGCGGCCCGGCGGCGCACCTCCTGGGGCGAAGCTTTTCCGGCCAGCGCCACGGCTTCCTCCCAGGTCAGGCACCCAGCCTGCCGGTAGCCCACCGTAACCACATTCCGCAAAAATGGCAGTTTTTTACAGTGCAGCGGCTTCCCTGGCTGTGCGTTTTCCAGCTCCGGGCAAAGTGCGGCGATAATTTCGGCGTAATTGCTGTCCCGGTAGCTCTCGATCATCACCAAAGTATGGGTATCGGACTGCCGGAGCAGGTATTCCGCCTCATGGATTTTATAAGCGGTATTCACCGTCACCAGCACCGCGCCGATTTTTGTCGCGGCCCAGAAGGTAATGAACCACGCCGGAACATTGGTCGCCCAGACGGCCACCTTGTCCCCCTGCTTGACCCCCAGCGCGATCAAAGACCGCGCAAACTGGTCCACGTCCTCCCGGAACTGGCTGTAAGTCCTGGTATAATCCAGCGTAGTATATTTAAAAGCGTACTGATCCGGGAATTCCTCCACCATTTTATCCAGCACCTGGGGAAATGTAGCGTCGATAACGGTATCTTTTTTCCAGACATACTGCCCTGTGCCACTGGTGTTGTAGTAGAGATGGCTTTTCCTTCCCTCCCGCTCAAACCGGGCCATATAGACAGCAAAATGGGTCAGGATCATCTCCGGATCATCCAGCCCCTCCACCCAGCCGGGGTTCCAGAGCAGGGAAATAAAGCCGTCATAATTCACGCTCCGCAGGGCGTTCATCAGCTCCCGCAGGGGCAGGGCACCCTCCCCGACCAGCTCCGGGGCGCCCAGGTCCGCGCCGTCAGTCAGCCTGACGTAGCGCACATACGCGCCCAAATTGGTAATGGTTTCCTCCGGGGTTTCCTTTTGCATCAGGCAGGTATGGTGGGCGTCCCAGCAAGCGGCCAAATGGTCACAGGCAAAATAATCCAGCACTTCCACCAGCTTCCTGGTATCCGCCAGTGCCCCGCCGCTCTCCAGCAGCAGCACTACCTTATGGTTTTCCGCCAAGGCAACCAGCGGCGTCAGCCGCTCGGTGACAGCCCGCGTATCCGCGCAGACGGTATGCACCGCCACATAGGGAACCATCAGGTTCCCCGCCGTTTCAATGGCGGAGGAAATTTCGTCCGCCGCGTCCTGGGCAGCCAGATCCGCCGCCGTGCCGATGCAGGGGATGGAGAGATCCATCGCCGCCAGCTGGCGGCGGGCCGCTACGGCAAGCTCCGGATTGGCGGGGCTGTTTTTGGTTTGCAGCGAGGGGTTTTTTACGCTGTCGATCTCCAGGCCGTTGAGCTTCGCGTCAGACGCGGCCTGGCAGGCCTGGGGCCAGTCCAATTGGCTCCAGTATTTCATCGAAAAAGAAAGTTTCATGGTCAGATCCTCTATTTTCTCTGCGGCCCTGCGGGCCGCTGCGAATGGTTTTTACCTAATTGCCCAGGGGCCTGCGCAGCAGCTTTTTATACAAACAAAAGCTGCCAAGAAGCATCCGCCACCTATGGAGCCCCCCATTTTTACGGGAGTTTCCTGGGCATTGGGCGATGGTGAAACGCTGCGGGGGCTCGTGAACTGCTTTGATCCCGCTGTGTACCGCATTCAGGTTCTTTTTTATCTATTACAATAGCTTTGAAAGGGCTGAGATGCCGCCCCAATGGGCGGCATCCCTCCATTATTTCGCGTATTCGACAACCTTCGTCTCCCGAATAACATGTACCTTGATCTGTCCGGGGTACTCCAGCTCGCTTTCGATTTTCTTTGCCAAGTCCCTTGCGAGAATCACCATCTGATCCTCGCTGACGGCCTCGGGCCGGACCATCACGCGGACTTCCCGTCCGGCCTGGATGGCATAGCTCTTTTCCACACCGGGATACGTCCCGGTGATCTCCTCCAGCTTTTCCAGCCGCTTGATATAATTCTCCAGGTTTTCCCGCCGCGCGCCGGGACGGGCCGCGCTGATCGCGTCCGCCGCCTGGACAAGGCAGGCCATCAGGGTCTTGCACTCCACATCGCCGTGGTGTGCCTGGATGGCGTTGAGGATGTCCTCTTTCTCCTTGTACTTCCGGCAGAACTCTACGCCCAGGTTCACGTGGGTGCCCTCATACTCGTGATCCAGCGCCTTGCCAATGTCATGGAGCAGGCCTGCCCGCTTCGCGGCGTGGACATCCAGCCCCAGCTCGGAGGCCATCAGCCCGGCAATATGGCTGACCTCGATAGAGTGCTGCAATACATTCTGCCCGTAGCTGGTCCGGTAATGGAGACGGCCCAGCATTTTTTGAACCTCGGGATGAAGGCCCCGCACGCCGGTCTCAAAGGTGGCGCGCTCGCCCTCGCTCTTAATAATGGACTCCACTTCCCGGCGGGCTTTTTCCACCATCTCCTCGATATGGGTGGGATGGATGCGCCCATCGGCGATCAATTTCTCCAGGGCCACCCGGGCAATTTCCCGCCGCACCGGCTCGAAGCAGGAGACGGTGATGGCTTCCGGCGTATCATCGATAATAAGGTCTACGCCGGTCAGGGTCTCAATGGTCCGGATATTCCGGCCCTCACGGCCGATGATGCGGCCCTTCATCTCGTCATTGGGCAGGGGAACCACACTGACGGTAATTTCGGACGCGTGGTCGGCGGCGCACCGCTGGATGGCGGTGGCAACGATCTCCTTGGCGCGCTGGTCGGCTTCCTCCTTGGCGCGGGACTCGATCTCCTTGATCTTCAGCGCCGTTTCATGGGTGACCTCACCCTCCACCTGGGAGATGAGGTACTGCTTGGCTTCCTCCACGGTAAGGCCGGAGATGCGCTCCAGCATTTCGGTCTGGCTGCGCTTAATGAGGCCGATCTCCTCTTGGGCCTTGTCCGCGGCGGCGTGCTTCTGGGTCAGGGCTTCCTCTTTTTTCTCGATATTTTCCGTTTTCCGGTCCAGGTTTTCTTCCTTTTGCTGCAACCGGCGCTCCTGCTTTTGCAGGTCGGCGCGGCGGCTTTTCTCTTCCTTCTCGTACTCGGTACGGCTGCGCAGAATATCCTCCTTGGCCTCCAGCAGGGCCTCGCGCTTTTTGCTCTCGGAGCTCTTGATGGCTTCGTTGATAATGCGGCGGGCTTCTTCCTCCGCGCTGGAGATTTCCTTTTCCGCTACTTTCTTCCGATAGGTGATGCCGAGATAGAACGAAATAACCGCCACGACCACCGCGATCACTAAAGTGACCACGCTTTGCTGCCATGGCATAACGGCGAATTTCCTCCTCTTCTTAAGGTTTGCTTTATGGCATGGGGCTTTTTGCTGACCCGGCGGGGCCGGATCCGGAAATAATCGGCGGATACCCCTTTTTATCCGCCGACAATAATCCTATTCAATAATACTCGCTCTACCCGCCTTCTGTCAAGTTGAAAAAAGCGGCGGGCGGTTTTTTTTCGCATTTTTTGCAGTGGGAGGGGGGGAAGGGGTGGAATGGGTTCGTATAAAACCGCGAAAACTGCCGTTATCCCGTGGAAAACTTTGTGGAAACTGTGAAAAACCGGACAAAATGCCATAACATCCTCTTGACAGCCGCCCACTGGACATGCTATAATATTGGATAAGACATCTGTAAAATGCGTGGAAGGCGTTATGCTGTTTCGTGGATCCACACAGAGAACCGGCGGTTGGTGCGAGCCGGGGTGGAGGGGAACAGCGGCTGGCGCCGGAGCGGGGCGCCCCAAAGAGAGGGGTTTTCCAGTAGGGCGCCACGGGTTTGCCCCCGTTATCCCGGCAAGGGCTTGCTGGAGCCTTATGAGTGTGCGCCCTAGGGCGCAAAGCCGGGTGGTACCGCGGTAATGAAGCATTATCGTCCCGGGAGCAGGGAATCCTGTTCCCGGGGCTTTTTTTGCCCCAGGACGGGAGAGGCCAAGTAAGGGCCTGTATTACAGGCAATGGACGCCGTCTATGGAGACAGGCCCTAAATCACCAAAAAGGAGAGCCATACGCTATGAAAACCATTGAAATTTCCGATGTGACCCTGCGCCGCGGGGAGGAGGGCCGCGGCGCGGCCCTGCGCTTCAAGGAGCGGGTAGAAATCGCCCGAACCCTGGACCGCCTGGGGGTAGACCAGATTGAGCTGCCAGCCCTCAAGGGCGGCAAAGGGGACATCCTGAGCAATAAGACCATCGCATCGGTGGTGGCCTCCGCGCGGCTGTCCGCCGCCGTGGGGCTGACGGAAGAGGAGGCCGAAGCGGCCTGGGAGAGCGTAAAAGCGGCCCGCCGCCCGGGGCTGCACGTTATGCTCCCGGCGTCCTCGGTGCAGATGGAGTATTTGTGCCACAAAAAGGCCCCCGCCATGCTGGAGCTGGCGAAGGCCTTGACGGCGAAGGCCCGGTACTTCACCGAGCATGTAGAATTTTCCGCCCTGGACGCCACCCGTGCGGAGCCAGGCTTCCTGAGCCAGCTTCTCTCCGCCGCCGTGGAGGCGGGGGCGGAAACCGTGACGCTGTGCGATTCCGCCGGGATCATGACGCCGGACGAATGCGGGAAATTTGTGGCGGAAGCCCGCGCCCGGACGCCCGGATTGGAAAAAGTCCGGCTGGGTGTGGAGCTGAGTGATGGGCTGAAGATGGCGGCGGCCTGCGCGGCGGCGGCGGCAGACGCGGGGGCGGATGTCATCAAGGCGTCCATCACGCCGCTGGACGTGCCGTCCACATTGGATTTCGCCGCCTATCTTGCGGCCCGGGGCGAGGAGAAGGGCCTGCGCTGGAACCTGCGGGGCACGGAACTGAACCGGGCGGCGGGGCAATTGCAGTGGATGATACAGACCCAGCGCAGCGGCGGCTCTCCTTTTGACAGCGGCGTAGATGACACGGGCACCACGATCTGCCTGACCAGCGGCGATGGTATTGAAGAGGTGGTGAAGGTGGTGGGCCACTTAGGCTACGACCTGACCGAGGAGGACAACGCCAAGGTATACGAAGCCTTCCAGCGTATCGCGGCCAAGAAGCATTTTGTCAGCGCCCGGGAGCTGGACGCTATTGTAGCGTCTTCCGCCATGCAGGTGCCGTCTGTCTACCGGATCGCCAGCTATGTAATCACCTGCGGGAACATGACGGCGGCCATGGCGAATTTGATCCTGGAGAAGGACGGGGAAAAGCGGCAGGGGGTCTGTGCCGGAGACGGGCCGGTAGACGCGGCGTTCCTGGCAATTGAGCAGATCATCGGACACCACTACGAATTGGCGGATTATCAGATCCAGACAGTCACGGAGGGCCGTGAAGCCATGGGCTCCGCGCTGGTGAAGCTCCGTTCCGATGGTAAACTGTATTCTGGAAACGGGATCTCGACCGATGTGATCGGCGCGAGCATCCGCGCCTATATCAGCGCATTAAATAAAATTGTCTATGAGGATGACAAGATGTAACCAGCCGCCTGCCTATGCGCAGCAGGATTTAGCGGGTGTGGGCCGGGCCTGCGAAAGGCCACGGGCTTTGTTGACAGAATGTTAGGCTGCTGCTATACTGCCTTTCAAAAGCCCAGAAATGGGATCCGGCATAAATGCTATTGCCAATGTGGAAAAAAGACAGGAGATGTATTATGGTTGAGATCAATCCCTCCCGCTGCACCGGCTGCGGGCTGTGCGCGGAAAACTGCGCTGTCCACGCCATCGTCAAAAACGGGGACGGCACATACCGCTGCAATAAGGCCTGGTGCTTTGCCTGCGGCCAGTGCGTGGCCATCTGTCCCGCCGGCGCCCCTTCCATGCCGGGATTGGAGGAGCCGGTGGACTATGCCCCCATCTCCTTTGACCTGGATCCCGGCATATTGCTGAATGCCATGCGCTTCCGCCGGAGTATCCGGCGCTTCACCGGGGAAAAGGTTGGACGCCGTGAGCTGGAAACGCTGCTGGACGCGGGCCGCTGCGCCCCCACCAGCTCCAACAGCCAGAGCGTCGGCTTCACGGTGCTGGATCAGGAATTTGAGACCATGCGCCCCAAGATATGGAAGGCCTTCGCCCGGATGGCCCAGGATAAGGGCCGCAAGCTCCTTTACCGCCGGTATGAAAGCTACTTAGCCCACCCCAGCCAGCCGGACACCCTGTTCTACGGCGGGAACCAGATGATCGTGGTAACCTCAGAGACAAGGCCCGATGGCGGACTTGCTTTGGCGAACATGGAGCTGATGGCCCACGCCCTGGGATTAGGCGCGCTCTACTGTGGTTTTGCCGCCCGGGCAATTGACGGCGACCCGGCGCTGCGGGAGTACTTCGGCATCACGGAAAAACGGAACCTGGACGGCTGCCTGATCGTAGGCCATACTGACCTGCAATTCCGGCGCACCGCTCCCAGGAACCCGGCCAGGGCCGTGTGGCGGTAAGAAAAGGCGTCCGGCGGGAAAGGTTTCCCGCATAGGGGCAAGGGCAGGACTATCGCCCAGGGGATGATGAAAGGGCGGCAGCCATAGTGGCTGCCGCCCTTTGCTTCACCGCCCCAGGCGATGCCGGAAATCCGCGTATTCAAACTTCTTCAGACGCCGCAGCTCTCCCCCGCTGCGGAGGACAACGATGTCCGGTAGCGCCATTCCGTTGAAGGTGTTATTCTTACACATGGTATAGATTGCCATATCTCCGAACAGGAGGATATCCCCTTCCCGCAATGGCGTGACGAAACTATACTCCCCTATCACGTCCCCCGCAAGACAGGTGGGGCCGCCCAAACGGACGGTGCAGGGCAGTTCCCCCGGCCCTTTCGCGCCGTACAGCGGCGGGCGGTAGGGCATTTCCAGCACGTCCGGCATATGGCAGGCGGCGCTGGTATCCAAAATGGCGGTCTGCACCCCGCCGTTTTGCAGTACGTCCAGCACGCGGGCCGCCAGGTAGCCAGCATTCAGCGCGCAGGCTTCCCCCGGTTCCAGGTAGACCCGCAGCCCCCACCGCTCCTGCGCCAGGCGGATGCACCTTTCCAGCCGTGGAATATCATAGCCGGGCCTGGTGATGTGGTGCCCCCCGCCAAAATTAAGCCACTTCATCCGGGGCAGCACATCGCCGAAACGCTCCGCTACCGCGTTCAGCGTGATTTCCAGCGCATCGGATCCCTGCTCACACAGCGTATGGAAATGCAGCCCGTCCAGCAGTCCAGCCAGCTCCGGGGACATCCCCGCGTCCCACTGGGCCCGGGTAGTACCCAGCCGGCTGCCAGGGGCACAGGGGTCGTAGATGGCATGGCCCTCCTGGGTGGAGCATTCCGGATTGATGCGCAGCCCAACGCTCTTCCCCGCCTTCTTGGCGGAGCGGCCAAACCGCTCCAGTTGGCGGGGGGAGTTGAATACGATATGGCCGGCGTACCGCAGCAGCCCGTCAAACTCCTCCTCCCGGTAGGCCGCGCAGAAAACGTGGACCTCCTTCCCCGGCATCTCCTCCGCCCCAAGCCGGGCCTCATACAGGCCGCTGGCCTCTGTCCCGTCCAGATACGGCGATAAAACAGGGTAGAGGTCATAGTTGGAAAACGCCTTTTGGGCCAGCAGTATCCGGCAGCCTGTCCGCTCCGCCACGCCAGCCAAAATCCCGCCATTCCAGCGCAGCATGGCCTCGTCCAGGATATAGCACGGCGTAGGCAGTCCCCCAAACAGCTTCTCCGGAGATTGGCCGCCCAGCCCCGCAAAGGCTGGGCGGCTTTCTTTCACGCGGGAACTGTCCATCAGTCCACCAGCACCGGCGCCCAGCTCTCGCGCTTCGGCAGGCCGTACTGGTCCAGCGCCGCCAGGAAGGGATCGGGGTCGAACTCCTCCACCGTGTAGACGCCGGGCTTATTCCATTTGCCGGCCAGCAGCATCAGCGCGCCGCACATGGCGGGTACGCCGGTGGTATAGCTGACGGCCTGGCTGCCCACCTCCCGGTAACATTCCTGATGGTCGCAGACATTGTAGATATAATAGGCCTTGTCCTGGCCGGATTTTTTTCCGGTAAAAATACAGCCGATATTGGTCTTGCCTTTTGTCCGGGGGCCCAGGCTGGCCGGGTCGGGCAGCAGGGCCTTCAGGAACTTGATGGGGACAATCCGCTGCCCCTCGAAGTCCACGGGGCTGGTGGACAGCATCCCTACATTCCCCAGGCAGCGCATGTGGTCCAGATAGCTCTGCCCGAAGGTCATGAAGAAACGAATCCGCTGTACCTCCGGGATATTCAGCGCCAGGCTCTCAATTTCCTCATGATGGAGCAGATACATGTCCTTGTGCCCCACCTGGTCGAAGTCATACGTCCGCTTGATGCTCATGGGGGGGATTTCTACCCAGTGCCCGTCCTCCCAATAGCTGCCGGGGGCGGAGACCTCCCGCAGGTTGACCTCCGGGTTGAAGTTGGTGGCGAAGGCGTAACCGTGGTCGCCGCCGTTGCAGTCCAGGATGTCGATGGTGTCGATGGTATCGAACTCATGCTTCTTAGCGTAGGCGCAGTACGCCTGGGTCACCCCCGGGTCGAAGCCGCAGCCCAGCAGGGCGGTAAGCCCCGCCTCCTCGAACTTTTTCCGGTAAGCCCACTGCCAGCTATAATCGAAATAGGCGGAAAACCCCGCTTCTTTGCAACGCTTTTCATAGGCAGCCCGCCACGCCGGGTCATTGGTGTCCTCCGGCTCATAGTTGGCCGTATCCATATAGTTTACCCCGCAGGCCAGACAGGCGTCCATGATGGCCAGGTCCTGGTAGGGGAGGGCGATATTCATGACCAAGTCCGGCTTGTAGGCGTTGATGAGGCCGATGACCTGCCGCACATCGTCCGCGTCTACCTGGGCGGTGGTGAGCTTTGTTGCAGTCTTAGGGGCCAGCGCGGCGGCCAGTTTATCACACTTGGACTTTGTCCGGCTGGCAATACACAGCTCGGTGAACACCCCGCTGACCTGGCAGCATTTATGGATGGCGGCAGACGCAACGCCGCCGCAGCCGATTACAAGGACTTTGCTCATAGTGGATGATCTCCTTTTATTTTAAAATTGGGTTTTGCCCAGGGCTAACATCAATTCCCGCAGCACCTTGCAGGCGGTGGCGGTGGAAACGCCGCTGGGATCCAGCATGGGGGCCAGCTCGTTGACATCGGCGCCCACCACATGGGCGGAGCAGACCGTCCGGATGGCCTCCAGCAGTTGGAGGAAGCTGACACCGCCCGCCTCCGGCGTACCCGTCCCGGGAAACGCGGCGGGATCCAGGCAGTCCAGATCTATGGTGAAATAGACGGGGGCTTTCCGTTCCCGCAAGGACGCCACGGTATTCGCCAGGCCGTCAAATCCGAAGAGGTGCATCTCCGTATGCGCACTGGCAAACCGGAACTCCTCCCGGTCGCCGCTGCGGACGCAGAACTGATGGATGCGCCCATCGCCTACCAGCTCATGGCACCGCCGCAGGACGCAGGCATGGGAGAGCTTTGCTCCCAGATAACCGTCCCGCAGGTCGGCGTGGGCATCGAAGTGAATAATGTGAAGCCCCGGATACCGCTTCACCACGGCGCGTACCGCGCCCAGCGTGACCAGATGCTCGCCGCCCAGCAGCAGGGGGAATTTTCCATCTTGCAGGATTCCGGCGGCACGGGATCTGATGTCCTCCAGCGCCCTCTGCGCACTGCCGAAGCAGAGCTCCAGATCGCCGCTGTCAAATATGGCGCAGTCTGCCAGGTCCGCGTCCTGGTAGGGGCTGTAGGTCTCCAGCCCGAAGCTTTCGTGGCGCATGGCGGAGGGGCCAAACCGCGCGCCGGGCCGGAAGCTGGTGGTGGAGTCAAAGGGCGCACCGTACAGGACCATATGGGCGCGTTCATAACCGCAGTCACAGCCAATAAAATTCTCAATATTTGGTTTCAGCACCGCTCATCCCTCCACTTCCCGCAGCATCTCCTCCAGGAACGCAGGCAGGCAGAAAGCGCCTACGTGGAGCCTGGGCGTATAGTAGCGCGTGTGCAAGTTCAGCTTCCGCCACGCTTCCGTGTCCAGATCGTTGGTGGGATGGTACTTCTTGCTGGCGAAGCCAAACAGCCAGTACCCCGCCGCGTAGGTGGGGATATGGGCCTGATAGACCCGGCTGATGGGAAAGGTGCTGACAATACGCTTGTGGCTGCGCTGCATGGCCCCGGCATCCTCAGCGTAGAAGGGGCTTCCCTGCTGGTTGACCATGATGCCGTCCTCCCGCAGGGCGTTGTAGCAGCTCCCGTAGAACTCCCGGGTAAACAGCCCCTCCGAGGGCCCGAAGGGGTCGGTGGAGTCCACAATAATGAGGTCATACGCCGGTTCCTGCCGGCGTATGAACTTCAGCGCGTTCCCAAAGTGGATATGAACCCGCCGGTCGTCCATCCGGCAGGCGTTGCTGGGCAGGTATGTCCGGCAGGCCTCTACCACAAGGGGATCCATCTCCACCAGGTCGATGTGCTCCACCCGGTCATACCGGGTCAGCTCCCGCACCACGCCGCCGTCCCCTGCGCCGATGACCAGGATGTCCCGGATGCCGGGATGCACCGCCATAGGCACATGGGCCATCATTTCATCGTAAATAAATTCATCCCGCTCCGTCAGCATCACATTGCCGTCCAGCGTCAGCACCCGGCCGAATTCCGGCGTTTCAAAGATGTCGATGCGCTGGTAGTCGCTCTGCTTGGAATACAGGTGCCGGTTGACCCGGATGCTGTGCTTCACATCTGGGGTATGAAATTCGCTGAACCACATTTCCATATCCTGCCTCCTTTCACACCAGCACGTTCAGCCGCTCCAGATCCGGATCCTCCGGGCCGGTCATGCTGCATCCCTTTTCTTTGGCGTACCGGATGTGCTCCAGGATTTCCGCCGTAATCCGTTCCCCTGGGGCTAACAGGGGGATGCCGGGCGGGTAACACATAACGAACTCGCTGCATACCCGCCCGCAGGTCTCTGATACGGGCAGGCTGCGCTTCTCCGCGTAAAACGCCTCCTGGGGGCTGGTTACCACCTCCGGCTCCACGTACTCCTGAGTCAAAAGGCCTGTCTGATCCCGCTGGTAGCGCCGCCGGATCTCCGCCAGGGCGCTGACCAGCCGCTCTACCTCCTGGGAGCGGTCCCCCATGGAGAGGTAGGCCAGGATATTGCCAATATCGCCAAATTCAATCTGAATGTCGTACTCATCCCGCAGGATGTCGTACACCTCAATGCCGGCCAGGCCGATGTCCAGGGTATGGACGCTGAGCTTCGTGGTATCAAAATCGAACACCGAGTCGCCGTTCATCAGCTCCCGGCCAAAGGCGTAGTATCCGCCCACAGCGTTGATCTCCTGCCGGGCATACTCCGCCATATCGGCCACCTGATGGAACACCGTCCGTCCCCGCAGGGCCAGGTTCCGGCGGCTGATGTCCAGGCTGGACATCAGCAGATAACTGCCGGAGGTGGTCTGGGTCAGGTTGATAATCTGCCGCACGTATCCCGCGTGGACATTGGGCCCCACCAGCAGCAGGCTGGACTGGGTCAGGCTGCCGCCGCTCTTGTGCATGGATACGGCAGCCATGTCCGCCCCCGCCGCCATGGCCGGCACCGGCAGGCCGCCGCCAAAATAGAAGTGGGTGCCGTGAGCCTCGTCCGCAAGGCATCGCATCCCGGCGGCGTGGGCCATTTTGACAATGGCCCGCAAATCGCTGCAAACGCCGTAGTAGGTCGGGTTGTTCACCAGCACCGCCACTGCGTTGGGATGCGCGGCGATGGCTTTTGCCACCTGCTCCCGGCGCATCCCCAGGGAGATACCCAGCCGCCGGTCTACATCCGGATTGACATACACTGGCACCGCGCCGCATAAAACCAGGGCGTTAATGACACTCTTATGGACGTTGCGGGGCAGGATGATCTCATCCCCCCGCTTGCAGGAAGCCAGAATCATGCTCTGCACAGAGCTTGTGGTACCGCCAACCATCAGGAACGCATGGGCCGCGCCAAAGGCGTCCGCCGCCAGTGTTTCCGCCTCCAGGATGACCGATACCGGATGGCAGAGGTTATCCAGGGGCTTCATGCTGTTTACGTCTACGCCGATGCACCGCTGCCCCAGGAACGCGGTCAGCTCCGGATTGCCCCGGCCCCGCTTGTGGCCGGGCACATCAAAAGGAACGACCCGCATTTGCCGGAAAGATTCCAGCGCCTCGTAGATGGGCGCGCGGTTTTGATTTGTCTGATTCAGATGGGTACAAGGATTTTTCAATTTCTTTATGGCTCCTCCCTTCTCGCCGCTGGCAAAACAAAACCGCAAGCTGTGCTGCCTGCACAACTTGCGGTTTTTATCGAATATGCTTCCTGTCCCTCATTTTCCGCAAAATACCTATTATCAGAAAGAACATGCAGAAAACGCCAAAGTGGAGGGAAGAAGCCGTTCAGATAAGACGGAGAGATCAGAGTCTATATAGCAATACTACTTTTACTACTCTTATTGACCGTTTCACAAGTCTGCGCACAAGGCACATTTCGGTTATGAAGTAACCAACTTATAAAATTTGAGCTTTTAACTCAATCAATAAGGCAACGCAAGGCTGCCAATCGGCAGTGGACCCGGCTGTCCGTATGGCCTCGACTCCCAAGGGAGTGGTCCGAGTAATTGCTTTGAAAAGACTCTGGAAGGAACCTTTTCAATTGGGGATATGCTACCACAGGATGATTGGTTTGTCAAGGGTGGAATGGAGCGGGGGAGGGTTTGGCGCCCCCCTTTGTCTCACAGCATCAAGTAGGAGCGGCAGCAGGGGGGCTTTCCCCTCCGTCCGGGCATATTCTGTAAGCACGCCTCTCTCTCAACGTTCGTTATCCGGCAGTCATCCGTGCAGGACACGCAGTTCCGGGATGCAGGAAACAAACTGGCATCCCCACTCCTGTACAAACGAAGCCGCTTCCATAATCTCGCTTGTCAGGTTC
>CAJUNA010000036.1 GCA_910587645.1 uncultured Oscillospiraceae bacterium
AAAAACGTCTACCGTCTTTACCTCCAACAAGACTTTCTCCCAGTGGAACGAGGTCTTTGCCAACGTTACCATCGCCTCCGCCATCCTGGACCGTGTCCTGCATCACTGCACCGTTATCAACATCAAGGGCGAGTCTTACCGGCTGAAAGAACGCAAAGAATTTATGCGCCAGAAACAGCAAATCGTGAACACTCTTTTTGAGCAAGGAAACGCTTGATTTTGTCCCCCCCTTGCCGCCGAAAAACTACAAAATTTCTTCGGCGTTTTCTTACAATTTCATATCGGCGTTGACACCCTATTTGGGTACACACTTTTAACCCAGTTACGTTGGACGGTATAAAAATCCTTATGGAGCTGTGCCGGAAAAATGCCTGTTCGGTTCTGATGCACCGTTCGGGGAGCCGCAGCTATGCAGGCAACTTATTGAGTTCTTCAGCCCCGCACACTCTGTCACAGAAATGGTCTTGGGCGGCAACATCAAAAGGTTGCTGCAAATTTAAGGCATGTCTGAACAGCGGCGTTCAATCTCCTGCTGGTAAAAGGCAATCTTTTCGTCCAGCTTGGCCTCATGTTCCTGCAACTGCCTGATCTGCTCATTCAGAGGTTGGCGGTGCTGTATCAGCATTTCCATACGTTCTGAAAGGGTAACATCTCCCTTGGCCCGCAGCACCGCATATTTCTTGAGTTCTTTAATCGGCATCCCCGTTGCTTTCAGCCGTTTGATAAAGGCGATCTTGGCGGTAAGTTCCGCCCATTTGCTCAAATGTAGACTTCTCCATGAGATAGCCCTCCAGTATGTTTAAATTCCCTGCAATTCAATCACATTCGGCTGGCTATAAAAATTGTGGGAGAGGTAACTTCCTTACGTTACCTCTCCCACGGGGTCTCCGCCTTTTGTTATCTCTGATAATATGCGCAAACTGAAATCTTAGAACGCGCCCTGCTCCATCATGGCTTCCGCGACCTTCTTGAAACCAGCAAGGTTTGCGCCAGCTACCAGGTTGTAGCCCAGGCCATACTCCTCAGCCGCTTCCATGGAAACCTTATGGATGTTCTTCATGATGCCCTTGAGCTGGTTGTCCACCTCTTCGGCGGTCCAGACCAGGCGCTCACTGTTCTGGCTCATTTCCAGAGCGGATACGGCCACACCGCCGGCGTTGACGGCCTTAGAGGGAGCCACGATCATGTTCTTCTGCTCCATCAGGTAATACAGCGCGTCATTGGTGGTGGGCATGTTGGCCACTTCAATATAGTACTTCACGCCGTTGGCCACGATCTGCTTGGCATGCTCCATATGTACATCGTTCTGCATAGCGGAAGGCATAATGACATCAGCCTTGACGCCCCAGGGCTTCTCACCGGGGTGGAACTCAACGCCAAACTTGTCGGCATAATCCTGCACGCGGTTACGGCCGGAGTTGCGCATTTCCACCAGGTAGTCGACCTTCTCCATGGAGGAGGAAACACCATCGGGATCGTAGATGTAGCCATCGGGGCCGGAGAGGGTGACGACCTTGGCGCCCAGATGGTTGGCCTTCTTGCAGATACCCCAGGTCACGTTGCCGAAGCCAGCGCAGGCGATGGTCTTACCCTTGATATCCTCACCCTCGTGGTTGAGGACTTCCTGGAGGTAATACATCGCGCCGTAGCCAGTGGCCTCAGGACGGGTCAGGGAACCGCCGTAGCTGAAGCCCTTGCCGGTGAGGACGCCGTTCTCGAAGGTGCCCTTCAGGCGGCGGTACTGGCCATACAGGTAGCCGATCTCGCGGCCGCCTACGCCCATGTCGCCGGCGGGGACATCAATGTCCGGCCCGATGTAGCGGTACAGGGCGGTCATAAAGCTCTGGCAGAAGCGCATGATCTCGGCATCGGACTTCCCGGCGGGGTCGAAGTCGGAGCCGCCCTTGCCGCCGCCGATGGGCAGGCCGGTCAGGCTGTTCTTAAAGATCTGCTCAAAGCCCAGGAACTTAATGATGCCGGGGTAGACATTCTTCTGGAACCGCAGGCCGCCCTTGTAGGGGCCGATGGCGCCGTTGAACTGGCAGCGGTAGCCGATATTGGTATGATAATTGCCGTTGTCATCCATCCAGACCACGCGGAAGGTAAACATCCGCTCAGGCTCGACCATGCGGTTGAGCAGGTCCACTTTTTCATACTCAGGGTGTTTGTCCACCATGGGGGCGATAGAGGTCAGAACCTCCTCAACGGTTTGAACAAACTCCGGTTCATTGCCGTGCTTCTGCTTAACATTTTCAATCACGCTGGCGACATAGGCATTCATAATAGTTGTAATCCTCCTCAAATTTGCAGAGCGGGCAGGATAACGGCCCGCCCAAACTCCATCTGCTGACATACTAACACGTTTACAAGGAAAAGACAACCAAAATTTTTGTGAAGCCCCTGCGCAAAATGTGGAAAGTTAGGCTGGTTTTTTGTGCAAAACAGCAATGCCCACCTGCTGAGGGCAGATATCGCTTACTGGAGGGCATCCAGTTCCGTTTGGAATACATCCCATCTGTCCCCCCTTGGCGGTGCGGTAAACGTCAAAAGACTGCCTTTCTGCGGGTGATAGAACCCCAGGGCACAGCTCCAGAGCATCAGCGCGCCCTCCCCGCCCCCGTACTTCCGGTCCCCCAGCAGAGGTGTGCCGCGGCTGGCAAACTGTACGCGGATCTGATGTGTCCGCCCGGTATGCAGCCGTACAGAGACTAAGGCCTGTCCGTCTTGGACGGACAGCGTCTGGTATTCCAAGCTAGCTTCTTTTACACCGCCCCGCATCCGACCCACAACAAAGCTCTTGTTACGTGCCTTGTCATGGAGCAGCAGATCCCGGTAAATACCCTCGCTGTCCTCCGGCGCGCCCTGGGTCACGCACAGATACCGTTTCTGGAACCTCCCCTGGGCAATCTCCTGGGACAGTGCTCCGGCGGCGCGGCTGGTTTTTGCGTAAACCATCACGCCCCCGGCTTCCCGGTCCAGACGGTGGACAGGAAAAATCCCGCACCCAAGCTGTTCCCGCAGCATACTGGGCAAGCTCCCGCCTGGCCCGTCCTGGCTGAGCGTGCCAGGCGGTTTCAAACAGACAGCCAGGCATTCATCCTGGAAAAGAATCGGGATCATCGCATAACCTTTGCCATGATGGCAAGCCCCTTGTCGATCTCCTCTCTGGAAATCACCAGCGGCGGCAGCAGGCGCAGGGTGTCTTTCCCCGCTGTCAGGCACAGCAATCCGGCTTCCATCAGCTTATCCTTCAATTCCTTATGGGTCATGCCCTGCACGCCCACGCCAATCATCAGGCCCATGCCCCGGATCCCTGAGACATACGGGCTGTTCAGTTTGGCAATACTATCCCGGAGATACTGTCCTTTTTCTGCCACCTGCGATAAAAAGGCCGGGGTCAGCCGGTCCATGATTACGTTAGCGGCGGCGGCGGACATGGGATTTCCGCCGAAGGTGCTCCCATGGTCTCCAGTCCGCAGCACGTTCCGGCACTTTTCGTTGACCATAAAGCCTCCGAAGGGCAGCCCGCCAGCGATCCCTTTGGCAAAGGTCACTACATCCGGCGAAATCCCGAACTGTTGGAAAGCAAACATCGTCCCAGTCCGCCCCATGCCGGTCTGAACCTCGTCAATGAGCAGGAGCCAGTCCTTTTCTCCGCAGAGTTTAGCCACTTCCCGCACGTAGTCCGCGTCAAGAGGGTTCACGCCGCCCTCACCCTGGATCAGTTCCATCATTACGCCGCAGACATCGTCCCCAGCCTGTTCCCGCAGGCTGTCCATGTTATTTGCTTCCGCATAACGGAAGCCCTCGGTAAACGGGAAGAAGAAGTCATGGAAGTGATCCTGCCCGGTGGCCTTCAAGGTGGTGATCGTCCTGCCGTGAAAAGAGTTTCTTAATGTAATGATAGCGGCCCTGCCCTGGCCGTATTTTTCAAAGGAATATTTCCGGGCCAGTTTGATCATACCCTCGTTTGCTTCCGCGCCGGAGTTCCCGAAGAAGGCTGCCGCCATATTGGCTGCCGGAACCAATTTAGAAGCCAGCTTCGCATACGGCTCGGTATAGAACAGGTTGGAGATGTGTCCCAGCTTCATCGCTTGGTCATAGATTGCCTTTGCCCACTCCCCATCCGCGTAGCCCAAAGAGCAGACGCCAATACCGGAGGTAAAGTCAATATATTCCTTACCCTGTGGATCCCACAGGGTTGCTCCTTTTCCGTGATCAATCGCCACCTGGTTTCTTCCATAGGTTTGCAGGACGTATTTTTCATCCAGAGCCTTCATAGCGGAAAAATCCATTTTCAAAACTCCTTTTCTACCGCCGCTGCGCGGCGGCGGTATGCTCTATTCTTTATTTTATTTCGTCCCTTGCCGGGGATAAGGCCAAGGAAAGAAAATTGATCCCCCGCGCCTGCGGGGCGCGGAGATGGCTGCTTACCAAATCATCGTCCCGATCCCCGCATGGGATAAGACCTCAATTAAAATAGAGTGGGGAATCCTTCCATCCAGGATATGCGTCCTCCGGACACCATTCTCAACAGCATCCACACAGCATGCCACCTTGGGGATCATCCCGCCGGAGATAACCCCTTCCCCAATCAGGGAGGAAATCTCCGAAAGCCGTACCTGGGAAATTAAAGTAGATTCATCTGTCTTATCCCGCAAAAGGCCGCGGACATCAGTGAGCAGGATCAGTTTCTCCGCCCCAACAGCAATGGCGATCTTTGCCGCCGCCGTATCGGCGTTGACATTGTAGCTGGTTTCCTCGTCCATTCCCTGGGCCACCGTGGAGATGACAGGAATAAAATCATTGTGGATAGCGTCCAGAATTACCTTGGGATTTACCTTGGTGATATCCCCCACCAATCCGTAATCCACGCCGCCGTCCCGCCGTTGGACAGCTTGGACCATCCCGCCATCCAGGCCGCACAGCCCCACCGCCTGCCCTCCGGCGCGGTTCAAGGTGGAAACCAGATTTTTATTTACCTTGCCGCACAGCACCATTTGCACAATATCCATGGTCTCCCCATCGGTATAGCGCAGGCCATTGATAAATTTCGTCTCTTTCCCGGTTTTTTTCAGCAGCTCATTGATTTCCGGCCCGCCGCCGTGGACCACTACCACATGGATCCCCACCAGCCGCAGCAAAATGATGTCGTTGATTACGTCCCGCCGCAGCTCTTCAGAGATCATGGCGTTCCCGCCGTATTTTATCACGACCGTTTTTCCGTAATAGCGTTGTATATAAGGCAGCGCCTCCACCAGTACCTGCGCCCGGCCGCTGTGATTCAGGTTCATAACTTTCTCCTAAACTGGTAAAATTCCTGCTTTGTTTTCCGCGAGGTTTTCTTTTAAGTCCGGTAATCCCCGTTGATTTTGATATAATCATAGGTGATGTCGCAGCCCCAGCAGGTACAGGATTCCTCTCCCTCCTGGATAGTGATGTCGATGTCCACCTCATCCTCAGAAAGAATCTTTTTTGCCAGCTCCTCATCGAAAGCCAGCCCCCGGCCATTTTGGCAGACCAGGATATCCCCCGCGTCAGAGGCGAAGGAGACGTCCACCTTCCCCGGGTCAAAGGATTCGCCGGAATAGCCCATAGCGCACAGTACCCGTCCCCAGTTGGCATCGCAGCCGAAAATAGCCGCCTTGGTGAGGGTGGAGGAAATAACGGATTTGGAGATGGTCTCCGCCTGTTCCTCGCTGGCGGCGCCCCGGACGGTGCAGGTGATCAAATGCTTGGCGCCCTCGCCGTCCTTCGCCATCATTCGGGCGAGGGAGTAGCAGACCTCATGCAGCTTCATGACGAAGTCTACATACCGCTCGTCCATTTCCCGGATTTCCGGGTTCCCCGCCAGCCCGTTGGCCAGGATGCAGCAGGTATCGTTGGTGGAAGTGTCTCCATCCACACTGATGCGGTTGAAGGTCATCCGGACCACCTCTCCCAGCGCCATTTCCAGCATTTCTTTGGAAATGGCGCAGTCGGTGGTCAGGAAGCAGAGCATGGTGCCCATGTTAGGGTGGATCATGCCGCTGCCCTTGGCGATGCCGCCGATACGGACAGGCTTCCCTCCGATAAGCACCTCGGCGGCAAACTCTTTTTTCACGGTGTCGGTGGTCATGATGGCGTGGGCGGCGGCATCGCTGGCCGCGCCGCTGGACGCCAGCAGGCTATACAGTTCCGGCACGCCGTTCTCGATAGCTTCCACTTTCAGCGTTTGGCCGATTACGCCGGTGGACGCCACCAGCACTTCCTCGGGAGCACAGCCGATAGCCTTCGCCGCCGCCGCGCACATACGCACAGCATTCTCCTCCCCGTTGGGGGCGCAGGCATTGGCATTCCCGCTGTTAGCGATAATGGCTCGGATACCGCCCTTTTCCAGGTGTGCTTTTGTTACCAGTACCGGTGCGGCTTTCACGACATTTTTTGTAAACACCGCCGCCGCTGTGCAGGGCGCGTCGGAGACGATCAGCGCCACATCCTTCTTGTTTACATTATGGGTCTTGACCCCTACATGCAGTCCCGCCGCCCGGAAGCCCTGCGCGGCGCACACGCCGCCGGAGATAGTAGTGTACATGATAATTCTCCTGTTACGTTTGGTTTACATACTTTTTCTTTGCTCATAAAGAAAAAGTACCAAAAAGAAACACTTTTTATCCGCCCGATGGGTTGGCGCCCTTGTGTGGCTGCTTCTGGTAAGGCGCTTTTGGGGCGGAGGGCCTGTTTAAAGAGGTGGATTTGCTGGCCTGGCGGTCAGGTTAGGCTGGTCTCTTCAGGGAAGCCCAGCATCAGGTTCATATTTTGGACTGCCGCGCCGGATGCCCCTTTGCCGAGATTATCCAGACGTGCCGCCAGCATGACCTGCTCCTCACTGCCGCAGACAAATATCTGCAAGTCATTGGTGCCTGCCAGATTATTGCTGCCGATAAAACCGCAGGCCGGCGCTTCCGGAGGGCGGACGGTAACAAACCGCTCACCTGTGTAAAAACTGTTATATGCCGCCCGCAGGGTTTCCAATGTCTGCTGGCCGTTGAGCATGTCTAAGTACAGCGGGATGGTCACCACCATTCCTTGCGGGAAGTCACAGATCATTGGCGTGAATACCGGTTTCCGCTCCAGGCCGCAGACCTTCACCATCTCAGGGATATGCTTGTGTGATAAGGTTACGGCGTAATGCCGGGGGCTGACCAATTCCTTTTGCCGCTCCTCCGCTTCATACTCCGCGATGGCCTTCTTGCCTCCGCCGGTATAGCCAGAGACTGCATGGACAGCTAATGCCGCGTTGGATGGCAGGAGCCCCAGCCTGACCAGCGGGGCAACCAGGGAGATAAATCCGGTCGCGTAGCATCCTGGGTTTGCCACGCGTTTCGCGGTGCGGATGGCTTCCCGCTGCACCGCCCCCAGCTCCGGAAAGCCGTAGATCCAGCCCTCCGCTGTCCGGTGGGCTGTGGAAGCGTCGATCACCTTTGTGTTCGGGTTTTCCACCATGCCCGCCGCTTCCACGGCAGCATCGTCCGGAAGGCATAAGAAAACCAGATCCGCCTCGTTCATCAGTTTTTTCCGCTCGGCGGTTTCCTTCCGCTTGTCCTCAGCAATGAGCAACAGCTCGATGTCCTCGCGCCGCGCCAGGCGGTCATAAATTTGCAGGCCAGTTGTCCCTTCTTTTCCATCGATATAGATAACAGGCTTACGCATGCGCTCTCTCCTTTACAAAATCTGTCAGTTCTTGTATCTGCCGGGAGGTTTCCTCCAGTGCGGGGCCTCCATAGCTCCGGCGCTGGCCCATGCAGGTTTCCAGGCGCAGGGCTTCGTATACGTCCTCTTCGAACAGAGGGGAAATGCCTTGCAGTTCCTCAAGGCACAGCTCTTCTAAGAGCTTGCCATTCTGGGTGCAGTAATAAACCAGATTGCCCACTGTGGTATAGGCGTCCCGGAAGGGCATTCCCTTTTTGGCCAGATAGTCCGCGCAGTCGGTGGCATTGATAAAGCCGCTACCAGCCGCCTGGCGCATATTTTCCGGCAGGACCCGCATAGTTGCCAGCATCCCAGTGAACACCGGCAGGCACATTTTCACCGTGTCCACCGCGTCAAACACGGGCTCCTTGTCTTCCTGCATGTCCTTGTTGTAAGCCAAGGGCAGGCCCTTCATGGTGGTCAACAGGCCCATAAGGCTGCCGTAGACCCGGCCCGTCTTGCCGCGGACAAGCTCCGCCACATCAGGATTTTTCTTCTGGGGCATGATGCTGCTGCCGGTAGAATAGGCATCGTCCAGTTCAATAAACTTGAACTCCCAGCTGCACCACAGGATAATCTCCTCCGCAAAGCGGCTCAAGTGCATCATCAAGATAGACAAGCCGCCCAGCAGTTCAATCGCATAATCCCGGTCGCTGACCCCGTCCAAGCTATTGGAACAGGGGCCATCAAAGCCCAGCAAGCGCGCGGTTTGCTGGCGGTCAATGGGGTAGGTAGTCCCTGCCAAGGCGCCGCTGCCCAAGGGGCAGCGGTTCATCCTTTTTTTGCAGTCCTCCATGCGGGTAACGTCCCTTTTGAGCTGTTCGCCGTAGGCCAGCAGATGTTGCGCGAAGGAGATGGGCTGTGCCCGCTGCAAGTGGGTGTACCCGGGCATAACGGTAGCCTGGTGCCGCTTCGCCTGCGTCAGGACCGTTTCGATCAAGTCCAGGATTTGACTGGTGATTTCATCTATTTCCCGGCGGAGGTAGAGACGGAGATCCACGGCTACCTGGTCGTTCCGGCTGCGGGCGGTATGCAGGCGCTTCCCCGCGGGGCCGATACGCTGGGTCAGGAGGGCTTCCACATTCATGTGGATGTCCTCGTTATCCGTGGAAAAGGAAACCGTCCCGGCTTCGATATCCGCCAGAATTCCTTGCAAGCCCTGGGTAATCTTTTCCTGATCTTCCCGGGAGATAATGCCGCAGTCCGCCAGCATGGCGGCGTGGGCGAGACTCCCCTCAATATCCTCCCGGTAGAGACGGCTGTCAAATTGGATGGAGGAGTTGAAGTCATTGACCAAGGTGTCAGTTTCTTTGCGGAATCGTCCGCCCCATAGTTTCATCTTTTATTTCCTCGTTTCTGCATGGCTGTTTGATATGGCTGCTGCGTAACCGGTGTTGCGTTTCCCGCAAAGGAAAAGCGGGCGCTGGTAGATATTAGAGAAATAGGGGAACCGGGGGCGGCGCCCCCGGTATGATTTAAAGTTTTCCCTGCTCCCGAAGCGCCTGCATTGTATCCGGCAGCCCCCACAGGTTAATAAACCCTGTGGCGTCTCCTTGATTATAGTCGCTTTCTTCGAAAGTTACAAGGTTTTCTGAATATAAACTTTCCGGCGATGTGACGGAAGAAGTAATGATGTTCCCCTTGTAGAGCTTTAACTTTACCTGTCCAGTGACGTGCTCCTGGGTCTTGACCGCAAATGCCTGCAAGCACTCCCGCAGTGTGGAAAACCACTTCCCATTGTAAACCACGTCCGCAAAATCTACCGCAAGCTTGCTCTTCATGTGCTTGGTATCTTTATCCAACGTAATCATTTCCAGAATCTCATGGGCGCGGTAAAGGACCGTCCCCCCCGGCGTCTCGTACAATCCCCGGTCCTTCATACCTACCAGCCGGTTTTCCACAATGTCCAGAAGGCCGATCCCATGGTCCCCGCCCAGCTTGTTCAGCTTGCGGATGATATCGCTGGCTTTCATTTTCTCGCCGTCAATGGCAACGGGAACACCCTTTTCAAAATCCAGCGTCACACAGGCTGGAACGTCAGGAGCCTGGAAAGGCGAAACGCTCATTTCCAAAAAGCCAGGTTCATCATACTTCGGCTCATTGGCCGGATCCTCCAGATCCAGGCCCTCGTGGCTCAGGTGCCACAGGTTTTTATCCTTGGAATAGTTGGTCTCGCGGCTGATTTTTAAGGGGACATTGTGCGCTTCCGCATAGTCGATCTCCTCATCCCGGCCCTTGATATCCCACTCACGCCAGGGCGCGATGATAGCCATGCCGGGAGCAAGCCGCTTGATGGCAAGCTCAAACCGGACCTGATCGTTGCCCTTGCCAGTACAGCCATGGGCGATGGCGTCCGCCCCCTCCTTTTGGGCAATCTCTACCAAGTGTTTGGCAATGATGGGCCGGGCGAAGGCGGTGCCCAGGAGATAGTCCTCATATTTTGCCCCCATCATCATGGAGGGAATGATCACATCATCTACCATCTCGTCTACCATATCCTCAATATAAAGCTTGGACGCGCCGGTTTTGATGGCCTTTTCTTGCAGCCCTTCCAGCTCATCCCCCTGCCCAACGTCAGCGGCAACGGCGATGATCTCGGGGTTGTTGTAATTCTCCTTCAGCCAGGGAATGATGATAGAGGTATCCAAGCCGCCGGAATAGGCCAGTACGATCTTTTTGATTTCCTTTTTGTTCATGACATCTATGTCCTCCTGTAGTAGGGATTTGGTTTATTTGTGTATGCATATATATTATAACTTTATGGTTTTTTATGCAATACAAAGTTTTGATAAAATCCGGGGTATAGGATTACTGTAGCTTGTGCATTTTACCGGAAATATTTTACTTGTTCAGAAATAATTGGCTTACAAAAACCTGATGAGAAATAATAATTGGAGAAAAATGTGAAAGTTATACCTGTTTTGCATCGTATTATGCAGGTTAATATCCAGGAGCGGGAGAAACTTTGCTGATAAATTAACAAAACAAGCGCAAAGAGCGGACAGCAACCGGGGCAATATTGCCAAAAATTTCCGGAATTTTTAGAGGGATTGTGCATGGTTTATGCAGGGGTTGTTTGATATAATGAGGTCACTGCCTACCCCAAGGCGGCCGCAGCCTATGGCGGCGCACTACTTTAGGAGGTTGTTTTGCAATGAAAAAAACACCGAAGGATCCCCAAAGCGCGGTCTACACCAGTCCCTATGAGTTTCGCGGCCGCATCCCCTTCCGGCAGGCAATCCCCCTGGGCTTGCAGCATGTGCTGGCCATGTTCGTGGGGAATCTCACGCCCCTTATGATTATCTGCGGCATCTGTAATATTACAACAGATAATCCGGCCCTCTATGTGACGCTGCTGCAAAACGCGATGCTGGCGGCAGGGATTATTACCCTGATCCAGCTCTGGTCTATTGGCCCCATCGGCGGGCAGGTGCCTGTCATTATGGGAACCAGCTCCGGATTTTTGGGCGTCATGCGGGGCGTGGCTGGGTCAATGGGCGGTATTGCCGGATACAGCGCCATCCTAGGCGCCAGCATGGTGGGCGGACTATGCGAAGCGGCCCTGGGTTTCTTTATCAAGCCCCTGCGGAAATTCTTCCCGCCTGTGGTAACCGGCACCGTGGTGCTTTCCATTGGCCTGAGCTTGATCAGCGTAGGCGTAAATTCCTTTGCCGGAGGCAACGCCAACAAGGACTTTGGATCCCTGGAAAACCTGTTTGTGGGGCTGGTGGTGCTGATTATCATTGTACTCCTTAAGCATTTTACCAAAGGGCTGACCAGTACCTCCTGCATCTTGTTTGGGATTATCGCTGGATATATTTTGTGTACGATCATGGGCTTTATTCTGCCGAAAACAGCCACCGTTGTGGTGGACGGCGCGGCGGTGGAATACACCAAGTCCTGGGTGGTGAACTGGGGGCGGATCGGCGAGTCCTCCTGGATCGCGATTCCGAAGCTTCTGCCGGTAAAGCCTACCTTTGAATTGAACGCGATCCTCTCTATCATCATCATGTTCCTGGTGACTGCTGTGGAGACTATCGGGGATATCTCCGGATGTATCGAGGGAGGTATGGGCCGTGAAGCCACCGCCAAGGAGCTGTCCGGCGGCGTAATCTGCGATGGATGCGGGTCTGTGATTTCCGCGCTGTTCAGCTCGCTGCCTACCACCTCTTTCTCACAGAATGTGGGGCTGGTGACTATGACGAAGGTGGTCAACAGGATGGCTTTGACCTGCGGCGCGGTATTCCTGGTGCTGGCGGGACTGTCCCCTAAACTGGCGGCAGTAATTTCCATCATGCCCCAGAGCGTTTTGGGCGGCGCGGCAGTGATGATGTTCGCATCAATCGCTGTGTCCGGCATTAAACTGCTGACCAAATATGGGATTACCAACCGCGTGGTTACCATCGTGTCCATCGCTATGGGCCTTGGGTTCGGTCTGGGCGCTACCAGCGGCGCGCTGGCGGGAATGCCGGAGCGGCTGCAACTGATTTTCGGCGGCTCCGGGATTGTACCGGCGGCGATATTGGCGATTATCTTGAATATTGTCATTCCCAGGGAGCAGGAAGACATCGACAATGAGGCTAAAGTCAACTGCGGAGTGGAATGATTTTAACTTGCCTTTTCTCTCTATAAGACAGCGCGGACAAACGAAGCGGCCCCCGGATGCTTTGCATCCGGGAGCCGCTTCGTTTATCCGGTTGCCCGGGACTTGCCGTCAATAACCGCGGGGAGACTGGCCCAGGCACCCGCGTTCCCTTCCCAAGTCGGCCCGCAGCAGCCCGGCCAGGGCGATTCCCAGCGGGATCTCCGCAAACCAGATCGCCCGCCCTAAAAAGCGTACGCATAAAAACGCGGAGACAACACCGCCCACCGTAAACGCGGCCAGCATGCCCAAATGGGCCAGCAGCTTACGGACATGCACCTCCCGCTTACCGTTCCCATACAGCGCGCCGTACAGCGATACGCCGGCCTGCCGGATGTGGTTGGTGCAAAAAGTGGTGGCCATCGGGATGCCGTGGGCCTGCCGGAAGGTATTGTACTGCATGGAGCAGATAAAGTTAATGAGCACCTGGGTGATCTGCACCGGCGCGGATTCCGGAAGAACCCCCAAAAATGCCACCGCCGCCATTTCAAAGAGCACTAGCGCCGTCTCCCAGCGGATGTGACGGAAGCGGAACGCCCGCCGCTCTGCCGCCTCGGAGACGAAAGCACCCAGGCAATAGGCCGATATGGGGATTAGATAGTACAACGCGTGGAACCAGTTCCCATTTCCCAGTGCCATCGCTAGCAGGACGAAATTCCCTGTTTGGGCGTTGCAGAACACACCACCCCTGATGGAATAGGTAAACGCGCCGAAAAAGCCACCTGCCAACATCATTAGTATGTAGACCGGCCAGCCCTCGCAGGTAAGATAGCCCCTTCCCGGGGCGGGGCTCCGTTCTGTTTCTGTTCCCACACCGTCACTTCCCTTTTTGCGCTGCATCTTCCGTCCGGCGGCAAGTTATTGCCCTCTGTCTTTGGGGCATTTTTGACTATAGCACAAAGCCGTGTGGAAATCCAGCCCCAGGGCGAGAAATTTGCTGCCGGGTGACCCGGCAGCAGAAAATGCCCCTGTGGGACAGCCCACAGGGGCGCGCCAAGGATGGGGCTACGGCCTGGTGATCACCGGCGCGTTGTGGATGTAGGCCCAATCCAGGCGTTGGCCGCAGCGGTCGCAATAGTTCTGGTACTCGCGGTCCAGGGTTGTACCGCACCTTGGGCAGAGCGGATAAACATCACCTGTCCGAAAGGCCAGGCGTTCCGCGACCGGCATCGGCCGGCGAAAGGACGCTGCCGCAGTCCCATGATATACCGCCCTCATGGTTCGTCAGACAGGAATTGTTCCATTTCGGCGGCCAACTCGATAAAACGGAGCTTGCGCATTTCATCTGTCTCGGAAACCTCCGGAAAAGCGTCCAGCAGCAGCGCAAAGAACTCTTCCAGACTTTTATCGGTCAGAAGGACTGACGGCTTGATGCCCATTTTCTGAGCCAAATGCTCAACCATCGCAATGCTGGGATTTCCCCGCACCTTGAGATAGTCCTGCAACGCGGAGCGGGAAATTTCCAGCTTTTCCGCAAGTTCTGCCAGAGTCAGGTGCTTGATGATCATAACAAAGCGCAATGCAGCGGCTAAATTATTCCGCATTCCCATAGTGATCCCTCCCTTCGACAAAATTATACAGAAATCGACCCTGGAGTGGAATGCCGTTATATCGGTATAGTGTACTGATTTATCGGTAAGCCACTGATCGCGGGCTGCCGCGCACCGGTCCAGACATCCTCCACCACCAAAAAAGGCGCCCCTTATGGGGCGCCTTCCGGGTCTATTCCTAACAGCCACAGAGCCGAAACGTTTAGCGCCCCGGCCAATAAAGGCACCTCATAATCTGGTACCACCCGAGCACCGGATTCTATCCGGCTGACTGCTTTCTGCGTCAGGGCATGTCCTTCCAACTGAACCTTTGCGGCAAGCTGTTCCTGAGAAAGGCCTGCCAATTCTCGTGCGGTGCGAACCCGTCCGCCGCAGGTATTGCATGTCCCGTCTATTGTCAGCAGCCGCATGTCAGCACCTCCATCCCAAAGATGACTATCTTTAACAATTTCACGATACCATAGAAATGTTGGAAGAATCATCCTTAAGATGACTGAATTGGTAAAAAAATCCATTTATGCCGATTGGTAGGAAAAGTATGGTGGACTTTTCCCTTGGATTCGGGTATAATGCACCCAAGAAAGCAGAGGGAGTCCATGCCATGCGGGAATTTATTATTGGGAAAAATGATGCGGGCCAGCGGGTAGACCGGTTTTTGTCAAAGGCCATGCCCCTGCTGCCTGGGGCGCTGCTGCAAAAGTATATCCGGATCAAGCGGGTGAAGTGCAACGGCGCGCGGTGCCAGCGGGATCAACGGCTGGCGGAAGGCGATGTGCTCCAGGTCTATATTAACGATGAATTTTTTGAGCAGCCCAGGGAAGATAACCTGTTTTTGACATTGTTCCAGCCAAAGCTGGAGATCCTATATGAAGATGAAAACATTTTGCTGACGGACAAGCGGCCCGGGATGGTGGTTCACGCCGATGAAACAGAAAAGGTGAACACATTGATCAACCATATCCAGGCATATCTCTATCAAAAACGGGAGTGGAACCCTAAATGGGAAAATGCGTTCGCCCCGGCTCTTTGCAACCGGATTGACCGCAATACCGGCGGCATCGTGATCGCGGCAAAAAACGCGGAAACGCTGCGGATCCTGACCGCTAAGATCCGGGATAGGGAGATTACAAAAAAGTACCTGTGCGTGGCTTTGGGCGTGATGAATCCGCCGGAGGGCAGGCTGGAGTGCTTCCTGCTGAAGGACGAGGGAAAAAAGCAGGTCACCGTATATCACCGGCCTGTACCGGGAGGGAAATCCGCCGTAACCCTTTACCGGACTGTCCGACGCCAGGGGGCGTTAAGCCTTGTGGAAGCGGAACTTCTGACAGGCAGAACCCATCAGATCCGCGCATCCTTCGCCGACGCCGGGCACCCGCTGCTGGGGGACGGGAAGTATGGAAAGGGGGATATCAACCGGAAATATAGCGAAACGAAGCAGGCGCTTTACAGCTATTACATTAAATTTGATTTTCCAACGGACGCCGGGATACTGGAGTATCTGCGGGGCAGGGTGTTCCAGATAAAAAAGGTGCCGTTTGTGGAAAAATATTTTGGAAAAGGGATAGCAGAGTAAGAAGGTTTCGGTATTGGGTATTGGAAGCATCCCGGCCATCGGAGCAATCTGGCAGCCGGGATGCTTTGCCAAAAACCGGCTTGCCGCCTGCTAATAGCAGGCGGCAAGCCGGTTTCGTTACTTGCATCTATTTTCTCTTAATGGCAGCAATTGCAGCAATGCTTTGCGCCTTCGTAGTCGCAGGTGTTGTTCAGGCTGTTGGGAGGGAAGAATTCGTCCACAGGGAAGCTAATATTCTGGAACAGCTCGCAGGGATCCTCGCTGGCTCCGCAGCCACAGCCGCTGGTGCAATCCTTGTCGGGCATGCAGTAGTCGAATACCGGGATCAAAAGCTGAGTGTCCCGTTCCAGACGGATAATCGAGAACTGGCCCAGTGTCACAAACGCGCGGCGGCAGTCGTCACCCATGGTCAGCTCACAGCCGAAGCACTGGCATACGCAGGCCGGAATCTCGCAAATGTCGCAGTCACAGCAGCGGTTCTCGCAGCATTCCACCAACTTGGCATCCAGGACGATGGGGTCGACAGTCTCCACCACTGCGGTGGGCAGGTTGCTGCGCTCCAGGAACTGGCGGTCCATGGCATCTACCCGCAGCTCAGAGGAGAAAATCTTCGCGCTGCCTTCGCTGCCAAAGAGGATTACCCGCTTGTCAAAGACGCACAGGCCTTCTACCTCCACCGGGCGGGGGCAGGAGCAGTAGGCGTTGAGGGTCACACGGTAGAAAAAGCGCATATCCACCGTATAGAAGCCACGGTTGAACACCACCGGCTCGACGTCAATGTACGTATAGAGCAGCTCCGCCTTGCCGCCTTTCACCGTCTGGGCGCGGCTGAGGATATCCTGGCCCGCCTGGGTCGGATAGAAGCGCAGGTCTTCGATACAGTCCTTATCCCGGCAACTATCAAAAATTTTCTTGGTATGGATACAAACGGCCTCGCAGTTATCCCGCATGCTGGAAACGGGGCCGGGAACAATACGTTCAGGCATAATAGAACCTCCTAAATTAGTAACTCGGTCTCTGTTGTTGGGAAGGCGTTGGCCTTCATTCCAGTCTATGCGCCTTGGGCCGGGTGGTGAAAATTTGGGCTATACAAATTTCTCCCCAGCAGGTATAATAGCCATAACAACCTTTAGGAGGCGCGCTATGTCCTCATATGGCTTTATCAGCGGCAAGCTGGAAATCAAATTCCTTATTTTGTACATCGCGGCCAGGATCGTGGAGCCGGTTCCCTTCGAAACCTTGCAGGAATTGAGCATGTGCGATGAAGGGGTGGACTATTTCGGCTTTTCCGAATGCCTGGCAGACTTAGTGCGCACGGAGCATCTGGCCTTAACAGACGGCCTTTACACCATTACAGCCAAGGGCCAGCGCAACAGCGCCGTGTGCGAAAGCAGCCTTCCCTACACCGTACGGATGCAGGCGGAGCAAAAGCTGGCCCTGTGTAACGAGCAGCTTAAGCGCCGCGCCCTGGTCAAGGCATCCGTCCAGCCTCGGGACAAGGGGGGCTATGATGTCACGCTCTCCCTCAGCGATGAGCTGGACGAGCTGATGCACCTGCGCCTGCTAGTGACCCGTCAGGACATCGCACTGGAGCTGCAAAAGAAATTCCGCGAGGGCGCAGAAAGTCTCTACGCCAAGATACTCGCGGATCTGTATGGAGGGAACCTGTAGCACGAAATATTTCCGTGTTCCGCCAAAAGAAGAGGGCTATGGTATAAGCCATAGCCCTTCAAAAATTATATTATGCTCTGTTTTCCACTTTCGCGAGCTCCGTTTCCTTATCCAAGCCCGTAACAAAAACTTTTTTGAGATCCAACTAGATATCGTCTACACGGGTTAAGCACGGATAGCAGCCCAGATGGCAATACAACGGACATGTACCGCAGCGATAAAGGCGTCTGAGGTCTTGGCATAGCGAGTGGCAATACCTCTCCAGCGTTTCAAAGCTAAGAAACAATTTTCTATCCGATGGCGCAGCTTCTTTACAATCCGCTCTGCATTCGCATCCACGGCCAGATGTATTTTAGTGCTGGGTTCCCTTTGTCCTGAACATATCCTGATTGCCGCCCTTTGCCCCTGCTGCGTGTCAGCGCCAATGATAAAATGTAAAAAAACGCCGAGGAAAAAATGTAGTTTTGTGGCGGAGGTGAAGGGAAAAAGATAGACTCCCAATCAGGGCGAGAAAGAGCTCGGAAAGGGAGTCAGAAAATGAAAGGAGCACAGTGGATGGATATCCG
>CAJUNA010000037.1 GCA_910587645.1 uncultured Oscillospiraceae bacterium
AAAGCGGCAGACCTCTCCCACAGATTTTTTGAAATGAATTGCGCTTAAAAATAATCCGAGAAGTTTTTGCTGAAAGCCTTGATTTTACTGGCTTTTCGCTCCTCTTCTCGGATTATTTTTCTCCTCGGATAATGCGCCCTTAGCAGAGGCCAGCAAGGAGAACGGAGCGCCCAGGTCATTCCCAGACGCTCCCCGATCCACTTCCTCCTGCTGGTCTATCACCATCCCTCCAGCTACTGCTGTTCTGCCACAAATGAGCCGTCAGACAATGTAATATATTGGGTGGTTAATTCATCTTTTACATAGTACATCTCAAGACTTGCGTATAACAAACGAAGCCCCGGTACGCTTTGCGTCCGGGGCTTCGTCTATAGGAAAGGTTTAGCCGACCTGCTTCATGCCGCTGGCTGAAACATCTGCCGTTGCGCTGTTGGTCATGGTGGTCTGCCACTGGGAAACGGCATCACTCCGCATCGCGTTCTCGCAGGCGTAATGCCAGTACTGGGTATCGCCATAGCCTACAAAATACATAATGTGATAGCCGTAATTGCTCTGCACGATACCGGTATCCCCGGGCTGGCGGCCATCTTCATAGCACCAGTCCTGGAACGCGGCAACCATGGAACCCTTCGCCACGTCCTCATAGAGACCGCCGCTGGTGTTGCTGCCGCCGTCCTTGGAGTTTTCATTGGCGAGGGCCGCAAACCCATCCTCCGTGCCGTCCCAACTGGCAAGGATGGCCTCAGCCTTAGCCTTAATCTGATCGTCACTGGCTTCCTGCCCCTCGGGCAGCTCCAGATTTTCCGCCGTCACAAGAATGTGCCGGACATTGTAATCCAGCGTTTCATCCCGCTCACGGCTGTTAAACAAAGCCACATAATAGCGGCTGTTGTCCTCGTCCGCGATTACATCCGCGTCCCCGCTCCGGCGGGCTTCGTCATAGAACCACGCGCCGGCGGTACTGCTGGCGCTGGGGATGCTGGTAGATACGGTGGCGCCGTTGGCACTGGCAGCAGCATCCAAATTGTTGTTGGCCTTGTAGGCATCCAGGATCGCCTGGGCCTTCTCCTTGGCTTCTTCCAGGGCGGCGGCCTTTTCCTCATCGGTGGCTTCGATGGCATTGCCCTCATCATCTGTTTTGGCCTCGGGCGTGCCATCAAGGGTAACATACGCGCCATCGATCAGGTCATAATTGTCCTTATGCTCCTCATAATACGCCTGGATCTCGTCATCGGAATACACAAAGGTCTCATCGCTGTACTGGGTAGCGTACTTGCTGGCAAGGATCTGGTCCCGCAGGCAGGACTCGAAAATGGACGCGGTCATGGTAGGGCCATACAGCGCCTTTAAATACGCGCCATAGCTATATCCAGCGGTGGTGGCGGCGGCCTTCATCCCTTCCACATTGCTCTTGACGGTCTCCTCATCCTCCGCTTCCAGGGTAACGCTGGCGGCAACGGCGGCGGCCTTAGCCGCGTGGACGAATTTCATATTCTCAACGGCCTGCTCCTTGAAATAGTCGTTCCAAGTCTGCTCTCCGTTATAGGCCTGGCCCTTCATAGCTTCCAGGTACTCCTGCCCTACCATGGAGCCATAGCTGTTGCATACATTCTGGTAATAATAGGCGGTCTGGGGGACGGTGTACTTCTGGCCATCGATGGTAACGGCGGTCTGATGGCGCTGGATAATGCCGGAGTTGTATACCAGCAGGGCAGCGGCAACCACCACAAAGGCGATGGCTACGGCAGCGTAAAGAATATTGGATTTACGTTCCGCGGCACGCTGTTCCGCGGCACGGGCGGCCTTGGGATCGACTGCGCCGCCGGCAAGGGTTTCCTGACGCTTTTTCTTTTCTCTGGATGCGCTCATTTGTTGTTCATTCCTTCCAAAATTTTCTGCCACCGCAAGGGGTTGGGCGGCGATAACATTTGTGATCGTCCGGGGCGGGGGACCGCCCGATTTGGCTCAACAATCCATAGTATACTCGAATACGCCCCGTTTCGCAAGTAAAAGTTCTGTGAATTGCAGAGTTTTTTTCTTCCTCCCCTTTATCCCATCCAGGCATAGTCCGTCCCCGTTGCCTCGGGGTAGGCGGATTCATCCCAGGAGTGGTCATTTTCCCGGAGGAAGCTGCTGGTCACATTGAAATATTTGTGCGCCATCCAAACTGGGATCACGAAGGACGCCACGGGATCGTCCCAGGTGGTGTCTACCGCGTACCACTCCCCGTCCAGCTTTACCAGGTTCCAGGCGTGCTCATCACTCCCGCCATGGGCTGTCCCGGGGACGGTAACGCACTCAATGCCCGCAAGGGCCATCAGCAGCGCAAAGGTATGGGAATACCCGGTGCAGATGGCCTTCTTGCCCACCAGAAGGCCGTAGGGATTATCATTGTGCGGAATAGGGGTTCCTACCGGCCCGCTGCTGAGCGCGCCGGGATCATACTCTGCCCAGGCGATCATCCAGTCATGCAGGGCCAGTTCCTTCTCATACGCCGTCAGCGTTTGATCGGACAGCGCGGGAATCCCCTCCAGAACCGTCAAAATCTCCAGATCCTCCGGATACAAGCCCTCCCGCTCCCCGCTGTTCCAGGCGGCGGCAATACGGGACTGGTCGTAAACCCATGGCTCCCGCGGCAGCTCCGGCACGGGGTCCGGATCTGGAACTGGAACGGTCTCCGGCTCCGGATCCGGTTTCACTTCTGGCGCTGTCCCCGGTTCCATCTCTGGCTCTGTCTGAGGTTCTGGATCCTGTTCCGGTTCCAGCTCAGGGCGTTGTTCCGGTTCCTGAACCGGCTCAGGCTCCGGTTCTTCAACGGCAGGCGGCAAATCCGGCGCGGCCAGGGGCACGTCCTCTGGCGCGGGGCTGGTAAAGCACGCGGCAAAGGCATCCACAGCCTCGTCCTGGTCCGGGGCAATCAGAAGCGCCGCATATTGCCCCCGCCGGACGGCGGAGGCATTCTCCAGAATCGCGTATTGCTCCGGCGCGTAGCCCGCGAAGGCCCCGGCACGGGATTCTATGTAGGCCTCCAGGGCTTTGACCACACCATCCCCGTCCGCCCCGTCCATCAGGCGGAGCACCGCGATCTCCTGGGCGTTGACGCCCCCGGCGTAGAGGATCGCGCCGTCTATTACATCCGCCGGATCAATCCCCATGGAATCTTGCAGATAACCGGCGAAATCCGGATCCCCATAGAAAATCCCGTGGGGCTCCAGGACATCCTGGGATTGCTGGACGCTCCAAATCGCACCGGCCATCTGGTCCACGCGCCAACTGGTTTCCACCGGTTCCCCGCCCTGGCTTGCGCAGGCCGCGAGAAGAAGCAGGCACGCCGCCCATAATATGGCCGCTCTCCCTTTTTTCACTCAGGCATCCTCCTCGAATCTGTTCGGCACCATGTCGCGGTATTCCGCCTGCTTGGCACTGTTCCAGGCAGCCGGTTCGCTGATGCAGTAGCCGCCCATCTTCCGAAGCTCCCGGCGGCGGTGCAGCGTATAGCGGACGTCCACATAGTCCTCGTGAACCTCGAAGACTAGCTTTTCAATCGCGCTGGCGGGGACCCGGGCGGTGACGCGGCGGATATAGGCGTCCTGTTCCCGTTCGCACAGGGAGCCGTTGATGACAACGATTTGCATGTGCGTTCCTCCTTTTATTGCCGTACTTTTCGTTATTATACAAGATTGCCGTGAAAAATGCAAGGCGGCGTTTTCTGGAGGGAGTGCCCAAACGCGCAGTTAGAGGTCTTATCACGGGTTACAACATGGCCTATGATCTGCCGCGGCTCCCGGCTTACCATCGTCATAATGTAGATATTTTCCCGTGTTTCCGTGCGGGGCTTGCACTCCAGGAACCAGTATAGTCCATCCATTTCCACAGTTTTTACCCTGATTGTGGGTATCGTTTCAGGGTTCTCGGCCTGATGGGCCTTTTTTATCCAATGCATCACATTTGACAACAGAAGAACCGCTGCGAAAACGCTTAAAAATGCTTTTTTCATGATGCTCCTCCGTTATCTTTGATAGCCATTCCTGAGAACCTGTATTCACAGGCGTTTGACACCGTCTGGGCGGGTCTATTGTCGTCCTGCTGCGTTAAAAAATCTTGAAATACACAAAGTATTCCTGCGATTTTTTGCCTTGCAGGGCGGCAAAATCCCTCGCCCATCTGGCATCCCACGCCTATGAATACAGGTTCTGACTTCACTTACAATACGGCCGGCAGGATGGGATCCATTCAAAAATTTAGGAAAATTTTCCCAGCTTCCACTCCCGTCCCTCTCCGCATCTCAAAGCCACTTTACTCCAAGCCTATCCAGCTTTTCACCGCAGCCGTTCCGCTGCGGCGGCGGCAGCACCCTCCTGGCTGCCGCCGAACAGGAACAATGTCCCATCCGTCTTTTCAATCAGCAGCCACGGCCCCTGGCGGGGGTCGATGCACAGGGTCAGACGGCCCCAGCCATCGCCGTTGAACTGTCCGGTGAGGGCGCTGTCCATTCCCGTCCCCGCCACCCGGCGCAGGCGGGGCAGGTCAGTAATCACTTCGATGGCTGCGATGTCCTCCCGCGCTATGCTCCATTGGTCTGTGTAGTGGGTGCCTGTGACCTCCGTCTCTGTAACCGCCAGTTCCACCGGGGCGCGCTCCATGCCCATCATCCACACGCCGAACAGCGGACACGCCAGCAGGAGCGCAACCAGAAACAGCGCGATAATCTGGGCGGGGCGTTTCGCCAGATTGAAGGTAGCGTTTATCCCCACCCGGGCGTTGACCATCATCCGGGAATCGTTGGGATTGTAATAGAACATCCCCCAAATCCACCGGTCGTCCTCGTCCACGTATTCCGCCCCGCAGTCCGCCGTCAGCTTCTCCTGCAACCGCCGGACGCGAAGCTCGATGCCTACCGCTTCCGTGCATATCACCACGCCGTACAGCAAAATCACGCCCATGCACAGCCATACATGACCTATCGTCAGCCACATGCCTATATTGAAGAACCCGGTGGCCCAGGCCATAGTAAGCCAGAATTTCCCCCAGTTGTACCGCCGGACGCGGGTCAGGGCCATGGTTCGATGGCTGTCGCCGTCCACCACCTCGGTACGGTTCCGGTACAGGCAGCGGTAGCAGAGCCAGCATACCGGCACAATCAAGGCGTCAGCCAGCCACAGAGGCCACATCGTCCAGTCAAATGCCAGCGGCGCCAGGCTGGCCGCCAGCGGCGGCAAAAACCACCAGGGGGACAGCCACCGCATTTCCTGGGCGGCGGCCTGCAAATCGGCTACCGCCTGGGGGGCGTCCGGGGCGCGCTTCCAGCCGCGGGCCTCCTTTAACTGCCGCAGGGCCTTGTTGCAGCGGATGTAAGGGATAAACGGCACAACGCACAGGGCGACAACCCACACCAGCCAGTAGGTCAGGAAACTCCCAAAACCGGAGAACAGCAGATTGGGGATGGCCGCTGCCAGCATCGCCCAGCAGGCCAGACGCATCTCCCGTTTATACTGCTCCAATAGGCCGCGCACTACGCTGTCGCTTTGCGCGGCGTAGGGCAGGGTCACGCCAACAATGATGTTTTTCTTCGGCTCGCACTCGTCTCGCAGCATGACGTACAGGATAGGCAGCACCGGCAATAAAACTGCCAACATAAACAAACGCCAGCCTAATGTCATAGCCCCTCTACCTCCTTGTCATAAATGTCCCCGCAGAGTTTTAATATCTCGTCTCTTCCCAGCCCCGCCAGGCGCAGCTCGCATACCCGCAGGCGCAGACCCTCCATAGTCTCCGGCTTCACATCCCCCGGCTGAAGCCGCACCACAGCGCCGTCCCGGCGCCCGGTGGTGATATAGCCCTCGGCCTTGAGAAGCTGGTAGGCCTTGCTGGCGGTCATCATGTTGATGCCGCATTCCTCGGCCAAGGCGCGGACAGTAGGCAGCTTCTCCCCCGGCACAAGCTGTCCGGCGGCGATGGCAGACACGATCTGATTGCGAATTTGCTGGTATACCGGTGTATCTCCGGAAAAATCCAAACGCAGCAGCATATCCCTACCCCCCTTATTTACATTATCTATTATAATACAAATAATACATTTTGTCAACCCCTCGCCCCAGATCCAGGCAACAGCGCCGGCTCCCGCTGTCCCAAGCGGAAACCGGCGCCGGTTTTATTTACATAGAAAGCGATCCCGTTCTTACACAATACGGAACCGGCTGATCAGGCTGTTCAGCATCCGGGCCTGACCGGACAGCTCCTTAGACACCGCCGCGCTCTTTTCAGCAGCAGAGGTGTTCGCCTGCACCACCGAGGAGATTTCCCGGATGCCGTTTTCCACCAAAACGATCATCTCCGACTGCTGTACGCTGGCGGCGGCGATCTCGTCCATCAGCGTTTTAATCGACTGGATACACTGGTTAATGTCCTGCATGGCGGAGACAGCCAGATTGGTCGAGTCTGTCCCGGTCTTAACGTCCTCAATAGAGCGGTTGACCAGGCTGTTGGTATTTTGCGCCGCCGCCGCAGATCGGGCGGCCAGGCTCCGCACCTCATCGGCCACCACGGAAAACCCCTTGCCGGCAGTGCCAGCGCGGACAGCTTCTACAGCGGCGTTCAACGCCAGGATGTTGGTCTGGAACGCGATGTCCTCAATGGTTTTGGTGATGGTCACGATCTGCGCTGAAGACTTGTCGATATTTTGGGTGGCATTTATGAGCTGCTCCATTTTCGTATCAGCTTCCGCCGCGTAGCCGGTAGCCTTGCCAACCAGCTCGCTGGCGCTGCCGCAGCGTACGGCGCTGGTCTGGATCTGGGAAGTGATCGAGCTGACATTGGACACCAGACCCTCAATTGACACCGCCTGTTCCATCGTTCCCTGGGACAAGGCCTGGGCGCCCGAGGACACCCTGTCGGCGCTGGTATCCACCTGGTTGGCCACCTGGGAGATATCCCGCACTACGTTCGTCAGGTTGGCCTGGATGGATTGCAGGCTCTCAGACAAGACGCGGAAATCCCCGATGTAATAGGATTCATTCCTAGTCACATCCACGGCCAGGTTGCCATTTGCCATTTCGCCCAGGATCCGGCCCACATCATCGATGGTCTGCCGCAGGCAGCCGCAGACCCGGTGGGTGGTCTGCGCGATCATGCCGATTTCATCTGACCGGCCGTAAAAGGCCTCCAACTCCCCGTCAGCCGACAGGTTCAAGTCGCCTAAGCGCCCGATGGCCCGCTCCACGACCATCAGCTCCCTGCCCTCCCGGCGTAGGATCAGGAGGGTCAGCAGGATAATTGCCGCCGCCATAACCGCGCACAGCGCGCCAACGATAAACCGCACCGCCGATACGGAGCCATACACCTCCGCCGCGCTGTCCCGGACCATAAAGACCCAGCCCCGGTCTTTCAGATATTTGTAAACGACCAACTGCTGGCTGCCGTTTTCATCCCGGTAGGAATATGTAGCGGCCTGGGTATCCCCGCCGGCCTGGATCCGCTGAATGATTTCCAGATAACCGGCGTCTGTGGTTTTGGTATTCAGCATTGAGTCATCCTCATGGTAAAGGTACACGCCAGTATCCACGTTTAAAAACACATACTCACTGGCAGGCAGGCCCTTTATATTCAGATTCAGCAGGGAATCCATCAAATGGCTGGCAAATACGCCCGCGCCCACATAGCCGGTGCATCGCTGGCCGTCAAAGACAGGGTAGTACATTGACAAGATCATGCTGCCGGTTCCTGGGGATTTCATAATCCCCGAATTGGTCAGCTCCCGCTGGGACAGGATCGTATCCTGGAAGGTTTTCAAGGAATCATCCTTCCGGGTGGTGATGCCAATAGCCCCCTGGGAAGTGTGGGTCAGCACATAGGTTTCCGGGGTGGCAATATATAATCCTTCAAAAATGCCCTTGACCGCCGCGAAATCCTCGGTATACTTCTGTGCCTTTTCCAGCAGAACCGGGTCTTCCGGATGCAGCAGGAGGTCGTGAACCTCTTTGCTCAGGGCAAAGGCCTCCACGTATTCCTCGGCGGAAGCCACATATTCGTTGATGATAGCGGCACGGGACTCGACGGCGTCAGTCATCTGGTTGGTGATGTCGCTCTTGACCATGGCGGCGGCGTTGTTGGAAACCACCAGCCACAGCATCAGCATCCCGGCAATTGTGATGGCGGTTGTGATAATACCGATACGTACGGCAAGTTTTTTGTTTGCAAGGGCTTTCATAACCTCTCCTCCGCAGAAAAAAGTTTTGATAGACGAACCTTATGCCGGCTCACTTTCCCGCGCCAAGGCCTGCGCACAGGGCGGCAAATAAGAGCGGCGATATGTTATAACATATGACGCCGTTCATGTCGAGAGGATACTGGCTAAAATTTCATGCAATTTCAAATTTATATACCCATTGTTTACAAAAACATATTTGACAAATCCAAAAATTTTATCTATAATACATATGAATTAAAATAGGTAGCCAGGGTCGGAGGAGCATTTTGTCCTCCGGCCTTTGTTTACGCCAGGTAACGGGTACCAAAACGGAAGGCCGCCGGTTTTGCCGCCGGTTACCTGGAATATATATTAGAAAGAGAGGAAACCGTATGAAAATCAGCATGCACCTGATCAAATTGGGCACAATGGCATTGATCGTCCTGACCGCTGTCCTGGCATTGCCAAGAGGAACCGCCCACGCGGCGGGCGAAGAGATCATTTTGAGCGGCAACAGGGAAACCCCGCTTGTAGTAGCAGAAGGGCAGAGGGTCACGCTGGATCTTGGGCCATGGAACATGACTGTCCAAAGCAGGGCAACCAACGCCATCACCGTTCAAGAAGGCGGCGAACTGGTAATCAAAGGCACCACCGGCCAAATCACTGCCATCGGCACAGGGAACCGCGCATTGGTCAACTATGGCACGGTAACAATCCAGGGCGGGAATTTTTCCCGCAAAACCGCCAAGGAAATAACCCCGGTTATCGAAAACTACGGCACCCTTTATATAGAAGGCGGCAGCATTTCCGGCGACTCCCCTTACAACATACCTATTATCAACCGAAAGGGCCTTACCGCAATTTCTGGCGGGACGCTAAACCAAGCCTTGCAGTTTTCGATCCTAAACGAAAATGCCGCCCATCTTCTGATCACCGGGGATGCCCGCATCAACGGCAGCCCAACCATCGAAGCCATCCAAAACCTGGGATCGGCAAACATCAGCGGCGGCTGGATCCGCGGCACAGTCTCCTGCTACGGCGCGGGAGCAGAAAAAACGGTGCTGGAAATAACCGGCGGTGAAATCGAAGCAGACAGTATTAACGTTGTCCGCTACCCAAGCGCGGCAGAAGCTCCGGAGGTGCGTATTTCCGGTACACCGGCCCTCAATCTGACATCCGGTTTCTATCGGTTCCTTTCTGACGAAAATCATTTCTACACAGAGACCTGGGATGACGCCCTGGCAGCCATTTCTATCGGCGGCGGCATTTTCAGCGCACCAGTTAGTCCAGACTATTGGACGGATACTGTTACACAGGTGCAGTTGGCGGACGGGCGGTACGGTTTTCAACCTCTAACGGCGGAAAACGCCGCCGCAAAAATAACCGCCCCAGATGGCAGCTTGACGTATTACAACACCTTACAGCGGGCGGTTTCCACCGCTGTAAACGGCAGCACAGTAACGCTGCAAGCCGCTGCGGCGGCTGGCCTGGCTATTCCAGAGGGCCGGGATCTGACAATAGACCTGCACGGCCATACCCTCGCGGGCCGTCTGACAAACGGCGGAGCCTTGACGGTTCACAGCGGTACCATTATCACAACAGCAGGCCCGGCTGTCTTTCTGACCGGCGGATCCGTCTTCACCGCAGGCGATACTATGGAGATCATCAGTGAAACCGATTCCGCCATTATTGCCGCGCCGGAGAACCCCGGGCAAACAATCGGCATTACCATATCGGAAAAGGCCCGGTTATCCAGCCCCGCAGACCGCCATCTGGTGGAAGTCCAGCTCCCAGACGGCCAGGATGCCAACCCGGATGGCCCCTACGGCGATCTCATCCGGCAGATCCCCATTTCCCTTTTGCATACCCTGGCAGTAGATCCGGGAAAGCCGCCCACTTGCACGGAAACCGGACTGACAGATGGCACACACTGCACTGTTTGCGGAAAAGATATCCAGCCCCAGGCAACTATCCCCGCCATGGGACACACAGAGGAACCTATTGGCGCCGCCACCGCGCCAACCTGCACGGCGGCTGGACTAACCGCGGGGTCGCGCTGTTCCATCTGCGGCTTAGTGCTTACACCACAGCAGCCGGTTCCACCGCTGGGACATACAGAAGCGGTATATGAAGCAGTTGCCGCCACATGTACTGAGCCTGGGTTAACCTCCGGAACCTACTGTTCCGTCTGCCACACAGTAATCAAGGCACAGGAAACAATTCCCGCGCTGGGACATACAGAATCCACCCGCGAAGCAGTTGCCGCCACATGTACCGAGCCTGGGTTAACCTCCGGAACCTACTGCTCCGTCTGCCACGCGGTAATCAAGGCACAGAAAACAATTCCCCCGCTGGGACATACAGAATCCACCCGCGAAGCAGTTGCCGCCACATGTACTGAGCCTGGGTTAACCTCTGGAACCTACTGCTCCGTCTGCCACACGGTAATTAAGG
>CAJUNA010000038.1 GCA_910587645.1 uncultured Oscillospiraceae bacterium
TATACGGTCAAATTGGCCATGACCGCAAAAATATGGCGATAATGCAAGATTAGGCCGTTCTGTTCTGAAAAATTGCAAAAATGCAAGATGAAATCAGAAGTGCAGAATGCACACTTGATTTTGGTGTAACGTGACCGACATTTGTCGCTCACGTTTCTGACAAGCGAATACCATCGTTCTCCCAAGTATATTATGGGCGAAATCTAAAAAAACAGGCTAATGGCATGACAGTCCCATTTCAAAAAACATGACACCGCCCCTCGGATATACTTCGAGCGACAATTTGTCGCTCGAAGTTGTGCGGATATTGGTATCACCCCCTCCCATAGCACCGTCATTCACCACAAACGAGCAAGCCGCTATGTTGTATTAGGCGAAATCTCACATTCACCCTTTACAACATACATCTTTAGAGAATAGAGATAAAGAATATAGAGATAAGCGTCTATAGAATAGAGAGGGGGGGACACGCCCGCGCTGGTGAAGAAAACCGGCAAGACCACCTACCGGGTGTGGGCGCATTTCAGCACCGCCAGCACCACACTATTCTGAACCGCTATTCACGGCCCAGACGGGCCATGCCGGTTTCGCCCAGCAGGGGACGGAGCTGGTCCCAGGTAAGGGTCAGTTCAACCTCGCCGGCGCTGTAGGGCGCAAGCTCGTAGGGAGAGTAGCACACTGTCATGCCTTCGCTGGTGAAACGTACCGCTGCCTCGTTCCAACAGGCAATGATATCCGTGTAATCTTGCCAGAAAGAGTCGTGGGCAGGGTGGGTTTCCGCCTGGGCCAACAGTGCTTCTGCCGCACCGGTGTGGAAAGCTTCCGGATCTTCCGCAAGCTGGGTGGGGTAGATGAACTGCCCTGCGGCTAGGTCAAAAAGATAGCTGGCAGTATAGCGGTTGGGGTGCGCGCCGCCAGAGTAGGTGCTGCGATGCAGATAGACGGATACAATGTCTCCAGAAAAGTCCGCGCCTACGTCCGCGCTGTCTTCGTACTCCGAAGACAGTGTGCCGAATTCTGCGTAAACCTCCGCCGCGTCCGCAGCCATCGCCTTGCCCTGCTCTGTCAGGTCCGCGCTGATGGACTGCATCTTGCTGTTGAAAGCTTCTAGGTTCCGCGCTGCCGCTTCCGCGTCCGCTGGGGAAAGGGCGCTTTCGTTGGTCAGCGATAATAGGATGATCTGGTAATTATATACGGCAATGACTGCCTGTTTCCCGTCCTCCGACAGGAATTGATTGCCGGAGACAAAGGGAAGAACCTCGTATTCTGGTTTCTCATACGCATCCGCGGCTGGGACTTTCGGCTGGGTGGCGGGAAAGACAGGGTCAGACGCGGCCATCCCCGCACAGGCGGTCAGCAGCAGGAAGATGGTCGCGAATAATAATATATGTCGTTTCATGATCTTCTCCTTTTCCGGTGGGCTACAGCATCACTGGGGAAACGGTGTAGCCGCGCTCCGGCACGGCCTGCCCCAGGTCGGGATAGGCCAGCGCGTATAGGTCTCCGCAACGGGCTTCCTGGTCGAAAACCCGCTGGGCTTCTTTGCTGAGACGGCGGATGTGGCCGGGCTTGGTGATCACCGGCAGAGCCGCCGTTTTCCGCATCTGCCCCAGCAGCGCACGGCCCCGCTCGTTGGCGGCCAGCACCCGCAGATAGGGAGGCGTCTCCCCTTGGGCTGCTTGGGGGACGCCCAGGCAGCTTTGCAGCAGCATCCGGCGCAGGCGGGAGAGGGGATACCGCTTGGTTTTAGCAAGGGCAAGAATCCCATCAAGGGTATGCCCGGCGTGGACTGCGGCGTAAAAACGGCGGTATAAGCCCTCGTTTCCGCCATCGTAGGGCAGGAAATCTATTTCTGACATCCGGCGGAGCTGGAACAGCAGCGCCCGCTGGCAGGTTTCCATCTGTACTGGGGCGCGCCCTGCTTGGATTTCCCGGGAAACGATAGCGGAGGTGGGCTGCGGCAGGACATTTTGCCAGCCGTCTCCCTCCAGCAGCATCCGCCGGATGGCTGAAGCGGAGGGGTAAGGGCTTGCCGTTTCACTGTCGTGGGCCGCGCCAACGCGGGGGAGGGCCAGGGGGATGATAGGACTCCCTTGGGATTTCAGGGCGCGGAGATACTCAACCGCCAGGAGATTGTTAGGCTGGGACAGGCAGTCTGCCGCATCCCCCGCCAACATGTGGACGGCGGCTTGGCGGGCGGCGGCAAAGGTCATGCCTTGGCCTAAAAAACGCCGCAGCCCGGCGGGATATGCCGGATCCCCCAGGCTCTCCGCCGCCTGCCGCAATGGCGCCAGGGCGGCACACTCGCAGCCGAAGGCCAGGTGGGTGACCACCCCTGTGGCGGCCAGCACCGCCGCGCCGCCCTGGGCAAAACGCTCCGCTCCAGCGGTGGCCCAGGGGGTGGGCAGCTCCAATACCAAGTCCACGCCGCCGTGGAGGGCGGCCTCCGCACGGGCGTGCGCGTTCATGATGGCGAAACTGCCCCGCTGGACAAAGTTTCCACTCATGCAGGCTACTACGGTGGTATCAGCCCCCAGGACACGGCGGAGCTGGGTGAGCTGCCACGCGTGGCCCTTGTGGAAAGGGTTGTATTCCGCAATAACGCCCGCAACTGCCATGGAAATCTCCTTTTTAAGCGTTGAAAAAAATTTTTGGAAAAACTTACGAAAAAATGGTTGTCTAACCGGCGTAAATAGTCTACAATATGGGATGGTATCTATTCTAGCCGTCTCGGGCTGGAAATGCAAGAGACAGGCCGGAAACAAAAAATAACAAAACAATAACAATAGAAGGAGAATTTGACGGATGAAAATTCTAATCATCAATGCGGGCAGCTCTTCCCTGAAGTACCAGTTTATGGAGTCCGAGGGTGGCCAGGTGTTCGCCAAGGGTCTGTGCGAGCGCATCGGCATCGATGGACGGCTGACCCACAAGGTCCCCGGCCGGGAGGATGTGAAGCAGGAGATCCCTATGCCCACCCACGCCGAGGCCATCCAGTCCGTGCTGGATATCATGGTGGACCCCATTAAGGGCGTGATTTCCTCCACCGATGAAATCGCCGCCGTGGGTCACCGCGTCCTCCATGGCGGCATGGCCTTCACCGAGAGCTGCATCATCGATGACAAGTGCATCGAGGCCATTAAAAAATGTATCCCCCTGGGCCCCCTCCACAACCCCGCCAACCTCATGGGCATCGAAGCCTGCCAGAAAATTATGCCCAAGACGCCCCAGGTGGCTGTGTTCGACACCGCTTTCCACATGACCATGCCCCCCAAGGCCTACATTTACGCCATCCCGTACGAGTACTATGAGAAGGACGATGTGCGCCGCTACGGCTTCCATGGCACCAGCCACCGCTATGTCTCCGCCCGGGCCGCCGACATGCTGGGCAACCCCGCGCACAGCAAGGTGATCTGCTGCCACCTGGGCAACGGTTCTTCCCTGTCCGCCGTGGTGGACGGCAAGTGCGTGGATACCACCATGGGCCTTGGGCCTTTGGCCGGGTTCCCCATGGGCACCCGCTCCGGCGATGTGGACGCTACAATCCTGGAGTACCTGATGGGCCGCTATGGCTACGATATCAAGGAAATGCTGAACATCCTCAACAAGAAGTCCGGCGTGCTGGGCATTTCCGGTGTCAGCTCCGACTTCCGTGACCTGGAGGACGCTTCCGCCAAGGGCAACGAGCGGGCCGCTCTGGCGCTGGAGAAGTTCATTTACGAGGTCAAGAAGTTTATCGGCGCGTACGCCAACGCCATGGGCGGCGTGGACGCCATTGTCTTTACCGCCGGGATTGGCGAGAACTCCTGCGAGCTGCGCTATAAGATCTGCGAGGGCATGGAGTACATGGGCGTCAAGATGGACGCGGAGAAGAACAATGTCCGGGGCAAGGAAGTGGACGTCTCCGCCGCGGATTCCAAGGTCAAGGTTTTCGTGATCCCCACCAACGAGGAACTGATGATCGCTATGGATACCGCCGCCCTCTGCAAGTAAAATGAAAATTTCCCTGCCGCGCAGCGCGGTGGGTTGGGCTTTTTCACGGTTCCGGGGCGGATGCCCCGGAACCGGTTTTTTATTTGTTCTGTTTCCGGTAAAAACGATAAAATTTTTCGTCTCTTTTCCGCAATTTTAAGCAGAAGCTGATACGATTCCCTCCAAACAAATCCAGCCAGAAACCTGCATACCTTGCCAAGAACTGCGGATACTATCCATGTTTTCCAGAGCATTACAATATTAACTGGCCGTGCCCCGGCGCGGCAGGAGACATGGGAGGAATCAAGAATGAAAGCAACCGGTATCGTGCGCCGCATTGACGACCTGGGGCGCGTGGTCATTCCTAAGGAAATCCGGAGAACAATGCGTATCCGCGAGGGCGATCCCCTCGAAATCTACACCAGCCGGGAGGGCGAAGTGATTTTCAAGAAATATTCTCTGATGGGGGGCCTGGATGATTTTGCGGCCCAATTCTGTGAAACGCTGTCCAAAAGCTGCGGCGCGATCACCGCGGTAACAGACCGGGACTCTGTCATCGCCGTGGCCGGCGGTGGCAAGCGGGAGCTGATGGGTAAGCGAATCAGCCCCCAGCTTGAGCAGATCATGGAGGATCGCCGCATTTACCAGCATGCGGGTGAGGAGCGCAGCGTGTTTGTCACGGAATCCGGTGACAAGTTCCGCGCCGCTGTGGCCGCGCCAATTATTTCTGAGGGCGATGTGCTGGGGCTGGTGCTGTTCGTAGAGGATGGGGAGAACCTGGTTACAGGTGAGACCGAGTACAAGCTGGCGCAGACCATCGCCGCGTTTCTTGGCAAGCATATGGAGAGTTAGGCGCGTGACGCGGCAGGCGGCATAGCCGGAAGGAATCCGGCTATGCCGTTTTTTTCTGGGCGGGAGTAAAAAAATTGGCGAGATAATGATTGACAGAATCCGGGAAACCTACTATCATCAGGGGAGAGAATAACCGGCGGTTCCGCCGGGTCAAAGGAGAAGCTATGAATATTTTTTTTAATGAACAGGAGCGGGTTTTCCGGTTAGATACCCCAGGCTCCACGTATCTAATCGCCCTGGCGGATCAGGCGGGCTTTCCCGCCCACATGTACTACGGGCGGCGGATTCCCGACGATAATATGCGCTACCTGCTGCGTCTGAACCCCAATATGCCCGCCTTCGCGGACAGTGGAGATCAGCTTGCCTATCTGGGCGAACTGCCTACGGAGTATCCCGGCCACGGCCTGGGCGACTACCGCGAGAGCTGCCTGCGGGTGGAAACTGCCCAAGGATACCGGGCCTGCAACCTGACCTACCGTTCCCATGAGATTTACGGCGGCAAACCCGGGCTGGAGGGTCTGCCCGCTACCCGCGGCGGAGAGGAAGACTGCGCCACCCTGGAACTGGTGTGCGCCGATGAAGCGTTGGGGCTGGAAGTCCATCTCTACTACACCGCGTTTGAAAAGCTGGACGCTGTCTGCCGCAGCGCGAAAATCGTCAACCGGGGCGGGGAAGCCCTCAAGCTGACCGCCGCCCTGTCCGCCTGCCTGGATATGGACAACAAGGATTTTGACATCATCACCCTCCACGGAAGCTGGGCCTATGAGCGGATGATCCAGCGGCGGAAGCTGGGATGGGGCAAGCAGGGCGCCTCCTCCACCTGGGGGATCAGCTCCCACCAGATGCAGCCCTTCCTGGCCCTTCTGGAGCATGACGCCAACCAGGAGCGGGGACAGGTCTACGCGATGAACTTAGTCTACTCCGGCAACTTCCTGGCGCAGGCGGAAATGACCCAGCAGGAGAATGTCCGCGCCGTTATCGGCATCCATCCCGAGGGTTTCGGCTGGAAGCTGAACCCCGGCGAAGCTTTCCAGACGCCGGAAGCGGTGCTGGTCTACTCCAGCCATGGCCTGGAGGGGATGACCCACACTTTCCACGACTTGTACCGGAAGCATCTGATCCGGGAGCCCTGGCGGAACAAGCCCCGCCCCTCTTTGGTGAACAACTGGGAGGCTACCTATTTCAACTTCGACAAGGAAAAGCTTCTGGATATCGCCCGCACCGCCGCAGGGCGTGGCATCGAGATGCTGGTGCTGGACGATGGCTGGTTCGGTTGCCGGGACACCGATGACAACAGCCTGGGCGACTGGGTGGTCAATGAGAAAAAGCTTCCTGGCGGCCTGCGGTATCTGGCGGAACAGATCAATGCTATGGGCATGAAATTCGGCTTGTGGGTAGAGCCGGAGATGGTCTGTCCCAACTCCAACCTCTACCGTGCCCACCCGGACTACGCTTTGCAGGTTCCTGGCCGCAAGCCCATGGAAGCCAGGCATCAGCTTGTGCTGGATATTTCCCGTCCCGAGGTTCGGGAGTGTGTGTACACCCAGTTAAAGGCGGTCCTGTCCTCCGCCAACATCGAGTACGTGAAGTGGGATATGAACCGGACCCTTACCGATGTGGCAAGCTTCTGCCTGGAGGCGGACCGGCAGGGGGAATTGTTCCACCGCTATGTGTTGGGCGTCTACGAGATGCAGGAGCGCCTGCTGGCAGACTTCCCCAACCTGTTGCTGGAAAACTGCTGCAGCGGCGGCGGACGGTTCGACCCGGGCATGCTGTACTACAGCCCGCAAATCTGGACCTCCGACAACACCGATGCCATCGACCGCCTCCGCATCCAGGAGGGTACGGCCCTCATTTATCCGCTCTCTACCATGGGCGCCCATGTCGCCGCCTGCCCCAGCCACACTAATGGCCGGGTGACACCCTTTGAGACCCGGGGGTTGGTGTCCCTGCCCGGGTGCTTCGGGTATGAACTGGATTTGACCCAGCTTACGGAAGAAGAGCTTGCCATGATTCCCGGACAGTTGGAAAACTATAAGAAGTACGGCTCCGTGTTCCATGACGGCGACTACTACCGTATTGCTTCCTACGGCGAGAACCAGGAGTATGACGCAGTGCTGGCTGTCAGCAAGGATAAAAAGACCGCTGTGCTGGACTACATCCATGTCATGAGCCGCCAGCGCCGCCGGACCGTCCTCCTGCCCCTGCGGGGCCTGGATGGGGAGACCCTCTACCGCTCCAGTGAGACCGGTGAAATCCGTTCCGGCGCGGCCTGGATGTACGGCGGGATGGTCATGCCCCGCATGACCGGCGATTTCACTGGGAAATTAATTGTATTGGAGGCTGTATGAAAGAATTTAACTATCAACTGACCAAATCCCCGGCATTTTTCCAGGATCACCGGGAGTCTCCCCACTCCGACCACAGTTATACCCTCCCGGAAGGAGACGCAAAACTCTCCCTGAACGGCGACTGGTACTTCCACTACGCGGAAAACTACGAGGGGACGATCCCGGACTTCTTCGCTGCCGGTGTGGACTGCCGGGGGTGGGCCACCCTCCCTGTGCCGTCCCACCCCCAGCTTCACGGTTATGGGAGGCCCCAGTATGTGAATACCCAGTACCCCTGGGACGGCTGCGAGGATGTGAAGGTAGGCGAAGTCCCGGAGAAATTCAACCCGGTGAGCAGCTACGTCAAATATTTCACCCTGCCGGAGCATATGGCGGGGAAACGGGTTTTTATCTCCTTCCAAGGCGCGGAGAGCGGTCTCGCCGTGTGGTGCAATGGCCGCTATGTGGGCTACGGTGAGGACGGGTTCACCCCCTCTGAATTTGAATTGACGGCCTACCTCCAGCCCGGGGAAAATAAGCTGGCGGCCCAGGTGTTCCAGTACACCAACGCAAGCTGGATTGAAGACCAGGATTTCTTCCGCTTCTCCGGCATTTTTCGGGAGGTGTACCTATACGCCGTCCCGGCGGTTCATATCCGGGACATGAAAATAACTACGCCCCTCAGCGATGATTTCACCTCCGGGGAAGTCCGCGTTGCCATGGAGGCCATTGGCGAGGGAAAAGCACATTGCCGCCTGTACCAGGGCGGCGCGCTGGTCGCGGAAGCCTGTTCCCAGCTGCCTCAGGACGGCGAAACTGTCCTGCCTGTGCCGAATCCCAAGCTCTGGAGCGCGGAAAAGCCGTTTTTGTACAGCCTGGCCATCGACGTGTTTGACGCTTCTGGCACACTGACGGAGACAATCGGGGAAAAAGTTGGTATGCGCCGGTTTGAGATCAAGGACGGTTTGATGCTCCTCAACGGCAAGCGTATCCTTTTCCGGGGGACCAACCGCCACGAATTTTCCTCCCGCGCAGGCCGCTGCGTTACGGAGGATGAGACAGAGCTTGACATCCGCACCATGAAGCAGAACAACATCAATGCCGTCCGTACCAGCCACTACCCCAACCAAAGCTTTTTCTACCGCCTGTGCGACAAATACGGCATGTACGTCATCGATGAAATGAACCTGGAATCCCACGGAAGCTGGGAAATGCGGGACGGCAGCCGGATCTCCAAGGAGGAGCACGTTCCTGGCAGCGTCCCTCAGTGGCGGGAAGCAGTCCTGGCCCGGGCGGAAGCCATGCTGCGCCGGGACAGGAACCGGCCCAGCGTACTCATCTGGTCCTGCGGCAATGAGTCGGCGGGCGGGGATAACCTGCTGGCGGTTTCCGAATATTTCCGCTCCATGGATACCCGGCCCGTCCACTATGAGAGCGTAGTCCATGAGCCGGAATATGCCAAAACCAGCGACATTTTCAGCAACATGTACTGGCGGGCGGAGAGTATCCGCAAGGCCTTGGAGAAGGATTCCAGCCGTCCCGCCATCTCCTGCGAGTACGCCCACGCCATGGGCAGCTCCTTCGGCGGGCAGGACGTGTATATCAAGCTGGCGGACGAGGTTCCGGCCTATCAGGGCGGCTTCATCTGGGACTATATTGACCAGGCTGTTACGAAAAAGGACCGCTACGGCTTGCGCTACCAGGGCTATGGCGGCGACTTTGACGACCGTCCCCACGATGGCGATTTCAGCGGCGATGGCATTGTGGACAGCCTTCACCGCGCCCCTACGCCGAAAATGCAGGAAGTGAAATACCTCTATCAAGACCTGCAAATCCATGTTTCCGATGGCAAGGCGGAAATCATCAACCGCTATCTGTTTACCGGCAGCGGCGAGTTTGACTGCGTGGTTCAGCTCTACCGGGAAGGCGTTCTGGTCTCCCAGACGTTGATGGAGACCGCCGTGCCGCCCTGTGAGAGCCGGACGTATGACCTGCCCCTGTGGCCGGAGACGCTGGATACGGAGTACAGCGTCATCGTGTCCTTCCGCCTGCGCCAGGACGGGGAGTGGGCAAAGCAAGGCCATGAGGTTGCTTTCGGCCAGTGGGCCGGCGGCGAGATGCCCAAGCCCGCCTATCCCAGCGAGGGGCCGGAGGTTATTGACGGCGCATGGAATTTAGGCGTTCGCGGGAAAGATTTCCACGTTATATTCTCTAAAACCATGGGCGGGATCATCTCTTACCGCTATAAAGGACGGGAGATGCTGAAAACCATGCTCGTCCCCAGCTTTTGGCGCGCCCCTACGGACAACGACCGGGGCTGCAAGGCGCCTGTCCGCTACGCCCAGTGGAAGCTGGCCAGCTTGTACCCGGTGAACCAGAATCCCGATGGTCTCAAGCCCGGCGAACAGACTTGGAACATCCAGCGGGGCGAAAACTGGGTGGAGATGGCCTATCTCTATGAGATGCCCACCACTCCTGCCGCGTCCTGCCGCCTGGCCTTTCGGGTATTCGCGGGCGGCGCGGTGGAAACGACCCTCTACTCTGACGCCCCTAAGGTTTTAGGCCCCGCCCCGGAGTTCGGCGTGACGCTGAAAATGGACGCGGATTTCCACCGCCTGCGCTGGTACGGCCCCGGTCCCGAAGCCACCTACTGCGACCGGAAGTCCGGCGGCAAGCTGGGTGTCTGGGAAACCACGGCGGAGGATAGCCTCGCCCCCAACCTCCTGCCCCAGGAGTGCGGGAACCACACGGACGTCCGCTGGGCGTCCGTTACGGACGGGGAGGGCTTGGGCTTGCTGTTCGAGGGGGACAAGTTCGAGTTCTCTGCCCTGCCCTGGACGCCTAACGAGCTGGAAAACGCCGCCCACCCCCATGAGCTGCCTGCCGTCCACTATACAGTGATCCGGGCATCCCTGATGCAGATGGGCCTTGGCGGCGACAATAGCTGGGGCGCGGAGCCCCGGCCCGAATATCTGCTCCCGGCGGAGGAAATGACCTTCCGCTTCCGTTTCCGTGGGATCGGCGGCTGATATGGACCGGGCGTTGATTGTAGCCAGCTTTGGCACCAGCGTACCCGAAGCCCGGGTATCTGTGGCGGCGGTAGAGGATGCGCTGTGGGAAGCTGCCCCTGGCTATAGAAGGGCGCGGGCCTTCACCAGCCCTACCATCCGCCGGATCCTCGCCAGCCGCGGGGAGCAGGTTCCAAGCCTGCCTGAGGCGTTGGCGGAGCTGCAAGCATCCGGCGTCCGGCGGGCAGCGATACAACCGACCCATCTCCTCTACGGCATCGAGTACGACAAGCTGAAGGCGGAAACGGAAAAATTTACCCAAGCTTTTGAAACGCTGCCTTTAGGCCGTCCGCTTCTGGCGGAGACTGCCCATATCCAAGCGTTCGCGGCAAAGCTCAGCGAGGACGATCCACCAGAGGACGGCGGGGCTGTAGTGTTTATGGGCCACGGCACGGAACATTTCGCTAACGCTGTCTATCCCGCCCTCCAGACTGCCCTGCGGCTGGAGGGAAGGGAGGACATGCTGGTTGGCACTGTAGAGGGCTGGCCCTCCTTGGAGGATGTGGTTAGGCAGCTAGAGCCAGGTGGGCCGAAGCGGGTGCGGCTGGTTCCCCTGATGCTGGTGGCTGGTGATCACGCCCGCAACGATATGGCTGGGGAATGGAAATCCCGGCTGGAGGAGTGTGGCCATGCTGTCTCATGCTGCTTCATCGGATTAGGCCAGAGGCCCTGGGTGCGCGGCATGTACCAGGAGAGGCTGGTGGAGTTGCTGGAGCGCGTTGAACGCGGGGAGGGAAGCAAATGCCAGTCCGTTTAAGATCCAACCGGCCGGAGGAACGGCGGCTGCGCCTTTCGGAGACAGCCCTGCACTGGATATGCCTGGGGTTAGTCTGCCTGGGGACCCTGAGTGTAGCGGTCATCCAGCGGGGCCAGCTTCATCTGGATGACGGAGAAGCCCTGGAAGCCTTAAACCAGGCAACGATGCAGGGCGGCGCGATCATGAGCCGGGTTAGCATGTCGGTACTGTATTCGGCTCTCGCTATGCTGGCAGTGCCGGTGTACGCAAGGCTGCTGACGGCGGCGATGGATCGGAAGGAAAACCGTAAGCTGGCCTTGCTGTGTCTTACAGGCTGTGCGCTGGCTTCAGAAGCGCCCTACGACTGGGCTATGGGTGGGCAGTGGTTTGACATGGGCGTACAGAATCCGGTATGGGGGCTGCTCCTGGCCGGCCTTATGCTGGCGTTTTTCCAGGAGAAGCAGTCCGCCGGGCTTGGGTCCAAAATCCTGATTGCCTGCGGCGCGGCGGCATGGGCGCTGCTGCTGCGGGTATATACGGGGCCTGTGCTTATTATATTGTGCGCGTTGATGGCGCTGGTGAAAAACAGGCGGATTGTACTGGCGGGAGGCGCGGTTGTATCGCTGCTGCATTTCCCCGCGCCGCTGGGAATGCTGCTGGTCCCGCTATATGATGAACAGTCTCCGGCGGCGAAATACTGGCTGTTCGCCTTGCTATACCCGGCCCATCTGTTGGTCTGCGGGATGTTAGGCCTGCTGATGGCAGGTTGAGCCTGTGCCGGTTTGGATGTTTTCTGATTTTTCTGTAAAAATTACCGTCCGCTCCGGCGGCATATTCTCTGCCGGTCTGCAAATGCTATGGTTGCGACAAGGGCGGCGCAAAAAGCTCCGCTCTGCGGCAGAGCGAAATACAGACAAGGCCCGAGCGGACGCCGCCCGAACCTTCTCTGAAAGCGCCGAGCCATCGCAAAACAGGAGAAGGAGAAAAAGGAAAATGTCTAAGAAGAACAACCGTATCAACGTCCCCGAGGCCCGCGAGGCTATGGACAAGTTCAAGATGGAGGCTGCCAGCGAGGTCGGTGTGAACCTCAAGGAGGGCTATAACGGCGACATCAGCGCCCGTGAAGCCGGCTCCGTGGGCGGCCAGATGGTCAAGAAGATGATCGAATCCTACGAGAAGAACCTGTAATTCCCCCCAATCGCAAACAGCAAGGGCCGGGCAGAAGCCCGGTCCTTGCTGTTTATCAAAGCATTTTGTTATATCCGCAAGTGATTTTACACCTTGGGACCGGCAGCTACAAGAGCCTTGCCGGCATCGTTACCGGTGTACTTAATAAAGTTCTTCACGAAGCGGCCGGCCAGATCCTTAGCCTTGGTATCCCACTGGGCAGGATCGCCGTAAGTGTCACGGGGATCCAGGATGGCGGGATCTACGCCGGGCAGAGACGTGGGCACTTCCAGGTTGAAATAGGGAATCGTCTTGGTCTCAGCCTTCAAGATGGAGCCGTCCAGAATCGCATCGATGATGCCGCGGGTGTCTTTGATGGAAATGCGCTTGCCAGTGCCGTTCCAGCCGGTGTTCACCAGGTAAGCCTTCGCGCCGCTCTTCTGCATCTTCTTCACCAGCTCCTCGCCGTACTTGGTGGGGTGCAGCTCCAGGAAAGCCTGGCCGAAGCAGGCGGAGAAGGTGGGGGTGGGCTCGGTAATGCCGCGCTCCGTGCCGGCCAGCTTGGAGGTAAAGCCGGACAGGAAGTAGTACTGGGTCTGCTCCGGGGTCAGGATGGACACGGGGGGCAGAACGCCAAAAGCATCGGCGGACAGGAAGATCACGTTCTTCGCATCGGGGCCGGCGGACACCGGGCGGACGATCTTCTCAATGTGGTTGATGGGATAGCTCACGCGGGTGTTCTCGGTAACAGACTTGTCGTGGAAGTCAATCTTGCCGTTCTCGTCCACGGTCACGTTCTCCAGCAGCGCGTTGCGGCGGATGGCGTTGTAAATGTCAGGCTCGGACTCCTTGTCCAGGTCGATCACCTTGGCGTAGCAGCCGCCCTCGAAGTTGAAGATGCCATTATCGTCCCAGCCGTGCTCGTCATCGCCGATCAGCAGGCGCTTGGGGTCGGTGGACAGGGTGGTCTTGCCAGTGCCGCTGAGACCGAAGAACAGGGCGGTATTCTCGCCGTTCATATCGGTGTTGGCGGAGCAGTGCATGGACGCCATGCCCTTGAGGGGCAGGTAGTAGTTCATCATGGAGAACATGCCCTTCTTCATCTCACCGCCGTACCAGGTGTTGATGATGACCTGCTCACGGGAGGTGATGTTGAAGATGGCCGCAGTCTCGGAGTTCAGGCCCAGCTCCTTGTAGTTGGTCAGCTTCGCCTTGGAGGCATTGTAGGAAACGAAGTCAGGCTTGAAGTTCTTCAGCTCCTCCTCTGTGGGGGCGATGAACATGTTCTTTACAAAATGGGCCTGCCATGCCACTTCCATGATGAAGCGGATGGCCATACGGGAGTCGGGGTTGGTGCCGCAGAAAACGTCCATCACATAGAGCTTCTTGTTGGACAGCTCCTTGATAGCCAGTTCCTTGCAGGTGTTCCAGGCTTCCTGGGAGGCGGGCTTGTTGTCATTCTTGAACTCATCGGAGGTCCACCAGACGGTATCCTTGGAGTTATCGTCCATCACGATGAACTTGTCCTTGGGGGAGCGGCCGGTGTAGATACCGGTCATGACGTTGACCGCATCCAGCTCAGTCAGCTGCCCCTTTTCATAGCCCTCCAGAGTGGGATCCATCTCCGCCTCAAAGAGCTGCTCATAGGTGGGATTGTATACGACTTCCTTGATACCGGAAATGCCGTACTTTTCCAGTCCGTAAGTTTCCATAACTATGTTCCTCCTTATGAAAAAGTGGGTATTCATTTCGGACGTGCTCTATTTTACCCTCTTTTCCGCAGAAAGGCAAGAGAGAAGCGGACAGAAATCACGGAAATGTTCAAAATCCTCAAAGCAAGCCCCTGAGAACCCAGGACAATTGGGCAAATTGAAGTACCGGAAGCCTGTCTCCCAGGACAATTAAGGGGGCGGATTTACCAAAAAGGCGGCCGGGGAGCCCGGCGCGGGGCATCCCGCCGTGCATAAATGGGACAGACCCCCCATATACATGTAGCAAGCCTGTATTGATGGGGGGAATATCATATGCCATATGATGAACTGGGCGCGATGCAGCACCGGCTGGAGCTGGACGGAAGGGAACGGCTCTTAGTCTCCGGTGTGGAGGAAGTGGAACGCTTTGACGAGGAAGAGATTGTCATGAATACCACCGCTGGCACCCTGGTAGTCGGCGGATCCGACCTGCATATCGGGAAATTGAACCTGGACGGCGGTGAGCTTCATGTAGACGGCTCCATCCACACCCTTCTCTATGAGGACACCGCCCCCAGGAGCGGTCAAGGCGGCCTGTTCCGGCGTTTATTTGGCTGACGCCATGGGAAATCACATTTCCGAGCAAATGCTCCTGTTTCTCCAGTCCATCGCACTGGGGGCGGCGCTGGGGCTGGTCTACGACCTCCTGGGGGCGCTGCGGGGATTAGGTGGACGGCTTTGGGGCGGCACGCTGGACGTGCTGTTCTGCCTTACCAGCGCCGGATCCGTGTTCCTGTTCACTATGGCTGGGAGCGGCGAGCTGCGGGTGTTTATGGTTCTGGGCATCGTAGGAGGCGCGGTGCTGTTCTGGTGCCTTTTATCGGGGCTGCTCCGTCCCATATGGGCCTTTTGGCTGGGGCTGATCCTGCTTCCAGCGCGGCTTGTGGGAAAAATTTTGAAAAAAGGCGGCCAAACGGCAAAAAAAGTCTTTTCTTTTTGGCAAAATTGGTTTACAATGAAAGTTACAACACTTCGCAGGAAAAGACCGCCGGAACCACAGGAAGGAGCTGAGGATATGGCCGCGACGCCAGCAGGCAAAACCGCCCGTGTACCGCCCAAAAAGCAAAAGCCTGTCAAGAGTGCCAGCGGCAGGCTGACCGTTCTCCTCCTCGCGCTCCTGCTGCTGGCGATTAGCGTACAGATTTTCCGCATGTTTGACCAGCTCCAGGCGGCCCGGGCGGAGGAGAAGCTCTATGCCCAGCAGCTTGCGGAGCTGAAGGAGACCAACCAGCAGCTCAAGGAGGATCTGGACAACAGCCACAGCTCGGACTTGATCGAGGATATTGCCCGTGAGCAGTTTGGTTTCGTCAAGCCGGAGGAAAAAGTTTTTCATTTCAGCAAATAGGGAAAATGGCGTGGGAAGCAGCCAGGCTTCCCGCGCCATTTTCCCATTGTGCCGCGCTACGCCTGCACTTCCCGGTACATCGCCGCGGCTTCGGCCTTCCCCACGTTCTCCACCACGGAAACGACCTCCACGGTAAGGGTACGCTGGCCAAAGCGGATTGAAATAATATCCCCCTCCTTGACCTCATAGGAAGCCCGGGCGGTCTTTCCGTTGACAGAAACGCGCTCGTTGTCGCAGGCTTCGTTGGCAACGGTGCGCCGTTTGATTAGGCGGGATACCTTCAGATATTTGTCCAGCCGCATAAAAAGCTGACGCTCCTTTCACAAAAAGGTCAGGGCGCGGCATGTACCGCGCCCCTGGCAGATGTTTATTTAGCGACGACGTCCTTAAGAGCCTTGCCGGGCTTGAAGGAGGGAATCTTGGTCGCGGGGATCTGGATTTCCTCCTTGGTCTTGGGATTACGGCCGATGCGGGCTTCACGCTTCTTTACCTCGAAGGTGCCAAAACCCACCAGGCGGACTTCATCGCCCTCAGCCAGGGCGGCAGTAATGGCATCCAGGGCGGCGGTCACAGCGGCCTCGGAATCCTTCTTGGACAGGGCGGCTTTCTCCGCTACGGCATTGATCAGTTCAGACTTATTCATTGGGCTACTCCTTTTATATTTCTTTTGGTACAGTAACGCCCGGGAAAGGGCCGGACGCTGCATTGCTTTTTTTAATCTAACATATTTTTCCCGCGGTTGCAAGGTTTTTATCCCAAAAAACCGGAAATGATTCTTAAGAAACTGAGAAAACCCATGCCCTTGCACTCTAAAACGGCCTATTCTACCGCCGGCCCGGCCAGGCCCGGGTTCAGAAATGTCTCTGCCAGCGCATTGCCCAGCAGCCTAGCGGACAGGAGGGCTTCGTCCAGAGAATTCCCCGCAGCCCCCATCTCTACCAGCAGCGCCCCCGGTGAAACATGCTGGTTATACCGGGAATTGCGCACCGAAATTGGCCGCATGAGCGTAGGGTAATCGTCCAAAAGCTGTTGCTGGAGGGCGGCGGCGAATTTTAAATTTTCCTGCCAGTCCGGATGCTCCAGCCCGCCGCCATCGGTGCCAATGATAAAGGACATCTGTGCGGCGTTCAGCCCCGCCACGCTGCTGACAACCTTATAGGGACTTCCGTCCGCGTCAGAGATCGCGTCCCGGTGGATGTCCAGCACTAGGGAGATCGAAGGATGCCGCGCGATTGCTTCCTCCGCCGCTGCCAGGGAGCGGCCATAGGCGCCGCTGTACTCCGGATAGTCGTAAAGGGTGGTATCATGGAGTACACCGATCCCCGCGTCCTCCAGGGTTTTCGCCAGCTCGTCCCCCACGCGTACCACATTGAAAGCGCAGTCTGTAGTGCGGCAGTCGCTGCTTGCCTCATACTCCTCGCCAGGGGGCATGGTGTAGGCTTCGCTGCCGTGGGTATGTACGATGAGGACTTTCGGCCCTTCCTCCGGTGAGAGCGCGGCGGCGAAAGTCCCGTCAAAAATATCCTCAGAAAAGTCTTGATCGGACCGGTTGCTGATATAGACGTTTCCGGCGACAGTGTATCCGTCCGGTGAGGTGGGGGTCAGCGTCCGCGCCTGTACGCCGTTGTCAGCGAAAACCAAAGGTGGCTCAGCCTGGGCAGGTTCCTCCGGGACTGGCGCGGCAGGCTCCGGAGGGTTAGCGGGTGGCTCTGCGCCGTCCTGGGAGGGGGCAGGGCTGTCGTCCTCTTCCTCTGTCCGGCGCAGTTCCAGTACCGCGTCCTGGCTGGAGAGAAGCAGGGGGCTCTGGCCGATGGCCAAGGCGGTGCGGGCGGGAAGTGGCCCACCGCTCCACAGCCCCTTTAATTGGCTCTCCAGCAGGGTCAGCGCGAGAGCGCCCTGCTGTCCCAGTGTTTCCCATGCGGCGGAGAAACTGGCGCTGGAAGCGGTGGCGGCGACAATGTAAATTACCGCTGCCGCCGCCAGCAAGGCGGCGATCCTTCTGCGCCACTGGGGGCGCGGGCGGCGTTTGATGGTCATAAGCGGTCTCCCTTCTCCTGCGTGCTTGTCCTCATTTTATGTAGGGCTGGCCCGGGTTATGACACCGGTAGGCACGCAAAAAAACCGGCCCTTTCCGGGAAACCGGAAAGAGGCCGGGAGCATACAAACAAGAGAGGGGTCTATCCGCCCAAAAACGCCGTATGCAGGCATTTTTCCAAGATCTGCCAATAGGTCAGCCGCGCCACCGCCTTTTCTGCCACCAGTGGAAGCTCTGCCAGGATCTCCTCGCCGGATGTCACCACCATGCGCCCCAATGGATGGCCCGCTTCCACGGGCGCGGCGAGGGATTCCTCCAACTCGACCTGGACTTCCATAGCGTTGACCTTCTCCTTGGCGGCGAGAATAGAGGTATCGCCCGACAGCTTCGGCATAACGGCTGGCGCATCACCCAAGGAGACGGGAATAGGCCGCAAAGGCTCCGGTGGTTGGGCTTGGGCCAGAGCGTAGGCGGCAAAACCATAATTCAGCAAAGTTTTCGCGCTTTCAAACCGCTGGGTGGAGGTGGGCGACTTCAAGATTACCGCGATCAGTTCCATCCCGTCCCGTTCCGCTGTAGCGGAGAGACAATACAGCGCCCCATCGGTACTGCCGGTTTTCAGCCCCGTAGCGCCCTCATAAAAGCGAATCAGTTTATTGGTGTTGTTTAAGCCAAACTCCCCATTGCGGAGGGTGTCCATCCAGATGGTAGTAAAGCGCCGTACATCCGGGTGGCGCAGAATCAATTCCCGGCTCATGAGGGCGATGTCATAAGCGGAGGTCACGTGTCCCTGGGCAGGCAGCCCAGTAGGATTGAGAAATGTCGTATCCTCCATACCGAGCTCCCTGGCCCTCTGGTTCATCTTTTCCACAAATGCGTCGGCGCTGCCAGCGATATGCTCCGCCAGGGCCACGCTGCAATCGTTGGCGGAAGCAACGCAGACCGCCTTAAGCATCTCCTCCACAGACATCTGCTCATTTTCCTTCAGCCAGATTTGACTGCCCCCCATGGAGCAGGCGTAGGCGGATGCGGTAACCATGTCCTCATATTGTAGTGTACCAGAATCAATGGCCTCCATAACCAGCAGCACCGTCATCACCTTTGTCACGCTGGCCGGTTCCAGCCGCTCATGCTCATTGACGGCGTAAAGAACCTGCCCGGTGGTTTTCTCCATGAGCAGATACGCCCCCGCCTCCACCGCCAGCGATTCCGCCTCCGCCGGGGCGGCCAGAAGCAGCGCCAGCGTAACAGCCAGCAGGCCGGAAAATGTTTTTTTCATACCATATCCCTTCCTTTTTCAGCATTTCCCTGGGAAATCAGGATTCTTGCTGACAGTTTATGCGGGAACGGAAAATCAAATGACAGATCTTGCAAATTTCACCTTGCATTTTGAAAAGAAGTCTGCTATAATAACCTCGTTATTGATCAGCAGGGTTAGTACATCGGTAGTACATCGGCTTCCCAAGCCGAGGAGGCGGGTTCGATTCCCGTACCCTGCTCCAGAGTAAACCGCCGTATCTTGAACAGGTACGGCGGTTTTTCTTTGAAAAACGGAGGTGTACAACCTCTGGCAGTCCTCCGCGTATGCCTATTTTGCCCAATGGAGGGAGGGAAATAGCAGATAAGGCAGTTGGACGAACCAGCGGCAGACTGAACACAAAGCTGCACGCAATCGTAGATGGTCTAGGCAACCCGTTCGAGTTTCTGCTATCTGATTGAGCGATTCCTCCAAAAACTTAAATAATTTCGTAGGATTGACAGCACAAGCTGGACCACTGCTATTTTGCTGATTTACGCCACCTCATATTATTTTTCAAACGTGGCCTAAACGCCAAAGTGGTTTTATCCCCTCTTCAGCCCAGATTTTGGTAAAATATAAAGTATTTTATAAAAGGAGGGCTGTGGTATGGCTAGTACTATGTACGGTTACGCCCGGGTATCTACGCAAGTGCAAAATGAGGCCCGCCAATTGGCGGCTTTGCGGGAGTTCGGAGTGGCGGAAGAAAATATCATTATTGAAAAGCAGTCCGGCAAGGACTTCAACCGCCCCCGGTATCAATATTTAATAGAAAAGTTACATACCGGGGACGTGTTGGTGACACAAAGCATAGACCGTTTGGGCCGGAATTACGATGAGATATTAGAACAGTGGCGGCTAATCACTAAGGAACGGAAAGCCGCTATCGTTGTGCTGGACATGCCATTGCTGGACACACGGGAGGATCGAGACCTGACTGGGATACTGATTGCGGATATCGTATTGCAGCTCCTGAGCTATGTAGCACAGAAGGAGCGGGAAAGTATCCGGCAGCGGCAGACAGAGGGTATTGCGGCAGCAAAGGCTCGGGGCGTACACTGCGGCCGCAAACGAATCCATGTCCCGGATGGGTTTGTGGATATTGCAGCCCAGTGGGAAAATAGAGGCCTATCCGCAACGGCTGCGGCGGCAAAATTGGGCATGTCCCGGGATACGTTTTTAAGACGGGCAAGGGAATTTTGCGTTAATAGTGAGAACTAGAAAGAGCCTGTTCTTCCTTTTAGAGAGGGAGAACAGGCTCTTTTTGTGTACATATGGGAAAACACATCAAGCTGAGCTTGAGAAATGTAACTAGAAAATCTTATAATTCTCAAGGAATCACAAAAAAGCGTGTAAAATAGTAAATTTTCCAAGTAAAAGGTATACCTTTTGCCTGGAGACTTCGCTTTCCGGTCACAGAGAACCCGGATATCGTGGGTATGGTTCGCTGCCTTCGGACGTCTGGTGTGACCAGCCGGATCGAAATGCACACAAACGCCTCTTTGCTGACGGCAGAGATGGCAAAAGAAATTGCACGGGCGGGGTTCTCCCGGATCATTGTCTCCCTCCAGGGCATGGACGCCAGCACTTACCAGCGTGTCTGCGGCGTCAGGTTGGATTGGGATGATTTTTATACCCTGTTTGACAAAATCGCGGACACGGTTTCCGTAGAAGAAGTTACTCCTCTCTGGAACCTTGTGTAGATGAAAAAGATACAAGCAAAAAATGCAGAAATAAAGTTATTCAATGTGGAAGAAAGAGAACACCATGCCAGAGACAAGAAACTTATGTGCCCAGTTTCCCTTAGACCTGCATCAGCACGTCTGCGAGGCCAGAGAACAGTCGGGCCTGACCACCGCGCAGTACATCACCAACCTGTTACTCGAATACTACGAAATGAAAGAAAATGGAGGAAAAACGACTATGGCTAACAACAGCAGAACGATGGCATTCCAGATCCCGGAGGATCTCTTCCAGCGGATCAAAGCCCACCTGGAGCGTGAGACCCAGCGCACTGGCCGGAAGCTGACCCAGCGGGAGTTCGTGCTGGGGCTGATCGAGGAGACCCTGGAGGCAGCAGAGCGGCAAGCCGTGGAGGATATCCCGGAGCCGGAGGAAGAACAGCCCAGCGAGGACGCCGGTGTCAGCCCCTGTGAGGCCCAGCCGGAGAGCGGCGACACCCAGCCCCAGGAGGATGGCGAACCCGCCGTGTGGGGCGCATAACGAAGCGTGTGAGGCCACAACAATCGAACAGCAGATGAGAAGCTCCCAGAGCATCCCGATCACCGGGATGCTCTGGGGGCTTCTTTTCGTTTCACCAGGAGGAGGTGAACGACCACGAGGGTTGGATGGTATCGCCGCTCTCGTCCATGACGGCGCAGTCGTGCTTGAACTTGGAAATGTCGATTCCTACAAAGTACATGGTTTCCTCCTTTTCTTGTGTGCACTGCTGTTTCCGCACCTGACTTGCCCCTGTACTCACGCAAATTCAAACGTCAAGCGTTAACTATCTAATTACCATTTCAGACAAGCCGATGCGGTCTGAGTCACCTCCGAACAGTCTGGCTGTAGATCTTATGTACAAATCCGCAGTGCTTGTGCTAATTATATCGCGGGCTGCTACGCCCGCTCTATAACATTTTCAAAGAAAGGAGACATAGTAAAAAACCACCCCTTTCAGGATGGTGTTTATTATACGTGAGATTTTTATGGAACACAAACAGCGGGGCGGCTATCTGATTCCACCAAACTTTATCGAGGGCGGCACACTGCTGGGTGGCATGTTTAGGACCCGGAATGTCATTGAGACCGGTATCCTGGGCGCCGTTGTTGGACTGCCGGTCCTCAACCTGGGATTTTACCTGACCACCCGAATCATCATTCTGTGCCTGACGGCCCTGCCTCTCGTCCTCCTGGCCCTGATTGGCGTTGGGGGAAGCAGTTTGTCGTCGTTTATTCTGCTGTTTTTCAGCTATCTGCGAAACCGCCGGGTGTTGTCCCAGGACGCTCCGGCGCGGGGGCGGGACGGCAAGGAGCTGTCCATGCTCCCTACCTGGTTGCGGAGTAAGCGGCCCGCAGAGGAACAGGAGGCCGAAGTCCAGCCCAAAACCAGAAGCCGCTTTCAGGTGGATTTGAAGGCGCGGAAGCTGGATCAGTTCAAAACATTCCTGGAGCCGGAGGAGGTGGTACGTCCCATCAATCCACTGGTCGACTACATTCCCATTGAGAAGGTCGCCAACGGCATCATCTACACCAGAGATCACCGCTATGTCAAGCTGGTCGAGGTGGTCCCGGTCAACTTTCTGCTCCGCAGCGCCCGGGAACAGCGCAGTATCATCTATTCCTTTATCAGCTACCTGAAAATTGCGCCGGTGAAGGTACAGTTCAAGGTGCTGACCAAGCGGGCAGATATCAACCGGCACATGGATATGGTACGCCGGGAGCTGGCCCAGGAGACGGACGAACGCTGCCGCCAGCTGCAAGAGGACTATCTGCGGCTGATTCAACAGCTGGGGTCCCGGGAGGCCATCACCCGGCGGTTTTTCCTAGTATTTGAACATGAGCTGCTGCCCGGCACCAAACGGGGCCAGGAGGAGGCCGAGGCGATTGCCTCCCTCCAGACTGCCGCCCGCACCGCCGCCAACTACCTGCGGCAATGCGGCAACGAGGTCATCAGCCACGAGAATGAGGATGAAGCCACCTGTGAGATCCTGTATAACATCCTCTGCCGTCAGGCCAGCAACGAGAAGCCCTTTCCCCAAAAGGTCAAGGAGGTGCTGGCTGAATACATGGTGGCCGGACGGCCCCTGGATACCATCCCCTCCAACGATTTCTACGCCCCTTCTCATATTGACCTGACCCATGGGCGGTATATCTCTGCATTGATGGTGTTTACTACGCCTATCTGCTTGTATTGTCGAACGGCTATAAGGCCCAGGTTCCCGCCGGCTGGCTGTCCCTGCTGGTCAACGCCGGGGACGGGATCGACATGGATATGCTTCTCTCCCGCCAGCCCAAGGACCGGATGATAAGGAAGCTGGGCCAGCAGCTGCGCATCAACCGCAGTAAAATCAAAGAGACCAGCGACACCAACACCGATTTCGACGACCTGGACAGCGCCATCCGAAGCGGTTATCTCCTGAAAGACGGTCTGAGCAACAACGAGGACTTCTACTACCTGAATCTGCTCATTACCATCACGGCCGACAATGTGGACGACTTGGAGTGGAAGGTGGCCGAGATGAAAAAGCTGCTGCTCAGTCAGGATATGGATATACAGCCCTGTTCCTTCTGTTCCGCCGGGCGGACAAGTCGGTGGACGAGCTGTTGGACGGCCCAGGCGGAGTGGACAAATCTCTGCTGGCCGCGAAAATCCAGCGGCTACACATCTTTTTCAGCCTGCTCATTCCCGATATAAACCATGAGGAACGGCAGCTTTTGGACGATGCCCTCATCCGCACCTACGCCAAGCGGGGCATTACCCACGAGAACAGCACCCTGAACGACCCCGGCCATCCCGGCCAATACCGCACCATGCCAGTGCTGGGGGATTTGTACGAGGTGCTGAAGGAATCCCAGGATACCCGGCGGCTGGCAAACATTCTGAACCGGCTGGTCAATGGCTCCGCCAAGACCTTCAACCAGCAGACCAACGTATCCCTGGACAACAAGTACATCGTGCTGGACATCTCTGAGCTGACCGGCGACCTGCTGACGGTTGGCATGTTTGTCGCTCTGGATTTCGTTTGGGACAAGGCCAAGGAGGACCGGACAGTGGAGAAGGCCATCTTCATTGACGAGTGCTGGCAGCTCATTGGGGCCAGCAGCAACCGTCTGGCCGCCGAATTTGTGCTGGAGATTTTCAAGATCATCCGGGGCTACGGCAGCTCCGCCATCTGCGCCACCCAGAACCTCAACGACTTCTTCGCCCTGGAGGACGGCAAATACGGCAAGGGCATCATCAACAACAATAACGTGACGGTGGAGATCAAGTGCAGCCAGATGGAGAAGGAGCTGATCACCACTGACCGCCATGAGCTTCAGGAGCTGCTGAACCGGGCCGAGGGCCAGGAGACGGGATAGTGCGTATTCGGGCGGCGGCAGTACGTCTTTAATACGGCAATGATACGTATGGGAGGCAGAATATGAAAACGAGAGAACAAATCTACGGGCAAGAGGCCACCAGTATTCTTCGGGACATTACCATGTACCGGGCACTGACAGAGGAGCAGCTTCTCCGGCTCTACCCTGGAAAACGAGGCAAGGTCCAGAACCTTTTGTCCTATCTGACCAAGCAGGGGCGCATCTGGCACATCGACGGCCTGTACTGCGCCGCCCCGGAGTGCGCCGGGATGTGGACAAGGGGCTGCTGGCCGCAATTTGGGTGCTGGCGGACTTCATTGACCGGGCGGAGTTCCACTCCGTGGGCGATTTCCCTGCCAAGCTAATCTTTTTCGCAGACGGCGAGGTGTACGAGGTTATCCATGCCGCCAACGGAAAAGAGGCCCTGATCAACCACATCCTGTCCGCCCCGGCAGAGGAAGCGTCCAGCTATCTGATCCTGGTGGACAAGCCGGAACAGATCCCGGAGTTGGAAATTCCCAACGTCCGCGGCTACTGTACTGTTTCCCCAGAAGGAGAGGTTCAATACTATCAGAGAGAATAAGGAAGGAGGACGGTCTTGAACCGAGCGATTCTATCCCAGCGTATTACATCCATTCTGGCCGATTTAAACCGGCTGACCAATGCCCTTTACGCTATGAATACCACCGACATCCAGCGATACCCCGATAACTACGAGGTGCTGTCCACCGACGCGGCTTTGCGGGCGGAGAATATCGCCTGCCGGCTGCGACACCTGATCTACTCCACTACCAGCATCAAAAAGGAGGAATATCTGACCTCCGCTGCCGTAATGCAGGGGATCAAGGTGGATGAGAACGATGGTGTTCTGGAAATCACACTGCCCTGTCTGCTTCCAAAGCGGAAACAGCGGCAGAGTACGGAATACCTGCTTGACCCTTTTACCGCCGCTATGAACCAATATGCCAGGAGCCGTCCCCTGCCCCGGCTCCAGCATTGCGTGGTCTGCTTTTCCCACGTCTACTGTCAGGACCTGCCCAAACGCCGGGTACGGGACTACGACAACCTGGAACTGAAGCAGTTTCTGGACGTGGCAGCCTCGTTCATTTTGACCGATGACAGCGGACTGCTGTGCGACGCCTACAACACCACTGAGCTGGGCGAAACGGACTGCACCCGCATCTCTATTATGGACAGCGCACGCTTCCCGGAATGGCTGGCGGAGCGTCAGGCGGCATTGCAATCCATCACAGATTTGTAGTAAAAATCTCCCCTAACAGGGGTCCCATTTTGGGCTGTTTTGATGCCTCCGTTTTGGGACCCTCGGTAAATTTTAGCAAAGCCTTGTGCGGCAGAGGGGTTCCCGCCCTTGGGCCGACATGGAAAATACCGAAGTTATACGCACCCTCGGTAAAAAACAGGTGAAAAGAGGTGGTATCAACATGGCTGCTGGCAGTAAGCAGATTCCGCCCGAGGACACGCTGGCGAGCTTGCTGCTGACACTCACCGCTCTGTCTGGCGAGTTCCCCACGGCCCAGATAAGCCGCCTGCCCAGTACAGGCGCATACCAGGAAAAAATCCTTAAAGCACTCAAAGGGGAAAAACTCCTGCGGACTTATTATCGTGATGGGCTGCGGTCGCTTCGGTTGACCACAGCTGCAAAAAAGCTGCTGGTGGACAAGTGGCCGGATCGGTTTCTGCCCTATCTCTCCGGCAGCACTGAGACGAATGTGTTGAAGTCGGAAGTGCCCCGCCGTCTGCGGCTCCACCGTATGGCTGAGGTTTTGGTGACAATGCTCAATGCCAACGTTACTGTATTCCCCTGGAAAAAGCCAGCTATATTCAGGCCCACGCCACTCGCCGCCGCTCCGTACATCAACCGGCCTGCCTACTACAGTTCCAGAGAAGTAAAAGGCTTGGGGGCACAGGCGGTCAAGATACGCGGCTCTCGCTCAACGGGCCTTCTTCTGACAGATGGTGTTATTTTCACTATCTACAACACCGGCACCTTTGCCATGAAGTGGGAGTACAAAGCGGAAATGCGGCTCAAAGCCATGCTCCAGACAGAGCTATGTCAATGCCGGCTCCCAGGACAGTATCAAAACGCCGCATTGAATGCCATCGTGTTCGGTCGGGACATGGAGCAGATGCTGCCGCTGATGAATGACGGTGGTGGACAGCGGGATTACTTTGTGTTGGACGGAAATTACCAGCATTTCTATTACCTGACCAGCGACCACCATGGAGAACTGATTTTGCAGCTGTTCTGTGACGCCGAACAGCAGGCGGTTCTGGATGCTATTCTCTCCCAGGACTTATCTCCCTGCCGCTCCGATTGGGTGGTGGAAAACGACGCGATGGACGGCAATTCCCCGGTGCTGTTCGCCTACACCTGTGATATGCCCCACATAAAACGGTTTGACACCGCGCTGGAGCTGCATGGGAAAACGGGGACGTTGTTTTGCTTCGATTTCCAGGAGGACGCACTGCAGCAGGTCTGTGGTCAGAGGGTAAAAATAGAGAGCCTTGACTTTGAAAAGGTCAAGGCTCTGCTGTTTGACGGAGATTCTTGATCCGATGGTAGATTACACATTTTCAAAATCAGTTTCTTCCATCAGTTGCGAGATGTCACGTCCAGCATAGAAAACTCTGGCGATTTGAACCAGCTGTTGCTCAGAGTCTACAAAGTAAAGTACCTTATAGTTTTTTACCAGCAGCTTCCGAATCCCAAGAGCACGAAGCCGTTCGTCATCCTCATACGGATAACGCTCTGGCATCTGCTTTAAGCTGAGGATTTCTTCTTTCAGGAGACGGTATAGATTTCCTGCGGTTCGGGGTTCTAAAAGGACTTGTCCGATATAGCGCACGATGTCAGTAATGTCCGCCTGTGCCTGTATACCAATTTCGACCCGGTATTTTATCATAGGCCGAACTCAGCCTCAATATCCCGGAACACATCTTCTGCTGGGCGTGTACGGCCAGCAGCGCAGTCATCATAACCGCGCTTTATTTCGGCATAAAACTCGTCGCTTGTCAGACTTCCTGCGGCAACCGGCGTCTTGACGGGCAGCGTTACCTCAAAGGGAAGGCCGCGCCGAAGTACGATCTGGTTCAGGAAAATATTGATTGCGCTGGACATTGGCATTCCAAGCTGGGTCAAAATGCTCTCCGCTTGCTCTTTAAGCGAGGCATCTACTCTCGCAAAAACATTGGCATCTTTCGCCATAGCCATCACACCCTTTCACCGATATTATACGCTGTTGTCTACACAATAGCAAGCATTTTCGGAGGGATTTCAAATATCAAAGAAAACGATCCTAAAGCTGCTGCTCATTTTGCCGGCCGCTCTGGGCGCTCTGCTCTACGGAGGCGGCTATATCGCCCAGTTTCTCTACAACTACAACGTGTGGCAGGCGGCGGGCGGAGTTTTCGGTACTGCCCCGGAATTTCCAGACGGTGACTTCTTTATCTGTATCACTGTCATCGCCAGTGATAAAATGTAAAAAAACGCCGAGGAAAAAATGTAGTTTTGTGGCGGAGGAGGCGAAAAAAAGATAGACTCCCAATCAGGGCGAGAAAGAGTCCGGAAAGGGAGTCAGAAAATGAAAGGAGCACAGTGGATGGAAATCCGAAGCGACAGACAAA
>CAJUNA010000039.1 GCA_910587645.1 uncultured Oscillospiraceae bacterium
GCCCCCTGTCCTGGACAAGGACGGCGCCAAGGCTGAGATCGACGCGTACAGAGCGGACGAAGTTGCCGCCCTGACCGGCGACGACGCTAAGGCCGCTGCCGATGCTAAGGCTGCCGCCAAGGCCGCTGTCGATGCCGCCACTACCCAGGAAGAGATCGACAAGGCTATTGCTGATTACAAGGCCGCTATTGATGAGATCCTGGATAAGGAGCCTGTCATTGAGAATGTTACCGTTACCCCCTACCTGTACATCAAGAACGAGGACGGAAGCATTTCTCCCGTAACCAAGCTGGTGGTTGGTGAGACCGAGGCGAAGCCCGTGGTCCTCAACACCATCACCGCTAAGGCTGCCGATGGCAAGATCACCCTGAACGCGGCTGATTTCAAGGCCGATGGCTACATCTTCACCGTTGTGGACGTCCAGTCTGATGACGCCGCTGTGGAAGGCACTGGCCCCTGGTCTGTCGCCGCCACGAAGGAAGCCATCACTGTGAAGGCCGTTGTCAACGACTACGAGACCGGCGACCTGGACGGCGATGGGGATGACATCCCCGATGTTGATACTGAGAACCCCGACATCGGCGACATCGTGATCAAGCCCCGTCCCACGCCCAAGGCTGCCCAGACCCTGGCTGTTGGCACGATTTATGACCTGAGCTTCACCGTTTCCGCGGATAAGGTGCTGGTCGAGGCCAGCTTCGCCCGTGCTGAGTACGTGGACGGCCCCGTGGTGACCGAGGTTGCCAACGGCACCCGTTACACCTACGGCGTGAAGCAGACCGCCGAGGGCACCATCATTATCAAGGCCGTTACCCGCGCGGTGGATATCTCCGCCATCAAGGCTGAGGCGATTGCCGCCATCATTGCCGCCGCTGAAGAAGCCCTGAAGAACGGCGCGCTGGAGAACGCGCAGCGCAACGAGATCATCTCCATCCGTGACAACGCGGTGAAGAACATCGAGAGCGCCGCTGTTACCACGGTTTCCCAGGTCAACGCGATTCGTGACAACGCGATCGCCGCGATCCAGGCTGTTAAGGCGCCCGGTACACTGGATCCGGACATCTTTGAGCCGAGCATTGATGTGCTGAACGGCACCATCGACCTCAAGTACTACCTGGAAGGCAGCGCGACCCTGACCAGGGAGAAGCTGGTCGAGCTGCTCAACAACAACGAGCTGGGCAAGACCTTCACGGTCAATGAGTATATCCCCGAAGTGCTCGACCAGACTGACGGCGAGGTCACTCCCGCCAAGGCGGTTGTTACTGACGGCAACAGCCTGTACAGCGTCACCCTGCTCCGCGTTTACAAGGTTACCCTCGATGGCGAGCTGGGCGGTTATGTGTCCGCCGCGATGAAAGCCCCCCTCGCTTCCTTTACTGGCAAGATTCTGACTGGTATTGCGCCGAACACTTACTATCTGAAGGCAGAAAATGCTGCCGGTGTACCTGCCGCTGACGCCAGCGTAAAGGCGGATGCCCAGAGCGATGCCCGTGGCGAGTTCACCGTGGGTGATCCCGGCGGCGTTATCGCCCAGAGCGTGAAAACTGCCTGGGATGGAACGACTAACTACACCTACGGCGATGTGGAGTTTGTCTCCGCATACAAGGTCAAGGGTGATGGCACCAACACTTACAGCGTGAAGGTCACTCCTAAGGGCACTGCGGCCCCTGTGACTGTGGCGCTTGACAACACCAATGTTTCCGTCTTTATCCAGACCGGCGCGATGCTTGAGGTGACTGGTACGCATGTAGCGGCGCCTACCGCCCCCTACAATTGGGTGATGCTGATGGTTGACGATGAGCAGAACCTGGACAGCGTCAAGTATGTTACGGCTGCCAATAGTGCTGTCAAGCCTGTTACCGTGACCGAAAACCTGAGTGACAATATGGATCTCGCTATGGATTCCTGCGTCCAGATCATTCTGGGCAGCGAGAACCTGGGTTACTTCAACAGCACGGATGCTGCTGCCCCGATTGAGACCAAGCAGACCGGCACCTTCGTTCCTTACGTCTACGATCCTGTGACCCCCAAGCTCATTGCCTATGCCGCAGATAGTAAGGAGACGGTTGCTGAGTATGGCTCCGTCACTCTTGTAGCGGCTGACCTCACCGGCAATACCCTCGGTGGTATCCTGACCCTGGTTCCCGCCGTTGAGGTGACAGTTCCCAGTGGTGGTACTGGTGCTGATTTTGAAGATGTCACAGCTATGTTCAGCTTCGGAGATCTTGAGGATGTGGCGCTGAGCGCCACCGTGATGGGCAATGCCGCTGCCGAGGGCACCTTCTTCATCGCCCAGGGTGCGGTGATCACCTTCGGCGCGTGTGAGTTTGACGCGATCAGCGTTGACTACACTGCTCCCGGCGCGAAGAAGCCCGTTCCCAGCGTGACGCCTGTCACCGATGAGAAGACGGTCGAGCTGGTTGTTGACGAGGCTGGTTCCTATGAGGTTGGCAAGCTGGATGCGGTGAGCGCCATTGTACTGGCCCTCGATACCGCAGCGGCTAATGCTTCTAAGTGGGGCACCCTGGCAGTTGCCGTGAAGTCTGTTGACGGTACTACTGGACAGAGTGGCATTACCACTCTCACCTTGGACGAGGTTGTGAGACGCTACGTCGGTAAGGATGGCATTACCTATGAGACCGAAACTGGCACTGGTGCGACTGAGGCCGCTAAGGTTCTCGGGAACGCTGCCGAGGATAACGGTTTGACCATCACTCTGACGCTTGAGGCTGACGATGGCTTCTTCTTCGTGGAGGATCTTGAAGTTACCAACGATAACATCAAGAACATCACCGTGGAAGTTGCGGAGGATGGCAGCACTGTCACCATCATTGTGACCTATCAGGTTACTGCCTAATCCCGCGTTTCGTATGCGATAACCTATTCTAAATGGCACCCCCCTGAGGGCTCCGGCCCTTGGGGGGTGCTGTTTTTGTTCCCAAATCCTGCCCTCCCGCATACACTGGCAAGAGAACAACCAGGGAGGGAACGGTATGGAAATCCACATTGTACGTCCAGGGGAAACCCTCTACAGCATTGCCGCCCAATACCGGGCGGACCTGTCGCTGCTGCGGGCGCTGAACGGTACGCCGCCGGACGATGGGCTGGCGGTGGGGCAGACGCTGGTCATCCGCTGGGCGGACACGTTCCATGTTGTCCAGCCTGGGGAGACCCTTTCCGGCATTGCGCGGCGCTACGGCCTGCCCCTGCGGCAGCTATACCGGAACAATTACCCTCTGGGCGGGCAGCCCGCCATCCGGCCGGGGCAGACGCTGGTCATCGCCTACCGGGACCCGCCTGGCGCCGGAACGTATACGAATGGCTACGCCTATCCCTTCATCCCGGCCCCGCTCCTCAGCGCAGAGCTGCCGTACATGAGCTACCTGACCCCCTTCACCTACGGCATCACGGCGGAGGGCGGCCTGCTGCCGCTGGCGGATGAAATGCTGCTGGCCCAGGCCCGGCGGCTGGGGAGCGCACCGCTGATGCACCTGTCCACCTTGACGGAGACGGACAATTTTTCCAGTGAACGGGCGGTTGCGCTCCTCACCAGCCCTATCCGCCAGGAAGCGTTAATTGCCCAGATTTTGGAAAATATTGCCGCCAAGGGCTACCAGGGCCTGGACGTAGATTTTGAGTACATCCCCGCCGCCCAGCGGGAAGCTTACGCCGGGTTTATTGCCGCGCTGCGGGCGCGCCTGGCCCCCCTGGGGCTGCCCGTCATTGTGGCGCTGGCGCCCAAGACCTACGCCCGCCAGCCGGGGCTGCTGTATGAAGCCCATGATTACGCTCTGCTGGGCGGGGCGGCGGATTATGTGCTGCTGATGACGTATGAGTGGGGCTACACCGCCGGCCCACCCATGGCGGTAGCCCCACTGCCCAACGTGCGCCAGGTTTTGGACTACGCCGTCACGGAAATCCCCCGGGAAAAAATCTATTTGGGCATTCCCAACTACGGCTACGACTGGCCCCTGCCCTTTGTCCAGGGTGAGACCAGGGCCCGCTCCCTGTCCAACCAGGCGGCGGTGGAGCTGGCGGTCCGGTACCGGGCGGAGATCCAGTTTGACGATGATGCCCAGTCCCCCTGGTTCGCCTACACGGCCCCCGATGGCGTATCCCATGTGGTTTGGTTCGAGGACGCCCGCAGCATGTCCGCCAAGCTCCGCCTGATTGGGGAATACGGCCTCCACGGCGCGGGCTACTGGAACCTGATGCGCCCCTATCCCCAGGGCTGGGCGGTGCTGAACGCGCTGTATGAGGTATGGGACGGATAAGGGCGGCTGAGGCCGCAAAAAGCCCCCGGCCGGATGGCCGGGGGCTTTTTGTAGAAAAGAGAGAGGGAGAAAAGAGAGAATTCATTTCTGAACAACGCCATCATAATATAGTGCCTGTCAAAAGTCAACTGTTCTCAGTGACAATTCACGAAATGTTCACAGGAGGTTCAAAAACCATTCAAAATCCCCGCTTGACGAAGGGAAAAATAAGGTGTATAGTTAGCACGCTAAAAGTAAGCATGCTAACTACCGGCAAAAGAAGGGAGTGAAAACCATGAGCGGGACGCCGGATATAGGGCTATTGATCGGCTACTGCGCCCATCTGGGAATGCTGTACAACGAAAAGCTGCTGCGCCAGTCCGGATATGATGTAACGCCGGTACAGTCTCATGTGCTGATGTACCTGTTCTGCCGGAGCGGGCAGCCTGTGAACCAGCGGGATTTGGAGCAGGAGCTGCACCTGAAGCCCTCCACCATCAACGGCATTGTCAGCCGACTGGAGGAAAAGGGCTGCATCACCCGGCGGACCAGCCCCGCCGATGGCCGTGTCCGCCTGCTGGGCCTGACGGAGGACGGGAGGCGTAAAACGGAAGCTTTCCAATCCATTTTAAAAGGCACGGGGCGGCGGTTTGCAAGCTGCCTGTCGGAAGAGGAGGAAAACATCCTGCGGGAGCTGTTGCCCCGCATCATCGAAAACTTGGAAAACGAGGTAAACAAGGCATGATCAAAAAACTCTGGCCGTATACCAGGGGATACCGGAAATGGATGCTTTCCGGCGTACTCTGCTCCGCCGCCGAGGCGGTGTTCGAGCTGCTGCTCCCCCTGGTCATGGCCGACATCGTGGACACCGGCATCCCTGCCGGGGACACAAGCTATATTTTGCAGAGGGGCGCGCTGATGGTTCTCATGGCCCTGGTGTCCATGGGCCTGGGCGTAGGGGCGGCGTTCTTATCCTCCCGGGCGGGACAGGGCTTCGGCGCGAACCTGCGGCAGGCCCAGTACAGCCATATCCAGGAGTTCTCCTTCCGGAACATTGAGAAATTTTCCACCGCCTCCCTGGTGACCCGCCTGACCAACGACTGCAACATGATGCAGATGACGGTAACCATGGGGATGCGGCTGCTGGTTCGGGCCCCGGTGATGCTGGTATCCGCCCTGGTGCTGGCTGTCGCCATCAGCGCCAAGCTGTCCGGCGTGTTCCTGGTGGCTTTGCCGCTGCTGTTGGTGATGATCGCCCTGGTGGTCAAATTCATCAGCCCCATGTTCAGCCAGCTCCAGGAAGCCACCGATGGCGTCAATCTGGCCGTGCAGGAAAACCTGTCCGCCATCCGCGTGGTCAAATCCTTTGTCCGGGAGGATTATGAGGAGGAGAAATTCCAGAAGCGCAACCACCAGCTCCGGAACATCTCCGAAAAAGCCTTCGGCTTTGTGGTGGTCAACATGCCCATCATGATGCTCATTACCTACGGCACCATCATCGCCGTTATGTGGTACGGCGCGCCCCTGGTTCAGTCCGGAGAACTGGAGGTGGGCCTGCTGTCCACCTTCTTCACCTATATCACCCAGGTGCTCATGAGCCTGATGATGGTATCTATGATTATGATGATGCTGACCCGCTCCGTGGCCTGCGCCAAGCGTATTGTGGAGGTTCTGGATGAGGTTCCTGAGATCGTGGATGGCGGCGGCTCCCTGACAGTATCCGATGGCTCCGTGGACTTCGACCATGTCTTTTTCAAGTACAACGAGGGTGCGGAAAAATGGAACCTGCATGACATCAGCCTCCACATCCCCAGCGGCGCCACAGCCGGCATCATTGGCGCCACCGGCTCCGCCAAATCCACCTTGGTTCAGCTCATTCCCCGGCTTTACGAAGCCCAGGAGGGCACCGTACGGGTGGGCGGCAGGCCAGTGCAGGACTACAGCATGGAGCATCTCCGGGACGCGGTGAGCGTGGTCCTGCAAAAGAACACCCTGTTCTCCGGCACCATCCGGGACAACCTCCTGTGGGGCGATGCCAACGCCACGGACGGGGAAATCGAAGCCGCCTGCGAAGCGGCCTGTGCCGCCGAATTTATCCACCGCATGCCAGATGGCTACAACACCGACCTGGGCCAGGGAGGCGTCAACGTCTCCGGCGGCCAGAAACAGCGCCTTTGCATCGCCCGGGCGATTTTGAAGAAGCCTAAAGTCCTGATCCTGGACGACAGCACCAGCGCGGTGGATACGGCCACGGACGCGAAAATCCGCGCCGCCTTCCGTACCCAGCTTCCCAACACGACAAAAATTATCATTGCCCAGCGGATCATTTCCATTATGGACGCGGACATCATCATCGTAATGGACGATGGCAGGATCGCCGGAACTGGAACCCATGACGAATTGATGAAATCCAGTGAAATCTACCGCGATGTATTTTTGTCCCAGCAAGAGGGGGTGAGCGCAGATGCCTAGACATGGACACGGCCCCGGTGGCCCCCACGGAGGCTTCCAGAAGCCAAAAAATACGGGCAAAACCATTGGTACGCTGATGGGATATATCGGCAGGTCAAAATGGCTGCTGCTGGTAGTAGCCCTCTGCCTGGTGCTCAATACCGCCTGCTCCATCGGCGGGATGTATATGCTCCGGCCATTAATCGACGAGTGCATTGTCCCCGGCGACTATGCCCGTCTGGCAAGGACGCTGGTATTTATGGCCTGCCTCTACATTGCTGCGGCGCTGTTGAGCTACGCGTACTCCCGCATCATGGTTCACGTCTCCCAGAAGGCCACCCATGCCATCCGCAGGGATCTGTTCGCCAAGATGCAGCGCCTGCCCCTCAGCTACTTCGACACCCACACCCACGGCGAGCTGATGAGCCGCTACACCAACGATATCGATACCCTCACCGAAATTCTGCAAAACGGCATGATTTCCCTGGTTTCCGGCACACTGACCTTTATAGGGGTGGTTGCGGTAATGCTGTACCTCAGCCCCATTCTGTTTTTGGTAACCGTGTTTTCCTTAGGGCTGATGCTGGTTGTAATCATGACGGTAGGCAAGCGTTCCCGCCGCTACTTCATGGCCCAGCAGAAAGACCTGGGCGAGGTCAATGGTTACATTGAGGAGATGATTGAGGGGCAGAAGGTCATCAAGGTCTTCAACCATGAAGCCAAGGCCAAGGAGGGCTTCAACCAGCGCAACGAGCGTTACCGCCGCAGCGCCACCAATGCGCAATCCTTCGCCGGGGCTATGATGCCCGCTATGGGCAATATCAGCCATATCAACTACGCGCTGACCTGCTGTGCCGGCGCACTGCTTTCCATCGCTTTCGGCCTGGATTTAGGCTCCCTGCTGCTCTATCTCCAGTACACCCGGCAGGTCAGCCAGCCCATCAGCCAGGTCAGCCAGCAGGTGAACAACATCCTCGCCGCCATCGCAGGCGCGGAGCGGGTGTTTGAAGTCATGGAGACCGCTCCCGAAACAGACGAAGGCAAGGTCACACTGGTTCATGTCTCCTGCGCCGCCGATGGAACCATTACCGAAGCGGCGGGCCGCAGCGATGGCTGGGCCTGGAAGAAGCCTGACGGTGGGCTGGTTCCCCTGCGGGGTGACGTGCGCTTCCAGGATGTAGTATTCAGTTATGTGCCGGAGAAAACCATTCTCCACGGCATTTCCCTCTACGCCAAGCCGGGGCAGAAGATTGCTTTTGTCGGCTCTACCGGCGCAGGGAAAACGACCATTACCAATTTAATCAACCGGTTCTATGAAATTGAAAACGGGCTGATCACCTACGATGGCATCGATGTCCGGGACATCAGCAAGGAAAGCCTCCGCCGGTCCCTGGGCATCGTCCTCCAGGACACCCATCTGTTCACCGGCACCATTGCCGATAACATCCGCTACGGCAAGCTGGACGCCACCGATGAGGAAGTCCGCGCCGCCGCCCGCCTGGCCAACGCGGATACCTTCATCAGCCACCTGCCGGATGGCTACGACACCTGGATTACCGATGATGGCGGCAGTCTCAGCCAAGGGGAGCGCCAGCTCCTGGCCATTGCCCGTGTCGCCGTAGCGGATCCGCCGGTGCTGATCCTGGACGAAGCCACCAGCTCCATTGACACCCGGACGGAAAAACTGATTGAGAAGGGCATGGACGGCCTTATGTCGGGCCGCACGGTGTTTGTGATTGCCCACCGGCTGTCCACCGTACGCAACGCAAAAGCGATTATGGTATTAGAACAGGGCGAGATTATTGAACGTGGGGATCACGATGATTTAATTGCCCAGAACGGCAAGTATTACCAGCTTTATACCGGGCAGGCGGAACTTAGTTAGCATCGTTGTATTTGCAACAGACAAATTGCATAAAAATTGGGTATACTAGGGATACCATCAACTGAAAAGGAGAAATCAAACCATGAAATATGTTTGCGATGTTTGCGGCTACGTCTACGATGAGGCCGCCGGTGATCCTGAGCACGGCATTGCCCCCGGCACCAAGTGGGAGGATGTTCCCGGAGATTTTGAGTGCCCCCTCTGCGGCGTGGGGAAGGATATGTTCTCCGAGCAGTAAGGTCACGCGCGAGACCCCGGCTTTTGGCCGGGGTCTCATATTTTCTGCCGCCCAGACCATGGGGATGCTTTTGGTGGGTAGACGAACCTGCGCTAGGAATCCATCTGTGCGCCTGGCAGGATTTGTGGGGGCTGGGTGCCGCCAACCGCTTGACCGACTGCCTGTACAACCGCCAGATGGGTGTCGTCAAAAAGGTGCATATAAATCCGGCTGGTCGTATTGGTGGTACTATGCCCTAATGCGCGGCTGATGCCGAAAAGCGGGATATTCGCGCTGTTGGCAATACTGGCAAAGCTATGCCGCAGGCCATGCAGCGTGACATAAGGAAGCTCCGTCTTGCTCAATACCCGCTGGAGGCGGTTGCTGAGATAATCCGCCTGATAGGGCTTTCCGCCATCGTGGCAGATTACATACCCCTTGTCCTCATAACGGTCCCCCAATAATTCCATTTCCATCTGCCGCTGGTTCCAAAGCCGCTCAATCAATTCCTCCATGTCTGTCAGGCCCGCGTAGCCTAAACGCCGGATGGAAGAACGGTTTTTTGTGGACTTATTCACTGGACGGCCGTTGACCGTTGTCCGCGTATCCGCAATAGTGATTACCTTCTGCTCCCGATCCACATGGTTCCACTTCAAGCCGCAGATTTCCGCCCGCCGCAGGCCTAAGTACCCCGCCATCTTTACGACCGGCTCCATGGATGTACCGGCCAGAATTTCAAAAAGCTTCGCCATCGTCTCGGAATCATAAAAATGATGGGTAGGGTCGCTGGCAGAGGGCGGCGTCACGTACTCTGTCACGTTACGGGATACCAGCTCTTGCTTCCGGGCATGTTCCAGGGCGTTGTGCAGCAGCATGTAATGCTTGCGTACTGTGTTGGCGCATAACCCCTCGGACTGCATCCGGTTCAGATACAACTGCACCTGGGCGGGCGTCAGCTTGGACAGCAGCTCGCTGCCCAGCGCGGGGGAGAGGTGGTTGCGGATAATCATGCAGTACCCATGGGCCGTGCTGGCGGAACGGCTGGGCTTGATGATCTGCTCCAGCCAGTAGGTCAGCCATTGCCCCAGGGTCAGCTTATCCAGCCCCTCGCCATGGGTGAGGATTTCTTCTCCGCCCCGGCGGTCCAATGCCTGGATCGCCAGCTCCAGGGTGGGGTAGCACTGGACGGCCCGCTTGGTGGTGCCGTCCGGCATAGAGCGGCGGATGGTAACATAAAAGCTGCGGCGCTGGGTGTCATAAGCAATGTTGGGCAGAATGGTCTTTCTCGACATTGAAGATACCTCCTCTTTATTTCGACAAAATTGGAAATTTTTGCCTCCTCAAAAATACGATAAGGCCTTAGCGATTCATCTGTCAAGATGCAATCGAAAAACCACGGAAATTTTCCGTGGTTTTTTCCAATATTTGCCGAGAGGGCCGTTCTTTTCCTATCATTTCTTTTCCAGCTTCTGGTGCAGGTGCAGGATTGCTTCCAATATGCCTCCGCCCACTGCCAACGCTTTGTCGGACGCGCAGCCGCAGTGATCCGGTTCACAGCGGGGATCCACATCTCCGCTTTTCATCCCTTTGGTAACTAAAACGTTGTCGGCAAGTAATCCGCGAAGTGTGCCGGAAATCGTGCAAACCACCGGTACGCCGGACACATACCCAGCGGTCTCTCCCGCTTCCACATAGCTGCCAATCTGTTTGGCGCCCCGGAAAATGCCGTCCACAGGTGCGCGGAGAACCCGTTCCCCTGCGTACCCCCCGATCAGGCCGGGAATCTGGGTGTCCGGCAGCGCGGAGCCGTGGTATATCACACGCCCCAGATAGTGCCCGCGCATGGTTTCCACTACCGCGTGGCAGTCTGTTCCGGCGGTAAAGCCGGGGCCTGCCGCCACCACAATGGGCGCCATGTCTATCGTAGTGCCCAGGTTGCGTTTGGCGAGGATCCCATCCACCACCGCGTCCGGCTTTAACTGGGAAACGCAGGCCGCTTCTGGGTCAACCAGCACGGGGATCACGCCTTTTTCCAGCAAACCCGGTACATTTTCAACCTCCGCCCGGCGGGCGGAAATACCTTCCACCACAGTCCCCCCCAGCCGGACAGCTTCCGAAAAGCAGACCGTCCGGCGGATAGACGTAGGCGCGGCAGTCTCACAGACCACAACCTCCATCCCACTGCGATACAGCCGCAGCGCGATCCCGGTGGCTAAGTCGCCGCCGCCGCGAATTACGACAAGCATGTCAAAACTCCTCCTCTCAACGCTCCGGCGAAAACAGGCTGGGGCAATAACCCGGCGAGCCGTCCGGCGCAAGCCATGGCCGCTGGCGTTTCCGCCTGATTGACAAGTATAATATCCCCCAATCCCTCCGCCGCAATGAGCCGCGCCAGATTTTCCGGCGTAACCAACTCCTCCGGCCCGGCGCCGGTCAGGGTACAGAACTGCTCCCAGCGGTGGACTGCTTCCCGGACCGGCCGCCCAAACCCGGACGCGCCTGCCAGCAGCAGCGCCACCCCCGTCTCCGGCGGGATCACCGGCTCATGGGACAGGTGTGCCTTGACCGGCAGCCCCTTGGAGCCGTCCGCTTCCACCAGCACATAGTCCGCAAACCGCGCCAGCTCCCCCACGGCCAGTGCCGGGGCGGACAGCTTTCCCTCCCGCGCAGGCGCGCCCACGCAGACACAGCCATAATTCCTGACCGCCCGCTCCAAAGCCCCCGCATCCGCGCCGTCCAGGACGGGCAGATGGCCGGGCGGCAGGATGTGGGTCGTGGTTGTGCAAACCACCGTGCCGCGCCGCGCCAGTTCCCGGGCGAGGGCATACATCGCCGTTGTTTTCCCCCCGCCCCCGGCCAGCGCGGTCACGCCGGGGCGGAGGTTTAGAAGCCTGCTTAATTCCACAAAGGTTCCTCCATGCGTTATTCTCAATAAAATATAACACATCGAAAAGTATTTGGCAAGAACAATTTGACATAACCTGTCGAATCTGATAAAATAAACCCAGCCCCGGATGGGGCTGGGCGCTGGATAACGGTAGGCGGATGGCCACACCTTCCGAAAGGAGGTGAGACCATGACTGTCCTCATTACGATTTATTGGAAAGGGCGTAAAATCACTTTCCGCGTAGAGAAGGACAACCGCCACCCTGCCCGGTGACGGTTGTCAGGCTTTTTAGCTAAATAACCAACTTACAGGGTCATCCGCTTATCGCAGCGCCCACCATCATTATAGCCCCCCAGGCTTGTTTTGTCAAGTCTGGGGGCTTTTTTCTGCAAAAAGCCCCCCAAGGGCCGAAGTCCTTGGGGGGCAGGGGTTAATCAGGTATTGGCGCTAGTGGTGTCGGTCAGGGTAATGTCAAAGGTGATGGTCAGGGTCTCGTTTTCCCAAACCTCAGTCCAATTCTCACACACCGTCTCATCGTAACCCACAACAGGACGGGCGGCAAAGTACTTGCCATCCGCCGCGGTAAGGGTCACAGTAACGGTGATGACATCTCCTTTCGCCAGCGTACCATCGCCAACTGCGGCCATGAACGCATCGAAGCCAGGAACCCGGATCACGCCGTCATCGCCCTCGAACTCATACACAGCCCCAAGGGTAACATCAGCCTTAGCGGTTTCAAAGTCAACTTCTGCGAACTTGCCGGAAGCAGCATTCTCATTCAAATCCGTGCCAACCTCCAGCGCCAGCCCCTCGACATCCGCCGTGCCGGCTACGCTGTAAGTATACGCATAGCCGTCTTCCAGCGTGGTCTCAAAGGTCATCTTGCCCTCCGCGTTCTCAACGCCTTCCAGCTTGGTAACAACGGCCTTGCTGTTGGCGTCAGTAGCGGTCTGGACAATGATGTCGCCTTCCGTCCAGGAATCACCGCTCTGAGTGAACGTCACAACCGCGCCAGCGGCAACATAGGTAGCATCGCTAATCGTAACGCCCTCAGTGATATCACCATAGGTGTAGGCCGCAGAGGTTCCAGTTGCACCGCTGGCAGTCACCTGAACAGCGGGAACGATGCTCACATCGCCATTGGCGTTTTCAGCAAAGGAAGCGTCAGCCTTGAGCGTCAGGGTAGCAGCACCAGCAGCAGTCGCGACCGTAATGAGATTAGCATCCGCAATGTTGGCGGCATTCGCAGTTACAGGCACATAGTTCCCATCAGCCAGGCCCTTGCCGGTAACGTCCAGAGTCTTATTCGTGCCCTTGGCTACCACGCCCAGCTCCTTAGCGCCGTACTTAATCATGAAGCCCTGAAGGTAGCTGATCTGCACGTTAGTCCACTCAGCCTCAACAGGAAGGTTGAAGTCGGGAGTTTTGCCATGGTCGCCGCCTGCAACGAACTGACGCTCAAAGGTGTTGAGCACCTTCTCAGCCGCCTGGCCAGCATCCTGGGTCAGCTTCAACTGGTAATAAGAACCATTGTCAGCAGTAGCATTAATTGCAGCGATTTCCAGGACAGCACCCTTGCGGGCGTAGGCGGCGGCACTAACAGTACTCACAGTCACATCTTCGCAGCCAGTATAAGTAATCTTGAAGCCATTCACAGTGCTCCGGGTGGCAGCCTCGACCGTCACAGGGATCACGCTGACCAGCTTCACATCGCCAGCAAGAGCGGTGACAGTAACGTTAGCACCATCATTCGCAACCACAGCGTTGCTGTAGAGATTAGCAGCCGCAGCAGCGCCAGCCTTGGTATCCTCAACATACGCGCCCTTGGCCAGGCAGTTCAAAGTCGTGGCGCCCAGGTTCGCAACGCCGACTTCCTTGCCGTCTACGGACACCTTAACAAAACGCTGGAGGTTAACGATATAGATTTCACCATCGCAGAGGATGGTAGCCTCGCCTACGCCGGTACCGGCAGCAGTCGCAGTGGTGATCTTCGCGGAAGCGAAGGTCATGTCAGGGTTCTCGGCGGTCAGAAGGGCCACCAGATGATCCGCGTCAATGTCCGTCAGGCCCCAGGCGGGATCCAGCCACCAGTCCAGGGTGATGGTACCGTCTTCCTTGTCGATCTCAGAGTTCTTGCCGGCGATAGCATCGGCAAGCTTCTTCTCGAAGGTCTCCATGGCGGCCTGGATGGCATCCTCGCTGAACGCCGCGTTCAGCGCGTTGAGGACTTCTGCAAGCGCGGCATCGATCTTGGCAATCTGCGCGCCGTTCAGGTCGGGGTTGTTCTTCTTGGCCTCGGCGGCCATCTTCTCGGCTTCAGCCTTAGCGGCGTTCACCTGGTCGTTGAGGGTCAGGGTGGACTTGGTGGCCACAGTAATCACGATGGCCTCGGTAGTCTCGGGAACGGTGTACTTCACGGAACCGTCCGCCTCGAGCTCCAGACCGGCGGCCGCCCCGCTGCCAACGGCAGCGGTAGCGGTCTCGATAGCGAAGTTCTCAGCGGGGGTGATGGTGATAACGTCTCCGGTCTCATAAACATCCTTCACGGGGTCAACGGTGATGTTCTCGCCGTTCACGGTGACAGTGATGCCCTCGGGGGTCTCGTCCTTGCTAACGCCGGGCTTAACCCAAGTCTGGCCCTCGGCCATTTTGTAGGTTACCCACCACAGATTATGGGTCTCGGCGTACTTCTCAGCGGCGCCCAGCACATAGCCAGCGTTCGCGGGCTGCACATCGCCGTCAGGATCGTACTTGGTGGGGCCAACAACGTCCGTGTACAGGGTACCTTCGCCCTCCAGGGTCAGGGACTCGATCGCTTTGGGAGCCAGGATCCAGGTGGTGTAGGTCTCCACAGGGGCGGGCTTGTCGATGGCCAGGGTCTGGATACCCTCGTCCAGGCTGAGGACGATAATGCCGTCATCATCGGGAGGGGGGATCACGGGGTCATCAGGCTCGCCTTCACCGCTCAGGGTGGTCACGCCATAGTAGCAGTACACAATCATGTCGGTATCGCCGGCAGTGATCGTGGCGGGGGTGGTGTACTGATCCATGGTATACACGTCCGCCTCGGTGGTATCCTCGGCATCAGGATCTTCCTTGGACAGGAGGATCAGATAGGTCTGAAGGTTGGACATCTCGTCCTTGACGGTGTCCGCAGTGGGGATGCCGGTCACGGTAACGGTCTCGCCGGGCATCACTTCCTGAGCCGTGGGCAGGGTCAGGTCAACATTGTTGAACTTCTTCTCGCTGCCGGTGGCATACTGGAAGGTAACGGTAATAGGATTCTTGGGTTCCTCGCCGGTGAGGATCTCATCAATAGCGGCCTTGTAATCAGCAATAGCCTTGTCGATCTCTTCCTGGGTGGTGGCGGCATCGACAGCGGCCTTGGCGGCAGCCTTAGCATCGGCAGCGGCCTTAGCGTCGTCGCCGGTCAGGGCGGCAACTTCATCCGCTCTGTACGCGTCGATCTCAGCCTTGGCGCCGTCCTTGTCCAGGACAGGGGGCTCC
>CAJUNA010000040.1 GCA_910587645.1 uncultured Oscillospiraceae bacterium
CGAGTTTGACAAGCTGCTGGCTACCATGCGGAGCCGGGAGATCTCCGTGAGCATCATCATCCAGAACCTCGCCCAGCTAAAGGCCCTCTTTGAGAAACAGTGGGAGAGCATCGTGGGCAACTGCGACGAGTTTATCTATCTCGGTGGAAATGAGCAGGCGACCCACGAGTACGTTTCCAAACTGCTGGGCAAGGAAACCATCGACACGAACACCTACGGCCAGTCCAGGGGGCGGAACGGCAGCTACTCCACCAACTGGCAATTAGCGGGCCGCGAATTGCTTATGCCGGATGAAGTGCGTATGCTGGACAACCAGTATGCGCTTCTTTTTATCCGTGGAGAGCGGCCCATTCAGGACTTCAAGTACGACATTCTGAAACACCCCAATGTGAAGCGGACCACAGACGGCGGGGCCGAACCGTACCGGCATGGGGAGGACACCCGCAGCATCGCTTCTATCCAGCTTGACCCGGAACTGCTGAAACAGGCGGCGGAGGTGAAACTGGACGCCGGACAACACCGCTTCATTCTTCTCACTGAGGAAGAATTGGAGGAATATATCATCAATCATGGAGGTAACACACAATGAGCATTTTCAAGAAGAACGAGAACCGTCTGCCCACGCCCGACAAGGTGAAAAAGGGCTTCCGCTACTACTGCTCCCTGGTGGCGACCGTGGCCCTGATGGGCTGCTGCACCATGACGGCCTTTGCCGCCCCCGCCGCTGGCGGCGACCCCCTCACCGTTATCAACAACCTGTCCACGTTCATCTTCGGCCTGATCCGGGCCGTGGGCCTCATTCTGCTGGGCTGGGGCATCGTCCAGGTGGGCCTCTCCCTCCAGAGCCACGACCCGTCCCAGCGTTCCAACGGCTTCCTGACCCTGGCGGGCGGCGTTATCATTACCTTCGCCAAGGAGATTTTGACCCTTATCACCGGCGCGTAAGCCCTCACTATCCATTGACACGGGGCAGGCTCACGGGATGGGCCTGCCCCTTAAAAGGAGGTGCTTTGCGTGTCGGATAATTGGGTAGTCCAGAATTTAGAGAACGCTTTGGAGGTCTGGAACGGCAAGTTGAGCGAGATATGGCAGCTTATCACGCAGTCCCCCCAGGACTTCAAGGGCGGCGCGATCTGGAACGTGGTGGCGGACATCCACGGCGCGTTGCAGGTCATCGGCTACGCCCTGCTGGTGCTGTTCTTTGTGGTGGGCGTGGTCAAGACCTGCGGCAGTTTTGTAGAGGTAAAA
>CAJUNA010000041.1 GCA_910587645.1 uncultured Oscillospiraceae bacterium
CGGCTCCAGCTACAGACTGGAGCACCACCAGTCCATTACTAACTAACTTTTTCCGCTGGTATACTTCCTGGCGAAACCTCGCCCCGGCACTGGTATACTTTGTGGCGAAATTTGGCCCTTTTTACTTGACTGCTTACAGCAGTGCCTGGGCTGCGGTATCGCCGGAAATATTGCCGGTATAATCGGAAGCGATCCGGCCCGTCTCGCTGTCCAGGATGGAAAACTCCCGATAGTAGGGGCGCGTATACGGGATCTCATAGCGCAGCAGGAGACGGCTGTCGATGGATACGCAGACCGCGCCGATAATCTTCCTGCTGGAGGTGCTGCGAACCAGACGCCAAAGGGACAGCTTCGGCGTATTATCCCGCCGGAGCAGGCCGCCGTCCGTGTCGATGAACTCCCACACGTAATCAGATCCCTGCATCAACTGGCGGAAGGCGGGGCGGTCTCCTTGGGAATAGGGATCGGAGGAGCCATCAATGGACATGTACTGGACCGGCGAGCCTTCCGTGTCAAAAAACAGTACGGAAACAATGTATTTCCTTGGTTGGAGAAAGGATGCAAACTGCGGGGAGAGGGCTTCAGAAGCGACTGTGGGACGGCTGGGGGAGAGAAGGTACTGCACCACGCTGTCTGTACTGTAGTAATCCGTGACGCCCTTCAAATATGAGCAGGCGTTTTCCGCAATGCGGGTGCCGAAGCCGCAGTAGTCTGTGCCATCGGACAGCATTGCCTTGCTGGCGGAGGTGGTGGAAATTTCATAAATGACAACCCCCATGCCGAGAAATACCGTCAGACTTGCAAGATAGATAATAAGACAAATTTTTCTGCTGAGACTCAGGTCGCCTAGCCTGCGGAGCAGCCGGTGAAGCAGCGGCTTGATACGCATAAACCCCTCCAGGTGAAAGAATGGCCGGCATGGCGCGATTGCCGCCTTAGGCGGCGTAATGTACGCGAGGATTCCATGCGGCGGAAAGAATGTATATGGTAGTATAGCACAAAACAAGCCGGATTTAAGCGTTTTTTGTCAATGGATTAAAATTGCAGTAAAATTCTTAAATCTGTCGGTTTTTCTGTGGGGAAGTTTCCTTTATAATAAAACAAACAGCACAAAACGTGTGTGTGAGCTATGGACAGAATTGACAGAAAGGGTAGGGTGAGAGAGTATGTCCAAGTACATCCTGAAGCGGCTGCTTCAATTGATTCCCGTGTTGATAGGAGTCATTACGATCGTGTTTATCCTCAACCAATTGATGCCGGGAGACCCCGCGCGGATGTTGGCGGGAGAGGGGGCCACGGAGGAAGCGGTGGAGCGGGTTCGAGTAGAGATGGGCCTGGACAAACCGGTCATCGTACAGTACATCAACTACTTGGCCGGCATCGTAACCCGGGGTGATCTGGGGACGTCCTACAAGACAGGAGTCCCTGTCCTGACTGAGGTGCTGGAACGGCTGCCCACGACAATGATCCTGGCGGGCATTAGTACGCTGATCTCTGTGGGAATCGGCGTGCCGCTGGGGATTGCCGCCGCCACCTGGCAGAATACGTTGGTGGACTACGCGGCGTCAGGGCTGTCCTTTATCGGGGTTTCTATGCCGAACTTCTGGCAGGGGCTTATGAATATCCTTGTCTTCTCCGTATACCTTAACTGGCTTCCGTCCTCCGGTTTTTATGGGCCGCGGTACTGGATCCTTCCCGCGCTCACAGTGGGGACAAGCTGTATGGCCACCATTACCCGGACAACCCGCTCCAGTATGCTGGAGGTAATCCGGCAGGACTATATCCGCACAGCGCGGGCCAAGGGGCAGACAGAGTACCAGACCATCGTACGGCACGCGCTGGGCAATGCGCTGATTCCAATTGTGACGATTGTTGGCCTGGAGTTTGGTTCCCTGCTGGGGGGAGCGGTCCTGACGGAGTCGGTGTTCGCAATCCCGGGGATTGGCAAGTATATGGTGGATGCGATTACCAACCGCAATTATCCGGTTATTATGGGCGGGGTGGCGATTCTGGCCTTTATTTTCAGTATTTGCAACCTGGTTATTGATGTTCTCTATGCTTATATTGACCCGAGAATGAAGTCTCAATACAGCACTAAGAAAAGAAAGGCGGAGGTGACGGAGTAATGGCAAAGCGGATAACACCCGCAACGGAACGGGCGGCGCGCATAGCGGCAAAAGAGCGGAGTACAAGTCCGGTTAGTCCGGCGAAGGCTGCGTGGCGGCGCCTGCGGCGGAATAAGGCTGCGATGGCAGCAGGCGTGGTGATTGTTATTCTTCTGATATGCGCGGTATTCCCGGCGCAGCTTGCGCCCTATGGCTTTGACGAGCAGAATTACGCTGTGGCGTTTACCGCGCCCTACAAGGAGTATCCCCTGGGGACGGATAATCTGGGGCGTGATATCCTCAGCCGGATCATCTGGGGTTCCCGCATGTCCCTGATTATCGGGATCGTCTCCGTTGTGGTGGGGCTGCTGCTGGGAGGTATCCTGGGCGCGGTAGCCGCGTTTTACGGTGGACGGGTGGACGATGTTATCATGCGGGTGATGGACGTATTTCTGGCGATACCCAATATGCTCCTGGCTCTGGGGATCGCGGCCTCTCTCGGCACGGGGCTTTGGAACCTGCTTCTGGCCATTGCCATCAGCAATGTTCCGCGCTTCGCCCGGATCGTGCGCAGTTCGGTTATGACCAACAAAAGCATGGAGTTTGTGGAAGCGGCCACCGCCATCGGTGCTTCCAACGGCCGGCTGATTTTTAAGCATCTATTGCCCAACTCCCTGGCGCCGATCATTGTGCAGGGAACCATCGGCATTGCCAGCGGCATCCTGTGTGCCTGTGGCCTCAGCTTCCTGGGACTGGGTATCCAGCCTCCAACGGCGGAGTGGGGGATGATGCTCTCCTCGGCGCGGCAGTACATCCGCAGCAATTGGTGGATGGTTACATTCCCAGGCATTACTATCATGCTGGCTATCGGATGCTTTAACCTGCTGGGGGATGGGCTGCGCGATGCGCTTGATCCGAGAATGAAGGGATAAAAAGGGGGAGCCTATGAGGGAAAAATTGCTGAAGGTGTCAGACCTGGTGGTTCACTATGAGCTTGAAAACGAGGTGGTAGAAGCGGTTAACGGCGTCTCTTTTGAGATGGACCGGGGGGAAACCCTGGGGATTGTCGGAGAGACGGGGGCGGGAAAAACCACGCTGGCGCTAAGTATTATGCGGCTGGTTCCGGAGCCGCCCGGAAGGGTGGTACAAGGGACTGTCGCGCTGGACGGCGAAAACGTGTTGTCCATGGCGAAGCGGGAAATCCGGCAGATTCGCGGGAAAAAGGTCTCCATGATCTTCCAGGACCCGATGACCTCCCTTAATCCTGTACAGACCGTGGGGAATCAGATTATGGAGGTTATCAAGCTCCATGAAAACTGCTCTGCGGCAGAGGCGGTTATACGGGCCACGGAGATGCTGGAGCGGGTTGGAATCCCGGGGGAGCGTTTTAATGAGTATCCCCATCAATTTTCGGGCGGGATGCGCCAGCGGGTGGTGATCGCCATTGCGCTGGCATGCAGCCCTGAGCTGCTTATCGCGGATGAGCCGACAACCGCGCTGGACGTTACCATCCAGGCCCAGATATTGGATATGATGCGCAGGCTGAAGGATGATCTAAATACCTCTATGATTATGATTACCCATGATCTGGGCGTGGTGGCGGAGACCTGCGACAAGGTCGCGATCATGTACGCAGGCGAGCTGGTGGAGTACGGCACGGTGGAGCAGATTTTTCACCGGCCAAAGCACCCCTATACCGTGGGGCTGTTCCGCTCCCTGCCTAGCCTGGATAAGGACGTGGACCGGCTTCAGCCCATTCCCGGCTTGATGCCGGATCCAACGAAGCTTCCTAACCATTGCAGCTTCTATGACCGGTGCGAGGAGGCCTGCGATGATTGCCTCCAGAGGGAACCGCCTGTGGTAGAGCCTGAGCCGGGGCATACTGTCCGGTGCTGCCGGTGCAGCGGGGGAGAGAGAAGGGAGGCCATGGAATGAGTACGCTGCTGGAAGTTAAAAATCTGAAAAAATATTTTAAAGTGCCTGCGGGGACTCTGCACGCGGTAGACGATGTCAGCTTTCAAATTGAGACTGGTACGACAATGGGCGTGGTGGGAGAGTCCGGCTGTGGAAAGAGTACCCTGGGCCGGACGCTGATCCATCTGCTTCCGCCTACGGAGGGGCAGATACTCCTGGACGGCAAAAGTATTACCAATGTGAAAAAACGGCAGCTTCACACGCTGCGCAAGAATATGCAGATGATTTTCCAGGATCCGTTTTCGTCCTTGAATCCGCGGATGAGCGTTTCCCAGGCCATCGGCGAGCCATTGCAGATCTATGGCTTGGTGAAAAATAAACAGGAGCTGGACCGCCGGGTGCGGGAGACGATGGATACCGTTGGGCTGGCGGCCCGTCTGGCGGACAGCTATCCCCATGAGCTGGACGGCGGGCGCCGCCAGCGTATTGGGATCGCCCGCGCGTTGGTATTGCAGCCACGGTTTATTGTCTGTGACGAGCCGGTCTCCGCCCTGGATGTATCCATCCAGGCGCAGATCCTCAATCTAATGCAGGATTTGCAGCGGGAAAATGGGTATACCTATTTGTTCATTACCCACGATTTGTCTGTGGTCCGGCATATCTCTGATGAAATCTGTGTGATGTATTTGGGAAAAGTGGTGGAGCACAGCCCCGCGAAAGAACTCTTCCAACATTGCTGCCACCCCTATACCAAGGCGCTGCTCTCCGCAATCCCTATCCCCAATATTGATGTGAAACGCGAGCGGTTCCTCTTAAAAGGGGAGATTACCTCACCCATTGATCCCAAACCGGGCTGCCGGTTTGCGGCCCGCTGCAGCTATGCAACGGAAGCGTGCCGCCAGGAAAGCCCGGAGCTGCGGGAGCTTTCCCCCAATCACTTTTGCGCCTGCCATCATCCGCTGATGTAGGCGCACCTGGCCCAAACCGGCTGGGAGACGGTTTCCGGATGCTGCGAGGACAGGAGGGGAGGTGATTGGTCAAGAGGGACGGAGTCCTTTGCGGGAAGTCCGGGTGCCGGCCGTCTCATACTCCCGCTTTCAAATATCAAATGGAGAAAAAAGCAAGTTTTGCGGCAGCTTTTTTCCCGCCCAGCTTTCTTGCCGGGTGCCGCCCCGGCATGGTGATATCATGGCAAAACCTACAAGAGATACCCAATATGTCTGTCCGAGAGCCAAAGTCGAAGCCCAGGATGCGCTGCAAGCGATTGAACAGAAAATGGAAGACGGCCGGCTGGAGCCGGAAAACGCCAAGCTGTGGTTTGAGCGCGCCACAGTGTTAGGGGCGGCTGGAAATATGCGCGAGGCGGTGGACGCTCTGTCCCGGGCCATTGCGGTGGATCCCTTCTGCGGGATCTACTACCGCTGGCGGGGCCACCGGCATCTGAACTGCGGCGATGTGGCGGACGCCTGCGCGGATTTCTCAGTGGCTTCCCGCCTTTTGCCGGAGAGCTGGGATGTGTGGTATCATCTCGGGCTGTGCAATACGGTTCTGGGCCGCCGGCAGGCAGCGGAGTACGCCCACAAAAAGTGCTGGGAAATGCACATGGTAGATCAGAAGCGTATCCCGTTGGTCAATTGGTCGTGGATCAACCTCTCTTTAATGGGCCGCCGGGAAGAAGCGGATGGGCTGCTGAGGCGTTATGTGGCGCCGGACATGGAGGTGGGTCCAAACCTTAGTTACCTGCTGATGTGTCTGACCTACAAGGGGGAGCGCGCGCCGGAGCGCCTGCTGGAGCCTAGGGAGGGGGATGCTGAACCCATGCTGGGCGTGATGACCCAGGCGTTCGGGCTGGCGAACTACTATCTCATCCAGGGTGACCGGGCAAAATATGACGAAACGATTGATTACATTGTAGAGAACGGCAAAGACGGCGCGTGGAACTGTTTTGGATATTCCGCTGCCTGCTACATCCAGCGCAGCAGATGAGGAGGAACATATGACGATGATGAGAGCATCCAGCCAGTCCCAAAAAATTGAGGGGCTGACCAAAGAATTTCCTGAAGCGGTGGTTCAGCTTGACCGTGAATTGGAAGCCGCGCCGCAGAACGCCGGACTGTGGTTTCAGCGCGCCGCGCTGTTGGGGGAGGAGCGGTTGATGCGCGATGCGCTGGATTCCCTCTCCCGGGCTATCGCGCTGGATCCCTTTTGCGGGATCTATTACCGCTGGCGGGGCCACCGGCATTTGAACTTAGCTGAGATTCCAGAAGCCAGCGCCGATTTGACGGTGGCCAGCCGCCTGATTCCGGAGAACTGGGATGTGTGGTATCACCTGGGGCTGACCCATGTGCTGCTGGGCAACTATGAGCTGGCGGAGCTGGCCTACCGGAAATGCGCCTTTGTGACCAGCGAGCGGGCGTCCAACTGCATCCCACTGGCCAACTGGAGCTATCTGGCCCTGATGCACCAGGGCAAAACGGAGCAGGCGCAGCAGGTCTTGCGTGGTATCCCGGACGATATGACTACGCAGGACTATAACAGCGGCTATCTGGAGATGATCAATTTCTACAAGGGCCGGCTTTCGGAAAGCGATATGCTGGATATCCGGCCAGACTTGGATGAAAGTGCCCGCAAGGAGCGGATTTTCGATGTATGCACCCACGCCTTTGGAATGGCAAACCATTTTTACACCACTGGCAATAAAAAGCGGTACGCGGAGCTGATCGACTACATTTTGGAGCTGGGCCAGGAAGCGGCTTGGAACTGCTTCGCTTTTGCCGGGGCCTACTACACCAAGACGTATCGGAATATGTAACGGAAGGGAGGAAAAAATATGCGCCATATAACAAATGTGTCCCATAAGGCTCAGGTCATTCCCAAGGCGGACGTCCCATTCTCGGAAGAGGTAAAAAAGCTGGATCAGTCCATTGATGAGCTGTATGGGAAGTGGAATTACTATGATATCCTGCCGGATGTCTGCGACCTCCTGCGGCGCAGGAGTGATCTGGTTGCTCCCCAGCATTTGGTGCGGGAATCTATCTGGTCTTTGTCTAAAGCGATTCTGTTTGACCCGCTGAGCGGCGTTAACTTCAGCATGCGGGGCAGGAGGTATATCAACAGCGGCGATTTCGCTCTGGCCTGCGCTGATTTTGCGGTGGCCAGCCGCCTGATTCCGGAGAACTGGTATGTATGGTACCACCTGGGATTGTGCAATCTGATTTTGGGGAATTATGATCTGGCGGAAAAGGCTTACGCGCAGTGCGCCAATATCCCCACAACCCTTTCGCTGCGGGCGGCCCTGCTCAATTGGCAGTGGATCACTCTCATGCGGCAGGGGCGCAGGGAGGAGGCAGCCCAACTGATTGAGGAAGTCGATGCTTCCTGGAATATGGACGGGACGGACAACTATCTGCGGCTGCTGCTGCTCTACAAGGGGGAGCTGACCCCGGAGGAAGCGATGACAGTTCCGAATGACCCTGAGCCAATCCTCAGCGTGACGACCCAGGGGTTCGGCGTGGCAAACTACTACCGGGTCAACGGTGATATGGAGAATTATAAAAAGACCTTGGACCGTACGCTGGAGGTTGGCCGGGAGGAAGCGTGGATGTGCTTTGGCTGGGCGGCCGCGGAGTACGAGCGCAAGCGTCTTTAGGCTGGAAAACAGTATATTTCGGCTTTGCCGGGATAAATAGAATTTGGAGGAAAAGATTATGAAGAAATGGACAAGACTGCTGGCGGCTCTGCTGGTGCTGGTCATGGCTGCCGGCTGCGGCGCCAAAACTGATCCGTCCAACGGAGACACCCCCGGATCCACCCCCAAAACAGACGGCGATACCCCTGTGCAGGTTTCACCGCCTGCCGGACTGGCGGTTACGGCGGTGGAAGATACGGTCACGGTCGCTATGGTGAGCGAAGCGGCGGAGCTGGATCCTCAGGGCAATCCGACCCAGCCTGACGCCATCATCAATGTCCAGGTCTATGAGGGCCTGGTCAGGATGAACAATGATACCAACAAGATCGAACCCTGGCTGGCGGAAAGCTGGGAGCAGATGGATGACGAGACGCTGCGCGTCAAGCTGCGCGAGGGCGTCATGTGGCAGGATGGCACGGAGCTGACCACGGAGGATGTCCTCTACACCATTCAGCGGGGCAAGCTGAGTACCTCCAAGGAATACTGCTGGGGCGCGATCGATGTGGAACGCTGCGAGATCGTGGACAAATACACCATTGATATCCGCACCTTTGGCGCGTATCCCGCCCTGCTGTCCATGATGGTGGACAACGGCTGGCTGATCGTCAACAAGAACTATTTTGAAACCAATGATTACGATTGGGTTATCCGCAACCCCATGGGTACCGGCCCGTGGACTTTTACCGAGTGGATTGCCGGTGACAGCGTCTCCTTTGTCCGCAACGAGAATTATTGGGGGCAGAAGCCTTATTTCGGCAATCTGGTTATCCGCACGATCTCGGATGATACTACCCGTGCCATGGCGCTGGAGACTGGCGAGGTGGATTACGTGATCGGCGTTCAGGCCAGCCAGGTGGACTATTTGCAGAGCACGGATGTGTGCGATATCCATCTTTTCCCCGGTATGACGCTGGAGTATCTGGTGGTCAACGGCGCGCATGAGGAGCTGGCTGATGTCCGCGTCCGTCAGGCGCTGCGCTATGCCATTGACCTGGAGAGCATGGTCAACATTGCCTACGGCGTTACCGCTACTCCCGCTGACGGCATTGTCACGGTGGCAAACCAATACTATGTGGAATGCCCGGCGGAATTGCAGTACACCTATGACCTGGAGAAGGCCAAGGCGCTGATGAAGGAGGCCGGCTGGGAGAATGGCTTCAGCGCGACGATTATCTGCAAGGATTCCAGCGACCGTATCTCCATGTGCGAGATGCTGAAAAACGCCTGGGCTGAGCTGAATATTGATCTGGAGATCCAGGTAATGGACATCGGTACTTACTACGACAAGGTACTGTCCGGAGATACCTGGTTTGCCCTCGGTGGATTTGTCTGCCTGGCCAATGACGGCGATATGTACCACGATTACTTCTACTCCACGCAGAATGTGAATATGAACTACGGCGCGTACAAGAACCCGGACTACGATGCGCTGGCGGACAGCGGCCGTTATGAGCTGGACGATGGGAAGCGTAGAGAGATCTATTCCGAGATGCAAAACCTGCTGCGGGAAGATCTGCCGTGGATCCCCCTGGCCTACGCCTATGAGTCCGTAGGTATTCGCTCCACCCTGACGGGGGCGGATTTGGACAAAAACGGCCAGCCCCGCTTCCAGTTTATCTGTCCTGTGGAGTAAACAGTATAAAAATCAGTGTGGAGGACGTGTGCGCGTCCTCCACACCAGTAAAAGGAGAAAATTAATATGAATATCATACGCCTTGATAAAAATGGGAATTCCGCCCGGGTTACGGTACATAATGGTGTGGCCTATTTTACCGGACATGTTTCCAGGGAGCCGTATCCCACGCTGAAGGAACAGACGGCGGCGGTGCTGGCCAGATACGATGAGCTGTTTGCCCTGTTTGGGATGAAGAAAGAAAACATCCTGATGCTGAATGCGTATTTTCAGGATATTTCTAAAGTCAGCGAGTTCTTTGAGGTATATGACCAGTGGATTGAGGGCGTTTATCCTGCGGGGCTGACAGTGGAAGCTCCCTGCATCACACCGTCTAAGCTGGTGGAAATCTGCTTTATTGTGGCGGTGGACGAGGAATCCGTCCAGCGGATGAAGGAAATGGAGGAGTCCGCGTCATGAAAAAACTGATCAACCAGCCGGAGGACTTTATTCCCGAGATGCTCAGGGGGCTGTACGCGGCCCATCCGGAGTACATTGCCCCGGCGGAGGGGAAGCCGGCCTGCCTGGTCCGCAGCCATAAAAAGGAGGGCAAGGTGGCCTTGGTGACTGGCGGTGGCAGCGGACACCTGCCTCTGTTCCTGGGGTACGTGGGAGAAGGGCTGCTGGATGGCTGCGCGGTGGGGGGTGTGTTCCAGTCTCCCAGCGCGGATGATATGCTTACGGTGACGCGGGCTGTCGAAGCGGGCCGGGGTGTCCTGTATCTTCTGGGCAACTATAACGGTGATAAATACAATTTCAAAATGGCTGGCGATATGGCGGATATGGAGTACGATATCCAGACCATGTCCGTAATCGTTGGAGATGATGTGGCTTCCGGCCCCGCGCCCGAGGAAGGCGAGACAGGCATCCGGCGCGGCGTGGCGGGCATCTTTTTCGTCTACAAATGTGCCGGCGCGGCGGCGTGGGAAGGCATGGAGCTGGCAGAGGTGAAGGCTGTCGCGGAAAAAGCGGCCGCCAACACCCGTACGCTTGGGGTTGCCCTCACTCCCTGCACAGTGCCCCGGGTGGGCAGGCCCAGCTTCTCCATCGCGGAGGACGAAATGGAGATCGGTATGGGAATCCACGGTGAGCCGGGACTGCGCCGTAGTAAGCTGCTGCCTGCGGATCAAGTGGCGGAGGAACTGGTGGAACGGATTTTGACAGACCTGCCCTTCCGGCGGGGGGATACGGTGGCTGTGCTTATTAACGGCCTGGGCGGTACCCCGCTGGAGGAGCAATACCTGGTTTGCGGAAAAGTCCACCAGCTCCTGGGCGAGTCTGGTATTTGTGTTCACCGGACATATGTAGGTGAATATGCAACCTCATTGGAGATGGCGGGGCTGTCCGTATCCCTGTGCCGGCTGGACAGTGAGCTGGCCCGTCTGCTGGACAGGCCGGCGGACACGCCGTTTTTCCATCAACTGGAGAAAGGTGGAGAATGATGAACGCCAAGGAAATCAAACGTATCGCTTCCGCCTGGGCGGAGGTTATGAGGGAAAACCAGACTTTTCTGGTAGAACTGGACAGTGTTGCCGGAGATGGCGACATCGGCATGGTGCTCAGCGATGGATTCGCGGCGGTTGACCGCGCCTTGCAGGATACGGAAGAAGAGGATATAGGCAAGCTGGTTTACCGCATTGGACGGACGCTGGCGGCGGAAGCGCCCTCCTCCATGGGAACCCTTTTGGCCAGCGGGTTCATGCAGGCGGGAAAAGCACTGCGGGGGAATACGGAATTCGGGATTTCCGATTTGATAAAGCTGATGGAGGAAATTGGCGAAGGGATCATGGTGCTGGGCGGAGCCGTGGAAGGGGAAAAGACTTCTCTGGACAGCCTTCTGCCTGGGCTGCGCGCGATGCGCGAACATGCGTCTGCCCCCTTAGGGGATGCGCTCCTGGCTGCGGAGAAGGCGGCGGAGCAGGGATTTGAAAACACCCGTAATATGCTGGCCAAGCATGGCCGGATTGCCGTCCGGGGCGAGGGATCCCGAACCATTGCTGACCCGGGTGCGGCGGCGGTGATGCTGCTTTACCGGGGCCTGCGGCTGGCACTGGCTGGGGCGGAGACCCGGGAGACGTGAAAATTTTCAACGGCACCATTCTAACAGGGGACGGCCAAGTATATCCAAATGGCTGCGTATCTTTTCAAGACGGCAGGATCACCGCCCTTGGGCCAATGCGCGCCGGGGAGGAGGTCTCCGGGGAGGATTATGATGCCGGGGGCGGTTATATTCTTCCAGGGCTGGTAGACCCTCACTGCCATGTAGGCAGCGGGCCGGAAGCGGTAGGCAGTACAGAGTACAGTGAGCTTTATGACCCCCTGGTTCCGCATTATGACGCGGCTGACGCTTTCCTGCCGGTGGATCCCGCTATCCGAAAGGCGCTGCGCAGAGGGATCACCACTGTGGTGGGAGGCCCGGGCAGCACGGCGCTGGCCGGTGGGCAATTGGCGGCCTTTAAGCTCAATGGGGCTTATGCGCCCCAGGCCTGTATCAAGCGGGCATGCGCTGTCAAGTTCGCTTTGGGTGAAGCGCCGAAATCCGCTTTTGGCGGCAGGGGGCGCGCACCGGGCACGCGGATGGCCGCCGCCGCCCTGCTGCGGCGGATACTTGACGAGACACGGGCTTGCCTGGACACCGGGAAAACACCCAGCGCAGCATGCAAAGCGATGCTTCCTCTGTTGGAAGGGAAGATTCCGGCACATATCCACGCCCAGAGGGCGGACGATATCCGTTTTGCGCTTTCCTTGGCGGAGGAGTACCATTTCCGGGTGGTCATTGTCCATGGACAGCAGTCGCCACAGCTCATAGAGGAGATGCGGCGCGTGGGGGCCGGGGTGATTTTTGGCCCGCTGTTTTTTACCTCCCGGGATATGGAATCCGATGGGATCAGCTTCCGCAGCCCGGAGATAACACGGAAAGCCGGTATACTGACCGCCGTCTGCACCGATGCTTGCCCTGGCTTAAGCAGCGTACAATTACTGCCTACAACGGCGTCCCTGCTGGCTCGGGAAGGGATGGATCCGATGGATGCCCTCCGCTGCGTCAGCTTGGACGCGGCACGGCTGTGCGGCATTGAGAACCGCGTGGGTTCCCTGGCGGTGGGAAAGGACGCGGATATTGCCGTCTATGACCGGTTTCCGCTGGAACTGACAGCCCGGGTCCGGGCAGTGTTTGTGGACGGAAGGAGGGCCGCGCTGTGAGATGGATTCACGGGCGCATCTACACGGTAGAGGACGGCGTCCTTTCAGACGGCTATCTGGAGACAGAGGGGGGCGTTATAAAAGCCGTTGGCCCTATGGACGAGATTACGCCGTCATTAGGGGATGTAGATTTGGAAGGCGCGTGCATCCTTCCCGGGCTGGTGGATGCCCATACCAGCTTGGGCTTAAAAGAGGATTCCATGCGCCGTGAGGGCAACGACTGGAATGAGCACGGCTGGATCATCGGGACGGAGCTTCGGGCGGCAGATGGGTTCAATCCTCAGGACAGGGCTGTCCGCTATGCCTTGGAGGGCGGTATAACAACGGTGGCGGTGGCTCCAGGGAATGAGAACCTGATCGGTGGGCAGGTTGCGCTGGCTAGGCTATGCGTGAGCAGCCCGGGAGAGATGATAGCTGACCCCTTCTGCGCCTTGAAGATGTCTCTTGGGGAACAGGCAAAAGGAAACGGCGTTCCGCCCTGCACACGCATGGCGATAGGCGCTATGCTGCGGCAGTGCCTGCGGGATGGTGGGCAGGACGCGGCGGTGAAAGCCGTTCTCCAGAGGAAAAAGCCTGTGTTTATTCATGCAAACCGTTGTGATGATATTGCTTTCGCCGTGAGATTAAGCTGGGAATTTGGATTCCGCTGCGTTATTGTCCATGGTGCCGACGCCCTGCTGGCGGCGGATCTCCTGCGCGAGTCGGATATCCCGGTGCTTGCCGGATCAATTCTGCTGACGCCAGACAGTTATGAAACCCGAAACATGGATATGGATTTGCCCGCAGGGCTGGAGCGGGCCGGTGTACGCTTCGCCCTGACAACCGACCATCACCTGAGCCCCATCCAGTCCCTTAGCGTAGCGGCTGCGCTGGCTGTTCGGGACGGACTCAGGGAAGACCGGGCGCTGGAAGCGGTAACGCTGGAACCGGCAAAGCTGCTCGGCGTGGACGGCTGGATTGGTTCCCTGCGGGCGGGGAAGGACGCGGATTTCGTGATTTGGAGCGGCAGTCCTTTTTCCTACCGGAGTCGGGTGCAAAAGGTTTTTATCCGTGGAAAGCTGGAAGCGGAATTTTAAAGAGAAAGATCCTTTATTTACCTTTTCTTTGATAGCAGTAAAAGGGAGCGGCTCCTGCCGCTCCCTTTTGCCGCTATCGCCCGGCTTCCGCCAACATGTTTTCAATCAGGATTCCATAGCCCTTTGTGGGTTCGTTGACCATCACGTGGGTCACCGCCCCCACAATCTTTCCATTTTGCAAAATTGGACTGCCGCTCATACCTTGCACGATTCCGCCGGTCTGGGCGATCAGCGTTTCATCGGTTACCTGCAACAGCAAATTTTGTACGCCGCTGCTGTCCAGCACCCGGATGATCTCGATATGATAGGTTTCTACGCTGTCCCCTCTGACGTTAGATAAAATCACCGCGGGTCCGGTGCGGATCTCGCTGGCTTTAGCTACCGGCAGCGCGTCTCCCTCGGTTAGCGGACAGTCCTCCATGGCCCCAAATACGCCCCGCTCAGTATTGGCGTACAGGTCGCCTAGGTCGTGGGCCAGATCAAAGCTGCCCTTTAGCTCTCCGGGATCCCCCACGCTGCCCCGCTTCACCGCCTTCACCGATGCGCGCATCACAGACCCATCCCCCAAGGGCATCAGAAGCCCTGTGTCGGTGTCTGTCACGCCATGCCCAAGCGCGCCGAAGGAGCCAGTAGCGGGGTCATAAAAAGTTACCGTGCCAATGCCCGCCATGCTGTCCCGGATCCAGGCTCCCAGACGCCAGGTACCATCAGTGCCCAGCACTGGCTCCGCCGCTAAGGTCAGTTCCCGGCCGTCCCGGGACACGTCCAGATCCACCTTGCCGCCGCACTGGAGCAGAGCCGCAAACTGCTCTGAGCTTTCCACGGACCGGCCGTTGGCCGCCTCAATCACATCGCCCACCCGCAGGCCGCAGTCGGCCCCAGGGGTCAGCACGCCGCTGCCAGTCTCCACCTCCGCCAGGCCGATGACCACCACGCCCTCGGCGAACAGCTTGATCCCGATGGTGTGTCCTACCGGGATCAGGCGCTCCGCCGCCAGCGGGGCGGCCTGCGCGGTTTGGCTCAGGCTCAGCAGGGAGGAGGCACAGAGCATCCCGCTAAGAAAAAAAGCCGCAGTGCGCCGCCATCCCATGTTCCGTCCAGCCATCCATATCACCACCCCTTTCAAAAATTTTGCTGCCGTTTTCTGTGGACAGCGTTTCTAATTTGTGTGGCTTTGGATAGAATACTCGAAGCTTTAGTTTCTAAAAAGCGGCGGCATTGACAAGGAAAAACCAGGTATGTCCCGAAATCAGCGCAAAAAAACGCAGTCCACAGGCAAAAGCCTGCGGACTGCGGCAAATATTTCCAAATATGTAGGCACTATCCCTCAGCGGTCGAAGATACGCAGAATATCTTCAAAAGGATCCTTCTCATCGGTTTTTTTCTCCTCCTCGGTCTGGGGACGGAGCAGGAGGTCATCAAACTTCTCCTTGGAGGAGCCGCCGGACAGCATGGACTGGATGCCGCTGCTGCTGACAGGCACCGCATTGGCGCCCTTTTTGTCATCGAAGCCGGTGGCAATGATGGTGACCCGGATCTCGTCATCCATAGTTTCGTCAAATGCCGCGCCGAAAATGGTATTGGCATCGGGATGGACGGCTTCCTGAACCATAGCGGCGGCGGCTTCCACATCGTCCAAACCAATGTCAGTGGAGCCGGTAATACTGACCAGGACGCCCTTGGCACCGTTGATAGAGGTCTCCAGCAGGGGGCTGGAGATGGCCTGGCGGGCAGCTTCTTCGGCCTTGCCCTTGCCGGCGGCGGAGCCAACGCCCATGTGAGCCAGGCCCGCTCCCTTCATCACTGTGGTCACATCGGCAAAGTCCAGATTGATGAACCCGGGCTTTCCGATCAGTTCGGTAATGGACAGCAACGCTTGCCGCAGCACATCATCGGAAATCTGGAAACCGTTGGCAAAAGTAATCTTCTGGTCGGTGACATGCTTGATGCGGTCATTAGGGATGACCACCAGGGAATCCACCCGGCTTTGCAACTCCTCAATGCCGGATTCCGCCTGCTGCATCCGGCGGCGGCCTTCAAACCAGAAGGGCTTGGTGACCACGCCTACCGTAAGGATGCCCATTTCCCGGGCGGCCTCCGCCACTACGGGAGCGGCGCCAGTGCCGGTGCCGCCGCCCATACCGGCGGTAATAAACACCATATCGGTGTCCTCCAAGGCCTTGGAGATCTGGCTGCGGCTCTCCTCCGCGGACTTGCGGCCCACCTCGGGGTCGGCCCCCGCGCCCTGCCCATGGGTTAGTTTTTCACCGATCTGTATTTTATAGGCCGCAACGGATTCGTTGAGAACCTGCTTGTCCGTATTGATCGCTACAAAATCCACGCCGGTCACGCCGGAGCTGACCATGCGGTTGACCACGTTGTTGCCGCAGCCGCCTACGCCAATGACCTTAATTTTTACGATATTATCGGGAGCGGTGACCAGTTCAATTGCCATAACGGATATCCTCCTACCAGACGTTGTGTCTTCTGTATCATAAAGCCGGGGAAAAACCCCAAGTCATAGTTTGTTTATTTCATTTCATTATAGCCCCTTTTCGGGAGCAGGTCAATAGCGAACCGCCCGCTTTTTTGAAAATTTCCGCCGAATATCCGGTGGGGGCCGGGATTTGCCAATATTATCCGCCGGACTTTATGAAATGGACTTCATAATCGTCCTCCATAGTCATCCGCAGGATGCCGGTCTCGTTCGGCTCCAGCTTGTCCACTGCGCTGAGCATGCAGGTGATCTTGAAATCAAAGTCCGCGTTGTAAAACATTTCCACCTGGAGCCGCCCATCGTAGTGGAGGACCAGCTTCCTGGAATCGGAGCAGTCCAGGGCATCGGCCCGGGGGAGCGCCTCCTGGGTAGCCAGGGCGGTCAGCAGGGCGGAGAGCCGCTCCGCTGTGAGATGGCTGTCCTCCGGCAGGACGGCGGGAGAGCTGACCGCAGGGGTTTCCGCCTGTATGCCTTTGATTTGCAGGTAATCCGCGGCGGCGGGGGCGTCCACGGCTTCCAGGATCTTCCCGCTGGTGCTGAGCAGCCACCATCCGCCGGCCCCCTGGATGGCGGCGGCGGCCTGGGTCTCTGTCACCTCGATCTCCAGGGTGTTTGGAAACTTAGGTTTTGGCCGCACATCGGTAATATAGGGGAGGGCGGTGTAAATCCGCTGAGAGACCCGGTATCTGTCCAACAGGACCAGGTTGTCGCCGGTTTCCACCCCGGAGGCGGCGATGATGTCCGCCGCGCTGTACCGGCCCGCGCCAGTCACCAGGATGGTTTCCACCTTGAAGAAAAGGGTGAGCGCCGCCACAACGGTGATGGCCGCCAGGATGATGGACAAGGGGCGCAGCAAGCGTCCCAAGCCTCCCCGGCGGCGTCTTTTTTTTCTTTTCTTCGGCATGGCGTAGCTCCTTTCTCTTTTGTGGCAGCGGCGCTTGCGCTCCGGCGGCTGGGGCTGGCCGCTACACCAGCGCGATCCGCGCGCCCAAGGCGCGGAGATCCCGTACGGCGTCCTCGTAGCCCCGCTGGATGTGAAAAATGTCGCTGATCTGGGTTTCGCCTACGGCGGACAATCCCGCGACCAGCAGTGCCGCGCCGCCCCGCAGGTCTGTACACCGCACCTTTGCCCCCGACAGGGCGGGTACGCCGGTGACTACCGCCACCCGGCCCGAGACGCTGATGTTCGCCCCCATGCGGCACAGTTCGTCTACATGCCGGTAGCGGTTCTCAAAAATGTTTTCCACAAATACCGTGGCCCCATGGCCCCGCAGCAGCGCGGCCATCAGGATGGCCTGGGCATCGGTGGGGAAGCCGGGATACGGGGCGGTGCGTACTGTCCCCGCCGCCTTCAGCCGTCCGTCTGAGCGCAGGACGATCTGTCCCGCGCTGCTGTAGATCTGGCACCCAGCGGCATGGAGGGCGGCGGTTACGGTGGAGAGATGGCTGTGGTTTACCTGCCGCAGCTCCACCTCGCCACCGGTGGCCGCTGCTGCGGACAGGTATGTAGCCGCGACAATCCGGTCCGGCATGACGGTATGGCAGACATCGTGGGTGGCCTGCCTCCCTTGGATACAGATGGTGGAGCTTCCTGCGCCTTTGACTTTGCAGCCCATACCGCACAGGAACTCCTGGAGATCCGCGATCTCCGGCTCTCTGGCGGCGTTGACTAGGATGGTTTCGCCCTCCGCGCCGCAGGCGGCCAGCATGGCGTTTTCTGTAGCCCCCACGCTGGGCAGGCTCAGGGCGATCTCCCGCCCTGCCATCTGCTGGGCCATGCACCGCAGGCAGCCGCCCTCTTCCCTCAGGTCTGCCCCTAGCTGCCGCAGGACTGCCAGATGCAGGTCAATAGGCCTGGGGCCAAGCTCGCAGCCGCCGGGGTGGCTCAGCTCTGCCCAGCCCAGCCGGGCCAGGATCGCCCCCAGGAAAATCACCGATGAGCGCATTTCCCGCATCAAATGATCGGGGATATCCCAACGGCTGATGGAGGACGCGTCCACCACTAACCCGCCGTCCTCCCACTCCGCCCGGCAGCCCAGGTGGCGGAGGATACGGACGCTGGCTTCCACATCGCTCAAACGGGGGCAGTTTCGGAGCGTGGTGCGCCCCGGGTGCAGGATAGAGGCAGCTAAAATCGGCAATACGCTGTTTTTCGCGCCCTGGACTGTCAGCGCGCCTTCCAGCTTTCCGCCGCCTTGGATGATGATATAGCTCATAAAGATCCCTCCGCCCATGGATTTTGTCAAACTAATCCATGGTATGCGGATGGGAGGAAACTGCTACTTTGTCTTTAACAGCCCCATGACGGCGGCGTAGATTTTTTCCGCCGCATCAATGGCGCCCAGGGAGGACATGGCCTCCCGCATATGCTTCTGCTTGTTCTCGTCCCGCAGGATTTCCCATGCGGTGTCATATAATTTCCGGCCGCTGCTGTCTTTTTCCAGCACCATCACCGCGCCGCCGGCGTCTGCCAGCACTCGGGCGTTAGATTCCTGATGGTTGTTGACCACGTTAGGGGAGGGGATCATCACAGCGGGTACGCCCAGGGCGGTCAACTCGCTGATGGTGCTGGCGCCGGCGCGGCAGATGACCAAGTCCGCTGCCCGCATTAGCTCGCTCATGTTCTGAATATACTCCCGGACCTCCAGCTCAGGTGTCTGGCGCAGGTCTACCATTGTCTCTCGCAGGCAGCTGTCCATGCTCCGGTAACCCACGGCCCCAGCCCCGTGGACGTGATGGAAGGGAGCGCCGTTTTTTACTTCCAAAGCTAAGAACTGTGCCATTTCCCGGTTCATCTCGGCGGCGCCCAGGCTTCCAAAGAAAGAGACGATCAGAGGTTTCCCATCGTCCATCCCCAGCTTTTGCTTGGCTTCCCGCTTGGTCAGGCGGAAGAAATCTCCCCGCACCGGCGTCCCAGTGACTAGGACTTTATCGGGATGCTTGTAGTTTTTCCGGCACTCCTCGAACCCAACCATAATCAGATCCGCATGATTTTCCAGCAGGCGGGTAGTCAAGCCCGGGATGGCGTTGGATTCATGGATGGCGGTTGGGATGCCCAGCTTGGAGGCGGCCTGGATCATAGGGTAGCTGGCGTAGCCGCCGGTGCCTACCACCAGGTCTGCCGGGAACTCTTTGAGGAGGGCTTTCGCTTCTCCCGGTGAGCGGAGAAAATTCCGCAGGGAGATGAGATTATGCCGGATTTCTTTTGGCTGGAAGGAGCGGTGGAAGTTAGAGACTTCTACGGCCCGGAAGGGCCACCCCGCCGTCTCGATCAAATCTTTTTCTATTCCCCGGTGGGCACCCACGAATATGATTTCGCTCTCCGGGGTTCTCTCCTTGATCAGCCCCGCCAGGGCTAGGGCGGGGTTTACATGGCCTGCGGTGCCGCCGCAGGTGAAAACGATTTTAATGGCACTCACCTCGTTTTTCGCGCCTTGTGGGCGCGAGGGATCATTTTTTCCTTTCATCAAGGGAAAAGGCGTTGGAGGGGAAAGTCAGCTTGCTTTTGGGGCGGGGATTTGGCGGGAAACAGAGAGGACGATTCCGATTTCTACCAACTGGATTACCAATGCCGTACCGCCGGAGCTGAAAAATGGAAGGGAAATTCCGGTGGACGGGATCAGGTTCGTTACCACCGCGATATTCAGGAAGGTTTGCAGCGCAATTTGGGTAGTGACGCCCACAATTAACAGGCTGCCAAAACGATCCCTCGCGTGAATCGCCAGCCAGAACCCCCGGATGATCAGCAGCGCAAATAATACCATGATCATTGTGCCGCCTGCCAAACCTAATTCCTCCAGTACAATAGCAAAAATATAGTCGTTTTGCGCCTCCGGAAGGAAACCAAATTTCTGGCGGCTTTTTCCAAAGCCTACGCCCAGCAGCCCGCCGGAGCCAACGGCGTAAAGGCTCTGGATGGTTTGATACGCCTCATCCCGGCGGAACTCGATATCACCGCCGAAGGGGTCTTTCCACACCGCAATCCGGGAAGCGTTGTACTTAATGGCCTTAAAAAAGTTTTCGATTACATCGGTAAACGCCAGCAGATAGGACGCGAATCCCAAGCCGCTGACACCCGCCACAATCCAGCCCCAGTGGATGCCGCCCACCACCATCATTGCCGCCCCGATGCCCGCAATCAGGATAGCGCCGGAGAAGTGGGGCTCGATTGCCGTTAAAAGCACCATCGACAGCAATATGGCAATGTGATAGCCAAAGCCTTCCTTGAGATCCTTCATTTTTTCACGTTTCTTAGAGATAGATTCCGCGAAAAAGACGATCAATCCCAGCTTCGCTACATCGGAGGGCTGAAAGGTCAGGGTCGTATTAGGAACGCCCAGCCACCGCGCCGCGCCGTTGGCGCTGATAGCCAGCAGGCGCCCGTTTTCCTTCGGGCCAGGGATGACCACTAGGATCAGCAGGACAAAGGACACGATCAGCGCCAGCCGCGCCAGCCCGCGGAACCGCTCGTAGTTGATCTTGGATACCCACAGCATCAACCCAACGCCAAGGGCGGCAAATATTACCTGCCGCCGGATGAAATAGAACGGGTCGTTGCCAAGCCGTGAACTGGCCTGGGCATCGGGAAAGCTGGCGGAAAACAGCATGAGCAGCCCAATCCCCAGCAGCAGCATAGCCAGCAGCAAAAAGGGCATATCCAGCGGCCCGCGGGCCGCTTCCCAGGCTTCCTGCCGCTTCCGCCGGTCCTCGCGCTCCTTGGCGCGCTTCATCTGGCGGTATTCGTCCCGCGTCAGGGGGACGCCGTTTCTGGTTCTGACCGGACGCTGTTTCTTTTGGGCCATGGGCATTTCCTCCAATCAATGGGTCATGGGAATATAACTACAGCGCGAGGATCCCCACCAGAGCCAAAGCGCAGAATACCGCCGAGACCGCCGTAAAGACGGTGACGATCTTGACCTCGCTCCAGCCGCACATCTCAAAGTGATGGTGGATGGGCGCCATTTTGAAAATCCGTTTTCCGTGGGTCAGCTTGAAGTAAGCCACTTGCAGAATATCGGACAGGGTCTCTATGATGTAAACGATCCCTACCGGGACCAGGATCAGCGGCATATCGATGGCAAAGGCCATCCCCGCCACCGCGCCGCCGAGAAACAAGGATCCGGTGTCTCCCATGAAAACCTTGGCGGGGTGGGCGTTGAACAGCAGGAAGGCCAGCAGCCCGCCCAGAACCGCCCCAGCGAACACACCCATCTGCATTATGCCCCACCAGGCTGCCGCCGTCACATAAAACAGCGCCACTGGAATGGTGACTGAAGCGGCAAGGCCGTCCAGGCCGTCGGTAATGTTCACCGCGTTTACCGCGCCTACGATGACAAAGGCGGAAAACACCATATACACCGGCCAGTTCAGGGAGAGGTCAACATTGAAAAAGGGGATATACAGATGGGGCGTAATATGTCCCTCGAAGCGCATCAGCATCAAAAACAGGATCGCCGCCGCCAATTGGAGCAGAAACTTCTGGATGGCGGTCAGCCCCAGGTTCTGATGCCGCTTGACCTTCTCGAAATCATCCAGGAAGCCGATCACCCCGAACACGGCGGAAAACAGGAACAGGTAAATATGGGTCAGATCTCCGCCCACCATACCCCGCCATCCGGCAAGGGAGATGGTGGCGGCAATGCCGATAATAAACATCAGTCCGCCCATGGTGGGGGTTCCGGCTTTGGTGGCGTGCCATTTCGGCCCCACCTCGCGGATTTCCTGTCCCGCTTTCAGCCGCCGCAGGGCGGGCAGGATCAGCCACCGGCCCAGCAGCGCCGTCAAGGCAAAGCAGAGGATACACGCAATCATCATTTCCATAGAATATTCTCCCTCACGCCTGACCGTCTCAGGCTTTCTTCGTTCGTTCAGCGATATAGCCGGCAATGACCTCGCGCTCATCCAGGTGGCGCTTTTCATGGCCAACGATCTGGTAGGTTTCATGCCCCTTGCCGGCTAAAATAATTACGTCCTTCGGCTGGGCGTGATCCATGGCGTAGCGGATGGCTTTCACCCGGTCCGCTTCCACCACATACGGCGTCTGGGTTCCCTCCAGCCCGGGCAGGATCTCCGCGATGATCGCGTCCGGATCCTCTGTTCTCGGGTTGTCGGAGGTGACCACCAGGAAATCCGCCAGTTGGGCGGCGATTTTTCCCATTTTAGGCCGCTTTCCCCGGTCACGGTCGCCGCCGCAGCCGAAGAGGAGCACCACGCGGCCCTCTGCGAATCCCCGCACGGTGTTCAGAACATTTTCGATGGCGTCCGGCGTCACGGCGTAGTCAATGAGGATGGTGTAATCCCAAGGCACAGGTACGATCTCCACCCGGCCCTTGACCCCTTTGCTTTGTGCCAGGGCTGCGGCGGAATCAGCCACGGCAATTCCCAAAACCTTCGCAGCCGCCAGTACGCCCAGGGCATTGTAGACGGTAAATCCGCCGGGGATCCCCACATGGACGGGCACGGATTCCCCCTGGCAGCGGGCGTCAAAATCCACGCCCTCCGCCGTCAGGCGGATATTCCCGGCTGTCAGATCCCCCGTCTTTTCCCCGTAGGAGAGCAGGGGGCAGGGGGCGTTCCGGGTAACCCGCCCCGCCCAGGGATCATCGGCGTTATAAACGCCCGCGCCGCTTTGTTGGAAAAGCATGGCTTTCGCATCGCAGTAGTTTTCCATAGTTTCATGAAAATCCAGGTGATCCTGGCTGAGGTTTGTAAACAATCCCACCGTGAACTGAATCCCGGCCACCCGCTGCAAGCAGAGGGCATGGGAGGATACCTCCATTACCACATGGGAGCAGCCCGCGTCTGCCATCGCGCGGAAAAGGGCTTGCAGCTCAAAAGATTCCGGGGTAGTGCGCTCAGTGTGGAGGATTTCGTCTCCGATCATGTTCTGGTTGGTGCCGATCAGCCCAACCTTCGCGCCCAGGCATTTTTCCAGCAAATCTTTCAGCAGGTAGGTGGTTGTCGTCTTACCGTTGGTACCGGTGACCCCCACCATCGTCATAGAAGCGGCGGGGTCTCCAAACCAATTTCGGCCCAGCTGTGCCAGCGCGGCGCGGCTGTCCTCCACCAGTACATAGGGGATATTTCCCTCCGGCTTCCGCTGGCAGAGGACGCAGGAAGCGCCTTTTTCCACAGCCATAGGGATATAGCGGTGGCCGTCTGTCTCATATCCGGCAATGGCGACAAATAGATCGCCGGGCTTTGCCTGCCGGGAGTCGTAGCTAACGCCGCTGAGTGTAAGATCCTGCGGGGCCGTTGTTTCCTTAATGGGAATATCTTTCAATAAATCAGATAGTTTCATCTTATGCTTCCTGCTCTTTCCTCATTCGTTGGGGGTCCTGTTGATTGTGGTTCTCTTACCGCCCCATGTGGGGTTAGTCGGCGATATTGGACATTTGACCCATTTGTACGGATATGACCGTACCCGCTGCCACCTCCGTACCAGGTTCCACGGACTGGCTGATGGCCTTCGCGCCGCGGCCTGCCGCGCCGGATGCTTTCAAAATCAGGCCCGCGTTTACCAGCGTGCGGTTGCATTCGTCAGCCGACATACCGACCACGTTGGGAACTGTACACAGATCCACGGATTTTTCCGCGCCCATATACAGGATCACTTCCGCGCCTGTGGGAACGATGGCGCCGCCTGCCGGGGTCTGGTCTGTCACCTTCTCACCATCGCCTACTGTGCGGTAAGAGGAAAATCCATAGTCGTTCAGCTTCTCCAGCGCGGCCGCCTTGGTGGAGCCGACAACATAAGGCACCGTACCCTCGGCGGCAGTCTGGGTTTCCTCGTCATACTGGGGGGAAATGCCTAAATAGGGGAGGATATCCGCCATGATCTTAGACGCTGTGGGGGCGACAAAATTGCCGCCGGAAACGTAGATCCCCGTATCACGGGAGGGGGTATCCATTGTCAGCAGCATAATGACCTGGGGATCGTCCGCCGGCGCGAAGCAGAGGAAGGATACCACAACATCACCCAGAGGATTATCCTTCGTTTTTGTGCCGTTTTTATCCGCCGTACCTGTTTTGCCGCCAATGCGGTAGCCGGTAACCTGGCCGTTTTTTCCGCCGCCATCGGTGACTACGTACTCCAACGCTTCCCGCACCATAGCGGAGGTTTCCTCGCTGACAACCTGGCGGATGGGGGTGGAATCATGCTGCTTGACGATGTTGCCGTCCGCGTCCAGCTCCTTCTCCACCACATAGGGCTGATAGAGATATCCTCCGTTGATGCAGGCCGCCTGGGCGGCAATGAGCTGAATGGGCGTGACATTAAAGTTCTGGCCAAAGGCGTAACAGGCCAGGTCAATGTCGTGGCTCTCAAAGGTTTTGCGGTTGATAAACACGCTGGCGCCTTCACCCTGGAGGTCTACGCCGGTGGGGGAGAGGAGGCCGAATTCCTCCAGATAATCATAAAATGTGGAGCGCCCAATATCCAGGCCCATTTTGATAAAGGCCGGGTTACAGGAATGCCCCACCGCTTCTACCAATGTCTGGGAGCCGTGGCCGTTCTTATTGGAGCAGTGGATGGGGTCACTGCCCTCGATGACCACGGAGCCGCCGCAGTAGTAGGAGCTGTTCCGGTTAGCCACGCCTTCCTCCAGCGCCATGGCAAGGGTCAGGGTTTTGAAAGTGGATCCCGGCTCATAGGCATCATTGACCGCCTTGTTCCGCCACTGGAGGTTTTGCAGGTTGCCCAGCAGCTCGTTGTAGGCGGAGGAGTGCTCCTTGCCCGGCTCCGGCGGGTTTTCCTCGTCTGCTTTGGCGAGCTGGGCTTGCAGTTTTTCATCATAGACGCCGCTGCGGTTGTTGAGGTCGTAGGTGGGATTGGAGGCGATAGCCAGGATCGCCCCGGTTTTGGGATCCAGGACCACACAGGCCGCGCCGTTCTTCGCGCCGAACTCGCTGATCATGTCCGCCATGCCCCGTTCCACATAAGACTGGATGTTGCTGTCGATGGTGGTCTGGATGCTGTGGCCTTCCTCCGCGTCGTAGTACTGCTCATACTGGAACATAATCTCCGCGCCGCGCCCGTCCTTGGCGGTCACCGCCAGCCCGGAGGTTCCCTCCAGGACATCGTTATACAGCGCCTCCAAGCCATAGGCCCCGTGGTTATCCGAATCTAGGAACCCGATCACATGGGACGCCAGGGAGGAGTGGGGATAGTACCGCTTGGAGTCGGTCTCCAGGTGGACGCCCTGCAAGGATTTGCCGGTATCATTGGTCGTGATGAACTCACGAACCTTGTCGCTGACCGGTTTATCCACCCGTTTTTTCAAAATGGCGTACATGTAGTTGGTTTTCGCCATTTCGTTATAGATCTTCTGCTGGTCGATCTCCAGGATTTCCGCCAGGCGCACAGCGATCATGTCCTTGTATTCCTGGCCGCTCATGGGCAGCTTCTCGCCATCCTTCAGGCCGTCCACCAGCTTCTGCGCCCGCTCCTGATCCAGCTTGTCAGCGTATTTAGCAATCGCGTTGGGATCCAGGAATACCGTATCCGCCGAGGCGGAAATAGCCAGTGTTACCCCGTTGCGGTCGTAAATCGCCCCCCGGGAGGCGGAAATGACCGTGCTGCGCATCTGCTGGGTGGATGCGCGGTCTTGCAAATCATCGTGTTGGGTGATGGTGAGGTCGTACGCCTTGGCGAACAGCGCCAAAAACGCCGCCACGCCGAACACCAGTAGCAGCGCCAGCGTCCGGCGCTGGATCACCAGCTTCGCCAGGCGGGCGGAGTTGGGCTTGCGGTTTGGCTGTTTCTGTTTTCCGCCGCTCTCCAGCGGCTGTTTGACGGGTTTTGCCATACCTACCTCCTTGACAAAAAGGGAGCGGTAGGAAATCCTCCGCTCCCGAACCTGCCCGCCCCGGCGGCAGGGCGGGGCGCTCTTTTCGTTTTCTCAAATATACGCGCCGGTGTGGAGATTATTCCAACGCCGCCCGTACTTTCTGCTCTATAGACACGAGGAAGTCTCCCAACGGATTTTCCACAGCCTGATAGACAGTAGCCTGATCCTCGCCGGGCAGATTGATATAGTAGACCTGGCTGTCGCTGGGCAGGTTCATCCCGGCGGCCAGCGCCGCCTCCTTTACCGCCGACAGGTCGAAGGTTTGTTCATACTGGGTCAGCAGGGAAACCTGCTCGATTTTCAGCTCCTTGATCTCATTTTTCATAGAGACAATGCTCCGGGAAATGGTATTCATCCGTACATAGCACAGCAGCAGCACCACCATCAAAAAGGCCGCGCACAAAAATCCCAGCAGCGCCGTCAGGGAGACCTGCTGTGCGGGGCGGACGGCGCTACGCATCTGCTGGCGGCGGCGCGCGTTCCGCTCAACGGCGGAGTCCTTCTGCGGCTCGTAGAGCTGGTCGAAGTCCATCCGGCCACTGCGGTCTAATTGGCGCTCCAGCTCCCGGGTGTTCAGTTTCCGGGCCAGGTTGCCGTCCACGGGACGGGAGCCGGGATATCTGCGTTTCGTCTTTTTGCTGTTTGCTGCCATGAAACGTACCTCCTTCCGTCCTACCCCCGAAAGTGGGGGCCTCGATGAAACCAAGTGACCCGGAAGAAAGAAACGTTAAAACGCTGTCCGTTCCGCAGTCCGGAGCTTGGCGCTCCGGGCCCGCGGATTCTCTTCCAGCTCCGCAGGCCCGGAAATAACGGGCTTGCGGGTGACTAGCTTTAATTTTGGCTTCTTGCCGCATACGCACACCGGAAATTCTGGTGGGCAGGTGCAGCCGGTAGCCAGTTTTCGCATGGTCTGCTTGACAATCCGGTCTTCTAAGCTGTGAAAGGTAATTACTGCCAGCCGCCCGCCTGGCGCCAATCCCTCTGCCGCCGCTTCCAGCATGGGGGGCAGGGCATCCAATTCTCCATTGACGGCAATGCGGATGGCCTGAAAAGACCGCTTGGCAGGGTGCTGCTTTTCCCGCAGGGCGGCGGCAGGCATGGCCGAGCGGATGATATCCGCCAGCTCAGCCGTTGTTTCCACCGGCTTGTCCTCTCTGCGCCGGACAATGGCACGGGCGATCTGCGGCGCGTACCGCTCCTCGCCGTACGCATAGAGGATGCGGCGCAGCTCGTCCCCGCTCCAGGTGTTGACCACCTCACGGGCGCTCAGGGCCGCCGTCCCGTCCATACGCATGTCCAGGGGGGCGTTGTGCATATAGCTGAACCCCCGGCAAGGCTCGTCCAACTGGGGGGAGGACACCCCCAGGTCAAAGAGCATCCCATCTATGGCTGTTATGCCCAATTCCTGTAAAATATTTCCCAGATCCGCGAAGTTTCCGTGAACCAGGGTCACCCGGTCTCCGAAGCCCGCCAGCCGTTCCCTGGCCGCAGCGATAGCGGTCAGATCCCGGTCAATGCCGATCAGCCGCCCACCGCTGGTGAGATGGCGGAGGATCTCCAGGGAGTGGCCTGCCCGTCCCAGGGTTCCGTCCAGGTAGGTTCCGTCTGGTTTGACAGCCAGGGCTTCCATGCACTCGTCCAGGAGGACGGGCTTGTGTCCATAATCTTTTTCCATACTGTACTTCATCAGAATCCCAATTCTTCCATTGCCGCCGCCAGGTTCTCCGGATCCAGCCCGGCGTCCTCAATGGGCGCCCAGCGGTCGGGGTTCCACAGCTCCAAGCATTTGGACGCGCCGTTGATAATCACTTCCCGCTCCAGGGCGGCGTACTGGCGCAGCTTGGCGGGAATGAGGATGCGGCCCTGGGCGTCCGGCTCGCATTTGGCGGCGTTGGCGAAGAGGGCACGCATTTTTCTGGACTGGGAAATAGGCAGGGCATCGAATTTGGCTCTCAAGTCCGACCATTTGGCGTCGGAGTAGACGGACAGGCAGCCGTCCAAGCCGATGGCGACATAGAAAGCCTCCCCCAGCTCCTCCCGGTATTTGGCGGGAATGAACAGACGGCCTTTGGCATCGATATTGTGTTGGTACTGTCCGATCACAGATCCCCGCCCGCCTTTCCCGCCGCGGCTGCGGCGCGCAGCCGGGCCGTCACGGATAGACGCGAGGAGCAGGGACGGCCCCGCCTGTGGCTGTAGTGGGAAAGTTCACTACTTTGCCCCACTTTTCACCACACCATTAAGTATACGGCAATCTGTTCGGAAATGCAATAGCGAATTTTTTATTTTTTTAGGTGGAAAATCGTCGATTTCGCTTGAAAAAAGAAAGAATTTGGGACATAAAACGTCTGTTCTATTAAGCAGGACAAAAAGAACCATCCACCCCGCGACTCGGCGCAGAGCGGACGGTTGTCCGTGAAGTGTGTATATTTTAGAAAAACTCCCTTTTCGGGAAAGGGTTCCCGGTGCATAAATTTTTCTTTTTAAAATATATTTCTATGCAAAATCTGCAACAACTTAACAGTTCTATAAACCGGAATTTATCTATTCATCAATTCAAGAGTTTTTTCAAATGAAATACATTCTGCGTATCTTCCATTCCACATGAACTCATTATAATATCTATAAGATTTTTCTGCTGTCATATACGCATTATCAAGCGTACTGTTTGTATTCTTTGGAACAATCATTTTAAGTCCATGCTCAAAACCACATTTCACTGTTGCATCTATACAATAATCTGTTTGCAGCCCTACAATAATAATTGTATCTTCATCTTTTTCATGCAGGTAGTCCAACAACCCCGTATCTTTGAAAGCACTGTTTACATTTTTATCAAAAATACGCTCATTTGGCATTGGCTGAAATTCTTCGTATATTTCATAGCCTAATGCGCCTTTCGTTAATTTCTGTCCAGCACCATCATCATGTCTAACATAAATAACTTCTATACCATTATTGCGCGCCTCTTTGATTAGTGTTTTAATACGATATACAAAAATCTCAAATTCGTATAAATCATTAGTCATAATTAAATTTTGAGTATCAACAATTAACAATATCATTCTATTATCTCCCAAATTCCGATTTATATATTTGATTGTAAAATCTTTATCTATCATATACCATATATATTTATATGTCATTTCCCACTGGGTACACAATTCTGAAAAGGGAGTAGAAAAATGCGCGTCAGAAAATGGCCGCTTCCTCCATGTAGGCCGTCTCCGAAACAGGTACTCCTTCCCCTCAGCAAACATCGCACACTGTCCTCACCGGGGTTTCCTGCGCGGCGGATAAATATGTACGGCGCTGTTCTATTTCGGCCCCTGATCCTCAGCACGGGTGGACTGCTGTGCCTGCAATTTTTCCCGGGAGACGGCGCGGAACCGGGCGCGGGATTCCCGAACCTCCTCCAGGGCCTGCTGGATGGCTTCCTCGGTGCGGCGCAGGGCATCATCGGTGTACTCGTTGGCCACGTTAATGATAGCCTTAGAGCGGTCGTTGGCCTGTGTGACCATATCCCGGGCCTTGTCCCGGGCTACCCGGGCAATTTCGCTCTCGCCCACGATAGTTTTAGCATCCAGCTCCGCCTGGCGGCGGATGCGCTCGGCTTCTTTTTTCGCCTCTTCCACATAATCGTCCCTGCGCCGGATCAGATCTTGGGCTTTTTTCAGCTCGGCGGGCAGTTCGCCCCGGAGCTGTTCCAGCAATTCCAGGGCATCATCCCGGATAATTGTGCATTTATCCGGGGAGAAGGCTACGCTTCTCGCCCCGTCAATCATCTCATAGAGCAGATCAATCAAATAGAATACATCGTTAGCCATAATATATCATACCTTTCCTTGTCTGATCCGATTCAGGGCGCCCATAGCGCCGGCGGGGATATAGCGGTCCAGGCTTTGGTGATGGCGGAGCATTTCCCGGGCCAGGGTAGAGCTGATGTGGAGGTGTTCGGGCCGGGCGGGGAGGAGGACAGTGTCCAGCGCGGGACAGAGATCCCGGTTGATCTGAGCCATTTGGGTTTCCCAGTCCAGATCGCCGCCGCCCCGGACGCCCTTGACCAAGGCACAGGCGCCCTTTTCCCTGGCGAAGTCAGCCAACAGCCCGCCGCAGGCTTCCGCTTGGGCGTTAGGCAGGCTGGCGATAGCGGCTCTGGCCAGCTCCAGCCGTTCCTCCAATGAGAACATATGGTGTTTTTCCCCATTAACCATCACACAGAGGATAACCCGGTCAAAGATGGCAGCGGCGCGGCTGACCAGATCCATATGGCCCACGGTGATGGGGTCGAAGCTGCCTGGGCAGATGGCAGTTTTCATAGTTCGGCGTCCTCCTCCCGGAAGTAGGTGGTGATTTTAGTATTTCCATAGCGGTAAACTTTCCGCAGGAAATAGGGCGGCTCCATAGAGGGCAGCTCCTGGGAGGAGGGTGATTCACAGACTATTATACCATGGTTCGACAAAATGTCAAACTGGGAGATGGCAGATAACGTATTTTTCCATAAATTAGCGGGATAGGGGGGATCCATAAAAATGAGGTCAAATTTTTCCCGTGTAGAGGAGAGGAAGGCCGCAGCGTCCCCGCAGACCACCCTGGCGTTTTCATCCAGGGCGGTAAGCTTTAAATTTTCCTGGATCAGGGCGGCTGCATCCCGGCGCTGCTCGACAAAGACAGCAGCAGCCGCGCCGCGGCTGAGGGCTTCGATACCCAGCTGCCCTGTCCCGGCGAAGAGGTCGAGGGTTTTTCTCCCCTCAATGTCAAATTGGATAATATTAAAGATGCCTTCCTTGACGCGGCCGGTAGTAGGGCGGGTTTCATAGCCCGTCAATTCTTTTAACCGCCGTCCACGGGCGGAGCCGGTAATCACTCGCATAGTTTTAGCCCTTTCTTATCATGGAACTTTGCCGCGCTTTGCGCGGCAAGTGGTAAATTCTTCTTAAATCAGCCTTGGCGCTTGTAGGATTCCGGCTCACCGCCCTGTAAAGGGAGGATTCCCCCGCAGCGGCGGATAGCGGACAAAATTCCTACTTTATATTATGTCAAACCGCCGCATTTTTCAATAGGAAACTGCCAGCTTTTCAGACATTTTGAGGATTTCATTTTTTCTACTTGTTATCTGGGAAAAAATAGTATATAATCATTTGTCGTAAATCATTGCTATTTCCGCTGAAAGGGTGTTTTTCATGATAAAACTGCAAGGGAAAAAAGGCACAATCAGTATCAGCGATGCCGTGTTTACCAATATCACCGGCAACGCGGCTACTAACTGCTTCGGCGTGAAGGGGATGGCTTTCCGGTCTATGACCGATGGCATCGTCCACCTCCTGCGCAAAGAAGCCATGAGCAAGGGCGTCCAAGTCATCTACAACGAGGATTCCACCGTCTCCATCCGTCTCCATATCATTGTTGAGCACGGCATCAACATCACTGCCGTATGCCGCTCCATTATGAGCGAAGTCCAATACAAGGTCAGCAAGTACACCGGAATCCCCGTCAAAAACGTGGATGTCTGCGTAGACTCTGTTGTGTCCAATTCCAAGGGGGTTTGACGGTAAGATGATTCAATGCATTGACGGCATCCAGTTTAAGCGGATGGTCCTCCACGGCTCCGCCGCGATTATGCTGCAAAAGCAGCAGATCAACGACCTGAACGTGTTCCCCGTCCCTGATGGGGACACCGGCACCAATATGAGCCTGACGATTGGCGCCGCCGCAGCCGAACTGAAAAAAGGCGATGTGAAAAACCTGGGTCAGGCCGCTGCCACCGCTGCCGGGGCGTTGCTGCGGGGCGCCCGGGGCAACTCTGGCGTCATCCTCTCCCTGCTGTTCCGGGGGCTCTCCAAGACTTTGAAGGGGCAGGAGGCCGCTGACGCCGTCCTCCTTGCCTCCGCTATGGAGGAGGGCGTCAACGCCGCCTATGGCGCGGTCATGAAGCCCGCCGAAGGCACGGTGCTCACGGTTTCCCGCCTGGCGTCCAAGCGCGCCGCCGAGGCCGCAGGGGAGAACAACGATGTGGAATACGCTCTGGCGGAAGCCATCCGCGTGGGCTATGAGGTCCTGGCCCAAACCACGGATATGAACCCCGTGCTGAAAAAGGCCGGCGTAGTGGACGCGGGCGGTAAAGGGTATCTGGTCATCCTGGAAGGGATGCTGGCCGCGCTGCGGGGCGAACCTATGCCGGAGATCGATGAATCCGCCGCCGCAAAGCCCGCCAAGGCCGATTTTAACGTGTTTTCCGAGGAAGAGATCACCTTCGCCTTCGACACCGTGTTCATCGTGCGCAAAACCGACCCGGAGGTCAACCTGACCCCCCTGCGGGACTATTTGAACAGCATTGGCGACAGCCTGGTTATCGGCGAGGATGATGAAGCTTTCAAAGTCCATGTCCACACCAATGTCCCCGGCAACGCGCTCACGGAGTCCCAGAAATTCGGCACCCTGGAGCTGGCGAAAATCGAAAACATGCGCACCCAGTACGATGACGTGGCCGCAGGGAAGAAGGCTCAGAGCGTAGACGACCTGGACGCTGTGGAGGAGGAACTGGCGGGTGGTTCTCCCGCCCCCGCCGCGCCGGAAAAGCGGTACGGCTTCCTGGCGGTTTGCGCCGGGGATGGACTGGCCGATGTGTTCCGCGACCTGGGGGCCGATGGCATCATTTCCGGCGGGCAGACCATGAACCCCTCCACCGAGAGCATCTTGAAGGAGATTGAAAAGGTTCCGGCGGAAACCGTCTTTGTACTGCCCAACAACAAGAATATTATTATGGCCGCACAGCAGTGTGTGGGCCTGACTTCCAGGGAAGTGGTGGTGGTTCCCACTGAGACCATCCCCCAGGGCGTCTCCGCCATGATGGCGGTGGACCCGGAGATGGATGTGGACGAACTGCTGGAAACCATGACGGGCGCGGTCAAAAACGTGGCTACCGCGCAGATCACCTACGCCGCCCGGAACAGCGACTTTGACGGCTTTGCCATCAACGAGGGCGATTACCTATCCCTGCTGGACGGGAAGCTGTTCGGCACCAATCAGGATATTTTCGTCATGCTGGAAAAGCTGGCGGAAAAGGCCGCTGAGAAAAACGCCGAGTTCGTCACCCTTTTCTACGGCGAGGACGTCACCGAGGAGCAGGCCGGACAGGCGGAAGAAATCTTTACCCAGCACTGCCCCGGCGCGGAACTGTCCGTCTTGCCGGGCGGACAGCCGGTGTACTATTATATCGTCAGTATCGAGTAAATAAAAACCGCCCGGGATGCTTGTCCCGGGCGGTTTTCTTCATTACAAAGCGATTTGATGCCTCCTCTGAATTCAGGGAGCAACGCCGCTGCCCAGCGCCAGGCGGAGGACATATTCCGGCGTACCTTCCTCAAGCCGCCGCTCTCCGGTGGGCCGGAAGCCGTGGGCGCGGTAGAACGCAAGGGCGTTCCGGTTTTTCTCCAGAACCCATAGCGTACGCCCGCCTTGCCGGCGGACGGCAAAGTCCAGCAGCAGGCCGCCGATGCCCTCGTTCTGGAAAAAGGGGTCCACGTAAAGCTCGTGGATTTCGCCGGAATCAACGCGGACCATGCCCTTGACAAATCCACCGTCGTAGACCCAGATGTGGGATAAGCTTTTTCTGCCCTCCAGGTAGTCCAAAGCCAGAGGGAGAACCTGCATCTCCCCAAAGGAGACGGCGTCGTTGCGGAAAATGGGACGGTAGGCGGCGCGCTTGGCGAAAATCAGAATTTCCGCCAGCCGGGACGCGTCCCCTGGGGCGGCTTTTCGAATAGATTCCACATGCACACCCCCCTCAATCCCAGCCTGCCCATTGCCGGCGGATTTGCGTTCTTTCATACAAGCACCCCCGGCTCGTCCCGTCAGTCGCCGAAGCTGATGCCCAGAAGCTTGGCCTCCTTGACAATAGAGGAATCCGGGTCTACCATCTTCAGCTTCCCGGCCACTTCTTCCAGGGGTACCTTCACGATCTCCCGGTTTTTGTAGCCTACCATGAAGCCGTACTCGTTTTTCAAAATCAGCTTCCCGGCTTCGCTGCCCAGGCGGGACGCGAATACACGGTCGTAGGGGCATGGGCTGCCGCCCCGCTGGGTGTGGCCCGGCACCGTGACCCGGACCTCTAAACCGCACCGCTTGCCCAGCTCCTCCGCTATCTCATAAGAGACGGAAGGCTGGGTGCGTTTGGACAGCTTCTTTTTATACTCCTTTTTGGACAGCTCCGCGTCCTTCTTGGAAATGGCCCCCTCGGCTACCGCCAGGATGGTGAAGCGGCTGCCGCCGTCGTGGCGCTCCTTGATTTTCTTCGCCAATTTGTCGATGTCGTAGGGAATCTCCGGAATCAGGATGATGTCCGCGCCGCCGGCTATGCCCGCGTTCAGCGTCAGCCAGCCTACCTTATGGCCCATGACCTCCACAACGAAAATCCGGCCGTGGGACGCGGCGGTGGTGTGGATGCAGTCGATCGCCTCCGTTGCCACGTTCACCGCGCTCTGGAAGCCGAAGGTCATGTCCGTCCCCCAAAGGTCGTTGTCGATGGTCTTGGGCAGGGTGATGACGTTCAGCCCCTCCGTGCGCAGCAGGTTGGCCGTCTTATGGGTGCCGTTGCCCCCTAAAATCACCAGGCAGTCCAATTGCAGCTTGTAGTAGGTCTGCTTCATGGCCGCCACCTTGTCTACGCCGTCTTCGCCGGGAACCTGGATGGTCTTGAACGGCGTACGGCTGGTCCCAAGGAACGTTCCGCCCTTGGTCAGGATGCCCGTAAAGTCGGCGTAGGTCAATAGCTTGAACCGGCCATAGATCAAGCCCTGGTATCCATCCTGAAAGCCGTAGATTTCTACTTTTTCGCCGGAGTTGAACAGCGCCTTGGCAACGCCGCGCATGGCCGCGTTCAAAGCTTGGCAGTCCCCGCCGCTGGTCAACATTCCAATTCTTTTCATGAACAAGCCCTCCTTGCTGTTTGCCGCTTTCTGACTGGAGAAGAACGGCTTTGTCCTTATTATAACGCAACACACCCCCAGGTACAAGGGAAATTTATGAAAAATCCCCATCTCCTTCTGCAAAATCACCCCTATTGATTGACATTCCCGCCGGAGTGTGATACGCTTGTTATAAGACGTGAATTTTGGTTCACAAGAGGAAATGGAGGATTTGCCATATGGGTTACAACGGTTTTGCCATAGACGAGTACCTGGACGCGGCGGCGGTGACCGCGCAGTTGGACGCGCTCATCCAGAAGCCCGTCTGGTCTATCCGGCGGGAGAAGCTGGCGGACTATGTAGAGAACTATTTTAACCAGAAATGCCCCACGTCCCGGGCGATGATCTCCCAGGCAAAAAAAATCATCCCCGGTGGGGTGCAGCATAACCTGGCCTTTAACTACCCGTTCCCCATTGTCATCACCAAGGCCGAGGGGGCCAAGCTGTGGGACATAGACGGCAACTGGTACTACGACCTGCTCCAGGCGGGCGGCCCCACCATTTTAGGCAGCAACATGCCGGCGGTCCGGGATCAGGTAATCGAGCTTTTGAACACCTGCGGGCCGTCCACAGGGCTGTTCCACGAGTATGAGTACAAGCTGGCAAAAAAAATTTCCGACCTGGTGCCATCGGTGGAAATGTTCCGGATGCTTGGTTCCGGTACGGAAGCCGCCATGTGCGCGGCACGGATTGCGCGGCTGAAAACAGGGAAAAAAAACATCCTCAAAATGGGCGGGGCCTACCACGGCTGGTCTGACCAGCTCGCCTACGGGATGCGTGTCCCGGGCACCAAGGGCATCATGTCCAAGGGTGTGCCGGACTTTGTATTCAAGCACACCGGCGAATTTTTCCCCAACGACCTGGAAGACCTGGAACGGAAGCTGAAAGCCAACCGCCTGACCGGCGGCACGGCGGCGGTGTACCTGGAGCCGGTGGGGCCGGAGAGCGGTACACGGCCTGTCAGCCGGGAGTTTGTCCGGGGCGCTGCCCGGCTGGCGCGGCAGTACGGGGCGCTGCTGATTTTTGACGAGGTGGTCACCGGCTTCCGCATTGGCCTGAGCGGCGCGCAGGGATTTTTCGGCGTAGACCCGGATTTGACCGTGTTCGGGAAAATCATCGCCGGCGGTTATCCCGGCGCCGGCGGCGTAGGCGGCCACGCCGACTGTATGGCCCACCTGGGTGCGGGCCTGGATTCCTCCGGGAAGAAGGTGCCAAAGGCCCTGTGCGGCGGCACTATGGCGGCGACGCCGGTGTCCTGCGCGGCGGGATACTATACCTTGTGCGAGATCGAGCGCACTGACGCTTGCGAGAGGGCGGGACGGATGGGGGACCGGCTGACCCGGGGTCTCCAGCTTCTCATTAAAAAGTACAACCTACCCTTTGTGGCTTTCAACCAAGGCTCCATATGCCACCTGGACAACGCGGGCACCATGCACTTCTGCATCGACTGGAAAAAGCCCTGGACAATCCCGGAGATTCTCAAGCAGACCAGCATCCGGCAGAAGGAAATGGAGCACATGGGCGCGGCTTACATGGCGGAAGGGATCGTCACATTGGCTGGCTCCCGCCTGTATACCAGCGCGGCCTATACAGAGGAGATGATCGATGACGTGCTGGCCCGGTTTGACCGGGTGTTCGCGTCCTGCGGGCCTCTGGAGGTTCAGCCATGACCGCCCTGGAAACCCGGGGGCGGGAACAGGTTCTCGCGGCGGCCAGGCGGCTGGTGGAGGAACGGCTGATTGCGCGCACCTGGGGCAACATCAGCGTCCGCGTGTCGGAGACGCAGTTTTTGATTACCCCCAGCGGGCTGGCCTACGAAACCCTGCGGGCGGATCAGCTTGTGCTGGTGGATATCGCGGACGGCTCTTACCACGGCCCGGTAAAGCCCTCCAGCGAGAAGGGCATCCATGCCGCCGCCTACCGCCTCCGCCCGGAGGCTGGTTTTGTCATCCACACCCACCAGTACTGGGCATCGGTGGCGGGGGTAGCCGGGACAGCGGTCACCGGATTTATCCACCCCCTGCTGGGAAAACGCGTTCCCTGCGCCGCCTACGGCCTGCCGGGGACCAAGAGCCTGCGGCGGGCCGTGGAGGCGGAAATGGCGGCGTGGCCGGACTGCCGGGCTTTCCTCCTGCGCAACCACGGGGCGCTGTGCCTGGGAAAGGATATGGAGGACGCTTTTGCCGCCGCGCAGGCTTTGGAGGAGGTCTGTGAAAACCGGGTCATGGACGCCATGGGAGAGCCGGAACCGCTGCCTGTGCCCCCGGATTTGGGGAGCAGCATCCGGGAAGGCGACAGCTTTATCCTGACCCGGGGCGGGGTCAGCCGGCGGTATCCCCTTGCGGGGACCGGCCTACCCTCCGCCGCCGCCCTCCACGCGGCGGTCTACCGTGGGGGGAACTTCCGGCAGGTGGTTCACGGAACCGGCTGGGAGACGCTGGCCGTCTGCGGCCAGCGCCGTCTGCGGCCTTATCTGGACGACCTGGCTCAAATCGCCGGAGCGGACATCCGCTGCGTCCCGCCGGATCCCAAGCATGTGGAAAAAGCCATCCGCGGCCGGAACGCGGTACTGCTCCGCGGCGCCGGGGCGCTGTGCGCCGGAACGGAAGAAGGGGATGCGGAAGCAGTCCGGGTCTTGCTGCGCAAGGGCTGCGCCGCCTGCCTGTATGCCCGCGAGGTTCCCAGGTGCCGCCCTCTGGGCGAAGGGGACGCCAGGCTTCAGCGGGTGATTTACCAGCGGTCCTACGCCAGGAAGAAGCCGTCATGCTGAAAAAACTGTCCGGGGAGCGGCTGGACGCAGTCCTGGAAGCCGGGGTGGAAGAGTTCGCCCTCCATGGCGCTGCCGGGGCCAATATGCGCGCCATAGCGGACCGGGCGGGGGTCAGCGTGGGAGCCTTATACAAGTACTACGGCGACAAGGACGGCCTTTTCCGGGCCTGCCTGGACCGGAGCCTGCGGGCAGTCCAGGAAGCCCTTGAGGAGGCCACCAGAGCGCCTGCGGGAATGAAGGAGTATGCCCGGCGGGTGATTCGCGCCATGCTCCGGTTCTCCCGGGAGCACGGCGGATATGTGCGGCTGTACTGCGCCATCGCCGCTTCCGGCGGGGCGGATGCCGCAGGGCTGGCCGGAGAGCTGGAAGGGGCTGCGGCAGGGTTTTACACCCGCTTCATCTCCGCCGGACAGGACGCCGGGGATTTGCGGCGGGACATGGACCCGGGGATGTTCGCCTTCTTTTTCGACAACCTGCTGATGGCGGCGCAGTTCGCCGGATGCTGCGCGTATTACCGGGAACGGTTCCGGCTCTACTGCGGCGGGGCCTTGGAGGAGCAAGAGGAACGGCTGGAACGGGAATTGCTGAAATTTTTGGAATCCGCCTTTACCTTTGCAGCGGAGGATATCTCCCACCGGCAAGGGGACAGTATGTGTGGGGAGGGATGGGAATGACCTATGTGCTGGCCTATGATATCGGGACGACGGGGGTGAAAACCTGCCTGTTTTCCCTTGCGGAGCGGATCACCCTGCTGGACAGCGCCCAGGAGGGCTACGGCTTGTATCTTCTGGACGGCGGCGGCGCGGAACAGGATCCGGAGGAGTGGTGGCAGGCCATGTGCCATACTACCAAGGCCCTGTTCGAAAAAAGCCAGATCCGGCCGGAACAGGTGGCGGGACTGTCCTTCTGCTCTCAGATGCAGGGCTTGGTGCTGGTGGACCGGGAGGGGAGGCCAGTACGCAGGGCGATGAGCTACATGGACCAGCGGGCGGGGGAGGAGCTGAAAAAAGGCCTTGCCCACGGCCCGCAAATCGCCGGGGCCAACATAGGGAAGCTGCTGCGCTGTCTCCGCGCCACGGGGGCGGTGCCCAGCAGCGTCAAGGACCCGGTCTGGAAATACAAATGGGTGCAGGCCCATGAGCCGGAAGCCTTCGCCCGGACGGCGTACTGGCTGGACGTGAAGGACTACCTGATCCTGCGCTGCACAGGCAAGGCGGCGGCCACGGAGGATTCCGCCTACGCCGCCCTGCTCTATGACACCCGGAAACGGGCATGGAGCGAGCCGCTGTGCCGGATGTTCGGCGTGGAAATGGCCCACCTGCCGCCGGTAGTCCAGGCCCAGGAGCGGATTGGCGGCCTGGCTGGCCGGGCGGCGGCGGAATTGGGGCTGGCGTCCGGTACACCGGTATTCGGCGGCGGCGGGGACGCGTCCCTTATCGGCGTAGGGGCCGGGGCGGTGAAGGTGGGGGATACCCACATTTACTGCGGCACCTCCGGCTGGGTCTCCACGGTGACGGACCGGCAGCGGGTGGATGTAAACGCTATGATTGCCGCCATCGTGGGGGCAAGGCCGGGGCGGTACAACTACTTCGCAGAGATGGAGACCGCCGGGAAATGCCTGGAGTGGGTAAAGGACCACCTTGCCTTGGATGAAATTGGCGTATATTTGGAGAAAAAAGATGTGGCTGGCAGCCAGGAGACGGTGTACGTCAGCTTGTACGACTACCTCACCGAGACGGTGGAAAAAATCCCGCCGGGGGCGGGGGGCGTGGTCTTTGCGCCCTGGCTCCACGGCAACCGCTGTCCCTTCGAGGACCCAGCGGCGGCGGGGATGTTCTTCAACATCCGGCTGGACACCGGGAAGACGGAGCTGATCCGGGCGGTGCTGGAAGGGGTATGCTTCCATCTGCGTTGGATGCTGGAGTGCCAGGCAAAAAAAATCCCCACCTCCGACCCGGTGCGGTTCGTAGGCGGCGGCGCTTTGTCTCCGGTGACATGCCAGATTCTCGCCGATGTGACCGGACGGACTGTGGAAACCGTAGCCAGCCCCCAAAACGCAGGGAGCGTAGGCGCGGCGGCAGTGATGGCCGTGGGGCTGGGCATCGCGCCGGACTTGGACGGGGTAGGGGCGCTGATTCCCCCGGAACGCTGCTTCTCCCCCAATGCCGCCCACCGGGCGGCCTATGACCGGAATTACGGCGTGTTCCGGAAGCTCTACGCCGCCAATCGGACAAATTTCCGGGCTTTGAACGGATAGAAAGGATGTACGCCTATGAAACGGAAGGAACTGATCCGGTCGCTGAAGTTTTTGCTGTTCTCCCTGTCGGCGGGAATCATTGAGATCGGCGCGTTTTCACTCCTCAACGAGCTGACCGCCTGGAGCTACTGGCCCTGCTACCTGATTGCCCTGACGCTGTCGGTGCTGTGGAATTTTACGCTGAACCGCCGCTACACCTTCCAGTCCGCCAGCAACGTGCCCAAGGCCATGGCCCTGGTGTTCGGGTTTTACTGCGTGTTTACGCCGCTGTCCACCTGGCTGGGGCATTATCTGGCGGATGTGCTGGGGTGGAACGAGTACCTGGTTACCGCGATCAATATGATCGCTAATTTTGTGCTGGAGTTCCTCTACGACCGGTTTGTGGTATTCCGGGACTCCCTGGATACCAACAATGTGGCAGGGAAAAAGCGGGGGTAGGTTGTCCCGCCAATGGAGCGGCAGGGCATTCCAAGATAAACGGGGAACCGTCTTTGACAGGCGGCTCCCCGTTTTCGAAATCCGGCAGGGAACCTCTGACTTGCAACTTGCAAAAGAAAGTCCGATGTGGTACAATAAACTGCTATGTTAGATTTTTTACGCCCTGAAAAATAACCCTTGGAACCGCTAGCGCGCAAGGATTTAAAAAGTTTTGAGAACAAGGGGGTGGTTCTGTGTACCTAAAAGCATTGGAGATCCAGGGATTTAAGTCCTTCCCGGATAAGACGGTGCTGAATTTCGGCGAGAACATCACCGCCATCGTAGGCCCCAACGGCTCTGGAAAATCCAATATATCCGATGCCATCTGCTGGGTCATGGGCGAGCAGTCCGTCCGGAGCCTTCGCGGCGATAAGATGGAGGATGTTATTTTTGGCGGCACCGAAAAGCGGGGGCCGGTAGGCTTCGCCCAGGTGACGCTGGTGCTGGACAACAGCGAGGGCATGTTCTCCGCCATTGAGAGCAGCGAGATAATGGTTACCCGCCGCTACTACCGCAGCGGCGAGAGCGAATACTATATCAATAAACAGTCCGTACGTCTCAAGGATGTTAACGAGCTGTTCATGGATACAGGCTTAGGCCGGGAGGGATACTCCATTGTGGGCCAGGGCCGGATTGACGAAATCCTCTCTGTACGCAGTGCGGACCGGCGGGAAATCTTTGAGGAAGCGGCGGGCATCTCTAAATTCCGGCACCGGAAGGAAGAATCCGAACGCCGTTTGCAGCGCACAGAGGAAAACCTGGTGCGCATTAACGACAAGATCAGCGAGTTGGAGCTGCAAGTAAATCCCCTGCGGGAGCAAGCGGAGACGGCGCGGCGGTTTCTGCTGCTGCGGGACGAGCAGAGGACGCTGGAAATCTCCCTGTGGATGGACCGGCTGGAGGAAATTAAAACCGCTAAAAACCGTTTGCAGGCCGAGTACGCCGCCGCCCAGGCCAAACAGATGGACGCCCAGGCCAAACAGGACGCGCTGTACGATGAAAACGACCGGTTTTCCTTGCGGATACAGGAGAATGACACCCGGCAGGAGCAGGCCCGCCAGGAAATGGAACGGCTCACCGGACAGGCCAGGGATCAGGAATCGGCGGCGGAGCTCATGCGCTCCACGATCCAGCACCGGAAGGATTCTATCGCGGAGCTGGAAGCCGAGCTGGCCCGCCAGGATACCCGGAGACGGGACGCCGGGGCGGAAATCGATGGGCAGCGGCGGCAGTTGGCGGAATTGGCGGAACAGATAAGCGGCCTGGAATCGGAATTGGACGGCTTGCTGGAAAAGGCCCGCGCCGCCGCCGCAAGCGCGGGGGAAGCCGGCGGTGAAATCAACGCCTTGCAGGCTGGGGAAGCTTTGGCGGAAGCCGCTGCCGCTAAGGGACGGGAACGCCTGGCCGCCCTGGACGCCGCCCTGGAGCAGATGACGGGACGGCAGGAGATGGTAAAGCAGGAGCTGGAGACCATCGAAGCCCAGGGGGATTCTGCCGGGAAGGAAGCTAAGGCCGCCCAGCGGGCCTTGGAGGACGCCCGGGAGGATGCGGAAGCCGCCGCCAATGTAATTCAAGGCCATGCCCTCCGGATGGCGGGGCGGGAGAAGCAGGCGGAAGCCGCCGCCGCCGCGCTGGTTCAGCTTACCATGGAGCTGAATAACCTGGATGCCCGGGTCAGGATGCTGGCGGAGATGGAGAAGGAGTACGAGGGGTTCAACAAATCCGTCCGGCTGGTGATGCAGGCGGCGGAAAGGCATGTGCTCCGGGGCGTCCATGGCCCTGTGGCGAACCTCATGAAAACGGACGGGAAATATGCCGTCGCGCTGGAAACCGCACTGGGCGCCGGGATGCAGAACATCGTGGTAGACCGGGAAGAGGAGGCGAAAAGCGCGATCCAGTTCCTGAAACAGCGGGACGGCGGACGGGCTACTTTCCTTCCCTTGACCGCCATCCGCGGCGATGAACTGCGGGAGCGGGGGATTGAGGACGAAACCGGATTTGTGGGCATCGCCTCCCAGCTGGTGCGGTATGACGGGCGGTATGATGGGATTTTTAAAAACCTCCTGGGCCGGACTGTGGTGGCGGAGGATTTGGACTGCGGCATCGCTATGGCGCGGAAGTATCAGAACCGGTTCCGGATTGTAACCTTGGACGGCCAGCTTATCAACCGGGGCGGGTCGATGACCGGCGGAAGCGTTTCAAAAAGCGCGGGGGTGCTGTCCCGGGCCAATGAGTTGGAGACGCTGGAAAAGCGGCGGGACGGATTGGCCGGCCGTTTGGCCGCCGCACAGAAGGAGAAGGATGATGCCGCCCGGGAACTGTCCGCCGCCCGGTATGAATTACAGGTGGCGGAAGGGCAGCGGCGGACGGCTGAGGACGCCGTGCTGAAACGGCAGGGCGAAGTCAATCAGTACGCCGCGCTGCTGGAGGGCATCAACGCCAGCAGGGAGAATCTGGAGGGCGAGGGGGAAGCCTTGGCCCAACGGCTGCGGGACAACCGGGCCCAGCGGGAAACCGTGCAAAATGAAATCGCCGCCAAGGAAGCGGAAGCCGCCGCGCTGCGCCGGGATGCCCGGGAAAAGCTGGCAGGCCAGTCGGATTTGCAGGAGTACTCCAACCGCCTGAGCGCGGAAATGGCGGGGCGGAAGGAGCAGCTTGCGGGATTCCGGGCCAAGCGGGACGCGGAGACGGATGCGCTGGCGCGTATGGAGCAGTCCAGGCGGGATCTGGAGGGCGACCGGGAACAGCGGCTCAGGCGGATCCAGTCCTACCAGGCGGACATCCGGGAACATGAGGAGGAAATGGGGCGGCGGACCGAGGACGCCGCGTCCCTGCGGATGCAGGCCCAGGAGAAGAAGGATATGCTGAAGGCCTTGCAGGAAGCGCGGCTCCACCTGGAACAGGAACGCACGGCCATGGGCCAGCGGCTTAAGGAGAGCAATGATGCGCTGCTGGAAGCGGAACGGGAAACCAGCCGCCTGGAGCAGAAATTGAATACCGGCGGCATGGAAGAAAAGCAGATTTTAGACAAGCTCTGGGAAAACTATGAGCTGAGCCACTCCGCCGCTATGGAGCAGAGGATCGAGCTGGAAAGCGAGGCGAAGGCTTCCAGGCGGGTGAATGAATTGAAACGGGAAATCAGCGGATTGGGAACCGTTAACGTGGGGGCTATCGAGGAGTTCCAGCGGGTAAATGGCCGGTACACCTATCTGACCAGCCAACGGGACGACGTGGAGCAGGCGAAAGGGGAATTGCAGGGCATCATTGATGCAATTACCCGGGAAATGACGGCCATTTTTGCCCAGCAGTTCCGGCTGATTTCCGATTCCTTTCAGGAAACCTATGTGGCGCTTTTCGGCGGCGGGCAGGCCGCGCTGGAGCTGGAGGATGAGGAGGATACCCTCAACTGCGGCATTGAAATCAAGGTGCAGCCGCCGGGGAAGACGTTGAAAACGCTGTCCCTGCTCTCCGGCGGGGAGAAGGCGTTTGTGGCCATCGCCCTGTATTTCGCTATTTTAAAGGTGCATCCTACGCCGTTTTTCGTGATGGACGAGGTGGAAGCCGCCTTGGATGAAGCGAACGTGGTCCGGGTGGCCCGGTATATGCGGTCGATTTCAGATAAGACGCAGTTCATCGTCATTACCCACCGGCGGGGGACGATGGAGGAAGCGGACGTCCTGTACGGTGTGACCATGCAGGAGAAGGGCGTGAGTAAGATGCTGGCTATCAATATGAACGACATGGCGGAGGAATTGAATATTAAATAGCCGGAAGTTGGTTTTGGTTCAGTTGTCAAGGAACCTCCGTTTGCAACCGGCGCGAGGGATTTTTCCAGGAGGATCAGTCCTGTTGAGCGTTTTTGTTCAGACGCGCGAAGTCTCGGTAGGTGACGCTCGCTACAACCTTAGGGCGCATTGGGGGGGAAGTTGCACGTTGGCGTGCAACTTTACTGGAAAAAATTTATCTTTCGCGCCAACGGCGCGAGGAAAGGAACTGCAAATGGGCTTTTGGGAAAAAGTAAAAAAAATCTATATGGGGGACGTGTTTGGCTCCGCAATCAGCGAAGCCGATGAAGCGTTCTTCGATGATCTGGAGGAAATGCTGATTCTTGCCGACGTGGGCATGGAGACCTCCGGAGAAGCGGTGAAGGAACTGCGCCAGCGGATGATCGAGGACAAAATCTCCGGCCAGGAGCCGGTGAAGGCCTGCCTGCGGGAAATTCTGGCGGAAAAATTGTCTGTGGGTGACCAGGCTCTTAACCTGTCCACAAAACCCTCCGTGGTGCTGGTGGTGGGCGTCAACGGGGTGGGGAAAACGACCTCGATCGGTAAATTGGCGAACATGCTGCGGCTCCAGGGGAAGCGGGTGCTGCTCTGCGCCGGGGATACCTTCCGGGCGGCGGCGGCGGACCAGTTGGAAATCTGGGCCAACCGCTCCCGCTGCGAAATCGTCCGGCAAAAGGAAGGGGCTGACCCCGGCGCGGTACTCTTTGACGCCCTCCAAGCCGCACGGGCCAGGAGCGTGGACGCTGTCATCTGCGACACCGCCGGGCGGCTCCACAATAAGGCAAACCTGATGGCGGAGCTGGCGAAGCTGCGGAAAATCATTGGCCGGGAAATGCCGGAGGCGGCGCTGGAAATTTTGCTGGTGCTGGATGCTACCACAGGGCAGAATGGGCTGATCCAGGCCAAGCAGTTCCAGGAGATTTCCGGATGCACCGGGATCATCCTTACTAAGCTGGACGGCACCGCTAAGGGCGGCATTGTCATCGCCATCGCCAGGGAATTGCAGGTGCCGGTGAAGTTCGTAGGCTTGGGCGAGGATATTAAGGATTTGCGGGAATTTGACGCGAAGGAGTACGTGGAAGCTCTGATTTAATGAGAAAGATATGAGGTTTCGGAAATGTCAGAAAAACAATTTTCCACGCTGCGGGTGACCTTGACCGGGGCGGCGTTCTTTATTGGCGGCGCGGTGCTCGCGCTGGAAGAGTGGGAGCAAGGCGTTTTATTTATGGTCCTGGGGGGAATCCTGCTGGTAAAAGACGCCCTCCTGTGGGCTGCTGCCAAATGGGTGGCGGAAAACGCCGGTGTGGATGATGAAAAAACAAAAGAAAAGGATGATGCGGATGGAACGGATTGACGGCAGAAAATGCAATGAACTGCGCCCTATTAAAATAACAACAAACTTTGTGGACTTCGCCGAGGGGAGCGTCCTCATCGAGTGCGGCAAAACCAAAGTCCTCTGCTGTGCCAGCGTGGAGGAGGGCGCGCCCAGGCATGTGCCGGAGGGTACCGGCTGGGTGACGGCGGAGTATTCGATGCTCCCCCGGGCCAACCGGGAGCGGAGCCGCAGGGATGTGAGCAAGCTGAAGCTCAGCCCCAGGTCGGCGGAAATCCAGCGGCTTATCGGCCGGAGCCTGCGGGCGGCGGTGGATTTGACAGCCTTGGGAGATAGGACGGTTACCGTGGACTGCGATGTGATCCAGGGGGACGGCGGGACTAGGACCGCTTCCGTTACCGGCGGGTTCGTGGCGCTGGCAATCGCCTGCCGTAAGCTGGCAGAGGCGGGGCTGGTGGCTGAAAACCCTGTGAAACACTATGTGGCCGCTGTTTCGGCGGGGATTGTCCAGGATCAGGCTTTGCTGGACCTCTGCTATGCGGAGGACAGCGGCGCTATGGTTGACCTGAACTGTGTCATGAACGATGAAGGCGGGCTGATCGAATTGCAGGGCACCGGAGAGGGCCGCGCCTTCACCCTGGAGGAGCAGAGGAACCTGGTGGACTTGTGCGCGGGCGGCATCCGGCAGCTTATTGCTTTACAGAAAGAAATTTTGGGAGACTGACATGAAATTTGTATTGGCATCACAGAATAAACACAAATTAGTCGAAATGCAGGCCATTTTATCCGCCCAGGGGGTGGAGGTAGTCCTGGAATCGGACGTGGGGCTGCATGTGGACGTGGAGGAAACCGGGGAGACCTTCGCCGAGAACGCAATGATTAAGGCGAAAGCTGTGATGGAGGCCAGCGGCCTGCCTGCCATCGCCGACGACTCCGGCGTATGCGTGGACGCCCTGAACGGTGCGCCGGGGGTGTACTCCGCGCGGTATGGCGGCCCGGACCTGGATGATACCGCCCGCTACCGGCTGCTGCTGGAAAATATGCGGGGGGCCAAGACCAGAAGCGCCCATTTTACAAGCTGCATCGCCTGCGTATTCCCCAACGGGGATACCATCGAAGCGGAGGGCATCTGTCCCGGCACCATCGCTTTCGCGCCCCAGGGGGACGGCGGGTTCGGGTACGACCCCGTGTTCTTCCTGCCGGAGCTGCGGAAAACGTACGCCCAGCTGACGCCGGAGGAAAAAGCTGCCGTCTCCCACAGGGGAAAGGCTCTGGCCGTCTTTGACGGGAAGCTGCGGGATTATTTGGGGAAATAAGAAAGGAAATCCATTATGGAATTGACCAGTAAACAGCGGGCGCAGCTCCGGGGAATCGCCAACAGCATCGAAACCATCGTACACATCGGCAAGGACGGCATAAACAGTAATTTAATCAAGCAGGCTAACGATGCCCTGGACGCCCGGGAAATCATTAAGTGCAAGGTGCTGGAAAATTCGATGCTCACCGCCAGGGAAGCCTGCGAGCAGTTAGGAAAGCTGACCAGGAGCGAGCCGGTCCAGGTCATCGGCACCAAATTTGTCCTCTACCGCCAGCACTACGATAAGGCAAAACGCAAAATTGAACTAATTCGCGAAAGAAAACCAAAGCAAAATGGTTGACAGCGGCCCGCCGCTGTGCTACCGTATTTCCATATACCCGTATTCCCGCATGGATCGACCATATCTTCCCCCTCCGGGGAAAGGAAAGAGGGCTTGCCATGAAAATCGGAATCTATGGAGGAACCTTTAACCCTATCCATCTGGGCCATATGGAGGCTGCTAAATTCGCGGCCGCTTATCTGAAGCTGGATAAGCTGTACCTTATCCCCACCGGGATACCGCCCCATAAGCAGTTGGACGGGGCCGCGCCCCCGCCGGCGCTGCGGCTGGAAATGGTCCGGCTGGCTGCGGACGCGCTGGGGCCGGACGCGGAAGCCCTGGACATGGAGCTGCGGCGGGAGGGCAGGAGCTATACCCTGGACACCCTGCGGCAAATCAGGGCGGAGCATCCCGGAGACCAGTTGTTCCTGCTGATGGGGACGGACATGTTCCTGACCTTCCACAGATGGAGGGATCCGGGAGAAATTGCTAAGTTGTGTACCCTGTGCGCCTTCGGCAGAAGCGAAAAGGATGCCGAGACCCTGTTCGCCGTCCAGCGGGAGTACCTGCGGGAAGCCTACGGCGCATCGTGTGTGACGGTGGCGCTGCCCCGTATCGTGGATATCTCCTCTACCCAGCTCCGCGGGGAACTGGCCCGGGGAGGGGGACGGGAATACCTGGACGATGCGGTCTATGGCTTCATCCTCCGGGAGGGGCTGTACGGCGTGGGGGCGGATATGAAGCATCTACGGCTGGATCAACTGCGGTGCGTGGCGCTGAGCATGCTGCGGCGCAGCCGGGTGGCTCATGTGCTGGGAACGGAGGAAACGGCGGCGGAACTGGCCCTGCGCTGGGGGGCAGACCAGGAGGCAGCGCGGCGGGCCGCGCTGCTCCACGACTGTACCAAAAAACTCAGCGGGGAACAACACGAGGCCATCCTGCGTCAATATGACATCCGGCTGGACCCCACCGAGGAAGGCGAGGTGAAGCTCTACCACGCCATCACCGGCGCGGCGGTGGCAAGGCATATGTTTGGCGTTTCGCCGGAGATCGAAAGCGCCATCCGCTGGCATACTACAGGCAAGGCGGATATGACCACGCTGGAGAAGATTATCTATTTGGCGGATTACATAGAACCCAACCGGGATTTCTGTGACCTCCGCCAAATGCGGGAGCTGGCGGCGCGGGATTTGGACGCCGCGCTGCTGCTGGGACTGGAAATGTCTATAGAAAGTTTGGAAAAACGGGGAGTTGCGGTGAACTCCTATAGTGTGCAGGCGAGGGATTATCTGAAAGGAAAGCAATCCACATGAGCAGAACAAGAGGCAAACGGGAATCCGCCGGCGGTGGCTGGCACAAAGGGGGCGACCCCTTCGAGGAGGAGAGACAGCCGAAAAAAAGAACTAAAAAATTGCCCTCCGGCGGCAAAGGCGCCGGAAATGGAAAACGGGCGGCCATCATTGCGCTGTGCTGCGTAGCGGCGCTGGCGGTGGGCATCGCCGGGTGGTGGATGCTGTTTGTACGCGCCCCGGATGTGACGGAAAATGACCGGCCCGGCATTGTCAACAACAATCCCAATCTCAAACCCGGTGAGGAGCCGGAGGACGGGGACGGCAGCTTGGTTACCGGGCGGAAGGACGACTACTTTACCTTCCTCCTCATTGGGCGGGACACCGCCGGGGGAGGAAATACGGATACCTTGATTTTGGTGTCCTACGATGTGCCTAACGGGCAGGTCAATATGATGAGCATTCCCAGAGACACCGCCATCAACGTGCCTTGGTCGGTGAAGAAGATCAACAGCGTCTATAACGCCAAGGAGTCCAGCGGCGGCGGTATGGAGGGGCTGAAGCAGCAGGTGGCGTATCTCACCGGCGTGATGCCGGACCGGCATGTCATCATCGAGTGGAAGGCGGTGGGCCGGATCGTGGACGCCGTGGGCGGCGTGGAGTTCGATGTGCCCCGGAATATGAACTACGACGACCCCTACCAGGATTTGCATATCCATTTCAACAAGGGGATGCAAAAGCTGGATGGGCAGAAGGCTATGGAGCTGCTCCGCTACCGCCATGACAATGATTATAGAGTAGGCTATAACGACACCGGACGGATGAACACCCAGCGGGACTTTTTGAAGGCTATGGCAAAAAAAGTGCTGAAATTGGGAAATATCGCGAAAATCGGTGAATTTATTGATATATTTATGGAGAACGTGGAAACGGATATGACCCTCACGGATATGATGTGGTTCGCTTCTAAGGCCATCAGCGTGGATGTGGAGTCCATGCAGTCCAGTACGCTGCCCTACATTGATGTGGGAAGATACCGGGGCGGGGACTACCTGCTGCCCAACGGGCCGGAGATTGTGCCGCTGGTCAACGAGCAGTTCAACCCTTATAACCGGGACGTTACCTTGGACGATCTGCGCATTATCGTGAAAAATCCGGACGGTTCCTGCTATGTAACCGGCGGGGAGCTGCTGGATTCCCGGTGGGCATCGCCGGTGAAGAGTTCCGAGGGGACCGCCGGAGGCGGCGTGTCCACAACGGAGCCTACAGGCGTAGTGGCGGATCCCAATGCGCCTACGGGAGGGTCTTCCGGCGGCGGATCCTCCGGAGACAGTTCCTCCGGTGGGAATGGGGAGGAACCGCCTGCCCCCACCTTGCCCGGTGAAGGGGAGGCGCCGCCGCCGGATACGGACGGCGGGGAGAACCCGGATATTGTGCCGGAACCGGATCCGGGGACAAATCCGGACACCGGAACGGATACGGAGCCTGATCCAGGCGCCAATCCAGACCTGGACGCGCCGCCTGACCCTGGCGTGACCCCGGATCCGGGAACCAATCCGGATACGGGGACTACGGAACCCGGCGGAGAAATTCCGCCGGAGCCTGTGCCGGATCCATCAGCCCCGCCTGCGGATGGCGGTGGGGAGCCGCCAGAGCCGGTATTGCCAGATGAATAAAGAAAGTTTTGATTGCGGAAAGGATAGTTTGCGGGCATGAAAGGTAAACGGGAAGAACCCAAGGAAAAAGGAAAGAAGGCTTCCCTCCGGCCGTCCCGTCCCGTGGGGGATCCCTTTGCGGAGGACAGGAGTAAACCGGGCGTGGGAGAACGCTGGCGGAATTACTGGGATTCCGGCAAAGGGAAAATCCTGGTGACGGTGCTGGGGTGTCTGGCGGTGTTCGCCATCGTAGTGGTGGTGGTGCTGAAAATGTGGATCAAGCCGCCGTCCTTGCCCACAGTTCCCGCGCCGGAAACGACCCTCCCTACCCAGACCGTCCAGCCCGGCCAGAAGGAGGAGGACCTGGAGCCGGAGGGGCCTACCGATGATGATTTATACCCTGACGATGGATACAATGGCGATATGCCCACCGTGTCCGGCAACCGGAAGGATGGGTGGTACACCTTCCTGCTGGTGGGGACGGACATGGACGATGGGAATACCGACACCATTATGGTTGCCAGCTATGATACCAAGGGGCAGAAGGTCAATATTATGTCCATCCCCCGGGATACCATGATCAACGAGAAGTGGGACATTAAAAAGATCAACTCCGTTTACTCCCGCACCGGCAACAGCATTGATTCCCTGGCCAGCCGGGTGCAGAAGCTGGTGGGGTTCAAGCCGGACTTCTACGTCAAGGTGGAACTGGATATGTTTGTGGAGCTGGTTGACCTGGTGGAGGGCGTGGAGTTCGATGTGCCCCAGGATATGAACTATGACGATGACTGGCAGGACTTACACATCCATCTGAAAAAGGGCTTGCAGACCTTGAACGGGGAGCAGGCAATGCAGCTCGTCCGCTTCCGCCGCTACAGCGAGGGCGATATCAAGCGGGTGGAGGTCCAGCAGAATTTCATGAAGGCCCTGATCAAGGAGTGCCTGAGCATCAAGCACTGGGGGAAGCTGAAGGCGTATATCGACCTGGCGATGGATAATGTAGAAACCGATCTGGATTCCGGTTCTGTGGTATGGTTTGCCGCTAATGTGCTGGGGCTGAACGGGACAGGCGCGCTGACAATGACGGATGTGGAGACCTGTACCATCCCCGGTGACTACTGGGGGAGCGCCTGGAGCCGGGACACCAATCAGGACCAGTCCTATGTCACCATCTATCCTAAGCAGGTGGTGGATTTGGTAAACGAGAAGTTCAACCCCTACGAGCAGAAGGTGACAACCGGGATGCTGGACGCCATGAGCATCCTGAAAAATGGCGATATCGCGTCTTCCACCGGCAGCCTGCGGGATACCCGGCATAACGGTATTATGGCCGTACGGCGGGGCGAGGCGTATTATGACGATAATGGGAAGCTGGTCTACGGCCAGCCCCCAGCGAAGCCGGAACAGGACGAAAATGGGAACTATTACGTGCTGGGGGACGATGGGGCTGTTATTTACACGGACGCGGACGGCAATCCGCTGGCGGTGGATCCCGGCCTGCCCCCTGATGATCCCAACGCGCCGGGCATGCCGGTAGAATTGCCCGGGAACCCAGTGGACGGCAATCAGCCGGGGACAAATGATCCTAGTACGGAGACTCCCAGTACGGATGTCCCTGGAACTGAAACCCCTAGTACGGATGCCCCGGTGGATCCGCCTGTTGAAGACCCGGGGACTGATCCCGGTTTACCTGTCTCGCCTGATCCCGGCGGGGAGCCGCCTGTGGATCCGGGGGAGGGGAGTGGCGATCCCAGCCTGCCGCCGGAGGATGGAAGCGGCGATGAAATACCGGGATGGCTGGCGGCATGACGGTTTTTCCTGCATAAAAAGCATCCAAGACGTATGAGATAAAATATATAAGGAGGAATATTCCATGACACCAAAGGAATTGGCGGTTTTGGCGGCGAAAGCCCTGGACGGCAAAAAGGGTGAGGAAATCAAGATCATGGAGGTTACTGAGCTGACCACCCTGGCGGATTACTTCGTCATTTGTACCGGCTCCAGCAATACGCAGATCAACGCGCTGTGCGATGCGGTGGAGGAGGCCCTGGACACCCAGGCGGGGGAAAAGCCCCTGCACCGTGAGGGGCACCGGGGCGGCATCTGGGTTTTGCTGGATTATGGGTGCCTGGTGGTTCATGTGTTTAACAGTGAAGCCCGGGAGTTCTATGGCTTGGAACGGCTGTGGAACGATGGAAAGCCGCTGGATGTGGCGGCGCTGTTGGCAGAGTGAATAAAAAAGAGACGCGGACGGCCGTCCGCGTCTCTTTTTTTGCCGGTTTCCTCGATTTGAGCATTGACAACCCGCCAAAACATGATATAATACCACTTGATAAAGGCGATGAGGAAACGAGCGCGGGAAAGCGGCCCATAGCGAGCGGGGGATGGTGGAAGCCCTGCGGCGGAGCGTCCGGCGCGGCCACTTCCGAGCAGGCGGCGGCGAGCCGCACGGATTCGTCTCCGTTAGAGGACGGTTGAGAAATCCCGTATGGGATAAAATTAGGGTGGTACCGCGAGAACTTCGCCCCTATGTGGAGGGCGGGGTTTTTCTTTTTGCCTGAAAGGAGGGAAGGCTTTTTGTATCATAAAATGGGGAAATTGGTTCCATTTCTCCTGTTTTTCCTGCTTTTGACTGGCTGCCAGGGAAAGCCGCTGCCCCAGGGGATGGAGGAGGAGGCCCTTCTGGCCCATGGGCGTGAGGTGGCCGTCCTGCTGGCCGGGGGCAAATACGAGGATGTCCTTGACAGGATGCGGGACGATGTTTCCTCTGCCGTCTCGGTAGAGGAAATCCAGAACCTCGTTCTGGCGCAGACAGACGGGGCCGGGGTCTATAAACAGATTTCTTCCGCTATGGTTACCGGGCAGTCCGCCCAGGGGGAGGAGTTCGGCGTAGCCGTCATTTATTGCGACTATTCCAAAGACAATGTCCTGTTTCGGTTGGCGTTTGACGGGGATTACGCGCTGATCGGCATGGAAGTCAAGAGACAGTAAAGGAGAGGATCTGCGATGAAAAAAGAAATCCGGCTTTATAACGTCATGTTCCCAATCTGGTTTTTCTGGTTGCTGCCTACGCCGCTCTGGCTGGTGATCCTGCTGGTGAATTTCGCCATTGACAGCCTGGTTCTTTACCTGTCCGCGCGGACTGGCGGCTTGCAGGAGAGGCTGCAACTGTGGAAAAAGAGTATTTGGAAAATTTGGATCATTGGATTCCTATGTGATATAATAGGCGCGGCCTTCATTTATGGCCTTTGGGAGATGCTTATAAGAATTTTCCATGTTTCCTGGGCTCTCGGCCTTTTTCCTGCAACGACCATTCTGTCCCTGCCCGGCGTTGCGCTGGCGGGCGTATTGATCTATTTCCTGAACAAACGGTTCTCTTTTAGAAAATGCGGTTTAGACCCGGCGGCGGTCCACAGGCTCAGCCTGGCGCTGGCCGTGTTTACCGCGCCCTACGCTATGCTGATCCCACTTTATGGATGATTGAAAAATTTGTTATAAAAGGAGAGAAATTCCCATGCACAAGTCCTATGGATTGAACGAAATCCGCGAAATGTTCCTGAAATTTTTTGAGAGCAAGGAGCATCTGAGATTACCGAGTTTTTCACTGATTCCCCAGAATGACGCCAGCCTGCTGCTTATCAACAGCGGTATGGCCCCCATGAAGCCCTATTTCACCGGGGAGGTGGAGCCTCCCAGGAAAAGAGTCTGCACCTGCCAGAAGTGCATCCGGACGGGAGATATCGAGAATATCGGGAAGACCTCCCGCCACGGGACTTACTTTGAAATGTTGGGCAATTTCTCTTTTGGGGACTATTTCAAGAGGGAAACTATTGCCTGGTGTTGGGAATTCCTGACCAGCCCGGAGTGGCTGGGACTGGAACCCGACCGTCTCTACCCCTCGGTTTTCGCCGGAAATGAAACCACCCCCGCCGATGATGAAGCCTTTGAAATCTGGAACAAGGAAATCGGCATCCCTGCGGAACGTATTTTTAAGTTTGGCAAGGAAGACAACTTCTGGGAGCATGGTTCCGGGCCTTGCGGCCCCTGCTCCGAAATCTACTATGACCGGGGCGAGGAATACGGCTGCGGCAAACCCGGCTGCACGGTGGGCTGCGACTGCGACCGCTATATCGAAATATGGAACAACGTGTTCAGCCAGTTCGACAACGATGGCCAGGGCCACTATACCGAGCTGAAACAGAAAAACATCGACGTGGGCGCGGGCCTGGAGCGTTTGGCCATCGCTAGCCAGAATGTAGAATCCCTTTTCGATGTGGACACGGTGATGAACATTACCAACAAGGTCAGCGAAATCACCGGCGCCAAATACGAGCAGAGCTACAAAATCGATGTCAGCCTCCGGGTTATTACCGACCATATCCGCTCCGCCACTATGATGATCTGCGATGGGGTCCTGCCCTCCAACGAAGGCCGCGGCTATGTGCTGCGCCGCCTGCTCCGCCGCGCCGCGCGGCACGGTAAGCTGCTGGGCGTAGACCGTCCCTTCCTGTTCGAGGTCTGCGGCACGGTCATTGCGGAAAATGAGAAAGCTTATCCCGACCTGCGGGAAAAGGAGGCCTATATCACCCGTGTCATCCGCATGGAAGAGGAGAGCTTCGCGAAAACCATCGACGGCGGTATGCGCATTTTCACCGAAATGCTGGACGGCCATAAGGCAAAGGGGGAGAAGACCTTCTCCGGCGCGGACGCGTTCAAGCTTTACGACACGTACGGCTTCCCCATCGACCTCACCATAGAGATGGTCGAGGAAGAGGGGATGGCGGTCAGCCAGGACGAGTTCAAAAAGCTGATGGAAGAACAGCGGCAGCGGGCCAGAAAGGCTCGTGAAGCCCTGGGCGACCTGGGCTGGGCCGGCATTGAGTTCGGCAAGGATGTGCCCGCCACGGCTTTCACCGGTTACGACAGGCTGACGGACAGCGGCAAGGTGATTTCCATTGTAGCAGGGGAGGAATTCCTGGACGAAATCGTCTCCGGCGTGGAAGCGATCCTGGTTTTGGATCAGACGCCCATGTATGCGGAAATGGGCGGCCAGGTGGCGGACCACGGCGTGATTGAGAGCGCCAATGGCCGTTTTGAAGTCACCGATGTACAGAAGAACAAGGGCGGCAAATACCTCCACTACGGCGTGGTGAAGTCCGGAAGCATCAAGTCCGGGGACGCTGTCGAGGTTGCAGTAGACGAAAAGCGCCGCCGCGCCGTCATGCGCGCCCACACCGCCACCCACTTGCTGGACAAGGCCCTGCGCACCGTGCTGGGGGATCACGTCCATCAGGCCGGATCCCTGGTGGAGGACGACTATCTTCGCTTCGACTTCACCCACTTCGCCGCCATGACGGCGGAAGAGCTGGGGGAGGTCTCCCGGGTAGTTTGCGATGCAATCCTGGCGGGCTATCCGGTGGACGCCCGGGAAATGCCTATTGAAGAAGCGAAAAAGACGGGCGCCATCGCCTTGTTCAGTGAGAAATACGGCGATGTGGTCCGGGTCGTGAACATTGGAGAGGGGTATTCCGTAGAGTTCTGCGGCGGCACCCACCTGGACAATTCTGCCAAGGCTGGGCTGTTCCACATTGAGAGCGAGTTCTCCGTAGCTTCCGGCGTACGCCGTATCGAAGCCGTCACCGGGCAGCGTGCCTTGGAGCAGATGAACCGCGCCCAGGATATGCTGTTCCAGGCGGCGGCGGCGATGAAGGTCAAGCCCGCCGACCTGCGGGACCGCGCGGGGCAGATGATGGCGGAAATCCGTGAACTGCACCAGAAAATTGAGAAGATGAAGGCCAAGGAATTCGTCAGTGAAGCGGATCACTTCCTCATGAACGCCAAGCAGGTGAAGGGCTTGAAGGTAGTATCCTTCTCCCGCAGCAGCCTGACGGCGGACGATATGCGCAAGCTGGGCGACTTCCTGCGGGACAAGGAGCCCGCCGTGGTGGCGCTGCTGGCCAGCGTCAACGAAGGGAAGATCACTTTCTTAGCCGTCTGCGGCAAGGAAGCAGTGGCCCGGGGCGTCAAAGCGGGAGAGATTATCAAGACCCTCGCCCCCATCTGCGGCGGCAAGGGCGGCGGCAAGCCCGACAGCGCCATGGGCGGCGGCAGCGACCTGCTGAAGCTGGACGATGCCTTGGCGGCCCTGGACGATTTCGTCAACGAGAAGGCGAAGGACTGAGACACGCTTGGTATGGAGCGTAAGTGAGGAGGCAACCCATGCTGATTGATTTTTCCAAAATAGAGGAGCAGGCCACCCCGCATTTCCTGGGCGGCGAAGGTACTTTTTACGCCCGGATGCGGGTAGACGAAAACGGCAAGATTTTCCGCGCCCGTCTGGAGCCTGGTTCCACCATCGGCCTGCACACCCACGAAACCAGCAGCGAGATCATTTATATCCTCTCCGGGACTGGGAAGGTGCTTTACAACGGTGAATATATCCCCCTGAAGGCTGGGGACTGCCACTACTGCCCCAAGGGTCACGCCCACAGCCTGATGAACGACAGCGGGGAAAACCTGGAGTTTTTCGCCGTTGTGCCCAATCAATAAGAAGGAGGGAAAACCATGTCTGACTGCTTATTCTGCAAGATTATTGCCGGGGAAATCCCCAGCAGCAAGGTCTATGAGGACGATTTGTGCTACGCGTTCTACGACATCGCCCCCCAGGCGCCCACCCATTTTCTGGTAGTGCCCAAGCAGCACATCCAGTCCGTCTCCGCCGTAACGGAGGAGAACGCGCCCATTGTAGGCCATATTTTCGCGGTGATTGCCCGGCTGGCGGAGGAATTGGGCTTTGCCGGCCCCGGCTACCGGGTAGTGTCCAACATCGGGGAAGCGGGCCAGCAGACCGTACCCCATCTGCACTTCCATGTCCTGGCGGGTCGGGATATGACCTGGCCTCCTGGCTGAGCGTAAAAATGCTTTTGACACGCAGAGGCCCCGGCGGATTTCTCCGCCGGGGCCTCTTGACAAGCAGGTAAAAATCTGATATCCTCAAAACATACCGATGGAATGTATCTGCAAATGGAGGTGTGGCCATGGCACGGAACAAGTACCCAGAGGAGACGGTAGAGAAGATTCTCACCGCCGCGCGGCGGCTTTTCCTGGAGAAGGGCTACGAAAAGACCACCATCCAAGACATCGTGGATCAGTTGGGCGGCCTGACCAAGGGAGCGGTGTACCATCACTTCAAGTCGAAAGAAGAGATCATGGATGCCGTCTGTGACAAGATGTTTTTCGATGGCAATCCCTTTGAGAAGGTGCGGGGCCGGAAGGACTTGAACGGCTTGGAGAAGATGAAGGAAGTGGTTCGGCTGACCCAGGAGCCGGAGTGGTCCAGCCTCAGCCGCCAGAGCTTGCCCCTTCTCAAAAACCCCCGGCTGCTGGTGAAAGCCATTGAAGATAACCAGCGTATTGTAACGCCACTGTGGCTGGAGCTGATTGAGGAGGGGATGGCGGACGGTTCTATCCGGACGGCGTACCCCAAAGAAGCGGCGGAGCTGCTATCGCTGCTGGATACGCTGTGGATGGCCCCGGCGATTTTCCCCGCCACCCGGGACGGCCTGCTCCACAAGTTCCACTGCGCAGGGGAGATTTTTGCCCATCTGGGTGTGCCGGTAATTGATCAGGAGATGTTGGCGCTGGCGGATAAGTTTTTCCAACTGCTGCCTCCGGAGACTTTATAAAGGAAGCCGCTTTTGCGCGGCTTTTTTCCGGGAAAGATACATTCGTTTGGTTGGTATGAAAAGGAGGACACCATGAAAGATCAAACAAAAACCACTATTTTTACCCGAAATTTCACCCTTCTGCTCCTGGGGCAGATATTTTCCCTATTGGGCAATGGGGCGCTGCGGTTCGCGCTGTCCATGTATGTGCTGGAAAAAACCGGATCAGCGGCGGTATTTGGGACGCTGCTGGCGGTGAGCATGATACCCACCATCCTGCTCATGCCCTTCGGCGGTGTGCTGGCAGACCGGGTCAGCCGGCAGAAGGTCATGGTGGGGCTGGATTTGGCCTCTGGTATTGCGGTGCTGGCGGCGGCAGCGGCTTTCGCGGACAGCCGGGGCATCGCCGTGACGGCGGCGCTGCTGATCGTATTGTCCGTGCTGGGGGCGTTTGAATCGCCTACAGTCCAGGCCTGCGTCCCCCAGATGCTCAGCGGGGCGGACGTGCTGCGGGGCAACGCGGCGGTCAATCAGGTTGCCGCTGTCTCCGGGCTGGTGACGCCCTTTTTGGGAAGCCTGCTCTACACGGCTTTCGGGGCGCGCCCGGTGCTGGCGGGGGCAGGATTGTGCTTCCTGCTGACGGCGTTTTTGGAGCGGTTTATCCGCCTGCCGGCCGTTCCCACAGTAAAGCAGAGGCTGAGAGAAATCCTCCGGGAGGATTTGGCGGGCAGCGCCCGGTTCCTGGCGAAGGAACGGCCGGAAGTGCTGCGGCTGCTGCTGTTTGCGGCGCTGATGAACTGCCTTTCAGCAGGGGTGGTAGTTGTGGGGATGCCCTACGTGATCCGGCGGGAGCTGGGGCTGTCCGCTCAGCTCTATGGCGCGGCGGAGAGCGCCATGGGGTTTGCCGCCGCTCTGGGCGGCATGGTAGCGGGGCTTCTGGTGACGAAGCTGCCATTCCGGCGGTTGTACTGGCTGGCGGCGGGCATGGGGGCCTGTATGCTGCTGGGCGGCGGGGCGATGCTGCTGCCGGCGGGGGAAATGGGGCGGTACGGGGCGCTGACCCTGTCCTTCTGCCTGGGGCAGCTGGCGGCGTGTATTTTCTCCATCTTCGCCCTCACCGCTATCCAGCAGAAAACGCCGGAGAATATGACCGGAAAGATCATGTCCTACACCATGACCATCTCCGTTTGTGCCCAACCCCTGGGGCAGCTGGCGTACGGCTTCTGGTTTGATGCGGCGGCAGGGTGGGTAGTGCTGCTGGCCACCGGAATAGCGGCGTTGGCGGCGGGCCTGCTCTCCAAAAGGCTATTTGCAAAATGGTAAGACAAGGCGCGGAATGCTTTTCCGCGCCTTCGATCCGTTTTTGTGAAATGATGGGGGGTTATTGGAAGAAACTTCGGGCAAAAAGGACAATTGTTTTTGTTTGACTTTTTCCCCGTTCCGGGATACAATAAAAAAAATCTGTATAAGGAGGGCCACGCCATGCTGTATTCCGATCATCCGCGGGTTCATTATGATAAGCCGCAGTTGGTAGAGGTCATCTGCCAGCTCCGTTTTCCGGCGATTCTCTCCATTGGAGCCAGAGAACCAGTAGAATTTCAAGAAGAGGTCCGGAGGATGTTCCCCCGCTATGCCGCCAAACAGGAGCAGACGCTCTCGAAACCCGCGCATCCCGGCGGCAAGCCGGAGCCGCCCCAGGCGGTGGTAAACCACAGCTTCATCTCCGCCGATGGCCACTGGAAGCTGAATCTGACCAGCGGCTTCATTTCCCTGAGCACGGTAGCCTACCCTGGTTGGGAGGGGTTTGGACAAAAACTGGATCTGCCCCTGGCTCAGTTTATCCGGATTTACCAACCGGCTTTTTTTGAGCGCATTGGCCTGCGGTATGTGAACATTTTCTCCCGCAGGACGCTGGATTTGGAGGGGGAGCCGTGGCGGGAGCTGATTGCCGCGCCCTACCTGGGAATCCTGTCCGAGGAGGATGTGGACGAGTCCGCCGCGCGGAAGTGCGCCGTGGATGTGGAGCTGGCGCTGGAAAACTCCTGCCGGGTGAAGGTTCACGCCGGGCCAGGGATGGTAAAGCCAAACACCCCCAACGCGCCCAGCGACCCGGAGGTGAAGTTCATCTTCGACATGGACCTGTTTATGGGCGGCCAGATTGGGCCGAATATGGCTGCCGCCGGGCTGGAAACCCTTCATGGCTACTCCACGCCCCTGTTTCAGGGCGCCATCACCGACAAGCTGCACACAGCTCTGGAACCGCAATAGAGGGCGAGGCGGACAGATTTCACGGGAAAATGGCGGCGCGGCCTTGACAGCCCCGCCGTGCTATGGTATAGATGATACAAGAATCCGCGCGGAGCTTTCTGCGCAGTGCAAAGAGGAGTTAAATATATATGCCAAACGTAGCGATCGCCACCGACAGCAACAGCGGGATTTCCCAGGCGGAAGCCAAAGAAATGGGCATTCGTGTGCTGCCTATGCCTTTTTATATCAATGAGGAGCTGTTTTTTGAGGACATCACCCTCACCCAGGAGCAGTTTTACCGGCGCCTGGCGGAGGACGCGGATATCTCCACCTCCCAGCCCGCGCCGGGGGATGTGACGGACCTGTGGGAGCAGCTTTTGGAGACCCATGACCAGGTGGTCTATATCCCCATGTCCAGCGGCCTGTCCAATTCCTGCGAGACGGCGCTGATGCTGGCCGCGGAGTACAAGGGAAGGGTTTTTGTGGTGGACAACCAGCGCATATCCATCACCCAGCGCCAGTCTGTGCTGGACGCCCTGGCGATGGCGGCGGCGGGCATGGATGGGCAGGCCATCCACGACGCGCTGATGCGCGAGCGGCTGGAGGCCAGCATTTACATTACGGTGGACACGCTGAAATATCTGAAAAAGGGCGGGCGGGTCACCGCCGCCGGGGCGGCCATCGGTACGGTTTTGAACATCAAGCCGGTTTTGCAGATCCAGGGGGAGAAGCTGGACGCCTTTGCCAAGGCCCGGGGCTGGAAATCGGCGAAAAAGATCATGCTGGACGCCATGGAGAAGGATATTACCCAGCGGTTTGCGGGGGAGAAGGTTCACCTCGCCGCCGCCTACACCTGTTCCGAGGAGGAAGCCCAGACGTGGAAGCGGGAGCTGGAGGAGCGGTTCCCGGGCTATGAGATTTTCATGGCGAAGCTGTCCCTGAGCGTGGCCTGCCATATCGGGGCCGGTTCTATGGCGGTAGGGTGCAGCAAAGTGATGTGAGTGTTTGGCGGAAGCGGCCAGAAGGAGGGAATCGAGCATGATTGACGTATTTGACATAATGGGGCCGATTATGGTAGGGCCTTCCAGTTCCCACACTGCGGGGGCGGTGCGCATCGGCCGCATGGCCCGGACCCTGTTGGGTGAGCGGCCGGTGAAGGCGGAGCTGCATCTTCATGGTTCCTTCGCGGAGACGGGAGTGGGGCACGGTACTGACAAGGCGTTGATTGCCGGGCTGCTGGGGATGGCCACCGATGACTTGGACATACCCAACAGCTTTGAGATTGCCGGGAAGCGGAAGCTGAAATTTACCTTTGACGAGGTAGACCTGCGGGACGCCCATCCCAACAGCGTTAAAATCGAAGTCACCGGCGAATCCGGCAAGCGGATGAAAATGCAGGCCAGCTCCATCGGAGGCGGACGGATCATGGTCGATAAGCTGGACGGCGTATGGGTCAGCTTTTCCGGGGATTACCACACCCTGATTATCCAGAATATGGACAACCAGGGAAACCTGTCGGATGTGTCTACAGCCCTCTCCCTGGCCCGGGTGAACGTAGCTAACATGAGCATGCACCGCAGCGCCAAGGGCGGGAACGTGATGATGATTATTGAAACGGACGACCCGGTGCCGGGCTACATTGTGGAGCTGATTGAAAAGCAGCCGGGCATCCTCCAGGTCATCCATTATGTAAAGGAGGATTAACCATGAATCTGGATTCCATGCAGGAAATCTGTACTGCCGCGCGGCGGGAGGGGAAGCGGTTCTGGGAGATCATCCTGGAAACGGATATGGAGAACCGGGATGTATCCCGCGGCGCGTCCCTGGAGAAAATGGCTCAGAACTGGCACACCATGAAGGAGGCCTCTGAGGTTTACACCGGCGAGCGCCGCAGTCTCAGCGGCATGGCGGGAGGCCAGGGCAAGCTGATGCATGACTATTCCGCCAAGGACCCCATCGGCGGCGAGTTTATGGCCCAGGTAGTGGCGGAGGCCCTGTCCATGGGGGAGAGCAACGCGTGTATGCGCCGGGTGGTAGCCGCGCCCACGGCGGGCGCTTGCGGCGTACTGCCTGCGGTACTGATTCCGCTTTACTGGCGTGAGAACCTTTTGGAGGACAAGATGCTGGAGGCCATGTATACCGCCAGCGGCGTAGGGGCGGTGATTGCCTACCGGGCCTGCATTTCCGGCGCGGCAGGCGGCTGTCAGGCGGAGATTGGCAGCGCGTCCGCCATGGCGGCGGCGGCTCTGGTTCATCTGCGGGGCGGCAGCGAGCAGCAGATCTGCCACGCGGTAGCGATGGCACTGAAAAATCTGATGGGGCTGGCCTGCGACCCGGTGGCGGGGCTGGTAGAGGTGCCCTGCATCAAGCGGAACGTAGTAGGGGCGGTGAACGCTGTCGCCGCCGCCGACATGGCCCTGGCGGGTATTGAAAGCCGGATTCCGGTAGACGAAGTGATCGACGCTATGGGGGAGGTAGGCCGCCGCCTGCCCATGGAGCTGCGGGAGACTGCCTTAGGCGGCCTAGCCGCTACCCCCACAGGCCGCGCCGTAAAGGAGCGTATGGCCAGCGGGAAGAAGAAACAGCGGGTGCTGACCATCAAGGACGCCCGCTGGAAGCTGGAACAGAAAAAGGCCGGGGAATAATAAAACCAGCAAAGGCGCGCCGGAAAGGGCGCGCCTTTAGTGTATCCAAGGCATGTTATCCCTCCGCCACAGCCTCCATCAGCGCCCGCCGGAGGGTAAGGATTTGGGCAACGTGGAAGTTGGTTACCACATCCTTCTCCATCATGGAATCCAGCTCCCTGGCATCGGCCACCACCGCGCCGCAGGCAATGAGACGGCGGCGGTTTTCCTGGCTCAGCCGCCCGGGACGGTCGAGCTGGGAGAGGACCTCCAAATGGGAGACCAGCTTCCGTGCCATACACTCACAGGCGCGGTAGCGTGTTAACGCCTGCCGGTTCCGGCGGGTATGGAGGAGGGATTTCTGGTTGGCAAAAACAGAGAGCTGGCTCTCCAGGGCGGCAATACGCCCGTTCATAGCGTCCGCGTCTGGCAGGTGGTTATCGCCGTCGAACATATCCTCCAGAAACCGCAGCAGGTCTTTGTCCAGGCCGGACACGGTCTCATCGATCTGGCGGCGGTTGTTGTAGGGGAACACCAGCATATTGACGGCCATACCCACGCCCAGGCCGATAGCCGTGTCCCAAATACGGCCCAAGCCATAGGCGATAGGCGACATTTCCGCGTCTGTGCAGACCATCACCAGGATAAAGCAGGGTAGGGAGGGGGAGAAGGCGTCCGGCAGCAGATTATAGATAGTGATGATGAAGATAATGCCGATCAATACTGATGCCAGGGGCCCGGTAGGCATAGCCACCAGCGCGACCCCCGCCGCCACGCCGAAAATGACCCCCACCGTTTGGGTGGCGCAGGCATCCAGGGATTCCTTGAAGGTAGGCTGCACTGCCGCCATAGCCCCCAGCATAGCCAGGATGAGACGGGAACTGGTAGCGCCGTATGGCTCCACCAGAACCATAGCGATGATGATAGCGGCGGCGGTTTTCACTGTGCGCAGCCCTACACGGATTTTCCTGCGTTTCATAGGCGTTCCTCCCTTCACCGGCCTTGATACTGTGATGATAGCATGGATCACCCCCGCTGTCAAACGGAGACAGGGAGGAAATCGACCTTTTCCGACAAATCTTTGTTGAGTTTATCCATAAATTGGCGTATTTTTTTCGGTTCTTTGTGTATGGGAAATATTGAAATAGGGGAAAATGAGGTGTAGTATGAAATAAGCGCCGAAACGGGTTAAAAACCCGGGCGCTTTTGCAAAAGCATGAATAAAAGAGATTGGAGTAAGAACCATGGCCCGACCCAAAAAGAATCCGGAAACCAAGCCCGCCCCCGCCGTTGTCGAGGCGGTAAAGGAAGCCAAAGAAACCGTTGCCGCCAAAGTGGCGGCCAAGAAGGCCCCTGCCCAGAAGAAGGTAGAGGACATTTATCTCCAGTTCGGCGGCTCCGAGTGGAATATCTCCGACTGCAAGGAGCGCGCCCTTGCCGCCTATACTGCGGCTGGGCACAAAGCTGCCGGGGTGAAGAAGCTGGAAATCTACATTAAGCCCGAGGAGGGCAAGGCGTATTACGTTATCAACGAGGCGGAAAACGGAAGCATTGACCTTTAAAAAAGAGGAGCGGTGAGCCGAGTGGACATCGCCCCTCCTTTTTATTCTTTTACCAGGGTGGGGGGAATTGCTGAATGAGGGCTATTATCACAGATTTGGACAGGACATTATTGCGTACGGACAAAACAATTTCTGAGTACACGCTTGCTATTATGCGGAAATGCCATGATAGAGGTATTGCCATAATGTCCGCCACAGCAAGGCCTGAAAGAAGTATTCTGCAATACCATAAGCAAATTGGCTTCGATGCAATTACAACTATGAATGGCGCTCGGATTATCCTGCCGAATGCAGTGTTGGAAAACGGCATTTCACATCTGAGTGGAAAGTATATTTTATCCAAGCTTGTTATAATGCCTGATACGCTCATTTCTGTTGAAACAAGCGATGGAATATATTCTAACGTTGAAATTCCCGAATGGAATTCCACTTGCTATAATGGCTTCCCAAACTTACCAACTCAGGGTACGTTATACAAGATTTTGGTAAGCGGCAAGAGCGATACATTGTATCGTCAAGTTGAAAGCATTCTGACTGACGATACATATTATACCGTTGCAAATGGAGACCTCGTGCAGATTATGAGTAAAAATGCGACAAAATGGAATGGAATCTGCGCAATGCTTGAAGCCTTACATATATCAAAAGCTGAAACGGTCTATTTTGGTGATGATAACGATGATATTGAACCCATTCAGATGTGCGGCACTGGCGTAGCGGTTGCTAATGCAATTGCGGCTGCGATTAACGAAGCGGACTATGTTGCAGGCAGCAATGACGGGGATGGTGTGGCCCACTTTATTGAAGCAAATATATTGTCCAATTAGAAAGATATAGGCAACTTCCATTTTATCAGGGGAGGTGATAGGAGGGACATGGGAACGCCCCTGCGCATACAATGGAATGGGCGCGGTGTTTTCCCGCGCGTGGCGGGAGGGCCGCGGCTGATTCCGCGCAGCCTGCGGGCCGCGCACTGTGATACAGGGAGGTAATTCCCCAATGCGATACAATTGTTATGAACCTGACCCCTGCGGCTGTGGGGGCTGTCCCGGCGATTGTGGCAGCGTATGCTGCATTCCCGGGCCGGTAGGGCCCCGCGGCCCCCGGGGTCTGCCGGGCCCTGCTGGCCCTATGGGGATGCCGGGGCTGCCAGGCCCCGCCGGTGCGGCAGGCCCGATGGGGCCGGTAGGGCCTAGAGGCCCCGCTGGCGCAACCGGCGAAACTGGCGCGACAGGCGCGATGGGTCCCGCAGGCCCTGCCGGCGTAGCCGGAGCCATCGGCCCCACCGGCCCCGCAGGCCCTGCCGGCGCAGCCGGAGCCGTTGGCCCCACCGGCCCTGCCGGCGCAGCCGGAGCCATTGGCCCCACCGGCCCCGCAGGCCCTGCCGGCGCAGCCGGAGCCATTGGCCCCACCGGCCCCGCAGGCCCTGCCGGCGCAGCCGGAGCCATCGGCCCCACCGGCCCCGCCGGCCCTGCCGGCGCAGCCGGAGCCATCGGCCCCACCGGCCCAGTAGGCCCTGCCGGCGCAGCCGGAGCCATCGGCCCCACCGGCCCCGCAGGCCCTGCCGGCGTAGCCGGAGCCATCGGCCCCACCGGCCCCGCAGGCCCTGCCGGCGCAGCCGGAGCCGTTGGCCCCACCGGCCCCGCAGGCCCTGCCGGCGCAGCCGGAGCCATTGGCCCCACCGGCCCCGCAGGCCCAGCAGGCCCTGCTGGCGCAACCGGACCTACTGGCCCCGCTGGCACAGTAACTCCGGCTGCTGCGGTAGCTGATGCTGCCAATGTATCCGAGATAGTTGCCCGATTCAACCAGTTGTTAGCCAACATGCGAGCGGCTGGGCTTCTGGCAACCTGACGCGCAAAAAGAGGACGGCGCCAACGCGCCGTCCTCTTTCCGCATAAAAAACCGGCGGCGTATCCTCCGATACCCCGCCAATAAGCATCTCAACATTGGCCTGCCTGCTCCAGCAGCTCACCCAATTGTGCCTTCAAATGGGCCAGCCCGATAGGAAGCTGTGCGTTGGCCACATCCAGTTTCCGCAGCTCGCTGGCGATATGCCCTGTAATCTTCTCACAGGAGTCAAACAGCTCTCCACACTGGCGTACGGAAACCGCTACCTGCTCCTCCGTTTCTTTCAGCAAGCCGTTCCGCCTGGCTTCCGCCTGGGCAACCGTGCTGGCGGCCTGCTCGTCCGCGGCGGCAATCAGGCTGTCCGCTTGGCTCCGGGCCTGGGCGAGGATACTGTCAGCTTCCTCGCGGGTCTGTTCCATCAACGCGTCGGCGCGATGATGGGCGTCCAGCTCCAACTGAGCCAGCTTTTCTTTTTCCCGCCGCACATTTTCGCTCTGGCCGCTTAACTCCGCCACGCGCTTGCCCAGATCCTCCTTTTCCGCCATCAAACGCCGGAGCTGCGCTCCTTTTTCCGCCGCTTCCTGCTCCAACCGATCCCGCTGGGCCTGTGCTTGCGCATACTGCCCCCGGCATTCTTCCAACTGGGCGGACAGCTCCTCCGTCCGCCGTACGGCGTCCTCTAGCTCCCGGCGAAGCCTATCAGACTCCGCCTGTACAGCATCCAACTGGCTGGACAACCCTGCGGCGGAGGATTCCGCCTCTTTCTGGGTTTTTTCGATGTACTCCATCACATCCTGGCGGTTGAACCCCAGCGCCGCGCTGCGAAAAATATAATTGTCCATATGTAACCGAACCTCTCTTTCCAATCCGGACAACCAGGCGGCTGCCAGGGGATAAAAAATGCTTCATCACGCTTCTCTTACCATCTTACCACAACCCACGCCGTATGACAACCATATTTTCCATAACCGCCCATAAATGACAAAATTACCGCTTCACCATGCGCTTTACCCCGTATTCATCTACACCATCGTCCACAAACCCTATAGACGCCCAAAAGCGGCGGGAATTTTCCTTGCAGTAATTGAGCGCGTAATAAACCGCCCCATCAGCCTCCGTATAATGGGACAGGGTATCAAAGCAAGCGTGTCCTGTCCCGTTCCCCCGGTATTGCGGGAAGACCCAGAAGTCCAAGATAAAACATTTGCCGTCTTCGCTCTGGTATGTGCAGTACTGCGATGCCCCGATCCTGACGCCGTCCCGCACAAAATAGACCATGTGGAGCTTATCCGGGCTGCGGCGCATCAGCCCCTCCAGATGCCCGCGGTATTCCCGGCTGGAAAAATATGTCTTTTCCTCCTCGGTTTCGATCATCCCGTCATCCAGGAGATAGCCGAGCTGTATATTCCAGAATTCCCCGGCCCGTTCAACCGGGATCTCCTCTATAGCGATCATCTATGCCCTCCGTACCTGCTCCACGGCGTCCAGCACCATAGCCTTTACCTGCTCCAAGCTCCCGCGCACCGTAGCCCCGGCGGCCATCGCGTGTCCGCCGCCGCCCAGGATGCCGCAGGCCTGGGTCGCGTTGACCCGCCCGTTCGCCCCGGTACGCAGGCTGAGCTTCCACTCACCCGGCTTTAATTCCTGGAGCACCGCGCCGCAGTCCACGCCCTCGATGATACCAGCCAGGGAGGAAATATCCTCCAGATCATCCTGGCTTGCGCCAATCCGCGCCATCATTTCCAAAGGCAGGCACAGGAACACGCCCCTGCCTTCCTGGAAGAACTCCGCCTTCCCCATCAATTCCGCTTCCAAAGCAATGCGTTTTCTGCTTTTGGTCCGGAAATGCCGTTTATTCACAGCGAAATAGTCGATTCCCGTTTCCATCAATTCCGCCGCGACCCGATGGGTGTTCGCCCTTGTGTTTGCGTAAACGAAGCATCCCGTATCCGTAGCCACAGCGGCGTAGAGGGGAAGGGCGATCTCCGGGGAAACCGGCCCCAGCGCCCGGCAGATTTCGTATACAATCTCCCCACAGGCGGCCCGGGATGAGTCCACGCACTGCGATTCACCAAACCCCTCGAAAGAGGGGTGGTGGTCGACAGCCAGCCCAATCTGATCAAAATAGGCTTCCGCCGCCGGGAAGAACAGGCTTTTTGCCGCGATGTCCACAGAAACCACGAACCCCGGCACAAAGTCCGCCGCCGCCCAAAGGGATTCCACATAGACGGCATTCACCGCCGTCACCTCCGGGTTTTTCAAAAGGAAGGCCTGTTTTCCCAACTGCCGCAGGGCCAGGCACAGCCCGGCGGCGCATCCGGTAGTATCCCCGTCAGGCCGCCGGTGGGTCAGGATCAGGATATCATCCTTCTGCCGCAGCAGGGCGGCGGCTTCGCCAGGTGACAGTTTGATCATGTCTCGTCCTCCAAAATGATATGCGCGTTAGCGGGATTTGCCGGCTTGACCACCTCCGGATCCCGGAGCATTTCCAGGATATGGGCGCCCTGCTGGATAGAGTCATCCGCCAGGAATTGCAGCTCCGGGGTATAGCGGAGCCGCAGCGCGGCTCCCAGCTCCCTGCGCAGGTATCCCGAAGCGGATTTCAGCCCTTTCATCATTTCCTTTTCCTGGGATTTATCCAAGGCGCTGATATAAATTCTGGCATAGCGGAGGTCGTTTGTGGTGTCCACATGGGTAATAGTCACCAGTCCGCCCTGCAAGCGGGGATCCTTGACAGTCCGCAGGAGGGAGGACATTTCCCTTTGGATTTCCTCATTGATTCTGCCGATTCGGTTACTAGCCATAGTTGACCTCATTTCTTCCGCCGCGCCTTCGGCGCGGGGTAAAATTTTTTTAGAAAGGTTGCACAAAACAGTGCAACTTTCCTCTCAATGCGCCCTAAGGTTGTAGCGAGCGTCACCTACCGAGACTTCGCGCGTCTGAACAAAAACGCTCAACAGGCCTGATCCGCCTGGCACTTCCCCGCGCCGGTTGCAAACGGAGGTACCTTGACAACTGAATCCATCAACGTGAGAACTGGAACAGCTCACATTTAATCATCCCATTGTAAAGCTTCCGCTTTTTTTCAGCCCTGCGCCCGAAAAAGCTCTCAAATTCCGGATGGCTGGTCAACACCAGTACCCGCCATTTCTGGGGTACCTGACGGTAAACCTCACCAAACACCCGGTATAATCCTTCCGCATCTTCCTTTTCCAATAAACGCTCTCCATAGGGGGGATTAGTGACGATTTGCCCATATTCCCCCTGGCAGCGGAACTTTTTCACATCCGCCTGTTCAAACCGGACAAGATCCTCGACCCCAGCCTTCACGGCATTCTCCCGGGCGATCCGGACGGCTTTCGGGTCAATGTCCCCGCCCCAGATATCATACGCGCCGTCAAACTCACTATCCATCGCTTCCCCTGCGGCGTCCAGCCACAGCTTGCTGTCCAGCCAACGCCATTTCTGGGCGTCAAAGGATCGTTCCAGCCCCGGCGCACGGTTTTTCGCAATCAGCGCCGCTTCGATGGCGATAGTTCCCGACCCGCAGAAGGGATCCCGGAAGGGATCCTTCCCCCGGTAACGGCTGAGGATCACCATAGCGGCCGCCAGCGTCTCCCGTAGGGGTGCTTCTACGCCGACAGCCCGGTATCCCCGTTTATGCAGCCCCGGGCCGGAGGTATCCAAATACAGCGTACATTGGTCCTTCATGATAGCGAATTGGATTTGGTATTTCACCCCGTTTTCCGGCAGGCGCTCCATGCCATAGGCGCGCCCCAGCCGTTCCGCCGCCGCCTTTTTGACAATTTTCTGGCAGTCCGGCACAGAGTGGAGCAAGGAATCCAGCGCGTATCCCTTTACAGGGAACTGCCCGTCCTTGGGTATAAAATCCTCCCAATGTACCGCCGCCGTTCCCTGAAACAAGGCTTCAAAGCTTCTCGCGGGAAACGATGCCAATTGCAGCAGCACCCGTTCCCCACACCGCAGGTTTACATTCAATCTTGGCAGGCCGCTCTCGGTGCCTTGGCAGAGGACTCTGCCGTTTTCCACCTGAACTTGTTCCAGCCCCAGCCGGCGGACTTCATCGCCCACCAGCCCCTCCAGCCCGAACAGGCAGGGAATCGCAAATGTCAATTTACTCATAATTTTATCCTCACCCCCGGGGAACAGCCTGCCCCAGGTTTTTCGCCGCCACAACCCCCGCAGGCGCACATGCGCCCACCTGGGATCCTAGGCGGCGAAATCCATACAATATGTTAGTCAAACTGCGCTGTCCAGGTGCTTGCCTGGCAGGCCCGGAAGCACATCTGGATCTGTTCCGCGCTGCATTTTTCCTCAGCCAGCGCAGGCAGCGCGTCCTCTGCGAAATACCCGCTTTCGCATGTCTCAATATTTTCTGTAAAACAGCCGCCCAGGGATTCGCAGAGATAAAAAACCTTTGTGACGCCATAAGCATAAGGCGGCTCGTTGTGCTTGTCCCGGTCTTGGACGGCAATCAGCATTTTCACCACCACGTCCAGCCCCGCTTCCTCCTTGACTTCCTTCACCGCGTTTTCCGCAGGGGACAGGTTGTACTCGCACCAGCCGCCCGGCAAGGCCCAAGCCCCATTCCGCTCCCGGACCAAAAGGATCCTGCCGTCTTGAAAGACTGCCGCCCGGGTGTCCACCTTTGGTGTCTGATATCCCACATCGCCGCAGAAAAGGCTGGTAATCTTTTCCGCAGGCAGCCCTGTCCGCTCCGCCATCATTTCAGCGGCAATTTCCCGGATCTGCCGGTAGCGTTCCAGGTCAAATGGATCCTTGCTGTAATACAGTCCCGCCTGGGCGTGGCTCTGGAGGGCCGCGGCCCACTGGACAATTTTATCATTCATATAGTTTCACCAAAATATAAAAGTTGCCCCGCAGCGGCCGTGTGAATCCTGTTATAACCTGCACATAATAGGCAGGTGGGTCGCCTGCATCGCCCTTTACTGCTTCCAACTTCCAACCGCAAGAGTGGCAGCCGGGAGGCCTGCAAACCAGACAATGAACCAGCATCCCTTATAACAAAATGTGGGTTAATGAAAGACTCATCACGCACCCCGCAGGGCACCTTGTTTTCTATTTTTGCTTCGAAAGCCTTATGCGTCCCCGTCCTCCCCGTCCTCGAACAGCATCTCCATAAAGAGGTCGTAAACTTCCGCCAGCTCCTCTTCGCTGTCCAGGGTGGAGAGCAGCTCCTCGCCATTCTCCTGGATGGACTTTAAGATCACCATACCGTACTCATCGCTGTCCTCGTCCGCTTCCTCGCCCTCCGGAACAGCAGGGAAGAAGGCCATATACGTCTGCCCTTTATGCTCCAGAACGTCCAGAAGCTCCAGCTCGATGTCGTTGCCGTCCTCATCGGTGACGGTGATAAAATTGGGACCGAACTCCTCACTCATGACCGGTTCCTCCCCGTACGTTTCATTCACGGGAGCTTTCTGCCCCGCTCCTATAGTGTAACCTCTTTTTCACAAAATTGCAAGAGTATTTCGATATGACATTTTGACGATTTCCGCACTTCCTTTTTGTATTTTATGAAGAATTTTGCCGTACTATACGAAAATCCGCCGGAAAAACGGGAAAATTTCCTCTTTTTTCAGTTGACAAGCTGTGATATACTATAAATTGGTATATCACATGGTTATCCAGCCCTGCCCTGTGATATCTCTTCAAAGAACCCTTTACACCCGGAAAAGGAGGTATTTTCCCCCATTATGGATCAGAATTATTACAATAACGGCCGTCCGGACGGCCAGTCCGCCCGGCCCGCAAAAAAGAAGAAACGCTCCATAGGCCGGATCATTGCCAAGACTATCGGATGGATTTTCCTTACGGTGTTCACCCTTTGCGTCATCGGCGTGTTGACGGCGGGCATTTTCGCCAAGATTTTCCTGACCTATGTAGATACCACGCTGATCCCTTCCCTGGGCGAGATCACGGCGGAGGAAATGCGGCTGGCTCTGGCTTCCACAATCTATGACAAAAATGGGACGCCGATCCTGACCCTTTATGACAACAGCGATGACACCGGAGGCAACCGGGAGCTGGTAAAGTATGATGAGATCCCCAAGCACCTGATTGACGCCTTGGTAGCCATTGAGGATCACCGCTTCTGGGAGCACAAGGGAGTGGACTGGGTGGGGACGGCGGCGTCGATCCGCGACACCCTCCTGGGCGGGAACACCCGCGGCGGTTCCACCATCACCCAGCAGCTTTTGCGGAAGATGTACGATGATACAGACGTTACTGTGCGCCGGAAGTTCCGGGAGATTTGCCGGGCTCTGGAGTATGAAAAGAGCGTCGGCAAGGAGGACATTATTACCGACTACCTGAACACGGTCTATTTCGGCGCGGGCTGCTATGGTATCCAGACCGCCGCTAAGACCTACTTCGGTAAGGATGTCAGCGAACTGGATGTGGCGGAGAGCGCCGCCATTGTGGGTATTACCAATAACCCCTCTAAATATGATCCCTTCCATAAGGCAAAGTGGACGCAGGATGACGGTACGGAAAAGACCCCCCGGGATTTCAACAAGTGGAGGCAGGAGGTCATCCTGGACGAAATGCTCAAGTACGGTTATCTCACTGAGGCCGAGTGCAAAGCCGCCAAGGCGGAGAAGCTCCTCTTTACTGACACCGATGAGTACAAGGCCCTCCATGGCATGGAGATTCCGGAGGAGGAAGAGGGCGGCGAGGAGACGGTTGATCTCAGCAAGGTTTATACCTGGTTCGAGGACGAGGCCATTAACGAGGCCATCACCCTGCTGGCGGAGCAGTACGGCTACGCCAGGGAATACGCTTCCAAGCTCCTCTATCAGGGTGGTTTCCACATCTATACCACTCTGGATCCGGAGATCCAGGCGATCGTGGACGGGGTATACCAGGATCCTTCCAATTTTGACTATCCCTCCGCTAAGGGTACGCCGATGAACTCCGCTATTACCGTAGTGGATCCCTATACAGGGGAGGTGAAGGCCATTGCCGGTGATGTAGGCATTAAAACGGTGAACCGGGCCAAGAGCCTTGCCACTGCCCCCCGCCAGCCGGGCAGCGCCATCAAGCCGGTGAGCGTCTACGCTCCGGCCCTTGAGTACGATGTGGTCAGTCCTGCCAGCATTATCGACGATTATCCCATCAATAATACCATCCGCGCGGCGGGATATCCCCGTAACTCCAACGGCCGTTACCGGGGCAGCATGACTGTGGCCTACGGTGTGCAGTGGTCTATTAATACTGTCGCGTCCCGGACGCTGCAAAAGCTGGGCTACGCCCGCTCCTTTGAGTTCATGCAGAACAATCTGGGGTTCCAGCTGGATTCCAACGACATTGATCTGGCCCCTCTGGCTATGGGTGGTTTGACCTATGGTGTGACCACCATGGAGATGGCGGCGGCTTATGGCGCTTTCGCTAACCGGGGGGTCTATATTGAGCCCCACCTCATTACCCGCATTGAGAGCAATGACCATAAGGAGACGGTTATTGACAATACCGTTCCCGCGTCCTGGCCCGCTATGAAGGAGACTACCGCTTACCTGATGAACAAAATGCTGCGCAGTGTGGTTACCGGCGGTACTGGCGGCTCCGCCGCCTTTGACGGTATGACCATCGCCGGTAAGACCGGTACGACGACCGATAACTGCGACCGGTATTTTGCGGGGTATACGCCTTATTACTCCGCCGCCGTGTGGGTAGGGTACAAGGACCGCCCGGAGAAGATCAACGCCGGAAGCAAGAACCCTGCCGCCCTGGCTTGGAAGATGGTGATGCAAAAGCTCCATGAGGGGTTGGAGAACAAACCTTTCTTCGATACGCCCGAGGGCATCACCTCTGTTACCGTCTGCGCCGATTGTGGGATGAAGACCAGTTCCCTGTGCTCCCAGGATTACCGGGGTGGGAGGACGGTTTCCATGGAGGTTCAGGCCAGCGCCATACCCTCCGCCACTTGTACCTGCCACATTGAGGTGGAGGTCTGTACCAATCCGGAGAGCGGAGAGGTCTATGTGGCAGGGGAGTACTGCCCAGAAGATACGGTTTCCACCCGTGTCATGCTGGCCGGACGGGAATTTTTGGGTGAGCCGGGGTCTTATATCCTTGCCGATGACAGCGACGCCCATCTGACCTATCTGGAAAGCAAGGGGCCGTGCCCCATCCATGATGAGTTCTTCGTCCCGGATCCCATGCTTCCGGGCGAGGGCGAGCCGGTGCCCGGCGACCCGGATTACCAGTGGCCTACCGGGCCGTATGATCCGGACAGTGTACTGCCCGGATGGCCAGATTCCTCGGGGAATGGTACGCCGGAGCCGGAGCCCCCTGATCCGCCGGTGGAGGACCCCGATCCTTCTACCGATCCCGAAGATCCGGGTCCGGCGGTTGCTACGGACCCGGATGAGCCAGAGGATCCCGGCCTGCCGGAGGAACCGGTTCTGCCATAACAAGCATAAGCCAGAAGCGCCCAGGACGCTCTCACAGCGTCCCGGGCGCTTCTTATAAAGGCGTTATCAAAAAATAGAATTACGCCAGTCTTGTTTCCCGGCAAAACCCTGTTGAAACTGCCCAAAGTTTCCGCTATACTATAATTGCTATTTTAGCGTATTGATTGAGGAAGAACGACATAAGGAGAACCATCATGGCTACATTTACTGTGAACGGCAAGGCCGTCACAACAGAGAAAAATCAAAAGCTTATCCGTTTCCTGCGGGACGAGCTGCGGCTGACCAGCGTAAAGGATGGATGCAGTGAGGGCGCCTGCGGTGCGTGTACGATCCTGGTTGACGGCAAGGCGGCCCGGGCCTGTGTCTTTACCACCGGGAAGATGGAGGGGAAGTCCATCGTTACTGTGGAGGGGCTGAGCGATTTTGAAAAGGAAGCGTATACCTTCGGTTTTGGGGAAGCGGGGGCGGTGCAGTGCGGCTTCTGCATCCCGGGGATGGTGATGGCCGCGAAAGGGCTGATGGACGTCAATCCAGACCCTACCGAGGAGGAAATTAAATTTGCCCTGCGCACCAATATCTGCCGGTGTACCGGGTATGTAAAGATTATTGAGGGTGTGAAGCGGACGGCGGAGATCCTGCGGGCGGGCCGCCTGCCGGAAAACTGCGCGGATCAGGCGTGGACGCTGGGAAGCAGGGTCAGCCGTATTGATGTGGCTGAAAAGGTCCGGGGGACGGGAATCTATCCTGACGATGTGTATTTGGACGGCATGATCTATGCTTCGGCTGTCCGCTCTGCCCATCCCAGGGCGATTGTGAAGGCGCTCCATACGGAGAAAGCCAAGGCCCTCCCCGGTGTGGTGGGGGTATTTACCGCGGAGGATATCCCTGGGCAGAATAAAGTAGGACACCTTGTCAAGGACTGGGATACCATGATTGCCGTGGGGAGCATGACGCATTACTTGGGCGATGCGATTTGTTTGGTGGCGGCGGAAAGGGAAGATATCCTGGAACAGGCGAAAAAGCTGGTGGAAGTGGAATATGAAGTACTGGAGCCGGTGCGGTCGCCTAAGGAGGCGATGCTACCGGACGCGCCGCTGGTTCATAAATCTGGGAACCTTATGGCCCACAAGCATATCCAGCGGGGCAACGCCGCCTTCGCTATCGCAAAGAGCAAGTTCGTGCTGACCAGGCAGTTTTATACGCCTTTTACGGAACACGCTTTCCTGGAGCCGGAGTGCGCGGTGGCTTACCCGGACGGGGATGGGGTGATGATCCTCTCCACCGACCAGGGGGCTTATGACACCCAGCACGAGACCGCGCCGATGCTGGGGCTGCCGGTGGAGAAGGTGAAGGTGAAAAACCTGCTGGTGGGCGGCGGCTTTGGCGGTAAGGAGGATGTGACGGTCCAGCACCATGCCGCGCTGGTGGCATACCTTACCAAGCGGCCCGTAAAATGTAAGTTGACAAGGGCGGAAAGCCTGCTTATCCATCCCAAGCGGCACCCGATGGAGATGGAATTTGCTATGGGATGCGATGAAAACGGCGTCATCCAGGGCGTGGCGGCCAACGTGATTGCGGATACCGGCGCGTACGCGTCCCTGGGCGGGCCAGTGCTGGAACGGGCCTGCACCCACGCGGCGGGACCATATCACTATGAGAACTTCCAGATTGACGGGTATGCTTACTACACCAACAATCCGCCTGCCGGGGCGTTCCGGGGATTCGGGGTGACGCAGACTTGCTTCGGGCTGGAAACGATGCTCAATGAAATGGCGGACCTGGTGGGGATTTCGCCCTGGGAAATCCGCTGGCGCAACGCCATCCGGCCTGGAGAGATTTTGCCTAACGGGCAAATCGTGGGGCCGGAGACCGGGCTGGTGGAAACGCTGGAGGCGGTGAAGCCTTACTTCGACAACGCTAAATACGTGGGCTTGGCCTGCGCGATGAAAAACGCGGGCGTGGGCGTTGGTATTCCCGATACCGGGCGGTGCCGCCTGGTGGTGGAGGACGGGAAGGTCCATATCCAGGCCGGGGCGTCCTGCATCGGGCAAGGGTTGGGAACTGTGCTGACCCAGATATGCTGCGACCAGTTGGGGCTGAAACGGCCGGAGGTGGCCTATGAGCGGAGCAATACCTTTGATGCGCCGGATTCCGGGACGACCTCCGGTTCCAGGCAGACGCTGATTACCGGCGAAGCCTGCCGCCGGGCTTGCGGGGATTTGAAAAGGGCTTTGGAAGGGAAGTCCTTGGCGGATTTGAACGGGACGGAGTATTATGGGGAGTATCTGGCGAAAACAGACCCCTTGGGCGCGCCGGTGCCTAACCCTGTGAGCCATGTGGCCTACGGGTACGCTACCCAGCTCTGTGAGCTGGATGAGGACGGGAGACTCAAACGCATTGTCGCCGCCCATGACGTGGGCAAGGCCGTCAATCCCCTGTCCTGCGAAGGGCAGATCGAGGGCGGCGTGGTCATGAGCGCAGGGTTCGCGCTGACAGAGCAGTATCCGGTGGTGGACTGCAAGCCTACGGCCAAATTTGGAACCCTGGGGCTGTTTAAGGCAAACCAGATTCCGGAAATTAAGGCTATCGTGGTGGAAAAACCGGGGCTGGATGTGGCCTGCGGGGCTATCGGGATCGGGGAGATTACTGCGATCCCTACCGCGCCGGCCATCGCGGATGCTTATTTCCGGCTGGACGGGAAGAGACGGTATACGCTGCCTTTGGAAGGGACGCCGTATAGCAGGAAAAAATGAGGAAACTGCATTTATGCGGAAAAGTGCCGGAATGGCGAAAAAAAAACTTGCATTTTGTGGACGAAGGTGGTATACTAACCAAAGTCGTGCGGTGAAAGCCGCTGGATATGAATTGATAGGAAAGAGGTGAACAAGAGCAATGAAGGAAGGTATCCATCCCAATTATCAGCAGACTACTATTAAATGCGCCTGCGGTAATGTAATTGAGACAGGTTCCACGAAGAAGGACATTCGCGTGGAAGTCTGCTCTAAGTGTCACCCCTTCTTCACGGGTAAGCAGAAGCTGGTCGATACCGGCGGACGTGTTGCCAAGTTCAATAAGAAGTTTGGCCTGAAGTAATCATAGGGCAAGCTTGTATGAGAGAAAACCATGAGTGGTTTTTGAAGCGCCAGAGAGCCGTTCCGCATTTGCGGAACGGCTCTCTGGCGTGTGTGGGTGTTTGCGGATGGTTATGTCCCAGCAAAATAGTAGCCTACGCCCCGGCGGGTCAGGATCAGGGAGGGGTTCGCGGGTTCGTCCTCAATCTTTTCGCGCAGGCGGCGGACGGTGACATCCACTGTGCGTACGTCATCGCCTACATAATCGTAATTCCATACCTGCTCCATCAAGTCCGTGCGGGAATAGACTTTTCCTGGATGGCCTGCCAGGAAGGTCAACAGCTCATACTCCCGCTGGGTCAGGTCTATGGGGGCGCCGTGCTTGCTGACTTGATAGCTCTCCAGGTCGATGGACAGGCCGCCGTAGGTGACGGCGGCGCTCCCGCTGCCAGGCACGGTTTGCTGCATGGCTGTGCGGCGGATGTTCGCCTTTACGCGAGCCATCAGCTCGCGCATGGAAAATGGCTTGGTGATATAATCGTCCGCGCCGATTTCCAGGCCCTCCACTTTGTCCGATTCCCCCTCCCGGGCGGTGAGGATGATGACCGGTACGCTGCTGCCCTCCGCGCGGAGGGCTTTGCACACATCAAAGCCGATCATCTTTGGCAGCATTACGTCCAGCAAAATCAGGTCTGGATTCGCTTCCCGGGCCTTGGTAAGGCCCGCTTCGCCATCGTAGGCGGCCAAGACCGCGTAGCCTTCCTTTTCCAGGTTGAAACGGACGATATCTACAATGCTTTTCTCGTCCTCTACAATGAGGACGGTTTTTTTCTCTTCCATATCTTCTCCTTCGTCGCGCCCCGGACGGGGGTTATAGGCCTAGAAGCAGTTTTCCTTTTAATACCACCGCTATGGTTTTCGCGTCCTTGATCTCGCCGGATACTACTTGCTCTACCAGTTGGCCGAAGGGGATCCGCTCCAGGTTTAGAAATTCATCTTTGTCCAGGTGGGTCTCGCCAAAGGTTAAATCCCGGGCCAAATACATCCGGATGATCTCGCCGCAGTAGCCGGGGGAGGGGTACAGTTCCCCTAGGGAACGAAATTCGCCTGCTGTTGCGCCGGTTTCCTCCGCTAGTTCCCGGATGGCCGCTTCCCGGGGGTCTTCGCCGTACTCCAGCTTCCCGGCGGGGACTTCGCGGACAACCTCTTTATAGGGATAGCGGAACTGGCTTACCAGCAGCGCGCGGTTTTCATCGTCCAATGCCAGTACGCATACCCCGCCGGGATGGTCTACTACTTCCCGGGTGGCGTCGCTGCCATCGGGAAGGCGAACCGTGTCGCGGCGGATATGCAGGATGCGGCCGTCAAAAATTTTTTCGCTGGACAGCGTTGTTTCAATCAGTTCCATCGTTGCTTCCTTCTTTCACTTGTATTAGGCTTGGCCCGCCGCTGCCGCTTCCGGGGGGCAGGGGAAAGCCGTTCTGCTTCAGGAAGGAAAGCTTGTCCCAGTAGCCCCGCTGGAATAGGATTTTGCCGTTTACTACATGGAAAAAGCCGCAGCCCCGCAGGCCGGCCGGGTCGCGCCATTCCAAAACCGCCCATTGCCCGTCTTCTAATATGTTCTCGACAATGCAGACCATTTTTGCCCCGGAAAATTCGTCCAGGAACATTTGCCGGATTGCCGCCGCGCCCTCAACGGGGGCGTTGGCCACTTGATGGTTTACCGCGGTGTCGTGGTATAGGGCGGCCAGCTTCTCCGCATCGCCTTGGTTGAAAGCATCCACCCATACATTGACTACTTCTTTTGGACGCAGCATTGCGACAACCTCCTTTTGGTTTCCCGGACGCCCTGGTATGGGCAGAAACCGAGTTTTTATTAGTATACCATGATTTGGACGGAAATTCCACAGGAATTTCTGTTTGGGCTGCACAGAACCGTATATTTTGAGGGGGCTTTCGGTAAAATGGGCGGTCTTTGCTTCTTCTAAAATAGCATAAAATAGCGGTAATGGCAAGTGGAACCGTATGGCCTGGCCGGAGCGCCGGAGGGCGCGGGGCCTTCCCAGGCATAATCTTCCTTTTGCCGGCATACACTAGTGCCAAAAGGGGGGAGCGGATTGTCAAATATAAGCAATGCCAGACGCAGGGCGCAGATGCAGCGGGCGAGGAGCCGGCGGAAGGGCGGAGCTGGTGGAAATGAAAATGCCGCGCTTATCAGGTTGGCGTTCTGCGGCGTTATTTTTGTACTGCTGGTGGCGGCCAAACTGCTGTTTCCGGAAGCGGTGGGGCGGCTGGCGCTCTCTGCCAGGCAGATTATTGGGCGGGACGCCGATTTCCAGGAAGCTTTTGCCGCGATGGGCAGGGCCGTGAGCGGGGAACAGGCCGTGAGCGATTCCCTCCAGGATGCGTATACCGCTGTGTTCAATCCATCGCCGCAGTTGGAGGAGGAAACGGAGGAGGAGCCGGAGGCCTTGGATGGGGAACCGGCGCCTGGGGCGCAGGCGGAGGACGGGGAGGCGGCTGGGAACGCCGGGCTTCCAGCTTCGGGGGCTAAGCTGCTGCGGTATCCTGCCCTGGAGCTGCCGGAGCCGGATAAGGCGGTGATGCGGGAATTGCTGATCTCACCAGAAAAGGGTTCGGCGGATAGGCCTGCGGGGGACGGGGACGCGGCCCTCCCGCAGGCGGACGCGCCGGAGGACGATACCGCCGTGGTGGAAGCTTCCTGGCTTTACACGATGGCCGCTATGCCGGAAAATGCCAGCTTGGAGCAGCGGAACTTGGGTTTTTCCCACTGTACGCCGGTTTCCGGGCATTTGACCTCCACCTTCGGATGGCGGGAGCATCCTGTGGAGGGGGGAAATAAATTCCACTACGGCGTGGACCTGGCGGCGGAGACGGGGACGGATGTGCTGGCCTTCGCTGACGGCGAGGTATACGCATCCGGGGAGAGCAGTACGCTGGGGAATTACATTATGCTCCAGCATCAGGGGGGGTACATGACGCTGTACGCCCATTGCAGCCGTATTACCGCTGCCGGAGGCAGTGTGAAAATGGGTGATAAAATCGCGGAGGTGGGGGACACCGGTCTTGTCACCGGCCCCCACCTCCACTTTGAACTGCATGAGGGAGAACTGTATTTAAACCCAATCTACTATGTGGCGGTGGGGTAAATTTGAATTGGGATGGGGATTCGGGGCGCTCATTGCCGTGGCGGCGCTGGCGGGGGCGGGGCCGGTGCTGCCGCTGGTGCTGCTGTCGGCGGCTTGCCATGAGATGGGGCACCTGGCCGCGCTGCGGCTGGCGGGCGCACGGGTGACCCAGTTCCGGCTGAACGCATTCGGCGCGGAAATCCAGGCGGATACCCGGTATTTGTCCTATCCCCGGGAAATTTTATGCACATTGGCGGGGCCGGCAGTGAATCTGCTGCTGGCGCTGGTTTTCGCCAGGGGCGTGGGGAATTTTACGGCGGCGGGGGCCAATTTGCTGCTGGGGACATTCAACCTCCTGCCAGTCCCGGCCTTGGACGGAGGGAGGGCGCTGCACTTGCTGGTGAGCTGGATGCTGGATCCTATGGCGGCGGACCAGGCCTGCCGGTGGATTGGGATGGGATGCGCGCTGGCGCTCACAGGGGCGGCGTTGGTCTTGACGGTGCGGTATCAGGCGGGGCTGTTTTTGCTGCTGGGGGCCGCCGGGACACTGGCGCCGCAGCTGCCCCTCAGGTTTCCCGGGAAATCCGGGGTGCGGGGTCTAAGGAGACAGCGGCGGACAGTTGGCGGTTGATTTCCGGGAGGAGACGTTGGGCCAGGGCCGTTTGCTCCGCCCGGACTTGCAGCAGGAAGCCGTCTTCGCGCATGCGGAGTCGGAAGTCGGAGAAGCCGAGACGCATCAGGCGTTTTTCACCCTCCGCCACCTGGGCTAAGGCGTCCAAGGTGATTTTTGTCCCGCTGGGGACGCGGGTGGCGAGACAGGCGTAGGAGGGCTTGTCCCATACGGGAAGCCCCGCTTCCCGGGCCATGCGGCGGACGGAAGCCTTGTCTATGCCGCACTCGCGCAGGGGGGAGCGAACCCCCAATTCCGCCAGCGCGCGCATTCCTGGACGGTCGGACGCGTCGTCAGACGCGTTGCAGCCATCTAAAACCAGGGGGAAGCCGTCCGCCTTTGCCGCCGCCAAAAGCCGGGAGAACAGGGCGCGTTTACAGTGGTAGCAGCGGTCCGGCGGGTTGGCGGATACGGCGGGGACGGACAGGATGTCAAATGCCAGGACCGTCAGGGGGACGCCAAGCTGTTGGACGGTGTTTCGGGCGTCTTCCAGCTCGAAGTCCGGTTGGAAGGGTGTTTTGACGAAATAGGCCGCGGTGCGGCTCCCATAGGAGACGGCGGCGTGGAGCAGCACTGCGGAATCCACGCCGCCGGAAAACGCTACCGCGCAGGCCGGATTTTTCAGAAAGAAATCTTGCAGATACATGGCGGTTCCTCCTTGGTAATATGCCAGGCCCCCACGCCGCCCCTGCGGGGCGGCGTTTCACTTTCCTTCGATTAAATGGAGCGCCGCACCAATGGATGTGGCGTGGGTGGCGTTGTCCGGGATCATGAACTGGATCCCGTGGAGCCGGGTGAACAGGTCGAAGCAGTCCCGCGCCTGGGGGAGGTTGGACATGAATCCCGTCAGGACCGCCGTCCCGCAGCTACAATACCGGCAGGCCATCACTGCCGTGGTGCCGATGGATTGCAGCACCATATTGATGACGCCGGCAGCAAAGTCCCCGGGGGCCGCGTCATCAGATACGTTGCCAAAATTTGCCGCGGTAATGTCCAGGGGCAGGGAGGGGTGGTTGTTGCGGGTCAGGTCGCCTACAGTGAGGTCCGTTTGGTTGACATCGCCCTCGGTGGCAAGCTTGACAATCTGCTGGTACTTCCGGGTGCCGCACAGCCGGGAGCACAGCCCCGCCAGGGTCCCGCCCCCAACGCCGGAGCCGCATAAATGGGACACGGGCTTCCCGCGCTCCGCCCAGATGAAGGCGGTGCCGGTGCCCATGCTGACCACTACGGCCCGTTCCTGGCCGCTGAGGGCCAGGCCGCCTACACCAACGGCGGTAAACTCCTCCACCTTCTCGGTGGGGATGCCGTAAATATCCTGATCCACGTAGGACGCGCCTACCCCCGTCAGGGCAATGCGGGATACGTCCTCAAGCTGGAGGTGGTTGGTAAAAAGGAAATTCCCCATAGCGCCGTATAGGGACGTAATAGGGTCCTGGGCTTGTACCCGGTGCATGGCGATGGTGCTTCCATCGGAGCGCAGCCCCACAATCTTCGTGGTGGAGCCGCCGATATCAATTCCTAAGATGATAGGCATGGCTTGGTGCCTCCCGGCGTTTTCGTCCTGCGGCGGCCTGTGGGGCCGTCCGGCTTACTTATCTTAAAAGAAACGGAAGGAATTGTCAATTCTATCGTTGCAAATCGAGGAAAAAAGATATACTATATAGAGGACGGGCGGCCTGTCCGCCCGTATATTACGAAAAGAAACCAAGGAGCGTACTGCTATGGAACGCAAGGAACGCCTTAATCTGTCCATGCTGTTTGACTTTTATGAGATGACAATGGCCAACGGCTATTTCCGAAAAGGGATGCAGGACCGGATTACCTACTTTGACGTGTTTTTCCGCCGGGTGCCTGACAAGGGGGGCTTTGCCATCGCCGCCGGGCTGGAGCAGCTCGTTGACTACATCAAAGATCTCCATTTTGACGAGGATGATATCGCCTACCTCCGGAGCAAGAACCTGTTCCAGGAGGATTTCCTGGAGTATCTGCGCCGCTTCCGTTTTACCGGCGATATCTGGGCCGTGCCGGAGGGGACGCCGGTGTTCCCGGGTGAGCCGCTGGTTACTGTCCGCGCCCCCGCTTTCCAGGCGCAGCTTATTGAGACTTACGCCCTGCTGTCTGTCAACCACCAGAGTCTCATCGCAACGAAGGCCAACCGGGTGGTCCGGGCCGCCCAGGGGCGGACGGTGCTGGAATTTGGCTCCCGCCGCGCCCAGGGGAACGATGGGGCGATTACCGGCGCCCGGGCCGCATACATCGGCGGCGTCCACGGCACCGCCTGCGCCATCAGTGACCAGCTCTACGGCGTACCCGCCGCCGGAACGATGGCCCACTCCTGGGTGCAGATGTTCGACAGCCAGTATGAGGCGTTTAAGACATACTGTGAGATTTATCCGACCAACGCCGTGCTGCTGGTGGATACGTATAACACGCTCAAAAGCGGCGTGCCTGACGCGATCCGGGCTTTCAACGAGGTGCTCAAGCCTTTAGGCATCACCAAGTGCGGCATCCGGCTGGATTCCGGGGACATCGCCTACCTCACCAAGGAAGCAAGGAAGATGCTGGACGCGGCGGGGTGGCAGAGCTGCACCATCTCTGCGTCCAACTCCCTGGATGAGGAGCTGATCCGGGATTTGCTGCTGCAAGGGGCTAAAATCGACTGCTTCGGCGTGGGCGAGCGGATGATTACCGCCCGCAGCGAGCCGGTCTTCGGCGGGGTGTACAAGCTGGTAGCCGTGGAGGACGAGGCGGGGACGATTACGCCGAAAATCAAAATCAGCGAGAATGTGGCGAAAATTACCACCCCCCACTATAAGAAGCTTTTCCGGTTCTATGGAAATGATACCGGAAAGGCGATTGCCGACTACCTCACCGTCTACGATGAGTCCGTGGACGACAGCAGGCCGCTGGTGATCTTCGACCCGGACGCCACCTGGAAGAAGAAGGAGGTCTATGACTTCACCGCCAAGGAATTGCAGGTCCAGGTGTTCCAAAACGGGGAACTGGTCTATGACCTGCCCACCCTGCCGGAAATCCGGAAGTACTGCCTGGAACAGGTGGATACGCTATGGGAGGAAGTGAAACGGTTTGACAACCCCCACAAGTACTATGTGGACCTGTCCCAGAAGCTATGGGATGTGAAGCACGGCCTGTTGGAGAAAAACGGATAGGGGAAAGGGTCTATGGCGGAGCAGGGCTATCCGCTGGCGGAATGCCAGATTGGTTATTTCTGTCTGGAAGGGCTGGGCGTGGAGAAAAATGCCGCCCAGGCGGTGCGCTGGTTCCAGGAGCCCGCCCTTCAAGGCCATGGCCTGGCAATAGAGAAGTGCCGGGCGTTGGGTGTCAGCCTATAAGCACGCATAAAAGATAAAGAAAGGAGCCGCCCGTGAAAAAGCATCAAGTGAAACAGACCACTGAACGCCGCATATCCGCTTCCCTGCGGATTGCGCTGGTGCTGCTTCTGCTGGTCCTGAATATTGCTTCGGTGGTGATATTGACCTATTTCCTGCAATCCCACGCGTTTATCTTTTTCGCTATCTTGGAACTTATCGCTATCGGCGTGGCGGTTAACATCCAGTCCAGAACGTCCAGCGGCAGCTATAAGCTGGCCTGGACGCTGCTGGTAGTGGCGCTGCCGGTGGGCGGGATGGTGCTGTACGTCCTGTGGGGCGGCAACGTCCAGAGCAAAAAGCTGAACCTCCTGCCCCTGCCGCCGCCGGGGAACCGGCAGATGGATCAGCGGCAGTCTGCCTCTGACCTGGAAAAGCTGGGGAAGGTGCTGCCGAACTGGCAGAGGGCTGCCCGGCTGCTGGCCCGGCGGGGGTTCCTGCTGTTCCGGAACACGGACGCTGTGTATTTCCCCACAGGCAAGGCGTTTTTTGACGATGCCATTGATAAGATGGCCCGTGCGGAGCGGTTTATCTTCCTGGAGTATTTCATCCTGGCAGAGGGAAAGCTGTGGGACAGGATACTGGCTGTTTTAATCGAAAGGGCCAGGCATGGGGTGGAAATCAAGATCATTTTCGATGACTTTGGCAATATCACCCGGATGCGCAATGAAACCATTGAGACCATGCGGAGCGAGGGCATAGAGGTGTGCGTGTTCAATCCCGTCCACCAGTATGTCAACCGGCTCTACTTCAATTACAGGGACCACCGGAAAATCCTGTGCGTGGATGGGCAGTACGCCTACACCGGCGGGGTCAATGTGGCGGACGAATATGTAGGGGAGCTGATCCGCTTCGGTGAGTGGAAGGATGGGGGCGTACTGCTAGACGGCCCCGGGGCCTGGGGATTGACCTCCCAATTCCTCCATATGTGGGAGATGCTGGGGGAACGGGTTCACCGGGAACACGACTATTACCGTCCCCATGAGGAACGGGAAACCTCCGGCTATTGCCAGCCCTTTAACGATGGGCCTATGAATAACCCGGACAACCCCGCCGAGGATATGTACCTTCAGTGCATTTCCAACGCCCACCGCTATTTATGGGTCACCACGCCCTATTTCGCCGTGGAGGACGCTATGGTCCGGGCGCTGTGCATGGCGGCGGACAGCGGGGTGGATGTGCGCATCCTGCTGCCGGGCATCCCGGATCACAAGTATACGCAGATCGTGGCAGGGTCATACTATGAGCGGCTTTTAAGGCATGGGGTGAAAATCTTTGAGTTTACGCCGGGGTTCCTCCATACAAAAAGCCTGGTGGCCGACGGGGAAGCCGCCCTGCTGGGCACGATCAATATGGACTACCGCAGTTTTCAGCTCCACTATGAATGCGGCGTGGCCTTATACGGCGCGCCGGTGATTGGGACGCTGGAAAGGGATATGCGGGAGATTATGGAACGTAGCAGGGCCGTGGATGCGAAGGAATGGGGGAAGCGGCCTTGGTTTAGAAAAATGCTGGAGAAGGTACTGCGTATTTTCTCTATTTGGATGTAGGAGGGGCGTATGCCGGGTTTGATCCATATTTACTGCGGCGATGGCAAGGGGAAGACTACCGCCGCGCTGGGGCTGGCCCTCCGGGCCGCCGGGAGCGGGAAGCGGGTGCTGGTGCTGCAATTTTTTAAGGATGGAAAAAGCTCCGAGTTCAATGCCCTGGCGCATGTGCCGGGGATCGAGGTGGTTCCACAGACGCGGGCTTTTGGGTTTAGCTGGACGCTTTCCGAGACGGAAAGGGAGGAGGCTAAGGCCTATTACGCCGGGCTTCTGGAAGAGGCCTTCCAGCGGTGTGGGGCCTTTGGGCTGCTGGTGCTGGATGAAGCCATGAGCGCCTGTACTACCGGTATGATTGGGGAGCCGCGGCTGCTGGAGCTGCTGGCAGGGAAGCCGGAGGGGCTGGAAGTGGTCCTCACAGGCCGCGGCCCCTCTGACGCGCTGGTGGACGCGGCGGATTATGTAACGGATATGCGGAAGGTTAAGCACCCCTATGAGCAGGGGATTGCCGCCCGGAAAGGGATCGAGTTTTAAGAACCTGCCGGCCAGACCGTTTGGCCTTGGGGTGGATTTGAGGCTGTGTCCGGGACGCCCACTTGCGTGGGTGTCCCGGATTTGATTTGTTGTGAACTGTGCGCATAGTAAAGGGCGGGCTGAGTGCGAAAACGGGCTGGGAATCGTTTTTTCCGGTAGACTGGCCGGTGGGACTTCTTTGCTTGACGAAATCTTTCTAAATTCGACAAAGAAGTAAAATTTTACCAGCTATGTCGAACGAAAATGTGCGATTTTTATACTGAATTTGCAAGTTTCGACTTGTGTTTTCTGTCTGTTTATGGTAATTTGTAAGCAAGGCACAACGAAGCTTCGATTTTTCGTCTAATCAGACGGATGGCCCTCTATTCATGTCGACATGCAAATTTTTGAAAGGATCTATGCGTATGGACAACAGAATAAAAATCATGTTAGCGGACGCCGATGCCGACGCACGCAACATGCTGCAAGACGCTTTGGAAGCCACCGGGCGTTTCACTGTCGTTGCTTCGACCGGTGATGGCTGCGAGGTGCTGCCGCTGGTGGGAGACAAAAAGCCGGATCTGCTGGTTCTTGACTTGGTGATGCCTGGGCTGGATGGCCTGAGCATCCTACAGCGGATGGAGGGCAGTGACCGGCCCATGGTACTGGCAACTTCTTCCTTTGTGACGCAGGAAACGATTGCACAGGCCGGCGACCTGGGCGCCTCTATGTTCATCCCTAAGCCTTACAGCGAGAACGCGATTGTGGACAGCCTGCTCCGTTTGGCGGAAAAAGCGGACCCGAATGTCCATGCCCCAGGCTTGGAGGAGTTAGTTACTTCTATCATCCACGAGGTAGGCGTACCGGCTCACATCAAGGGTTATCAGTATGTCCGGGAAGCCATTATGATCACCGTGGAAAATATGGATGTTATCAATTCCGTGACCAAGGTACTTTATCCGGAGGTCGCCAAGCGATACCACACTACGCCCAGCCGGGTGGAACGGGCCATCCGCCACGCCATTGAGGTGGCCTGGGATCGTGGAGATCTGGAGACGCTGCAAAAATTCTTTGGCTACACCGTCAGCAATGCCAAGGGCAAACCAACTAACTCCGAATTTATCGCCATGATCAGCGACAGGATTCGGCTGAAGTTGAAGAATGCCACTGCGTAATGCGCTTCCCGCCGCGCAGGAAAGCGTTATAAAAATCCTTTACGGAGTAGAAAAGACATAATTTATGACGCATAAATTGCCCACTCTCCCTCGCCGCGCGCGGCGGCGGGGGAGTGGTCTTTTTTATCAAAAAGAAAGGTACGGCATGAAGCCGTACCTTTTGTGGCAGCAAAAAATCTTTAATATGCCAGTTTCTCCACTGTCCAATCCCGGATGATCCCGCTGTAATACGCGCACTGCGTCCGGGCCAGGTTTACGTCCAGGTTGATATAATTTCCGCACTCTACAGGGCTTTTACCCGGCATTTCTCCCGCAAAGGCCGCGCCGGCGGAAAAGACTTCCTTCACCAGCGCCACCGCGTCCTTGCTGCTGAGCTGGGCACCGTCGAAAAGGAAATAAAACCCCGTCTGGCAGCCCATCGGGCCAAAATAGATTACCGCGTCCTTGGCCTTGCTGTTGCGCAGCAAGGTGGCGATAATGTGCTCTACGGAGTGCAGCTCCGCATTGGTCAGCAGGTCGCCGGTATTGGGTTTCTTGAAACGGAGATCAAAAGTGACCACCTGCCCGTCCCGGCGGGAAAGGTACATCCCCGGCTGTAATTGGTTGTGATCCACTTGAAAACTGGCGATACGCTCCATATATTATGACTCCTTTCCAGATTTTTGATTGGAATTGGGCTTCCTTCTGCGGTTTCCGTAGCTGTTCCGGCTCCTGCCGTCCGCGAAGGCCGCCAGGCGGCCGAGCCTGGGTGGTTCGGAGGAAATTTTCCGCAGAACCGGTTTCGGCGGCGTAGGTGGAAAAACCGCCTTGGGCCGTTCGATTTTGATGATGACAGGCTCATCGTCCATGGAGGGCGCCCGTACCGGCTTGGGCTGGGGGGTGGCGGAACGGCGGGGCCTGGACGGTTTTGCCGTTGGGGGCGCGGTGCGCGTGGGGTTAGGGAGTGGGTGTACCGCTTTTGCCGCAGGTTTAGGCGGCTGGATAGGTGCAGGAACCTCCGCCTTAAGAACGGGCTTGCCTGGTTTGGGCGGGGAAACCTGCCGCTGTGCGCGGGGCGGCCTTGGCTCCCGCTGCTTTTTCGGAGCTGCCTGGAAGATCTCCATGGGCCATGGATGGTTCTCCACAACGGGTACGGGCTTTTGAATCAGCTTTTCAATGTCCTTGAGATAGGCCAGCTCGTCATAGTTGCAGAAGCTGATGGCAACGCCGCCCCGGCCTGCCCGGCCTGTCCGCCCGATGCGGTGGACGTAAGTTTCCGGTACGTTGGGCAGCTCGTAGTTTACCACTGCCGCCAATTCGTTGACATCGATGCCCCTGGCGGCGATGTCGGTGGCTACCAGCACACGGATCGCCCCGCTTTTGAAGCTGCCCAAGGCTTTGATCCGGGCAGTCTGGCCCTTGTTGCCATGGATCGCCATGGCGGTGATGCCTGCCCGGCCAAGTTCCTTGACTACCCGGTCCGCGCCGTGCTTGGTGTTGGTGAACACCAGGACGCTGTCCAGGCTTTCGTCCTGGAGGACGTGCTGGAGCAGCAGCTTCTTGTTGGCTTTGTCCACCTTGTAGAGCCGCTGCTCAATGGCGTCTACGGTGGAGGACTGGGGCGTAACCTCTACCCGGACAGGATGATGCAGGATTTTCTGGGACAGCTCCGTAATCTCCTGGGGCATGGTGGCGGAAAACAGAAGTGTCTGCCGTTTCTCCGGCAGGCGGGCGATTACCTTCCGTACATCGTGGATGAAGCCCATGTCCAGCATCCGGTCCGCTTCGTCCAGAACGAAGGTCTCAATTCCGGTCAGGTCGATATGTCCCTGGTTGCACAGGTCGTTGAGCCTTCCAGGGGTGGCGACCAGGATGTCTATGCCCTTTTGCAGGGCTTCTACCTGGGGCGCTTGTCCCACACCGCCGAAAATCACGGTATGCCGAAGGGGCAGGTATTTGCCGTACTGGTCAAAGCTCTCCTTGATTTGCAACGCAAGCTCCCGGGTGGGCGTCAGTACCAGGGCGCGGATGGGAGTGTGCCTTTGGGTGCCTTTGCCGTTGAGCCGCTGGAGGATGGGGATGGCGAAGGCCGCCGTTTTCCCGGTTCCGGTTTGGGCGCAGCCAATCAGGTCCCGGCCCTTCAGCACCGGGGGGATGGCCTGTGCCTGGATAGGGGATGGCTGGACGTACCCCAGCTCGTCTACCGCTTGGAGAAGCTGGGGCAGTAAGTTCAGTTGTTGAAACGTCATAATATTCCTTTGTTGTTTGGATTTTCGCGGTTTGACCGCATTTTGTTATTATATACGATTTTGGGAGGAAATGCAATCCCCAGTTCCGGCAGGTGTCCTGGAGGAAAGAGACGGTTTCTCTCAGGAAACCGTCTCTTTGCTGCAGTTAGCCTACTGCCTTTCCGGAGAGGGCGTCCAGATACCGCTGCTCCGCTACGTCCCAGTCGATCAGGGAAAACCAGGTATCCACATATGCCGCCTTGTCAAAGTGCTGTACTGGCAGATAAGCGTGTTCCCACATATCCAGAATCAGCACCGGCGTCACTGCATCTAGGGGCAGGATCTTATTGTTTTCCGTGGTGGCGATATGTATGCCGCGATTTCCCTCCGCCGCCAGCCAGACCCAGCCGGATCCGATCAGCCCCTGGGCTGCTTCCGTCAAAAGCTGCTGGAATTGCGCCATGGATCCATAGGTAGAAATGATCTCCTCCGTCAGGCGGTTGTCGGGCGGAGAACCTGCTTTACAGGCGATGCCCTCAAAAAACGTCTGGTGGTTATATACTGCCCCCGCCGCGTTTTTCAGCCGGTTGAGCTGGGCGGTGGGCAGATTGTAGTCCTCCATGACTAGCTGCCGCAGGCTGCGGTCTGTCAGACGGTGGCGGACAGCCAGTTGGTTCAGTTCATACACCGCGTCGGCGTTGTATTGGTCGTGATGGTAGTAGAGGGTGTTGGCGTCGCAGTAGGGCATCAGGGAAATATAGCCGTAGGGCAGGGGAGAGAGCTGAAAGGGGAAATATTGCTCCATACCGAACCTCCTTTTCCTTCGTACACCAGTATATGGGCGGGAAATTCTGGTGGTGCGGAAAAAGTTTGTCCATACCTGCAACCATATCCGTTTTTTTTCAGTCTTTATAGATGAAAGCCGGTTTTCAAGACAATGGAAGGGAGGAACCGCCTATGACAGACCGGGAACTGACAGACCTGTACTTCGCTCGCTCTGAGCGGGCTGTGGAAGCCACCCAGGCCGTTTATGGCGCCTACTGCCGCGCCATTGCCCTGCGGATTTTGGGCAGCGAGGAGGACACGGAGGAATGTCTGGCGGACGTGTGGCTGCGGGTGTGGAATGCCGTCCCGCCGGAGCGGCCGGAGCATTTCAAAGGCTGGCTGGCCGTTGTGACCCGTAACCAGGCTTTGACCCTCCGCCGCGGCAGGGCGCGCCAACCCCAAACTGTGGACAGCGCGGCGTTAGAATTGGCGGTGGATTTGGGCGGTGGGCCGGCGGAGGAGCTGGAAGGGAAGGAGCTGGGACGGCTTATTTCTGATTTTCTGTATGGTCAGCCGGAAGCCAGCCGGAACCTGTTCCTGCGCCGCTACTGGTACGGAGACACCGTGGAGGAAGCCGCGCGGCGGCTGGGCTGGAGTGTGGGGCGGGCTAAATCTACTCTGCACCGTATGCGGAAAAAGCTGCGGGCATATTTGCAGAAGGAGGAATATTTGACATGAAACAGGAACATATGATGGAAGCCATGAACCATATTGACCCAGCCCTGGTGGAAGGGGCGGATCGCTGTGGGGGTGAAGCCCGGCGGGGAAAATGGCGCAAGCCTGCGCTGATCGCCGCGTGCCTGTGCCTTGCGCTGGCGGGAACGGCGCTGGCGGCGGAGTTGGCTGGGGTGCGCATTGCTTGGACTGGCCCCGATTCCGAGGATTGGCTGAAAGAAAATGGCGTGGCTTATACTGTGGAGAATGAGCTGGCCTATTTCCCGCTGGACAGCTTTTCGGAGGAGATTACCGCGCTTTCCTCCGAGGTTCAGGACAAGACCGTTTCCTGGCCGTTTGCGTCCTGGGATGCGCTGGAGGAATATCTTGGTAGGAATGTCTTGGATAACCTTACGTTGGAGGAAGCGGCCAGAGGCCCTGATATTACGTTCCAGGGAAGCCGGGGGAAAAGGACAAATATTTTGCTGATGGCGCATTTCAACGAGCAAGGTTTGGTTTGTGTCACCGCTAAGAGCAACCATCTGATTGACGGCATCCAAATAGGGACCGGGGCGCAGCTTTATACGGAGCTAATGCGGGCGTCTGTGGAAGCAAGGGGCGGGCAAGACCCTGGTCTTGTGACCGCAAATGAGGGAGAAGAATTTTCGTTTGTGGAAGCCTATACGGCCGCAGGCGGGGTGGAGGCTACGATTACGCAAAAAATAGATGCAGGCAGCGGTATTAAGGAAACATACGCTTATTACGCACATTTTAATGTCAATGGGGTTGGCTTTCATGTGACTGCGGAGTGTTATCCTGTTGACTATACGCCGGAAACCCTGCCTGATGACCCCGTTCACACCTTGTCTGTTTTGAAGGAAGTTCTGGATGGCTTCGTTTTTGAACCCGCCGCATAAATTATACCGGATCTGGACGGCTGTCCCGTCCAGATCCGGTTTTTATGATTACAGCGTATCGTAGTCGATTTTCCTGTTTTTAAAATAGTATTCCTTGTCGTGCTCGCCTACCTCCCGCAGGATTTTGCAGGGGTTGCCCACAGCCACCACGTTGGAGGGCAGATCCTTGGTGACCACGCTGCCTGCGCCTACCACTACGTTGTCTCCAATGGTGATGCCTGGCAGGATGATGGCTCCCGCGCCGATCCAGCAGTTGCGGCCAATATGTACCGGCATGTTGTACTGGTACGCTTTCTCCCGCAGCTCCGGCAGGATGGGGTGGCCGGCGGTGGCAACGGTAACATTGGGGCCGAACATGGTGTAGTCACCGACATAAATATGGGTGTCATCTACGCAGGTCAGGTTGAAGTTGGCGTATACGTTCCGCCCAAAGTGGACGTGTTTCCCACCGAAATTGGCGTGGAAGGGTGGCTCAATATAGCAGTCCGGGCCGATCTCTGCGAACATCTCCTTGAGAAGCGATTCCCGTTTCGCCTGCTCGCTGGGACGGGTCAGGTTGTAGTCGCAGAGCCGGTCCAGGCATTTGAACTGTTCCTCCAGGATCTCTTCGTCCCCGGGCAGGTACAGCTCGCCGGTATGCAGGCGTTCTTTCATGGTGCTCATGGCATGTTCTCCTTATATCATTTCATCAACGCCGTGCCCCTGCCGCAGTGGGGGCAGGGGTGGCGTATGTTTGGTTGGTTATCGCGGGGTCTCCACCATATAGCGGAGGAAGGCGGGGATGTCATCCGGGTTGGAAAGACTGAGCTGTACGCCGTCTTTTCCGGGAACCATGGTTCGGAGAAGCTGCCTGGCCAGTGGCTCCCGTTTTAAATCGCACTGGTTGCCATCCGGTAAGCGCAGGTATACGTTCCCACGGCTCCCATCGACGATGGACAACAGCTTGTCTGGGTTAGGGATGGATAAAAATTTGATCATAGCAAGCACTCCTTCCTCTTGCGGTTTTTGTCTGCTTCTGTTATCATTATAACCGCAGAAATGGAAAGTACATAGAATAAGACCGCCAATTTTCTATGACAATTCCGTCAAAAAGGAGGATGCTTTATGCCGCTTGCGCTTTGCGGCTCGCCCACCGACCAGCACGGCCGGGATATGGCCCGCCATGGCTCCGCCCTGCTGCCCTTTGGCTGCTACATTGGAGATGTCGCACAGATCAATGTCCCCTGGCACTGGCATGAGGAGATGGAAGCCGCTGTGGTAATCCGGGGGACGGCTATCCTGACGGCGGGGACTGAGCAGTTCCAAGTTCAGGAGGGGCAGGGGGTCTTTATCAATTCTGGCGTCCTGCATACCACACTGCCCAAAAACGGGCCGGAGTGCCAGGTTCACTGGGTGGTGTTCCATCCCCGCCTGGTGGGCGGGAACCTGGACAGCGTGTTTTGGACCGATTACCTCCAACCGCTGATGGCGGACGAGGGCCGGAAGGGCGTCCATTTCAACGGCGCCCAGAGTTGGCACAAGCAGGCGGTGGACGCTATTACAAACGCCTGGGATTGCGGGGTAGGGGAGCCGCCGGGGTATGCGTTCCAGGTGCGGGAAGCCCTATCCCGGCTGGTCTACCTGCTGTGCAGCCACCAGCCCGCCGCCGCTGTCCCGCCTTCTAAAAAGGCCCAGCGGGATGAGGGGCGGATCAAAACCATGCTGCAATACATCCAAGAGAATTACGCTTCGGAGCTGACCACCAGTGATATTGCCCGCAGCGCCATGGTCAGTGAGAGCGAATGCCTGCGCTGTTTCCGCAGTACAATCCGCACCACCCCCATCCAGTACGTCAAGCAGCTCCGGGTTCAGAAGGCGGCGGAGCTGCTGGCATCCGGTACGATGAGTGTGGCGGAGGCTGGCGCGCTGTGCGGTTTTGAGGATGCCAGCTATTTCACCAAAACCTTCCGGGAGATGAAGGGCTGCACACCCTCGGCGTACCGCGCCCGGACAGCGGTGTGAGAAGCTACCGCCGTCCCGCCGTTTCCTCCAGCGCCGCTAAAAATTTTGCTGCCGCCTTGGAGAATATCTGAAATTTTTTCCACACCACATATAGCCCGATTTCCAGCCGAGGCTCCAGTGGCCGGAAACACAGGGGGCTGTCCCCTGTGGTGTTTACCAGGCGGTCCAGGGTTACCGCGTATCCCAGACCTTCCTCCACCATCAGGGAAGCGTTATAGAGCAGGTTATAGGTGGCTACAATGTCCAGATCCGTATAATCCATGCCGAACCAGGCCGACAGGCTGTCCTTTCCCATGGCCTGGCGGGAGAGGAGCAGGGGCTTGCCCAGCAGGTCTTCCGCACGGATGGATTCCAGCGCCGCCAGGGGGCTGTCCTTCCGCATCAGTACACCCCATAAGTCCGTACAGGGGAGGCGTACGTAATCATACCGCTTCAGATTGACCGGCTCCAACAGAATGCCGAAATCCAGGCAGCCCTTGTCCAGCTTCTCACATACGTCTCCAGCGTTTCCGCTGAAAAGATGGTAGTGGACGTTGGGGTGGAGCCTTTGCAGAGTTCGGGCCGCGCGGGCGATCAGGCGCATGGCATCGCTCTCGCCGCCGCCGATGTAGACGTCCCCGGCCACAGCTTCCTTGGAACCCCAAAATTCCGATTCGGTTTTTTCCACTAGCTCTACGATCTCGCTGGCCCGCTTTCGCAGCAGCAGCCCATCCTCCGTCAACCGTACCTTGCGGCTGCCCCGGATGAACAGCTTTTTCCCCAGCTCCTCCTCTAGGTCCATGAGCTGCCGGGACAGTGTGGGCTGGGTGAGATGCAGATAATCCGCTGCGCCAGAGATGCTCTCCTCCTGGGCCACCGCCAGGAAATAGCGCAGTACCCGCAATTCCATAAGCTTCCCTCCCTCCGTTTGCACCACTATAGCACGTTTGCGATATACCCGTCAAGTATGGGGTTTTGTTAGTATGATTGTTAGACTTGACGCCAACGCCCGGCGCCCGGGATGCCTGCGGCGAGACAGCATGTGAACCTCTCGCTGCCCCCTTGTATATAATGAAGCAGACCGAGAGACAGGGGGGATAAAAATGAGATACTGCCGTTTGATAGGGGCCTGCGCCCTTGCGCTGGGAATAGGAATATTGATTGCGGTTATTTTTCCTACGGGCTTTCTCCTGTTTCTTGTGGCATTTCTGCTGATCGCCTGCGGCTGCGGCTGTATGCGCCGGTGAGGAAAGGAGCTTGCTATGAAGATCGTCGTTGTGAAATCACCGAAGTTTTTGAATGGGATCTTAAAGAGAATCTTCAAAATGAAAGAATAATCCCGCCGGGCTTCCTCATAGACTGTAACCAGTAATGGCCGCTAAGGAGGACGCCCAATATGGAATTGAAATTGCAAAAAGCAGACCACGAATACTACGAGACCCTCCGCTTCGCCCCCTTTCCCTGCGAGACCATGCGGGAGAATATCGTGCCCGATAGCTGCGGTGATATCGCCCGGATCGTTGATACTACCGGATCCGTCTGTCTGACTGGACGGGAACTGACTGCCGACGGACGTTTCTGCGCCAGTGGTACGGTAGAAGCATCCGTACTCTACATACCTGAAAAAGAGGAGGGCCTGCGCTCTCTGCATTTTGAGATCCCCTTCCAATGCTACGGCGAGGGGCAGGGAGACGCCTCCTGCGAAAACCTGGATATCCGGGGAGAGCTGCGCGGCATTGACACCAGGGTGCTGAATCCGCGGAAAGTCCTAACCCGGGCCAACCTGGTCTTGTACCCCACGCTATGCCGCCATGTATCCTTGTCGGTCTGCACCGGCGTGGCTGAGGACGCTGGAGAGGGCGTCCAGCTCTTACGGGAAGAAAAGCAGACACGGGTGTCCGCTGGGGTGAGGGAAAAGGAATTTTCCTTCTCTGAGGAACTGCCCCTGTCTCCAGGCCGGGGCGGCGCGGAGGAGATCCTTTCCACGCGGGTAGACGTGCGGGGAACCGACAGCAAGCTGATTGGCAGCAAGCTGGTGGTCAAAGGGTTTTTGTCCGTGTCCGTTCTGTACCGGGAGAGCGGCGGACGGCTGGGAACCTTGCAGCAGGAATTGCCCTTTTCCCAGATTTTGGAGGGAGGGGGCTTCGATGAGGACTGTGAGAGCGAGGCCGCATACCGCCTGATAAGCCTGGACTGCCATGTGGGAAGTGAGAGCGCCCCTGATGATGCCTGCACCATGACCCTGTCAGTGTCCCTGTGCACCCGTGTGACAGTGTGGAAGCGGCTGGATATCGGCTTTATTGCGGATCTCTACAGCACCGCCGCTGGCGTTACCTGCCAGATGGAGGAGTTGGAGCTGGGGGAGGATAGCCAGCAGAATGTCCGGCGTCAGAATGTGCGGGAATTGCTGGAAACAGGTACCGCCGTCCGGTCGGTGATTGATACGGAGATTAGCTGCGGCGGCGCGAGACTGGAGGGTGGGGAATGGAAAATCCCCGTCTGGGCCAGGTGCCTGTATCTGGATGAAAACGAGACTCTGGGAAGTGCCCGCCGGGAATTTTCCGTGTCTATTCCTGATGAGATGGAGGGCGGGGAGCTGGACTGCCAAGGCGAAGCCTTCTGCCGGGGAGATGTGATTGCCAATATCACCCCGGAGGGCATCGAGCTGCGCTTCCCCGTGGAGTGCGAGGTATCCACCACCCGGCGGCGGCGGTACCTTTGCGTCAGTGGCGGAGAGACAGAGGATGAGTGCCAGGAGCGGGGTCCTGTGCCATCTCTGATCCTGCGGAAGATGGGGGAGGGAGAGAGCCTTTGGGCTATCGCCAAACAGTACCGGGCGACCCGGGAGGGCATTTTGTCGGTCAATGAGCTGGCCGATGAAAGCCAGATTACCCCAGATAAGCTGCTGCTGATCCCTAGAGCAAGATAAGGGAGAGCCACCCCTTTCCGCTTTTGCGGAAGGGGGTGGCTTGGCTATTCTTTGCGCTATTCCGAACATTCCCTGTCCAGACACAGCTCCAGGCTGGTGATCGTTTCACCTTCGAGTTGGCTGGTGACCGTATGGCCGGTAGGGCGGAAACCCATATGCTCGTAAAACCGGATGGCGTTTTCGTTGCCCTTCAGCACGAACAGGGCTGTGCGCTCCTTGGAGATATGGGACAGGCAGTGTTCCAGCAGCATCCGGCCCAGGCCTAGGCCTTGGTATGCCCGCAGTACATATAATGCCGTGATTTCTGCCGCGTCCGGTACAGAGACGGACGCCTGCGCATTGTGCATATAGCAGGCAAAGCCTACCACCCGGCCCTCGTCCTCCTGATCCAGGAGGACGAGGGTGTTGTGCTGGGGGGAGGAGGCCGCTATATTCCGGCATTTCTCCAGCGTGTGCGCCGCCAGTATCCCATCCGGCATCAGACCGGTGTATGTCTCGTGCCACGCGGCGTGGTGGACGAGGGCACGGCCCTCCCGATCTGCCGGGAACATCATGGGGTGGACTTGGAAACGGGGGGTTTTCTTCTGGCGCAGGACGGCCCAGATATCTTGGATGGGAAACTTCTTTTCGGCCGCTGCACGGGAAGGAAAAATTTGGGGCGGTTCGATTTTTTCCGGCTTCTCCGGCTTGGGGCGGGGGAAGTGAAGGGCCTGTGCCAGCTTTGCCCGGCATGCCTGATCCCCGGGAAGCCGGGGCCAGGAACTACCCGGCAGCTTCTTTTGCCGCCAGCCTGGGTCTTGGAGGGCTTCTTCCAGCAGAGAACCCAGATATTCCGACACAAAGCGGATGGACAGATCCGGCGCGATATGGTAGATTGCGTGTTCTTCAAAAGAGCTGCTGCTGGCGGCAAACCAGCCGCCTCTGCCATCTGTGGCAAAAACAGTTATATATGGTACGCCGTACAATGGTATTGCCGGCTCTGGAGCACTTTGAAAAAAATTCAGACCGCATAGCCGGGAGATTTCGGCCAGCAAGGGAGTGCTGTACTCGGTATGAATCTCCAGGCCAGTGTAGACTACAGCGGTATCCCGCATCAAAATTGCGATCGGGCCATCTAGGCCGTTTTCGTTTTTGTCGATATAGATGGTCTGTTTCATAAAAATCACCCTCTTCCTTGTTTCGCTAATTCTAGCATAAAGGAAGAGGGGATGTCAAAGGGACTTTATCTTATGTATTTCCGGGGTCTCCCGCCATGGCCGGAAACGCTCAAGTAAGAAGCCTGTATTCCCGCAGTACGGCCGCCAGCCTTTCCCGGTTTTCTGGCTCCATTTCGCACATGGGCAGGCGGAAAACCTCCTGGCAATAACCCATCATGGCCAGAGCGGTCTTAACGGGGATGGGGTTTACTTCCCAGAAGAGCGCCTCGCAGAGCTTGCGCAGTTTTAGCTGCATTTTCCCGGCGGTGGTAAAGTCGCCTCTAAGGCACGCTGCTGTCAGATCCTTCATTTCTTTTGGCATTACATTGGCGGTGACAGAGATCACGCCTTTGCCGCCAAAGAGCATAATGGGGGCGGTTTCATCATCGTTGCCGGACCAGATGGTAAAGTCTTCCGGGCATAGCTCCCGGGTTTTTTGCACCAGGGACAGGTCGCCGCCAGCTTCCTTAACGCCCACAATGTTGGGGTGCTGCGCCAGGGCGGCGTATGTTTCCGCCGTACACTTTACGCCGGTGCGGGAGGGGACGTGGTAGAGGATCACCGGTTTTTCCACGGCATCGGCAATGGCGGTGTAGTGGCGAACCAGGCCCTTTTGTGTGGCCTTGTTGTAGAAAGGTGTTACCACCAGCAGGGCGTCTACCCCGGCCTGGATGGCGTCCTGGGAGAGGGTGATGGCGCTTTCCGTATTGTTAGAGCCGGTTCCGGCGATGACGGGAATCTTGCCGCCGATATGCCGGACTACAGCTTCAATGGTGCGCATTCGCTCCTCATAGCGCATGGAGGCGGCTTCGCCGGTAGTGCCACAGACAACTATGGCATCGGTGCCGTTTTCCATCTGGAAATCCAAAAGGCGCAGTAGGGCGGGATAGTCGATCTCTCCGCCAGGGGTAAAGGGAGTGACAACGGCTGCGCAGGAGCCGGTAAAAATAGGCTGTTTCATAAAATAACCTCCATCAAAGGTTTCGGGTTGGAAGGTAGGTGGTATGTTACTATTTTATAGAAACAGCTTATGCACTATAATATAAAATGGTGCGGAAAAGTATGCAAAAAATGCTCTCTTGCAACAACACTATTTTTATAGTATACGCAGGTAAAGGACATCATTCCTCATAACCGGCAACAATTTTTCTGTAAAGCATAAAGACTTGTCTGCCGTTGGTAAAAAAGGATTTTCTGTCCGCTTTTTCATGTCCGTTAAAAGGATGAATATGAAAGATAAAAGGTTTACGGTTTGTCATCCACTGGCGGGATATCAATAAAGGGCACTTTCTGCCGCAAGGCATACTCCAAAGTACAACGTGTTCCGCCGCTAGTGCCATCGTAGACAGCGATTACCAAGGCGCTGTGATCCACCATATAGCGGTTCCGCCGGAGCATGCACCCCTTGGTATAATGATCCTGTACCAGCGTTTCCAGGTCGCACTGGGCCAACAGAGAACGCCAGCGGAGCTGGTCATCCTCCGGCCAGCCATCTGCTTGGGTAGGGCATGGGATAGCGGCTTCCAGCGTTACGTTGGGCCTTTTTTGACGCAAAGCTGTTACTGCCTCTGCAAAATAGAAGTCGCATCCCCGGGCCATGCCGCAGATAAAATGCCGCATTCCCTCCTCGTAGGCGGTTTCCACAGCGTCATACAGTTTCCGCTTCAGCATGGCGCAACGTGGGTCGGCTTCATTGTCTCCCCAAGGCAGCTTTTCTGGCCTGTGGCCGGTAAAACAACAGGTGCATGGTTTTCCTTGCATTCTGGCAGTACTCCCTTACGATTCATATGCTGATATTATAGAACAAAAATTCTTATTTGTAAAGGGTGTGGGGAGATTTTTTGTTTGCACAGAAGCAGGGGATAAGATGATGCTTGGGGAATTAATGGCTGTAAAGTAAAAGCGCCGTACAGCATGTTTTGCACTGTACGGCGTTTTTGTTATTGTCAGGTGCCGTGCTTTACCCGGTCAGATTCCTCTGAGGTCTTCGCATCGTTCCAGCGATCCATAGTGCCAACCAGATAGCCTGTGATACGGCGGATGCGCTCGAAACCTTCACGGCTGTCGTGTTCGTGCCGGCCGCAGCCAGGACACTCATCATCAATGATCCCTGTATATCCGCAGCAGGGATCCCGGTCTACCGGATGATTCACGGAACCGTAGCCGATACCTGCTTCCTTCATACAGCGAATGACCTTTTCGAAAGCGTCCAGATTTTTCATCGGGTCGCCGTCCATTTCTACGTAGCTGATATGGCCGGCATTGGTCAGAGCGTGGTAGGGAGCCTCCAAACGAATTTTCTCGAAGGCGCTAACAGTATAGTAGACAGGGACATGGAAACTGTTGGTATAGTAGTCCCGGTCGGTAACGCCGGGAATAATACCGTACTTTTCCTTGTCCATCCGGATGAACCTGCCGGACAGGCCTTCGGCGGGAGTAGCCAGCAGGGAGAAGTTCAGCCCTGTTTTTTGACCCTCGGCATCCATCCGGGCTCGCATCCGGGCAATGATCTCCAGGCCTAACCGTTGGCTGCGCTCGCTCTCCCCGTGGTGCTGGCCTGTCAGGGCTACCAGGGTTTCCGCGAGACCAATGAAGCCCACCGACAAAGTGCCGTGTTTGAGCACTTCACGAACCTCGTCAGTCCAGCCTAGCTTTTCGCTGTCCAGCCATACGCCCTGGCCCATTAGGAAAGGATAGTTGTACACCCGTTTCCGGGCCTGGATCTCAAACCGCTCCAAAAGCTGGTCGATGCACATATCCAGTTTCCGGTCCAGTTCATCGAAGAAGGCGTCTAGGTCGCCTTTCGCCTTGATGGCGATGCGGGGGAGGTTGATAGAGGTAAAACTAAGATTTCCCCGCTGGTTGCACTGTTGGCGGGAAGGGTCGTAGACATTAGAAATGACCCGGGTACGGCAGCCCATGTAAGCAATCTCTGTTTCAGGCCGCTGGGGGTCGTAATATTGCAGGTTAAAGGGGGCATCAATAAAGGCGAAGTTGGGGAACAGCCGCTTGGCGGAGCACCGGCAAGCCAGCTTGAACAGGTCATAATTTGGCTCGCCAGGATTATAGTTGACCCCTTCCTTCACACGGAAAATCTGAATGGGGAAGATGGGGGTCTCGCCGTTGCCTAAGCCCTGCTCCGTGGTGAGCATCAGGTTTTTCATCACCATGCGCCCCTCCGGGGAGGTGTCCATGCCATAGTTGATGGAGGAGAACGGGGTCTGTGCCCCGGCGCGGCTGTGCATGGTATTCAAATTGTGGATAAACGCTTCCATGGCCTGGAAGGTGGCGCGGTCGGTTTCCTTTTCCGCGTAGTGGACGGCCATGGCCTGGGCTTTCTTCATCCGCTCCTCATCCCCAAATTTCTCCACTAGGTACGGCAGCTCTACATCCATATAAGGCTGGCAGTGCTCCAAACGGGGATAAAGGCCGGTTTCATCATCAATTTTTTCCCGCAGGGCTTTCAGATCCTCTTCAGGATCGGGCGTATCATCGTGCCAGAGCATCAGCGCCTTGGCAAGGTTGCGGGTGTAATAGCGGCGGAAGGTCTTTTTTACGCCGTCAGCCATGCCGTAGTCGAAGTTAACGATGGCTTGTCCGCCGTGCTGGTCGTTCTGGTTGGATTGGATGGCGATACAGGCCAGGGCGGCGTAGGAGGCGATGTCATTGGGCTCCCGCAGGTAGCCGTGGCCGGTGGAAAAACCACCCTTGAACAGCTTTTTAATGTCGATTTGACAGCAGGTGGTGGTCAGGGTATAGAAGTCCAGGTCATGGATGTGGATGTCGCCCTCCTGGTGGGCCTTGGCGTGCTCGGGCTTGAGGACAAACATTTGGTAGAACTGTTTGGCACCCTCGCTGCCGTATTTGAGCATGGAACCCATGGCGGTATCGCCGTTAATGTTGGCGTTTTCCCGCTTGACATCGGAATCCACCGCGTCAGAGAAAGTGATGTCCTCATAGGTCTTCATCAGACGGGTGTTCATTTCACGGACGCGGCTGCGTTCGTTGCGGTAGAGGATGTAAGCCTTTGCCGTCTGGATGTAGCCATTATCCATGAGGACACGCTCCACGATGTCCTGGATGTGCTCTACCTCCGGTTCGGCGATGCCTTCCACTTCCAGGATGGAGAGGACCTCGTCGGACAGGGTTTCGGCTACTTCGTTCTGGCCCGGCTTATAGGTGGCTTCGAAGGCTTTTGCTATGGCTCTGGCGATTTTTTCCTTATCGAAGCTGACTAGCCGCCCATCCCGTTTCTTGAGTTTTTCGATTGTCATGTTCCCTGTACTCCTCATATCAAATCAGTATCATTCAAAACTGTGCCCAGGGGCAAAGCCGTACAAGCCCCTAGGCACAAGATATTGCGCACTATTTGCAAAGCGAACATATATATAGTACAGCCCCAGGGCAGTCCTGTCAAGTGATATTTACCACAAGGGAGGGATTTTTTGGGGCAGGGGATGCAAGGGATAATTCTTCTTCCATCGGCCTGTGGGGTTCTCGGATACTGAGGGAATATAAAACAAAAACAGGGCGCCGCCTTCCAGGCGGACACCCTGAGGGATCTTTTCAAATATATTTTGCCTGTTTTTACGGTGCGGCACAAGAGGGGATTTTAAGAGAACAAGCTCTCCAGGTTATCAGGGCAGACAATAGAGCGCAATGCAAAAATACTGCAAAATGCTTCCAGCAAGTACAAATAAATGCCAGACAAAGTGCATGTACTTTCCCTGAGATTTGTAAAAAATGATTCCTGCTGTATATGCTACGCCACCAGCAACCAAAAGTCCCAGCCCTAGCGGCGGCAGCGTGGCGACAATTGCGCTCATTGCCAAAACTACCAGCCAGCCCATGAGGGCGTACAACACTAAAGATAATTTGTCGAACCGTTTTAGATCAATCGTATTCAGTGTAATGCCAATCACTGCCAAGGTGGTATTGGTCAGAAACAGCATCCAACCGGTCGTGCCCCCTACTACCAGCAGGGACATGGGTACGTATGTGCCCAGGATCAACACGAAGATGGAGCAATGATCCATAATCCGTAAAGCATGCTTTATCTTTGGCCGCCGTACTGCGTGGTACACGGCGGAAGCCGTATACAACAATACCAGACTGACAGCGTAAGCTGTCAGACTAAACCCGGCTTTTGCCGATCCGGACAAAATTCCCCGCACTGCCAATGGCGCTGCGCCTGCCAGTGCTAAAACTGCGCCCACTCCATGGGAAATGGTGTTGGCAAGCTCCTCGCCCCGGCTCTGTGGCCGTTTTACTTTTTCAGATGCCATACTGAACCCCTTTCCAAGATTCTCAAAATCGGTTTATCTAATATTTGATATTAGTATATCCGGTTATAGACGATATGTCAAGTGGCCTGATGGAATTATTTTTTGATTTTTCATATTGCATTATGCGTCAAAATCCGTTATACTATAGGAAATGTGAGAAAGGAGCGGATGCGGTATGTCCGCAGGAAAAAACGACCCTGCCCAGCGTTTGGAACAATGGCTGAACCGCCTGGAGAAGTTTGATCTGCCGGACTGGGATGATTTGCCCCAGTTGGATTTATATATGGATCAGGTGATTTTGCTGCTCACCCGGTATTTGGCCCCCCTAGACCGCTGTGGGGAGGAGAAGGCCATCACCGCCAGCATTATCAATAATTATGTGCGTATGAAGGTGATGCCCCCGCCGGTGAAAAAGCGGTATTCCCGGGTGCATTTAGCCTATTTGGTGATGATTTGTACGCTAAAGCAGAGCCTGAGCATCTCCTGTATCCAGCGGATGCTTCCAGAGGAGCATGGCGAGGAGGCCGCCCGCGCCCTATATAGCAGCTTCGTGAGGCAGTACCGGGCAGCGGTGAAATTCCTGTGCAGCCTGCCTTTCCAGCGAGGGGAAGTGGTGGTGGAGAGCGGTGCGCATCTGGATTTGGAGGGGGACGCTGGTATGGTGACTACCGCCGCGATTTTTACCACGCTGTCAAAGTCCTTGACGGAATCTCTCCTTCAGGAGGGGTGCGGCGGGGAACCGGAAGATGACGATGATGACGAGGAATAGTCTGCTTGCTAAAATGAAACAGGAGGACGGGCTGCGGCCTGTCCTCCTGTTTGCTTTATTAGTGCTCATGTTTCGGCTTGTGTTCCGCGTACCAGAGATTCCAGCAGAATTGATAGGCTCGGAAACAGGCTTCGCCTGCGCAGAGAACCGTCAGGCTTTCCGCTTCCGGGTGATCGTAGAGAATGCAGGTTACGGCCCGCAAGACCGCTTCTGCCGCGCGATTTACCGGAAAGCCAAAAGCCGGTCCCGTATCGAAGCAGGAAATGGATAGTGCCCGCTCCCCGTGCTCCAGGCTCCAAAGCAGGCCGCTGGCATACCACCGAGCCAAGTCCTCCGGAGATGCCAGGTAAATCAGCGGCATGGGCATCTCGTCCCGGCGCAGGATGGTCACTTTTTCAATCATGGCAGATCCTCCTTTTCTTTGCGCCGCCGGATGTGGCGGGTGACGTAGAAATAGCTGGGGACTAAAATCAAGTCCGCGCCAAACCACGCCAGTACCTCCGCCCACATAACGCCCCTATCACCCATTACCGCTGGGAGCAGCAACGCACCGCCGGTGCGCATGATGAACTCCGATATGCCGGATGCCATGGGCAGGAGCGTGTTGCCTAAGCCCTGGATGCAGCTTCGGGTGACATGCAGCACGTAGAGCACCGGCAGGCAATAGGCCATCAGGCGGAGGTAGCGGAAGGCGGTGTCTAAGGCCTGGGCGCTCTCCGCTTCTCCGGCGGCAATGAAGCAGGAGAGAAACCAGCGCCCGCAAACCAACATTGCCGCTGAAATAACAGCGGAGGTAGCTAGGGCGATGGTCAGCCCGGCCTTCATGCCGTGGGAAATCCGATCCAATTTGCCGGCACCGAGGTTTTGTCCGGCGTAGGTGGTCATAGCGTAACCGTAAGAGGTGGCGGCAATTTCTAAAACGCCGTAGAGCTTGTTGGTGGCGGTGAAGCCCGCGATGAAGGCCACGCCGAAGCCGTTGACGATGGTTTGAATAATCATGCCTCCTACGGCAATGATGCCGTTTTGCAGCGCCATGGGCAGCCCCAGCACCATCAGCCGCCCGCATAGCGAACCGCTGCATTTCCAGTCCTCGCGGGACAGATGCAGTTCCTCCACCCGGCATAGCCGCCAGATGCAGCAGCCTGCCGCGAGACATTGGGCGATGATGGTGGCAATGGCCGCGCCCTGGACGCCCCATTGGAAGCCCAGGACAAACAAAAAGTCCAGGCCAATGTTTACGATAGACGCTGCCGCCATAGCGATCAGCGGCGTACGGCCATCGCCTAAAGCCCGCAGCATGGACGCCGCCAGGTTGTATGCCATTACCACAGGCAGTCCGGCGAACAGCAGGCGCAGGTAGGACATGGCGATGTGCCGGATTTCCGCCGGGGTTTTCAGAAGGATGACTACTGGCTCCGCAATTGCTTCGCTGCCCACTGTCAAAACAACGGCGCAGACGGCGGACAGAATTACGGCGTTGGCCGCCGCCTGGCGGAGTTTGCCGTAGTCCTTCGCGCCAAACCGCTGGGCCAGAAGGATGGAGAAGCCCTGGGTAAATCCCTGGATGGTGCCGAGGGTCAGCCAGTTGAGCCAGTCTACCGTTCCCAGCGCCGCCAGGGCTTCCACCCCCAGCGCCTTGCCCACTACGGCGGTGTCCACCACGGTGTAGAGCTGCTGGAAGATATTTCCCGCCATCAGGGGCAGGGAGAAGAGGAGGAGCAGCCTCCATGGGCTGCCCTCCGTGTGGATGATTGTACCAGGCCGCTTTCGTTCCGGCTGGCGGTTCATAGCAGTTCCTTCGTCCATTACAGAGTGATGATTTTATCCAGCTCCCCACCGCAGGCTTCCACCAGCTTCCGGGAGCCGATGATGCAGACGCCGCCGCTGGTTGCCAGCTTTTCAACCGGCTCTGCCAGGGTGGCAAGGCCTGCCGGGGAAGCGGTAAGGATTTCTTTACGCCGCAGGCAGCGGTTTGCGTGGGTTACGCCGGACCAGTAGAAGCGGTCGGATGCCTTCCCTTTCTTCCAAGGGGATAGAAGCGGGTCGGAGTCCGCCACGGTGCCAATAATCAGGCCGGTGAGGTTCGGAGACGTAGCGGTGAACTGACGGAGGAAGTCTGCCGCCTGACGGTAGCAGCCCAGCGTCCGGTTTGCCGTAGGATCCCGGAAAGACCAAAAGCAGGCGGTTCCATCGCTGGCGGGCAGCATGCCTACGCCGTAGGCCCCGCCTTGGACGCGGACCGCGTTCCAGAGATAGGCCAGATGGATGGCCTTGCTGGCGACCAGCAGCTTGCCGTCGTAGGCCGCGCCGTTTTCACGCAGGCTGCCGCCCAGGGCGGCGTAGGATACATCGGCGGGAACCACTACGCCCTCTTTCCGAAGCCCCCAGGGCTTGACTGCGCAGGGGAGGACCTGCCGCTCCGTCTGGGGCAGCTTGGAGAGCAGTTCCTTTTCCAGGGCCTTGCAGGCTGCTTCTTCCGCGCCGGTGACGCTGACGGTGAGACGGCCGGTGGTGAACAGCTTTTTGCTGAGGGATTGCAGCGCCGCAGCAAGGCTGTCCGCGCGGTCCTCGAAGTGCTTTTCCGTGTCCTTGAGCCATTGGCAACAGGCAATGCCGCCGCAATGCTCTTTGGCCGCGCCGGACGCGGTCAGGGCAGCGTTTACGCGGCACATGGAAAAGATGTGTCCGGAGTTTGCTACATCGGCTTCCATGTCGTTGACGCACCGGCGCAGCAGTTCACGAAGACGCTGTTTATTTTCGAATTGGCTGCCGGTTAGGATTTCCGCCATCAGGGCAGACGCCTTTTCCAGCTTTGCCTCCACCGCACTGAAGGACGCGCACAGGAAGGTGCGGCAGAAGTCCGGGTTGTTGATGCCGCCGTAAGACTCCATCTCAAAACGCATGGCGCCGGTCAGGGAGCGGCGGAGCTTCAAAAGCTGTGCGCCGTTATACGCTTCGGTATCCATCTCGCCCAGCAGGACGCCCAGCAGGGATGCACAGGGCAGTTCCTCCGCGGTCAGGTCGTTGGCGTCAAAGTAGAGGTTCACATATCCAATGCCTCCGGTGGGAACGGTGTGGCGCAGCAGGGGGACGCCCCCAATTGCATCCTCCGCAATGGGCAGTTCCTCCGGCTCGGCGGGAATGTCGCTGAGTTGCAGCATGGGCAGCTTGGCCAGGTTTTCCGGGGTATCCGATTCGGCTTGCCATGCTTCCAGCTTTTTCTGCTGGCTGCGGAGTTCGCATTCCTGCTCTTGAGACCAGCTTGCCTTGGCGGCTTGGAGACGGGCGGCTTCAGCGGCGCGCTCCTCCTCGCCCAGGGTGGCGGAGGGAGTCAGCAGGATCCGGCAGAAATGGTCGTTTTTGAGGAAAACCTTTTCCAGCAGTTCCTCAAACCAGCCTTCCTCCAGTTTTTTATTCAGGCTCTCAAACAGCGGGCCGGCCGCCAGCGGGGCCACAGGGTCGCCGCCGTAGAGCCAGCTTGACATGACATACATCCCCATGGCAAGCCCTTGGGGTACGCCGCCGTAGTCCCACTCCCGGCGCTTGAACTCCATGTTGGCCAGGGTTGCGGCAAGCTGTTCGTGATCCAATCCCTCCCGGACCAGGCGGGACAGCTCGTCCCGGATAGCATCTTCTACCTCGTCCACCCGTTTTTCGTCCATGTTCTGGACGTACAGCCATGCGTAAGGCTGGTATAACTCGTCTATAGGGCGCAGGGAGACATCCTGGGCCAATCCGCCGGATACCAGACGGCGTTTCAGCGGCGCATCGCTGCCGCCGCACAGGGCGTCTCCGATGGCTTCCAGGGCGGCGCTCTCTTCCAGGCTGTCGTAGCGTCCATAGACGCAGCCCCATGCCAATTGGGCTTTGTTTTCCGTTGGCTCCTCCGGGGAAACCTCATAGCTGGCCCGGACAAGCCCGCTATTGACGGGGGCCTGGGCGGTGAACTGGGGCTGGTCGTCCCGGCGGGTATAGGCGTTCAGGTATTCTCCGTCCAGCACGGCCAGCACCGCGTCAATATCCATCTGGCCGTCCAGATAGATGTAAGAGTTGGAGGGGTCATAGAACCGCTGGTGGGACTGGATAAACTGCTCATAGGTCAGTTCAGGGATGTGGGCGGGATGCCCGCCGGACTCAAACCGGTAGGCGTTGTCCGGGAATAAGGCCTGGTCAAGCTGGCGCATCATACGGGCTTCCTTGTCGCCGTAGGCGCCCTTCATCTCGTTGAATACCACGCCCTTATAGGTTGGTGCGCCCTGTTCCTCTGGCAGCTCGTAATGCCAGCCCTCCTGGCGGAGGATTTCCGGCTTATGGTAAATCTGGGGGTGGAGGACGGCGTCCATATAGACCCGGACCAGATTCATGAAATCCTTATCATTCCGGCTGGAAACCGGATACATGGTCTTGTCGGGGTAGGTCATGGCGTTGAGGAAGGTTTTCAGGGAGCTTTTCATCAGTTCCACGAAGGGCTCCTTCACTGGATACCGGTCTGAGCCGCACAGCACCGAGTGCTCCAGAATATGGAACACACCAGTGTCATCCTCCGGCAGGGTGCGGAAGGAGATGGCAAAGGTCTTGTTTTCCTCTTTGCGGTCCAGCCAGACCAGACGCGCGCCGCTTTTATCATGTTCCATACGGACCATGCGGGCTTCCAGCTCCGGCAGATCCCGGATCTCCATCAGGGTGAAGCCGTGGCTGTGTTTTTCTAATTTCATGAGGTGCCTCCTTTTGTGTATGTGGGTCTGATTATAACAGATGTTTCTGCATAATGATAGGTCTCTTTTGGTGAAATTAGAAAAAATTTCCCCACTCATATCCGTATTCGTTCTACCAGCAACCCTCCCGCCGCGCCGATGGCGGCTCCCGCCAGGGTGCCGGAGGCCAGCAGTCCCGGCAGATACCATCCTAATTCCGCTGTTTCCAGCACGGCCATAGCGACAAGGATCTGCCCTATGTTATGGCAGGCCCCGCCCGCGATGCTGACACCCAAGGGGGAAAAGCGGTCCAGCTTTTTCAGCCCTGCCATAGCCCCAAGGCTCAACACCGCCCCAGACAGGGAGTAGGCGAAACTGTAGGCGTTGCCGAAGGTCATGGATACCAGCGCAACCCGGACGATAGAAATGCCTGCCGCTTCTCCCAGGGACAGGCGGTATAGGGCGAAGACCACGACAAGATTTGTCAATCCCACTTTCATTCCCGGCAGCATCCCAGGGAGGAGGAGCAGGCTCTCCAACCAGGAGAGGACCATGGATAAGGCAACCAGAAGCGCATACCGCGCGATTTTTCTGCTCATAGCGAACCTCCTAACCCGCGCTGGCATCAAAAGGAGATGATTGGCCTCCTTCAATACGCACAATCAGGCGGTGGGGCAGGCAGACGATAGTTTCCCCTTCCAAGCGGACGGCTCCAGTGCGGACACAGGTGTGGTCGCCACAGTTGGCATCTGTAACGGATGCCGCGCCACCGGAAATTTCCAGGATATTGTAGTTTTCCCCACCCAAGGTCACCGTCTGATCCTGGGAGAGGGCATAGCGGGCGGTTTCCACACCGTCTATGGTCACAACAGCCCATGCGCCGTCTCCCGCCGGACGGGACAGCAGATATAAAATGCCCGCCAGTAATAATATGCTCCCTGCCAGCAGCAGATCCCATAATCGTTTCTTTTTCATCAAAATTTCTCCTGTTTTGCGGTTGGTATACCTTCGTTTTTTTGGGACAAAGTAAGAAAAAAGAGGGAAGGAGGATTATTATGCTGGATTTTCGCGTATCGCCCAGGGAGGAGACATTGGAGGATTGGTTGCTGCTCTTTTTCCTATTTTCTGCTGCGGGCTGGGCGTGGGAGGTGCTGCTCACCGCTTGTACGACCGGCCAATGGGTAAACCGGGGGATGCTCCATGGGCCGTGGCTGCCGGTATACGGCGTGGGGGGCGTCCTGCTGGCGGCGGTACTGGGCCAGATAGGAGGCAAGGGCGCGGCGCTCCTTGCCGGGGCGGCCATCGGCGGCGGGGTGGAGTATGGCACGGCCTGGGCGCTGGAAAGGCTTTACCGGCAGCGGTGGTGGAATTATGCCGGCTGGGTGGGCAGCATCCATGGACGGGTCTGCCTGGCCAGCCTGACAGGGTTTGCCGCCGCAGGGTGGCTGGCGGCATGGGTATCGCCGGCGGTGCTGGAATGGTTAGGGAAGCGGCGGAGCAACGTCCGGACAGTAGTCTGCCGTAGCGTCAGCGTTGTGTATGCCTGGGATTGGGCGGCATCCCTGATTTCGCCCAACGGGGGCGCGGGAGTTTCCTGCCCACTATAGACAAATCCCGGATTCCATTGCTGGCAGGGAAAAATTGCATTGACCGCAGGTGGGTTTTGCTATAGAATAGTATATACTTTTTTAATGAGAGAGGGCAAGGATTATGCGGGATGTTATTATCATTGGCTGCGGCGTGGTGGGCGCGGCCTGCGCCTACCAACTGTCGCGGTACAAGCTGCGCACCGCCGTCCTGGAAGCTGGCAGCGATGTGGCCGCAGGCGCTACCAAGGCCAACAGCGCCATCCTCCATGCCGGATACGATCCGGAACCGGGGACGCTAATGGCCCGGTTAAATGTAACAGGAGTTTCCATGGCGGAGGAAATCTGCTGGAAGCTGGATGTTCCCTATCGGAAAAACGGCAGCATGGTACTGGCTTTTAGTGGGAAAGACCGGGACTGCCTGCGGGAACTGATGAACCGGGGAGAGAGAAACGGTGTCCCTAATTTACGCTTGCTCACCGGGGAGGAAGCCCGGCTTTTGGAGCCGGAATTGAGCAGGGAAGTGGTGGAAGCTCTGCTGGCCCCCTCCGCCGCCATTGTCAATCCCTGGGAATACGCCCTGGCTATGGCGGAGACGGCGGTGAGAAACGGCGTGGAGCTGTACCGGAACTGCCGTGTTACCGCTATTACCCGGGAGAAGGGCGGCTTTGCCGTCACTGCCGGAGATAAGGTGTTTCATGGGAAGTACATCATCAATGCCGCCGGGGTGCATGCCGGGACGGTACACCAGCTCGTAAGGGAGCCTAGGTTCACCATCCGGCCCGCCAAGGGGGAATATTACCTGCTGGACAAGTGTGAGGGAACCCGGGTCAGCCGGGTTATCTTCCAATGTCCCGGCGCGGCGGGGAAGGGGGTTCTGGTTTCGCCCACGGTTCATGGAAACCTGATTGTTGGCCCCACCTCGGAGCCTTCCGGCCTGGAGGACGTGTCTAACACCGCCAAGGGGCTGCAAACCGTACGGGAACTGGCGGCACGGAGCGTGCCTGGCATCCGCTTCCGGGAGAACATCCGGAATTTTACCGGTGTCCGCGCCGGGTCAGACCGGGGAGACTTCATCCTGGGAGAAGCGCCTGGCGTTCCGGGTTTCTTCAATGCGGCGGGCATCTGCTCGCCGGGGCTGAGCGCCGCGCCCGCTATTGCGGAATATTTGATGGAACAGATGGCGGGCAGAGGGTTGGCGCTGGAGAAAAAGGAAGCGTTTATAGACACCCGCCGCCGCGTCCGTTTCCATGAGCTGGATAGGGAAGGGCGGAATGAACTGATTGCCAAGGATCCCCGGTATGGACGGGTGGTCTGCCGCTGCGAGACGGTAACGGAGGGGGAGATCGTGGAATGTCTCCGCCAGCCCATCCCGCCCACCAGCATCAACGGCGTGAAACGCCGGGTGGGTGCTGGCATGGGGCGGTGCCAGGGCGGCTTCTGCGGCCCCAGGGTTCAAGAGCTCCTGGCACGGGAGATAGGGGTGCGGCCTGAGGAGATCCCTCTGGAGGACGCAGAGTCGTATATCCTTACCGGGGAGACAAAGGAGCACTTATTCTAGGTGGACGGAAAGGGAGAGTTGCAATTATGAGGGAATATGAACTGATTGTCATAGGCGGAGGCCCCGCCGGACTTGCCGCCGCCCTGTCCGCCTGGGAGGGCGGTTTGCGGGATATCCTGATTCTGGAGCGGGACAGCGCCCTAGGCGGGATTCTCAATCAATGTGTCCATAATGGCTTCGGCCTGCACCGGTTTAAAGAGGAACTGACCGGGCCGGAGTACGCCGGACGGTTTATTGATATGCTGTCCGGCACTGGGGTGGAGGTTAAGACGGACTCTATGGTGCTGTCCATCTCGCCGGAAAAACAGGTGGAGTACGTCAATCCAACCGATGGCTGCCAGGTGGCCTGCGCCAAGGCCGTGGTGCTGGCCATGGGATGCCGGGAGCGGACGCGGGGGGCGATTTCCGTCCCCGGTGCGCGGTGCTCCGGCATTTTTACCGCCGGGGCGGCCCAGCGGTTTATTAATATTGAGGGACAGATGGTAGGCCGCAGGGTAGTTATTCTGGGCAGCGGCGATATCGGCCTGATTATGGCCCGGCGCATGACGCTGGAGGGGGCGGAGGTGCTGGCCTGTGTAGAATTGATGCCCTATTCCAGCGGGTTGAACCGGAATATCGTCCAATGTCTGGAGGATTTTGGCATACCTCTGTATTTATCCCATACTGTCACTAATATTATTGGCAAGAACCGCCTGGAAAAGGTGGTAGTCTCCGCCGTAGATGAGCGCCGCCAGCCTATTCCCGGTACGGAGCGGACATTTTTGTGCGATACGCTGCTGCTGAGCGTGGGCCTGCTGCCGGAAAACGAGCTGACCCGGGCTATGGGGGCGGAGATCGACCCGCGTACCAACGGGGCGGTGGTCTGGGAAAATATGGAGACATCCGTCCCAGGCGTGTTCGCCTGTGGGAACGTATTGCAGGTTCATGACCTGGTGGACTTCGTCAGCGGCGAGAGCGGCAGGGCTGGAGTGGCTGCGGCGGATTACGTGCGCCGGGGACCGGCCCCGGCTGGCCGGACGTTAAAACTGGAAAATGGAAGCGCGGTTACTTACGCCGTCCCCCAGCGCATCCGAATGGAGATGGTGGGAGATGGGGTGCAGGTCTTTTTCCGGGTCAACCGGGTATTTGGGAAGTCGGCGGTCACCGTAAAATCCGGGGAAAAGCAGATCGCCCGATTCCAGCGGGATCACATGGCCCCAGGGGAGATGGAGCGCATTCTTCTGCCTGGAAAGCTGCTGGCCCTGGCAGAAAGGGATACGCTCACCGTCAGCGCGGAGGAGGTGGAAGCATGAAAGAACTGGTCTGCATTGTCTGCCCCAACGGCTGCCGCCTGCGGGCCTATGAGGAGGACGGCTGCCGTGTAGAAGGCAATGCCTGTCCCAGGGGGGAGGAGTACGGGAAAAACGAACTGCTGTATCCTGTCCGCGTCCTCACCGGCACGGTTCGTCTCCATGGTGGAGCAATTGCCCGGTGCCCGGTGAAAACCGTTGGCCCGATTCCCAAGGAAAAGCTTCTGGAAGCCGCTCGGGCTCTTTGCGGCGTAGATGTTCAGGCTCCCGTACATACGGGGGATGTGGTGCTGGCGGATGTGTGCGGCACCGGCGTGGACGTGGCGGCTACCCGGACAATTTTATAAATCGTATTTTTGTCCTCCCCAAGGATTCCATCAGGTGGTCTTATATCGTTTCAATGAGAATTTGAGAGAAATTTGCAAAAACTCGCAGCAGTAAAAATCAAATCACCGCAAATACTACCTCCAGCGCAAACTGCGCGATTTTAGGAAGGAGGAAGATTCAGATGAAAAGAGCAGCGATGATTGCAGCCGCGTTGACCTTGATCCTGTCCCTGGCGGCTTGCGGCAACCGCGACAATGACAACACCAACAATCCGCCAGATCAAAACAACGCCGTGGACAACAACGGCACGGACGGGCGGGACGACTACGACCGCTATGACCGCAACGATGCTGGTTCCAGCATTACCGGGGATGGCTCCACTGCCGGGAATGGAAGCACCAATGGCAGCGGCGCAGCAAACGGGAGCGCCAATAACGGCGGCACAGTCTCCGGTAGCGACAGCAGCTCCACAGCCCGTAGCCGGGTAGGTGATGACCTGCGCCGTGCTGCCGATGATGTAGGCGATGCGGTAACGGGCATGGTGGATGATGGCCGGGATGCCCTGACCAGGACCACTAACACCACCACCTTCCAGCGGATGCTGGATAACGCCCGGGTTCATGACACGGACGGCGTGCTCTCTGACGGTGAAAACAGCCGCTGGTAACGCACTTGCGAAAAAGCGCGGAGACTGGGGAAGCTTCCCCGGCCCCCGCGTTTTTTATTCTGTCCAGTTAGTGATTTCCCTGCATTTTTCCCCAGGGTGTAAGGGAATTTGGATATATTTATCGTACTTTTCCTGCCCGAACTGCTGCAAATAGATTTCCTGGTGCTTGCGGAGGATTTCCGGTTCCTCCGGCATGGGGTCTGCCCAACAGATGGTCTTGAAATGGACGCCAAACAGGGCGCTGTCATATCCCAGCGTTGTTGCGCCGTTCCGGGCGTAGAAGCCCAGCCGCCGCAGGATCATTTCATCCCGGGCGGGGTCGCCGGTAGGGGCTTCTGTCTCACCGATGAAAACGGTGTTGGGCGGATAGTGGGCGATGGCGGCTTTCAGCAGTGCGCTGCCGGTGCCTCCGTTCCGTTTCCGCGCGGGGACGCAGAGGTAATCCACCAATATATACCGCCCGTCCGTGTGCTTCCACAGCAGGATATAGCCTGCGGACGCCCTGTTGCCATCGAACAGGGCCAGAGGGTCGTAGATGCCCTGTTCCCGCATTTCCTCCATAGCCCGCAGGGGTTTCAGTTCGGCAGGGGGGAAAGCTTCCTTTAAATCGGTTTCATAGGCCTTTTTCAGTTCTTCCGGGGTCAGGGGTCTTAACTGCATGGCGTAAGCTCCAATCTCATGATAATCGCGTCCTCTTTTGGATTGTCGTAGTAATTTTTCCGCCGTCCCGCCGCCTGATAACCGAATGATTCATATAAGGAGACGGCGCTTTTGTTGGAGGGGCGTACTTCCAGGAAAAGAAAGGCCAGCCCTTTCTCCCCGGCGCGCCGGTGGAAGGCTTCCATCAGCGCCCTGCCAATGCCCCGCCGCCGCGCCGCCGGGGATACGGCCAGGTTGTCCACCCCACCCTCGTCCAAGACGGCGGAAAAGAACAGATAGCCTAAAACGTTCCCGTCTGGGGACTGGGCGATGAACGCGGCGGCGTTTTCGTTGGCAAGGGAATCCTCCAATACCCGCCAGGACCAAGGGTCCTCGGGAAAGCAAATTTTTTCCAATTCCGCCACTTGATTCAGGTGGGAGGCCGTCATGGGGACGATCTGGTAGTCCATCACTTTGCCTCCAGCCAGTTTTTCCCGCTGTGGGCTTCCGCTGTCAGGGGGACGGCCAGGGTGTAAACGCCCTCCATTTCTTCCGCCAGCAGCTTTTTCACGGTTTCCGCTTCGTCCTCCGGGCATTCCACGATCAATTCATCGTGTACCTGCATGATCAAACGTGCCTGCAAATTTTCCTTCCGCAGGCGGTGGAAAACCTTTACCATTGCCAGCTTAATGATATCAGCGGCGGCGCCCTGGATGGGCATATTCAGCGCCACACGTTCCCCGAAAGACCGGGTGTTGAAGTTGCTGGCCTTGATCTCCGGCAGGGCGCGGCGGCGGTGGAACATGGTCTCCACATAGCCGTCCGCCCGGGCTTTGCTGATGATGCCGTCCATGTAGGCCTTCACCCCGGGGAAACGGGTGAAATAGGCGTCCATATATTCCTTGGCTTCCGCCACAGTCACCCCAAGATCCTGGGACAGGGAGAAGGCGGATATGCCGTAGACGATGCCGAAGTTCACCGCCTTAGCCGCCCGGCGCATATTGGCCGTCACCTGGCCCAAGGGAACGTTGAACACATGGGCGGCGGTAACGGTGTGGAAGTCCTCCCCGGAGAGGAACGCGTCCCGCATAGCCTCGTCCCCGGAAATGTGTGCAAGCAGCCGCAATTCAATCTGGCTGTAGTCCGCGTCCACCAGCACCATGCTGGGGGCGGCGGTGAACATGCGGCGCAGCTCGCTGCCAAGCTCTGTGCGGGTGGGGATATTTTGCAGGTTCGGCTCGGTGGAGCTGAGCCGCCCGGTGGCGGTGACGGTCATCTGGAAGCTGGTCCGGACCCGCCCATCGGAGGGGATGACCTTCAGAAGCCCGTCCACGTAGGTGCTTTTCAGCTTGGCGTACTGGCGGTACTCCAACACCTCGGCGACAATAGGATGCTGGCCCCGGAGTTTGTCCAGGACTTCGGCGTTGGTAGAGTAGCCAGTTTTGGTCTTTTTATAGGCGGGCATCCCTAATTTGTCAAAGAGGATTTCGCCCAACTGCTTGGGGGAATTGATGTTGAATTTCCCGGCATAGGAGTAAATCTTTTCCTCTAGGGCTTCCAGCGCGGTGGTCAAGGTCTCGCCGAAACGCCGCAGCGCGGCCGCGTCTACCCGGAAGCCCGCCGTTTCCATTTCCGCCAGCACCCGGCACAGGGGCAGTTCCACGTTATCATACAGCCAGCCGGCGCCGGTTTCCTTCAGCTTGGGCAGCATGGCTTCATACAGGGCATCCACAGCGGCCAGGTAGCTGAGGAAAGATGCTTCCACCTGGACGGCGCTGCTGAGGGGAGAAAAGGCGTCCGGTTCCAGATAGAGGGGCTTAGGCAGCTCCTCTTTGAACCAGGAAGCGAACAGGCGGGCGATGTCATAATGGCCTGCCGTGGCGTCCAAGAGGTAGCCCGCCAGGGCGGTATCGAAGACAAAGCCCTCCGCCGGCAGGCCGTTTTCCAGCAGCGTCCGGGTCAGGTCTTTCACGTCATGGGACACTATTTTAATATCCCCTGCGAACAATGCGGCTAACAGCCGGTTCCAATCGCCTTGATAGCGGTGAAAATAGAACGTTCCCACCAAGGCGCTGTCCGGCCCGGTTTCGCACTGCACTGCCACGGCGGTCAGGTCCGGCAGGGCCAGCAGCGTTACATATTCCGCCTGCCGGAAGGTTGCCAGCAGTTTTTCCGCCTGCTCCCCGCTGGCGGCCTGCTCTACATGGACGGTGACGTCCGCCTGCTCCGTTTTCTCCGCAGGCGGCGTTTCCGGCGGGGTAAGCCGCATTTTGTCAATTAATTTGTTAAATTCCAGCCGGAGGAACACATTATATAATTCTGGCTTTACAGGGCGGCGCAGGTTTTGACCCGGGTCAAAGTCCAGGGGCGCGTTTGTGATAATGGTGGCCAGATGATGGCTCATGTGGGCGACCTCCTCGCCTTCGGCCAGTTTTTTTATGGCGGCAGGCTTGGCGTCTACATCGGGCATAGCGGCGTAAAGGGCATCGATCGACTGGTATTTCTGTACCAGGGCCATAGCGGTTTTCTCCCCTACGCCCTTGACACCGGGGATGTTGTCGGAAGCATCGCCCATGAGGGCTTTCAAGTCGATGATATGGATAGGGTCGAAACCATAGGCTTCCCGGAAAGATTCCGGGGTCATATCTTTCGTGGTAGTCTGGCCCATGCGGGTGGAGACCAGCTTTACTTTGGTATGGTCCGTGACCAATTGCAGGCTGTCTTTATCGCCGGTCACCACTACGCAGTCCCAGTTTTGTGCTTCGCACTTGCGGGAGATGGTGCCGATAAGGTCATCGGCTTCATACCCGGCCAATTCATACCGGGGAATGTCCATAGCGTCCAGGACTTCCTTCAAAACAGGCATTTGCTGGGCCAGTTCCTCGGGCATCCCTTTGCGCTGGGCTTTATAGCCCTCGTATTCCAGATGGCGGAAGGTCGGCTCCCGCCGGTCGAAGGTGACGCACAAGGCCTCCGGTTTTTCTTCGTCCAGCAGCTTTTGCAGGGTGGTGATAAAGCCGTAGACGGCGTTGGTATACAGGCCGTCGCGGGTCGTCAGGGGACGGACGCCGTAAAAGGAACGGTTGACGATGCTGTTGCCGTCAATGACCATTAATTTCATGTTCAGCCTCCCAAGGGGGTTAGTAGTTGTTATGATTATACCACAATTTGGGCGGATTACAATAAGCACCGCCTCATAAAAATAAGGGGCGGGCACCGCCGCTATTTGCTGTCAAAAAAAGGCTTGAGATTTGGCGGCGTATCCGTTACAATGGAGACGCTGAAATTTTACATAGCAAAGGAGACCACCTATGAAGCAAATGAGCTGGGCCGAGCGGGGGATACGGGTGCTTCTGCTGCTGGCGGGGCTGACGGTGGCCCATCTGGGGGTTACGCTGTTTCTGGAATCCAATCTGGGCGCAGACCCCTTCAACGTGCTGGTGCAAGGTATTTTCCGGGTTTTGGGCGGGATGCCCTGGGCGGGGTGGATGACCCATGGGAGGGTTCATCTACTGGTTTGCCTGTTCATCATTCTGGTTCTTCTTGTGGTTGCCAGAAGCTATGTGCGTATTGGTACAGTGCTGTGCATGGCGCTGGGCGGGCCGATTATTGACGTATGGACGGTTCTTTTAGCCCCGCTGTTTCCGGAGGGGCTGGCCATGGGCTGGAGGCTGCTGGCTCTGGTAGCGGGGTGTGTGATCCTGGCCTTCGGCATGACCATCGTCATCCGCTCAGAGGCGGGGACGGGGCCTAACGACCTGGTGGCCGTAGTCATCAGCGACTTTTCCCACAAGCCCTTTGGTATTGTGCGGATCATTGTGGATATTGCCTTTGCGCTGTCCGGATGGCTGCTGGGGGGCGTAGTAGGGCTGGGGACGCTGGTGTGCGCGGGACTGGTAGGATCCTGCGCGCAATTATTCCTGCCTGTCAGCGGACGGATTTGTGCGCTGTTTTTAAAGAAAGTGAAAGGATAAAGCCGGGGAATATCGGTAAAATTGTGTAAACAGGAGGAAAGCATCAATGGAATTGGATTGGGAAAAAGAAGAAACTCGCGACAATGTAGTGGCAGGTGCGGTGGGAGCGTTTTTAGGCTCCCTGATCGGCGTAGCCTGTATTGTGCTGGTCAACCAGCTTGGCTACGTAGCGTCAATCTGCGGTCTGGTGATGGCGGTGTGCTGCCTGAAGGGCTATGCCCTGCTGGGCGGGCGGCTGAGCAGGCGGGGCGCTGTGATTTCGGGTGCAGTGATTCTACTGATGACCTACATAGCCAATAAACTCTGCTTTGCCGTCGCGCTGCTGGACGCCCTGGACGGCGAGGGCGGGGTGAGCTTCTTTGCCGCCTACCAGGGCGTTTCCGTCCTTTTGCAGGATGGGGAAATCAGCCGTGCCTATTACGGCAATCTGGCTATGCTGTATTTGTTTACCTTGTTGGGCGGCGCGCCGGTCATCGTGGGTGCGTTCCGGGATCCAACCTCTCTCAAAAAGAAGAATCCGGACGGGGAATCCATGCCCGTCTCGGATCAGCCGGAAGCGCAGGGGGAGATTTACCCTTTCCGGAAGAATTGGATGCGTCCGCTGCGGCTAAGTGCGGCTGTGCCGCTTCTGGTATTGATGGTGGCGCTCCTTGCCGGCGCTGTCGCCGCGCCTATTCTGCTGGATGCCCAGACGGGCGGCATCCTGGCTATTGGAGGATTCCTCAGCATTTTGATTCTCTTCTTCATTGCCATGCCGGCCATTATGCTGTGCAATACTTTCCACGTCCTCTACGCCCGGGTGGGCGGCGTACTGTGGCGGGTGGACCTGCGAAAATTCTGCCTGGTTCAGGACTGGGAAAAGCTGCCCATGACCCGCCAGTCCTCCGTGAAGCAGGACATCCTCCGGGAGATCAACACAATCCAGGAGGGCGGCGGGCCAAACCACAACCCCTACGCCCTGACGCCGCTGCACAATCCGCAGGTGGAGCGGGAAACCAACTGGTACTGGAAGGTAAGCTATGAAACGGAAAAGGGCCGGAGGAAAAAGCTGACCATCCCCAAGGGCTATCCTGGGCTTACGCCCGCCCCTGGCTATGAGGAGGTGCAAAGCCCCGTACCCGGACGCTGGATGCCGGCGGTAGTTTCCCTGCTGGCCGCTGCGGCGGTTTTGGGGGCGTGTTTTGCGTTCAGTATGCGGCTGGACGGTGAGGGGCCTGCCTTGAAGCCGAACCCCAAGCCGGACACCCCGATGGAAACAAACGCTGCGCCGGAGGCCAAGGACATCCCCATCCGTGTACCGGAGAGCGCAGTGGAGTATGAGATGTCAGAAATCTGGTTCCGGATGGACGCGGCGTTTGAAAACAGCGGCCGTTCCTTCCTGGACAGCGGGACGGGAACAGTGTACCAGGCCCATACCCAGTACGGCGTAGACGGGGACGATGCCTGGGATACTCTGAGCCAGTATATCAGCCAATACCACACCTCGTCCCTCTATGACCGGTTTGACGCGGTGTATCTGGATGCGGAGCCGCTTGCGCCAAGAGATGAAGGCTCACGGTATAATATTATGTCCGTTTACCTCACTGATGGCCGGGTGTTTCATACAGCCATCGTTTTGTCCAATGACGGCGCCATGTTCGTGATGGAGGCCGGGCATAACGAGGATGCCCAGAGCGTGGACGAAGTCCTGTCCAATTTGATGTACACCATCCAGAATGTGCGGTTTGAAGGCCCGGCGGTGACGGAGGAGAACTACCAGTCCCAGATACATGTTTCGGAAGTCCGGGACTGCGCGTACATGGCCGCGGCCTATATCCGGACGGATTTGTTTGGCCACGATGCGTTTGTGGACGCTTTTGTGCCCTACAGCGAATCCCCAGCCTATTTTGACAACGGGAAAGCGGTTCAAACGGAAGCCCATGGCCTGCGGGTATATGCGTCCATCCTGCCAGGGGAGAACGCCAAAGAAGTGGTGGACGCGTGGCAGGACGGGCTGGCCGCGTCGGGGCGCGCCTATGAGGAGGACTTAGAAGACGAACTGTACCGTGAGGACCTGGATGCGGCCTGCAAGCTGACAGTGTACGAGGAAAACGGTCAGAAGCGGTACGCCGTCTTGTATGCGGACAGCAAGTGGGATGGGTATTACCTGCTCCGGGAGATCACTGGCCTCCCGGAATTAGTGGACGGGGAGTATAGCGCAGTACTGGCGGAGCTGGAGGATATCATTGGCCTGACGGTGCCGGCATTGGAAGATTTGGGACAGTAATGGAAAGGCATATCCTGCCGTAAACTGCAAAAAGTAAGGGAGACGGTGGGGAACAAAAAGAAAGATGACAGTCATTTTAGATTTATTATTCCCCCCGAAATGCGCCTTCTGCGGCAGGCTGTTGGAAAGGCCGGGGGATATCTGCGGAGTATGCCAAGGAAACCTGCCTTTTCGGGAGGGAGAAACGGCGTTGACTGCCATAGGGGACAACAGGTACGCTACCGTTATCGCGCTGTACTATGATGGGATGGTTCGGGAAGGGATACGGGTCTTGAAATTCGGAAAAAAGTCCTGGAGGGCAAAGGTGTTTGCCCGCTACGTCGCCCAAGCTGCCGCCGAACGGCTGGGCGGGGAGTTTGACACGGTGACCTATGTGCCAGTCAGCCTGCGGCGGAATTTTGAGAGGGGGTTCGATCAGGCCCGGCTGCTGGCGGAGGAAACGGCGAAAATCTGGGGCGTTAAAGCAGAACCTTCCCTCTGGAAAATCCGTCATACAAAAGCCCAGTCCTCCCTGGAAGATCCGTCCCTGCGGATAGAAAATGTGAAAGCCGCATACAAAGTCCTCCGCCCTGACCGGGTGCGGGGAAGGAGATACCTTCTGATCGATGATGTTTGCACCACCGGAAGCACTCTTTCCGCTGCCGCAGATGCCTTGATGGCAGGGGGCGCGGCGAAGGTAGTTTGCGCCGCATTGGCGGGAGGACAGCGAAAAAGAGAGGAATAGGGAAAATCAATTCCTTAATTTGGTAAAAAATATAAAAGAAAGTCCGCCGAACCGCTTGCAAAATTTGGACAGGCTTAGTATAATGATTTTTCAGAGTACTTAGTGAGAATTTGCTCAAAATAGAATCGACAACTGACGAGGTGGAAAGGTATGTGCGCTTTCGCAAAAGACATCGGTATTGATTTAGGGACCGCTTCCGTATTAGTATACGTGAAAAATAAAGGTATTGTCCTCAACGAGCCATCGGTGGTGGCTATGGACAAGAATACAGGCAAACTGCTGAAAGTGGGCGAGGAAGCCCGGCAGATGTTGGGCCGCACTCCGGGCAACATTGTAGCCATCCGCCCCCTGCGGGAGGGCGTGATTTCCGACTACGACATGACCGAGCGGATGCTGAAGGAATTCCTCCGCAAGGTAGCCGGGTTTATGGTCTTCAAGCCCCGGGTTATTATCTGCGTCCCCTCCGGTATCACGGAGGTAGAAGAGCGCGCCGTGGTAGACGCCGGCATCCAGTCCGGCTGCCGCCGGGTGTACCTCATTGAGGAGCCGGTAGCCGCCGCCATTGGTGCGGGTATTGACATTACCAAGCCAGACGGCCATATGGTGGTAGACATCGGGGGCGGTACCGCTGATATCGCGGTTATCTCCCTAGGTGGTGTGGTAGAATCCGCGTCTATTAAGGTAGCGGGGGATCAGTTCAATGAGGCGGTAGTGAAGTATATGCGCCGCAAGCACAACATCCTGGTGGGCGAGGGTACGGCAGAGAAAATGAAAATCGCCATCGGTTGCGTGTACCCCAAAGAGGAGGAGACCTTCATGGATGTGAAGGGTCGCTGTCTGCTTACAGGCCTGCCTAAGACCATCACCGTATCCTCCGCTGAAATGCTGGAGGCCTTTGAGGAGCCGACGGAGTCCATTTTGGAAAGCATCCATGCCGTACTGGAGAGAACACCGCCAGAACTGGTGGCGGACGTGTCCACCAACGGCATCATGATGACCGGCGGTGGCAGCTTAGTGTCTGGCTTTGACAAGCTTATCACCTCCCGTACCGGGATTGCTACCAGTGTGGCGGAAAACGCCATCGCCTGTGTGGCGGAGGGCACTGGGAAGAGCCTGGATATGATTACCGACATGCAGGAGGGGACCATCAACCTCTCCCGCCGCCGGCAGGTCAATTAAGGGCTAAAAAGACGTTTCAGAAGAAATTTTACAAAAATTCGATTTTCTCTTGCAAAACTGCCGGGAATCTGCTAAAATACTTTAGCGTCTTGCCGTTGGCAGGATTTTCCCCGCGTTATTATCCGTTGGAGGTTGCGATACATGTCTTCTAAAAAAATTAGTCAAAAGCGTGCGGAGAAGGAGAGACAGGATAACCGTGTCTTGAACCGCATTTACTATGTATTCCTGCTGGGTCTGGCGGCCGAGTGCTTCTTGTTCTTAGTGTACCGGGGCTATGCCTGGGGGTCGGTTGGATCTCTGCTGGTGTGGCACAAGGTTCTGGTGGCGCTGACCTGGCTGGGTCTGGCAGCCCTGGTGGGCGGTGTCGCGGTAGGCGTATGGAAGAAGGAAAACCGGAAGTTGCGGACGATCATGGCCTGGACGGCGGGCGTGGGCGCATTCTTTTTTGTGTCCGGCTGGATGATCACCCATTTCTTCACCAACGCTTTCGGTACAGTTGCTATGTGCATCTTGGTGGCGGTTCTGGCGGTTCTGGCGTTGATTTATTTCCTCTATCAACGTGAGTGTACCTTGAGTACCGCTATGTTGGGGGGCGCTATGTTTAGCGTGTGGCTGCGGGGTGCAACTATGCATTCCGACATGTGGCGGATCCCTGTCATCATAGGCTGTGTGCTGGTGGTGGCGGTTCTGGCCGCTGTGATCTACCTGACGGACAACGCACGGAAAGCCGATGGAAAGCTCTGGGGGGTGCGTGTGTTCTCCGTAGAGTGTGACTACCGGATCGTTTATGCCGCGCTGGCGGTAGCCGCCGCAGGTGTATTGCTGGCCGCTGTGCTGCCCATGATTTCCTACTATCTCATGTGGGCGCTGGGCGTGGTGCTGTTTGCGGAACTGGTGTATTATACCACTAAGCTGATGTAAGCGGCGCTTTGCTAATGGATGACAAAAGGCACTATCCTCCGGGGTAGTGCCTTTCCTAACTGTCAGGAAGGGAAGGGGGCGCTATGGACAAGTTTACCGTACTTAGGCAATATTTCGGTCATACCGCCTTCCGGCCTGGGCAGGAGATGCTGGTGGATGCCATCCTGTCCGGCCAGGATGCGCTGGGCATCATGCCTACTGGCGGTGGAAAATCCATCTGCTATCAGGTCCCCGCCTTACTGCTTCCCGGTATGACGTTGGTGGTATCGCCATTGATTTCCCTGATGAAGGATCAGGTGGCGGCGCTGGAAGCTGTGGGGATCCCTGCTGCATTTCTCAACAGCTCGCAGGGGATGGAGGAATCCCGGCAGGTTTGGAGTGGTGTGCGGCAGGGGACGTACCGGCTGCTCTATGTAGCTCCGGAGCGATTGGAAAACCAACGGTTTGCGGAGTTAATGGCAGAACGGGAAATTGGGCTGATTGCCGTGGATGAAGCCCACTGCATTTCCCAGTGGGGACAGGATTTCCGGCCCAGTTACCTCAAGATAGCAGACTTTGTTTCGTCTCTGCCCCGCCGTCCGGTGATGGCGGCCTTTACCGCTACTGCTACCGGGCAGGTTCGGGAGGACATTGTACAGCGGCTCCTTTTGCGGGATCCGCAACGGGTGGTAACGGGGTTTGACCGGCCTAACTTGTATTTTGATGTCCAGCGGCCGCAAAAAAAGTTGGCGGCGCTGGCTACCCTATTGGAACAGCGGCGGGAGAAAAGCGGCATCATCTACTGCGCTACCCGCGCTGGGGTGGAGCGGGTCTGTTTGGAACTGGGTAGCCTGGGATTTTCCACAGCCCGGTACCATGCGGGGCTGGAAGAAGAGGAGCGGCGGGAAAACCAAGATGACTTTCAATTTGACCGGAAGCAGATCATGGTAGCCACTAATGCTTTTGGCATGGGTATCGACAAGTCCAACGTCAGCTTTGTAATCCACTATAACATGCCGAAGAACCTGGAGTCCTACTACCAGGAAGCGGGCCGCGCCGGCAGGGACGGCGAACCAGCGGACTGCATCCTGCTCTACGGCCCAGGGGATGTGGCTACAGCGCGAATTCTTATTGACCGGGGCGGCAGCTCTGGGCCGGATGCGGAGGGGTTCCAGAGACAGTTGGATATGCAGCGATTACAGGCTATGGTAGATTACTGCAAAACTGCGGAATGTTTCCGCAGCAGGATCTTGGACTATTTTGGTCAGGAGCATCCGGACCGATGCGGCAACTGTGGTAATTGCCGGGGGATATTTTCAGAAATGGATGTAACCGTCCCCGCGCAAATGATCCTCTCCTGTATCCGGCGGGTGAAAGGCCTGCTGGGGTACTACGTGGGGGCAGCCCTCATTGTGCAGGTACTGCGGGGAAGCCATGGACACCGGATCAAGGAGCTAGGATTGGACGGACTGACTACCTACGGATTGATGCGCGAGGAATCTCAGGAGCGTATCCGTGCTTATTTGGACTGCCTGGAAGCCAAGGGATATATTTTCACGGATCCCGATTACGCCACTCTTCGCCTGACATCACAGGCGGGAAACGTATTGTTTCATGGAGAAACGGTGGCGATGCGCTCCCGGGTGGAGAGACAGTCTGCATCTCTGGAAAAGCGGAAGCGGGAGATTCCTGCCGTTGCCGGTCAAGGGTTGCTCTCGGCACTCAAGGCGGAACGTACGCGCCTAGCCCGGCAAGAGGGCGTCCCGCCGTACATCATTTTTTCCAACGCAGTCTTGGCTGACATGGCGGGGAGATCACCGCGCACCATGGAAGAATTTCTGGAAGTTTCCGGTGTAGGACAGATTAAGGCCGAGCGGTATGGAGAATGTTTTTTAGCTGTCATAGCGGAATATTTTAATACAGCAGGAAATTTTACAATAAATTAAGGAGAAATAATAATGGGATTTGCGGAGCTTTTTCTCATCGGCGTGGGATTGAGTATGGATGCTTTTGCGGTGGCGGTTTGCAAAGGGCTGGCAATGCCCCGGATGCGATGGCGGCAGGGAGCGGCGATTGCGGTCTCATTTGGATTTTTCCAAGCAATGATGCCTGTGGCCGGCTGGCTGCTGGGCCGGCAGTTTGAAATGTACATCACCAGCATTGACCACTGGATTGCGTTCATCCTGTTGGGAGGAATCGGCGGGAAAATGATCTGGGACGCATTCCATGAAGAAGCTGATGATTTCCAGGACCGGTTTAATTGGAGAGAGTTGCTGGTTCTCTCCGTAGCTACCAGTATTGATGCCATGGCGGTTGGGATCACTTTTGCTTTTTTGCAGGTGAAGATCTTACCTGCCGCTTCGTTGATTGGCTGCACTACGTTCCTTTTGTCGCTGACTGGTGTTTGTGTGGGCCAGAAATTTGGAGGAAGATTCAAAAACAAAGCCACCCTGGCGGGTGGTGTGATCCTTTGCTTGATTGGGACAAAGATTTTACTGGAGCACCTGGGCGTTCTCGGTTGAGATTTGCTGGTGGAAAAGCACGGCCCTGCATCGTATGATGTAGGGCCGTGCTTTTTATAGCATAAGCAAAATATGATTGTCTTTCCTAAGATGCCTACGACATAGTATCCTTGACCTTGTCTCTTTATTATGGCTGACATCTCTCTACCGTGATTATTTTAATCAAAATAATCAACAGCAAGAAATATCCAATAGAGCAAATTTCGTGGTTTTTCTTGCAATGAGGAGAGAAGGCTGATATAGTGGTCGTAAGAATTACAAGTTATATGGTAGATACAACTTGCAATTTTGTGTTGTGTCATCTATAGCCAAAATAAATTTTATTGGCTAATTAAAGAAAAGGAGATACTTACAATGAATGACAAAAACAATTGGCAGCATCTAGAGGATTTGGAAGACCTGGAATCCAACGACACATGGGATAAGGTGCAAAATATCCTTAAGCAAATAGGGAAGAAGATATGGCTCGTACTTATCGTTGTGCTGCTTGCTGCCTTTTTGTTTGTAAACTGGCGGCTTTCTAATGCCAGAGACCGAGAACGCAGCATGGAAGACAAACTTAAACAAAATGAGGAACAGCTTGAGTTGCAACAGCAAGTTATTGATGGATTGAGAAAACGGCAAAAAGAAACCGAATCCTTCATAAAAGATTCTATTCCTGTAATTACCAGTGAACAGCTAAAATCTGAACTTAATTCTATTCAAGATTTAGTTACTCAGCAGTACATTTACACAAATGCAGACAAATATGCCCGGAATCAAACCTGGATTTTTGGATGGGAGAGGCCTTTCAGCCAAAAGACCATATTGGTAACATATGACGGTAAGATTACAGCTGGAATCGATTTGAAAGATGTGCAGCCAGAAGTGGACGAGGAAAACCATATTATTACCATCCTTTTGCCAGCGAGCAAAATCATAAGCAACGAAATCCCACAGGAGAGCATTACCATTGTAGAGGTAAAGGATGGCCTTTTTAACGATGTTACTTTAGATGATTACAATGATTTTATTAGTGACCAAAAAATCAAAATGGAGAATAAGGCTATCGAACGCGGTCTATTGACCGAGGCAGACGTACAAGCAAAATTGGTTGTGACTAATTTTCTGAGCAATATGCCAGGAATAGGTGATCCATATGTATTAACGGTTGAAACATCTAAAAACTGAATAAATCCCCGCCCCTCTGTGAAGAGGGGCGGGGATTTATTTACATTATGACTATTGCCCTACGATGACAAAAATCCGCTGTCGTAGGGCAATGTGATTTATCCTGTTTGGGGCAAAGTTGTTTATCCACCCGGCCCTCGGGCCGGACTGCTCCCACTCCATGGTGATATAGTGCAAAATATTCCTAAATTCTTTTGTTAGGCAGGGAAAGGATAGTCCGAAGGACAAAAAAGTGACCCCACATCGTTAGATGCAAGGTCACTTTTTTCTATGGCGTAGGCTGATGTTTAGTGCCCTACACAGGCTAAATCACATTGCCCTGGGACAAAAAATCCGCTTACTTTCTGGGATTCTTAATTGCTGCCTGCGCCGCTGCCAGCCGGGCAATAGGCACCCGGAAGGGGGAGCAGGAGACATAAGTCAGCCCCACGTTATGGCAGAACTCTACGGTAGAGGGGTCGCCGCCCTGCTCACCGCAGATACCCAGCTTGATTTCAGGACGGGTCTGACGGCCCAGCTCACAGGCCATCTTCACCAGCCGGCCCACGCCAATCTGATCCAAGCGGGAGAAGGGATCGGACTCATAGATTTTCCGGTCATAGTAGCTGGCCAGGAATTTACCGGCATCATCGCGGCTGAAGCCGAAGGTCATCTGGGTCAGGTCATTGGTGCCGAAGGAGAAGAACTCGGCTTCCTTGGCGATGTCGTCAGCGGTAAGGGCAGCACGGGGAATTTCAATCATGGTGCCGACCTTGTAGGTCATGTCGCTGCCGGCTTCCTTGATAAGCTTTTGCGCCACCTTGTCGATAGTCTTTTTGACATAAGCCAGCTCGCGGGCTTCACCGACCAGGGGAACCATGATTTCCGGGCAGATGCGCCATGCGGGGCGGCGGGAACGGACGGCCAGGGCGGCCTTAATGATGGCGGCGGTCTGCATCTTGGCGATTTCGGGGTAAGTGATATCCAGGCGGCAGCCGCGGTGGCCCATCATGGGGTTAAACTCATGCAGGCTGTCGATGGTAGCCCGCAACTGCTCCTCCGTGATCTTCATTTCCTTGGCGAGCGCCTTAATGTCGGCTTCCTCGGTGGGCAGGAACTCGTGAAGGGGGGGATCCAGGAGACGGATGGTAACGGGCTTGCCCATCATTGCCTCGTAGATTTCCTCAAAGTCCTTCTGCTGCATCGGCTCGATCTTTGCCAGAGCCTTCTCTCGCTGCTCCACGGTATCGGAAACGATCATCTCACGGATGGCGGCGATACGCTCGGGGTCGAAGAACATATGCTCGGTGCGGCACAGGCCCACGCCTTCCGCGCCGAAGTTTTTGGCCTGACGGGCGTCCTTGGGGGTGTCGGCGTTGGTACGGACCTGGAGGTCGCGGTACTTGTCGGCCCAGTTCATGATGCGCTCGAATTCGCCGGAGATTTTCGCCTCGGCGGTGTGGAGACGCTCGCCGTAGATGTTGCCGGTGGAGCCGTCCAGGCTGATCCAATCGCCCTCTTTGTACTCCTTGCCGCCCAGGGTGAATTTCTTATTGGCTTCATCCATAACGATTTCGCCGCAGCCAGAGACGCAGCAGGTGCCCATGCCCCGGGCAACGACGGCGGCGTGGCTGGTCATGCCGCCGCGGACAGTAAGGATGCCCCGTGCGAAGTGCATGCCCTCAATATCCTCGGGGGAGGTTTCCAGGCGGACGAGGATGACCTTGTGTCCCTTGTCCACCCATTCGACCACATCGTCGGCGGTAAAGACGATCTGGCCGGCGGCGGCGCCGGGGGAGGCGGCAAGGCCCTGGCCGATAGGCTTCACCCGCTCCAGCTCTTCCTTGGGGAAGGTGGGGTGGAGGAGGGAATCCAGGCTCTTGGGGTCGATCATCGCCACAGCCTCTTCCTCGGAGATCATACCCTCGTCCACCAAATCGCAGGCGATTTTCAGCGCGGCGGCGGCGGTACGCTTGCCGTTGCGGGTCTGAAGCATAAACAGCTTCTTGTTCTCAATGGTGAACTCCATATCCTGCATATCGCGGTAGTGGTACTCCAGCTTGCTGGAGATATCCACGAACTGCTGATAGGCCTCGGGCATGACCTCGGCGAGCTGGTCGATGGTCTGGGGGGTACGGACGCCGGCCACCACGTCTTCGCCCTGCGCGTTCATCAGGAACTCACCGAACAGCTTCTTCTCGCCGGTAGCGGGGTTGCGGGTAAAGGCCACGCCGGTGCCGGAGGTATCGCCCATGTTGCCGAAAACCATCTCCTGGACGTTAACGGCGGTGCCCCAGGAGGAGGGGATGTCGTTCATCCGGCGATAGTAGATGGCGCGGGGGTTGTCCCAACTGCGGAACACAGCGCGAACCGCGCCCATAAGCTGTTCCCGGGCGTCCTGGGGGAACTCCTCGCCGATCTTATCGCGGTACTCGGCCTTGAACAGTTCAGCCAGTTCCTTCAGGTCCTTAGCGGTCAGCTCGGTGTCCAGCTTGACATTGCGCTTAACCTTCATCTCATCGATCAGTTCTTCAAAGTACTTCTTGCCCACTTCCATGACCACATCGGAATACATCTGAATAAACCGACGGTAGGAATCGTAAGCGAAGCGGGGATTCTTGGTTTTCTTGGCAAAGGCTTCCACCACCTGATCGTTGAGGCCCAGGTTGAGGATGGTGTCCATCATGCCAGGCATGGAGGCGCGGGCGCCGGAGCGGACGGAGACCAGCAGGGGGTTGTTCATATCACCGAACTTTTTGCCGGTCATATCCTCCAACTGCGCCATATAGCGCATAATTTCGTCCTGGATTTCCACGTTGATGGTACGGCCGTCCTCATAGTACTGGGTGCAGGCTTCGGTAGTGATGGTAAAGCCACGGGGGACGGGCATTCCCAGGCTGGTCATTTCGGCCAGGTTGGCGCCCTTGCCGCCCAGCAGCTCACGCATACTTCCGTTGCCCTCAGAAAAAAGATAGACAAACTTTTTGCTCACGGGTAAAATTCCTCCTGCATACAAATTAAAATTTTCGGTATCAGAGGTTTTTGCGAATCTATTATAAGATTGAATCCCGCATAATGCAAGAGGGATTCTCCAAATTTTTGGAAATTTTAAGGAAAATTTTTCACCGGTAACGTTTTCTGGATTCTTTTTTTCTATTCTTGTTGATTTCTGCCCAGTGGATGTGATAAAATAGAAATGATTTTATACCTGCGCCGTCTAAGCTGGCGGACGGGCAGGGAAGGGGGAGACCTATGGCAGTACAGGAGCTGTTGACAATTCCTCGTGAGCCGAAGCTGGCAGAACGCATCCGCGAGGCCGCGAACCGGGACGCCTTGGGACACGCGGCGATTCTCAGTGGGAGGGGCGATTTACCGGCGGCGGCGCGTTTTATAGCGGCGGCGTTTCAGTGCAGAGGAGCAGACAAGCCTTGCGGGGTCTGTCCTGACTGCCGGAAGGTAGGGAAGGGCATCCACCCGGACGTAACAGCAGTAGAGGATCCTGACCACAAAAACATTGCGGTAGACGTACTGCGGGGCGTGGTATCCGATGCCAGCATCCTGCCCAACGAGGGCAGGCGGAAGGTCTACATTTTCCCCAACTGCGATGTACTGGACGGCAAAGCCCAGAACGTCCTGCTGAAAGTAGTAGAGGACGGGCCGCCCCACGCGGTGTTCCTATTTTGCGCGGAGAACAGCGCGGTATTACTGCCTACCATCCGGAGCCGAACCACAGAATGGAAGCTGTCGCCCCCCCTGGAGGAAGCGGAAGGGGATGGGCAGGCAGTAAAATTCTGTGAAATCCTCTGCGGTGGCAGGGCGGCGGAGCTAGCGGCTTTCTGCGCAGAGCTGGAGAACAGCAAGCTCTCCCGTGAGGAGCTGAGAAGGATTTTATCAGGTGTGCGGGATCTGCTGGCGTCTGGCCTGGCGGCTTGCTATGGTGTATCGGGGGAGCCGCTGGCGGTTCACCTCGCGGAGAAAATGGGAAAATATAGGATCGCGTTGGCAGCGGAGGTTGTAGGCCGGTATATCCGTGAGTGTAATTATAATGTAGGTGTAGGTCATCTGACAGGGGCGTTGGCGGTGGATCTGTCGCGGTAAGCCGTGTGCGCAGCTCCAAGGTTAGCTGGGCGCTCAGGCGAAAACCCTGTTGGAATTAGAAGCGCGGAACCGCGGAGGTTTCGGGCCGATATAAGTAGAATTTACCGTTTGCCGCCAACAGCGGCAAAGAAAAGAGGAATATACATGGCAGAAGTGATATCCATTCGATTCAGAGGGGGGTCAAAAAATTACTACTTTGATCCCCAGGGGCTACAGGTGGAACCAGGCACCTACGTGGTAGTGGAGACCGCCCAGGGCATGGAGTATGCCTGCTGCGTAGAGGGGAACCATCAGGTTCCCGACCAGTGCGTGGTACAGCCCCTCCGCCCGGTGGTACGTATCGCCACAGAAAACGACCAACGTTCTGCGGAATACAACCGGAAAAGGGAAAAGGAAGCCTTCGGTATCTGTGAGAAGAAGATCGCTGCCCATGGGCTGGAAATGAAGCTGGTCAGCGTGGAGTGCAGTTTTGAGGGCAACAAGATTATTTTCTTTTTTACCGCTGATGGCCGGGTAGATTTTCGGGAATTGGTAAAGGATCTGGCCAGCGTTTTCCGCGCCCGTATCGAGCTGCGGCAGATCGGTGTCCGGGACGAAGCAAAAATGTTGGGCGGCCTTGGCATATGCGGCAGGCCCCTATGCTGCAACCAATTCCTGGAGGAATTCATCCCTGTCTCCATAAAAATGGCAAAGACCCAAAGCCTAAGCCTAAACCCCACCAAAATTTCCGGCACATGCGGACGTTTGATGTGCTGTTTGAAATACGAGCAGGCCGCCTATGAAGATGCTGCGGGCCGAATGCCGAAGAATGAAAGCTTTGTGGACACCCCTGACGGCATCGGCAATGTAAGCAGCGTGGATTTACTCCGGGAGCAGGTTCAGGTTCGCCTGGACAACGCCCCGGAAGCGCCAAAACGCTATAAGGTTTCAGAAATCCGCATCCTGCGCAACGGGAAGGGGAGCCGCGATGGAATTGAGATTCCAAAGGATCATCCTACCCGCCAGCCGGAGCGGGATGCGTCCCAACCTCCCGTTGTCCGCCGGGGCGGCTTAGGCCGGGGACCGATTCCGGTTCCGTCCGTTATTACGCCGGACCAGCCGGAGGAGGACGAGCGTTTTAACAGCCGCCGTCACCGTCAGAAGGGGTACAAGCCCCGCCGCCAGCCTCGCCCGGAGCAGGCCGCGCCCCGCATCCAGAAGCAAGAACGCCCCCGTCTGGACAAGCAGCCGCCGAAGCCAGTGGAACGGATCGAAAAACTGCCCGTCCGGCCTGTGACGGATACCACGGCGGAGAAGAAGGCGGCGGCAGACCGCGCCGCCCGCCAGCAGTCCGACCAGCCCGTTAAGTCCAATAACCGCCGCCATCCCTACAGAAAGCCACGAGGGAAGGGGCCGGGCGGGGTGAACTGAGCGGCAAAAAGCAGCAGGATGTTCCGGTGTCCTGTTGCTTTTTTTCCCATTTAGGGGTACAATACCACCAACAGAACGCAAACAAGGAGGTTTTTCCATGAAAGACGGTTTTATCTGCGTAGCGGCTGGTACGCCCCAGATCCGTGTTGCTGACTGCCGCTATAACGCCGAGCAGATATTCATTATGATGCGGGAAGCTGATAAGCAGGGAGTAAAGATTCTAGCCCTGCCGGAGCTGTGCCTGACCGGCTATACCTGCGGGGATCTTTTTTTGCAGGACACCCTGTTGGATGGTGCAGCGGAGGGCCTGCGCACTATCCTGGAGGCCACCCGGCACCTGGAGGTGCTCACGGTGCTGGGAATGCCCGTCCGGAACCGCTGGGACAATAAGCTTTATAACTGCGCTGTGGTCATTCAGAAGGGTGAGATTTTGCGCCTGATCCCCAAGACCTACATCCCCAATTATGGGGAGTTTTATGAGCAGCGATGGTTCTCGTCAGGAAAGGGCGTGGACGTGCTGGCAGATCTCTGCGGCCAGCAGGTTCATATGGGCACAGACGTCATTTTAGCATGTGAAACCATGCCTGATTTAGTAGTAGGGGTAGAGATCTGCGAGGATATCTGGGCGCCCGAACCGGTATCCACCGCCCTGGCCCGGGCGGGTGCCACCGTCATATTGAATCTCTCCGCGTCCAATGAGGTGGTCGGGAAAGCTGCTTACCGGAGGCAGTTGGTGGTAGGGCAGTCCGGCCGTCTCTGCTGCGGCTATGTGTACGCCGACGCGGGGGAGGGGGAGTCCACTACTGACGCGGTTTTCACAGGGCACAACATGATTGCTGAAAATGGCGCACTTTTAGCGGAGCACCGCTTCTCGACAGGGCTGACTATCGGTGAAATTGATGTGGGCCGTCTGGTCTATGACCGCCGGAGGATGAATACCTTCACCCCGCCGGAGAAAAACCCGGTGGACGATGCCCACGGCCTTGGGATTGGCCGCAGTACGTTTACGCTGACACCCACAGCCACCAAGATCCGCCGCTATATTTCCCCCACGCCCTTTATCCCCGAGAACGCCGCTGACCGGGCCAACCGCTGCGAGGAAATCCTTACCATCGCCGCACTCGGCCTGAAGAAGCGTTTGCAGCACACGGGTGCCGGCACAGCGGTCGTAGGTCTTTCCGGTGGCCTGGACAGTACGCTGGCCCTTCTGATCACCGCCCTGGCCATGGGGATGCTCCACCGGCCCGCCAGCGATATCATCGCTATTACGATGCCCTGCTTCGGCACCACGGATCGGACAAAAAACAATGCCGTCCTCCTGGCGGAGCGTATGGGCGCTACTTTGCGCACCATTCCTATTGGCGACACGGTTCGCAGCCATTTCCGGGACATCGGCCACGACCTGGAGGACCATGATGTGACCTATGAAAACGCCCAGGCCCGGGAACGGACTCAGGTTCTCATGGATGTAGCCAACCAGACCGGTGGCATTGTCATCGGTACTGGAGATCTCAGCGAGCTTGCCCTAGGCTGGGCCACCTACAATGGCGACCATATGAGCATGTATGGCGTTAACGCATCTATTCCCAAGACGCTTGTCCGGCACCTGGTGGACTATGTGGCCCGGGACAACCGGAAAAAGGACGAGGAACTGACCCACGTCCTGGAAGACATTCTTGACACCCCTGTTTCTCCAGAGCTGCTCCCTGCCGTCCAGGGTGAGATTACCCAACGTACCGAGGATCTGGTAGGACCGTATGAGCTGCATGACTTTTTCCTGTACCACATCATCCGTTGGGGCTTTGGTCCCAGGAAAGTCCTGCGTCTCGCGGAGCAAGCCCTTGGCCGCCGTTACAGTCGTGAGGTCATTTTAAAGTGGCTGAAAAGCTTTTACCGCCGCTTCTTTGCGCAACAGTTCAAGCGTTCCTGCCTGCCCGATGGCCCGAAAATTGGCAGTGTTTCCTTGTCTCCCCGGGGAGATTGGCGAATGCCCTCCGATGCTGTGGCGCGTTTGTGGCTGGAGGAATTGGAAGGGATCAATTAAAGGAGAAAATTTGTGGATAAGAGATTAGAACGCATCCTCCCCCGGGTGCAGAAGCCAGCCCGCTACGTGGGAGGCGAGTATAACGCGGTAATGAAGGACAGGGCGGCGGTAGATACCCGTTTTGCCTTCTGTTTCCCGGATACCTATGAGATCGGAATGTCAAACTTAGGCTATCGGATTTTGTACGGGGTGCTCAATGAGATGCCCGGCGTTTGGTGTGAGCGGGTGTTTGCGCCTTGGACGGACATGGAGGAGGAGTTGCGGGAGCATCAGATCCCTTTATACGCCCTGGAATCCGGCGACCCGGTGGGCGCTTTCGATATTATCGCCTTTTCCATCGGCTATGAGATGGCTTATACTGCCATGCTGAACATGCTGGATCTCAGCGGCATACCCATCCGGTCGGAGGATCGTCCTGGGCTGACGCCATTGGTCATTGCTGGCGGCACGGCCATGTATAATGCCGAACCGGTAGCGGACTTCATTGACCTGGCTCTCATTGGGGAAGGGGAGGAGCTTTTGCCGGAAGTGGTGGAGCTGTACCGCAGGGCAAAGCGGGAAGACTGGGACAAGCCCCGTTTTCTCCGCGCCGCGGCGCAGATCCAGGGCGTCTACGTCCCCTCCTTGTATGAGGTCACCTACCAGCCTGACGGTACGATTCAATCCATTACACCCTTAGACGGCGCGCCGGAGAAGGTATATAAACGTGTTGTTCATGATATGGATAAATCCTACTATCCCGCTAAGACCATCGTCCCTTCCACAGAGATCGTCCATGACCGTGTGACGCTGGAGGTCTTTCGGGGGTGTATCCGAGGGTGCCGGTTCTGCCAAGCAGGGTACGTCTACCGTCCCGTCCGCTGCCGCGGGAAGAACCAATTGGTTCAATATGGTGAGGAAGCCATCCGGGACTCCGGCTATCAGGAAATGACCCTTAGCTCCCTGTCCACCAGCGACTACCCCGAATTAGTAGAACTTTGCGATGATTTAGCACCCTTCTGTGGACAGAACCATGTGAACTTGTCCCTGCCGTCCCTGCGGGCGGACAACTTCTCCATGGAACTGATGCAGCGGCTCCAGAAGGGCAGGAAAGCGGGACTGACCTTCGCACCGGAGGCCGGAACCCAGCGGCTCCGGGACGCCATCAACAAAAACGTAACAGAGGAGGATCTGACGGAAACGTTGAAAACCGCCTTTTCCGGCGGCTGGAACGCGGTGAAGCTGTATTTTATGCTAGGCCTGCCCACAGAGACAGACGAGGATGTGCTGGGTATTGCGGAAATGGCGAAACATGCTGTCCACACCTGGCGGGAGCACGCCAGCAATAAAAACCGCGGCCTGCGCATTACGGTCTCCACCTCCTGGTTCGTGCCAAAGCCTTTCACCGCATTCCAATGGGAAGGGCAGATATCCCGGGAGGAATATGAGCGGCGGGTGAAGCTCCTGCGGGGTGCCATGACCGCCAAGGCGGTTACTTATAATTGGCATGACGGCGATACCAGCTTTTTGGAAGCGGTACTGGCCCGGGGTGACCGCCGTTTGGGCCGGGTACTGGAGGAGGCCTTCCGCCGGGGTGCGAAACTGGACGCATGGAGCGACTGTTTTGACCTGAACCGCTGGATGGAAGCTTTTCAAGTATGTGGCCTTGACCCGGAATTTTACGCCTGCCGCCAGCGGGGGAAGGAAGAGGTTTTGCCCTGGAGCATGATTTCCTGCTATGTGTCCAGCAGCTATTTATGGAAGCAGAGGGAACTGGCCTATCAATCCATGCCCACGCCGGACTGCCGTACCCAATGCAGCGGATGCGGGGCAAGCATAGTAGAAGGAGGGGAGTGCTACCGTGGGTAAATTGCGTCTGATTTTCGTTAAAGAAGGGCGGGCGGTCTACATCTCCCATCTGGATCTCCTGCGTACCTTCCAGCGGGTCTTTCTGCGGCAGGGGCTTGTCCTGCGCCATTCCCAGGGGTTTCATCCCCATCCGATGATATCCTTTGCGCTGCCCCTGCCTGTGGGTCAGGCCAGCGATTGTGAAATCCTGGACTTTGAGGTCACAGAGGAGCGAGAGGGCGCAGGTCTGACGGAAGCCCTAAACGGCTTCATGCCGGAGGGGATTCGGGCTGTGGACTGCTATGTTCCGGTACATCCCGTCCGCGATTTAGCGGCAATACACTGTAAAGTAGATTTCATTTACGACAACGGGTTTTCAGACAATATAGCGGAAAAGATCCAAAATTTGCTTCTAGGGGACAGCCTTGTTATCCAGAAGAGGACAAAGCGGAAGGCGATGGCTGATGTAGACATCCGGCCGTTGCTCTATAGCCTGCAAATCCTGGAGGAATCGACCACACTGCACCTGGACGCCGTTGTCTCCGCCCAAAATCCAGGTATGAACCCGGCGCTGCTGGCGGTAGCGGTAGGGACACATCTGCCGGAGCTTGCGCCGGATTTTATCCGGGTTCGCCGGGTGGGACTGTTGGATACGGAGGGGAGACCGTTCCGATAATCGGTTGCTTCGGAGGGCGGGATGGAGACGAAATTTTCAAATAACCAGAGGGCGCAGAACATAGTTCCGCGCCCTCTGGTTATTTATATGTGGATTGCTGCGATTACTTCTGATCTGCTTCCAGAAGGGCTTTTGCGCTGCTGGCCAGACCGGCAAGACCTTGGATTTCACTAGGGATAATGATTTTTGTTGCCTTCCCATCGGCGGCAGCTTGGAATGCCTCCAACGCCTTGATTTTCACTACCTGGTCGTTGGGATTAGCTTCGTTGAGCAGCTTAATGGAATCCGCCAAAGCCTGCTGAACTTTAAGGATCGCAGCGGCCTGACCTTCGGCTTCCAGAATGGCAGACTGCTTAGCGGCATCGGCGCGGAGGATGGCGGACTGCTTCTCACCTTCAGCCACAAGGATCTGGCTTTCCTTCTGGCCTTGGGCCTGAAGGATGGCTTCCCGGCGCTCACGCTCGGCACGCATCTGTTTCTCCATGGAATCCTGGATATCGCGGGGAGGAATGATGTTCTTCAGCTCCACACGGTTGACCTTGATGCCCCAGGGATCGGTGGCCTCGTCCAAGATAGCCCGCATCTGGGTGTTGATATGGTCGCGGCTGGTCAAAGACTGATCCAGTTCCAGATCGCCAATAATATTACGAAGGGTAGTGGCAGTCAGGTTTTCAATGGCACTCATGGGGTGCTCAACGCCGTAGGCGTAGAGCTTAGGGTCAATGATCTGGAAATAGATGACAGTGTCGATCTGCATGGTAACGTTGTCCTTGGTAATGACGGGCTGGGGAGCAAAATCAACGACCTGTTCTTTCAAACTGACCCGCTTGGCAACGCGGTCTACAAAGGGAAGCTTAATGTGCAGGCCTACGCCCCAGGTAGTCTGATACGCACCCAGGCGTTCCACAACAAAAGCGCGGGATTGCTGAACGACTTGGATATTGGTGACCAGCAGAATGAGAATAATGACACCGATGGCGGCTAAAATATACGGAAGCATGGAAAGACCCTCCTTTTATTAGATGCTATCAGTATATCACATGGTTAAGGATTTTTCCAGTCTTATTTTTACAAACATTGCGCCTGGCTCAAAAGGTGGATGCGGTATGTCAGTGCTCCGCATTTTGGATGTGGCTTCTGATTTCCGCTTCATAGCTCTGACAAAAGGCGTAGCTGCATTTCATAAAATCCTCGATAGGCAATTTCTGGTACATAGCATCCATTGTATCGGTAACAAGGGAGCCGCCTGCTTTCATATCAAAAAAGTAAGGATAAATACATCCGCCCTCCTCTCTGGGAAAGTAGGGGTTGATGGAACTGAGCCGGGGATCCCTCATTATGGGTTCCACCACCATTTCGCTCAGGATCCATTTCAAAGATGGACGCTCATATTCCTCGTAGCGGTCTCCAAACAAACGGTTCCAAACATAGAACCACAGAAAATGAATGATCTCATGGATGCTCTCACCGATTGCGCCGCTTGGGCTGTTCAAATAAAATATATCAAAACGATGTTCTTTTAGAAAGCGCGGTTCTACTGGGTTCATACTGACATTGCACCGCAAGTCGTTGAACAGACTGGAGCAGTTAACACTAAAAGCATCCGTCAGGGCAGCGGTAATCTGGTCTTTATGAATCCGCCAATGTTGGGTATACAGCAACGTTTTTTCATTAATAGAATCTGCCAGCTCACCATAGGCATTCCGCAAAACACTGGCAATGTAGTCCCGTCTTTTTTGTAAGGGCAGGGCTGCCGCATATGTTTTGTCTAGCTGCGGATAGAAATAATACAGCGGTTCTGTCCAAAATGACGCTTCGTCTTCTGTCTGAAACAACATGGCCTGTTCGATCATGTAGTCCACACCAGGATTCATAAAGGTAATATCCATATACCAGTCTTACCCTCCGTTTCTACCACTACTCACATCTGGTAGTATGCCCGCACCGCCTTTTCCAAAAATGCTGCGCCGCCCGGCGCAACTTGCTCGTAATAAGCGGTAAAACGTTCGTCCTGTACATACATTTCTGCCATAGCGATATGGGACTGGGGTGTTACCGCGCCCTCCGGCCAGTAGTGGGCCAGCCATGCGGCGTGGAGCCGGACGGCTTCTTTGGCGTCCTCTCCAGCAGGGTCGCCGGAAGACACCGCTCTGGAAAGGGCGGCTTTATAGTCCGCTTCCTCCTGTGCGGCCTGTGCCCACTCCTGCTGCGGCATGCCGGATACCCGCGCCATGTGCTTTTCCACCGTGCTGCTGCCGTACTTTTCCCGAAGCTCCTGGCCGTAAGCTTCCTCGTTTTCCCGCAAGGCCTGCCGCTTCATGGCTTCAAATTTCTGCTGGTCATTCATTGTTGTTCCTCCTTCGATTTCTTCCAGTGTGCTGCGGACGGCGGCGATTAAGTCTTCTACTTCGCGCTTCCGCTCCAACAGGCGGGAAAGATGCCCGCGTAATGCCGCCCTGCGGTCAAATCCCGGCGCGTCCAGGACTTGACGGATTTCTTCCAGCGGCAGCCCCATCTCCCGATAGAGCAATATCTGCTGGAGCCGGCCAACGTCTTCCGGGCCGTAGAGCCGGTAGTCGTTCTCGCGGCGGGCGGGGGAGAGCAGGCCTATGCTGTCATAGTACCGCAGGGTTCGGGGCGTCAGCCCCGTCAATCGGGCCAGCTCTTTTACCGTATACATCTTTTCACCTCCCAAATCCAAGGATAGACCATGACGCGGCGTCAAGGTCAAGCATTATTTTGTTGTTTTCCCAAAAATCTTTTCATAGCGCCCATCCCGGCAAACAAAGCCGCCAGCAGGCCAAACCCTGCCAGTACCAGCAGGAACAGGTTCCATCCTACGGTCTGTGGCGCGTCCCACCGGGAGAAGTCGCAGGGAAGCCGCAATGCGTACGGCGTACTGATTGCCCAGCCGTATGCCATCATGATCTTATCAATCAGCCAGGGATACAGCCACAGCCAAAGCCCCGTCCATCCGCAGGCGGCAGAAGCCCGGAACCATCCGTTTGCCGGCAGATACCGGATGCTTCCCAACAGCCCCCAGGGCAGGATAAGGCCCGTCAGCGCGCAGGGAAGGGCAACAGGAAAAAACCAATCCTCTCCTCTGGCCCAGGAAATGACCCCAAGCATGGCCAGCAGCATGATGGACACTGCGGAAAAGTATAGCAATGCTTTATGCCGCCGGAGTTTTTCCGGCAGGGGAGCCTGCCGCAGGATAATGGGGAGAAATATAACGCACAGTCCGAATAAAACGCTGGATTCCACGATAGGGCAGACGTCCCACGCCATCCCCCCGGCATTCCAACAGCAGGCAAGCAGCATGAGCAGAAGCAAGCCGCTCTGGATGGTAATAAACAGGCTGGTTTTGCAGGTGTTTAGCTTCTCTGGCAGGGGCAGTTGGCGCAGGGCAATGGGCGTGATGATGAATCCCGTCCCGAACAGCACCGCCGTTGCCGACACGTAAAAATGGCTGAAGTTTTGGACGCTGGGATAATCCATAAAATTCATAGCTGCAACCGCCAGCAGCAGTACCAGCAGGTCTATCCCGCAGCAGAGCAAAGCTTTCCGCTTATTCCAAGGGGCGGGGAGGGGAAGCTTCCGCAAGAGCATGGGCAGCAGAAACAAACAGCCTCCGAACAGAATCCAAAGCCCAATAGTTGGAAACCAATGCAGTGATCCGGCGCGGAGACAGCAGAAGAAAATCAACAGTTCTATACTTCCCACCATCACGCCCAGGGATATCACCCATTGAAACGCTTCCAAATGGCTCCGTTTTGCCAGCCAAATGGGCAGTACGGCAATAGACGCCAGAATCATCACCGCCGATACGATAATAGGGAACAGCCCATAGTCGCTGTTGGTGATGCAGACGATGCCTGCGACCAGCAGTACGGTCCCCAAAATTATGCCCATAAATACGCAGAAGTTCCGGGTCAGACGTTGGTACTTCTCCGCCATCCGCTCGGCGGCCCGTTTCTGGGTGTCCACGCTGGCGGTGAGCAGCTCATGCTCCGTCACGTCCAGCGCGGCGCAGATATCCAGCAAAAGGGTGATGTCTGGGTAGCTCATGCCCCGTTCCCACTTCGATACGGCGGATTCGGTAACGTAAAGCCGGCCGGCAAATTCCCGCTGGGTCAGCCCCAACTCTTTCCGCCGCATGCAGATGTACTCACCGAAGGTCTTTTTGTCTTCCATTGCATTTCGTCTCCTTGTCGGTTTGGCTTGCAAGCTCTGCCACCACCATACGTTACGGGAGAAAAAATGTCAAGAAAAATCAGCCCTTTCCACCCTCGACCGTTAGGAAAGTCCAGTATTCCCAATGGTTAGCGGTCTCCCCGCAAAGCAGGGAGACCGCCGCGCTTTCACTATAATTTCAAAAGCCAGGTGGCAAACTGGAAGTAAATAAGCAGGCTCAGCACATCTACAATCGTGCTGATAAAGGGCGCGGCCATGACGGCGGGGTCCAGGCCGGTCTTCTCCGCCAGCAAGGGAAGCAGGCACCCTACCACCTTGGCGCAGAATACCGTGCATACCAGCGTCAGGCAAATTACCAGCGCCACCAGGACAGTGACCTCGCTGTTTTGCAGCAGGATGCGGTCTACAACTATCAGCTTGACGAAGTTCCCTGCCGCCAGCAGTACACCGCACAGCAATGCTACGCGGCCTTCCTTCCACACTACGCTGAAAAGGTCGCTGAAATCAATCTCATTCAAACTCAGCCCACGGATTACCGCCACGCTGGACTGGTTGCCGCAGTTTCCCCCCGTACCCATGAGCATGGGGATAAAGCCAATCAGTACGGAACACGCCGCCAGGGAATCCTCAAAGCTGGAAATGACTACCCCCGTGAAGGTGGCGGACAGCATCAGCAGCATCAGCCACGGCAGGCGGCTTTTTACCGTATCCCACACACCGGCCCGAAGATAGGGCTTGTCCGTGGGGGTGATGGCGGCCATCAGCTCGAAGTCCTCTGTGGCCTCTTCCTCCATGACGTCGATAGCGTCATCGATGGTGACAATGCCCACTAGGCGGTGTTCCTTATCCACCACCGGCATGGCCAGGAAGTCGTATTTGCTTAAATCCTGGGCTACGTCCTCCTTGTCCTCCATGGTGGAAGCGGAGACCACGTTCGTCTCCATGATATCCTCAATGACGTCCTCCTGATCCGCCAGCAGGAGGGTCCGGATGGAGACCAGCCCCAGCAGCCGGCGGCTGGGGTCGGTGACGTAGCAGATGTTGATGGTTTCCTTGTCGATGCCTGTGCGCCGGATGCGCTTGAGGGCATCGGCTACAGTCATGTTCCGCTTCAGGTCCACAAACTCGGTGGTCATGATGGAACCGGCGGAATCTTCTGGGTATTTGAGGATTTCGTTGACCGAGCGCCGGGTTTCCGGGTCGCTGTGGCGGAGGATTCGTTTCACCACGGTGGCGGGCATTTCCTCAATCAAGTCCACGGTATCGTCCACATAAAGCTCGTCCAACACTTCTTTTAACTCCGCATCGGAGAAGGATTGGATTAAAACCTCCTGTTCCTCGGGGTCCATTTCCACGAAGACTTCGGCGGCTAACTCTTTGGGAAGGAGCCGGTAGACCACCGGCAGGCGGTCCAGGGGCAATTCTGCCAGAATTGCGGCGATGTCGGCGGGTTCAAAGAGGAAGAGGAGGTCTCTGATTTCCTGCCATCGCTTCCGGGATGATAGTTCCTCAATTTCATCCATAACCCGGCTGTTTTCCAAGTCCAGCATGGCAGCGCCTCCTTTCTATTTGACGGCGCACAGCGCCGCCGCCCCAATTCTGTACAATAACGAATGTGCTCTTCGTGTCTTTTAACCCCGGGGCCTGCCCGGCCCCGGACCCTGGGTTACTTTTTGTGCGAACAAAAAGTAACCAAAAAACCGCTTAAACCTGCGGTTTAAGAATCCCTTATTTTATTACGGGGGATATTATTTTTCGCTGCGACCTTTGGACTTATTGTTCTATCTCCAGTGCATTGGGCCGATGCCGGTGCTTGCTTCTGCGCACAGTTCTGTTGGGGGGGCTGGTTGCCGCGTGAGACGCGGCACAGGGGCTGGTGGGCGTTGCCGGGAGTACCCAAAGCAAAAAAGGTAGGCACCTGCAAAATGCCCGTGGGTAGGCGCATAAGGCTGGCGCACAAAGTCCACGAACTATCGACAGAACGCCAGCAGCGTACCAAAAGGGAAATAAAACAAAGACTTCAGGAGGGATTCTTAAGGGGGGCCAGCCCCCCTTAAGTAAGTTTTTGCTACTTTTTCCTTATGGAAAAAGTAGGCCCCCGTCCCCGGAAGGGGAAAAAAGCGGGAGCCGCCCCGCAGGGGCGGCAGATCAAATCCGGTTGACCACCGGAATGACCATAGGACTCCTCCTTGTATGACGGAAAAGATACCCGCTGACAGCAGATTTTACCGCCCCGCGCAGCTCGCCAGTGTCCCGGCCGCCTTTGCCCAGGGCCGCTAAGGCGGCGGACGCCGCCACCTCCGTCAGTTCCCGCATTAAATCCTCCGATTCCTTGACATAAATAAATCCTCTGGTGATAATCTCCGGCTCACTGAGAAGCTGTCCATGCTGGACATTCAAAATGACAACGACCATGCCGTCTTCCGCTAGAATCTTCCGGTCGCGGAGGACTACCGCGCCTACGTCGCCTACGCCGCTGCCGTCTACCAGAACCGACCCGGAAGGCGCCGGCGTTTCCGCCAGCTTGATGGTCTTTGTGGTCAGCTCTATGACGCTGCCAATGTCCGCCAATACCATGTTTTTCCGGTTCATGCCCATCTCCATGGCTAGATTCATATGGCGGCGGAGCATCTTCTGCTCGCCGTGGAGGGGGATAAAGAATTTGGGCCGGACCAAGGCGTGAATAATCTTTAACTCCTCCTGGCAGGCGTGGCCGGAAACGTGGAGCGGGTCGGAACGGTCGTAAATTACGTCTACGCCCTTCCGGAATAATTCGTTAATGACACGGCCTATAGTCTTCTCGTTGCCGGGGATGGCGCTGGCGGATATAATCACACGATCCCCAGGCCCTACGTCAATCTGCTTGTGCTGGGAAAAGGCCATGCGGTAGAGGGCGCTCATCTCTTCGCCCTGGCTTCCGGTGGTCACAAGTACCTGCTGCTCCAAGGGGAGAGACTTGATCTTATTGATGTCTACTACCGTGTTTTTAGGAATCGACATATAGCCTAATTCCGTGGAGACGCGCATAATGTTTTCCATACTGCGCCCGGAAACCGCTACCTTGCGGCCGCAGGCTGCCGCCGCGTCAATCACCTGCTGGATACGGTGGACATTGGAGGCGAAAGTGGTAACGATGATCCGCTGCTTACAGCCGTTAAATAAGCGGTCAAAGGTCTTGCCGACAATGGATTCGCTCATGGTGTAGCCTGGGCGCTCCACATTCGTGGAGTCTGCCAGCAGTGCCAGCACACCCTCCTTGCCCAGCTCGCCAAAACGCCCCAGGTCAATGACATCGCCGTCAATGGGGGTGGAGTCGATTTTAAAGTCGCCTGTGTGGATGATGACGCCCATGCTGGTATGGATGGCAAAGGCCACCGAGTCGGCGATGGAGTGGTTGACATGGATAAATTCCACGTAAAACTTGCCTACCCGGATCATTTCGCCCGCTTCCACCGTCACTAGCTTGGTTTGCTTGAGCAGTCCGTGCTCCTCCAGCTTCAGCTTGATCAGCCCCGCCGTGAGCCGGGTGCAGTACACCGGCATGTTCACCTGCCGCAGGATATAGGGAATCGCGCCGATATGGTCCTCGTGGCCATGGGTAATGAACAGGCCGCGAATGCGGTTTTTATTTTTAACCAGGTACGTCACATCGGGGATGACCAGGTCAATGCCGTACATGTCCCCGTCAGGGAAGCCCATACCGCAGTCTACCACAATGAGTTCGCCGCCGTGTTCGTAGACGGTCATATTCTTGCCGACTTCGTTAAGTCCGCCCAGGGGAATAATTTTCATTTTTTCTGCCAAAACATAGCACTCCTTTTTAATAAACAATATTATTGGAAAGAAAAGCGCAACGCAAACAGACGGGAGGGGCCCCTGGATTACCGCACCCAGCATCGTGGGTTTTCAGAGGGCCGCCTCCCGCTATGTATGGAAGGCTTCGCATACCATGCCGCGCGCGGCGCATGGTACAATTATTCATCACAGGCCCACCCGCAGCGGCCTGAGAAAAACCAAATAAAACACAGCGCGGCGCACCGTCCGCGCGGTTATTTTATATAGTATACCACAGCTTTTCCTAAAAGTATACACAAATTTTCCAAAGGCCGGAAAAACCCTCTCTACCTCATAAAAACCTAAAAAGGAGCGCCGTCCTAAGACGGCGCTCCATAAGAAGATCCAAGTAGGTTATTTCAAGATGATCAGCTCATGGGGGGCTTCCATGATATCCTTGCAGCCACCCTCTTCGATGACGACTACGTCCTCAATGCGCACACCAAACTTGCCGGGAATGTAGATGCCCGGCTCCGCGGAAATCACAGCCCCAACAGGGAGAGGCTTGTCATTGGCAGTGGACGCGCCGGGAGCTTCGTGGATCTCCACGCCTACGCCGTGGCCGAAGCCGTGGCCGAAGTATTTGCCGTAGCCCGCGTCCTCAATGACCTTGGCGGCCGCTTCATGAACCTCCTTGCCGGTGGCGCCGGCTTTGGCGGTGGCAATACCGGCCTTCTGAGCCTCCAGGACGGTGTAATAAACCTTCTCCATTTCCTCGGTGACATGGCCTACGGCCACTGTCCGGGTCATATCGGAACAGTATCCGCCATATACGCAGCCGAAGTCCATGGTGATGAAATCGCCGTCCTCCACCTTTTTGTCGGAGGGTACGCCGTGGGGCATGCTGCTGTTCACGCCGCTGACGACGATCGGCTCAAAACTCATTTTTTCCGCGCCGTGGCTGAGCATCCGGTACTGCAAATAGGCGGAAATCTCTTTTTCCGTCTTACCGGGCTTGATGAATTCAAGTACTTCCTTCAGCGCCTTTTCCGCGATACGCTGGGCCGCGATCAGGCAGTCAATCTCTTCCGGCTCCTTCACAGAACGCAGATCTGTCAGCAGCTTAGTAGCCGGGACCAGCTCCACGCCCTCAAGCTTTTCCTTCCAACGGTTGTACTCTGCCACGGTGGCGTATTGTTCCTCAAAACCCAGTTTCTTAATATTGTGGGCTTTAATGACCTCGTTGGTCAGGGTGGTCACATTGGTCTTGGCAGTGTTTTCCCGGATTTCCGCACCGGTCACCAGCTTCCCAGCCACCTCGATGTAGCGGCTGTCAGTGAAAAAATAATTCTTTTCCTTAGTGATAATGGCCACACCGGCGGAGGAATGGAATTGGGTGGCGTACAGCCGGTTCGGCTCACTGGTAACCATCATAGCGTCCAGGCCGAAAGCGTCCAGCTTCTCCGCGATTTTGTGAAATCTGCTCATATTTTCCTGCATCTCCTTCTTGCGATCCATTTGAAGGGCCTCTGCAATCCGTGCAGCACATGGTTCCAACTCCCGCACGGCCCACCCAGCGGCTCCACCATCAGCGCCAGCACACCGGAACGCTTAGCCCCCAGTACATCGGTGAGCAGCTTGTCGCCCAGCATGGCGGTGCGCTCCGGCGGCTGTCCGGCCAGCGCCATGGCCTGGCGGTAGCCCCGGGTTCCTGGTTTTCCAGCATGGCCTACGTAACGGATGCCCAATTCTCCGCAAAACGCATCCACCCGCTTAGGGGAGCGGTTATTAGAGAGGATCATCACCGTCACGCCGCCCTCCTGGCAGGTGTCCAGCCAGCGCCGCAGGGCATTGTCCGGCTTTTCCACCCGCCGGGGAGCCAGGGTGTAATCCAGGTCGCACAGCAGCAGCCGGACGCCAAGGCGCCCCAGTTCCTGTGGGGTGAGGTCATCATAGCGGCTGTAAAGCCGGTCGGGAATCAGGGAAAATGGCATAGTGCCCTCCTTGACCGCATAATATGAATGAAGTATAGCACAAATAAAAAAATTTACAAGGGGGAAGTGCCTGTGCAACTCTATTTAGCCGTTACGCCCGACAAGCTGCGGGAGGCCGCGCGCTTCACCGACCGTCTGGCCCATGTAGCCTACCGGGTGGATCGGGACGGCCGTTTGGCCCGCCGGGATCTGCTGGCCAGAACCCACGGTGGCATATTGGTTCTGGGAGACCAGGAGTGCGGCACCATCCGGGATCCCGCCGCCCTGTGCCGGGACGTATGGCGGGAGTGCGGCAACCGGGGCTACGGCGGCGTCCTGGCGGATTTTGAGCGTCCGCCTTCGGAGGACCGGACCGCCTTTTTGGAAGCCCTAAGCCGGGTGCTGGCCCGGAATAAAAGGCGTCTGTTCGTCCCCGAGGCCTACGGTGGGCAGATACCCCAGGCTTCTGTCCTAATCTGCACCGCCCTGTCTGGCGGGAACCTGCGGCGGCGGCTGGAGGAATGCGCCCAACGGTTTGGACCGGGAAGGTTGGTCATGGATCTCCAACGGCTCCGTATGAGCTTCCCGCTGCCTTGCCCGACAGGGGAGGGGGAAACCCTTTCCAGTGGGACGCTGTTGTCGATGCTGGCGCAGAAAGGACAGTCTGTGTTCTACTCTAACGATCTATGTGCGAAGTATTTTACCTTTACAGATAATGGAACCAGCCGTTTTGTCCTCTTTGACGATGCGGACACCATCCGCCGGAAGGTACAAATAGGGCAGGATATGGGAATCGGCATAGGTTTTCTCATGTACCCGGAAACAGAGGACATCCTGCCGGAGCTTTTCGACCGGCGGCGGTAAAGGCTTGCCTCTTCCACTCTGCTGTGGTATAGTCAGATACGGTCGTAAACGGCCGCATTTCATAAACAGGAGCGGAATATGAAACGGCTGTACCTAATCGGCGGAACCATGGGCGTGGGCAAAACCACCGTCTGCCAAAACTTAAAGCGGTTGCTGCCTAACGCCGTGTTTCTGGACGGAGACTGGTGCTGGGATGCGGACCCCTTCCAGGTAACAGACGAGACGAAAGCTATGGCCTTGGACAATATCTGCCACCTTCTAAATAATTTTATCCGCTGCACCGCCTATGAAAACATCGTTTTCTGTTGGGTAATGCACCAGCAGGGCATTCTGGACAACATCCTAGCCCGCCTGGATAGGGAGGATTGCGAGATCAAGGCAATTTCCCTTGTCTGTACTGCTGGGGCCTTGTCCGAAAGGATCCGCCAGGACATCCAAGCTGGCATCCGGCAGCCCGGCGCGCTGGCGCGGAGCCTGGAACGGCTTCCGCTGTACGATACGCTGGACACCATCCATATCGATGTCTCCGGGCTTTCCCCGGAGGAGACAGCGGCACGGATTGCATCCCTTTAAACTACACGAAGCAGAAAGAGAACCATCATGATTATCTGACTCAACGGCGCCTTTGGCGCGGGGAAGACCCAAACGGCATATGAACTCAGCCGCCGCCTGCCAAACTCCTATGTGTACGACCCGGAAAACGCGGGTTTCTTCATACGAGACAACCTCCCGCCATCGCTGCGGGGGGATGACTTCCAGGATTATCCCATGTGGCGCGCCTTTAACTTTGCGATGCTGGACGACATCGCGTCCCGGTTTGGCGGACACGTCATTGTCCCCATGACCATTACGAACCGGCAGTATTATGACGAGCTTCCCGGTGCGCTTTCCCGGAAGTACGATGTCAGGCACTTTATTTTGTACGCCCAAAAGGAAACCCTCCTGCGGCGTCTGGCATCGCGGCTGGAAAGCCGCCATTCCTGGGGGGCGCAGCAAATTGACCGGTGCATCAGAGCCTTCAACGAGGATATTACGGAGGAAAAGGTTCATACCGACCATTGGAGCGTCGGCCAAACGGCCGGGCAGATCGCTGCCCTAGCTGGGCTTGCGCTGCCGGAGGACCGGCGCAGTGCCTTCCGCAAACCTATGGACCGGATCACGACAAAACTCCGTCATATCCGGTAACCCTACAACGAAAAACGGCATGGCTTCCACCGAAGCCATGCCGTTTTTCATTTTTTCTGCCAGGGCCACTTGCGGGATTTTTTTCCATAGAGGCGTTTGACGGCATCTTTGGCTTTCTCATGCCCACGATTGGCGGCTTCCTTGTAGAGTTCCAAAGCTTTTTCCGCGTCCGGTTCAACGCCAATACCGTTTTCATAGCAGGCGGCTAAAGCGAAGCTGCCGTCCGCCCGCCCGCCCTCATGGGCTTTCGCGTAAAATTCCACGGCCTTGGCCGGGTCGGCGGCCACGCCGTAGCCGTTTTCATAACACTCGCCCATGAAAAACTCCGCCCGGTGGTAGCCCTTTTCCGCCGCCTTGGAGAACCAGTAAAAGGCACGGCTGTTATCCTCCTCCACCGCAATCCCGTGGTAGTAAAAGAATCCCAGATTACACGCGGCCCGGATGTTTCCCGCCTCGGCGGCCTGGCGGTAAAGCTGCGCGGCCTTTTCCTTATCCTCCTCCACGCCGGAGCCTAGCTCATAGCACAGGCCAAGGGAACAGGTGCCGGAGGAATTGCCGCCCTCATGGGCCTGTTGGTAGCACTGGAATGCCATATGCGGATCCTCTGCCACGCCGTAACCGTTCTCATAGCACTCGCCGAGGAGCATCTGGGCGCGGGTGCTTCCGGCCCCGGCGGCTTTGCGGAACCATTGAACCGCCTCTTCATCGTTTTCCTCCACGCCGATGCCCCGGTAGAGACAGTAGCCGTAGTTGCACTGGGCGCGGACGTTGCCCCCCTTGGCAGCTTGGAGGTAGAGGGCGGCGGCCTTAGCCTTGTCTTCCGCCACGCCGTCTCCGAACTCATAGCACACCCCTAAAGCGCAGGTGCCAGGGAGATAGCCCTGCTCATGAGCCTGCCGGTAAAGGGTGGCGGCTCTGGCCTCGTCCTGTTCCACGCCGTAGCCGTTTTCATAGCACTCGCCTAAAAGCTGCTGCGCCCGGGGATACCCGCCCTCGGCGGCTTTTTCGAACCATTTGACGGCTTCCGCGTTATCCTCTGCCACACCGATGCCGTGGTAGTAGCAGAAGCCTAAATTACACTGGGCCCGGAGATACCCGCCCTCGGCGGCAATGCGGTACAGCTCTGCCGCCTTAGCCTGGTCCTGTTCCACCCCAGTTCCCGTTTCATAGCACAGCCCCAGGGAACAGGTGCCGGGGATGTGCCCGTTTTCGTGGGATTTTTGGTAAAGGCGGAAAGCCCGCTCCTCGTCCCGCTCCACGCCGTAGCCGTTTTCATAGCATTCACCCAAGAGCTGCTGCGCCCGGGGGAAATCCTGGGCGGCGGCTTTCTCGAACCATTTGGCGGCTTCCGCATCGTTCATCTCAGTGCCGATGCCCTGATAGCAGCAAAAGCCCAAATTGCACTGCGCCCGGGCGTCTCCCGCTTCGGCCCCCAGCAGGTAATATTCGACAGCCTTACCTTTGTCCGCCTCCACTCCTTTGCCCTGCTCATAGCACAGCCCGATGGCTGCTGCGGCAGGGGTATGGCGGCCCTCCCAGGCGGCATGGTAAAGCCGGAGGGCCTGCTCGATATCCTTTTCCACACCGTAGCCAAACTCCAGGCACTGGCCCAGAAGGAACTGCGCCCGGGGGTACTCCCGCTCCGCTGCTGCGGCGAACCACTTGGCGGCCTCCACATCGTCTACTTCGGTGCCGATGCCCTGATAGTAGCAGTAGCCCAGGTTGCACTGCCCCCGGATATCCCCCTTCTCTGCGGCCTGACGGTACAGCTCCACTGCCTTTGCCAAATCCTGTTCCACGCCCCGGCCCAGCTCATAACACAGGCCAAGGGCTGTGGCGGCAGGCGCGTGTCCTTTTTCACAGGCGGCGGCATAGAGCTGCATAGCTTTTTTCACGTCTTTTTCCACGCCGTAGCCAAAATCATAGCATTCGCCCAGCAGATCCAGCGCCCGCGGATAGCCCTGTTCCGCCGATAGGGCGAACCATTTCACCGCCTCGCCGTTGTCCTCCGCCACACCGATGCCTTGGTAATAGCAGAAGCCCAGGTTGCACTGGGCGGCGGGGTGGCCCGCTTCGGCGGCTTCCCGGTAGAGGGCTACAGCTTTTTCCTTGTCCACCTCTACGCCCATGGCCGTCTCATAGCACAGCCCCAGGGCACAGGTAGCGGGGGGAAAGCCGTTTTCATGCGCGCGGCGGTAGTAATCTGCCGCCAGCGCCTCGTTTTTCTCCACCCCGTGGCCGAATTCATAGCACTGGCCAACTAAGTACTGCGCCCGGGGGTATTCCTCCTTGGCGGCTTCCATGTAAAGCTGGGCGGCTTTTTCCCGATCCTCCTCCACGCCCGTACCCCGGTCGTAGCAGACTCCCAGGGCGCAGGTTCCCGGTTCATAGCCCTGCTCATGGGACGCGCGGTAGAGGGCTACAGCTTTTTCCGGGTCCTGTTCCACGCCGTAGCCGTTCTCAAAGCACTCTCCCATTAACATCTGCGCCCGGGCATAGCCCTGCTGGGCTGCCTTGGCGAACCACATAGCGGCCTGTTGGTCGTCCTCCTCCACGCCGATGCCCCGATAGTAAAAGAAACCCAGATTGCACTGCGCAGGGGCGAAATCCTGCTCGGCGGCTTCCCGGTACAGCTCCGCCGCCTTCTGCTTGTCCATTTCCACGCCGCTGCCCAGTTCATAGCACAGGCCTAACTCGCAGACGGCGGGCGGGTATCCCAGCTCTGCCGGCCCGGAGAGCAGGCGGAAGCCCTTGTCCGGGTTCCGCTCCGTCCCAATGCCCCGCAGCCAACACATACCCAGGCTGTACTGGGCGGCGACATGGTCGCCATCGGCGGCCTTTTGGAACCAGTACAAGCCCTTTTTTTCATCCTTCTCCACGCCGCCGGTACCCCGGCAGCAGTGCTGGCCCAGTTGATAGGCCGCGTCCAAATCGCCCTCCTCTGCGGCGTCCTCCAGCTCGTGAAGGGTTTGCAGCCGTCCGGCGGACAAATCCGCCATAGACTGGATTACGTCCGGATTGATATAAACCATGACAGTCTCCTGCTCGCCGGGGAGCAGGCTGCCGTTTGCTTCCGTTGTCATTTGCTTCGCTCCTTTTTGGCGCTGTTTGGGCCCGCCGCATGGAACGGGCGGACTTGATTTTCATTATAGCACAAAACGGCGGGGAAGGGTAGTCCCTTTTTTGTTCTCCTGCGGAAATCATCTCCTAAGCGGAGCGGCTGCAAAATTTCCCTGCGGCGTTGATTTACCGCCGGGGTGGTGGTATACTATACCAATCTAACAAATAGGGGACAAGGAGGGGAAGGCATGTCCTTTTCCAGTGAAGTCAAAACAGAGCTGTGCCGTGGGCGGCTGGACCGCCCATGCTGCACCCGGGCGGAGATCTACGGCGCGCTGCTGTACGGCAACACCTTCACCTCCCGGGAGGTGCGGCTGATTACCGAGAGCGAAAGCTTTGCCGCGCGCCTGCCCAATTTGCTGGAATCCGCCTTCCATATGGAGTTTGACCGCCTGCCAGGGGAGGGGGAGCGGAAATATATCTTCCAGCTCACCGATGCGGGGAAAATCCACCGGATTATCGATGCCTTTGGTTTTGATTCCCGGCAGAGCCCGGTGCTGCACATCAACTTTGGCTTGCTGGAGGAGGACTGCTGCCGCGCGGCCTTTCTGCGCGGGGCGTTTTTGGCGGGCGGGAGCGTGACGGAGCCGAGCAAGCGGTACCATCTGGAACTGGTGACCAGCCACGCCCAGGCCAGCAGGGAAATGCAGGCCTTGCTGGCAGACATGGGCCGCCAGCCGGGACAGTCGGCAAGAAACGGAAGCCAGGTGACCTACTTCAAAAGCAGCGGCCAGATTGAAGAGCTGCTGACGCTGATGGGCGCGCCAGTGTCTGCCATGGCGCTGATGAACGCCAAGGCGGAAAAGGAGCTGCGCAACGGCGTGAACCGCCGGGTCAACTGCGAATCGGCAAACTTGGATAAAACTGTCGACGCCGCCCAGGCGCAGCTGGAGGCTATCCGCCGCTTGTACGAGCTGGATCGGGTGGAGGGGCTTCCGGCCAGCTTAAAGGAGACCATCGTGCTGCGGGAGGCCTATCCGGAACTGACGCTGAGCCAGCTTGCGGAGGAATTCGAGCCGCCGGTCACCAAAAGCTGCCTGAACCACCGCCTGCGCAAGCTGATAGAATTAAGCCGCACATAGGGAGGAAGAAAACTATGAAAATCACCGCGTTGGTAGAAAACACATCACATTGCGAATTAGCGGCGGTTCACGGGCTGTCGCTGTATGTGGAGACGGCCCGCCATAAATTGCTTTTTGACCTGGGCCCGGACAAGACCCTGCTGGAAAACGCCCAAAAACGGGGGATCGGCCTGGAACAGGTGGATACCGTCATCATCTCCCACGGCCATTCTGACCACGGCGGCGCCTTGGCGGCGTTTCTGGAAGTCAACCATAAGGCGAAGGTCTACGTCCAACGGTCCGCGTTTGAAAAGCACTTTTCGAAGTCCCTGGGCGTTATTAAGGTTTCCATCGGCCTGGACAAGGAGCTGATGAACCACCCCCAGGTGGTTTTGCTGGACGGAGAATACCGGATCGATGAAGAGCTGCTGCTCTTTACGGTGGCGGACACGTCCCAGTTCCACTCAGCGGCCAATGATACGCTTTACGACAGGCAAGGCCCTGACCAGTTCGGCCATGAGCAGGATTTGATGATCTTCGAAGAAAAGAACGTCCTGCTGATGGGCTGCGGCCACTGCGGCATCGTCAACATTCTGGAGCGGGCGAAGCCCTACCGCCCCCAGGTCTGCATCGGCGGCTATCACCTGCGGGTACCGGTGACAAAAAAGACGGTACCGGAGGAAATTTTAGCGGGAATCGCCGGGGAAATGCAGCGGTATGACATGGACTTTTTCACCTGCCACTGCACCGGTGAGGAAGCCTTTCAATTTCTCCGCGAAAGGCTTCCCCGGATGAAATATCTGTCCTGCGGAGAAACAATCGACTTATAGCGCCGTTTTAGGCGGCGGGGAAAGGGGAGAGCTATGTCGTTCGTACACCTCCACGTCCATACAGAATACAGCCTGCTGGACGGATTCTGTAAAATCAGCGGCCTGGCGAGACGGGTCAAGGAATTGGGCCAGACCGCCGTAGCGGTCACCGACCATGGCGTTATGTACGGGGCCATCGACTTCTACCGGGCCTGCAAGGCGGAAGGTGTCAAGCCCATCATCGGCTGCGAGGTCTACGTCACCCCCCAGGACCGGACACGGTTTGACCGGGTTCATGAGCTGGACGCGGAGAGCCGTCATCTGGTGTTGCTGTGCCGGAACGAGGAAGGGTACAAAAACCTGAGCTTCATGGTCAGCAAGGGGTTCGTGGAGGGCTTCTATGTAAAGCCGAGAATCGACATGACGCTGTTGCGGGAGCACAGCGGCGGGCTGATCGCCCTATCCGCCTGCCTGGCGGGGGAGATTCCGAAGCGGCTGGTCAACGGGGATTATGAGGGCGCGAAGGCCTACGCCCTGGAAATGCGGGAAATTTTCGGGGAAGACGGCTTCTACCTGGAGTTGCAGGATCACGGCATCCGTAACCAGGCCATCGTAAACGAGAGCCTGCTGCGGCTCCATGAGGAGACGGGGATCCCTCTGGTCTGCACCAACGACTGCCACTATCTCGCGCCGGAGGACGCGGAAGCCCACGACATCCTGCTGTGCATCCAGACTGGCAAGCTGGTAGAGGACGAGAAGCGGATGCGGTACGAGCCGCGCAACTTCTATGTGCGCTCTACCGAAGAAATGGAGAAGCTGTTCAGCCGCTATCCGGACGCCGTTGAGAATACCGAACGGATTGCGGCCCTGTGCAATCTGGAATTTACCTTCGGCAAGTACCACCTGCCGGAGTTCAAGGTGCCGGAGGGGGAGCAGGCACAGACATACATCCGGAAGCTGTGTGAGGAAGGCTTTGCAGCCAAGTACTTAGGGAAGCACCCGGAGTATCACCGGCAGTTGGAATATGAATTAAATATGATCGAGAAAATGGGGTTCACCGATTATTTCCTCATTGTCTCTGATTTTGTACGCTTCGCACGGAGCGAGGGCATCCCCGTGGGGCCGGGCCGCGGCAGCGCGGCGGGGAGCATGGTGTCCTACTGCCTGGATATCACGGATATTGACCCCATGAAATACAGTCTCTATTTCGAACGGTTTCTGAACCCGGAGCGGGTCAGCATGCCCGATATCGACATGGACTTCGGCGACACCCGCCGGGACGAGGTGGTCGATTACGTCCGCCGGAAATACGGCGAGGACCGGGTGGCACAGATTGTCACCTTCGGCACCATGGCCGCCCGGGGGGCTATCCGGGACGTGGGGAGGGTACTGAATCTGCCCTACGCCGAGGTGGATGTGGTAGCCAAACAGGTGCCCAGTGGGCCGGGGGCACTTCATATCACCCTGGACGATGCCCTGCGGCTGAGCAAGCAGCTTAAAGATATGTACGATGGGGACGAGCGGGTAAAAAAACTCATTGACACCGCAAAATCCCTGGAGGGCATCCCCCGCCACGCGTCCACCCACGCCGCCGGCGTGGTGATTACCAAGGATCCGGTGTATACCTACGTGCCCCTGGCAAAAAACGATGAGACCATCGTCTGCCAGTACACCATGGTGACGCTAGAGGAGCTGGGGCTTCTCAAAATGGACTTTTTAGGCCTGCGCAACCTGACGGTGCTGGAGGACGCGGTAGCCATGGTGCGGCGGCGGGAGCCGGATTTCTCTCTTGCCCAGGTGCCGGAGGACGATCAGGCCGTCTACGAAATGCTCACCCAAGGCAAGACCAGCGGCGTGTTCCAGATGGAATCCGCCGGCATGACGGGGGTCTGTGTGGGGCTGAAGCCCCAAACCATCGAGGATCTGACCGCCATTGTCGCCCTATACCGTCCAGGCCCCATGGAATCCATCCCCCGGTTTATCGCCTGCAAGCACAACCCCAAACTGGTCAGCTACAAGCACCCGGCTTTGGAGCCGATCTTGTCCATCACTTACGGCTGCATCGTCTACCAGGAGCAGGTGATGCAGATTTTCCAGCAGCTCGCCGGGTACTCTCTTGGACAGGCCGACATGGTGCGCCGGGCTATGAGCAAGAAAAAAGCCAAAGATATCGCCAAGGAGCAGGAAGCATTCCTGCACGGCGACCAGGCACGGGGCATCGCCGGATGTGTTTCCAATGGGATTCCGGAGGATATTGCCCAGGCGATTTACGATGAAATTTACGATTTTGCCAATTACGCCTTCAATAAAGCCCATGCGGTCTGCTACGCCGTGGTAGCCTATCAGACCGCGTGGTTCAAGCTCCACTATCCCAAGGAGTACATGGCGGCGCTGCTGACGTCGGTGCTGGATGTGACTGGCAAGGTGGCGGAGTATATCGGCGAGTGCCGGGAAATGGGCATTGCCCTGCTGCCGCCGGACGTGAACAAATCCTTCGATAGCTTCACCGTAGAGGAGGAGGGCATCCGGTTTGGCTTGGTAGCCATTAAGAACATCGGCCGGGGCTTCATCCAGGGCGTTGTGAAGGAGCGTGAGGCCAGCGGCCCCTTTACCGGCTTCCAGGATTTCTGCCAGCGGATGTACGGCACAGATATTAATAAACGGGCGGTGGAAAACCTGATCCGGGCGGGAGCCTTTGACCGGTTCGGCGCTTATCGCAGCCAGCTGGCCGCCGTCAGCGACAAGGTGCTGGACTCCATTGGTGGCAGCAGGCGGCAGAATGTAGAAGGACAAATAGACTTTTTCGGCATGTCCGCCCCTGCGGCCCAGCGCCCCGTCTCCGCCCTCCATCTGCCGGACATCCCCGAGTACGCTTTAGACGAGCGGATGCGGCAGGAGCGGGAGGTCACAGGCTTGTATCTCTCCGGCCACCCCATGAACGCCTACCGGGACGAGGCAAAGCGGGCCGGGGCAGCGCAGATCGGCGCAATCAATGAAGACTTTGCCCAGGAGGGAGGGCCTGCCCTGTTCCAGGACGGACAGGCGGTCACCGCAGCAGGCATTGTCACCGCCTACCGGACCCGGGCAACCCGGAACGGGAGCCTGATGGCCTATGCCACCGTAGAGGACGACACGGGCGCGATAGAATTGTTGTGCTTTTCCAAGACGCTGGAGCGGTTTGGGCGGCTGCTCAGCCCCGACAGCGCGGTACTGGTCCGGGGCAAGCTCTCTGTCCGGGACGAAAAGCCGCCCCAGATCATGTGCGATGAAGTCTATTCCCTCCGTGGCGGAGAGGAAAAACCCGTTGTGCCAGTCAAAGCGCCCCAGGGGACACAGGTGCTGGACGGAAAGACGCTGTGGCTCAGGCTCCCGTCTGCCAGTGCGCCAGTGCTGGCCCATATCAACCGGGTAATTGCCATGTTTCCTGGAAGCACCCCGGCAAGGATTGTCTTTACGGATTCCGGCAAGCGTCTGGGAACCACCTGCCTGTTGGGAAAATCCCTGGTGGACGAACTGACAGAGGTTCTGGGGCAAGAAAACGTGGTGGTACGGTAACCGCGGCGGAACGTTTCGGTTAGAGGAGGGATCTATGCGCGTTTTAATCTCACCGGCAAAGAAAATGCGGGTGGACACGGATAGCTTCGCGGCAGAGGATCTGCCCGCCTTTTTGGACCGGGCTGAGATCCTGGCGGACCGTCTCCGCGAGATGACCTATCCAGAATTGAAAGCCCTCTGGAAATGCAGCGATCAGATTGCGCAGCGCAGCCTGGAGCAGCTGCAAGCTATGGATCTGCGAAAAGGTCTGACGCCCGCCCTTATCTCCTATGAGGGGATCCAATACCGCTACATGGCTCCCGGCGTATTCACCACAGAGGAACTGGCATATGTCAGGGAGCATCTTCGGATATTATCCGGCTTTTACGGCCTTCTGCGGCCCTTCGATGGGGTAGTACCCTACCGTCTGGAGATGCAGGCAAAGCTTTCTATCTGCGAAGCAAAAGACCTTTACGCCTTTTGGGACACAATAATTGCAAAAAGCGTACTGTCCGAAACTGGCTGCATTTTAAACCTAGCTTCAAAAGAATATAGTGTCTGCGTATCCCGGCACCTTTCAAAAAGCGCAAGGTGGGTCACCTGTATATTTGGCGAACGGAAAAACAGCCGTATCATTGAAAAAGGAACCCAGTGCAAAATGGCCCGCGGCGAGATGGTGCGGTTCATGGCGGAGGAGCGGATTCAAAAAGTGGAGGACGTGCGTGCCTTTGACCGTCTGGGCTACCGCTTCTCGGCTACAGATTCCGGCAAGGACACCTATACCTTTGTCAAGGATTCACTTCCGGTAAAAAATTAAGGAATCTGCCGGATTGTGGTTGCACGATCCGGCAGATTCGTTTATAATGCAGAGGATACAAAACGCATTAGGGAGGGCGAAACATGATTACGAAATTTTCCTATGGCACTCCAGTGGAAACCTTCGCGGTGGTAAAGGACTTTCCGTCCGCCGGCCATGAGCAGCTCCGGCATTTTTCCCGGAAAAAGGGGACAGTTCAGTATTTCACCTGCATGCTGGGTGAGGAGGATATCGTCTATGGCCTGGGCGAGACCATGCGCGGCGTCAACAAGCGGGGCGGCCGGTATATCAGCTTTAACTACGATGACCCCCACCACAAGGATGACATGCCCTCTATGTATGGGGCACACAACTTCCTGATCGTAGACGGGGAGGAACCCTTCGGTGCGTTTTTTGACACGCCGTCCAAGGTTGTGTTTGATATTGACTCCAAGGGCAGCGGCGTATTGTCTGTTGCCTGCGAGACCCAAGACCTGCGCCTGTATATCATAGAAGGGGAGACCCCCTACGGCATCGTCAAGCAGTTCTTAGGAATCATCGGCCGGAGTTTCCTGCCTCCCTTATGGGCCTTTGGCTACGGCCAGAGCCGGTGGGGATATAAGACTGAGCGGGACATCAGCCGCGTTGCCGCCAAGCATGAGGAAGCGGGGATCCCCTTGGACTACATCTGCATGGACATCGACTACATGGACCGTTATATTGACTTTACCGTCAATAAGCGCCGTTTCCCGAACATGACCGGCTTCTCTGCCAAGCTGAAGGGGAAGGGCCTGCATCTGGTGCCCATCGTTGATGCCGGAATCAAGATTGAACCGGGCAATCCCGTATATAGTGAAGGTGTAGAAAAGGAATATTTCTGTAAGAACCATGAGGGCACCTTTTTCAAGGCGGAGGTCTGGCCTGGCATGACCCATTTCCCGGACTTTTTCCAGGAAAAAGTCCGCCGCTGGTTTGGCGACCAGTATAAATTTTATACAGACAGCGGCCTGGAGGGCTTCTGGAATGATATGAACGAGCCCGCCATTTTCTCCACGGAATACCGTGCCAAGGACACAAAGCCCGATGTAGAGCGTGGGGATGTAGACCAGCCAGAGCGGCACATCGCCGACTTTAAGGACTTTTTCCACCGCCTGGACGACGGCAGGGAAAAGAGCAACTATGAGGTTCATAACCTCTACGGCGCATTGATGACCAGAGCGTCAGGCGAAGGCCTGGGCCGGCTGTTAGACCGGCGGTATCTGCTGTTTTCCCGTTCCTCCTACATTGGTGCCCACCGGTACGGCGGCATCTGGACAGGGGACAACGCTTCCACCTGGGAGATGCTGCGGCAGAATGTGTACCACATGCCCAGCCTGAATATGTGCGGCTTCCTGTACAGCGGCGCGGACACTGGCGGCTTCGGCGGGAACTGCGACCGGGAGCTGCTGCTGCGCTGGCTGGCGGTATCCGTGTTTACGCCGCTGATGCGGAACCATACCGCTATTTTCACCAGAAACCAGGAGTGCTACCGGTTCCGCAAGGTGGAAGATTTCCGCACAGTAGTCAGCCTGCGCTACCGGCTACTGCCCTATTTGTATTCCGAATTTATGAAAGCTGCCCTGCGGCAGGACATGCTGATCCGTCCCCTGGCTTTCGACTACCCGGGAGACGAGAAAGCCCGGCACATCCACGACCAGCTCATGGTAGGGGAGAGCGTCATGATCGCGCCGGTACTGGAAAAGGGCGTCAAGGGCCGTGTCGTTTACTTGCCCGAGCCGATGACCGAGGTGCGCTGGAGCAGCGAGGGCTTCACCTGTATTGAGGTTGGCGCGGGGGAGCGGACTGTCATGGCGCCCCTGCATCAGGTCGTGTTCTATATCCGGAAAGGGAAGCTGGTCCCGGTAGGAAAGCAGGTTTCCAATACCTCGGAACTCGATCTGATGGACGTAGAGCTGCTGGGCACCGGCACGGAATATGAGCAGTACGCCGATGACGGCTATACCAAGGATTGCGGCCTAAACCGCTGTGTGCTGCGGCGGAAAGCGTAGGGCGCGGCGGACTGCCATTTTGCGTTCTATGATAGTTTGACCTTGACATTTTTTGTTGTTTGCTGTAGTATAAAAATGGATCTGGGGAGGGCACCCATTACAAAAAACAGTGATCTATCGCTTTGGCCTGTCAACAAAGGGGGTATCACCCATCATAAAAAACGTTCGTGTTGTAGATGAACAAGGCAAGTGTTATGAATCAACCTATCCCAAACGAGCAAAAGGTTTGGTAAAAAAAGGTAGGGCGCGATTCATCTCTGAAAATACGATTTGTCTCGCGGGCCTACCAAGCCATCATTTGGAGGTAACGCAAATGACAGAACAGCATACAGACTTGGCTGTAGAGTACAGCATTCCATATATCCTGCGGCAAGTTGCCGCGATTCAAGCCGATACGGCCTATCTTCGGGAAGTACTTAGCAAGCTTGCCGAAATGTCGGATGGTGACAGCGGCGACAGTGGCAGCCCCGGTAATGTCCAGGGGCAGGCGAAAGCAGAAGCCTTTGGCGTAATTGTTAAAAGCCGGGAAACAACAAACCAGCAGATTCTTCGTCTCTATGAAAAAATGTATATGGAACTGAGCAAAGCAGAATAATAACAGCAGGAGCGTCCCGGATAGCCGGGGCGCTCCTGCTGGCAAACCGTAAAAAACCCGTCCACTGAAAGCGGACGGGTTTTTACTAATCCACAATATCAACCGAGACCTTCTGCCCTTTGCGCTGGGCGCAGGAGCCGACCAGCTTACGGATTTCCTTAGCGATCCGTCCCTGACGGCCGATTACCTTACCCATATCCTCCGGGGCAACGCGCAGCTCCAGCGTCATCTCATGATCCCCTTCCACCTCTGTGACTGTCACGGCGTCAGGGTTTTCCACCAGGTTTTTCGCGACATAGAGCAGCAGATCCTTTACGCTGTGCTCGCCCATTAGAGCACGTCAACTTTCTTGAGCAGCGCGCGGACGGTGTCAGTAGGCTGTGCGCCGGTCTGGATCCACTCCTTAGCGCGGTCGGCGTCAATTTTGATTTCAGCGGGGGAGACGCAGGGATTATACGTGCCGATCTCCTCAATGAAGCGGCCATCCCGGGGATAGCGGCTGTCGGCAACGACAACGCGGTAGAAAGGCGCTTTCTTTGCGCCCATGCGGCGCAGTCTGATCTTAACCATAATGTGTTTCCTCCAGTTAATCTAAAATTTGTTATGTTTGTATAGATAAATGCCGGTGCATTTATGACGAAGGGAATTACTTCAGCCGCTTTTTCCGGCCAAAGCCGTGCATTTTGCTGGTACCGGTGATCTTGCCCAGGTTCGGCATTTTACCCAGCCCCAAGGGCATCTTGCCCTTGGAGAGCTGCTTGGTCAATTGCAGCATCATCTCATACTGCTTGAGCAGTCGGTTTACATCGGACACTTCCTGTCCGCAGCCTGCGGCAATACGGCGCTTTCGGCTGGCGTCCAGCAGGGAGGGGGTATTGCGCTCCTTGGGGGTCATGGACAGAACGATAGCTTCCTGGCGGGAGAGCATCTTGTCATCAATCTGGGCGCCGGCCATCTGCTTGCCCAGCTGCCCCGGGAACATAGAAACCATTTGCCCCAAGTCACCCATTTTGCGAAGCTGGTTCATCTGTTCCATGTAATCAGAGAGGGTAAAGCGGTTCTTGCGCAGCTTTTCCTCGATCTCAGCAGCCTTTTTTTCATCGTAGCTCTGCTCCGCCTTCTCAATAAGAGAGAGCATATCGCCCATACCCAGAATGCGGGAAGCCATACGGTCGGGGTGGAACAGCTCCAGCATGTCCAGCTTTTCGCCGGTGCCGATGAATTTAATAGGCTTTCCAGTGGCCGCCCGGATAGAGAGAGCCGCACCGCCCCTGGCATCGCCGTCCAGTTTGGTGAGCATCACGCCATCAATACCCAACGCTTCGTCAAAGGCGGAAGCGGCGCTGACAGCGTCCTGGCCGGTCATTGCGTCCACTACCAGCAGGATCTCATTGGGGTTGACAGCGGCCTTGATTTTTTTCAGCTCATTCATGAGCTGCTCATCGATATGGAGCCGGCCGGCAGTATCCAGAAGGATGGTATCGTATCCATTATCCCGGGCATGCCGTACGGCATGCTGGGCGATCTGGACGGGGTTGACCTGGCCCAGGGCAAACACAGGGATGTCGAGCTGTTCGCCAACTACCTGCAATTGGGTGATGGCGGCGGGCCGGTACACATCGCAGGCCACCAGCATCGGCCGTTTGCCCATAGAATTTTTCAAATAACCGGCCAGCTTCGCGCCGTTGGTTGTTTTACCTGCGCCCTGGAGACCCACCATCATGATGACTGTGGGGGGCTTGGAAGCCATGGAAATCTTCTCATTGCCCCCGCCCATCAGCTCCGTCAATTCCTCGTTGACGATCTTGATGATCTGCTGGGCTGGGGTCAGGCTTTCCAGCACCTCCGCGCCCACGGCGCGCTCAGTAACTTTGGCGACAAAATCCTTGACCACGCCGTAGCTGACATCGGCGTCCAGCAGGGCCAGGCGAACCTCGCGCATAGCTTCCCGGACGTCAGATTCGGTAACGCGCCCCTTGCCCCGCAGGCGCCGGAACGCGGCGTTTAGTTTTTCGGAAAGACCTTCAAATGCCATGGGGTGTCACTCCTTATTCTTTCAATGCCCGGGCGGCCCGGGCGATGGCGTCCGTCAGCCGGTCGATGCGAGGGTCCTCATACTGGCGGTAGTTCAAGGTTTTGATCTGCCCGGCGGCTTCTTCAATGGAGACGATGTGCTCCTGCATCTGGAGGAAGCGGCGGATCAGTCCGGTCTTATCCTCCACCTTCTGCATAACGCCCTCGGCGCGGACAATAACATCCCGAACGCCCTGACGGCTGATGCCATTGTTTTCCGCGATTTCGGAGAGACTGAGATCTTCGTTGTAATAGAGGTCAAAAAATTCCCGTTGTCTCTCAGTCAGGAGTTCCCCGTAAAAATCGAACAGCATAGTCATGCGGTAGGTCTGGTTTTTCACGGCGTTCCCCCTTCTTCCCTCGTGTAAAGCCGCGCGGCTTTACAAGCTTGTTTATCATAGCCCATTTCCGCCCTGATGTCAAGGGGGAAAATTGAATTTTCTTCCGTATTCCGCGCTTTCATTCCGTGTCTCAGCCGAAACAGCAAATATTCTTTGTTGACGGTTTCCATTTGCTGGTATATAATATAGTGAATTTTTGTATCAGTACCGGGAGGGAAAAGCCATGTGGATAGCGGACGGCTGGAAGGATTACGAGCTTCTGGACTGCGGCAGGGGAGAAAAGCTGGAACGCTGGGGGAACAAGCTCCTAGTGCGTCCGGATCCGCAGGCGATATGGAACACACAAAGGGCCCACCCCGGCTGGAAGAAGCCAGACGGCCGCTATCTGCGTTCCAGCTCTGGCGGGGGAAGCTGGGAGAAATCCCATCTTCCGGGCCAGTGGAGCGTGCGCTATAAAAATCTCACCTTCCAGGTCAAACCCATGAACTTCAAGCACACCGGCCTGTTTCCTGAGCAGTCTGTCAATTGGGACTTCGCCCAGGAACAAATCCGTTCGGCCGGCCGGCCGGTCAGCGTCCTGAACCTCTTCGCCTACACTGGCGCGGCCAGCGTTGCCTGTGCCGCGGCCGGCGCCAGCGTGTGCCATGTAGACGCCGCCAAGGGCATGGTTCAATGGGCGCGGGAAAACGCCAAAGCGTCTGGCCTGGAGGCCGCGCCCATCCGATGGATCGTAGATGACTGCGCCAAATTTGTGGAGCGCGAAATCCGCCGTGGGCGGCGGTACGATGCCATCATCATGGATCCGCCTAGCTACGGCCGGGGTCCCACCGGCGAGGTCTGGAAGCTGGAGGACAACCTGTACCCCTTCGTAGAGCTGTGCGCGGGTGTGCTGTCGGACGAGCCCCTGTTTGTCATCATCAACTCCTATACCACAGGGCTTGCCCCTAGCGTATTGACGTATATATTAGAGATGGTGGTTTCCCGAAAATTTGGCGGCAGGACTGCCAGCGGGGAAATCGGCCTGCCCGTCTCAGAAACCGGCCTCGTCCTGCCCTGCGGGGCTACCGGGAGATGGACCAGCGACCGGTGAGCGGCTCAGCGGCGTCTGGCCGTACCAGGAGATAGCAATATTCATGGAAGATACTGGACTATATTGTAACGAGGAACCTACATGACGGACATTATAAAAACGGAAAATCTGACTTTCGCGTATCCCCCCGATGAGGGAAAGGAGCCGGTCCTTGCCTTACAAGGCATTGACCTTTCTATTACACAAGGGAGCTTCACGGTAGTTCTGGGCCACAACGGCTCGGGCAAATCCACCTTAGCCAAGCACATGAACGCTGTCCTCCTGCCCGGCGGCGGCACGGTCTGGGTAGACGGCCTGGATACTGCCAACGAGGAACTTCTCATTGAGATCCGCCGCCGGGTGGGTATGGTGTTCCAAAACCCGGATAACCAAATTGTTGCCAACGTGGTAGAGGAGGACGTAGCCTTTGGCCCGGAAAACCTGGGGATTCCCACCCCGGAGATACAAGCCCGGGTTTCTGCCGCGCTGAAGGCCGTAGGCATGGAAGAATTTACCCTCCATGCCCCCCACCATCTTTCCGGCGGGCAAAAGCAGCGCATTGCCATTGCCGGGGTCATTGCCATGGAGCCTGCCTGCATCGTACTGGACGAATCCACGGCCATGCTGGATCCCCTGGGCCGCAGGGAAGTGCTGGACACAGTCAAGAAACTCAACCGGGAAAAGAACATCACCATTATCCTTATCACCCATCACATGGACGAGGCCGCCATGGCGGACCGCGTTGTAGTCATGGACGGCGGCAGGGTAGTGATGGACGGAACACCCCAGGAGATATTGGTGCAGGTGGAGAAGCTGCAAGCCATCGGGCTGGCAGCACCCCATACGGTGGAGCTGCTCCACGGTCTCCGGCAGGACGGCTTTGACGTTCCACTGGACGCCCTTGGCATTCAAGAATGCGCAGATGTCATTACTGCCAGTTTTAAATCATAAAAGCGAGGACAGGATATTGAAACCTATCATCCGCGTAGAAAATCTGACCCATACCTACGGCGTGAACACGCCCTTCTGCCGCAACGCGGTAGACCATGTCAGCATGGAGATCATGGAAGGGGAGTTCCTGGGGATTATCGGCCACACCGGCTCCGGGAAATCCACTTTAATTCAGCATCTCAACGGCCTTTTGAAGCCCACCTCCGGGAGGATCCTGCTGGGGGAGGAGGACATCTGGGCGGATCCGAAAAGGATCCGGAACGTCCGTTTCCGGGTAGGCCTGGTGTTCCAATATCCGGAGTACCAGCTTTTTGAGGAAACCGTCTATAAGGACATCGCCTTCGGCCCGAAAAACATGGGCCTGGACGAGAAGGAGATTGACCGCCGGGTACGTTCCGCCCTGGCCTTTTCCGGCCTGGGGGAGGAGCTGCTGGACAAGTCCCCCTTCGACCTCTCCGGCGGGCAGAAGCGGCGGGTAGCCATCGCCGGGGTCATAGCCATGGAGCCGGAGGTGCTGATTTTAGACGAACCGTCGGCTGGCCTGGATCCGGCGGGGCGGCAAAGTATGCTGGAAAACATCCGCAATTATCATAAGGAAAAGGGGACCACGGTCGTGATGGTCAGCCACAGCATGGACGAGGTGGCGGAGAATGTAGACCGTATTGCCGTCCTGGCCAACGCCGGGGTAGTCATGTCCGGAACGCCCCATCAGGTGTTTAGCCGCGCCCAGGAGCTTTTAGACGTAGGCCTGAACGTGCCCCAGGTGACCCAGGTGGCAATGGAACTGAAGCGGCAGGGCCTTGCCATCGACCCCGCCGTATATACCGTAGCGGACTTACGGGCCGCGCTGTGCGCGCTGAGGGGAGGGATAGCCTGATGCTCAAGGACATCACCCTGGGCCAGTATTTTCCCGGGAACTCCCTGGCCCATAAGCTGGATCCCAGGACAAAAATTCTTTTAACGGTTCTCTATATTGTGACGCTTTTCTGCGCCAGGTCTTTTGTATCCTACGGCATAGTGGCACTGTTGCTGGCAACGGGGGTCAAGGTCTCCGGCGTTGCGCCCAAGGCGTTGGTGCGGGGCTTGAAGCCGATTTTGTTTATTATCTGCTTCACGGCGGCGCTGAACCTGCTGTATACCCCCGGTGAGGTGCTGGCGTCCTTCTGGATTTTCAAGATTACGAAAGAGGGCATTTTCACCGCTTTTTTCATGGTTCTGCGCATTACCATGCTGATTATGGGCACCTTCCTGCTGACCTACACCACCAGCCCTATTGCCCTGACGGACGGCTTGGAAACGCTGCTAGGCCCGCTGAAAAAGGCAAAAGTGCCGGTTCATGAGCTGGCGATGATTATGTCTATCGCCCTGCGGTTCATCCCCACGCTGATTGAGGAAACAGATAAGATCATGTCCGCCCAAAAGGCCCGGGGCGCAGATTTTGAGAGCGGGAGCCTGATGCAGCGGGCTAAGGCGCTGGTTCCGATTTTAGTGCCGCTGTTCATCTCCGCTTTCCGGCGGGCTGATGAATTGGCGGTAGCTATGGAGTGCCGCTGCTACCACGGCGATGCGGGACGGACGAAACTCCATGTGCTGCGGTATCAGGCCCGGGACTACCTGGTACTGGCGGCATATGGGATTGTGCTGGCGGCGGTTCTTACGCTGGCTCATTTTGGCCTGTAGGGCGGGGAAGGAAAAATGATGAGAAATGTAGCCTTCCTTATGATGTACAACGGAACCAATTACCACGGCTGGCAGGTACAGAAAACCCAGGTCACGGTAGCGGAGACCTTGGAAAAGGCCCTGACTGTCATCTGCGGGGAAAAAATCAAGGTGACCGGCTGCGGCAGAACAGATGCCGGCGTCCACGCTGAGCGGTATGTTGCCAATTTCCGGACAAGCTCCGCCATACCCTGCGACCGGTTCCCCCTAGCGGTAAACAGCCGCCTGCCGGAGGATATTGTGGTATACCGGGCCTTTGACGTAGACGGGCGGTTCAACGCCATTGGCTCCTGCCTAAAAAAAGAATATACCTACCGCATTTTCAATTCCCGGATCCGGAATCCGTTTTATGTCAACCGCGCCTATTTTTATCCCAAGACTCTGGACGAGACACTAATGGACCGGGCGGCAAGGGTTTTTGAAGGCACCCACGACTTCCGGGCCGTACGCAGCGTGGGAACGGAGACAATGACGACAGTCCGTACCATCCATTACTGCCGGGTAGGCCGGAACGGCCCTTTGTTGGAATTGAAGGTATGCGCCAATGGATTTTTGTATAATATGGTACGAGCCATAACGGGCACTGTGCTGTACGCTGCCGAAGGGAAGCTGACACCAGAGGATATTCCCGCCATCCTGGCCAGCGGCAACCGCACCCTGGCGGGGCCTACGGTTCCTCCCGGCGGCCTGTACCTGACCAAACTGTGGTATGAGGATGAACGGCTCAATGACGAAGAAGCATGACGGAACGGCGCCGGAGCCGAAGGAAAAAAAGAAGCGCCTCCTGGGACGTTTGGTGGCTGCGGCGCTGGTACTGTGCGTGGTGGTATGCGTTGCCGCGCTGACGTCCATGGAGGACGGGCGGCATTTCGCGTCATTGCGCCGGTGGCTGATGTACGGGGATACCGGTGGGTCGCGGGATATTTACACCTACGCTTCCGACCCAGCTAACCGCTACGGCAAGCTGGGCAGCAGCCTGCTGGTGGTCAATCCCAACACAGCGCAGCTCATTTCCGACCAGGGGACAATCCTGTACGATCTGTCCCTACGTATGAGCAGCCCCCAGCTCTCCGTTGGCCGGAAGTACGCATCGGTATGTGACATAGGCGGGGATACCATCTATATTCTTGATCAGGACGGTGTCTGCCGTACGTTGCAAGCCGAAAGGGGGCTGCAATATTTTTCCGCGCGGCTCAATCGCGGTGACTATCTGGCGGTGACGGAACAGAAAACGGGCTTCAAAACCGTTGTTTCCGTCTATGACGAGGAGGGGCGTCTGCTGTTTGACTTTGGCGCCCATGACAACTACCTCAGCGATGCCGTAGTGACCGGCGATGGGCGCAGCGTGGTTATCGTCAGTCTGGAATCCCAGGGGGGCATCTTTGCCAGCAGCCTGCTGGTTTACGATCTGCAAAGCGGCGAGTTGCGAAGCGAAACCGCTATCCGGGACGGGTTAGTGGAGGACATCCGGTGCAATGGGGATCGTGTCATGAGCTTGTGCGACAAACGGTTTACCATAACGAACCTGGAAGGGGAGACGCTCCTGGACCGGTCATACGGCAATCTGTATCTCCATGACTACACCCTGGATGGGGCGGATTTTTGCGCGCTGCTGCTGGGACGGTATCAGGCGGGAAATATCTGTACACTTGTCACCTATGATATGGAAGGGAAGGAGATCGCTTCCCTGGAATTGACAGAGGAAGTGCTGGATATCGCTGCGGGAGGCGGATATCTGGCGGTGCTCTATGGGGACGGGCTGGTGGTGTACCAGCGGGATCTAAAGGAGTTCGCGCGGCTGGAGGATACGGACTACGCGGGCCAGATACGGATAGAGGACGATGGAACCGTCCTGCTGATTTCTGGAGCGTACGCGTGGCGGTTTCTGCCGTAATATATGCCGGCGGAATGCCGGGCAGGGTAAGCTTTTGTGATTTTTCCATAAGAAAGGGGATAGCCTTTTTTGAACATATCTGTTATGATAGACGCCGTGATTGTGGTGGTGATGGTGATTTGTATTTCGATGGGCTGGCGGAGGGGGCTGATCCGGAGCCTGCTGGGGTTGGCTGCCGTAGTGACAGCGGTGGTGCTGTCCACACAGATCGCCAAGGCCGCCGCGCCGAAAATAATTGACCAGTACCTCCGGCCGGCGACTTACGCCGCCATCGAGCAGCGGGCGGAGGAGATTTCCAAAGAAGCGGAGGCTTCTACCATTGAGGAGCTGCGGCGGAACGTGGAACAGGTCTTGGACGCTATCCCCAATGATTTTATCCGCAGCCGGGCGTGGGCTGCCGTGAACGATATGCTGCCCATAGGAGAGCCAGTAGGCGGCGCATTGCTGATGCCGTTGACGGAGCTGGGTAAGGACATGGCGGACGCGGCGCTGAACACGGTAGTACGGGATGTGGTACAGTCCATTTTGTGCGCAATTTTGTTTGCGGTGATCTCATTTTTGCTGCGGATCGTGACGAAAGTGCTTCGAATTGCGGAAAAGCTGCCGGGGATCCGGCAGCTCAACGAGCTTGGCGGCGCTCTGGTAGGCGCGGCAAAAGGGTTAATTCTGGTGTGCCTGGCGGTCTGGGTACTGCGGCAGACCAACGTCATAACTTTGGAAATGGCGGAAGCATCCATGGCCTTAGGCGTTTTGCCGGGATGGATTTCCGGGATTGGCAAATAAAAATGCGCAGGTTGTTAGAAAATTTTCAATTTGTTCATGCTAACAGGCGGACGATTTGATATAAGTAATAAGATATATTGCAACGCCGCCCATGGGGATGGCGATGGAGGTAGGAGCTATGCAACCGACTATGTGTACGAGATGTAAGAAACGGGTGGCCGTGGTCTTCATCTCGAAAATTGAAAAGGGCGAAACAGTCAACGAGGGGCTTTGCCTGAAATGCGCCAAGGAGATCGGCCTGCCCCAGGTAGGGGAGATGATGCGCCGCATGGGCATCACCGATGAGGACCTGGATATGATTAATGACGAAATGATGAGCGCCTTTGGCGGCGCGGAATCCATGGAGGGTATGATCCCTAAGGAGGAGGATGACGACAGCGGCGAAAACGAAGACGGCAAAACCGCCACATTCCCGTTCTTAAACCGCCTGTTCGGCGGCGGCAGCTCCTCCGATACACCGGCGCCGGCGGCAGGGGAGAATACGGGAAGAAGCCATGAGACAAAGGAGCGGAAATCTGATAAGCCGCCAAAACGGAAATATCTGGACAGCTATTGCATCAACCTCACGGAACGGGCCAGATCCGGCAAGCTGGATCATTTGGTGGGCCGGGAACAGGAGATTGAGCGGGTTGTCCAAATCTTGAACCGGCGGCAAAAAAATAATCCCTGCTTGATCGGTGAGCCAGGCGTGGGTAAGACTGCTATCGCCGAAGGGCTTGCCCAGCGGATCGCGAATCGGGAGGTACCCTTCAAACTGCGGGATAAGGAGGTCTATTTGCTGGATCTCACCGCTCTGGTGGCGGGAACCCAGTTCCGGGGACAGTTCGAGAGCCGGATGAAGGGTTTGATCGAGGAAATCCGTAAATGCGGAAATATAATCCTGGTGATCGATGAGGTTCATAATATCGTGGGCGCGGGGGATGCCGAGGGCAGTATGAACGCTGCCAACATCCTAAAGCCCGCCCTGTCCAGAGGAGAGATTCAGGTCATCGGTGCGACAACGTTTACTGAGTACCGGAAGCATATCGAAAAGGACACTGCCTTGGAGCGGCGGTTCCAGCCGGTGACGGTTAATGAACCGAACCTGGAAGATACAATGCAGATCCTCCGTGGGATCGCGCACTATTATGAGAGCTTCCATGGGGTCAAAATCCCGGAGGGGATCCTGCGGCAGGCGGTATTGCTCAGTGAGCGGTACATTACTGACCGGTTCCTGCCAGACAAGGCTATCGACTTGATCGATGAGGCCTGTTCCGATATGAATCTGAAAGACGCGGGAATTAACCGCAGGCAGGAAATCAGTAGGGAACTGGCTGATTATGGAAAAGAAAAGGAACTTCTGGAAGCGGTTGACGAGCCGAATTTTGAACGTCTGGCCGAAATTAAAAGCAGGGAATTGCAGCTTCAAACTGAGCTGGACGGACTGTCTTCCCTAGGGGAGCCGCAGCTCACCATGGACAACCTGGCACGGGTCATTGAGCTTTGGACTAAGATTCCTGCCAGCAAAATCCGGGAAGAGGAATTTAAGCGGCTCAGTGAGCTGGATCAGCGGCTCAAGCGGAAAGTGGTGGGGCAGGACCAGGCTATCGATGCCGTGTCCGCCGCCATCCGGCGTAACCGGGTAGGGATTTCGCCTAAACATAAGCCGGTAAGTTTTATTTTCGTTGGCAGCACTGGCGTGGGTAAGACGGAATTGGTCAAGCAGCTGGCTGACGACCTGTTTAACGCGCCGGAGAGCCTGATCCGGCTGGATATGTCCGAATTTATGGAGAAACACTCTGTTTCCAGAATTATTGGCTCTCCTCCGGGGTATGTGGGTTATGATGAGGCGGGGCAGTTGACGGAGAAAATCCGGCGCAAGCCCTATTCTGTGGTGCTGTTCGACGAGATCGAAAAGGCCCACCCGGATGTACTGAATGTGCTGCTGCAAATCCTGGACGATGGGCAGATTACCGATGCCCATGGGCGGAAGGTCAATTTTGAGAACACCGTCATCGTGATGACCTCCAACGCGGGGAGCGATAAAAAGGAGGGGACTGTCGGGTTTAACAAGACCGCCGGGGAGATGGATAAGGACCGGGCCATGAAGGCGTTACAGCAGTTTTTGCGGCCGGAGTTTATTAACCGGGTGGATGAAATTGTCTGCTTTAACAAGCTGTCCGAGGAGGATTTCCTACCCATTGCGCGGCTGATGCTGGATGAGCTGAAAGCCAGCATGAAGGAGAAGGGGCTTACCATGAATTATGATGACGCCGCCGTCAAGTATCTGGTCAAAAAGTCGTATTCCGCAACCTATGGCGCGCGGAATCTGCGTCGCACCATTCAGAAGGAAGTCGAGGACCAATTGGCGGTTACTATTATCAACAGTTATGATAACCCTGTGACACAGTTGGCAGTTACCTCGGAGGATGACAAGGTTGTTGTGCGGGCATTGTGATTCCCGCGGTATGGATACTATTTTGTTTTCAAGGTGCCTCCGTTTGCAACCGGCGCGAGGGATTTTTCCAGGAGGATCAGTCCTGCTGAGCGTTTTTGTTCAGACGCGCGAAGTCTCGGTAGGTGACGCTCGCTACAACCTTAGGCTGCATTTAGGGGAAAGTTGCATGGTTTTGTGCAACCTCTGGAGGAAATTTTTCCCTCGTGCCGTCCAGGCGCGAAGAATTGGGAGGGGCGATGATGAATTTGTTCCGGAAAAATATTGAACCCCGCTGCGCATACTGCGCAAAAGGGAATACTATTAACGAGAAAGAAGTCGTCTGCCCGAGGAAGGGGGTGGTGGCCGTGGAATACCACTGCTACCGCTTCCGCTATGACCCGCTAAAGCGGGTTCCGCCAAGACCGGTCAAATTGGAAGTATCCAAGTTGTCGGAAGAAGATTTCTCCATTTAAAAGTCCGGACGGCATACGCCGTCCGGACTTTTATTCCGCGTTTGCATCGGGGGAGAGGGGGGCGAAGGAGGAGGGAACCATACTGTCAGTGTAGATGGCGTCAATACCGCTGCTGAACAGCTTTTTCGACTGCTCTACATCGTTTACTGTGTGAACATACACATGGACGCCATATTCCTCCGCAATGGTCTCATAGGAGGGGTTCCACCAGTAATCCCACATGGTAATACCGTTGATCCCGCGCTGGGAACAGAAAAGCGCGCGGTCACGGAAAGCGGCCGTGGTCTGCGCAAAGCCCTCGTTATATAATGTGTATATGTAGTGGGGGAAATGGTGGGCGTTATTGAGGGCTGTGAACATGTTCTTGCTGTATACCTGGATGATGATGCGGTCAAATAGATAGCTTAGCCCTAATTCCTTGGCATCGGCGGCCATGGAGTCAAATTCAATCATATACACGTCCGGCTCCGTAAATTTGGTGTCCGTGATGATACAAATGTCCGGGTACTGCTCCATCAAAAGCAGCAGGTCGCGGAAGGAGAGGGGCGTGTACTTCTCTAATATCTTCTCGGATAAAAACTGTTCCCGGGTGGGGATGCTGGCATCATTGATCCCCGGCTGCCAGTTTCCACGCCAGTCATGGCGCAGCACCATCTTGACATCGCGGGTCAGCCGTAGGTCTACCTCAAACACCCGTATTCCCGCTTCGTATTGGGCTTGGAAGCTCTCCAGGCAGTTGAGAAGGGTCAGGCCGTCAATGGCTCCCATGGCATGAGAGATCAGCTGGGCATTGGCCAGTATCTCGGGGCCGGAAAGCTCACCCTCCGGTTTTGTCTTTTCCTTTATGATGGTCTTCTGGGAGATTCCCGCCTTATTAGAAGCTTCTCCGTCTTCGTCCGGTTGGGCCTCCTCCCCGGCTGCCTGCGCGTCCGGCTTTGACACCGCTTGGAAAAGCTGTCCCATGCCCGGGAGGGATGGGGTGCGCAGGGGGGATGCGCTAGCCTGCTCCTGGCCAATCAGAAGCATAAGGGCTGCTGCCGTCAGGCAGGGCAAGATCCAACGGGTGATACGGTGTTTCATGAAAACCTCCTGGATGTGTTATTTGAGATTCTTTTAAGTGTATCGTATATGGGAATTGTACCCTATCTTGCGGAAAATGTCCATCTTTTTTTCGACAGCAAAATATTCCATCCGCCTGGATGAAAAAATTTCCTCCAACCCCTTGCTTTTTTTATCGGCATTTTGTATAATTTAGCTTGTCTATTTTTGGATAAGACTCTGAATTTATTGTGAGGAGCGTGACGACATGGCCGAGGAAATTCTGGCCCCTATGACCGGGGAGACTGAAAGTAAAAACTTTATCCACCAGTTCATCGACGAGGACATCGCAGAGGGAGGCCGGTTCCAAGGCATGGCTGTCCATACCCGTTTTCCGCCTGAGCCGAACGGCTACCTCCACATTGGGCACTGCAAGGCGTTGTGCATTGATTTTGGTACCGCCGAGAAGTACGGTGGCCTGTGCAACCTGCGCATGGACGACACCAATCCTACCAAGGAGGATGTGGAGTATGTGCAGGCGATTCAGGAGGATATCCACTGGCTGGGGTTCGACTGGGGCGACCGGTTCTTTTATGCCTCCGATTACTTCGAGAAAATGTATGAGTGCGCGGAGCTGCTGATTCGGAAGGGGCTGGCTTACGTCTGCCAGCTAACGCCGGAGGAATTTAAAGCGTACCGGGGCGATGTGTCTACTCCGGCGCGCTGCCCTTACCGGGACCGCCCGGTGGAGGAGAACCTGGATTTGTTCCGGCGGATGCGGGCGGGGGAGTTCCCCAACGGCGCAATGACCCTGCGGGCCAAGATCGACCGGGCCAGCGGGAACTTCAATATGCGGGATCCGGTTATTTACCGCATTAACCACATGCACCACCACCGGCAGGGGGACAAGTGGTGCATCTATCCGATGTATGATTTCGCGCACCCAATTGAGGACGCGCTGGAGGGGATTACACATTCCCTCTGCTCCCTGGAGTTTGAGGATCATAGGCCTTTGTATGACTGGGTCGTGGCAAACTGCGATTTGCCCAGTAAGCCAAGACAGATCGAGTTTGCAAGGCTGGGCATCAACTACACCGTCATGAGCAAGCGGAAGCTGCGGCAGTTGGTGGAAGAGGGGAAGGTCTCCGGGTGGGACGATCCCCGTATGCCAACGCTGTGCGGCCTGCGGCGGAGAGGGTATACGCCCCAGGCTATCCGTAATTTCTGCGAGCGGATCGGCGTGGCGAAGGCCAGCAGCACCGTGGAGTTCGCTTTCCTGGAGCACTGTCTCAGGGAGGATCTGAATGAGACCGCCCAGCGGGTGATGGCGGTCATCCGGCCGGTGAAGCTGGTGATTACCAACTATCCCGAGGGGCAGAGCGAGACGTTTGAAGTGGAAAACAATCCTAACCGCCCTGCGGATGGAAGCCGGACGATTACCTTTTCCCGGGAAATCTACGTGGAAGCGGAGGACTTTCTGGAAACCCCCGTCCCCAAGTATAAGCGGCTGTATCCCGAGGGGCCAGAGTGCCGGCTGAAGGGCGCTTACCTCATTAAATGCACCGGATGCAGGAAGGATGAGGCGGGGAATATCGTTGAAATCCTGGCTACCTACGACCCGGAGAGCAGGGGAGGGAACCCTGCCGATGGGCGGAAGGTAAAGGGGGCGACTATCCATTGGGTGGATGCCGCCACCGCCGTGGATGCGGAATGCAGGCTCTATGACAACCTGTTCAGTGATGCTGCGCCAGACGCGGCGGATAAGAATTTCCTGGACTGCATGAGCGAAACTTCCCTGGAAGTGGTGTCCGGGTGCAAGGTGGAAGCGGGGCTGGCCCAAGCTGTGGCCCCGGCAAACTTCCAGTTTATGCGGGTAGGGTATTTCTGCCTGGACAGCAAGGACAGCAAGCCCGGGCATCTGGTGTTTAACCGGAGCGTAGGGCTAAAAGACAGTTTTAAAATGTAAGCAGTTCTCCGGCGGTGCAATTTTGTGCCGCCGGGTTTTTTATCCAGCCCACAAGTATCAACCCCTTTCGTCTGTAAGGCAAAAAGTGTTTCTTTTTGGCTCTTTTTCTTTATTTACAAAGAAAAAGATATCCTCCATATGGTTCTCTCGCCATATTCACAAATTGTTCAAATTCCAGTCATAACCAGTTCTTTTCCTTTGGTTATATTGATGATGACAAAAGGAGGATGCCGCATGACTACTAATCAGCCTTACCTGCAACAGCTTCATTACCAGATCACGCCGGAGGATTATGCCGCTCTGCGGGACTGCCTGTCTGCCAGGACAGTAGGGGAGTCCGCCAGAAGCGTTCACACCATGTTTTTTAACAGCTACCTCGACCGGATGCCCGCTTACTCGGGGCAAGAGCTGTCCGTTCCAGTGGCCCGGTTCTCGCTGAATTACTACGATGGTGATCCTACCTACCTCATCCTGGAACGGCGGATGGGCGGACAGCGTACCAGCGCCATGGTTGCGGAAGCCGAATGCCGCGCTTTGCTGGCAGGGGAGACCGATTGGCTCTTGAACCGCCATAACCCGCTGCTCCTGGATTTCTACGATGGCCTGACCGAGCGTATGCTGCTGCCGCAGATGATCGTTTCCTATCAACGTGAGATCTATACCGCCGAGGGGCTGGACTTGTGGGTGGCGCTGGACACTGGTATCCGTTCGTCTATGGATCATATGAACTTCCTGGATCCTAGACAGCTGGAACAGGATACTGCCGATCAGGAAACGCGAATCCTGATGGAAGTGAGCTACAGCAGCCGGATTCCTGACGATGTGCTGTGCCTGCTGGAGAAAACCGCGCCCAGACGTAAATTAGTCCGCAGCGGGTACTTGACGGCGTAAAACATACGCTTAAGGCGGCTGGATTTTTCCAGCCGCCTTGATTTACTGACAGTTTCTGTTATAATAGACGCAGTGGAGTTGAGAGTGCTGCCGGTGAATAAACAAAAGCAATGAGGGGAGGGCGGTTTGTAAGGATATGCATAATTGAACAAAATAAAAATTTTGTTCAATATAGGGGAGGGGCCAGCCAGGTTTTGCCCTGTATATGCCTTGCAATGCTATATTAACAATGATTGATTACCGTGACGAAGCGCCGCAGGTTTTGCGTGACTTTTTATCCTATCATGAGACCATTAAAGCACACTCGCAGAAAACTGTGGACGAATATTTTCTTGACCTCCGGAATTTTTTCCGCTACATCAAGCAGTCCCGCGACCGCACGCTGCGGGATCTGGATTTGGACGAAATCTCGATTATGGATGTCGATATTGGCCTGATCCGGTCGATTACATTGACTGATGTATACGGCTATCTGACTTACCTCAGCCGGGATCGCGCCCAGCAGCATAATAGCGGTAAGACTGCTTATGGGCTGAGTGCCACTACCCGTGCCAGGAAAATCGCCACTCTCCGTTCCTTTTTTAACTATGTAACCCAGAAGGCCCATCTGCTGGAGGAAAATCCAATTAAGGAATTGGATTCGCCGAAATTGAAAAAGACTCTGCCCCGCTATCTGACACTGGACGAGAGCATGGACTTGCTGGAACATGTGGACGGGGTTCACAGTGAGCGGGATTATTGTATTTTGACGCTGTTTTTGAACTGTGGCCTGCGAATTTCGGAGTTGATCGGTTTGAATATGACCGATATACAGGATGATGCACTGCGGGTGCTGGGCAAGGGTAATAAAGTGCGTATTGTGTATTTGAATGATGCCTGCAAAACCGCTATTAGCCGCTACTTGGCAGTTCGCCGGCCAATTACCGGACGGGATGAAAACGCCCTATTCCTCTCCTCCCGGGATCAGCGGATCAGCCGGTCGAATGTCCATGCGCTGGTGAAGAAGCATCTCTCCCACGCTGGATTGGATAGTGCGCAGTATTCTTCGCATAAGCTGCGCCATACTGCGGCTACGCTGATGCTGCAACACGGCGTGGATGTGAAGGCGGTGCAGGAGGTTTTGGGCCATGAACATCTAAATACGACAGAAATTTATACGCATATTGATAATGAAGCACTTCGGGTTGCCGCCAGGGCAAATCCGCTGGGGCGGGTCAAGCCGCCAAAAGAGTAAAGCATCGCCGTTCACGGGATATTTCCGTGAGCGGCGGTGTTTTTATTTGCGCACTCCGATGAAATGTAAGAAGCGGATTCCTTGGTAATCGTAGGTGCTGAGAGGGCGGTTATCAGAGTCGTAGCTGTGGGCGGCAATCAACACATCGGCAGGCCGCAGAGCTGGACGGCGCAGCAGGCCTACGACTACAGGAGAATGGTTCCAGTTTTCACCATCAAAAGAGAGTTGGATCACATCTCCAAGTTCCATTTGGCTGATGGACGCGTCCTGCGCCACGGGGCCGATGGTTGTCTCGCTCCGGGTCATAAAGTTGTAGAAGTAGGTAACTCCTGTCCAGGCAGGGGCTTTGTTGTTTGGGTCGATGTAGTACCAGCCAAATTCTTTGGTAAAATTCATTACTCCGCTCCCCGCATACACGCATTGCGATGCAAAATTGGTGCAGTCCCCCCCGATCATCTCATAGTCGTAAAAGGCCGGATTCCGTCCGTAGGCCCATTTCTTTGCATACCGCACCGCAGCTCCACGGTTGTAGGGTACCAGTTTTCCGGTTGTCTCATCCAATACGATCACCCCTTCCACACAGTATATGCGGGAGGGGTGATTGTTGGTGTATAAGGGGCAGAGGGCAATGTGTTACTTGCGGTTGATGCGGAGTGTGTTAAGGACACACAGCATACATACGCCTACGTCTGCGAATACGCCAGCCCAAAGCTCGATGTGGCCTAGGACGGACAAGAGCATGATTAGGACTTTTATCGTGATCGCAAAGATAATGTTCTCTGTGGCAATGCGGTTGGTGTGTCTGGCGATGCGGATGCCAGACGCGATTTTACTGGGTTCGTCTCCCATGATAATGACGTCTGCGGTTTCGATCGCGGCGTCTGCCCCTAACCCGCCCATGGCGATGCCGATATCTGCCGCCGCTAACACTGGGGTATCATTTATGCCGTCTCCGGCATAAAGTAATTTCCCTTTACTGGTTAACTGGTTCCGCAGCTTGCCTAGCTCCTCTAGTTTATCCTGTGGCAGGAGTCCGCCTATGGCGCGGTCTAAGCCGATTTCTTGTCCAATGGCTTCCGCTACCTCTTTGCTGTCTCCAGAGAGCATTGCCGTTTGCTTCACACCCAGAGCGCGGAGGCTACGGATGGCTGGCTGCGCGTCTTTTTTCGGGGCATCGCGCAAAAGAATTGCACCCTGGTAAATGCCGTCTACCGCGACATAAACTGTGGTCGCAGTCGATGCGGATGGGGAAATTGGGGGTAATGAGATGTTGTTTTCTGTTAGGTAGTTATACTTGCCAGCTATGATGTGACAATGATTTGCTATCACTGAGACACCATGGCCGGAGGTTTCTTGGTAATCAGACAAGACTTTCTCATTGATGGGCTTGCCGTACGCAGCGACAATGGATTGGGCGATAGGATGGGTAGAACGGCACTCCGCAAGCGCGGCCCATTCCAGAAGCTTTTCCTGGGAAATATTCTCTGCCGGGATACATGTGGAGACAGAAAAACGTCCCTCGGTCAGGGTTCCGGTCTTGTCGAAGGCAACAATTTCCGCTTCCGCCAGCGTTTCTAAATGGTTGCCGCCTTTTACTAATATACCCTCTCGGGATGCCCGGCCAATTCCCGCAAAGAAGCTCAGTGGTACAGAGATGACTAGGGCGCAGGGGCAGGAAATGACCAGGAAGCAGAGTGCGCTATATGTGGAATCGGGCCAGGTCATCCAGCCAGCCAGCGGCGGAAGGATTGCCACGATCACCGCCGCAAGACACACGATAGGCGTATAGACACGGGCAAACCGGGTGATGAATTTTTCGCTGGACGCTTTTTTCTCCGAAGCGTTCTCTACCATTTCCAGAATCTTGCTGGCGGTGGATTCTCCGAAGGTTTTTTCTACCTTGATCTCTAACGCGCCGCTGAGGTTGATACATCCTGCCATGACTTGTTGTCCGGGTGCTGTGTCACGCGGCAGGGATTCGCCAGTAAGAGCCGCTGTATCAAGCTGGGACGTACCCTTCAAAACTATGCCATCCAGGGGGATCTTTTCGCCGGGGCGCACCAGGATGGTTTGGCCAGTTTGGACTTCCTTGGCTTCTACTTCCCTGCTCTGGCCGTTTTCCAGTAGGTTGGCGCGGTCGGGCCGGACATCCAGCAGGGCGGAAATGGACTTGCGGGAGGAGGATACAGCTTTCGTCTGCAAATATTCACCTAGGCGGTATAGCAGGAACACCATTACGCCTTCCGGGATCTCCCCAATACAGACCGCGCCGATGCCCGCAATGGTCATGAGGAAGCTTTCTCCAAATATTTCACCGTGACGGATGTTTTCGACTGCCTGCATAATGATTTCTGCCGCAACAGTGGCGAATGCTGCCAGCAGGACCGCCGTGGAAAGCCATGGAATGCTGGGAAGAAAGATCTTCAGCAATAGTCCGGCAGCTAATAGTACCGCGCCAACGCCTAGGGTAATCAGTTCTTTACGGGCTTCCGCTGGATCCTGCTCATGATTGTGGTCATGGCCGCAGTTGCAGCCGTCTCCGCGGTCATGATGATGGTGATGGTCGTGACCACAGGAACAGTGATCATGGTGCGCATCATGACTATGCTCATGCGCATGATGACCGCAATGGCCGTGGTCATCATGTTCATGTCCGTGGTGGCAGCAGTGGTCGTGGTCATGATGCTCGTGGTCGTGCTCATGGGTTTGTGCGGCAAGTTTTTCTTTCTCCATTGGTTACCCCTCCATTTCTTCCATGACGTGATCGAAGGCCATAGCAAATATTTGCCCGATATGGGCATCGTCCAGGGAGTAATAGACGACTCTCCCCTGTTTACGGCTTTTCACAATGCGGGAAACTTTCAGTATCCGCAATTGATGGCTGATGGCGCTCTGTGTCATGCCTAGCAGCGCCGCCAAGTCGCATACGCACATTTCTTCCATGTTTAAGGCGCAGATAATACGGGCGCGGGTGCTGTCGCCAAAGACCTTGAACAGCTCGGAAACCTCATAAACTGGCGCTTCATCGGGCATTTTAGCCTTAACCCTGGCAAGAACATCTTCATGGATAACGCTGACTTCACAGACTTCGATGGATTCCCGCTCCATGGCACTTCCTCCTTGTCATAGAATGTTTGAACAAATGAATATATGAGCAACTGTTCATGCTTTAGATTATACGCAGTTTTTTTCATTTGTCAAGGGGGGAAACAAAAAAATTGCGCCCTGCCTGATGGCAGGACGCAGTTTGGGGTGTGGGCCTCCCCTGCTTCGCGGGGTCAGCCGATGAACATTTGGGTCCAGTAATTTCCATTGGCGTAATAACCTACGCCGATTTGCGTATAGGACGCGTTTAGGATATTGGCGCGGTGGCCGCTGGAGTTCATCCAGGCATCCATGACGGCGGCGGGTGTACGCTGGCCGTAGGCTATGTTTTCCCCGGCGGAACGGTAGGATAGTCCAAAGGATCGGATCATCTCAAACGGAGTGCCATAGGTGGGGCTGGTATGGGAGAAATAGCGGTTCCGAGCCATATCCTCTGATTTATAGCGTGCAACGCGGGAAAGCTCCCAATTCAGCGTCAAGGGGGATAGTCCGTTTTTAGCGCGCTGCTCATTGACCAGGCGGGCCACTTCTTCCTCAAAATTCTGGACACTGGTGGAAATTTGGGGAATTGTTAGACGCTGGCCAGGGTAAATCAGATTGGGGTTGGAGATTTGAGGGTTGGCGGCGATGATCTCGCTGGTTCCTACCTGGTATTTAACAGCCAGCTTCCACATGGTATCGCCTTTCACAACGGTGTGGGTTAGATTTGCGGCAAAGGCAGAGGTGGAAAGGACAACGGCCAGTACGGTGGCCGCCATCGCTGTGGTAAGCTTTCTTACGCGTTTCATAAAATTCCTCCTTTGGTCCTGGGTTGTGGGTTCTTATAAATTGTAACTAATTTGTAACTATTTTGCAAATGCAATAGTTGGAGGAACTGGAACAAAAAGCCTTACCGTGTCTCCGCGCAAAAGAAGTCCGCAGCGATTAACGCTGCGGACTTCTTTTGCAATTGGGCTTTTCTTAGAACGCCTTTCCATCACAGCCAAGGACATTGATCAGCTTGTGCTTAACCAGTTCCTTGATAGCAGCGCGGGCGGGCTTCAGGTACTCGCGGGGATCGAACTTGTCGGGATGCTCGCAGAAGAACTGACGGACTGTGCCGGTCATGGCAAGACGCAGGTCAGAGTCAATGTTGATCTTGCAGACGGCGCTGCGGGCGGCCTGGCGGAGCTGCTCCTCGGGAATGCCGACTGCATCAGGCATCTTGCCTCCGTTGGCGTTGACCATCTTCACGAACTCCTGGGGCACGGAGGAAGAACCGTGCAGCACGATGGGGAATCCGGGCAGACGCTTGACAACCTCATCGAGAATGTCAAAGCGCAGCGGAGGAGGTACCAGCTCGCCCTTCTCGTTGCGGGTGCACTGCGCGGCTGTGAACTTGTAAGCGCCGTGGCTGGTGCCAATGGCAATCGCCAGGGAATCACAGCCCGTCTTGGATACAAATTCCTCGACTTCTTCCGGACGGGTGTAGGAGGAATCCTCAGCGGAAACCTGGACTTCGTCCTCTACGCCAGCCAGGCTGCCCAGCTCGGCCTCTACCACGACGCCGTGGTCGTGGGCGTACTCCACCACCTTCTTGGTGATCTCAATGTTCTCGGCAAAAGGCTTGCTGGACGCATCGATCATCACGGAAGTAAAGCCGCCATCGATGCAGCTCTTGCAAGTCTCAAAACTGTCGCCATGGTCCAGATGCAGGCAGATGGGCAGGCCAGTCTCAATGATGGCAGCTTCTACCAGCTTGACCAGATAAGTGTGGTTGGCATAGGCGCGTGCGCCCTTGGAAACCTGGAGAATCAGCGGGGCGCTGACTTCCTTTGCGGCCTCGGTGATCCCCTGGACGATCTCCATGTTGTTGACGTTGAAAGCGCCGATGGCGTAGCCGCCGTCATAGGCCTTCTTAAACATCTCGGTTGTGGTAACAAGGGGCATAATTATTGTCCTCCTTACAGTGAAGTTAGGTTTATTTTACCACATTTCCGCCGGATTGCAACAGGGAAATCGAAAAAATGTAGCGGGTTGGGCCGGGGGCGGTTTTGTGTATTCTGCCGCCAGGGTCAGAACTGCTCGTTTACATACAGGCTTACCCGGCGTTGGATTAAATTCACGGTCTCGTCCAGGGTTTTGTCGCCGGCAAAATAGGAGCCGCATTGATCCTTGACGATATGAAAAACCGTATTATTAACCTGGACAACCTTATCCACCCTGTTGAAAAAATCCAGAAAGCGGTCTTTTTCCTCCTGCGTTGGTTGATGCAGGTCTATTTCAATAGAAGAATAAGTAAGCGGTTCTAACCGGCGCTCACAGTTTAACCAGATATCAAACTCCTCCTGATTAACAGGGATTGCCGGGTCAATCTGGCTTTTCTCACACAAAAACGGCAGCCGAATAAATTCCCAAGCAGCTTCTTTATTTTGGCATGCAGCACTCATAGCAAATTGTTCATCAGCGAAATAGAAACAACTGCCTATGCTGCCATCCAAGGTAGGATACCCTATAAAAGCAGTTTTCTCATGAAACGCTGCGTCCATAATTTGTACATTGAGTGGCGAAGATATGTTCGTGTTGGTTAACATTTGTCTGCCTGACAACATACGGCTGCCGATTTCTTCATTGACCGTTTCCGGGTCACTCCAGTCAAATTCCAGTGGAAATTCATTAACAAATTCCAGATAGGAGCGAAATTCCTCATCGTCAAAAGAAACTTTTCCCGTTTCCCAATCAATCCAATGACCCAAATTAAAGTGAAATAAGTAGTAGAGCATATCCAACTTGGTGTCACAATACTGCACAATGGTTGAGTCTTCCGGCATAGCTTGAAACGCTTCTTCGAGATTTTCCACCGTCCAGCTATACCGCTTCCCAGTTATGCGCTCCGGACCAACTAATGTATTAATCACCACAGAACCAAAGGAAAAATAGAGGGCGCCGTTTATTTTTGCAGCTTCTATGGGCGCTTTCACAAGGCTGTCTCGGCCCAAATCCGGGTCGTTCTCAATATAGGGCCAAAGATTCTCTAAATATCCTTTTTGAGCCAATTGCCGGACAGGGAGCTGTCGAGTGTTGGTGCCTAGTTCAATGATATCTGGAATTTGTCCGGCAATAATTTCCGACATAAGCTGGTCAATACCTGCGTCTGTAATCTTACCACGCTCAGAATAATCCTTTACTTCAATCTGAACGTCAGAATGTGCAAGATTAAATCGGCTTACCATCTCCCGGTCAACATTGCCAGACACCGTGGCAAGAACTAACGTTTGCACCTCTGCTTCTACAGGCGAGTCCTCGCCGCCTGCTCCGCAGGCGGCGAGGAACAAAACACCTAAAAGCAAAATGACACCTCTTATGCCAACTGCTTTCATTATCACAAACCTTCACTTAGCTCAACCAATTTCTATTGGCCAAGCAAAGCACGTGCGTCGCTATACGTTGCTCTGGATAATTGCACGATGCACACTGGAAAATATTGTAATCGTAGTAATTTTGGTGTTCATGTGCTATAGTCCCCGTATTACAGTTGCCATCAGGAACCCTAAATATTCCCCCGGGCCTATAAGTCTCAGTTTCAATAACAACCTCTTTCATACACCGCGGACAGTATCCCCAAGATACAAGCGGCATAATCCCCTCCTCCTCATACGCGGCGGCGGGGAACGCCATAACGGACAGGGCCATCAGCAACGCCAGGGTCAGGGAAAGAATACGTTTTTTCATAGGTCTTTTCCTCCTGCCATTTAATTTTGCTCCCCAACGCAAGGCTGGGGAACGATGGCAAATATATAATACCACATTTTTCCAGACAATGCAAGTGCTTTTTGTTTATTTTCAACATTTATTTTATTTCAATCGTCCGATAGTTCGTTGTTTTGAACTATTTTGCTACAACCGCTCTGCCAGGCGCATCTTTCTTTTTCGCCATTCCGCACACCACAGCTACGCAAAAAACCGAAGGTTCCGTGCAAAAAATCTGTTTACAATAGCGGAAAATCTTGGTATAATAGAAAAGAAAGCACATTTATCTACAAAAAGAAATCCAAATTGGAGGAATTGTTAAAATGTTAAAAGGTGCATGTATCATCGGGCAGTCCGGCGGCCCCACTTCCGTCATCAACGCCAGCGCGTACGGTGTTATTCGTACCGCGTTGGACAACGAGGCCATTACCAAGGTCTACGGCGCGGAGCACGGCATTAAGGGTGTGCTGAGCGACCGCCTGATCGACATGTCCCAGGAGGACGCTGGTGAACTGGAGCTGCTGCTCTATACTCCCTCTTCCGCCCTCGGGTCTTGCCGCTATAAGATTGCGGATCCCGATGTGGACGACACCGATTATAAGCGCATCCTGGAAATCTTCAAAAAGTACGATGTTCGTTACTTTTTCTATAACGGCGGGAACGACTCTATGGACACCTGCAATAAGATCAGCAAGTATATGCAGAAGGTGGGCTACGAGTGCCGCGTGATGGGTGTACCCAAGACCATTGACAACGATCTGTTCGGCACGGACCACTGCCCCGGCTTTGCCTCTGCCGCCAAGTATATCGCCACCTCCTGTATGGAGGTCTACCACGATGCCCGGGTCTACGATACCGGCATGGTCTGCATTATTGAGATTATGGGCCGCCACGCAGGCTGGCTCACCGCCGCCGCCGGGCTTGCCACCGCTATGGGCGAGGGGCCTGACTTGATTTATCTGCCGGAGACCGACTTCGATATGGATAAGTTCGTCTCCGAGGTGAAGAAGGTCTACGAGGAAAAGGGCAACTGCATGGTGGCCGTATCCGAGGGCATCCATTATGCCAATGGCGCCTTTGTTTCCGAGGCAAAGACATCCGCCACCGACGGTTTCGGCCACGCCCAGCTGGGCGGTCTGGCCGCGATGCTGGCTGAGGTAGTCAAGGAGAAGATCGGCGCGAAGGTGCGCGGCATCGAGCTGAGCCTGCTCCAACGCTGCGGCGCCCATCTGGCCAGCCAGACTGATATTGACGAGTCCTTCATGGCTGGCAAGGCTGCGGTGGAGAACGCCGTAGCGGGCCTGACCGACAAGATGGTGGGCTTCGAGCGTTGTCAGGAGGGCGGCAAGTATGTGTGCAAGACGAAGCTGTTCAACCTCACTGATGTAGCGAACACGGAGAAAAAGGTTCCCATCGAATGGATTAACGCCGGGCATAACGGCGTGACCCAGGCGTTTATCGACTATGCCCTCCCCCTCATCCAGGGTGAGACGAAGATGAAGAAAGAAAACGGCCTGCCCCGGTTCGCGAAGCTGAAGAAGGTTATCGCGAAGTAAGCACCTCTGGTATGAAGTACAGCCGGTCCCCTTCCCTGGGAACCGGCTGTACTCTTCATATCTTAAATTGAACAAAAATTTGATTTTGTTTACTCTTGACGGTCAATAGTGCTTTCCACATATTCCCGCAATTCCGGCATATCGTAGTAAGCCGAAACAGTCTCATCCCGCGTCTCCAAGATTAGGAGTGCAGGCGGTTCTGTATAATCCTTTGTGAATACATGCAGCGTGGAGCCGTCTGCCAGAAGAAGGTTCAGCTTATACCAGGAAACCTCCTCCTCCCTGTCAAAATGTCCGTAATAGGCCGCTTCAAAGCTGTCCCAGGTATAGAACCGGCTCCCCCGTTCCGCGGAACGCAGGCAGTGTACCAGCGTGGCGTTATCGCCATCCGGAGACCCGGTGACGTCTCCCTCCGTCAGGCTTTGCAGAACGTCCTCCAAAGAGGACCGTGTGCCATCTGGATGGTCCTGGGCGTATTGGGCGAAGTTTTCCAGATTGCCAAACAGGCTCAGGTTTTCATCCCAGTTGTCCAGCCACCACAAACTGTCATACAGCCGCCCTTCCTGCGCGAAGGTGGCCGCCAAGTTCTGGTCCGTGTTGATCAGCAGTGTGCTGTTTGCCAGCAGCGCGTTGACCTCGTCCATAAACGAGGCAATCGCTTCCGGGTCAAACTGGTGGCTTTCTGCGTAGTCGGGGCTGAAAATCAGGTCAAACCGCAGGGAATTTTCCTGCACTACCACTTCCCCGCCCTCTGGCGTGAGATAGAAAAGCTTATACTGGTAGTCGCACACACCTCCGCCCATCCAGGGCATGTATTTGAGAAGGTAGTCCTCTCCATCTACCGAACACAGCAGCAGCGCCATCCAGCCCACATGGGCGGCATAGGCTTCCGCTTCCCAGGAGGGATAGGCGTTTCCGCCCGCGTAAAATTGCAGTACATGGGTCTCCAACGGCCCGTCCCCAAAGCGTCTCCACCGCAGCGTATCAGGGATGCCGTCATGGTTCAGGTCTGCCTCAATGCCCTGAGAAAGGTTCAGCTTTTCGGCCAGCCAGGTATCCCCTAAATCAGTGGAGGCCATGGTATAGGTTGGTGCTTCCGTCTCGCTGGGGGCCACATACAAGGTCAGTACTTCACCATCGAAGCGAATGCCAGCCGCCATCCGGTCCGGCAGATTGATTTCCTCCCAACGTTCCCCGCCGTCCTTGGTGATGCGGCAGGGTGCGCCGGTCACCATCTGCTGGCCCAGGATCAGACGATCCGAGCTGAGAAATCCCACGTCTGAAATACGCCAGTTGGTCTCAGGCATTGCCGTCTCAGTCCAGGTCATGCCGCCATCTGCCGTCTTGTAGACATAGGTGTCCGCCTGCGCCGTGTCTTGGCTGTAGCATTCAACCAGCCAGCCGTCTTTGGGGGAAACCAGCTTCGCCCAGACCTCCGGGGAACCGGACAGCGCAGCGGCGTCCTTCCGCCCCGCCCATGCCCGTGGGACGGGGACAGGTTCTCCAGCCAAGAGCTCCATCGTGTTGCCGTACTGGTAGACGATGTGCGGCGTCCTGTCTTCAGAAAGGGTGATTTTGGCATTCATCCAGGCATCGTCTGGACGGTTGACAGCGGCGCTGGGTGGTTCGCGGAAAATCTCCGGCGGCGCAGGCTCCTTTGCCTGGGCAAACGCGGCTAAAAGTGACAGTGTCAATACGGAAACTACTGCAATCATTGCGCTGACAAGCTGTTTTGGCTGACAGGCAATCCGGCGGATTCTCTCTGTCAGACTCCGTTTCCCGCCCGTCATTGTGGTAGCAAAATGAAGCAAATCAACTGGGCTTGCCTTCGCAGTAACCAACGTCAGAAGCGTTTCTCCGTACGCCGCCCTCTCTCCATCGCCAAGTCGTTTGATGGCTCCCGCGTCACAGGCAAGCTCGCCGTCCCGCCTGCTGCAAACCACCGCCAGCCACACCAGCGGATTCCACCAGTGCGCTGCCAGCGCAATGCCCCGCAATACGCTCCACAAGTGATCCCGGTGGTTATAGTGGGTCAGTTCATGGGCCAGCACATGCCGGAGCATGGACGGGCTTTCCGCCGTCTCTTCCGTCACATACACCGCAGGCCGGAACACCCCTGCCAGGCAGGGCGATGGTAGCCCTGGCGCGGCAAACACAGGAACTGGGGTGTTCAAACCTTCCAGCGGCCATCTCACCCGCCGCAGCCGCAGCCAGAAGCGCAGGTTGCTGGCCAGCAGCGCCGTTCCCATCGCGAGCGTTCCGGCCAGCCACACCCATCCCAGCAGTTCCAAGGGGCTGATTCTCTCTGCATAGCGTGTGATGGTTTTTCCGTCATCTTCCAGCCGGGAATAACCGAAGGAATTGGGATCCGTCAATGCGCCCCCCTCCCCCACGGCTATATCGGATTCCTCCACCGGCTGGGACTGCACAGGCAGGAGGTAAATGCTCTCTTCCCGCATCGCTTCCGGCGGGGTCCATTTGGGGAGCTGCGGCACCGTTACCGCCAGTGAGATGAACGACGCCGGTATGAGCAGCCGCACCAGCACAACCGCCCACAATCCATACCGCAACCCCGCGCCGATACACTTCCCCAGCAGCCCCCGCAGAGCCAATACCACTAAAATCAGCGCGCTTGTGGAGACAGCCCACTCACTCAGCATAGCCGTCATTGTCCATCTCCCTTCTCCGCTTGTGCCAGGATTTCCCGCAATTCTGCAATTTCCTCCCGGCTTAATTCCTGCCGCTGGGCCATGGCGGTCATCATCAGCCCTACGCTGCCCCGGTACACTCGGTTCAGGAAGCTTCTGGTCTCGGATATCTCCGCTTGCTCCTGTTCCACAGCAGGTGTATAGGATTTCCCCTTGCCAGCGATTTTGCAGTGAACAAGCCCCTTCTCCTCCATGCGCCGCAGGGTGGTGATAGTAGTGCTCTTAGCCCAGCCTACCGTTTGACGTAAATTTGCCACAAGCTGCATCACCGTCTGCGGGTTTTCCCGCCACAGGCTGTCCAGTACGCTCCACTCGCTGCCCGTCAGCTTGACCGGTTCCATATCATCCCTCCTTTGGTTTATATTGTAGACCTATCTTACCACATTAGATCTACAATGTCAACCTAAATTTCCCCCGCAGAAAAGCAGACCCCGTCCAGCCTTAGCCGGACAGGGCCTGCCTGATTCATTTTTCTGCCAAGGCTTCCTCTACCCACATGCGCAACTGCCGGTGGGCATCTTGGAGCAATTGCCTTTGCTCCTCCAAAACTGCCGCATCCTTTGGCGCGGAGAGCAGCAGTTCCAGCTTCCCGGGCCGCAGGGCGTCTGGACAGATTGGCAGCTTTGCCAGCGTAGCTTCCAACTTTTTATCCCCGGTAAAGTAAGCCCGGTTCAGCGCAAAAACCACCTGCACCATGTCCAGGACCGTATGCAGGACGATTGGAGCGGTAAACAGCACATCCTTCCGCTTCACCGCGCTCTCATAATGGAAATTCCCCATCCACGTCCCAGCGCGGCTTAGGAAATCCGTCATAATTGCGCGGCGCAGCGGCGCGGGATACGCCGCCACCTTAGCCTGATACGCGGCCAGCACCCCGTCCGGATCCCAAACAGGTTTCAAAAAGCTGAGTTCGCACAAATAGATGAACGTATAATACCCGTTAGAAGTCCATGTAGCGGGAATGATCTCGTACCGCCCCTTGAGAGAATCCTCCACCACCTGATCCATCCGTGTGAGGGTTCGCCCCACCGCTTCCACTGGGGTTCCCTGGTACATAAAGTCCATCTCGCCGCCCCAGGGCGCGACATCAAAACTCTCGCCCACCCAAGGCGTGGTTTCCGGGTCTGCAACGGAAGCAATCAATGCCTTTCGCTCCGCCCACGGCTTAGGCCGTTCCGCAAAGATATATAGGTCGATGTCCGAGGAAGCGTCCGCCGCGCCCTTGGCGTGTGCGCCAGCCAAGGCGATCGCGCATTTCCCCTCCACCGTTTCCTTGAGCAGTTCCACCAGTGCCAAAATTTTCTGTTCCATTCAAGCCTCCTGCCTGGACAATGCGGCCTTAGTTCTTCCCCAGCAGCTTTTCCAGTGCGGCCAGGCGCAAGCAGACGCAGAACACATCAATAGCGGCTTCCAGCTCCGCAACCGGCGGCAGGCTGGGGGCGATGCGGATATTGCGATCTCTGGGGTCGATGCTGTTGGGGAAGGTAGCCCCGGCGCCGGTCATGACCACGCCCGCTTCCTTGCACAGAGCCAGCGTCCGTTTTGCCAGGCCGTCCTCGGTGTCCAAGCTGACGAAATACCCGCCGGTAGGACGCTTCCAGGACGCAATGCCCAGGGGGGCAATTTCCTTATCCAGCGCATCCAGGACGGCGCGGAACTTCGGCCCAAGGATCGCGGCATGTTTTTTCATTAACGCCAAGGTGTGAGCCTTATCCTTGAGATAGCGCACATGGCGGAGCTGGTTAACTTTGTCATAGCTGATGGACTGATAGGTCATCAGGCTTACCATATATTTGATGTTATCCACGCTGGACGCCATCACAGATACCCCCGCGCCGGGGAAGGTGACCTTAGAGGTAGACGCAAACTCAAACACCATATCCGGATTCCCGGATTCCCGGCACAGGGAGATGATGTCCGGGAAAGGTACATACTCCCCTTCAAACTCATGGATGCAGTAGGCGTTATCCCACATGATTACAAAGTCCGGCGCGGCGGGCTTCAGATTGGCAAACCGGCGGATGGTCTCCGCGCTGTAGATGATACCCTCAGGGTTGGAGTACTTGGGAACGCACCAGATGCCCTTGACGGCGGGGTCCTTCACCGCTTCCTCCACGGCGTCCATGTCGGGTCCGTCTGCGGTCATGGGAATAGTAATCAGCTCCATGCCGAAGGATTTTGTCACATTGAAGTGCCGGTCATATCCAGGAGAGGGGCACAAAAACTTCACCGTATCCAGCTTGCTCCAGGGTTTTTCGCTGTGCAGCAGGCCGTGGGTGTAGGCCTTGGCAATAGTGTCGTACATCAGCGTCAGGCTGGCGTTTCCGCCAATGAAGCACTCCTCCGGCCGGCATCCCAGGATTTCCGCGAAGTAGGCTTTCGCGCAGGGCAGGCCGGTCAGCTCGCCGTAGTTGCGCACATCGAAGCCGTCCACCACGCAGTCCTCCGGCTTGGACAGGACGGTCAGCATATCGCTGACCAGATCAAGCTGCTCCTTCCCTGGCTTGCCCCGGGACATGTCCAGCTTCAAGCCCTTGCCCTTCAGTTCCTCGAAACGCCGGGATACGGCCTCATATTCCGCCGTCAGCTGCGCCTGATCCATGCTTCTGTATTCCATGATAAATCTTCTCCTTTTGCCCCGCAATGCGGGGATATTTCATAAAAACCTGTGCCTAACGCCCCTGCAAGCCCAGCAGCGCCGCGCCGATGATTCCGGCATCGTTCCCCAGCTTTGCCTTCACCAGCCTGGTATGCCGGTCCGCCTCCCTGCCGAAGCAGGCTTCCAGCACCATGCTTTGCAGCGGCAGCAGCAAATCCTCATCCCGCTCATGGCTGACGCCGCCTCCCAGGGCGATGACCTCCGGCTGGAATATGTTGATGAAATTGGACAGCCCACAGCCCAGATAGTCCAGATATTGCGCCACCACGTCCTGGGCGGCGGCATCCCTCTGCCGCTTCGCCTCAAAGGCGGTGCGTCCGTCCACCCGGCTCAGGTCGCCGCCCACCAGCCCCCACATAATGGAGTCCTTATGCTGCTCCATCGCAGCCATAGTCTGGCGGATGAGCGCGTTGGCGGAAGCGTACCGCTCCCAGCAGCCCCGCCGCCCGCAGGTACACGGCTCACCGTTGTGGACGATGACGGTGTGCCCGCCCTCGCCTGCGCAGCCGTTGACGCCGGTATGGATTCTGCCGTTAAGGATGATTCCAGTCCCAATGCCCGTCCCCAGGGTAACCAAAATCAGGCTCTCAATGTTCTTGTCCTCGAAGTGATAAAATTCCCCCAGCGCGGCGCAGTCCGCATCGTTGCCTAAATGCACCGGTATGCCGTCCCAGCGGCGGTGGAACATCTCCACCACGGGCATAAAGCGGATCGGGATGTTCACGGTCTTGATGACCACGCCCTTCTTATCGTCCACCGGCCCCGGGAACCCCATGCCTACCGAGGCTACCTGCTCCCGTGGCACGTGGTTTTCCTCAATCAGCCCGATGGCCATTTCCGCCAGGGCCTCCCCCATCTGCTCCATGGACGTGAACTGCAAGGGCTGTTTTTTCGTCGCGGTAATCTGGTACTTCTCGTCCACCAGGCCCGCCTTCAGGTTCGTGCCGCCAATGTCAATGCCAATATAGTACATAGCCGTCCCTCCCGGTCATTCTATATTTTTCAGGCCGTCATATAGCTCATTAAAGGACTTCTCCCTGGCGCACCTGCCGTAGGACACTGCCCTGTCCTCCCCGAATTCCAGCAGGAAGCACTTGGCCAGCTCCTCCACGGTGATCTCCAGGGCGGTGAAGAACTGCCGGTATGCAAAATCCCACGCCGGGGTACCCTCCTCAAAGTGGCTGGTAATGAGTGATTCCGTCACTTGGTCCAGAGGGTACATCTTAATGTGCATCAGCTCATGCACAATAACCTCCTCCAGATTTTCCTGCTTCGGGTTGGCGGCATTCAGCAGCAAAATCGCCTTATGGTCTGTGCAGTCGATTTTGAAATCCCCGGTCTTCCGCCACTCCGGATCCTCCACGAATTGCAACTGGACATCCCAGCCGGGGGTGATCCGGAGTTTTTTGCAGTATTTGTCAAAAAGCCGCTGTAAATTCTCTTTGTCCATTTGGTTATCCTTTCATCATAATGCAAGTTTTCGTTATCGTCCAGTAATTCCCTATCTTCAGGTAATTTGCAGGTTTATTTTGCTAAAAAGAAATTATACCGCAGCAATCATAAACTTGTAATTCTCAATATAAACCTCAAACGCATAAACTCCCCACGGTTGCAGTTCAATATCTGTTGGCCTTAGATCGCCATGTTTTTTGTATACTTCTTCAACAAACTCTGATGGAATGGTAAGATAGATCTCTACACCACAGCCAAGGTATTTTTTCTCATTATTAGCTACATAACCATCTGTGATCCCTAACAGAATTGAATTATCGAACAGTGATACACCAACCAGGGGATCTCCGCTTTCTGGCGGCTGCGAAAAATCTAGGCTCCATCCAGCATTTACAAATTTTGCTGCAACATCATATGGGTTTTCACAAGCTAATATTGGCCGGATCATTTCAATATTCCCCCAATCTCCAAAGAGACGCGGCAGAGGGCATCGTTGGCTGTCTAACCTCCTTGGGCATGGCGTTCCAGTTCGTCGGCCAATTCCTGGGCGGCGTTAAATCCGTACTTCTTATGCCGGTTGTTCATGACGGCCACCTCTACAATGGTGGCCAGATTCCGGCCTGGCTGCACAGGGATTGTGATAATGGGGATCTCAATACCCAGGATATTGACCTTTTCCTCATCCAATCCGAAGCGGTCGTAGAACTTGTCCTCCCTCCACCGCTCCAGATGTACCACCAGATCCACCTGGGACTCGGACTTTACCGCGCTCATTCCCAGCAATTGCTGGACATTGATCACGCCTATGCCCCGCAGCTCGATGTAATGGCGGATCAGCTCCGGCGCTTTGCCATAGAGCTGGTCGGCCACCCGCCGGATATCGACGGCGTCGTCGGCCACTAGACGGTGGCCGCGCTTAATCAGTTCAATGGCGGTCTCGCTTTTGCCCACGCCGCTGTCGCCCGTAATCAGTACGCCCTCGCCGTAGATGTCCAGCAGCCCGCCGTGGCGGGTAATGGTCGGCGCGAGGGCCTGGGATAAGTACTCAATGACTTTGGTGGTAAACACCACCGTTGTGTCTGTAGTATGCAGCAGAGTTCTCTGATGCTTTCGTGCCATGGCAAGGCACTCCGGGTAGATGTCCAAGTCTCTCGACACTACTAAGGCTGGGATATCGTAAGTAAAAAGCCGGGAGAAGCTGTTTAGCCGCTGCTCTGGATCCATGCTCTCCAGCATTTTGGTCTCCGCCATGCCGATCACTTGCAAGCGTCTGGGATCAAAGTAGTCGAAAAAGCCCACCAACTGCAAACCCGGCCGGTTCACGTCCCGGATACCCACCAGGGCTTCCTCGAAATCCGCTCCCTTGTTCACTACGGCCAGATCCAGATGCTCCACCAGCTCACCGATTTTAACGCCGCCCTTCATTTCGTCCTTTTGGATCATACGCCTCGCCTCCGTTTATTCGCGGACCAATGGCGGGGTCCGCCTGATATTTTGATTGCAAGGGTCATTATAATATAAAAGGGGCGGCTTGACAAGGGCGAGAAAAAGATTTGGAAAAAATGAAAATTATACTTGCAATTTGTGTCAAACTCTGCTATCATACTCAAAGGTGCTTTTTACACCCTAAAGAATTCCAAACAGCAAGGAGGTGCAACGGATGGCAAAGTGTCAATTCTGTGACAAGGGTGTTACCTTTGGGATCAAGGTTTCCCACTCCCACAGGCGCTCCAACCGCGCATGGAAGCCCAATGTCAAGCGCGTGAAGGCGATCGTCGATGGTACCCCCCGCCATGTATATGTTTGTACCCGGTGTCTGCGTTCCGGCAAAGTCACCCGTGCTGTCTAAGGCATAAAAATCCCGTCCGCTTTTGCGGACGGATTTTTTATGCTTTGAGTTAGAAATCCCATCTTCCCACGTTACCTGCCAAACACCTGGGCAGCAACCCGAGCCGATTGAGCCGCATCCTTGGCGTAGAAGTCCGCTCCGATCTGGTCAGCAAAGGCCTGGGTCACTACTGCGCCCCCTACCATGATCTTGCAGGGCGCGCCGGCTTCCCGGAGGGCCTGGATGGTGACGGCGATATTCTGGGCCGTGGAAGTCATCAGGGAGGACAACCCTACCAGTGCTGCCTTGGTCTCCAGGGCGGCCTTTACAATAGCCTCCGGCGGCACGTCCCGGCCTAAGTCGATCACCCGATAGCCGTAGTTTTCCAGCAGCATTTTGACAATGTTCTTTCCTATGTCATGCACATCATCCTTTACTGTTGCCAGGAGGATGGTTCCCTTCTCCCCTGTCCCCTCTGGGAGCCTTTGGCGCAGAACCGCAAACGCAGCCTTTACCGCCCCAGCGGACGCCATGAGCTGCGGCAGGAACATGGTCCCTTTCTCGTATCGCTCTCCAACAGCGTCCAACGCAGGGATAATGTGGTTGTTGATGATCTCCAGCGGGGTCTCCTGCTCCAAAAGGGCTTCCACTGCGGCGGAAACTCCGGATTTTGTTCCCATGACGATCAATGTTTCAACCGGCGCAGGCCCACCAACTGGACGGTCTGCCCTGCCAATGATCTGGAACCGGGAAATAAACGCCCCGCAGTCTGGATCTGCCCCTGTCAGTACCTTTGCCGCTGATAGGGTATCGCGGATGCGGCTGGATTCCGTGTTGACAATAGGCACGTTCAGTCCTGTGCACAGGCATGCCGCCAGGAACGCGCAGTTCAGCTCATCCCGGCCCGGCAGGCCGTAGCTGACGTTGGACACGCCCAACACCGTTTTATATCCCGCCTGCCGGATGAGGCGGATCGCTTCTATTGTGGCAAGTGTTTCCCTCTGGCTGACAGACGCGGCCATGGCAAGGGCATCGATAAAAATATCCTCCTGGCGGATTCCGGCTTTTTCTGCGGCTTGGGCTGCTCGCAGGGCGGTGTCCCGGCGGGCTTCTGGCAGGCTGCTGACGCCTTGTTCATCCAAAGCTAGGACAATCAAGCCAGCACCGTACTTCACCGCCAGGGGCAGCATGGTTTGTAAGCTGGATTCGCCTCCGTTGATGGAATTAAAAACAGGCCGTCCCCGGCAGACCCGCAAGGCCTTTTCCATGGAGGCAGGGCTGGAGCAGTCGATCACCAGGGGCAGCGGCGATACTCTTTGGATAGCCAGCACCAGAGCGGGTAAAGCTTCCTCCTGGTCGATATCCGGCAGCCCCACGTTGACCACCAGAAAGTCCGCGCCTTCCGCCTGCTGGGCTACAGCGGCTTCCGCCGCGCTGTCCCAATCTTTGGCGTAGAGGGCTTCTTTCATGGCCGGCCGGCTGGTAGGGTTAAGGCGTTCGCCTACAGTGGCAATAGATGTCTTATCAAGAGCCTGGACATTCTGCCATCCGCAGAGACGGCACTGTCCGTCCGTTGTCCGCCTGACAGGCCTTCGCCCATCTAATAGCCCCCGTAAAGCACGGATGTGATCCGGCGATGTACCGCAGCAGCCGCCCAGGATGGCTGCACCATCGTCCAAAAAGGCCCTGCCCCACTGAGCAAATTCTTCTGGGCGCACATCGTAGACAGTCTCCCCGCCCTTCAGACGAGGCAATCCGGCGTTGGGCTGGATCATGACAGGCAGATGGGAGTTTTGCAACATGACGTCCAAAAGGGGCCGCAGCTCCCTAGGACCCGCGGAGCAGTTCAGACCAATTACATCGGCTCCCAGGGAGGTGAGGGTCACAGCGGCGGCGGCAGGATCTGTCCCCAAAAAGGTTTTACCGTCCTCCCCAAAAGTCATGGTCACAAAAACCGGCAGGCTTGTCCGTTCCTTTGCCGCCAGGAGAGCCGCTTTAGCTTCCAGGAGGTCGCTCATAGTTTCAATAAGGATCAGATCCGCACCAGCTTTTGCGCCTGCTTCTACAATCTCGGCAAATAGCGAGTAAGCTTCCTCAAAGGATAGCTCTCCAAAGGGCTGCATCAGCACCCCCAACGGCCCTACATCCAATGCCACCAACGTATTCTCCCCTGCCGCCTGACGGGCTAGCCGGACTCCGGCGGTAATATAGGGTGCGGGATCCTCCCCCAGCTTCTGGCGGCTGGCCCCGAAGGTATTTGCAGTCAAAATATCTGCCCCAGCCGCTGCGTAGGCTGTATGGATGGCTTTCACCGTTTCCGGGACGGTTAAATTCATTTTTTCCGGTGGCATTCCCGCCGGGAGCCCCGCTTTTTGGAGCATGGTTCCCATTGCTCCGTCAAAAAGATGATAGGTGGTAAGATCTAGCATAATGGTTCCTTTCTTGCCGCCAGTTGCAGCAATGAAAAAAACGCGCCTTCCGGCACGCTCTTTTCATGCCCTGGGATGGGCTTTTTGATAAACGTCTTGCAGCTTTTGTTTGACCATATGAGAATAAATCTGGGTGGAAGAAATATCTGCGTGTCCCAGCATCTCCTGAATGGAGCGGAGGTCCGCCCCGTTCTCCAGCAGGTGCGCCGCAAATGAATGCCGCAGGGTATGGGGCGTGATATCCTTGTCAATCTGCGCCTTCCCCTGGTAGTATTTAATAATTTTCCAAAAGCCCTGCCGGCTCATGCGCTCGCCGCTCATGTTAACAAAAAGCGCCTGCTCCTTTGGGCTTAGCACCATCTGTGGACGGATCTCTTTTACATAATCGGCCAGAGCCTTCACCGCCCCTGGATACAACGGGATAACCCGCTCCTTGCCCCGGCTGGCGCAACGGATATAGGATCCTGGCAGGTTGACGTCCCCCACGTTCAAGCCGATTAACTCGCTGACCCGGATACCTGTGGCATATAAAAGCTCCAGCATAGCGTGATCCCGGTAGCCCTTCGCGTCAACGCATTGGGGCTGCTCTAAAAACCGCTCTACCTCTTTGCCGGTGAGGATCTGTGGCAGCTTTCGCTCGGTTCTCACCGGAATGGCATCCTTGGCGGGGTTGTACCGAACCACGCCCCGGTTTTGCAGATAGCCATAATAGGATTTCAAAGATGCTACACTGCGGGCAATGCTGGAGGCCGACTTCCCCTTCCCGGACATGTAGCCCATGTATCGCTCAATATGCTCTGTTGCCGCCTGGGGCAGCGCGACCTCCTCCACCTCCAGAAGATACCGGGCAAACTGTGTCACATCCCGGACATAGGAGACAATCGTGTTGGCGGACGCATTACGCTCCAGCTCCAGATATCCGGCAAACCCCTGAATGTAATCCGTCAATACATCCCCTCCTTTCTTCTAAACTGCCCCCAGCGCCAAACGGAACAGCAAAGGCGCTGCCAGCCTTTCGAAGAATATTCCCAACGACAGGATCACAGTACACAACACAAACAATAAAAAATAGCGGCTTCCATACAACACAGGCGATGACCGCTTGCCACGCCCAAAAGACAGGGAAAACAGTTCCATGGACGGCAGCCAAGCCGCTTCCGCCAGGATCAGGAAACACGGTAACGTAAACAGCAACCGGACTGACAGCGCACCCAGCGCCAGCAGCACACCTGGCCGGCCATAGCACCGGACAAAGCAGGATACTGTATACATGGTGAGGAAGCCAAACACACCAGACAGTGCGGGGATCAACGCCACCCCCGCTGCGGAAAATCCCATCAAGAACAGCAACGCCGCATACCCAAAATACATGGCGGCACAGCTCAGCATGGAGACCTCCAAGCCATCTGCGTCATAGAGGCGGCAATAGTCGCCCAAATACCTCGCCAGAGCTTCCCATACTTCCTCCCCGCAGGAGCCGGCATACAGATGCCCCGCCAATGCACCACCTGCAAAAGCTAGTCCCAGCATCACCGTCCGCAACGCCGAAGGATCCCAGTCCCCCAGGCGGATCGTCCGCATCACCATTCGTCCGCGCATCTTCCATCACCTCGCCTCCAGCCTATGCAGCTCGGACAAGGTTTAGAAGCGGAAGGAAGAAATCAGACGCCGCCCTCAGGCCGTCTTACATGAACCTGCGCGGCGGCTTTTGGATTGCGTCCAACATAAATATAGTTCATTTCTCTTTATTTCGCAAGTAAAAATCGTAAAGTCTGTGGTATTTTGTCAGTTATTACAAAATATTATGTAAACAATATTATGTAAACTTTCGGATTTAGGGATATTTTGGAGGGATTATTTACCTCTCACCGGAAGATTTTGTGGACGGCTGATCCTGGCAGCCCTATATGTGGGGTTGGAGCCTGATTACAAACCGTAATCAATCTCCAGCCCCATTTGGAAACAGTTTTGGCACATAGTTTTTGCATTTTGGTTATTTTTACATCTTGACAAACCTCCCTTACTTCCGACGCTTCCGGCGGGCAACAGTCTTGCCACGCTTCCCCTTGGGGAGATTGTACCCTACCAGTGCCGCCAGCAATCCGCCGGCGGCCATAGACAAGCCTAGGCCTGTCAGGCCATTTTCAATCTGAACCGTATCTGTGGTCATTATCGAGGCGGCCAGAGTCAGCGCAAGAAACACCACTACTACTACCGGCACTGGCAGCATGGACGCCCCCTTCCCTTTCAGCACGCTGTATCCACAGCCTAGAAAGGATGCCAGTGCTGCTGTGACACATACCAGAGGGTAAAGCTGTTCCAAACCCAGAACCCCCCGGTCCACCAGCAGTGCGCACAGCATTTGCAGCAGCACATAGGAGAGCAGCGAGATGCCGCCTCCAATCAAGCAATTTTTTACCATTCCCTCCGGCAGGGACATAACAACCTTTGACATAAACAGAACCTCCCGGCCAATTGACTGATAAGACAGTATATTGGCCGGGAGGGTACAATATTCGGTTGGACGGGCTTATTTTGTCTCGTTCCCGGAGTCTTCCTCAATCTGAGCCGGCTCCTCCTTGGCTTTCTTTCCCTTTTTGGTATCCACAGGAGCGTTGCTGTGATTGGTGGACACTGCCCACTTGGTCAGCTCCATGCGTACGCGGTCATCGCTGGTTTCAATTACGATGTTTTCCTCACCTACCTGGACAATCTTGCCCACAATGCCGCCAATAGTGGTAATTTGGTCGCCTTTCTTCAAGCTGTTGCGCATTTCCTCCGCCTGCTTTTTCCGCTTGTTCTCCGGGCGGATCATCATGAAGTACATCAGCGCGACCATGACGACCAGAGGAATCAGCAGCGAACCCATGCCAACGGCACCTTCGGCCGCGGTATAAAACAATGGCATAACTTTCTTCGTCTCCTTATTTTCCTGTTTTTTCCGTTTTCCGCAAAGTAAACGCTTTTTTCATTATAGCGGATGTGGAGACGTTTGGCAAGTACTAATTTTAGAGACGTTATAGACGGGCTGTCCCTGGGGAGGAAAGCAGAAATTCCATTATAAGTCTGGATTATGCCCCCACTATCAGGATATCCCTCGCCACAGAACGGCACGGACGCGTTATGACAGATCCTTTCCAAGCATAATCAAATGAAAGCCGTTTTCATATGCGTTTGGTTGGATGCCTATGACGCGAAAGCCCTGTGCAAGATACCATTTATAGTCAATGCGTTCGCATGTCAAGGAAATGATCGCGTCAGGAATGCTGAGGATGGGTTTGCCATGGATGTTGAAGCCTATGGAACTGATCCCGCTGCGGAAGGTCAGGTATCCTTTGTTTTTGGCATACTGCTCCGCGATTTGGAACAAATCGCCTAGTTTATGCTCCAGTTTACACGCACCATTATCGTCAAACCCGCTGCATTCCAGTTCTAAAGCACGGTATCCCACTAGCTCACGGCACAAAATCCACCCCTTCGGCTGTTCGCTGTTTTCCCCCATGTACCAGCCTACAGTTTTGATGGTCTGGTCTATATCCGTCAGTTGGCCGTAGGCATCCTCAAAAGCGGGCCACCATTCCGGCTTGATGCGGTGCATGAGCCTAGCTACACTTTTGGCATTTTCAGAATTGATCTGATATACATTCACTGCGATACCTCCGTCCCATAGGAATTGAACGCTTTCCTCTATCCATCCCATTCTTCAAAAATATACGCGTCCCCGTATTCTTTGTACCCGATGGATTTGGCAAGCATTATAGAAGCAATATTTTCCGCGCTGCATTCCCACTGGGGGCAAATCCCTATTTCGATCAAATGATGCGCCGCCAGAGCCGCAGTGCATGCCGCGTACCCTTTTCGCCGTTCTTCTTTCAATGTGCTGATCCCTGTGTGCTGTATCTGCCCTTCCATGTAAGGCATGTCCGGTGCGTCACAGACGGATACCAGCTTATTACTTAATAAGTACCCGGTGAAATATCCCTTGGCCGCTTTTTCGGTGAAATACTCGTACAGCCATCCACTCGGATTGCCGCCGGGAGATACTTTACGAAAAAAAGACTCGTAAAGGGGATACTCCGCTGTACTGAGCACTTTTGCACCGCCAAAGCGCGTAACCGCTTCCTTCTCAAACAGCATCAGCTTCTTCTTTTTCAACTTGAATTTCTCGCTTATGGCAGCAATCATTTTGTCCCTGCCGTACAGCTTTTGCTGTTCTACCCATTCTCTGTATCTGGGTGAATATGCGGCAACGCACCAAACATCGTTTGCCAAAATATAGATTGGATATTTACAGCCGAAACCTTTCAACTTTTCGTCTCGAGCCTCCGAACAAACAAAATAGGTTCCAGGCTTTAAATTGGAAAGGCCGATGCTGCAAAAACGGGAGTAGTAGTCCTCCGTTATGGTCTGTATCATTTGAGACGTCATCTGTCCATGCCGCCTCCTTCCGGCAATTTCTCACACCGATGCAACAAACCGCTGGAAGGCTTCCCTTCCCTCGGGGGTGCATTTGAATACGCCCGCATGCTCCAAGACCTGCGCGAACACCTTACCGACTTCGTCACGGAGAATACTCTCGACATTTTCCGCCGTAAACTGATGGCGGGCGCGGAGTCCGGCGGCCCAGGGGGCATGTTTTGCTAATTCTTCATCTGCTCCAGGATCACCGCCGGATACCAGCACTTCGCCTAAGCGGGATAGTTCTCCCTTCAAACGCGCCGGCAGGACGGCAAGGCCCATGACTTCTATCAAGCCAATATTTTCCTTCTTTATATGATGCAATTCCGCGTGGGGATGGTAAACGCCCATGGGATGCTCGGGCGTGGTAATGTTGTTGCGGAGAACCAGGTCAAGTTCATACTCTCCATCGCGCATACGGGCAATGGGCGTTATCGTGTTGTGGGGTTCGCCATCGGTCTCGGCGTAGACAAAAGCAGATTTATCCGTGTAACCGCGCCACGCGGTTAGAATCTTTTCGGCTAAGTCTACTAGACGGGTATCATCCGCGCTGCGGAGCCGGAGTACCGACATGGGCCAATGGACGATTCCGGCAGAGACATCCTGGAAACCAGAGAATGTAATGGTCTGTTCCACTGGCGCTTTCTCCATGGCAAAGGTATAGCGCCCGCCCTGGAAGTGATCATGGCTGAGGATGGAGCCGCCAACAATGGGCAAATCCGCATTGGAACCAACAAAATAGTGGGGGAACTGCATCACAAAATCCAACAGCTTACGGAAGGCGGAACGGTCAATCTTCATGGGTACATGCTGGCCGTTAAATACGATGCAATGCTCATTATAGTAAACATAAGGAGAATATTGGAGGAACCATTGCCCGTTGTCAATAGTTACAGGAATGACACGGTGGTTGCCGCGGGCGGGGTGGTTCATGCGGCCCGCGTAACCCTCATTTTCGCGGCAGAGCTGGCATTTGGGGTAACCGCCCTGAGGGGCGGATTTGGCGGCGGCAATGGCGCGGGGATCCTTTTCTGGTTTGGAAAGATTGATGGTAATATCCAAGTCTCCATATTCAGTGGGTGTAACCCACTTCACATCCTTTGCAATCCGGTAGCGCCGGATATAGTCGGTATCCTGGCTAAAAGCGTAATACCAATCAGTAGCAGCTTTTCCGCCCTTAGCAAGCCGGCTCCGGAACTGGGCAGTCACCCAGTTTGGCCTGGGCGTCAATACGGCCATTAGTTTCGTATCCAACAGGTCGCGGGCGGTAATATTACCGTCAATGACACCCCGCGCCACTGCGTCATCCAAAAGCCGCCCTAAAATATCCTCTAATTGCATTTCAGCAGGCACTTCAACTGGTTCAAAGGAATCCAGCTCCAGCACATCCAAGAGCTGATTCACTGCCCAGGTCTCATCCTCCGGGCCAATCAGCCCTTTATCCAAAGCATACTGAACAAGAGCAGCAATTTCCTGAGACATCATATCAATTCCTCCCAATATTTTTCAGTAGATATATCCCACAAATCCGCACGCCATCCCCGTAGGACCTAATGCTTCCTGTAAGGATCCCCTATCACACCAGCCTTACGCCGCCCACCGGGCGAATGGTTAGAACATGGCAAGCACCCTCTCCCAAAAAGCCATCCATTCCACTACGGAACTTTTCCAGCATATCCAGCGGCACAAACGCCTGGATAGTCCCCGCGAAGCCGCCGCCATGGACGCGGCAGGCACCCCGGCCATCAAGCAGCCGCTCCGCCAAGGCAAGTGCTACCGCAACCTCCTGGTGGCTGGTATACCCGGCGGGAACCACATTTTGCAGGCAGCGCCAGCTAGACAGCCCCGAAGCACGGATCAATGTCAGAAACGTATCAAAATCATGATCCCGGAGCGCCGCAACCTGTCCCTCAACACGGTGGTTTTCCTCATAAATGTGCATTGCACGGAGAACGGCACGGTCGCCCGCCTTTTTGCGAAGCTGCGGCAGCGCCGCATAAAACTCGTTCTCCGGCACTTCGCGGAGAACTGTCTTCCCAAAATAAGCACAAATCTCCTTCAGCTCGTTAGGTACTGCGGCGTACTCGTCCGTCAAATCCGCGTGATCCGCACCGCTGTCAATAATACACAAAGCATGTCCAGCCGCAGAAAAGTCAAAGTCCACTTTTTCTACTACTGGATGCTCTTTGCTGGCAAAATCAATCGTCACCATGCCACCCACCGAGGATCCCATCTGATCCAACAGGCCGCTGGGCTTTCCGAAATAGACGTTTTCCGCATACTGCCCGATCTTTGCCAGCTCCACACTGCTGCACTTGTTCTCATTGAACAGGCTGTTGAGCACATTGCCTATCAAAACCTCCAGAGCTGCGCTGGAGCTTAACCCGCTCCCCTTAAACACCGTAGAGGTGGTGTAGGCGTTAAAGCCTTCCAGCTTGCAGCCCCTGTCAGCAAAGGCGGCGGCAATCCCCCGGATAATGGCAGTCGAGGTGTTGTACGCAGCAGGATCGGCCTTCAGATCGTCCAAATCTACCACATCCATGGGGAACCCCTCGCTTTGCAGCCGGATCACATTCTCTCCGTTAGGCGCCACAGCCGCGATAATATCCAGGTCAATGCTTCCAGTCAAAACAAGGCCGTGCTGGTGATCCGTGTGGTTGCCTCCAATCTCTGTGCGGCCTGGTGCGGAAAACACCGCCACATGGCTGCACGGGCCAAAGGTTTTGACTAACCCGTCCAAAAGCCCGCGATAGCGCCGGATTTGGCCGGGCGTGGCGTCAGGGCCGTAAAGGCCGGAAATCGCTGTCTCCAGGTGTTGAAAATCTGTCATGGGAGAAAATGTACAGTTCATAAGCGCCTCCATATATTAATTGTAATTTAGTGCCATTTTTCTTTTGATTATAATATAACTAGCCCAAGTTGAACATGGATTTTTTGGTCATCTGCGGGGATTTTTCGGTCAGAATAAGGCCCCGGTGTGAGCCGGGGCCTTGGGATTATTGTCTCTCATCCTCCTCCAGGTAGGCAACATACTGACGTGGGGACATCCCCTTCACATCCTTAAACACCCGCGAGAAATAGAAAGGGTCATCAAAGCCCACCGAAGCGGAGATCTCCTGAATGGAATAGTTGTTTTTAGCCATCAGGGCACAGGCCCGCTCTACCCGGAATTCCAGCAAAAACCGCTTGGGCGAAACCTGGAACCGCTTCACAAAGCGGCGATACAAGCTGGAATGGCTGACAGAAGCGTAGTCTGCCAACCCCTCCACGGTAATCTTCTCCTCATAATGGTTGATGATGTACTCTGCCGCTAAAAGCGCGCAGTCTGAGATTTCCGCTCCGGCCTGGCTCTGCCGCTGTGCCGTGCGCATCAGAAACGCCAATAGCTCGTACAGCCGTGCCGTCATCTCCATCTGCTCCCAAGTCCGGGTACCATAGCGGCTGTAAACCCCCTCGATCAGTGACCGCAATTCCTTGCTATCCCGGCTCCAATAGACCGGCTCTTCCGGGGTAAAGTCCGTACGGTTCACATATCCCTCAGCGTCCAGTCCACCAAACCCCACCCACACATATTCCCACGGCTGGACCGCGTCCGCGCAATAGTGGACGGGAGTATCCGGGTAAACCAGGAAGGTGTCTCCCGCGCCAAGCTCATGGCGCCGGTTCCGGCATACGTAGATCCCCTTCCCACTGACCACATGGTGGAGCAGGAAGTGGTTGCGTACCCCGGGTCCCCAGCCGTAGCCAGGGGGGCACTGTTGACAGCCCGTATTCTGGACGTAGAGCGATGCCGTACGGCGTTCCAGTTTCATGGAATGTTTGTAAATGCTGCTTGTATTTTCCTGCATTTGACATCCTCTCCTTTCTCAGGTTGCCTGCCCGGGCTGACGGGCAGAGGGAGATCAACCGGGCGTCTCCCACGATATTTATTATACATGAAACCAATTGCATTTGTCCACAGTTCAGCGCACTTTTTATAGCAAAACCGCAGAAATCGTCTATTTTGCCCAACAATTTTTTGATGATTTGTGAAAAATGCCACAAAGAAGGACCCCTTCACAAAAAAATATAGGGAGAAATCCCTGTTAACTCTTTCTTGACTTTTATAATTTATCATGCTACTATGCTAAATTATAAAAGTTCCATTTGGAGAGGGAAGGAGGACAGCCATGGATGTATTTCACGGAGAGGGCGCGGAGCTTCTGGTTCGTTCGATCCTGGCCATAGAAACGGAAGCGGAATGCCGGGCTTTTTTGGAGGATCTAATGACCAACAAGGAAATACAGGACTGTTCCCAACGGATCCTGGTGGCCAAGCTGTTGCGGGAAAAGCAGGTCTACAGCGCCATTGCCGCCGGTGTAGGAGCCAGCACCGCTACCATCAGCCGGGTTAACCGGTGCTACAATTACGGGACGGGCGGATATGCGGCGGTCTTGGACCGCATCCTGCCCCCACCAGAACAGTAGGAGGAACCAGCCATGTCCCAAACATCCCTGCGCCCGGACGAGCGGGCGGGGCTGCGGCTGAGGGAGCTGTATCAGCAATATGGATACCTCCCCTACCGCATGAGCAAATTCGAGCCTTATGATCTCTATGTGGGAAATAAGAGTTTTCTAGTCAGCGAAAATATCCTGACATTTACGGATACCGATGGCCGGCTGATGGCCCTAAAGCCCGACGTCACTCTTTCCATTGTCAAAAATGCCCACCCCCCTGCTGGGGCACTGGAAAAAGTATGCTACAGCGAAAATGTGTACCGCACTACCGCCGCCGGATTGGGTTTCCGGGAAATCATGCAGACCGGTCTCGAGTGCATCGGCAGCCTTGATATGGCGGCAATGGGCGAGGTATTGGCTCTGGCGGCAGAGAGCTTATCTCTGCTGGGCAGGGACTATTTACTGGATTTAGGGCATATGGGCCTGGTGTCCGCCCTCCTGGAGACTGTATCAGACGAAATGCTTCGTAAAAGCCTGTTGGCGGAGCTTGGGCGGAAAAACCAGCCCGCCATCAACCAGCTCTGCGCCCAAGGAGGGATCGGTCAAGAGCTTGCCGTCCGGCTTGGGCGGCTGGCTGGACTGTACGGCCCAGCTCCAGAGGTACTTTTGGAGCTGGATGACCTTGTCCAAGAAAGTAAAGCCCGAACCGCCCTGGAGGAATTGAAGGCTCTTTGCGGTATTCTGAAACACCTAGATCTGCTGAACCATCTCCGCCTGGATTTCTCCATCGCTAACGATATGCGCTATTATAACGGCGTTATTTTCCGGGGATATCTGCCTGGGCTGGCCAGTGGCGTACTGGCGGGTGGCCGGTACGATAATCTGCTGCGCCGCATGGGTAAGGCAGGGAGCGCCATCGGCTTCGCGGTATATCTGGATCAGCTTGACCGGCTGGAGGACAGCAACGAATACGATACCGACATTCTGCTGCTCTATAAAGCAGAGGACGCCCCCGCTGATGTGGTTGCGTACGCGGAAAAACTCCGCCAGAGCGGCCGCTCCGTCCGTATGGAGCGGTCAGAACCGATGGGCTTGCGCTATCGGGAACTGGTCTATTTTGATGAAGGAGGAGCGGCGCAATGGAAATGATCAGCGTTGCCCTGCCAAAGGGACGGCTGGGTGAGAAGGTTTACGCCCAGTTCAAAGCTGCCGGATACCCCTGCCCCTCTATCGAGGAGGAAAACCGGAAACTAATTTTTGAGAACCCCGAGGCAGGCATCCGTTACTTTTGGGTTAAGCCATCGGATGTCGCCATATATGTGGAACGGGGCGCGGCAGACATCGGTGTAGCTGGGAAAGATATCCTGCTGGAATATAATCCTGACGTTTATGAGCTGGCGGATTTAGGCCTGGGGAAATGCCGGATGTGCGTGGCGGCAAAAAGGGACTTCCGGGAGCAGGCGGATCGGGTGCTGCGGGTCGCTACCAAGTTCCCCCATATCGCGGGGCGGTATTACGCTTCCCTCAGCCGGGATATTGATATCATCCATCTAAATGGTTCCATTGAAATCGCCCCTATCCTGGGTCTGAGCGACGTTATTGTAGACATTGTGGAAACAGGGAAAACTTTACTGGAAAACAATCTAGAGCCAAAGGCCACTATCGTTCCTATCTCCGCCCGGTTAATCGCCAACAAGGTGGGTTATAAGTTCAAACATACAAAAATTGGGGAGTTGTGCTGCCGGATGGAAGAACTTTCGCAGAAAGGACAGGCATGCCATGATTAAGATTTTAGACGCGGAACAAACCTCCCTGGCGGAGATTCTGGCCCGGACGGAAGACCAGCGCGATATCTCTGGCATCGTCTCCCGCATTATCGAAGATGTACGCCAGAGCGGCGATGAAGCCTTGCGGCGTTACACGAAGGAATTCGACCATACGGAGATTATTGCATTCGAGGTACCGCAGTCTCAGATTGAGACAGCATATGAGACGCTGGATCCCGTCCTGCGGGCTGTGCTGGAGGAAGCGGCGGAAAATATCCGCGCTTTCCACCAGAGACAGGTGCAGAACGGCTTTATGATCAACGAGAAGCCTGGCATCGTTTTAGGGCAGAAGGTGACGCCTATTGAAAAAGTAGGCATCTATATTCCCGGTGGCACCGCTCCCCTTCCATCCACCGTCCTTATGGACTGTATCCCGGCCAAGATTGCCGGCTGTCCTGAGATTGTTATGGTCTCACCGCCCACTTGTAAAGGAGACATCCATCCGGCTATCCTGGCCGCCGCACATATCGCGGGGGTGAACCGGGTGTTCCGCTGCGGGGGCGCGCAGGCAGTCGCGGCACTGGCTTATGGAACAGAGGCCGTTCCCAAGGTAGACAAGATTGTGGGGCCTGGCAACGCTTTTGTTGCTGAAGCCAAACGGCAGGTGTTCGGCCTGGTGGGTATCGACATGATCGCGGGTCCCAGCGATATTCTGGTGATAGCGGACGGCGGAAGCACCGCCAAGTATGTAGCGGCGGATTTGCTCAGTCAGGCAGAGCATGACCCAAACGCCTACGCCGTATTGATAACCGATTCCCCTTCCCTGGCCCAGGCCACAGCGGAAGAAATCGAATGTCAATTGGCGGAGCTGCCCCGCCATGAAATTGCCCGCGCTTCTATTGAGACAAACGGAAAGATCATATTGACGCGAGATATTTCAGAAGCGGTTGTAATCGCCAACGCCCTGGCCCCCGAGCATCTCGAGCTGTGTGTAAATCACCCCTTCGACTATCTGTCCCAGATCAAGAATGCCGGATCTATTTTCCTGGGACGGAGCTGTCCGGAAGCGTTAGGGGATTATTTTGCGGGTACTAACCACACGCTCCCCACAAACGGCACAGCGCGTTTTTCCAGTGCCCTTTCCGTAGAGGATTTCGTAAAAAAGTCACAGTTCATCTACTACAGCCGCGATGCCCTCACCGCAGCCAGCGGAAAAATTGCTGCTTTCGCCCGCCAGGAGCTCTTGGAAGGACATGCAAGAAGCGCACTTATTCGGGACATATCCCCAGCCAAAACCACACCACTCTCAACATAGGAGTACCGCTATGAGCAAATATTTAAGCACTCGTTTCACAAATCTGGAAACCTATGTCCCCGGGGAGCAGCCACAGGACATGCTGTATGTAAAGCTGAACACCAATGAATCGCCCTTCCCGCCCGCCCCGGCGGTACAAGAAGCAATTAGCCAGGCGGAAATCCGTCTTCTTAACCTCTACCCTGATCCGGAGTGTAGGCTCCTGCGGCAAAAACTGGCGGATCACTACAGCGTAAAGATCGAAAATATTTTCCTATCCAACGGTTCCGATGAGCTCTTGAACTTTTTCTTTATGGCTTTCTGCGATGCGGAAAAACCTGTAGCCTTCCCCTCCATCAGCTACGGCTTCTACCCTGTCTACGCCTGCTTGTACCAGCTTCCCTACACAGAAATCCCTTTACATGAGAACTTTCGTCTGGATCCCTCTGACTACTGCGGCATCCACAAAAATATTGTCATTGCCAACCCCAACGCCCCCACCGGCCGAGCTATCTCTGTGGCGGAAATTGAGGAAATTGTCCGCACCAACACCAGCCATGTGGTGATGATTGACGAGGCCTACATCGACTTCGGTGGTGAGAGCTGTCTTCTTCTGACGAAGAAATATGAAAACCTTCTGGTGTGCCAGACCTTCTCCAAATTCCGTTCTCTAGCCGGTGGTCGATTGGGCTTCGCTATCGGCAATCCGGATTTGATCGCAGATTTGGACAAAATGAAATATTCAACCAACTCCTATAACATCAACCGCTTAACCATGGCGGCGGCTATTGCTACGTTAGAAAGCGATGGGTATTATGTAAACAACAGCAAAATTATCCAGGATAACCGCGCCTATACCACCAGTGCGTTGGAAAAGCTCGGCTTTGAAACCATACCTAGTGAGGCTAATTTTATTTTTACCCGTTGTAAAACTATTGAGGGCGGCGCGCTCTACCGGGCGCTGAAGTCTAAAGGCATCCTGGTGCGCCATTGGGACAAGCCCACTATTGCGGACTGGTGCCGTGTCACTATTGGCTCCCGGGAGCAGATGGATATGTTTCTGGCGAAGGTTCGTGAGATTCTTGAGGAGGTGAACTGATGCGCTCCGCAGAAATCAACCGCACAACGGCGGAAACCGACATCCGCCTGTGCCTGGAGCTGGATGGCACGGGCATAAGCCACGTTGACACTGGCTGCGGCTTCCTTGACCATATGCTGACACTATTTGCCCGCCATGGCCGGTTTGATTTGGATGTAACATGCAAAGGCGACATCAATGTAGACGGCCACCACACAGTAGAGGACACCGGCATCTGCCTGGGCAGCGCCTTTTTAGAAGCCTTGGGCGACAAGCGCGGCATAATCCGCTACGGCTCTATGCTCCTCCCTATGGACGAGTCGTTGATCCTCACGGCCGTGGATCTCTCAGGCCGGGGGATGTTGTACTATGACCTCCAAATCCCCGCCCAGAAGGTAGGAACCTTTGATACAGAACTTGCTGAGGAATTTTTTATCGCCTTGGCCCGCTGCGGCAGCATGACCATCCATATCCGCCAGCTCGCTGGCAGCAACAGCCACCACATCATTGAGGGCGCGTTCAAAAGTCTCGCCCGCTCTCTTGGTTCAGCTACGGCCATCGACCCCAGGTTTTCCCAGGAAATCCCCTCCACCAAGGGGGTGCTATAAGTGATTGCCATTATCGACTACGGTGTAGGAAACCTGTTTTCCCTCAAAAGCTCTCTCGCCGCCATTGGCGCAGAAACTATTGTTACTGGCAATCCGGAAACCATCCGGAGGGCAAGCAAATTGATCCTCCCGGGCGTGGGTGCCTTTGGTGACGCAGCGATGCTGCTGCGGCAGAATGGACTGGATAAATCGGTCATTAAGGAGGCCGGAAATGGCAAGCCCCTGCTGGGCATCTGTCTGGGAATGCAGCTTCTTTTTGACTATGGTACGGAGTATGGGCAGCATGCGGGCTTAGGACTGATTCCTGGGTCTGTCCGGCCGGTCCGGGAGTATATTCCGAATGGATACAAAATCCCCCACATCGGTTGGAACGCTCTTCGCTTCCCCACCGGGAAGCCCGTCAGCCCCCTGTTCCGTCATATCCGCGAGGGGGATTTCGTGTACTTTGTCCACTCCTTTTGCGGCGCGGACTGCGAGGAGAGCATCATCGCTTCAGCGGAATATGGTGGGCTGTTGCCTGCGGCAGTGGCGAGGGGCAACGTCTACGGTGTACAGTTCCACCCGGAAAAAAGTGGAGATGTAGGCCTAAACATTTTGCGAGCCTTCTGTGAGGAGGGAGAAACATGCTGATATTTCCCGCAATTGATTTAAAAGACGGTAAAGTAGTGCGGCTTTACAAAGGCAACTTTGACACGGTTCACCAAGTGGCGGAAGACCCTTTATCCACCGCTGCCGCATTCCGTGCCGCAGGGGCAAAATATCTGCATATGGTAGACCTGGACGGCGCAAGAGACGGCGTGCGTAAAAACGCTGCCATTGTCCGCACCATAGCAGAAACAGGGCTTCAAATCGAATTAGGCGGAGGCATCCGCACGATGAAGGATGCGGACGAAGCCTTTGCGTTAGGTGCATGGCGGATTGTAATTGGCTCTGCGGCAGTCTCTCATCCTGATTTTGTAAAGGAAGCCATCGCCAAATACGGCGTTGAACGGGTCGCCGTAGGCATCGATGCCAAGGATGGTGCAGTCCACACCGCTGGGTGGACTGAAAACGAGGGAATAGACTATCTTTTCTTTGCAAAGCAATTGGAATTAATCGGAGTAAAGTATATTATCTTTACAGATATAGATACTGATGGGACTCTCTCCGGCCCTTCCTTCTCACGTTTGGATGCCCTGCAAAAAGCGGTAAATTGCTTTATTACCGCTTCTGGCGGCGTGTCCTCCAATGAGGATCTCCGCGCCTTGCGGGATCAAGGGCTGTACGCTGCCATTGTGGGTAAGGCGTGGTATACTGGGGCTGTTGACCTGATTCAGGCCATCCGGGAAGGGGGACCACAATGACCACCAAACGCATTATCCCCTGCTTAGACGTAAAGGATGGCCGGGTGGTAAAAGGGGTCAATTTTCTGGGCCTAGCAGACGTCAGTTCCCCGGTCAAGCTGGCAAAATTCTACTCTGGCTGTGGTGCGGACGAGTTAGTATTTTATGACATCACCGCTTCCGCCGAAGGCCGCGCTTTGTTTACGGATATCCTCAAGGAGGTGGCGTCCACCATCTTCATTCCCCTGACCGTCGGCGGTGGCATTAACACAGTAAAGGACTTCGACCGGGTGCTGAAATGCGGCGCGGACAAGGTCAGTGTTAATTCTGGTGCCCTCCGTGACCCTTCCCTTATTCCGGCTGCGGCAAAAAAATACGGTAACCAGTGCGTAGTATTGTCCGTAGACGCCAAACGTGTGGATGGACAATTCCGGGTTTTCGCCAAAGGCGGCCGGATTGACACGGGCTTGGACGCGCTGGAATGGATTCGATCCGGGGTAGCCAATGGAGCTGGAGAAATTGTTCTCAACAGCATCGACACAGACGGCGTAAAAAACGGTTTTGACCTGGAGATGCTGCATGCGGTATGCGAGGTTGTGGATATTCCAATCATCGCATCAGGAGGCGCCGGATGTGCGGAGCACTTTAAAATGCTGTTCCACTCCCTGCCCAAGGTGGACGCTGGCCTTGCGGCTTCTATTTTCCATTTTGGTGAGGTTTCCATCCCCGATCTGAAACATGCGCTGGCAGCAGATGGCATCCATATGCGGTTGTAAGGAGAAGCGAAATGCTCAATATGAACGAACTGAAATTTGACGCCCATGGCTTGATTCCCGCCATCGTGGTGGACGCTCAGAGTAAAAAAGTCCTCACCCTTGCCTACATGAACCGGGAGAGCCTGGAGATTTCCATGCGGGAAGGCTGCACTTGCTTCTGGTCCCGTTCCCGCCAGACATTATGGCGTAAGGGTGAGACCAGCGGCAACATCCAGCATATTGTAGACATTACCGCTGACTGCGACCGGGATGCTCTGGTGGTTACTGTGGAGAAAGCAGGCCCTGCCTGCCATCTGGGGACAGATTCCTGCTTTAACGATAAGCTGTTTGAGGTTGGATGCCCCGCCCCCTTCTCTGTAGAGAGCCTTTACGCACTTTTGCAGGGGCGTAAAGATACATTGCCAGAGGGATCCTATACCACTTATCTGTTCCAAAAAGGCTTGGATAAGATCTTGAAAAAGGTTGGGGAGGAATCCACGGAAGTCATTATTGCCGGCAAGGCGGAGGATAAGGCGGAAACCATCTATGAAATTGCTGACCTCATGTATCATGTTATGGTACTGATGGTAGAAATGGGCATTGCAGTAGAGGATGTCACTTCTGAACTTGCATCCCGGCATGTTATTGACCACAAGGTTAAACAGGAAAAGGCCACAGGTAATTAAAAAAGTGCCAAATCTAGTAGACATTTTCTGACCGTTGCGGTATACTGGAACCTGCCTAGCCTTGGAAAAGGCGGAAACAGGAGGGATCACCATGAAATTAGAAAAAGTCCGGCTGCTAATGGTTCTGTTTTCTATTTTGGCGCTGGTTTTGTTTCCCCTTGCCAGTGGACTAAAAAACGAACCACTGATGTATGGTGCTCTGTTCTGTTTTGTCCTGTCGGTTCTGGTCTGGTTCATCTTTTACCGCTGCCCCCATTGCCGTAAATTTTTAGGCCAGTCTACTAAAACTTTCTGCCCCTACTGTAAAAAAAGATTGTAAACGGGGAGGAACCACCTATGTCTGGTGTTGAGTATGCCTACGCAAAACTGAACCTTGCCCTGGACATTCTAAGGAAACGGGAAGACGGCTATCACGATCTGCGGATGGTGATGCAATCCATTGATCTAGCGGATGAGGTCTCTATCTCCCCCCGGTCGGAGCCTGGGATGACGGTGTCTACGGATCTGCCCTACCTTCCTAAAGATGAAGGCAATATCGCCGCGAAAGCGGCGTCCCGTTTCTTTGCTGTATCAGGTCTTCCCCCCGTTGGCCTGTCTATTGACATTAAGAAACGAATCCCCGTCTGTGCCGGCATGGCTGGCGGCAGCAGCGATGGCGCGGCGGTACTGCGTGTCCTGCGCCGGATGTATGCGCCGGATATGCCAGAGGAACGGCTGGCAGAGATTGGCGCACTGGTAGGCAGCGATGTCCCTTTCTGCGTCCATGGAGGCGCCATGCTGGCGGAAGGCCGTGGCGAATGCCTGTCACCCCTCCCCTCCCTGCCCCCCTGTTGGCTGGTAGTGTGCAAACCCGCCTACTCCGTTTCCACGCCAGAGCTATTTTCAAAAGTTCAGGTAAAAAAGCTCCGCTGCCACCCGGACATCCCTGGGATGGCCGCCGCGCTGGAGCAGGGCGACCTTGAAGGAGTAGCCCGCCGCTTATATAATGTCTTTGAGGACGTGCTTCCCCGGAAATACCATCAAATTTTTGAAATCAAGAGCACTTTGTTGGGGCTGGGCGCCATGGCGGCATCCATGACAGGCAGCGGCCCCACTGTATTTGGCCTGTTCCGGGATCATTCTCCTGCTGTCCAGGCGGTAGAAGTACTGACGGCACAGTATCCATCGGTATATCTGTGCAGGCCGTTGTAAAAAATTTTTATTTCATGTATAAAGCCAAAAATTTCCGTCCATAATGGAACTGATCACTCCAAAACGGACGGAAATTTTTATGAAATTACGAAATAAGATTTTAATATCCATTCTGGCTGGCCTGCTGGCTACGCTGCTTTACAGCACCCCTATGTGGTGGGGTGTCCTGTTCTCCCCTATCGCACAGCCTTTGACTTCCGCAGATTTGGCAGAAGACGCCGGTGGTGTCTGCTGGGAAGCGGATGGCATTGTGATACGGTTCAAATCACTAGATCTTCTCCTTTCTTTCCTCCATTTGTCATAAGCGCGAAAGACCTGCGGCGGCATTTGCCCCGCAGGTCTTTCGCGTCCCAGCCATGCTTTTACCAAAAAGCTGTCTCAATAGGCGGTAATGATCCCGCCATCATCAGCGTATACAGTGGAGATCCCACCAGTAGGAACGATCAGGATTTCCCCAAACCGGCATCGCTTCTGGATCAATTCCCTCACATACTCAGCCCGCTCCAGGCAATTACAATGGGCAATCATCAGTCTCCGTCCCGCATGATTCTCGTCATCAGCCATCCGGGACACCAACCGGGCCAAGGTCTGACGGACGGAAAGACCCTGTCCCAGTTTTTCGATGTCCCCCTCCCTGGTAGCGCCGCACAGCAGCTTCACCCGCAGCGCGCCCGTCACCAAGGCCTGCATCCGGGTCAGCCGGCCATTTTTGCGCAAATTGTCCAGGTTTTCCAACACAAAAAGGGTCTGCATCCGGGCGATATACGCCTCCACTTGCTCCACGACCACAGTAAACGGTAAATTTCTGGACGCCAATTCCCGTATCATCAGGGCAATCTGGGCTTGCCCAACAGAAGCGGAGCGGGAATTGAATACATGGACGTTACCGGTTCCCCCTTCTTCCCGGTAAATCGCCCGCGCTTGCATCGCCGCGTTATAAGAGCCAGAAAGCTGCCCGGACAAAGTGACCACGTAACTGTCTCCTGTCTCAAGAAACTGATCCAGATACATAGACGGCGCTGGGCAAGCCGTTTTCGGCGCGTCTGGCCACGCCTTCATTTTTTGCAGCAATTCACCCTGCCGGAAGTCTGGACCGTCCACCACGGTCTCCGCGCCGATCTGGATGCTAAGCGGCACCTTTTTCACGTGGGGATCCGCCACCAGCTCCGGCGGCAAGTCGGTGCAGCTATCGCAGATCAATCTATACGTCATTTCTAAAACCGCCTCAAGTAATATGGTTAATTAGATTATATCGTGTTTCAACAAAATGTCAAGCCTCTATTCACAAGAAGGCGGATAAATCCATCTCTGATTCAACACCGCTACACGTACTGCTGTTTCGCTACATCAATCACCCCTCTGGTTGTCAACCGCAGGGTGGGAATCACCGGCAGTGACATGAAGCTGAGGGTCATAAAAGGATCAATCTCCCGGTTCACCCCCAGAGCAAAAGCCGCATCTTTGGCGCTCTCCAGAGCTTCGTTCACATGCTCCAGGGTATCATCGCTCATCAGCCCCGCAATGGACAGCACCACTTCTCTCTGAACCTGACCACTTTCCATGACCACAATACCGCCTTTGTTCTCCGCCACCTTGTTGGCTGCGGCGGCCATATCTTCCTCATTTGCCCCCACCACAATGATATTGTGGGAGTCGTGGGAAACGCTGGTAGCTACCGCCCCCCGCTTCAGGCCATACCCCTGCAAGTATCCCACACCGATATGGTGGGTATTCTTGTGCCGTTCTACTACGGCAATTTTGAGAATATCCCACTCCGGGTCAATATGGTCGGAGTACCCTTGATCCACGGTGACAATCTCCCCCGGCACCATGCCGATGATACCCCTGGGCCTGCGTTCAGCAAAGTCCTCCGCTGACAGCCGTGCCAGATGGAAGGTATCGTGTGCCTTTTCCGCCAGATAGGGGTCGATCTCTGGTGCGTTGAAAGCTTTAACGGTCTTGCCATCGTACATCTCCTCGCCTTTTTTGAATACCTGCAAAATATGGAAATCATCGAAATTGTCGATCACCACAAAATCCGCCAGATACCCCGGCGCGATGGCTCCACGGTTGTTCAGCAGGAAGTACCGCGCTGCATGGTGGCAGGCTACCTTGACCGCCAGAATAGGATCTGTCCCCCGGCGGATAGCTTCCCGTACATTGTAGTCAATATGACCCTTTTCCAGCAAATCGCTGGGGTGCTTGTCATCGCAACAGAACATGCACCGGTCGGCGTACTTTTCAGTAAGCAGGGGCATCAAGGCCTGTAAATTCTTGGCGGCAGTCCCTTCGCGGATCATGATAAACTGGCCCCGTTCCAGCTTGGCAATCGCGTCTGCTGGATCAGAGCACTCATGGTCGGAGTATACCCCGGCGGCGATGTAGGCATTCAAATCATTTCCCACCAGCCCTGGCGCATGGCCATCAATTTTCTTGTGGTGGGCCTGGGCCGCAACGATCTTCTCAATGACTTGTGGATCCGCGCCGATAACGCCAGGATAATTCATCATTTCTGCAAGCCCTTGGACTCTGGGATGGTCGTAAAAGGAGTCTACAGTCCGGTAATCCAGCACCGCGCCGCTCTCATCCATGGGAGTGGCGGGCACGCAAGAGGGCAACATAAACCGCACATCCACTGGCAGCCCCTCAGTGGCCTGCAACATGTATTCAATACCATCAGCCCCCATGACATTGGCAATTTCATGGGGATCGGTAATCACAGTCGTAGTGCCATGGGGCAGCACCGCCTTCACGAACTCCTTCGGAGAAACCATGGCGCTTTCCAGGTGAATATGGGCGTCAATGAAGCCTGGGAGGACAATCTTACCGGACATATCGAACTCGGTTTTACCCTCATATTCCCCTATTCCAACAATCAGGCCCTCCGCCACAGCGATATCCCCATGGCAAAGCTCGCTGGAGAAAACGTTCACATAGGTTGTGTTTTTCAGCACCAGGTCGGCCTTTTCCCGGCCTGCGGCCACTTCTACAATCCGTAGTTTTTTATTAAGCTTACGGTTGATCCTGCCGGTGTAGCTTTCAGTGCCCATAGAGAAATCCTCCTTTACCGTGTGTGATTTGCGTTGAATGGATAAAAAGAAACAGGCTGCATTTGTTCTGCGGCCTTTTGGTTATTATACCACAGAAAAACAAGGTTGTCCACTAAAAATCCGTTAATTTTTCCAACAGTTCCTTTTTGCCCTTGTCGGGAAATACACAGAAAAATCCGCTTACCACAAGGGTAAGCGGATTTCAGAGACATTACTGTACCACAAACTCTACATTTCCTGCCGCTCCTGCGGCAATGCTGTATTTAGGGAAACATACAACGGCCGCGCCATCCTCGCGGATGTAGAAGCCTGTATCTTCATCCACCGTAGTAAATCCGCCTTTGTCAGGGGCGAAAAAGTAGGTAAACCCGCTGGCATCTACGCTCTCGGCGATCTGCTTCTGGATGGCGGTATTGCAGGCCACGACCCAATCTTCTCCCAGAACATCCCGGAGCGTCAGTTCCCGGTTCTCCGCCAGGTTTAGATTGTAGTAATAGTGTTCTTCATAAGCGGAAACCCAGCTCTCAGCAAAGGATACAACAAAGGAGACCTGCTCTTCTGTTTGGCTCTTAATCTCATAGTCAATGGAGACATCCATTTCGCGGCTGCCCCATTCCTCTTCTGTACCACCGGTGGCGAAGAAGGCTTCCCGGTAATCGTCCCAATCCTGCCGGGCTTTAGCAAGATGCTGGTCAACCTTTTCCTGGATGGCGGCATTGACCTTCTCTGCCAGGGAACTCTCCGTCTCCACCTTGGGGGCAGAAATGTCATAATTAATGCCGTCCTCAGATTTGCTGTAGTCCACGAAAGTCAACACCTGGAACAATCCGCCCAGTACCGGTACATTGGCGGCGGCGCTGGCAATGGAGGGTGACAGGTTCAGTCCCGCCAGAAGCAGGCCGAAGCAGGCCGCAGTGGCAATCCACCGCTGGGCCGTCCGGCGGCGCTGTCTGCGATAGTTTGCCTTTCCCATCTGGATGCCCGCTTGGACATGCTCCCGCAGCCCGGCAGGAATGGGGGTGTTGTCATAATTCTCTTTCGCGTTTCCAAATTCCTTCATAAAGTCTCTACTCCTTCCATAGTGACGCGTAGTTTTTTCAAACCGGCGTACAAGCGGCTCTTCACCGTGTTTAAGTTCTGTCCCGTGATCTGGCTGATCTCTTTTAGCGTCATCTCCTCATAAAACCGCAGCTTGATCACCGTTCCCACTTCTGCTGGCAGGGCGTCTACCCGGCGGCTCAGGGTGTCGTCAGCAGGCTCCCGATCCTCCTGGGACGGCTCCAGATCCTCTGGAAAAGGAACCGTCCTCCCCCTCTGGCGGAGGGCATCGTTACAGGTATTCATCAGGATCCGGTAAAACCAGGAGCGAACCGCTCCGGTATCCCGGAGACTGCCTTGCCGTTCCAGCGCATGACAGACGGCGGTCTGCACAGCATCCAAAGCATCATCAGGATTTTTCAAAACACTGTAGGCCAATCGATAAAATCCAGCCTGATTTTCTACAATGTACTGGGTAAGAATGTCTTCTTTTGTCACATTGATGTTCCTTTCCGCCTGTTCTGGAGCCCAGGCCTTGCAATACAACGCCGCTCCGCCCGGCCGGTGCAGGGCGCCGTCTGCATAATAGACGGAGAAGCAGGTGGAAAAGTTTGAGTATGCAGAAAGTTTTGGAAAAAATAAGCGGCCCTATCGCGTCCCGCGCAAATCCCGCAGCAGAAAATATCCTGCGTTTTCTTATAGAGATTCCCCGAAAAGTTGACCTGCATTGGAAAATCTGGTATACTGAAACAAATCTTCCCCTGGTGGAAAAAGAAAGGAGAACTTCCGATGAAACAATACATCAGGTGTTGGACTGCCGCCCTGCTGGCACTGCTTATGGCGGCCAGTATGACAGCATGCGGTAAGAACGGGCAGGAAAAAACGGCCAGTCTGGCTTTCCATACCTCGCCTTATTACACCCAAGAGGGTATCCCTACCGCGGCGGAGACCGGAGAGCTGGCCGGCTGCTGCACAGATGGAGTGTCTATCTGGTACCTGGTCATTCCGGCGGAGGGGGCATCTCCTGTGCTCTGCCGGGTACCGCTGGACGGCGGCACAGCGGAGGTTCTGCTAGAGTATCAGCCGCCTGTGGAGGATGGTACGCCCGCTGTGGGCCACCTTGGCCCCTTTTTAGGCGGGGACGGAACGCTGTGGGTGTGGGAGCAGTTCATCATCCAGCAGTATGACCTGCCCGAAGGATTTGATTTGGAAACAGGCGATAAAGAGGAATACTTCACTGGAATCAAACAGGCGTTTCATATGCGGCAGCTCGACTCCGGCACCGGCAAGGAGCAAAAGGCCATAGATGTGACCGCAGCCATGGAGACAATGGACATTATGAGCATGAGCGGCATCGCGGTGGATAAAACCGGGACCATTTTCCTGGCGGACAAAAAGCACATCTCCGCCATAGACAGCCAGGGACAGATCCTCTATTCCTTGAAGGCAAGCTTACCCGGCAGCTTTATCTCCGGCAGCTCCGGCGGGACGCTGGCGCTCCTGCCGGACGGAACCATTGGGGCACTTACAGTGCAGTCGGGAAATAAACGGACAGTACAGACCATCGACCCGGAGGCCAAGGACTGGACTGGGCAAAAGTATCCCATGCACAGCAACGTCAACGAAATATTCAGCGGAAACAGCCCGTGCGCTTTTTACTACGTAGCCAGCGATACCGTTTTCGGTGTAATCCCCGGAGAGGAAGTGCCCCTGCGGCTGCTGCCATGGTCCAGCGCACAATTGGAAAGCCCCAGCTCCATACGGTGTTTCGCCCTACTGGAGGAGGGTCAGGCTGTGATTTTTTCCTCCATTCACAAACCTGGTACAGGCCGGTATGACAGTCTAATGCAGGCTGCGCGTCTCCTTCCTACAGACTCAGCCCCACAGGATGGAAAAATACGGCTGACCTACGGTATGATCGGTGAGAATATTTTTGCCCGCCAGCGGGTTAGGAGCTTCAACAAGAATAACAAGGCCTACTGGATCGAGGTGCGGGATTACGCCGAGGGGATGCTGGAAGAAGATGAGAATTTCGATGCAGTATACCAAAGCGCCCTGGCCCGTCTGTACGCGGAGATCACGGAGGGACGGTCGCCTGACATCCTGGACGAGTCCATCCCGTTGGAATCGCTGTCCAGACAGGGGATCCTGGAAGACCTGTGGCCTTGGATCGGCAATGACCCGGATCTTGGCCGGGAGGCGGTGATGGAGCATGTGCTGGAATGTACAGAGATTGATGGAAAGCTTACCCGGGTCAGTGGAGGCTTCACCATAGAAACTGCCGTAGCCAGCGCGGAGGTGGCGGGAAACCGGACAGGATGGAATATGGGAGAAATGCTGTCGGCCTTTAACGGTGAGATGCCGGAACTGTACTTCAGCGGCAAAAAGTGGTCAAGGCTGATGAATGCAACCTTTAATCAAATTGACAAACGGTCAACGCTGTATAATCTGATCAGCATGGACCTGGATCACTATGTAAATTGGGAAACTAAGGAATGCTTTTTTGACGGAGAGGACTTCAAGTCGCTTTTGCAGGTCAGCAACAAAGGCACGGACTCCACAAATACTTTTGACAGGAATGACCGTTGGGAGCGGGGGTTATATGATGAAAAAGCGGATGCTTTGGAGCCATGCCGGATATTCCCGTGGGAGGGAAAACCGATCCTCTACAAGCGGACGCTGTCAGAGCCGATTGACCTAGTCTTAGATGATGTTTTGTTCAGCGGCAGAGATGGCCTGACGGATTATGAGCAGCGGCTTTGGGACGCGGATATTATCCATACATGGACCTCAGCTTCAGGGGCGGAAATCACAAGTCCCCGTTACCTTCTATCAGCAATAAACTGTGGGTTCACCGCAGCCACAAGTACCATCCAGAGCAATGAAGACGCTCCGGATGACGAAGAGCCATTAGCCGCCGGCTACGTGACCGGCGGCGCAAACGGCAATGTCTACGCCTCCTTTGTGGGGTTTCCCACAGAGAGCGGCACAGGCAGCAGTTTTTCCCTCTACGACTGCGTAGCCATCTCCGCTGGAAGCCCACAAAAAGAGGGTGCATGGGCGTTTGTCCGCAACCTGCTGCTTCCCAATGGCAACACGATCCTCTGGGACGAGGAATACATGATCCCCACTGTCAACGGGTTTTCAATGAACCGGGAAACTCTCGAAAAGCAATTGGCGCAGAAATATTGGGTAGACGAAAACGGTGCGTGCTATTTGGATTCCAACGGTATGCCAGTGGAGTACACAGAGTACGCTTTGGGCGTTGGTAATCCTGGCGACATTGTCCTGATAGCCTATCTCCTGCCGCCTACCAAAGCGCAGTTGGAGCGGTTCTGGGATCTCTACAACGCGATTGATCATGTGACTGGTGAGGATGCCGGCTTACTGGACATCATTTGTGAGCAGGCGGAGCCTTACTTTGCCGGAGACAAATCCCTGGAGGAAACTGTCAAGCTAATTCAAAACCGGGCAAATTTGTATGTTAATGAATAACAAAAACCGGGGAGGGCATAAGCCCTCCCCTTCTGCATGAAACTTATCCAATGTCCCCACGCCGGATCGCATCCGCAATTTCCTTGGCGTAGTAGGAAATAAGCATATTTGCCCCCGCGCGGAAAATGGAAAGTGCCGTCTCACACATAATCCGCTCCTCATCCACCAGCCCGGCGGCGGCAGCGGCCTTGATCATCGCATACTCCCCGGAGACCGAATAGGCACACAGTGGCAGGTCAAAGGCATCCGCGCACTCCCGCACTACGTCCAGATAGCTCAGGGCGGGCTTGACCATCAAAATATCTGCCCCCTCCTGCGCGTCAAGGGCGCACTCCCGGTGGGCTTCCTTCCGGTTGTGGGGGTCCATCTGGTAACCCTTCCGGTCCCCGAAGGACGGCGCGGATCCTGCCGCGTCCCGAAACGGCCCATAGAACGCGGAAGCATACTTGGCGGAATAGGCCATGATTGCCGTCTGCTGGAAACCATTCCGATCCAGCTCCTCCCGCAAGGCTGCCACATGTCCGTCCATCATATCTGATGGGGCGACTATATCCGCCCCGGCGGCGGCGTGGCTTGCCGCAATTTTTGCCAGATGCGCCAGCGTACTGTCGTTATCCACCTCGCACCCGTGGAGGATGCCGCAATGCCCGTGGCTGGTATACTCACACATGCACACATCAGTAATCACAGTAAAATCCGGGAACCGCGCCTTGATGGCCCGGACGGCTCTCTGAATCACCCCATCCCCTGCCCAGGCGGAGGAGCCACACTCGTCCTTATGGGTGGGCAGCCCGAACAGGATGCAATGTCTGACGCCGTGGGCTAAGCACTCCTCTACAGCCGCACACACACTGTCCAGCCCGTAATGGTTCTGTCCTGGCAAGCTGTCGATGGGCCGCATGCCGGAGAGGGTCTCGTCTACGAAAATGGGATAGATCAACGCTTCCGGGCTCAACCGGGTTTCCCGGTTCATGCGGCGGATGGCTTCGGTTCGCCGCAAACGGCGGGGACGGTTGGTCAGGTTCATAAGAGGTTCCTCCTGCTATATAAAATCAGATTTTCTGCCATTCTCTGCGCAGAATCCCGTATAAATGTAGGTTCACATAATTGCCAAAGTTGTCATCGGTCTGCTCTCTCTGCACACCCTCCAGGCACATCCCCAGCTTCTTCATCAGACCCACAGATTTCACCCCATCTATGGCTTCCGCAAAAATCTTGTGGGCGCCGGCATCGGAAAAAGCGTAGTCCATCACGGCGCGGCAGGCCTCATAGGCATAGCCCTTCCGCCAATACCGCCGGTTGAAGATCCAGCCAATTTCATAAACGCCTGTTTCTATCTCATTGAACAGAATATACCCCACAACCTTCCCGTTCTCCTTGTGTGCAGCGGCCAGGGCGCCGTGCCTGCCTATACAAAAATCGCGCAAGAAGGTTTTCGTTTTCTCAAAATCGTATACTGGTTCGCAATTTTTCATTGTCTCCGCATCACCAAAGATTTCGTGCAAATCCGCCGCGTCTTCCGGCGTAAAATCCCGAACCACCATGCGGTTCGTCTCTATCCGCATACCGTATCCCCCTAAATCATAAAATTGGCCACAGCGTAAACCAGATGGCAGCAGGTAAACCCTATGCCCAGAATCAAGGCAGAGGTGTTCCTCCGGCATGCTGCGTAAAGCAGCAAGGCCAAACAGGGGGAACCGTCAGCAATAAAATCACAAACCAGCCTGCCCATCCCAGGTAGTACAAGATCCAGCCGCTATAATAGAGCACAGCGCAGCCAATTACGCCTAGCAGCCCCGCCAGTCTCAATGGTTTCCGCCCTGGATGTATCACAAAAATCAATGACGCAGCCATTAGGACTTGAAAGACCGATGCAGCGGTGTCCAGTGTTACCGTTACCGATTCTCTCCGCAGTACGTCATTGGGGGAAGGAATGGCAAACCAGATGAAATTGGGAAGCATCACAACCAAAAACAGTAGCAATCCCCCAGAATCAAAGCCAATTCTAAACTTTTTCATCCGCCCTCACTGCCAGATCCACCAGCGCGTCAATACTCGCCTTTTCCGCGATTTTTACGGAAATCCCGTATTTTTCCGCTTCCGCAGCAGTCTGTGATCCGATGCACAGGCCTGTAACATGGCTGAAATCCGTCTCCTGTCCCATGGCGGAAACAAGCCCCTTTACCGTAGAAGCCGAGGTAAATATCACATAGTCAAACCGCCCCGCTTCCAACTCCTTCCGCAGTTCCGGTGCATCGGGATGCTGGTAAACCGTACGGTACACTGGGATATCACGGTATTCCACCCTGGCAGCCGCCAACGCTTCTGTCAAAGCAGCCGAGCCTTCCTCCGCCCGCAATAGCAGCACCTTGCCAGATGCGGCTCTTGCCAATGATTCTCCTAAATGGGCTGCGTCAAAAACCTCTGGAATTAAATCGGCAGCCAATCCATGATCCTCCAGGGCTTTCCCAGTGGCGGAGCCGACAGCGGCTAACTTCACACCGCCCAAAGCCCTAGCGTCTTTCCCCATGGCCCGCAGGCAGCGCCAGAAGGCTTCCACTCCTGCTGGGCTGGTAAATCCCAGCCATTCATAATCAGAGATTCCCTCCAGCGCCGCTTCTAAGGAAGGATTCGGCAGAATGGGACGGGTCTCAATACATGGAAACTCCACCACCTCCGCGCCCTTGGTTCGGAGTATAGAGGAAAGGGTTCCTGCCCTGTCCTTGGGCCGGGTAACCAAAATGCGCTTCCCATAAAGGAGCCTGCCCTCAAACCAGCAGAGCTTGGACGCCAGCGCACACACGCCGCCTACAATGATCAGCGCGGGGCTGTGTATCCCCATCTCCGCAGCGCGCTCCGGCAAGTCCGCCAGCCCGGCGCCGCAGCGCCGCTGGGATGGCAAAGTGCCGTTTTCCACCATGGCAGCAGGGGTGGCGGGATCCATTCCCGCTCCCAACAGCCCCTCTACAATGCGGGGCAGCGCCGTCACACCCATCAGGAAAATCAAGGTTCCCTTGACCCGAACTAAGGCTTCAAAATCAATGTTCAGCGGCCCGTCCTTCCGGGCGTGTCCGGTGATGATATGCAAAGAGGATGCGTAATCCCGATGGGTTGCGGGGATTCCTCCATATGCCGCTGCCGCGATAGCAGAGGTCACGCCGGGAACCTCCTCAAAGGCTGCGCCGCCGCGGGCAAGGGCCTCCAGCTCTTCCCCGCCCCGGCCAAATACAAAAGGGTCTCCCCCCTTTAACCGGACTACATTGTGGCCCGCCAGGGCTTCCCGCAGAAGGATCTGGTTGATCTCATGCTGGGGAACCGGGTGGCATCCGGCATTTTTGCCCACATCGATACGCCGCGCATCCGTTGGGATCAAATCCAGCACTGCGGGGCTGATCAGACGGTCATAAACTACCACATCCGCCTGGGACAGGACTTCCAGCCCCCTAACGGTCAACAGGCCCGGATCCCCGGGACCTGCCCCCACCAAAGTTACTTTTCCGGACATTCCGCGTCCTCCTTCAAGCGTTTTGCCAGGGCGGCGGCCAAGGCTTCCCCTTCCGTGAGGGGACCAGATACGGCAGACTGATATATACGCTCCTGGTCATCGGCATACATGCCAGTGATGGTGATTTGTTCTCCATCCACAACGGCGTACGCCGCCGCCGGAGCGGAGCAGCCGCCACCCAGGGCAGCGGTAAAGGCCCGCTCTGCCCGTGCACAGGCTTCCACTTCCGGATCCCGGACACAATCTAAAAACCAGGGATCCATGTCCGCCCGGCACTGAACCGCCAGGATGCCCTGCCCAGCAGCGGGAAGCAGTTCCTCCGGAGAAAAATACCGGCTGATCCGGTCCGACAGACCCAGCCGTTTCAACCCGGCCGCCGCCAGAACCAGTCCGCCATACATGCCTTCGTCCAGCTTGCGCAGCCGGGTCTGGATGTTGCCCCGCACCGGAGCTACACGCAGGCCAGGGCTAATCCGCTGGAGCTGTAACCGGCGGCGGGGGCTGGCACTGCCAGTAGGCAGGGACCTGTCCCATTCCGCCACGCCCAGCGGGAGGACTAATACATCCCGTGGGTCTTCCCGCCCGGTAAAGGCTGCGATGGGCAGGTCTGTAGGTATCTCGGTGGGCAAATCCTTGCAGCTATGAACCGTCAGATCCACCCTACCCTCCCGCAAAGCCGCGTCCAGCTCACGGACGAACAGACCCTTACCACCGATCTCCTCCAAAGTACGATCCAATATCTTGTCGCCGGTGGTTTTCATAGCCACCAACTCCAGTGTAATGTCCGGATAAGCAGCTTGCAAGGCCGACATGATAGTCTCGGTCTGGACAACCGCCAGCCGGCTGTCCCGGCTTCCAATACGGAGCTTCATTCTCTTTCTTCCTTCCAAAATGGGTTTTTATATTTCCGCAAGAATCTGCCGGATCCTTGCCGCCGCCTGGGCTACCCGCCGGTGGCTTTTTCCATCGCCTGTAACGCCGGCGGTCAGCCCCTCCCCTTCGCAAAGGGCTGGAAAGAAAAAATCACAGTCCGATGGGCAATCGGACCGGTTGAATACCGCCCCCAATGCCCGGGCTTCACGGCCTACAGCGGCGTTGACTTGTGGCTGGCTGGTAGCGGCCACCACCAGGTACGCTCCTGACAGGTCGCCAGGGCTGTATGGCTTCCGGAGCCATCGGGCATCCCCAGCATCCCCCGCTAAGTCCGGAGAGACTACGGTAACCTCCGCTCCATAGCGGCGCAGGGCTTTAGCGCGGCGCAGCCCTACGGCTCCACCCCCTACCACAACCGCTTTACGCCCTGTCAGGTCAATAAATAGGGGAAAACGCCTATTTTCCATCCCGTTTTACCACTACCACGGAGAAATAGCCACTATCCTCCGCATCGGCAAACTGTGGGAACACCCGCTCTCCTTCCATGCCACAGTTTTCCACCAGCGAAGCGCGGCCTAAAAGTCTATGCTCTGCCAAGGCTTCCCGTAATTTTCCGATCTCCCGGCCCGCCTTCATAAACACCAGATTGGCGTCCACGGACAAGCAGTCCTCCATATCCCGATGGGAAGCGGGGACGATTAACAGCCGGTCGCTGCCCTCGCACAGCCCCCCGCCCAGTGCCGCCGCCACCGCGCAGAAGGACGGCACCCCAGGAATAATCTGCGTTTCGTAGCCAGCTTCCGCAACCAGACGGTGGGTGTATAAGTACGTGGAATAAATGGAAGGATCCCCCAGTGTCAGGAACGCCACTGTTTTTCCCTGCTCCAGGTACGCAATGACTTGTTCCGCGTTACGCCGGTAGGCTGCTTCCAATTGCGCCTGATCCCGAACCATGGGCGCGGCACAAAGCAGCAGGGGCTTCCCTTCCACTAGAGAGGACGCGATTTTCAATGCCGTGCGCTCGCCAGAGCCTTTGTCGGGAACAGCGATGACATCCGCTTCGGTGATGATCCGTTTGGCTTTCAACGTCAACAGTTCCGGATCGCCGGGGCCAACCCCAACACCATATAAAATCCCCCGTGCCATATCAGCCCTCCTCCTTTTCGTCCGCTTGATCCGCTGATTCTTCTACTGATGGTTCCAATGTGGAGACTGGCACAGGCGCTTCCGCAGCAGCCACCTGGGCTTCCAGGGATTTTTTTAGTGCCAATTTGTTGACAAACAGGTCCTCCTGCCCATGAGGATGCCGCCTTTTTCCGATGAACAGAACCACTCCGGCGGCAACGACAAATACAATGCTTAAAAGCTGGCTGACCAAGATAGGATGTCCAAACAACTCCCAATCAAACAGTTTCAGCGTATCCGTGCGCACACCCTCGATCCAGGCACGGCCTAAACCGTACCAGATGAAATAAAAGCAGGTATTCTCCCCATCAAAGGTTCGGGCCTTGGAAATCACGAATACAATCAGCAGCAGGCCAACCAGATTCCACAGGCTTTCGTACAAAAAGGTGGGATGGACCTCGATATACTCTGTGGCGGACACCCATACCCGCATCCGCCAGGGCAGGGTAGTCTCACCGCCAAACACTTCGCGGTTAACAAAGTTACCCCACCGTCCTACAGCCTGCCCGATCAGCAGGCCCATGACGCCCAAGTCAGCAAAAGCGCCAAAGGAAATATTCTTCCTCCGGCAGAAAATTTGCAGCACAATAAATGCCATGATGACCGCGCCATAGATGGCCAGTCCGCCATCCCATATGGCGATCATCTTCCCCCAGTTGAGGGAGCCATCCGCGCGGCGGAACAGGTCCAGATAAAACAGTACATAGTAAATCCTCGCACCGATGATGCACAGAGGGATCTGCCAGATCATCATGTCATAGATATTATCTTCGGTGATGCCATACTTTTTCCCCTGCTTGCAACAGAACAGCACTGCCAGAATCAGGCCCGCGCAAATAATAATCCCGTACCACCGCACGCCGTTGGCGATGGGAACGGCCACTACATCCGGGTTGACGGACCAGTCCCCGAACAGGCCGGGGAAACTAATGGGCATATCGGTTCTCGCGTATTCGTATACCATATTTTCCTCCTTAGTGAAGCGGCTGGATGATAGATAGTGCGGCGCGATCCAGGGAGATATTCTCCCGCAGGAACGCCTCCACATCAGCTTTGGAGACTGTGTCGAAGATCTCCGGAAAGCGGAAATAGTCAAATCCACGGAAATGGCCCTCGGCCATACTGACAGCAATATTTTCCAGAGAGTTGAGACTGCGGAGCATCCCACCGTAAGCGGCGCGGCGGATCTGCTGGTAGAAATCTTCGTCAATCCCCTCCCGCCCCAGTTTTTGGGCCTGTTGGGTAATCTCATTGAAGATCCGGCGGGGATCCTTGGCATCGCCGCCCACGTAGACATACTCCGCCCCGGGAAGCATATCAAAGTTGCCCCCCAGGCTGCTGTTCACAGCCCCCTCCTCATACAGACGGGTATAGAGAGGGCTGCTGCTGCCGAACAGGACATCGCAGGCCATATCTCCGATGATGCTTTGGCGCAGAGTCTCACTGCCGCCGGACTGGGGGCGGCACTTATAGCCTGCCAGGAACATGGGCATGGAAACTTCCATGGACTGGGCAATCTCATGCCTGGCGGGGGTCAGAAGCTCTTCAGATCCATAGTCCCGCAAAACTGCGGAGCCACCCTCCTTAGGAAGAATGGTTTCCGCTTCCTCCGCCACCCGGCCAGGATCCACATCCCCGACACAGACCAGAACCATGTTAGACGGGGTGTAAAACGCGCCATGGCATTCATACAGGGTTTGGGGCGTGATCTGCCGGATACTCTCCACAGAGCCGGTCACTGGAACGCGGACGGGGCTGTTCTGGTAGAGACACTCCATTAAATTGGCATAAACCCGCCAGTCTGGATCATCCTCCGTCTCCTGGATTTCCTGGGCAATGATCCCCCGCTCCTTGTCCACGCTCTCCTGAGTGAAGTAGGGAATGGAGACAAAACGCAGCAACGTGCGGAGATTCTCATAAAAACAGGAGGTAGAGGTGAAATAGTAGGCAGTCATAGCGTTACTGGTGTAGGCATTATCAGACGCGCCCCGCTGGGCAAATTCCGCCATGACACTGCCCTCTTCCATGTCGAACATCTTGTGCTCCAGATAGTGGGCAATACCGGCAGGCGTGTCCCGCCACATCCCATCCACGCGAAAGCGCAGATCCATACCTCCGTAGCGGACAGCAAAAAAGGCATAGCTTTTGGTGTGGTAGGGTTTTGACACGGTGATAACCTCCAGGCCGTTAGATAAAGTCTGGCGGTGAACGGATTCCCCTACCCGGGGATATGCAACGATGCTCATGGACACTCCTCCTTGGCTTTCAGGAAATAGATGGTGTCGGGCTTTACCGACTGGGCTGCTTCCTGGATGCGCTCCGGCGTGACAGCACGAATAGCGGCGGTTAGGCCGGGAATGGTCTCATCGGTTCCGGCAGCAGCCTGTCCCATGACGAAATCCTCCATAGCTCCAGCGGAATCATCCATAGCCCGCAGGCCATTGAGTAGGGACTGGCGGGCGCCTTCCAGTTCCCAGTCCTCCCACTCCCCCCGGCCCAGGGCATCCAATTGACGGAAAATCTCCTCCACCGCACGGCTATAGTCGCAGCACTCAATACCGGCGGATACGGTAACCAGGCCCTTCAAGCGGTGATAGGCACTGTCCGCATAGTAGCATAGGGACAGCTTTTCCCGCACATTGCAGAACAGCTTCGAAGTGGTGGCTCCGCCAAACATAGCGTTCATCAGCATAGCCGCCGCTTTGTCCTCCCCATCAATGCGGAAGCCCATGCACAGCTTCCCCTGGGTTACGTCCATCGTCTCCGTAATGACCTGGTACGGCTCCCGGGAGGGACGGCGCAAGGTAGGCACCGGCTCGATCGTCCCCTGCCGGGGCAAAGCCGCAAAAGCCCGGGTAAAGGCCCCCGCCACTCGCTGCTCCGGGGCAGAGCCACAATAAAACAGCTCCAGCCGCCCCTTGGGCAGTACCTCCCGGTACCGGCGGTCCAGGCTGGGCAGGGAGATCTTTTCCACCCCATTGGCATCCCCCACCCGGCCCACGCCATAACGCTCCCCAGCGCACATTGACTCCAGCAGCCGGTGGGACGCATAAGCTCGTTTGTCATTCATTATACTGCGGATCATATCCGCCAGATTTTCCCGCTCGCTTTCCACATAGTCCCGCCGCAAACGGCCACCCTTGGTATCGGGGGTGCAAAAAAACTCGCCCAGCAGATCTGTCAGCTTCTCCAGCAACTTCTCCCCTTTAGGCAGATAGCAGTCATCAATACAGCTCGCCGCAAAGCCGAAGAGCTGGTTTTCCCCTTTTTTGCGCACGGAAGGAGCAAGCTGCGCACCGTAAAGCATATCCAGCTCCCGGCCAATGGCGGACATATCCGGACAGCGGACTGTACCACGATTCAGCACGTTGACCAGTAGGGCATTGTGCCCCGCCGTCTCCTGGGACAGAGGAACCACCATCTGTGCGCTAAGAAGGCTGGTTTTGAACTTCATCGAGGGAACGCAGGTCAAATAGACGTTCTCCATGAGCTTCTGTCGTGTCATAGGGTTCTCCTTCTTTTGTCAATTCTACTCTAGTATATACCATTTTCTCCTGAGTTTCCATAGGGGACGATAGATTTTCACAGCTACATGGCCACTTTTTTAGAAAGGACACAGAAGCGGAGGGCTTCTGTGTCCTTTGACAGCCGGTTTGGCCTGGTTCCGTCACCAGACCGCAGTGGCAAAATAGTCCTCTGGCGTCTCAGCCCGGCGGATTAGGGAAACGGAGCCATCCTCCCGCAGCAGCAGTTCCGCAGAACGGAGCTTGCCATTATAATTGTAACCCATGGCGTGGCCGTGGGCGCCTGTGTCGTGGATCACCAGCAGGTCCCCGCGCTCCACCTCCGGCATCATCCGGTCTACAGCAAACTTGTCGCAGTTTTCGCAGAGAGAACCAGTCACATCCACCATATGGTCACAGAGGGCGTCCTCCTTCCCCGCAACAGTGATGTGGTGGTATGAGCCATAGACGGCGGGACGCATCAAGTCGGCGGCACAGGCGTCTACGCCTACATACTCCTTATAAATATGCTTGAAATGCAGCACTTTGGTCACCAGGCAGCCGTAGGGGGCCGTCATAAAACGGCCCAGCTCACTGCACAGCGTGACCCCACCCATCCCAGCGGGAACCAAAATCTCCTCAAATTTCCGGCGGACACCAGCGCCAATGACGGCGATGTCGTTGGCTTCCTCCTCAGGACGGTAGGGTACCCCAATGCCGCCAGAGAGGTTGATATAGCGGATGTCACAGCCAGTCTCGTTTTTCAGCTCCACCGCAAGGTGGAACAGGATACCTGCCAGCTCGGGATAGTACTCATTGGAAATGGTATTGGACGCCAGAAAGGCATGAATGCCAAAATATTTAGCTCCCTTGGCTTTCAACTGCCGGAACGCTTCGGCAATCTGGGGGCGGGTCATTCCGTATTTGGCTTCGCCGGGTGTGTCCATGACTTGCAGGCCGTCCTTCCCCTCCCCCAGCGTGAAAACTCCACCTGGATTGTAGCGGCAAAAAACTGTCTCGGGGATATGGCCGATGGACTGCTCCAAAAATTCCACATGGGTTAAATCGTCCAAGTTGATAACTGCTCCCAGCTTGTCCGCAAGCTGATATTCTTCCGCCAGGGTATTGTTGGAGGAAAACATAATCTCATGGCCCCTAAAGCCGCATTTTTCCGCCATCATCAGCTCCACCAAGCTGGAACAGTCAGCCCCACAGCCCTCCTCTCTCAATAGTTTCAGGATGGACGGGTTGGGGGTAGCTTTAACGGCGAAGTATTCCTTGAACCCGGGATTCCAGGCAAAGGCATCATACAGTTCCCGGGCATTCTGACGCATTCCTGCCTCATCATAGAGATGGAATGGTGTGGGATATTGGGCGGCAATTTTATCCAGTTTGGATTTATCTACAAATGGTTTTTTCATGGGCAATTACCTCAATTTTGGGGATCGCGGATGCCGCTTAATTTTTCAGCTGTACTGTTTTTGCAACAGTAAAAGGCTCCCGGAGAGTATCAGCTCTCCGGGAGCTTTTTTGCTTAAGCCAAAAGTCACCGGGGATCCGTGGGTGAGAAACTCCTGGGTCAAAGGGCGGATTAAAACTCCGCAGTTCCTACTGTCCTGGGATGCGGAAGCACATCCCGAATGTTGCTGATGCCTGTCAGATACATCACCATTCTCTCAAAGCCAAGTCCAAAGCCGGCATGACGGCAAGAGCCATAGCGCCGCAGGTCGCAGTACCACCAGTAATCCTCCGGTTTCATGCCAAGCGCCTTAATCCGCGACTCGAGCACATCAATCCGTTCCTCGCGCTGGCTGCCGCCAATGATCTCCCCGATCCCCGGCACCAGGCAGTCCGTTGCCGCAACGGTCTTCCCATCAGCGTTGAGCCGCATGTAGAAGGCCTTGATCTCCTTCGGATAGTCTGTGACAAAAACCGGCTTTTTAAATACTTGCTCGGTAAGGTAACGCTCATGCTCCGTCTGCAAATCACTGCCCCAGTCTACCTTGTAATCAAACTGGCCGTTGTTTTTTTTCAGAATCTCTACGGCTTCCGTATAGGTTACCCGGCCAAAATCCGAGGACGCTACATGCTCCAAACGCTCTATCAGCCCCTTATCTACGAAGCTGTTGAAAAACGCCATCTCCTGGGGACATTTCTCCATAACCGTGCGGATAATATGCTTAATCATCGCTTCCGCTACGTCCATGTCGCCCTGGAGGTCGCAGAACGCCATCTCCGGCTCGATCATCCAAAACTCCGCCGCGTGGCGCTGGGTGTTGGAGTTCTCCGCCCGGAAGGTAGGGCCAAAGGTATAAACATCCCCAAAGGCCATAGCGAAGTTCTCCGCGTTGAGCTGGCCGGATACTGTTAGGTTCGCCCGCTTACCAAAAAAGTCCTGGCTGTAGTCAACCTCCCCGCTCTGGGTCCGAGGGGGATTTGCCATATCCAAAGTAGTCACCTGGAACATCTCGCCCGCTCCCTCACAGTCGCTGGCGGTAATGACAGGTGTATGGACATAGACAAACCCCCGGTCCTGGAAAAAGCAGTGGATAGCGTGAGCTGCCACGCTGCGGACACGGAACGCCGCAGAAAACAGGTTTGTCCTGGGCCGCAGATGGGCAATGGTGCGCAGGTATTCTACGCTGTGGCGCTTCTTTTGCAGAGGGTAGTCGGGGGAGGATGTACCCTCAACCTCAATTTTCTGCGCCTTGACCTCAAGGGGCTGTTTGGCCTCAGGGGTCAGAACCAGGGTGCCGGTGACGATAAGAGCCGCACCCACATTCTGGGCGGCAATTTCCTTATAATTTTCCAGGGAATTGGCATCCATGACCACCTGCAAATTCCGGAAGCAGGAGCCATCGTTCAGTTCCACAAAACCGAAGGTTTTCATGTCACGGATAGTACGCGCCCAGCCGCAGACCGTGACTGTCTGTCCATTCAACTGCTGGCCATCAGCGTAGACTGCCGCTATTTTCATTCTTTCCATAGTTTCACCTGCGTTTCTTTAAAATTGGTGCAAAAATCCAGATTGAAAGTATTATACCGCCTTGCATTGTTTTTTACAAGGGGTTTCCGATTCTTTTCTTCCTGTTCCGCGTGGCATTTTCCCTAAAAAATTTTTGATTTTTCCATCCTTTATTATCGAAACAGCTAATTCTATTAGGCACCTCTACGCCGCCGGGTCAAAGTCGTAGTAAACAACTGCAAAAAAAGAGTTCCCAACGCGGTATACGCCCTGGGAGCTCTCTTTTTAGCCGCATTATCGCCAGTTACATGCCATGCTGTTAATTAAATAAATTCTGCGCTTCCGAAACCCCTTTTTCCATGACGCACAGCGCCGCGTCAACGGCGCGCCCAACTGCTTCATCTACGGTCTTTTTCTCCTGGGGGGTAAAATGCCCAATGACCCAATCAATCATCTCATGTTCCGGATGGGCAGGCGCGCCTACGCCCACCCGAAGCCGTGGAAATTGATCTGTCCCCAGATGGGCAATGATGTTTTTCAACCCGTTATGTCCTCCGGCGCTGCCGCCGGAGCGGATGCGCAGCTTTCCCAAAGGCAGCGCCACGTCATCGGAAATCACCAGCACATGATCCGGCGGTATCTTGTAAAAGCCACCTGCCAGCTTCACAGACTCCCCGCTCAGATTCATGTAGGTCTGGGGTTTCAGCACCAGAACCCGCTGGGAACCGGCACGGATCTCGCCTGTAAGCGCACGGTAGCGCAGCTTATTGATCTTGATGCCCTCCCGGCGGGCCAGCTCTTCGGCGGCCATGAAGCCGATGTTGTGGCGGGTGGTCTCATACTCCTTGCCTGGGTTGCCCAGGCAGACCAGGAGCCACTGATAGCCGCCGCTTCCAAATGACATAGACACCTGCTCCTTTTCTACTTGTTCCCATCAAAAAAGTACCCGTTGGGTACTTTTTTGATGCAGTTCATCTTTAATGCGCTGTTAAATCCACAGCTTCGACACGGAAATCTCTTGGTAAATCCGCTCAATAGCCTCCGCGAACATGGGCGCGACCGTCAAATATTTAATCTTTCCGCTCTTAGCCGGGTCGATGGCAGCGATGGTGTCCAGGAAAGCCAGCTCCTTAATCACGCTGCCGTTAATCCGCTCGATGGCCGGGCCGGACAGCACACCGTGGGACGCGCAGGCATACACGCTGCGCGCGCCGCCCACCTCAACAATTGCCTTGGCCGCGTTGCACAGGCTCCCGGCGGTATCCACCATGTCGTCAAAGAGGATGCAGTCCTTGCCCTCTACATCTCCGATCACGTTCATGACCTCACATTGGTTGGCCTTTTGACGGCGCTTATCTACGATGGCAAGGTTCATATGCAGCTTTTGGGCGAAAGCCCGGGTGCGGGACACAGAGCCTACGTCAGGGGAAACCGCTACCATTTCCTCGCACTTTTCCCCAAATTTTTTTGCGTAATAGTCCACAAAGACAGGATTGCCGTACAGATTATCCACAGGGATATCAAAGAAGCCCTGGATCTGGGCGGCGTGAAGGTCCATGGTCAGCACCCGGTCGGCACCTGCGGCAGTCAGCATGTTCGCTACCAGCTTCGCAGAGATGGGATCCCGTGCCTTGGCCTTGCGGTCCTGACGGGCATAGCCGAAATAGGGAATCACCGCCGTGATGCGGCCTGCCGATGCGCGCTTCATTGCATCGATCATAACGAGCAGCTCCATCAGGTGATCGTTCACCGGGCTGCTGGTGGATTGAACCAGGAATACGTCGGAACCACGGACGGACTCGTAGATGGACGCGAATACCTCTCCATCGGAGAAATGTCCAATCTCTGCATTGCCGAGCTGAATGCCAATCAGGCGGCAGATGTCCTTCGCCAGGTTCATATTGGCGTTGCCGCTGAAGACCTTCATGTCTTTTCCATGTGAAATCATTTTTTCCAACATCCTCTCAAATCATCATTTTGTGTGAACGAACTGCCGGCGGACTATTTTCCACAAAACCCCGCTGGCTTTTTGACAAGGGCGGACGAAGCTTTTGTACCCGCTATGCGCCTAGTTTTTAGACGCTGGCTTCTTATGTAAGGCCCTTCTGACCTTGGCCCAACCAGGCTTGTTCTCCTGGCGGACCCTTGAAATAGCCAGGGCGTCTGGTTCTACGTCCTGGGTGACGGTGGTTCCGGCGGCAATGTACGATCCTTCCCCTACCGTCACAGGGGGAACCAAATTGGTGTTGCAGCCAATGAAAGCGTTGTCGCCAATGACGGTGCGGTGTTTGCGGAAGCCGTCATAGTTAGAGGTGATGGTGCCGCAGCCAAAGTTCACGCCCGCACCTACATCCGCATCCCCTACATAGGTGAGGTGGCTCATTTTAGTGTCTGGGCCAAATACCGCGTTCTTAATCTCCACAAAGGCTCCCACCTTGCACCTGTCCCCCACCTGGCAATTGGGGCGGATGTGTGCGAATGGACCCACATGAACTACCTTCCCCAGCTCACTGCTGTATACCTGGGAAGCATTGACCACACAGCCGTCCCCAATGCGGCTGTCCTCCACCATGGCGTTAGGGCCGATTTCACAGTGCTCTCCCACCACTGTGTTCCCCCGCAGGATGGTCCCTGGCAACAGAACCGTCCCCGCGCCGATGGTCACTCGGGGATCAATGTAAGTGTTGTCAATATCCACCACCTTCACCCCTGTACGCTGGTGGAACATGACGATCTCCTCTTTCACCGCCCGCCGGAGCCGTGCCAGCTCCGCCACCGTGCGGAAAGACAGCATCATGCTCCCTACCGGCAGCATCGCCTCGTGCACCTCTTCGATCCAGCAGCCCCGGGCAAACTCACCGATGTCCCGGCGGTAGTCCTCCTCCGTTCCCGCCACGGCGGCAGCTTCCTCTGGGAAGCAGGCAGCAGCATCGTCCACATACTGCGCATCGCAGACAACAAAAAACCGCCGGACGCCTTTTTTCAGCCACGCCCGCATACACCAGGTCAGGATGGGGCAAAATAGCGCGTCCTGCAGCATCAAGGGTTTCCCATCGTAAGTCTCCGCCGTGTCTTCCGTCAGGAAGACCACGATACATTTCTTATTCTCCATCTTTTCTGTACCTCCCTTCCCCGTATTGACTCCATTATACCAGAAGCGTCCATTTATGCAAGTGGAATTTTGCCGGATAGGGAAAAATCTCCCGGCTTGTCAGGAAAACCGCCGCAAACTACCATGGTATGGGACTATTTGCACAAGGTTTTTGTGCGGAAAAAGGGAAAATTGGGTAGTTTCATGGGATGGAAAAAAGTAGGGCTGCGGATTTGGTAAAATTTCCGAAAGAAATTCTTGGAATCCGCTTGAATTTACAGAAGATTTGTTTTACAATAACGCTGTTAAAAATCAGACGGACAAAATACGCCCGTCGGGAAGGCGGAAATGGGGCATGTTGCACATCGTTCTGGTGGAACCGGAAATTCCGCCCAACTGCGGCAATATCGCCCGTACCTGCGCCGCCACCGGCAGCCGCCTGCACCTGGTAGAGCCTTTGGGCTTCGATGTGTCGGATAAGGCGGTGAAGCGGGCGGGGCTGGATTACTGGCATTTGGTGAAGGTGGAAGTCCATCCCAGCCTGCCGGGGCTCTTCCAGAAATATCCCCAGGCGGGGCGTGACTTGTGGTTGGCAACCACCAAGGCCCCCATGGATTACAGCCAGGCCCGGTTTTCTCCGGATTGCTGGCTGTTTTTCGGGAAGGAAACAGCAGGGCTGCCATTGGCGTTCCGGGAGGAATACCGGGACCGGTGCCTGCGCATCCCTATGGCGGAGGATGCCCGCAGTCTCAACCTCGCCAACAGCGCCGCCATCCTCATTTATGAAGCCCTGCGGCAGAACGGGTTCCCCGGACTGCTGGGCGTGGGCGAGATGGCGGGAACATGACATTGCCAATCAAACCAAATTTCATTATCGTTTGAAAGGAGCCATACCAACACATGAATTACAACAAAAAAACAGTCAAGGATGTAGATGTGGCGGGCAAAAAGGTTTTGCTCCGCTGCGACTTCAACGTCCCCCAGGACAAGGCCACCGGCGCCATCACGGATGACAAGCGCATCCGCGCCGCCCTGCCTACCATCCAATACCTGCTGGATCAGGGCGCGGCGGTCATCGCTTGCTCCCACCTGGGCAAACCCAAGGACGGGCCGGAGGAGAAGTTCAGCTTGAAGCCTGTCGCCGTACGCCTGAGCGAGCTGCTGGGCAAGGACGTGGCTATGGCCGCCGATGTGGTAGGGCCGGACGCGCAGTCCAAGGCCGCCGCCCTGGCCCCCGGCCAGATCCTCCTGCTGGAAAACACCCGCTTTGAGAAGGGCGAGACCAAGAACGACCCCGCGCTGGCCAAGGCCATGGCTTCCCTGGCGGAGGTCTATGTCTCCGATGCCTTCGGCGCGGTTCACCGCGCCCATGCTTCCACCGCCGGCGTGGCCGCTTACCTGCCCGCTGTTTCCGGCTTCCTTATTGAAAAGGAGCTGGAGATCATGGGCGGCGCCCTGGCTGACCCTAAGAGGCCCCTGGTGGCTATCCTGGGCGGTAGCAAGGTGTCCTCCAAGATCGGCGTCATCAACCACCTCCTGGACATCGCCAATATGATCATTATTGGCGGCGGCATGGCCTATACCTTTGCCAAGGCCCAGGGCGGCAGCGTGGGCACCAGCCTGCTGGAAGCCGACTGGCTGGATTACTGCAACGAGATGATCGCCAAGGCCAAGGAGAAGGGCGTAGAGCTGCTCCTGCCCGTAGACACCCAGTGCGCCAAGGAGTTCTCCGCCGGTGCCGTCCCCGAACTGTTCGACACCATGGCAATCCCCGATGACCGCATGGGCATGGATATCGGCCCCAAGACCATCGCCAAATACACCGAAGCCGTCAAGGGCGCGGGCACCGTCATCTGGAACGGGCCTATGGGTGTGTTTGAGTTCCCCAACTTCGCCGAAGGTACCCGGGCAGTGGCCAAGGCTCTGGCCGACACCGATGCCATTACCATCATCGGCGGCGGTGACAGCGCGGCAGCTGTGGCCCAGCTTGGCTATGCCAGCAAGATGACCCATATTTCCACTGGCGGCGGCGCTTCCCTGGAATTCTTGGAGGGCAAGGAGCTGCCTGGTGTGGCCTGCCTGCTGGATAAGTAAAAACCTTTTCGGGTCGGAGGGGGCCGCCCCCTCCCCCGTTTGATATGATTCATTTATTTTTATAAATTTCATATAATATGTAACAGGAGAAAGATCGACATGAACCGTAGATACCGCAAGACTATCATCGCCGGCAACTGGAAGATGAACAAAACCGCTACCGAGACCAAGAAGTTCGCCGAGGAGCTGAAGCCTATCCTTCCCCGCGCCAAATGGTGCGAAGTCGTCGTATGCGTCCCCTTCGTCAACATCCCTGCCGCCCTGAAGGCGTTCAAGGATATGCGCGTGGCTGTGGGCGCGGAGAATCTGTACTTTGAACCCAGCGGCGCGTACACTGGCGAGGTGTCTGCCGATATGCTCAAGGACTTGGGCGTGAAGTATGTCATCATCGGCCACTCTGAGCGCCGCCAGTACTTCGGTGAGACTGATGTCACCGTCAATAAGAAGGTCCATGCCGCCCTGGAAGCTGGCCTGCATCCCATTATCTGCGTGGGCGAGAGCCTGGAGCAGCGGGAAATGGGCGTAACCATGGAGCTGATCGCCTTGCAGGTAAAGAGCGCCCTGTCTGGCGTGGCCCCTGAGAAGGTGCGCAAGTGCGTTATCGCCTATGAGCCTATCTGGGCCATTGGCACCGGCAAGACCGCTACCGCCGAACAGGCCGCTGAGGTCTGCACCGCTATCCGCGCCACTATCCGTAACCTCTACGGCGCACGGGTAGCCCGTTCCATTACCATCCAGTACGGCGGCTCCATGAATCCCAAGAACGCCGCCGAGCTGCTGGCCCAGCCCGATGTGGACGGCGGCCTGATCGGAGGCGCCGCCCTGAAGCCCGACCAGTTCGTTGATATTATCAACGCCGCCAATCAGGAGTAATTCCTCAGGAGAAGCAGTACCCGCGAAGCGGCGGGTACTGCTTTCCGCGCGGAAGCTACTTTTTAAGAAATTCGAGGGTTATTTATGAATAAAACACCGACTACTTTGATTATTATGGACGGTTTCGGGATGCGGGACGACACCGATGGCAACGCCGTTGTCCATGCGAAAACCCCCGTCCTGGATAAGTTGTTCGCCCAGTGCCAGCACACCACCCTGTCCGCTTCCGGACTGGATGTAGGCCTGCCCGATGGGCAGATGGGCAACAGCGAGGTGGGACATACCAACATTGGCGGAGGCCGCGTGGTCTACCAGGATCTCCCCCGCATCACCCGGTCCATTGAGGACGGCAGCTTTTTTGAAAACCCCGCTTACTGCGCCGCTATGGACGCCTGTCTGAAAAACGGCAGTTCCCTCCATCTTTACGGCCTGCTCTCCGATGGCGGCGTACACTCTCACAACACCCATCTGTGGGCGCTGCTGCGGATGGCGAAGCAGAAGGGGGTGGAGAAGGTCTATATCCACGCTTTCCTGGACGGACGCGATGTCTCCCCCACCAGCGGCAAGGGCTTTGTGGCCGAGACAGTTGAGAAGTGCAGGGAGATTGGCGTAGGTAAGATTGCCACCGTTATGGGCCGCTACTACGCCATGGACCGGGACAAACGCTGGGACCGCGTGGAGCAGGCCTACGATGCCATGGTCTATGGCCGGGGCGTACAGAACTCCGACCCGGTAGACGCTGTGGCAAAAAGCTACGCCAACAACGTTACCGATGAGTTTGTGGAGCCTGTGGTCTGCGATGGCGAGGGGATGATCAGCGATAACGACAGCATCATCTTCTTCAACTTCCGCCCTGACCGGGCGCGGGAAATCACCCGGGTATTTGTAGACCCGGAGTTTGACGGGTTTAACCGGGAAATCTTCCCCCTCACCTACGTCTGCACCACCGAGTATGACGCCACCATGCCCAACGTCCAGGTGGCTTTCCCCCGCATCCGGGTGGCCAATGGCCTAGGCGAGTACCTGAGCACGATGGGTATGACCCAGCTCCGTATTGCGGAGACGGAGAAGTACGCCCATGTCACCTTCTTCTTCAATGGCGGCGTGGAAGCCGTGTTCCCCGGTGAGGATCGTGTGCTGGTAGCTTCCCCCAAGGTGGCTACCTATGACCTCCAGCCGGAAATGAGCGCCGTGGAGGTAACGGACAAGTGCGTGGAGCGCATTGAGTCTGGGAATTATGACGTCATCATCCTCAACTTCGCCAACTGCGACATGGTGGGCCACACCGGCGTGTATGAAGCCGCCGTGAAAGCGGTGGAAACCGTTGATACCTGTGTGGGCCGCGTGGTGGACGCTACCCGTGCGATGGGCGGCATCGCCATGATTACCGCCGACCACGGCAACGCCGAGGAGATGCGGAAAAACGATGGTTCCCCCATGACCGCCCATACCACCAATCTGGTACCCTTTATCCTGGTAGGTTCCGATGCCAAACTGCATCCGGGCCGTCTGGCGGACATCGCGCCAACGATTCTGGATATGATGGGCCTGGCCTGCCCGCCGGAAATGGACGGAAAGAGCCTAATTGACTGATTTCCAATGATTTACGAAAGGAGTGCGCGAGGGCGCACTCCTTTATTTTGTAAAATAACAAAAAATTCTCCTTCCCTGTTGTCATTTTCCGTGCAATGTGTTACAATATTTTTACACAGAAATAAGGAGGCCATCTCATGAAACTGTATTTCTTCGGTGCGGATCAGTGCGTGACAGGAAGCTGCCACTGCCTGGAGGTGAACGGAAAGCGAATTTTGATCGACTGCGGCTTGCAGCAGGGGCGCGATGAAATCGACAACCATGAGCTGCCCTTCGAGCCGAATACCATCGACTACATCCTCATTACCCACTCTCATATTGACCACAGCGGGCGGGTGCCCATGCTCATTAAGCAAGGCTTCACCGGCCAGATCTGGACCACCCGCCTGACGGCAAGGCTGCTGGAAATCATGCTCATCGACAGCGCCTATATCCAGATGTCCGATGCGGAATATGAAAACCGCCGCAACCAGCGCGCTGGCCGCCCCTTCGTAGAGCCTATCTACACCGTGGAGGACGCCATGCGCACCATGGCCTATGTACATACCTGCGACTACGACCATGAAATCGGGCTGTGCGAGGGCGTCACCGCCACCTTCACCGATGCGGGGCATCTGCTGGGGTCCGCCAGCATCACCCTGGAACTGCACGAGGACGGCGTACGCAAGACCATCGTGTTTTCCGGCGACATCGGCAATATTAACCAGCCCATTATCCGCGACCCGGTGCTGCTCAAGCGGGCGGACTATGTGGTCATGGAATCCACCTACGGCGACCGGAACCACCAGGAGGTGTGGAGTTACACCTCGGAGTTGGCGAAGGTCATTGACCGTACCTTGGGACGGGGCGGCAATGTTATCATTCCCGCCTTTGCCGTAGGGCGTACGCAGGAAATCCTATACTTCCTGCGGCGCATTAAGCAGGAGCATCTGGTTCATTCCGTGGAGGACTTCCCTGTCTACATCGACTCCCCCCTTGCCAGTAAGGCCACCACCATCTTCTGCGGCGACCTGCGGGGCTATCTGGATGAAGAAGCATTGGCGCTGGTGAAAAACGGTGTGGACATGTTCTCCTTCCCCGGCCTGCGGCTGACGGAGTCTCTTGAGGAATCGAAAATGCTCAACGCCGACCGGACGCCGAAGGTGATTATCTCCGCCTCCGGTATGTGCGATGCCGGACGTGTCCGCCACCATTTGAAATACAACCTCTGGCGCAGGGAATGCACCATCGTCTTCGTGGGCTATCAAGGCGAAGGCACCTTGGGCCGTGCCCTGCTCAACGGTGCGCAGGAAGTGAAGCTTTTCGGAGAAGAAGTGGCTGTTCTGGCAGAAATTGAGAACTTTAAAGGCCTGTCCAGCCATGCCGACCGGGATCACCTGCTGGAGTGGGCGAAATCCTTTACCAATCCCACCCATTTCTTCGTGGTTCACGGTGACCGGGAGGTGGCCCCTTATTTCGCCGACAGCCTAGTCCGGCTGGGCTACCACGCCCATGCCCCTCAATATACAGAAGTTTACGACCTGGCGGAAAACAAGATGCTCGACGCCGGCTACCTGCCTGAGCGGAAGGTCATGACGCCCACCGGCAAGGTCTCCGCCCCCTATCAGCGTCTTGTGTCTGTCGGCAAGCTGCTCCAGGAGGTCATTGCCCGCAGTAAGGGACGTGCTAACCGGGATCTGGGCCACTTCGCCGATCAGATCAAGCAGTTGATTGAAAAGTGGGAAGCGTAAACCGTTGTAAAACTGCACAAGAAAAAGCGGCTCTGCCGCTTTTTCTGCGTGTCAAAAGGATGCTGTGCATCTTTCCTGAGAAAAAAGTACTTTTTCGAGGCACAGGCCCACGAAAAAGTGATTAAATGGTATTCACGCTTCGGAGGGCTTTTATGGCATTGAAAAAAAATCAGCAGCATACGGTTTCTATCACGGGCTACACCGCCGAAGGGCTTGGTGTGGCCCGCGTGGACGGACAGGTGGTATTCATCCACGGCGGCGTACGGGGGGAAACCTGCACCATCCGTATTATGAAGGTGTTAAAAAACGCGGCCTACGGGCGGGTCGAGGAGGTACTGGTCCCCTCCCCTGCCCGGCGGGAGCCGGACTGCCCCCACTTCCCCGCCTGCGGCGGCTGCGACTTCCAGCATATCTCTTATGAGGAGGAATTGGACGCCAAGCGGCAGCGTGTAGAAGACGCGTTGCGCCGGATAGGCGGTGCGGATATAAATATAGAAGAAATCCTCGGCTGTGAGACAGTGGAGCATTACCGCAACAAGGCCCAGTTTCCCGTCAGCCCCCAGGGCCGCGTCGGATTTTACCGCGCCCGGAGCCATCAAGTGGTTCCCGCCTTGGACTGCCGCTTGCAGGCGCCCCAGGCCAATGCCGCCGCCGCCGCAGTGGAAGCCTACCTGCGGGAATTCCAAGTCCCCGCCTATGATGAAACTACCCAGAAGGGCTTGCTGCGTCATATTTATGTCCGGACGAACCATTTGGGCCAATCCTTGGTCTGCCTGGTAGTCAACGGGGACAAACTCCCCCATGAGCCGGAATTGGTCAGCCGGATCCGTAACGCTTCCCCGGATGTATCTGGTGTCATCTTAAATACGAATCGTGCTGATACCAATGTGGTTCTTGGCAGCGCCTACCGTACCCTGTGGGGCATAGATACGTTGACAGACACGCTGTGCGGACTGACTTTCCGGCTGTCCGCACCGTCCTTCTATCAGGTCAACCGCGCCCAGGCGGAACGTCTGTATGAGAAAGCAATTGAATTTGCCTGTCTCTCCGGGCAGGAGACGGTGCTGGATCTTTACTGCGGTGCGGGCACCATTACCCTGGCTATGGCGAAGCACGCCCGGTGGGTTATTGGCGCGGAAATTGTGCCTGAAGCGATTGAAAATGCCAAGGAAAATGCTGAAAGCAACGGAATTTATAATGCGGAGTTTTTCTTAGGCGATGCAGGCGATGTCGCCGCTAAATTGGCTGGAGAAAACCTCCGTCCGGATGTAGTGGTAGTAGATCCGCCCAGAAAAGGCCTGGGAGAGGATGTTATTCCGGTCATTGCTGGCCTTGCGCCAGAACGGGTGGTGTATGTCTCCTGTGACCCAGGGACGTTAGCCAGGGATGTGCGGCGGTTTGCTGAGACCGGATACACAGTCGGAAAAGCCGTAGCGGTGGATCTGTTTGGGAGGACACGGCATGTGGAGACGGTGGTTCTTCTTTCCAAGCAAACAATCGCCCATCAGAAGATCAAGGCACAGCCATCTCTTGAAAATACAGACAAATTATAATTGCCAAAAGATGCGGACTATAAGCCATAGTCCGCATCTTTTTCATCCCTGCTCCGGCTTTCACCGCCCCCTCACCGGCGCGGCGCATCCCAAGCTTTTACATCTTTCAGTTCCCCATAAAGCCGCAAATAACTGCGATGCCTGCTGGGAGGAATCCTTCCCTCTTTTACCGCTTTCAATACAGCACAGCCTTTTTCCTTTGTGTGGCTGCATCCAATAAAACGGCAATCCTGTAAATAGGGACGAAACTCGATAAAGGTCTCTGGCAGACGCTCTTTCAACGCCAAATCAAGCGTCTGGGTATCAAAGGAACTGAACCCCGGCGTATCGATGGCTTCTCCCCCGCAGCTCAGAGAAAAAAGCTCCACATGCCGGGTGGTATGCCTGCCCCGCCCCAGCTTCTCACTGACTTCCGCCACCTGGAGGGAAAAACCAGGCTGGACAGCGTTCAAAAGGCTCGACTTCCCTACGCCGGAGTTGCCGGTAAATGCTGACAGCTTGCCACGCAGCAATTCCTTCAGCTCCTCCAGGCCCTCTCCCGTCTCCGCGCTGGTCAGGACAGTGGCAAATCCAGCGGCACGGTAAATCTTCGCCAATTCTTCTCCTGGCGCCAGGTCGCACTTGTTAACGCACACCACAACCTCACAGCCTTTCAATGCCGCAATAGCGGACACCCGGTCGATCAAAAACGGATCTGTCACCGGCACAGCCTGGGACGCCACCACGATCAATTGGTCAATATTCGCCACTGCTGGCCGGTCAAAAACCGTACGTCTGGGAGCGATTTCCCAGACCACCCCCTGCCCGTCCTCCGTCTCTTGAATCTCCACCCAGTCTCCTACCAGGGGGCTGCGGCCCTCTTGGCGGAATTTGCCCCGGGCGCGGCAGGTGATGGTACGGCTCTCCGCGTCCACATAGTAGAAACCGCTGAGGGCCTTGCGAATCCTGCCCTTACTCACCTTCACGGAACTCGATCACCTCGTCCCTGCACAGCACATCGGAGATATAGACCCGCAGCCGGTGGCTTCCGGCCGCCCCCTCCAGCAGAAGGCTGAAAGCCCCCTGGTCTCCTGGAACATCCATCTGCTCGAAAATCGGCTGGTCATCCAGAAAGACCTGCACAGGAACGCTCTCAAAGCTGTACGGGATATCAATGGTCACAGGTACCGTGATCATCTTTATCCCTTCGCTGTAGGTGAAGGTAACAGTACTCCCCTGCTCCACCTCCGTATTGCTATCCACGCTCTGGGTGAGAACTGTGCCCTCCTCCTCGGTGCTTTCCACTTTGGTGAATTCCGCTTTCAGTTTCAGCTCGTCCATCTTACTCTGCACCCATTCCACCGACTGGCCTACGCAGGGAACCATGGTGGAATATAAAATCTTCGGCCCTTTACTGACAATCAGCGTCACTGTATCCCCTTCGCTGAGGATCGTCCCCGCCGCAGGCTCGGTACGGATCACACATCCGGCTTCAATTTCATCGCTATACTCCTGTTCCGGTGCTTCCACGATGTTCAGGTGCAGCTCACTCAACCCCTTGGTCTGCTGCAAGCGCAGCTTAGCGGAGCGGGCTTCATCCCCGGTCACCGACACCAGCTCCCCAGACCGCGCCCCCATGCTGATTGTCACGTTAATGGGGATCAACTCGCCGCTGGCGCTCTTGCGGGTGCGGCCGGCCTCCGGGCTTTGGTGGATGATCTGCCCCTCGGCGTACTCGGTGTTGTGCTCGTGGCTCTCCTCCACGATCTCAAAGATTCCTGCCACCTCCTGGAGGGCTTCCGCCTCCTCCACCGTCTTACCTACCACGTCAGGGACATCATAGGTGGGAATCTCCACCGGCTTAAAGCTCTCCATAATGCCCTTATAGAGCTTGGTACCACCAAAATAACCGATACCGGCAATGATGATAATTAAAATCAGGATCTTCCACCAATTACTTTTTGGCTTATCGTAGTAGTCGTCCTCATCGTCCTCAACGGGCGGCGGCGTATAGTGATTCTGTTTCGTCCTGGTCACCCCCGTATTCGGGATATGTTGGGTCGGCTCATCCCCGGTTCCAATTTCCCGTTGTAATTCTTCGGTGGAATAATCAAAGCTGATATTCGGATCCCGCCGAAAAGCGTCCAAATCTGAGATCATCTCATCTGCGGTAGAGTACCGCTTATTCCTATCCGGGGCCATAGCTTTCATACAAATCTGCTCCAGAGCCTCCGGAATTTCCAGGTCAATCTCCCTAGGGCTGAGGGGTACGGCGCTGAAATGCTGAATAGCCACGCTCACCGGGTCGGAGCCTTCAAAGGGCAGGCGGCTGGTCAGCATCTCATAGAGCACCACGCCGGCGGAATAGATATCGCTGCGGTTATCCGTGTAGTCCCCCTTGGCCTGCTCTGGCGAAATATAGTGGACAGAACCGATGGCCTCGTTAGAGGGGTTGGAACCATTGGACAGGCAGGCAATCCCGAAGTCCGTTACCTTCACTGTCCCATCCCGGAGAACCATAATATTTTGTGGCTTGATATCCCGGTGGACGATGCCCCGGCTGTGCGCATGGCTGAGCCCCTTCATAATCTGGGTAATAAAATGGAGGGCTTCCGGCCAGTTCAGCTTTCCCCGCCGCTCCATATATTGCTTCAAGGTGATGCCGTCAATCAGTTCCATGACGATATAGTCCATATCGCCCCTCCGGCTCACATCATATACGGCCATGATATTGGGGTGGCTGAGCATGGCGACAGCCTGGGACTCATCGTGGAACCGGCGGCGGAACTCGGCGTCCTCGCTGAGATCCTTTTTCAGCATTTTGATGGCCACCAAACGGTTGAGCCGGTGGCATTTCGCCTTGAACACCACCGCCATGCCTCCTGTACCGATGACCTCCAGGATTTCATAGCGGTTGTCCAGCATCTTTCCTATGTATCGTTCCATAGTCAAGCGTTCCTTTCTATCCGGCTCACTGCCGCCGCAGCAGCACAGCGGTCACATTATCTGGCGCGCCCTGGGCTTTCGCCAGCTCCAGCAGCCGGTCCAGGCACCGGTTGTCCTCCGTACCCCGCAGGATCTCCTCCTCCAGCTCTCCGTCCATCACCGTACCGGTAAGGCCATCGGTACACAGCAGCAGGCAGTCCCCTGGCTCCAGGACAGCCATATACCGGTCGCTGAGGGCGGAGGGATCCGGACCCAAAGCGCGGGTAATCAGATTTCGGTTGGGATGTTTTCGCGCTTCCTCAGCGGTAATGTTCCCCTGTTCCACCAGCCGCTCCACCACGGAGTGATCCCTGGTAATTCGGGAGATCCCTCCATCCCTTCGTATCACATAAGCCCGGCTGTCGCCCACGTTGTCCACCAGCGCCTCCCCGTCCCGCAGCACGGCGGAGACAAGGGTCGTCCCCATGCCCCGCATTCCGTCCACAGCCCGGGACCGCTCATAGACAGCGGTATTAGCGGCAGCCACCGCGAAAGCGGTCACCTCCCCCACCTGCTCCCAGTCCATATCCTTCCGCAGGTTGCCCAGACAGGAATCCAGGAAAGTATCCACCGCCAACCGGCTGGCCAACTTTCCGCCGCCTGGCCCACCCATGCCATCGCAGACCACACAGACAGTAAAACCTGTCTCCTCGCTGGCCTGCACGGCGTAAGCGTCCTGATTTTCCCGGCGCACCAGGCCGATATCGGTCATACCCCAAACGTTCATCATGCTTCCCGCTCCTTCCTATCCTGCTCCATGGCCTTTCGGCGAAGCTGCCCGCAGCTTGCGTCGATATCACCGCCCAGGCTGCGCCTTACGGTAGCGGCCACCCCTTGGCTCTCCAGTCTCTGCTGGAACTGCCGGACGCGGCGGCTTGGCTTAAGGGGGCTTTCCGCCACATCGTTGAGTGGAATCAGGTTCACATGCCCCGGCATACCCCGGAGTTTTTTTACGATCAAATCTGCCTGCCATCCGGCATCGTTGACGCCATCTATCATTGCGTACTCAAAGCTGATCCGCCGCCCGGTCTTCTGGAAATAGTCATGGCAGGCGTCAAACAGCCCGTCCACATCATAGGCCCGGTTCACTGGCATAATGCGGCTTCTGGTTTCAGAATCCGGCGCATGAAGCGACACAGACAAGGTCAATTGCAATTCCAAATCCGCCAGCCTCCGAATCCCTGGAATCACGCCGCAGGTAGACAAGCTGATATGCCGCATCCCAATGTTCAGCCCCAAGGGATGGTTCACCAGTTCCAGAAACCGCAACACGTTGTCCAGATTATCCATCGGCTCTCCAATCCCCATCAGCACGATATTGGACACAGCCAGCCCGCTGTCCGCCTGGGCGAACAACACCTGCTCCAACATCTCCCCTGGTGTCAGGTCCCGAACCTTCCCCCCCAGGGTAGAGGCACAGAAAGCACAGCCCATGCGGCACCCTACCTGGCTGGAAATGCACACAGTATTGCCATGATGGTACTGCATGAGCACGGTTTCAATGCAATTCCCATCGGACAGCTCCCACAGGTATTTCACTGTACCATCAGCCTGGGACTGCTGCTTCCGCGCCGTTCGCAGGCCGTCCACCCGGTATACCCCCGCCAGCTTTTCCCGGAGGGATTTTGATATATCGCTCATTTCCTCGAAGGAGCGTACACCCCGGTGGAGCCACGTAAACACCTGCTTGCCCCGAAAGGCCGGTTCTCCCAGCTCCTTCAGCGCCGCCGTCAGCTCCTCCAAGGTCATGGATCGTATGTCTATTCCCATGGCTTCCTCATTTTACAGATGTAAAACCCGTCCGTCCCGTGGCGCTGGGGCCACAGGGTCAGGCTTCCGTTGTTTTCTTCCTCCAGCCCTGGCAGGGCGAAGGCTTCCCGGACAAATTCCGGATGGCGCGACAGGAAATCTTCCGTTACGCCCTGGTTTTCCTCAGGCAGAATAGTACAAGTGGCGTACAGTAATATGCCGTTTGGCTTCACATACCGGCAAGCATTTTCTAGAACCGCCCGCTGTACCTTAGGTAGCCCCGCAAGCTGGCCGGGATCCTTGTAACGGATATCCGGCTTTTTTCGGATAATGCCCAGCCCAGAGCAAGGCACATCACACAGTACCGCATCAAAACCCTCCTGCCATTCCTCACGGAAACTTCTCCCATCGGCCAGCTCTGTGCGGATGCAGGACAGTCCCAGTCTCTGCGCGCCTTTTTCAATCAACGCCAGCTTGTGCCGGTGGATATCGCAGGCCACAATCTCCCCATGGTTTTCCATCTCCATCGCGGCGGCAAAGGATTTCCCCCCAGGCGCTGCGCACACATCCAGCACCCTATCCCCTGGTTTCACGCCGGACGCCAGCACCGCGGCCTTCGCGGCGGCGTCCTGAACCTGAAAAAGGCCCTGCTGGAAATCCGGCATTCCATCCAGCCCGCCGCCACCGGACAGCAGCCAGCAGTCCGCCATCCATGGATGGGGCGTTAGGGATGCACCGGACACAGCCAGGCGCTCCGCCAGCTCCTCCCCACTGCACCGCAGCGGATTGCGTTGGATGGTGGTGGGTACGCTGCCGTTGTCCAGGCGCAGATATGCCTCCGTTTCCTCCTCCCCCAGCAGGGAGAGCAGCCGCTCCACCAGCCACTTCGGATGGCTGTACCGCAGCGCCAGACATCCCGCAGCATTCTGCTGTGGAATCTCCGGCAAACATTCTTTCTCCCGGCTGAGCCTTCTGAGAACAGCGTTGACCATCCCAGCGGCCCGCTGGCGCTTCTTGCGCTTTACAAGCTCCACGCTCTCATCTACCGCCGCCCGGTCTGGCACCCGATCCATAAACAAAATCTGATATCCTCCCAGCCGCAGCACGTCCCTGATAAATGGCTCCAGCTTGTCAAAGCCCTGGGTACAAAAGGCACCCAAGTAAAAATCCAGCAGTGCCCGGTTTTGCAGCACACCATAAGTCAGCCGCGCTGCCAGCGCCGCCTCCCGCCGGTCCAGATCCCGGCAGGCAGCCTTCAAACTGCCATCAGACCAGGCGTCCAGTCTCCGGCAAGCGGTGAGGGCTTCCAAAGCCGCTTCTCTGCCGCTGCTCATCGGTTCCTCCTGCTGTCCCGTCCGGCGAAGATCAGCAAATACCGCAGCAGTTGCAGTAAGCTCATGAGCAGCGCAGCCACGTAAGTCAGCGCCGCCGCCGTGAGAACCTTTTTCGCTCCCTTCCGCTCACCGTCATCCAGCAAAGCGGTTCCCTCAATGGTAGCCAGAGCCCTGGCAGAAGCATCGAACTCAACCGGCAGCGTTACCAGCTGAAATAACGTTGTCAGGCTGAACAGTACGATACCGATAGCAAACAAGGGCTGCACATAGAGCACGATCCCCAGCATCAGCGCGATAAAAGCGAACTGAGACCCAAACTGTGTCACTGGCAGGATTGCCATACGCACCTTTACTGGGCCATACCCCAGGGCATACTGAACCGCGTGACCTGCTTCATGAGCGGCAACGCCTACTGCCGCTACAGTGGCAGCGTTATACACCGGCTGGGAGAGGTAAATAGTATTGTCCCTGGGGTCGTAATGGTCGGTCAATTTCCCGGCACATGGCCGGATTGCCACATCGTTGACCCCGTGTGCGCGCAGTACCGCGTAAGCGGCCTGCGCACCAGTAACGCCCCGGTGGTTTCTCTCTTTACTGTACCGGTTAAAGCTGGAACTGACCTTAATTTGGGCATAAACAGACAAAATCAGCACTGGAACCAGCAAAATCCAATAGATCGAATCATAATAAAAATAACGCATACCGTCTTCCTTATTTTGACAGCCGAACCGGGTGGCCACGCAAATAATCGGCGGCCGCCATCCGTTTCCCCCCGTCGGCTTGCAGTTCGGTGATCACTAAGGACTTCCCATCCCCGCAGGCTACAGCGATACCCGCCTGATCCGCAGAGAGGACCGTCCCCGGCATTTCTCCGGTTCCGCCCCCCACATGGGCGCGGAACACCTTCCATCGCGTCCCAGCCACATCGGTGGTCGCACAGGGCCAGGGAATCAGCCCCCGCACCTGATTGGCCAGCCTCTGCGCTGGCCGGGACCAGTCCAAGGGCGACATTTCCCGGGAAAGCATGGAAGCGTATTGATACTGCGGGCCATAGGTTTGGGGCGTCCTGGTGGCTTCGCCCCTCTCCAGCAAGGCAAGGGCTTCACTGGCGGCTTCACCGCCCAGCTCCGCCAAACGTCCATAAAGCTGTCCCGCATCCTCTTCTGGGCTAACCGGCGTCTTCTTTATCAAAAGGATGTCCCCTGCATCCAACTCAGCGGCCATATATTGGATCGTAACCCCGGTCTCTTGATCCCCGTTGAGCACCGCCCAATTGATCGGTGCGGCGCCCCGGTATTGGGGCAGCACCGAGGAGTGGACATTAATGATAGCCTTCCTGGGAATATCCAAAAGCGCCTGCGGCAATAGCTTTCCATAGGCCGCTACCACGATCACGTCCGGCTCCAACGCCCTCAGCTCCGCCAAAACCGCTTCATCCCGGCAGGATTCCGGCTGATAAACAGGGATTTTTTTTGTTAAGGCATATTCCTTCACAGGCGTTGGGACCAACTTCATTCCCCGATTTTTCGGCTTATCTGGCTGGGTGTAAGCGGCAGAAATGTCCCAACCGTCCTCCACCAGCCTGCGCAGCACAGCCACGGCAAAATCCGGGGTTCCCATAAATACGACGCGCATCATTTTTTCCCCTTTTCTGGAGCGTCCTCCTCCGCATAGAAAGCTTCCAGCTCTTCTTCCGTCATGAAGTGGTCGATATGCTCCACATAGAGGTGGCCGTCCAGGTGTTCGATCTCATGGCAGAAGCAGCGGGCCATCAGGTCTTCCCCCTCTGCCTCAAACCAATTGCCGTAACGGTCCTGCGCCCGCACCCGGGCAAAGCCGGGCCGGGTGACCATACCCCATTTTCCTGGAACGCTGAGACAGCCCTCGGGAGCCGTGTTCTCCCCAGAGGATTCTATCATTTCAGGATTCACCAGCTCTAACATGTTCTCATCGTCATCTACGATAACGACAGCCCGTCTGAGTACACCCACTTGCGGGGCCGCAAGTCCCATGCCTTGGGCCTCCTCCAAGGTTTCCTTCATGTCATCCAGCAGGTCATGGAGTCTCTGGTTAAAGTCGGTAACCTCACGGCATTTTTTTCTGAGGCGGTCATCACCCTGGGTGACGATTCTTCTAATTGCCATCTATTATATCCTCCTTTTTGCGGGATTAAACTCATAATAAATATGCAGTTGCTAATCCTCTGCATTGCAGTCAGCGAATATATTCATTCCTCGATTTTCTTTTTTCTGATGAAAAGCCCGAATATAATACGAAATCAGTTCCCGTGTTGTATGGTCGTTTTTTCCTATCCAAAACACCCGGTAGCGATACCGGTTATTGACTTTCACCACCGGGGCCGGGGCCGGCCCCAGGATCTCTACCGACATATTTGCCGCCGTAGGATACCGTACGCCGCTCCGCATCGCTTCCCGGAGCTGCGCCGCGGCGCGCAGCACCGCCCCTTCATCCAGGCCAGACACCGTCAATGTAAAAATATCCGCAAAGGGTGGATATCGTCTGGCCCGGCGGATCCGGATCTCCGCCCCATAAAAGCTGTTGTAATCCTGGGCAGCGGCGGAAGTAATGACCTCATTGTCGGGGGTAAACGTCTGGATCACCGCACGGCCATCCTTACTGCCACGCCCCGCGCGGCCCACTACCTGGGTCAGCAGGCTGAAGGTTCGCTCGGCAGCGTGGTAATTGTCTACATACAAGCTCAAATCCGCCGCCACCACGCCTACCAGCGTTACATTCTCAAAATCCAACCCCTTAGCCACCATCTGTGTACCCAGAAGGATTGGAATATTTTCCTTCTCAAATTTGTCTAGCAGCCTTTCATGGTTGCCAGATACCGTATCTGCATCCATGCGGAGCACTCCCGCTTGGGGGAACAGCTCTTTTAGCTCCTCCTCCACCTTCTGGGTTCCCGCACCGATCTGCTTCATCAGGCCGCCGCACTCTGGGCACTGCTTCGGCGCGCGCTCTGAGTGGCCACAGTAATGGCACATCAGCCGCCCGTTGGCGCTGTGATATGTCAGTGGTACGCTGCACCTAGGGCACTCCGGCGCTTCCCCGCACTCGCCGCACAGCAGCATCCGGCTGCTGCCCCGGCGGTTAAGGAACAAAATGCTCTGTTCTCCTCGGGCGAGATTTTCCTCCAGTTCCCGCCGTAGGGGCGTACTGATCATGCCGCCGTTTCCGGCGCGGACTTCCTCCCGCATATCAGCGATCACCACACGGGGCAATGGCTGGCGGTTGAACCGGGAGCGCAGGATCAACTTCTGATATACGCCCCGCTGGGCCTGGTAAGTCGTCTCCACAGACGGAGTGGCGGAACCGAGCACCAAGATAGCCTGCTCCTGAGCGCACAAAAATTTTGCCACATCCCTGGCATGATACCGGGGTGGATTTTCAGACTGGTAGCTGCTCTCGTGCTCCTCATCCAAAATAATCATCCCTAAATTGTCCAGAGGTGCAAATACCGCGCTGCGGGTTCCCAGAACGATATCCACCTCGCCCCGGCGTACCCGTTTCCACTGGTCGTACCGCTCCGTCATCCGCAAGCCGCTGTGCAGCATCACTACCCGGTCACCGAAATAAGCGGTAAATTTCGCCATCATCTGCGGCGTCAGGGCGATTTCCGGCACTAGGATCATGCCCCGCTTTCCGCGCTGGACTACCTCCTGCAAAAGGCGGATGTATACGGAGGTTTTCCCGCTTCCAGTCACACCGTACAGCAGCGCGCAGGACGCCCCTCCCCCATCCATCCGCTCCAAAACGCCGTTGTAAGCCGCCTGCTGCTCTTCACTAAGGACGATGGGGGCGCCGTCCATTTCCGCGGGCTTCGGCACCCGCAGAACCTCCACTTGGGAAAAGGCAACCAAGCCGCTCTTTTCCAAACTTTTCAGTGTCCGCATGGTCGCGCCAGTAAAATAGCAGAGGTCCGTAGATAAGGCATTCCCCATGGCGCACAGCAGCTTCACGGCTTCATAGCGCATCGGTGCACTCCGCCGCTTCGGCTCCACAGCAGCCATAGCTTCCTCTGCCGTCACCGCCAGGGAGACCTGGACAGCCTGCTTATCGGAGACCTTCCGCTGGGCGGCAGCTTCGATGGTCAGCAGTCCCCGCCGATGCAATTCCCGCACTATAGGGGCCACTCCATCACCGCAGGCCAGCCGCAGCGTTTCCAGCTCCGCGCTGCCGCCGTGGGCGGACAGTACCTCCAGGACCCGGCATTCCCTGCCATCGGCCCCGCTTACCAAGGCCGTTTCCCGGTCTACAGCCAACGTGCAGACCTCCCGCAAGCGGTACCACAATCCAGCGGGCAGCAACACCTTAACCGCATTGTATAAAGTACAGAAATACCTCTCCCGCAGCCAGAGGGCCAGCTTGATCTGTCCAGGCCCCAGAACAGGCTGGTCGTCCAGAACCTCGATGACGGCCTTCAACTCCTCCCGCTTGCTCTCCTGCCCTACAGCCAGAACAAACCCCTCGCAGGTTTTATTTCCCCTGCCAAAGGGTACAACAATCCTGACCCCGGGCCGGACTTTGTCCGCCAGCTTTTCCGGGATCAGGTAGTCGTATGGTTTATCAATGCTGTACGTGGCGGCGCCGGCGGCCACCCGGGCGATGCTGGCCAGCTCCATGGAGATCACCTCTTGCGCACAAAAAGCGGCCAAGCCGCCTTCCTGTGTTTATTCAACGTCCTTGATCTCGATATCGGACGCGGCGGCGGAGATTTTTCCATCCGCCACCTCGCGGATCGCAAGCGTCACCGGTTTCACATTCATTTTTTCCCCAGCATCCTCCGCCTCTTGAGCGATCTGGCGGGCACGGCGGGCCACAACGTTCACCAGCAAGTAGCGGTTAGGCACATTGGCGGTCAGCTTGTTCATAGCGGGATAGAGCATCATAATAGAATCATTCCTTTTCAGATAATTTAAACAGATTTATAGGGGTTCTTCTCTTGTATCGGTTCTAAAGTCCTCTCAGATAACCGTAGAAAGCCGCTGTTTGCAAATTCTTCGAAATACTCTGGCTGTTACTAGGGTGGTGCCCTGTCAAAAATTCGTCTCACTGGTCGATCAACGCGATCCGTTCCTCTGGCCGGCAGTGCTCTGCGGCCATGATGGCGCGGATTTCGTCCACGGCATGGTCGACCGTGTCGTTGATGACAAAGTAGTCAAAATCCTTGGCGGCGGCAAATTCCTCCTTGCCACGGGCCAACCGGGACTTTACCTTTTCCATATCCTCGGTGCCCCGGCCAACCAGACGCCGTTCCAGCTCCGCCCAGCTTGGCGGGGCCACATAGATGCGTACCGTTTCAGGGCGTTTCCGCTTCACCTGTTCCGCCCCCTGGATCTCAATATCCAGCAGCACATCCCTGCCCTGCTCCATAGCCTTGTCCACATAGAGCTGGGGGGTGCCATACCGGTTGCCCACGAATTGGGCGTGTTCCAAGAATTGGTCCTCAGCGATCCATTTCTCAAACTGCTCCATGGATAAAAAATGGTAATGAACCCCGTCCGCTTCACCCGGCCTGGGAGCGCGGGTGGTCGCGGACACGGAGAAATACAGAGACGGGTCACTTGCCAGCAGCCGCGCCACCACCGTGCCCTTTCCTACGCCGGAGGGGCCACAGATAATAAATGTTTTTCCTTTTCTCACGCAGATCTCTCTCCTTTTTGAACGAAATAGTGTAGGGCTTCGCCCAAACCCGCCAGTGGTCTCACCCTTAACCCACCTTCCCTATGAAAAAGGCGGGCGAAAACTTTTCCCGCGCTGTAGGCCTAATCCTCCAGTTCGGCGGGTTCTACACCAAACCGGGGCGCCAGCCTTTCCACCGGCAGGCCTGACAGGATTACATGGTCGCTGTCCATCACCAGCACCGCCGCTGTTTTCCTGCCGAATGTGGCGTCAATGAGCATGCTCCGCTCCCTGGCTTCGGAGATCAGCCGCTTTACCGGAGCGGAATCCGGGCCGACCACCGCGATCAGGCGGCTAGCGGATACCAGGCCGCCAAAGCCAATGCTTACCATCTCGTTACTCAATATTCTGTACCTGCTCCCGGATTTTTTCAATTTCCGCTTTCAGCTCCACCACATCCCTGGCAATCTCCACATCGCTGCATTTGGACCCGATGGTGTTGGTTTCCCGGTTAACCTCCTGGATCAGGAAGTCCAGCTTCCGTCCCACCGGTTCCCCGCTCTCCAGCATTTCCCGGAGCTGGCCCAGGTGGCTGCGCAGGCGGACGGTTTCCTCGTCTACCGCCACTTTGTCCGCGAAGATTGCCGCTTCGGTAAGGATGCGGCTCTCATCGATGGTAGTGCTTTGCAGCACCTCCTGCATCCGGGCCAGCAGCTTCTCACGGTACTCCGCCACGGTCTGAGGGGACCGCTTCTCCACCTTGCCGGTGATGGCTTCGATGGTATCCAAACGGCTCAGGATATCCTCCGCCAGCTTTTGTCCCTCCTTAGCCCGCATAGCGGCATGCGCTTCCAGGGCTTCTGACAGTACGCCGCACAGGTCTGCGGAGAGGGATTCCAGGTCTTCCTCCGCTTTTGTCACGGTCAGCACATCCGGCAGGCGGGCCAGGTCTGTGGCGTAGCAATTGGCCTTAACCCAACTGCCTCCGCCTAGGGAGTACAGGGTCTTCAGCGCGGCGAGATAGCTTTTTGCCAGCGGCTCGTTGACGGCCACCACAGTCTCCTCTGCGCCTAAGCTGTCTACGGTGATGAAAACGTCCACTTTTCCGCGGCTGACATTTTTCTGCACCATGGACTTCACCGCGTCCTCCGCAAAAATATAGGCCCGGGGCATTTTTACGGAGCAGTCCAAATACCGGTTGTTAACGCTGCGCACCTCTACGGTGATGTCCCGGCCATTCACCGTCCGCCGCGCCCGGCCATAGCCGGTCATGCTTTTGATCAAGTCGGTTTCCCCCTCGTTCTTATTGCTCTTTATGGGGCTGGTTGCGCGCTGGGCGCCGCCCACCCCCACCAGGGACGGCGTCCCCGGATCCTGCCGCCTTTTTTAAAAGGCGGACAAAAACTTTTATACCGCTTCGCGCCCGTCAGCAGCAGAAAAAGCGCATCCCACCCAGGCTGCACAGGTTGCACATCAAATAAGTGCAGGCTAGGCGGCCGCACAGGTTCCCCCCGCCGCAGCCAGAGGAAAACACCTCATATCCCTCTGGGCGGTAACCCGCCTGGTTGTTTTCTATGAAACTGAGGGCTTGACGGAATTCCAGGTTTGCCGGATCCATCTGGCAGGCGGTCTCATAGTACCGTCTTGCTTCGTCCACCCAGCCCCGCCGGTAACAGATGGTTCCTTTCAGGAAATTCCACTCGCCGTTGTGATCCGTGCTCCGGTCCAAAAGCTGCTCCGCAAGCCCCAGGTCATTCCGGTTGATGGCCATGCGCACCTGCTGGAAAGCGGGATTGCCTGATGTCCGCTGCTGGTACTGATAGCCACCGTAGCCCTGCTGGGCATAAGCCCCGCCGGACGCGCCGCCGCTCCGGCTCCCACGCTCCTGCTGGATAGCGTGGTAGGCGGCGTTGATCTCCTTCATTTTCTCCTGGGCCAGATCCGCCAGAGGGTTGTCGTGGTAGTTGTCCGGATGGTATTTCCGTGCCAGATCGTGGTAAGCCTTCTTGACCTCCTCATCGCTGGCGGTGCTGGGAATGTTCAAGACTTCATAGGGGTCGGTCATAGCTGCTCCTTGCTCCCGCCGGCGATGCGCAGATCGTTCGGCTGAAATGTTCCCTCCAAAACGGCCCTTCCCACAAGGAAAAGCCCTTCGTATACCGTAGCTTGAATAATAGGACTCCACACGCCGAAGTCCCACAGCTCAAAAGCCGCCGCCATCAGCCGGATAGAGTGATCCAGGGAGACCACCAGCCCCGACCGGGCTTCCTCCGTCAGTTCCCCCCGCTCCAGCTCGTAGCGGCAGAGCAGCGGGTTATAGCTCCCGGAGGAAAAATCCTCCGCCAAGTCATCGGCGGCGTCCACCAGATAGACCCACCGGCCCAGGTGGTAAAGCATCTGCTCCAGCACTCTCCGCTTTACCCGGTTTCCCGCTTCTCCCGCCGCAGCGGCCAGCAGCTTTGCAAAAGCGTCCGCCGGCTCGTCCAGAGATGGGCTGTGGGCAGCCTCCAGCCCGGCCAGCCGGGCCAACTGGATCTGGGCAGTCTCATCAAAAGTGGGGCGGCATACCCGGGCCTTTTCGTAAGCCCCCCGCAGGGCTAGGGCGGCAGCATGGTATTTCGCCTTTCCCTTCCCTGGGTCTGCCAAGGCGTCCTGAATCTGCCACCAGGCGAGAATTACACTCTCGTCCGCCGCCAGCTCCAGCGCCGGATTCCCCGGGTAATAATCCCGTCCCGACAGGGGATGGGCAACACACCGCCGCCGCAAAGTCTCCTGTTCTTCCCCCTGCCAGAGCAGGACGGCCAAAAACGTAAAATCATAATTAAGGATCATCCGCGCCGCCGGCCCATACCGGCGGCCCAGCGTATGGCACAGGCCGCAGTAGACGGCCTGGAACCGCTCCCTGTCCTCCTCCGCCAGCCGCGCCAGGGATGGCCGCACATAGCCGAACATCCCCGCCTACAGCTTTCTGACGATCCGGTAGGATACAGCAGCCTTCCGCATCATCCGCCGGTCTACTGCTATGGCAGCGCACAACCCCAGCAGGAACCCAGCCCCGCCGCAGGCGTACCGCCACGGCTCTAAAAGCCCTCCCGGCAGCAGGTAGCCCAGCAAAAACAGAACCACGGGCAGTCCGTACACCAGCGCCGCCAGCCCAAGGACATTGTTACCGCTGAAAACCTCCACCTTGTCCCCAATCTGGACGGGAAAACCGCAGGCGGCGCGGATCACCAGATCCGGTGTCCTTCCCGCGCAGCGGCCGCAGCCGTCACAGCTATGGCCGCAGGCGGTCTGCCGGACAACAGTCAGCTCCACCAATCCGCCCGGTGTGGTGGGGAGCGCGGTGACAGTAGCGGTCTGGGTCATGGGATGTCCCTCCCTTAGCTGGAAATGATCTTGCCGGTAATCTGGATCTCGCTGGCGCCCACGGCGCCCACGGCGCTGTAGCCGTCTACATAAACATTGGCTGGCACCGTCACCGTGCCATCAGAGGTAATCTCCTTAAGGTCAACGACAATCCGGATGTCCTCCTCCATCACCTGCTCCAGATCATCAGCGGGGCCACGGAGCACCACGTCAACAGAGGTAGTGATAAGGTCAAACCGCTGGCTGGCGCTCAGTCCGGCAGGCCTGATGTTGGTTACAGTAAAGCTGCGGGTGCTCAGGTTGTGGAACTTGATGGTCAGATGGGTATTTTTGAACCCGCTGGCGTTTTCGCACCCGGCTGGGAGTTTGATCTCCAGATCCTCGTCAAACTCATAGTAGGCGCTCAAATCCACCTCACCCAGGCTGATTTCCTCAATGGTCTCCAAGCTCAGCGGGTCACCCATAATCGTGATCTTGTCCGGCTCCAGGTTCCAGGAAGCGTTGGCCAGCGTGGAGCCTGGGGACTGCTTGAACTTGACAGTCAGCGGCAGCTCTTTCATCATATACACTGGCACGGTTACATTCACACTCTGGTCAGAGACCCTGACCTTCGGATCCGCCACCACATTGCCCTCGGCGTCCAGCAGCTCATAGCTGTAATCCTGCTGGATGGTTCCCACAGCGTTAGAGATATCCACCACCACACGGGCGGAAACGATCTGATCCACCGCGTCCCGCAGGCCGCTGAGGGTCAGGACAGACGGCTCCTTCACCACACGGGCGTCCATAGACACGTACGGCTCCGGCACTTCGCCCTCAATGACAACATCAATGGGAATTTCGTGGGAATACAGGGTTGTCACCTGGAAGGTAACGTTGCTGCGGGAGCTGCGCTCAATGGTGATGTCGCTGCGGTTCACATGGTCAGGCAGCACCAGATCCCATTTCAGGCTGTACGGCCCCACACTGTTAACAGAAACCAGGTTCACCTGGGCGCGGATATCGCTGGACTTCAAACCGGAAATAACCGTCCGGGGACCGCTGAGCCGTAAATCCACGGTAGCGTCCTCCCCGCTGGCCAGCATCAGGCCCCGGCTGGGCAGGGTATCCTCCGCGCCAATGAAGTCAATGGGTACGCTATTGAAGTCCTGGCTCATCATGTGCCCCTTGCTGGCGTCCACATATAGCCAGAATAGGATCGCCAGCAGCAGGCTCAGCACCAGATAGGCGATTTTCGTGGCTTTCTCACTCATCCTTTTTTTCGCCCTCCTTCTTGTCCATACCCAGCAGGCCTTTCCAGTTCATCCGTTTTTTCCCGTCCGGATCTTCCTCCTCCGGCTGCTGGGGCAGCAGCTCGTTGCGCAAAAGCTGCTCCAGCGTCTCGGTCATCAGGTGCCGTTTCAGCATTCCTCCAACCGCCACGGAAATAGAACCGGTCTCCTCGCTGACCAGCACCACCACCGCGTCAGAGTTCTCGCTCATACCGATACCCGCCCGGTGGCGCATGCCCAAATCCCGGCTCAGGTTCACATTCCGGCTCAGGGGCAGCATACAGCCGGCCCCCAGCACCCGGCCTTCCCGGACAATCACCGCGCCATCGTGCATAGGCGCTTTAACAAAAAAGATATTTTTCAGCAGCTCCGAGGACACTTCCGCGTCCAGCTTGGTGCCGCTGCGGAGCATCTCATCCAGCTGGTTTTTCCGCTCAAAGACAATGAGCGCACCCGTGCGGGACTTGCTCATATCGCCACAGGCGGAGACAGTCTGGGCGATAGCGTCCTCCACAGTCTGCCGGTCCACCTGAGGCTTGGCGAATATTTGCAGAAACGGGATCTGGCTGCTGCCAAGCTGCTCCAGCCCCCGGCGGATCTCCGGCTGGAACAGGATAATCAGCGCCAGTACGCCCCACTCCACAATACGCTCCAGCACAAAGCTCAGCGCCAGCATCCGCTCCGCGGACAGCCACATGAGCACAATGACCACCAGCACGCCTTTAAGCAGCCGGGAGGTATTGGTTTTCCGCACCAGCAGCAGCAGGCGGTAAATCAGGTAGGCGATCACCAGGATGTCCAGCACATCCCATAACTGCAAGGAAAAGATGAAGTTGGTGAGCCTGTGGATAACGGTCGTCAGCAATTCGGTGATCTCCATGGCGTCCCTCCGTTGAAAATAATTCCATAAGCAGTTTACATTTTACTCTAAACCCAAGAAAAAAGCAACAAATTATCGCCCCTATTTTTCCCGCAGAATCCGCCGTTTTCTGTAGAAAATCACTTTTTTGCGCAGAATATCGTAGAAACCCATAGAAACCCCTACGGAAACCGCAACAAATTCACTGAAATATTCACAAAAAGTTTATAAGGGGCGCGCATTCCACGCACCCCTCTGTCCGGAATTTTTCCCTTTTCACAGCAACGCCAGCACCGCGCCAGCCTCCTCCGGCGTATTAAAGACTGAAGCGGAAAAACGGAGTGTGCCGGTCTCCCCGGTGCCCACGGTTCGGTGGGCCAGGGGGGCGCAGTGGAGGCCGGCCCGCACGGCTACCCCCTGCTCCGCCAGCCGGTCTGCCAATGTCTCAGGAGGCATATCCAAGGGCAGGACACTCAAGACTGGGCACTCTCCCGCCGGGTCATCGAACACCCGGTAGTTTCCCTTTTCCTTCAAACCTTCCGCCAGGAGACGAATAATCCCACTCTCCCTGCGGCGGATATTCTCCAGGCCCCGGCTGCGGACGAACCGGATCCCCTCCAGCAGCCCCGCCGCGCCGTGGACGTTATGGGTTCCGGCTTCCAACCGGTCAGGCAGGAAATCCGGCATCTCCTGCTGCCGGGACAAACTGCCGGTTCCTCCCTCCATGAGGGGCCTGGGGTTCTGGCCCTCGCCGCACAGCAGCAGTCCGGTGCCTTGCGGCCCATACAGGCCCTTGTGCCCCGGCATGGCGATGTAGGCCGCTCCCCACCGCTGCAAGCTCACCGGCTGCGTCCCGGCGGACTGGGAAGCGTCCACAATCAGCGGCACCCCCTTTTCCCGGCAGGCCGCCGCGATCTCATCCATAGGCAGGGTATACCCAAACACATTGGAGGTATGGGTGCAGACCGCCGCCCTCACCCGGCCGTCCAGGGCCTTCCGGAACCCCTCAGCCATCTGTTCCGGATCAAAGAGCCTGCCGTTGACAATACGGCAGGACACGTTCCCAATCGCGTGGAGCGGCCTGGTAACGGCGTTGTGCTCATAACCGGAAATAACCACCGTATCTCCTGGGGACACCAGGCTCCGGATGGCCGTATTCAGCCCATGGGTGGCATTGGAGGTAAGGATCACATTTTCCGGCTGGGGCACGTCGAACAGCGCCGCCGCCTCCATCCGGCAGCGCAGCATCAGGTCCGCAGCCATTCGGGCGGCGGGGTGGTCGCCCCGTCCGGGGGTTGTCATATGAGAAATGGCGTCCGCCACGGCCGTAGGGACGGACGCCGGTTTTTGCAGCGTGGTGGCCGCGCTGTCGAAGTAGATCATGGCGCATCCTCCTGGAAAGTAGTGGAAAAGGCGGGTCCACCGCCACGCCGAAGGCGTGGAGGGGGACCGCCGTCCTTATTATATGGTAATTTCACTGAGCGCGCCGCCGCCCTCCGCGTAAAAAACGCGCATAGGGGCAAGGCCCTCGCTCCGCAGCAGTTCCATCGCGGTGGGATAATTCCCCCCCGCCACCCGGACTGCGTAGCTGCATCCTCTGTCTGTCAGCCCCATGGGGGGGCGGAAAAACCGGGCGGTGATTCCCGCCCGCTCCAGGATACGGCTCATACGCTGGGCGTGGGTAATGGAGCGGCTCAGCAGCAGATAGTAGGTCAATGACACCGCCTCCCGACATCAATATATGCAAAGAGGGAGACCTCTGTGCGGTCTCCCTCTCTCACTATTCTTGAAAAACCATCGCCACCGCCTGCGCAGCCATCCCGGAGCCATCGCCAGTAAAGCCCAGCCGCTCCTCCGTCGTAGCTTTGACGCTGACCATTTCCAACCCAACGCGCAGGTCAGAAGCGATGTTCTCCCGCATCTGCGGGATGTACGGCGCAACCTTGGGCTTCTGCGCCACCAGGGTCACATCCACGTTCCCAACGGAAAACCCTCCTCCGTCCAGAACCTCCCGGACCCGCCGCAGAAGCGCCCGGCTGTCAGCGCCCTGATACTGAGGGTCTGTGTCCGGGAACAGGCGCCCAATATCCCCCAACGCCGCCGCGCCCAGCAGCGCATCCATCAGCGCGTGGAGCAGCACATCCGCATCGGAATGGCCCAGCAGCCCCTTTTCCCAGGGGATCTCTACCCCGCCCAGCACCAGCCTGCGCCCCTCCGCCAGCCGGTGTACATCATAGCCCTGGCCAATCCTTGGCACTCTCACGGCTGAACCTCCCTCTGATGCAGAAGTTCGGCAGCGAGGATCAAATCCTCCGGCGTAGTGATCTTAATATTCTCGTACGAGCCCTCTGTCAAGTAAATCTCCTTGCCAATCATTTCCACCGCCGAGCAGTCATCGGTTACAGCTTCACCAGATGCCCTTGCCTTCTCCAGCGCCGCCCGGAACAGATCCGCGTCAAAAACCTGGGGTGTTTGCACGGCCCGCAGCGTCTCCCGATCCGGAGTAGAAACCACCTTACCGTCCTGGACAGTCTTAATGGTATCCTTGACCGGCACAGCGGGGGCAGCGGCATTAGTCCGGTGGGCCAAAGCGACGGTACGGTCGATCAGCTCCGGCGAAGCCAGCGGACGCGCGCCATCATGAACCGCTATAAATTCCGCCTCTGCCCGGCACTCCAGGGAAGCCGCGTAAACCGACTCCAGACGGGTCTCCCCACCCCGGACGATCTTGACAGGCTTCGTAACGCCGTAGATCTTACACAGATCCCCGAACAGGATCAAATCCTCCTCCCGCGCGGCTACCACGATCTCGTCCACCAGAGCGGCGTGTTCCAAGGCCAGCAGCGTATGAGCCAGCACTGGTACGCCATCAATGGGCTGCATCAGCTTATTATCCCCGCCCATACGCCGCGAGGATCCAGCCGCGGCAACAATCACGCTGCAAAAAGGATGCTCCTCCTGGTTTTTCCGATGAAAAAGTTTGGAAAAAAGCTTCATGAATCCTTAACTCCTCCTGCGGCGGCAGTATGAACCTGCCGCTCCAGATCGTTGTAATCCTCCCCAGTGGACAGGACCATTTCAGAAATCAAGATCTGCTTGGCGGTGCGCAGCATTTTCCGCTCCCCCGTAGACAGCCCCTTCTCATGCTCCCGGTGGAGCAGGCTTTTCACCACCCGGGCCACCTCATACAGATCGCCGCTTTTTAATTTCTCCATATTCTCGCGGTACCGCTGGTTCCAGCTTCCCACGAACCGCTCCACCTCCAGGCCGGCGATATCCTGGATGAGCTGATAAACCCGGCCGATATCCCACACGCCCCGCAAGCCGTTGGTCTCGCCGGAGACGGTTGGAATTTTGAGCGTCAAGCCGCCTACAGGCATCCGAAACACATAGTAATCCTGCTTTTCGCCCGCTACCATTTCCGTCACAATGTCATCAATGACGCCCGCCCCGTGCATGGGGTGGGCAACCTTGTCCCCTATGCGAAACATATTCCTACCGCCTCCCTTTCATTCCCGTTTCGTTTACGCCTCTTTCGTGCCAGATATCTACATCTTACACCCGGTTTTGGGAAATAGCAAGGGCAAAATTGTATTTTGTGGATTTTTTAGCGAAAATTTCCGGTTTTTTATGCCGCAGGCGTACCTTCTCCGCCTGTCTGACCGGGAAAATGCGGCATGGGCGGCTCCCCCGCCGGGAAGTGCAGCCGTACCCGCAGAACCCCTTCCCGCCAATCCGCCGTGACCGATCCGTCCATCTGTTCCATCAGATGCCGGGCAATGGAGAGGCCAATGCCCGTCCCCTGCCCGCCGGACTCTACCGTGAAATAGCGGTCGAACAGCTTCTCCGCCAGCACCGGGGTCAAGGAGGGCGCTGCATTGGAAAAGGCCAGCGTCCCATTCTCCTCCAGCGTGATATTAAGGTCTCCCCCGCTGTACTTGGCCGCGTTGGACAGGACGTTGCCCAGCACCCGGCTGAGGGCTTCCGGATCTAGCCGCCGGATGACCTGAACCTCCGGCAGGCAGACCTCCGGCGCGATATTTTTCGCGGAAAGAACCGCGTACCACGCCGCAAGGCTTTCCTCCACCGCCCGGTTGAGGCTCACCTGCTCCCGCCGTCCGTCCCTCTCTGCGGACAGGACGGCGGAATAGCGGAAAAATTCCTCCGTCAGTCCCCGCAGATGGTCTGTCCTGCCCCGGATGGACGCCAGATACCGCGCCGCCGTTTCGCTCATCTCCTCCCCTTCCAGCAGGTCGAGATAGCCGCAAATCGCCGTCAGCGGCGTACGGAGGTCGTGGGAGATGTTGGTAACGGCGTCCTTCAATTCCCGGTCGCCCTGCTGGCAGCGGCGGCGCTCCTGGCGCAGCAGGCGGAGCTGGCTGTTCAGTCCCGCCGCAAGACGGCACATGGCCTTATCCCGGCTGGGGATGGACAGGAGCGTGTTGGTGTCGGTTTCCAGGCGTTCCTGCAAACCGCGGCGAAGCTCCTCCGCCGAACGGCGGAGGAGCTGGATTTTCCAGAGCAGGAGTAAAACTGCCAGAAGCAACAGGACGCACAGGATGTACGGGACATACCCCATGGGAAAACCTCACTTCAAATCTTTTTTCCGGAATACCGCCATCCCCGCCGCCGTGCTGAAGGCTGCGGCGAGCAGGCTCACCAGCGGCAGGCGGACCGGGCAGGCCTTCATCTCCGAGAGCAGTTCTACCGCCTGGCAGCCCGGAAGATCGTACAAAATCTCAAAAACCTTCCGCTTGGCGCCTGGGACATACCCGGCGTTCGGCATGGCTTCCTGCACCACTATCTGGCCGTTCTCCACATACTCCCGGGCGGGGATCATAAGCGGCTCGGCCAGGCGGGAGTTCATATATATGCCTAAAAACAACAGGAAATAGGCCGCAAAGATGCAGATGACAGCAACCACCGCCTTGTTCTGGTTCAGCATGGCAATCATGGTATACAGCGCGCACATAGCGCCCGTCATAATAAACCCGCACAGGGTAAACCACAATATGGACGCCAGCGGGATGGTAAACATCCCCATTATCGGGATGCCAAAGGCCAGCATTGGCAGGATATACGCCAGGCAAGCCAGCACCCCCGCCGCCGCGCATACCATCAAATTCGCCAGATAGACGGCGGCGCGGCTGTGGCCTACGGTGAGTTTATTGCGGACGGCCCCATCGCTGTACTCCGCGCCAACGTAAAGACTGCAAAAGGCGGACAGCACTACGCTGCTGACCAGGACAAAGATGCCATACCGGTTTTCCAGCGGCACAGGCACCCCCTGCCGGACTGCCCCGGCGGTGAGGGCAAGCTCCAATAAGCTCACCGCCGCCATCACCGCCAGCGTTGCCCAGAAGGACACGCTGCGCCAGAGCCGGAAGAAATTGGCCTTCAGCAGCAGGTTGACGCTCAATTTACCACCCATCACTTCAAGTCCTTTCTCCGGAACACCGCCAGCCCGGTCCCCGTGCCGGCCGCCATAACAGCCAGGCTCAAAAGGGGCATCCGCCAGAGATGGGGCGTATCCAGCCGGCTGACCTGGATATACTGCCCCGTAGGCAGCGTGTCCACCAGCGCACGCCAGAAAGCCAGCCTCGCCTCCCCATTCTCCACCGGATATTCGCCGGCAAGCCCCCGCTCGATATACTGTATCTCGCTGAAAGCGGAAGCGCACACCAGCGCCGCCGCTGCCACCAGCAGCAGCGCCGCAATGGACGCCGCCGTTTTATTGCCCAGCGCCGTTACCAGCAGCTTCACCAGCGCGGCGTACGCCGCCCGCGCCAGCAGGGCCACGGCAATCCAAGCCAGCATTTGCCCCACCGGAACCCGCAGCAGGACGCCGGACATCCCCCAAACGGGATACACGCACAACGCGCCCGCCAGCGCCAGATACAGCACATCCAGCGCCACCGACGCCAGTACGCAGATAAGCAAATCGGCCAGATACACCGCACTGCGCGTATGCCCGACAATCAGCTTGTTCCGGAGGGTGTTTCCGCTGTAATCCGTCCCCAGATAAACGCTCAGCATCGGCGCGATAATCAGGGTCGGGACAGGCAGGTACCCCATCAGGCCGTATCCGGCAGTAAGTACAGATTCCATTGTATAGCGTCCGGTTCCAGTCGCATAATGATCCCAGCAGACCAGCACCACCAGCGCCGTATACGCCAGCTCCGCCAGCAGCGCGAACAGGAACACCCTGCTCCGAACCAGCCGGCATAAGTTTGCATGCAGCAGATTCCTCATATGCGCCCCCCTATTTCAAGTCCTTCCGCGCAAAGAGCCGCAGGCCCCCAAGCGTGAACACCGCCGTAACGCCCGCCGAACACAGCAGCATCCTTACAGGGCGCTCTATACTGATATTTTGCAGTAAGGAGGACTGCCCTGTGGGCAGGAGGTCCACTGCAAACTCGTAGACTTCCCGCTGGATGCCGGAAATGTAGTAGGGGTTTGGCTCCGTAATGACCGAGGGTGCTTCCTCTCCGAAGGACACGATCGCCTTAGTGATGGTTTCCGGCTCATGGAGGGCGCTCGCAAAAAAGCCGGATACCAGCACCAGCATCAGCCACACAGAGATCGTAATAACGGTAGCGGAACGGCGGTCGTTGAGCAGGCCGATGAAGGTATTGACAGCGGAAAACGCCGCCGTATAGCCCACGATAATTGCGAAACACAGCAATGTCCCGCCAAAACCGATGGTCAAAAATCCCAGGAACGGCACTCCCGCCAGGCCGCCAATCAGCCAGGCTGCCGCGATGCACAAGGACGCGGTGAAAGCCGTAAGGAAACTGGACAAATAGACCTCCCGGCGGGTATGCCCCACGGCAAGCTTGTTGCGTATCGTACCCTCACTGTACTCCACGGAGAGGAACATGCAGGTGAACATGGCGTAGAAAAACCCCATAGCCGCCGACAGGCGGAAATAAAACTCGTCAAGGCCTGCCAAGGCTCCCTTTTCCGCGTTTTCCAGGCACCAGAGGATCATGAATCCGATAGAGCATCCCAGGGTTGTAAACAGGCAGCTATAGAACATATTGTCCCGTTTCAGCCGGAAGAAATTGGCCCGCAGGAGGTTATTCATCGCGGACACCTCCCACCAGATTCATATAATAGCTTTCCAAGCTTTCGTCATGCTCATGGATGTTTTTGACCTCGCATCCGGCGTTATGGAGGGCCAAGGTCAGCTCCGTCACAGAGGGCGCGTCGTATACGTCCGCCTCCGTATCGCTGCGCACAGAATATTGCAGCCCCATTTTATCCAGCGCGGCAGTCAGCGGCCGCGCGTTGCTGACGGTAAGGCGCAGGCATTTCCTACAGCTTGCCTCCAGCGCGCCGGCGCTGATTTCCTTCACCATGCGCCCGTTGTCGATAAAGCCATAGTGGGTCGCAAGCCGGCTCAGTTCATCCAGGATGTGGCTGGAAATCAGGACCGTGATCTGGCGTTCCTTGTTTAAGCGCAGGATCAGTTCGCGGATTTCTACGATGCCCTGGGGATCCAGGCCGTTGGCGGGTTCGTCCAAAATCAGAAAGTCCGGGTCCCCGGCCAGGGCTACGGCGATACCAAGGCGCTGGCGCATCCCGAGGGAGAAGTCTCTCGCTTTTTTCTTCCCCGTGTTTTGCAGGCGGACCAGCTCCAGCAGCTCCTTTATCCCATCGTAGGATGGCAGGCCTAAAATCTGGTACTGCTGTTTTAAATTTTCCTCGGCGGTCATGGAGAGATAAATGGAGGGCGTTTCCACCACCGCGCCCATGCGGCGGCGGGCCTTCGTAATTTCCCTGCTCCTGTTGGGGCAGCCGTAGAGGGTAAAGGTCCCCTCCGTCGGCTCCTGCAAACCGCAGACCAGGCGGATCAGGGTCGTTTTGCCCGCGCCGTTCCGGCCTACAAAGCCGTAAATCGCCCCCTTTTCCACATGGAGCGTCAAGCCGTTCAGGGCTTTCCCGTTTTTGTAGTGCTTGATGAGATTGTTTGTTTCCAGGATGTATTCCATTTCCTTGCCTCCTTGTTTGGTTGGAATGGGGGGATTATAGCAGGGGATGGTTAAGAAAACGGTTAAGGAAATGGATAAGAAATCGTAAAGATTGTAAAACAGGCATTTTACCCGCCAACGGTAGCCAACAAATCCTTTTGCCAAAATTTTTTCAGGGAAAGTTGCACGTTGCCGTGCAACTTTCCCCCCAATGCGGCCTAAGGATGTAGCGAGCGTCACCTACCGGAACTTCGCGCGTTCGAACAAAAACGCTCAACAGGAGTAGCTTGCCTGGAAAAATCCCCCGCGCCGGTTGCAAACGGAGGCACCTTGACAACCGAATAAGATCCGCCCCTCAATCCGCGAGTTTGAACCCAATTCCCCAAACCGCTTCGATTGTCTCCCCCGCCCCGGCTTCCCGAAGCTTCTTCCGCAAATTGCTCACATGCACCTTTAGCGAGCTTTCCACGCAATCAGGCGTCTCCTCGCTTAGCTGATCCAGCAATCTGGATTTAGGAATCACCTGCTTAGGGTTCTGCATCAGCAATTTCAAGATGGCGAACTCCGTCCGCGTCAGCCTTACGGCTCTGCCGTCCACCCTGACCTCCCGGGCTTCCAGGCTGAGAACCATCCCCTTATGCTGATAAACCCTCTGCTCCCGGCTCCTTTTTCGGAGCTGCACCGATATCCGCGCCAAGAGCTCCCGGGTATCAAAGGGCTTTGTCAAATAATCCGCCGCGCCGCCCAGCAGCAGGGATACCTTCTCCTCGACCCCCGCTTTTGCGGACAAGACAATCACCGGCATCCCCGCCAAATGGGGCAGCACCGCTTCCCCGCTCAGTCCCGGCAGCATAAGGTCCAGTAAAATCAGGTCTGGCTTCCGGCTCTCCAGCAGGAGAAGCGTTTCCGTCCCAGAATAGGCCCGGAGCACCTCATACCCCTCCCGCGTAAGAAGCTCTTGCAGCATGTCCCCGATGTAGACGTCATCGTCCACCACCGCAATCACCGGCGCCGTCATGGATCCAGCTCCACTTTTTCCATCGTATACCCCCCGGTTTCGTCCGTATGCAGCACGACCATCGTAGGAACCGCCCGAAAAGGCCTGGGAAAAGAACAGCTTCCAGGATTCAGCCACAGTCTCCCCTGGAAACGCTCCGCCGCGTACTGATGGGTATGCCCATAAACCACCACATCTACCCCGCTCAGATTCCAAGGAATGTCCGCCCGTTTATGGGACACACAGAAGGACACGCCGCCCAGGTCAATCCGCATCAGCCGCGGCAATTCCTGCGCCCAGCCGCCCCAGTCATTATTTCCCCGCACGCCATACAGCGGCGCGATCTGATCCAATTCCTGCATAATAATAGGATCGTCAAAATCTCCTGCGTGCAGGATGCAGTCCACATCCTTTAAGCGTTCCGCTGTCTCTGGCCGCAGGCGGCCATGGGTATCCGATATCACGCCGATCCGCATGGAATCCCTCCTTACTGCTCCAGCATAGCCGCAAATTCATCCTCTGTCAGTACTGGAATACCAAGCTCATTTGCCTTACGGAGCTTGCTCCCGGCGTTCTCACCGGCCACTACATAGGCAGTCTTTTTGCTGACCGAGCCGCTTGCTTTCCCGCCCCGGCCTTCAATCAACGCGGCGGCTTCTTCCCGCGTAAACCGCTCCAGCGCCCCCGTCAGGACAAAGGTCATACCCTTAAACTGCTGGCCAGACACCTGTTTCACGGCCTCCATGCCAACACCGGCTTCCCGCAGGCGGCCAATCAAATGCTGGGACTGCGGGCTGTCCAGCCACTCACGAATATAAGCGGCAGTGATGCCGCCCACATCATCTATGGCAGTCAGCTCCTCCACTGTGGCCTGGTTCAGCGCATCGAAGGTGCCGAAATACGCTGCCAAAACCTTCCCTGCCTTCTGGCCCACCTGCCGGATGCCAAGGGCATAGAGAAGCCGTTCCAAGCCCCGTTCCTTGCTGGCCGCGATGGCATTAACCGCGTTCTGAGCGGATTTTTTCCCCATGCGCTCCAAATCCGCCAATTGCTCAATGGTCAAAAAGTACAGGTCTGCCGGTGTCTTAACCAGCCCTTTGTCAATGAGCTGCCCAATCACGGCAGGCCCCATGCCGTCAATGTCCATCGCGTCCCGGCTGGCAAAGTGAGTGATGTTCCGGTGAAGCTGGGCGGGGCATTCCGCACCGGTGCAGCGGATGGCCGCGCCGTCCTCGTCCCGAACCACCGGCGCGCCGCAAACAGGACAATTGGCTGGCAGATGATAAGGCTCCGTCCCCTCAGGGCGCAGCTCCCGCAGAACCTCCACCACCTCCGGGATGATCTCCCCCGCCTTTTGCAGTACTACGGTATCGCCAATCCGTATATCCTTTTCATCAATGAAATCCTGGTTGTGCAGGGTGGCATTTGTCACCGTTGTCCCTGCCAGACGAACCGGTTCCACCACAACCTTCGGTGTCAGGACTCCCGTCCGCCCTACTTGAACCACAATATCCAAGACACGGCTGGGCTTTTGCTCCGGAGGGTACTTGTAGGCAATTGCCCAGCGGGGGCACTTGGCTGTGCTCCCTATTATAGCACGGTCTTGCAAGGAGTTTAACTTTACAACCGCACCATCCATATCAAAGGGCAGATCTTCCCGGTTTTCACCCAGCCGGAAAATCTCCCCATTGACTTCCTCCGCTGTTCCCAGCAATTTGTGGGGGATCGTCTGGAACCCCTGGGACGCGATATAGCGGATTGTCTCCCCGTGAGTGGAAAAGGCCTTTCCCTCGGCCAACTGAAGGTTAAACACCCGGATATCCAGCAGCCGTTTAGCGCAGACCTTCGGGTCGAGCTGGCGCAGGGAACCAGCGGCAGCATTGCGGGGATTCGCAAAAAGCGGCTCCCCATTTTCCTCCCGCTGGCGGTTCAGTTTATGAAACACATTTTTTGGCATAAAGACTTCCCCACGGACGATCAGCCTTGGGAGCTTGTCCGGCAGGGTCATGGGAATGGATTTGATCGTGCGGAGGTTTTCGGTAACATCCTCCCCTACCTGCCCGTCCCCGCGGGTGGCACCCTGCACGAAAAGTCCATTCCTATATTCCAACGCCACGCTGAGCCCGTCCACCTTCGGTTCCACGCTGTACTCCACTGTCTCCAGTGTCTCCATCATGCGCTGGGCAAATTCTTCCACCTCTTCCGGGGAAAAAACATCTTGCAGGCTCTCCAGCGGAACTGGATGAACGACCTGCTGAAAGCTCTCCAGGGCCTCGCCCCCTACCCGCTGGGTCGGAGAATCAGGGGTGACCTCCTCCGGATGGGCGGCTTCCAGTTCCTCCAGCTTGCGGAGCAGGCGGTCGTAGTCATAATCGTCCATCGCTGGGTCGTCCAGCACATAGTAACGGTAGCCCGCTTCGTTCAATATGTCCCGCAGCTGCTTCATTTCACTTTTGTAGTCCATGAATTCCTCCGTTTGCCGCCGCCGGTTTTCCGGCGGCGGCTCGCTATTTTCTAATGGTAAAGCTTCCTCCCTGGGGGAAAGGCGGATTAGGGGGCGGCGGTTTGTGAGCCGTTTTCAAATTGCCGCCGGTTATCCGTTGTTGATAGAATATTCAAAGGCATCATCTTCAACAGGATTCCCAGAGTCAAAATAGGTATAGGTTCCAGGCACCTCTCCAACGATCACCGTCTCCGCAACCGCAAAGGAATTGGAGACCGTTGTCCCCGTGCGGAAACCTGGAAGCAGGATCGACACCGACACATCCACACATAAAATGATCCGGTGGGTGGTCTGGTTGATCCCGGCCTGGGTAAACTCGTTGGCAAACCGCGCGGAACAGCTTCCAGTAGACTGCATCCGTACAGAGAAAGCCGGCCCGCGGCCTGCCAAAAGCGCCGAACCCATCAGTGTTCCAATAGGGATCGTCAAATCTGTGTCCGACATCTCCCCCAGATGCGTTAGAATATCTTGGGTAATTGATGATTGCAGGCGGTTGAATTCCGCCATGTTGCTGACCAGCGCGGCTACACCGCCACTGTCATTTTTTTCTAGGGAAATCAAATCCTGATACTGGATATCCCCGCTGTCAATTGCGGCGCTGACCGCTTCCGTCATGATCCGCCCCACCATGTTGGACACCCGCGTAACCGCAAGGCTGCCTAAAATGGCGCGGAGATGGCTCGTTGCAATAACGGTCAATGCCATGATGATGCAAGCCAAGAAAAAACAGATCAGCTTCGCCTTCTGGCGGGGCTCCATGGGAGGACGGCGGCGCATATGATCACCTCTCCCATCAGCCTATGCGCCGGCAGCTTTTCCCTATTCCGGCAGCGCGTTGACCAAATCCTTGAACACATGGCCCCGCTCCTCAAAATTCTTGAAGCGGTCAAAGGAGGTGCTGGCCGGGGAGAGAAGAACGACATCCCCCTCCTGGGCACGTTCCGCCGCTGCCCGTACGGCGGCGGGGTAGTCTTCTACGACTAAAATATCCAGGTCCCTATTGTTCTCGGCCTGCCCGGCGGCTTCCCGGATTACGCCCGCAGTGGCGCCGCAGAGGATCAGAAGCTTAACATGGTCATTGATCACTGGGCCTAGGGGAGCGTAGCTTATGCCTTTGTCCTTGCCGCCGGCAATCAGGATGACTTTCTCTGGGAAGGAGCGGAGACCCGCGATAGTCCGGCTGGGGCTGGACGCGATAGAGTCGTTATACCAGCGGACCCCCCGGCGCTCCCGCACCAGTTCAATCCGGTGTTCCACACCGCCGAAGGTTCTGGCAAAAGAGCGGACTGTTTCATCCGGCACCAGTCCTTGGACAGCACAGATGGCGGCCATGTAGTTTTCTACGTTATGAACGCCGGGCAGGAGGATGCCGGCCAGGGGAAGTATCTCCCGATTGCCAGTTTCATCGTGATACCAGATGGCTTCGTTCTGTAAATAGCATCCTCTGGCGGGGATCTGACCGGATTTTCGTGTGAAGTAAAACACCTTGCCAGCGGTTTTGCTAGAAAGATCCCTGGTGATCTCATTGTCCCAATTGCACACGGCAATGCCCTCTGGCGGCTGGTAGGCCAGCAGGTTGGCTTTTGCTTCTACATACTCCTCCATGCTGGTGTGGACATCCAGGTGGTTGGGCGCAAGATTGGTTAGTACAGCGATATGGGGGCTCTTGCGCATGGTCAATAGCTGGAAGGAGCTAAGCTCGACCACCGCCCAGTCCGTTGGCTGGATCCCATCTACCTCGCTCAGCAGCGGATGGCCGATGTTGCCGCCTAGATGCACCCTGTGGCCTGCCGCTTCCAGCAAACGGGCAATGATGGTCGTGGTAGTCGTCTTACCATCGCTGCCAGTGACGGCAAGGATTGGACAGGGGCAGAGATCAAAAAACACTTCCATCTCCGAGGTAACCTGACTGCCCCGGGCTTTGGCGGCTTCCAAAAACCGGGGGTGCAGGCCGGGGGTACGGAAAATGACGTCCTGATCCAGCCCCTCCAGGTAGCCGGGGCCAAGGCGGAGCTTACAGCCGGATTTCTCCAGGTTATCCCCTAGTGCCCCCAGGGCATCGCGCTCCTTCTTGTCGCAGACAGTTACGTCTACTCCCGCCTCCAGGAGGAGTTTCAGCAGGGGTTGGTTGCTTACGCCAACGCCAGTGACGGCTACCCGCCTGCCCTTCAGCGTTTCCAGATAATCGTGCAGGGTCATATACAAAGGTCCCTCCCCTTTTCTTTGTTGCTTTCATCATATTATACCACTGGCCGGGTGAAAAAACAACAAATTTATCCAGTTCAGGCCGTTTCTCTCGTTGACAAGCTGGCGCTTCTCTTGTAAAATGATACGTGAGTAAGACAGACGGTCGCGTGGCGGCGGCGAAAGCCCCGTCATGAGGAAAGTCCGGGCTCCCCAGGGCAAGGATAACGGGTAACGCCCGCCGAAGGCGACTTCAGGAAAAGTGCAACAGAAATAAACCGCTGCGTTAGATCGTGCAGCGGCTCCCATTGAGGGGCCTCCCACGATTTGACAGTGAATGCCCCTCGGGGTGTCCGCTGTCCCAGTAAGGGTGGAAAGGCGAGGTAAGAGCTCACCCATCGGCTGGAGACTGTCCGATGCTGTAAACTCTATCCGGAGCAACACCGTGGTGAGGACATTGCACAGCAGCCTGCATCCGTGGGCTGCTGTGACCGGAGCGTGTGGTTTCTTAGGAAACCGTGTGATCCGAAAGGCCGGCCCGGCCGTCCTCTAGGAGGTGGCTGGAGCGGTCTGGCAACAGGCCGCCTAGATAGATGACCGTCCAATACAGAACCCGGCTTATAGTCTTGCTCAAAAAATGGAAGTACCGTCCGGTACTTCCATTTTTTTGCTTTGTGGGGCACCTTATTCCTTTACGGTACCGTCCGGGTTGAATACCGGCAGAGGAGCCAGGCAGGTCAGATCCTTGCGGTTCAGGGAATCCCCCTCCGCCAGGACGGCGGCGCGGCCTGTTACAACGCCCCCTGCCGTCTTGACCAGTTCTTCCAGGGCGTGGAGACTCTCACCGGTGGAGATGACGTCGTCTACAATCAGAATCCGCTTGCCCTTGATCAGCGCACAGTCGTCCGCCCCCAGGAAAAGATCCTGCTGGCGCAAGGTGGTGATAGAACGGACTGAGACGTGGATGGGGTCAGGCATGTAGACCTTGGAGCCTTTCCGGGCAATGAAGTACTTCTTCGCGCCGGACTGGCGCGCCATCTCGTGGATCAGCGGGATGGATTTCGCCTCCGCTGTCAGCATGTAGTCATAGCTGTCCGTTGGGATCGCTTCCAGCAGGGCGCGGGCGCAGGCTACCGTCAGCTCCGCGTCTCCAAACATGATGAACGCGCCGATGTACAGGTCATCGCTGACCTTGCACAGCGGCAGTTCCCGCTCCAGGCCGGCGACTTTCATGGTATAGGTCATTGGGATGTCCCTCCTTGTTTTTCTGTCACTTCCATTATACCTTGCGGGACGCAAATGTCAAGCGGTGTTGCGGGGTCGGCCCTGTCTCTTTCCTGCTGGCAGGTATCCCTTTCCTGAATAGCTGTCCATCCGACAAAACGGAACCGAGCTTTAAGCCCTCTTTTTGCAAATGTAGAGAAGATGGCTGGAGCAGCCTAACAATTCGCGCCTTTCGCAATGGTGCAAATGGTATCTTGCATAGTCCTGAAATTCTTCATCCGACATAGCAAAGTCCCTCCTGTCTTCCGCAAGCTCCATAATGCCGTCTGTAGCCACCGTTGTGATCTTTTCTACCGCCAACGTATCAAACAAGGCTTCAAATTCTTCTACGTTAAAGCCTGTAAAAACCTGGTCTTCAAAATGCCGTACCTGGTAATCTTCCGTGAAGTTTTCTTTTTCTCCAATCTTCCAATTCCCTTGGAGGTAATTGCCGAACATAATCGCGTGAACCGACAAAAAGGCCACCATGATGAGGCCGCTGCCCTTTGTCACCCGGATGGCTTCGCTCAACGCCGTTAACTGGTCCTTTTTGTCGTATAGGTGATATAAAGGCCCGAACACCAGTGTACAATCGAAGGTGTTATCTTTTAAACCGCCCAAATCAAGCGCATCACCCTGCACAGCGGAAATGGCCCCTATCCCTTTGCTGTTCTCCCGAAGTATTTCAAGGTTCTTGGAGACAAGCTCCATCGCGGTAACCATATGCCCTTCCTTTGCAAGCGTTATGGAGTACCGCCCGGTTCCCGCGCCAACTTCCAAAATTCTGGCCGTATCCGGTACAAACTTGTGAATATAGTGCATTGTTGTCAGATACTCAAGCTGTCCGTGCCTGCTGCGCAATAGACGGCTGTCTTCACCGGTTTTATCGTAAAACGAATTGATTATCTTAACTCTGTCTCCCATATCTCCCACCTTTTCTCCTTTTTACAACGTGAAATTTGCCCGCGCGCAAAACCGCCTATTCTGCGAACATCTCCGTGGAGAGGTAGCGGTCTCCGGCATCGGGCAAAAGGACGGCAATGGTTTGCCCTTTGTGCTCCGGACGCTTCGCCAGTTCCAGCGCCGCCCACAGCGCCGCGCCGGAGGAAATGCCCGCCAGCAGCCCTTCGGTCCGGCCAAGACGCCTCCCGGCGGCAAAGGCGTCCTGCTCCCCTACGGCGATAACCTCGTTGTATATTTCCGTACGCAGTACCGCCGGTATGAAGCCCGCGCCGATGCCTTGGAGCGTATGGGCGCCGCCGTGCCCTTTGCTCAACATTGGGGATGACGCCGGTTCTACCGCAACCACTTTTATGGACGGGTTTTGCGATTTTAAGTACTCCCCTACGCCGGTGATCGTGCCGCCGGTGCCAACGCCGGCTACAAATATGTCTACCGCGCCGCCGGAATCCTCCCAAATTTCCGGGCCGGTGGTTGTCCGGTGGGCGGCGGGGTTGGCGGGGTTTGTAAACTGCCCGGGGATGAAAGCGCCGGGAATCTCTTTTGCCAGCGCCCCGGCCTTGGCGATGGCTCCTGCCATGCCCTTCGCACCCTCGGTCAGCACTACCTCCGCGCCGTAGGCCTCCATCAAAAGCCGCCGCTCTACGCTCATGGTTTCCGGCATGACAATGACCACCCGGTATCCGCGGGACGCTGCCACCGCCGCCAGGCCAATGCCTGTATTGCCGGAGGTTGGCTCGATGATGGACGCGCCGGGTTTTAGTAGGCCGCGTTCCTCCGCGTTGTCCAACATGGCGCAGGCAACGCGGTCCTTGACGCTTCCGGCAGGGTTAAAATACTCCAGCTTCGCCAGAATGCGGGCGTTCAAGCCCTCCTCCCGTTCCAAGCGGGTCAGTTCCATAAGTGGAGTCCTGCCGATCAACTGCTCAACGGATGTATAAATCTTGCCCATGGCGTTTTCCTCCTGCCGGTTCTTGATTCCTTCACTATCATAGACCGTTCCCGGTGGACTGTCAAGCGGAGTGGCTGCGTATGGCGCGGCTTGGGTGGATTCTTCGCTGTGCCTACAGCTATTCATAGTTTGTTCACACATCCAGCCGCCAGGACGAGTACAATAGGCCTGCGATTCTACCTGCTTATGAAAAGAAAGGAGCATGTAAAAATGAAATGTAAAAAAATGGCCGCGCTTGTTTTGAGCCTGCTGCTCTCGCTGGGCGCCCTGGCGGGGTGCGCCGGCGAGCCCGCTATGGCGGAGGATTCCCCCCTCTCCTCTTTTACGGCGGATACTTTGGACGGCGGAACCTTTACCCAAGATAGCATCCGGGAGAAGGATGTTACGGTAATCAATTTCTGGGGCACCTTCTGCCCGCCCTGTCTCGCGGAAATGCCCGACCTGGCCGCTTACGCCAAGGCTCTGCCGGATAATGTGCAGCTTATTACCGTCTGCCTCGATGTGGCGAATGAGGAAACCGCCAACAGCGCCAGGGCGATCCTGGACTCCGCCGGATTTGAAGGCGTGACCCTGATCCCCGGCGATGATCCGGATTTCCTGTCCCTGTGCCAATCTGTCCAGGCTGTCCCTACTACCATTTTTGTGGACAGCAAAGGGAACATCGCCGAAAACCCCATTATTGGCGGACAGGCGGATCTGGAGATGATGACGGAGAACTATACCGGGAAAGTGAACGAGGTGCTCACGGCGTCCGGAAAGGCGGAGATCAGTTTTGCGGATTAAAACAAACGTCCTCCGCTTCGGCGTGGCGGCAATGGCCCTGGGGCTGACCGTTTTGGGTGTGGCTCTGGGGCAGCACCAGGAGGTTTTTCAAAAGGCGGTGAGGATATGTCTGGAATGTATCGGGATCGGGTGAAGCGGGGGAATAAACGCCGGATTTCTTTCCAGCGCATGATGCAGCTTCTTGCGGCGGCGGCGTTCAACGGCTACGCCCTGGGGTTTGGCAAGGGGAAAATCTTTACAGGTCAAACCAAGCTGTTTTGCGTCCCGGTGCTCAACTGCTACTCCTGCCCGGGGGCGCTGGGAGCCTGCCCTATCGGTTCCTTGCAGGCCGCGCTGGGCAACGGGAAAAACCGGTTCCCCTTTTACGTGCTGGGGCTGATGATGCTCTTTGGCGTAGTGCTGGGACGGGCGGTGTGCGGGCTGCTGTGCCCCTTCGGATTGGTGCAGGACTTGCTGCATAAAATCCCTGTGCCGAAGCTGGCCGTTCCTAAAAAAATCGACAAGCCCGCGCGGTATGTCAAATACGTCGTTTTGCTGGTGCTGGTGATCCTCCTCCCTGCCTTCGCGGCTGGGGACGCGGGGATTGCGCCGCCCTATTTCTGCAAATATGTATGCCCCGCCGGAACCCTGGGGGGCGGCATCCCGCTGCTGCTGGCCAATCCGGGCCTGCGGCAGGCGGCGGGATGGCTGCTGGGGTGGAAATCCTTGGTGCTTCTGGCTATTTTGGCGCTGTCTGCCGTCATCCACCGGCCGTTCTGCAAATATGTATGCCCGCTGGGGGCGTTTTACGCGCTGTTTAACCGGTTCAGCTTTTATCAGATGCGCTTTGACCAGGAAAAGTGCGTGGGGTGCGGGAAGTGTGAGCGCGCCTGCCCTATGAATGTTGAGGTAACAAAAAATATCAACAGCCCGGAGTGCATCCGATGCGGCATGTGCAAAAACGTCTGCCCCGCCGGGGCGGTGTCTTCCGGGTTTGCCTGCGGGAAGGGACAGCCCTCCCCGGTCCCGGACGCGGAGCGGAAGGGATAGCGCCTTCGCCCCGCCATTTTCCGACAGTTTATATTTTCCATGAAGCGGTCTTGCATTGCAGGCCGCTTCATCGTATAATTAGAAGCAGATTCCCCAAAATAAAACGAAACGAGAGAAAGGATGGGATCGCTAGCGATGAAAAAAAGACTGCTTTCCCTGCTGGTGAGCCTGCTTTTGCTGGTGAGCCTTAGCCCTGCCGCCCTGGCGGCGGAGAATACGGCGGTGCGGGAAACCAATTTCTTCACCAGTCAGGAGCATGCCGACCTGGACTACGATGAGATGACATACGTCCACATGGATACAGAGCAGATTATAAAAGAGGCGGATGCCATCCGCGCCCTCTGCCAGGACGAGGCAAACGCGGCGCAGGCGGTGGAACGGTTTATTGCCCTGATCGGCCAGCTCCTGGAGTTGGCTACCATGGACACCCTGGCCTATATCCGGCACAGCCAGAATGTGATGGATACAAAGGCGGCGGAGGAGCTGGCATACTGTGAAGCGGCCTACACCGAGGTGACCGATGCCATCCGCCAGTTGGCGCGGGACGCCCTCCTCTCCCCCTGCGGCGAGATCTTTAAGAAAAATTTATCCGAGGAGGATACCGCTTACTATCTCAATTACACCAATATGTCCCAGGAGCTGATGGCCTTGCTGGCCCAAGAGCTGGCCTTGGAAACCCGCTATAATCAGACCGCCGCGAGCCTGAGCGTACCGTACGGCGGGAAGGATTGGACGGACAACACCGCTTATTTCGCCCTGGCCGCTGGCGAGCTGTCCGCGGAGGAATACAACACCATCCAGCAGGCTTACGTGGAAAAGCAGAACGCGGCGCTGGGGGAAATCTATCTGGAAATGATCCCCTTGCGGCGGGAGCTGGCGGAGCGCAGCGGCTATGACAGCTATCCAGATTATGCCTATGACGTCCTCTATCAGAGGGACTTTACCCCGGAGGATGTCCGCGCCTTCCACAAAGCGGTGAAGGAGGGCGGCTTTTACAGCATCGCCGGCAGCCTGAGGACGCTGGCTTCCAACGGATTAGACCGGGAAGTGTATTACGGTGACTACACCGGGGATGATACTATTGAGTTGGTGGAGGGGTATATTAAACAGATGTCCAGCGAGATGGCGGAAGCCTATGGCTACATGCGTCTCCATGGCCTGTATGATATCAAAAGCGCCGATTATAAGGATGGATCCGGGTACACCACCATCCTGACCTCCTATGGCGCGCCCTTCTTCTTTAACACCCCCTCCGGCTTCTTCGGGGATTTTACCACCATGATCCATGAGTTCGGCCATTACAACCACTTTTACTGGGTGGTGGCTGACCTGGAGGGAGAGGCTAAAAGCAACGATCTGGCCGAAGTCCACTCCCAAGGCTTGGAACTGCTGTTCAGCCATTGGTATGAGGATATTTTTGGAGAGAGCGCGCAGTTCGCTATGGATTTCCTGATGGCGAACCTGGTGAAGGTGATCTGTGAGGGGGCACTCCACGATGAATTGCAGCAGTACGCTTACACCACCGAAAATGTGACGCTGGAGCAAATTAACCGGAAATACCGCCAGCTCTGCGCCGAGTACGGTGTGGTAGATCAGGATGACCCCCGGGAAATGATGTACGACTGGGTTCAGATCCCCCATACCTTTGTTACCCCGTGCTATTATATCAGCTATGCCGTATCCTCCGCCGGGGCCTTCGCCTTCTGGCTGGATGCCCAGCAGGGGGAATATTTCGACGCCGTGGACGATTACCTGCGCTTTACCGCCCTGCCGGGGGAACTTGGCTTCCAGGCCAGCTTCGAGGAGTTGGAAATGGATAATCCCCTGGCGCCGGACTACCTGGCGGAGCTGTCCAAGGCTCTCCGGTCGGAATTGAAGCTGGATGAACGGGCTGGGGAAGTGCCTCCTGTGGATTTGAAGGGGTCGGAGTGGTTTGCTGCTGCCGCTGCCGCGCTGTATGGCGCAGGGGTGATCGAGAAGGGGGAGGATGGCCGTATCCGGCCTAGAGATCTGGCAACCTGGAACGATGCCGCCAGCCTGGTAGCGCACTTGATAAAAAAACAGCCCGAAGTGGCTAAGGGAGACGCGGCAATCACCAGAGGCGAGTTTGTCCGGCTGCTGGTGGATGAATTGAAACTGGGCGAGGATGTCTCCCCCTTCTCCGACACCGATGACGGCGCGGTGGGAACCTTGGCGGAGATAGGCGTTGTTACCGGATACGACGACGGAACCTTCCACCCAGAGCAGACAATCAGCCGCGCGGAAATGTGGGTGATGGTTTACCGCGTTCTGATGCGCGTGGTGGAGGATCTGCTGGTGGGAATCGCGGCGTAAGGCTGCTCCCCCCTGCTTGTTACAGCATGGCAATACCGTCCCGGCTGCACCGCGGCCGGGACGGTATGAAATAATACCTTCGCGCGAAAGGATGCCTATGAAATACTTCATTGATTTTGCCGCGTTGGCAACCTTGTATATCTTTGTCTTCTTCCGCAAATGGAAGCACAAAGGTAGGGATGTTCTGCTCGTTAATTCGCTGATGTACATTTATCTATCTTTTGTGCTCTATTTTACCTTGATGCCTGTTATTACCGCAATTCCGTTTGTTTTGAATCATCCCTATACGCCAATGAACCTGGTTCCCTTTATTGATGTTTTGGCGGGGAGAGGGGATTTTTTTAGGCAAATCGTTCTCAATGTTATTATGACTGTGCCCTTCGGGTTCCTATTTCCCTTGACGCAAAACAGGAGGGGAAAATTCGGAAAAACCGTGCTTTGCTGCTTCTTCTTGAGCCTGGGGATTGAAATTTTACAACCGCTTCTCAATGGATCCAGGTCTTCGGATATTACCGATATCATAACAAATGTGGTTGGCGGCGTGATCGGGTATGGTTTTTACGCCGCTTTTAGGCCGGTTGTAGTTTGGGTTCTGGACGCCTTAAACGGAAAGAAAAACTGAGCCGCCCCACAGTGGAGTGGGACGGCTCAGGCGCTATTTGACCCGTATGCCCTTCTTCTTCAGCCTGCCGTACACAAACTCCCGGAACAGCGCGTACAGCACCGCCGTCAGGGGGATAAATACCAGCATTCCTACAATGCCCATCAGGCTGCCGCCGATACTGACCGCCGCCAAAACCCAGATGGAGGGAAGGCCTACTGAGGAGCCTACTACGTGGGGGTAGATCAGGTTGCCTTCCACCTGCTGGAGTACCAGGAACAGCACCACAAAGGCCAACGCCTGCACTGGAGAGGTCATCAGCAGCAAAAACGCGCCGACAATGCAGCCGATAAACGCGCCGACAATGGGGATCAGCGCCGTGACGGCTATCAAACAGCCTACCAGCAGCGCGTAGGGCATCCGCAGGATGGTCATGGCCGCAAAGAACATAAAGCCTAAAATCACCGCTTCCACGCATTGGCCGGTAATAAAACTGGAAAATACGCGGTGGCTCATGGAGCAAACCCGGATGGTTTCGTCCGCCGCCTTCTCCGGCAGAAGGGCGTACAGGGCTTTACGGCATTGCAGGCCTAGCTTTTCCTTTTGCAGCAAAAGGTAGATAGCAAATATGAAGGAGATAAAGCCCGCACTGACCGCCCCCGCTACCTGGCGGGTGACGGAAATGGTGGAAGTGACTACGCTGCCTACCCCGGTGGTCAGGAAATCCCACAGGGTTTTGGCTAGGCCCTCCCAATCAATGGACAGGGTTTCCAGACGCGCGGTGATCTCCGGATAGGCGGCAAACTGCTTCTCCGCCCAGACGATGGCCCGCATTGCCGCATCGCTGACGGCGGTTCCCAAGCTGGCAACGCTCTCCGCCAGTTGGGGGACAATGACCAGCACCAGCAGCAGAAGCAGCACCACGAGCAGTACGAAGGTCAGCAGCAGGCTGATTCCCCGGGCCAGGGCGGGCGGCGCCCCCTTCTTCCCCTTCCCCACTGCACGCTTGGGGAACAGCTTCCGTTCCAGGAAGCTCATGGGGACATTCAATATAAAGGCCAGCGCCGCGCCGGCAAACAGCGGCGATAAAACCCCCCAGATAAAGCCTGCCGTGCCCATGACAGCGTCCATCCTCTGTAAGCCTATCAGCAGCAGCGCCGCAAAGGCGATCAATACCATGATCCGTTTCATGGTGGTTCGGGAAATCTCCATATTGCTCCTCCCCCGCCGCGCTTTGGCGGCAAAACATAATGTGTCTATCCTATCGCCTGCGGGCCGTTTCGTCAAGGAGGAATTTGTAAATTATTGGTGAATTGGCGGAGTGCCTGGTGGTAGGAAAAGCATAGGAACTGTCCGCTTGGTGGGCATATTGAAAGGAGTGGTAATTTTAGCCAATATACCCCTTCCCTCTTTCCGGTGTTTTATGGAACATTTCCAAGAAACGATATTGACAAAACTTTAACAAAAGAGTATACTATCCACAGTAGATCGTTAAACAATTAACAAGTTTTCTAGTCCTATTATATACTGTATCACTTTTATCATGGAGGAAATTGAAATGGCTGACAACAACATTCCCGCCATCATCGACACCGCCGAGGCCCTTGCCGAAAAACTGGCCGCTATGCGGCAGGCCCAGCGCGCCTTCGCCACCTACTCCCAGGAACAGGTGGACAAAATCTTCTTCGAAGCCGCTAAGGCCGCGAACATGCAGCGTATCCCCCTGGCCAAGCAGGCCGTCGCTGAGACCGGCATGGGCGTGGTAGAGGACAAGGTCATCAAAAACCACTATGCCGCTGAGTACATCTACAACGCTTACAAACATATGAAAACCTGCGGCGTGATCGAGGAGGATAAGGCGTTTGGCTTTAAGAAAATCGCCGAGCCTGTGGGGTTGATCGCCGCTGTTATCCCTACTACTAATCCTACTTCTACCGCTATTTTTAAGGCGTTGATCGCCCTTAAGACCCGCAACGCCATCATCTTCTCCCCCCATCCCCGGGCGAAGGAATGCACCATCGCCGCCGCCAAGGTGGTTTTGGACGCCGCTGTCAAGGCCGGTGCTCCCGCGGGCATCATTGGCTGGATTGATGTGCCCAGCCTGGACCTCACCAACCAGGTCATGCGGGAAGCAGACCTGATCCTCGCGACCGGCGGCCCCGGCATGGTGAAGGCTGCATATTCCTCCGGCAAGCCCGCTGTGGGCGTGGGCGCGGGCAATGTCCCTGTTGTCATTGATGACAGCGCCGATATCAAGATGGCTGTCAGCTCCATTATCCACTCCAAGACCTTTGATAACGGCATGATCTGTGCCAGTGAGCAGTCTGTCACCGTCATGAGCAGTATCTACGATGCTGTTAAGGCTGAGTTCGCTAACCGGGGATGCTACTTCCTGAAGGGTGAAGAACTGGATAAGGTGCGGAACACTATCCTCATCAACGGCGCGCTCAATGCTAAGATTGTCGGACAGCCTGCGCCTAAAATCGCTGAGATGGCCGGGGTGGCCGTCCCCGCTACCGCAAAGATCCTCATTGGCGAGGTGGAGAGCGTAGATATCTCCGAGCCGTTTGCCCATGAGAAGCTGTCCCCGGTGCTGGCTATGTACCGGGCTGAGACCTTCGAGCAGGCTGTCGCCAACGCCGAGCAGTTGGTGGAGGACGGCGGTATCGGGCATACCGCTTCCCTGTACATCGATCCCAAGCGCACCGACCGCTATGACCAGTTCGTCCATGCCATGAAGGCCTGCCGCGTGGTGGTGAATACCCCCTCCAGCCACGGCGGCATCGGCGACCTCTACAACTTCAAGCTGCGCCCCTCCCTCACCCTGGGCTGCGGCTCCTGGGGCAATAACTCCGTCAGTGAGAACGTTGGCCCCATGCACCTCATCAATATCAAATCCGTTGCCGAGAGGAGAGAGAATATGCTCTGGTTCCGTACCCCCCAGAAGGTCTACTTCAAGAAGGGCGCTATGCCTGTGGCCCTCAATGAGCTGCGGGACGTGATGGGTAAGAAAAAGGCGTTTATCGTTACCGACTCCTTCCTCTATCAGAACGGTTACACCAAGCCGATTACCGACAAGCTGGATGAACTGGGCATCACTTACACCGTGTTCTCCAACGTCCAGCCAGACCCCACCCTGGCAAACGCGCAGGAAGGCGCGAAAGCTATGTCCGCGTTCCAGCCTGACACCATTATCGCCCTGGGCGGCGGTTCCGCTATGGACGCCGGTAAGATCATGTGGGTTATGTACGAGCATCCTGAGGTGGATTTCCAAGACCTGGCGATGCGCTTCGTGGATATCCGCAAGAGGGTCTATACCTTCCCCCATATGGGCGAAAAGGCCTACTTTGTGGCGATTCCTACCTCCTCCGGCACCGGCAGCGAGGTCACGCCCTTTGCCGTTATTACCGACCAGGAGAGCGGCGTGAAGTATCCTCTGGCGGACTACGAGCTGCTGCCCAATATGGCCATCGTGGACGTGGACAACATGATGAGCCAGCCTAAGGGGCTGACCAGCGCCAGCGGTGTTGACGTGCTGACCCATGCGCTGGAAGCGTACGCTTCCATTATGGCCACTGATTACACCGATGGCCTTGCGCTGAAGGCTATGAAAAACGTCTTTGAATACCTGCCCCGGGCTTACAACGACGGCACCGACCTGGAAGCGCGGCAGAAGATGGCCGATGCGTCCTGCATGGCCGGTATGGCGTTCGCCAACGCGTTCCTGGGCGTCTGCCACTCGATGGCCCATAAGCTGGGCGCCTTCCACCACCTGCCCCACGGCATCGCAAACGCGCTGATGATCTCCCTGGTAGTGGACTTCAACTCCGCTGAGGTTCCGCCTAAAATGGGCACCTTCTCCCAGTACCAGTACCCCCACACCATGGCCCGGTATGCTGAGTGCGCCCGGTTCTGCGGCGTGAACGCCGCCAGCGATGAGGACGCTGTGCGCAAACTTATTGAGAAGATCGAGGAGCTGAAAAAGGCTGTGGGCGTTAAAGCAACCATTAAAGACTACGGCGTGGATGAAAAGTATTTCCTGGATACCTTGGACGCCATGGTGGAGCAGGCTTTCGATGACCAGTGCACTGGCGCGAATCCCCGCTATCCCCTCATGAGCGAAATCAAGGAGATGTACCTTAAGGCTTACTACGGCAAGTAATATGAGAACAGGCGGCGCATGGACGGTGGTCTGTGCGCCGCCTGTCTGGCGGTGGGAGGTGCCGGTATGCTGCACAAATTAACGGCCTTTGCGCAAATTGATGGGCGGAAGCTTATGGATTTGTACCAGGAGGGCAACCGGGAAAACGCCCCTTACTTTTTCCCGGAAATCAAGGAGCAGGCCCTTGCCTTGAAAAAAGTGGAACAGCGTTTTCTCGAGTATGTGGAAACGGACTTTTTCGGCAGAAATGGCAGCGAATACTGGATCCTCGAGGAAGACGGCGTTTGGATCAGCGCCCTGCGGCTCTATAAAATCTCGGAGGAGTTTTACTATATGGAGGCCCTGGAAACCCATCCGGATTTTAGGAAAAGAGGTTATGCCGCGCGGCTGCTGGCTGGCGTAATCGAGGATTTGAAAACGCGGGGGCCTTTCCGGCTGTGCGACTGTGTCGGCAAAAATAATGCCGCTTCCTTGGGCGTACATCGAAAATGCGGATTTGAAACCGTCTCTGACCAGGCTGTTAATTATTTGGACAATAGTTCCAACCAGCGGTGCTATGGGATGGAATATACTTTTCATTTGTAAACTTCCCTCTTGACAAACGCCAAAAAAATGGTTATAATTCACATGTTAAGCCATGTGATTGGCCCTAGAGAGCATCCAGGATAAAGCCGGATGTATCGGAGGGAGGGAAGATAGATGTCTGAAGTTCATGTCAAGGAAAACGAGTCTCTGGACAGCGCCCTGAAGCGTTTCAAGCGTAGCTGTGCCAAGGCCGGCGTCCTGGCGGAGGTTCGCCGCAGAGAGCATTACGAAAGCCCCAGCGTCAAGCGGCGGAAGAAGTCTGAGGCAGCGCGGAAAAACCGTAACAAGCGGTATTATTAAGTGACTGGTCTGTTTTAGGCAGGCAAACGAGGTCATTTTTCTACAAAATCCGGTACGGTGTAATGCCGTACCGGATTTTGTGCTGTTTTAGGCCTTAATGCACTGGACAGGGGCGTCTTTCCCATGCAGCAGGGCTTCATAATTGGCAATTTTGTAATTCAGCCGGTCCAGGGAATTCTGTATCTCTCCCATCCGCGCTTCCAGTTGGGCCCGCTGCTCTACCAGGATCTCCTTGCGGCGCTCCATAGTGGCGTCTCCCTGCCGGTACAGGGCGGAATATTCTGTCAACGCTTCGATCTGTACGCCGGCAGAACGCAGGCATTTCATCAGTTCGATCCACCGGCAGGAATCCTCATCGTAGTCCCGGATGCCCCCTTTGGTCCGGGAGACAGGTGGTAAAATGCCAATACGCTCATAGTAGCGCAATGTGTCGGCAGTCACGCCGAATTTTTTGCTTACTTCCGCAATGGTCATGCCCTTCCCCGCTCCTTTATGCGCCGAACAACGCCAAATCTCACTTGCCCTATGCGTTCAAAAGTATAGTATTGCATTTTGTATCCTCTCCTTTTTATCTAGGATTTCTCCCCCCGTTTTCAGCATAGCACTTAGAGCAGGCTCTAAGTCAATACTTTTTTCGCTTCTTTTCCGCTCAAAATGCGATTGAGGACGCTTCGGTGTGGATCTGCCCCTTGACAACCGCTCCTGCCTATGGTAACTTAAACCCATCATCTGCTGGAAGGAGGGCGTAGAAATGGGTTGGAAAAATGGCCTGATTTTATATTGCTTTGGTTACTATGTTGCCGTTCAGGGGATTCGTGCGCCCTTTTTTAGGTAGTGTCATCCTAAAAAAAGAGGCGCGCCAATCCTTTTCTTTGATTTGATAAAAGAAAGGACGGCGCTTATTTTATGCCTAAAAATACACAAAACACTTTACTTACCCGGCAAAAACGGACGCTTTTGCTGCTGGAATGGAGCGTAGGCTTCCGCCCCGCAGGGAGCGTATGGGTGCTGCTGCTGGCCCTGCGGGGTTTTTCCTTGGTGGAAATCGGCGCAGCGGAGGGCTTGTTTCATGTCGTCAGCTTTTGCTGCGAGCTACCCTCTGGCTTGCTGGCAGATCTGCTGGGCCGGAAGCGAACCTTGGCCCTCAGCCAAGGAATGTTCCTCCTCTCCGCCCTCCTGATGGCTGGATCCCAGGGCGTAGGGGGTGTATATCTGTCCCTGGCGGTCTCCGCCCTGGGATACAACCTGCAATCCGGCACCCGGGAAGCTATGACCTATGAATCCATGCTCCAATGGGGGCAGGAGGGCGAGTACCTTCGCTTCTCCTCCCTGCAAAACGGCGTCTACCGCTTTAGTGATGGCGGCGCGATGCTGCTGGCGGGGGCTACAGTACTGCTGGGCTGGCGGAAAGCGTACCTTCTGGACGCAGTGATTGCACTCACTGGCCTGCTGGCGGTGCTGGCCTTGGCGGAACCGGCTTGCCCAGGCCGCGATGGCCGCGCTGTCACATCCCGGACTCTTCCAGCGGCGCTACGGGAGACTGTTTGGGGTGCCTGGACGCTTCTGAAAACCGACCGGGCAGCGGTAAAGATTATACTGGTCAATGCCTTGGCTGGCGCCTGCGCTACCCTGACCCGTTTCTTTTTGCAGCAGCGGGTGGAAGCGGCGGTAACTGTTCCCGCGTTGCTTGGGCCTGCGCTGTTTGTCCTGGGGCTGGGCGGCGGACTGGCGGGACTGATCACAGGCCGCTTGGACAGGATGCCCTACCGCCGTGCGGCGGCTCTTGTCTTAGGGGGCACCATGGCCTGCGCCCTGCTGGCCCGGGGGTGTTTCCTGCCCCTTTTGATGCTGTCCGGTTTGGGGGCGGGGCTGTTGGACGATGGCTTGCAGCTCGTCAGCGACAAGCGGCTCAATGAGCGGTTTCCCTCCGCGCAGCGGGCTACCCTGGTGAGTGTGTCATCTATGGCCTTTTCGGTCTTTATGATCCCGCTCTCGCCGCTATTTGGATGGTTCTTCTCATAAACCTGGGGCTCCAGCAGTACGGCGCATCTCAGGCGCCCTTCTGAAAAGAAGGGCGTTTTACTTTTTTAGCAGGGACGCGGCTAGCCACATCGCGCTTTTGAACTCCTGCCGCCAGAAGTGCGCGGCCAGAAAAAGGGCATTGGGCAGCACGGCGCATATTGCCATACGAACCAGCAGGACGCGGAACAGCCCGCCTGTAACCAGGCCACACACTATGTCTACCAGCCACCAGGTCAGGACGATGACCGCTAAATATCCGATGTATTTCCGGACAAATGGCCCAAGGGATTTTTTTAAACAGTGGCGGAAAAACATGTAGGGGTCAATCCACAGGGGTACCAGCAGCATGCTCAGGATCGTCCCCATGAATACGCCGGCAATCCCCCAGCGGATGCCCAGGATGATGGATATTATTAGGTTCAGCGCCGCTTCCGCCAGGGCCTTGTACCGGTCCAGCCAGAACATGCCCAGGGCGTACCAGAAGGTAGCTACCGCCTTCCGCATGCCTTGCAGAAACACAAGTACGCACAAAATCAGTACCGTAGAACGATCCAAGAGGTACTTCGGCCCGAAGCTGATCTCAATAAAGGGCGGCAGAAGCTCATACAGGCAGATTGCCGCCAGACTATAAACCCACTGCCCGATGAAAAAGGCGTTGTAAAACACCGGCTCCATCGCCTCCCGATCCTCCGATGCGCCCAAGTTGCCAATGCTGGCTGCCATCCCTTGGAAGAGACGTGCCAGCACCTGCTGGACAGAGTGGATGACCAGATAGTAGTTGGAGTAGATCCCTACGCTGGCAATGCCTACAAGCCGGGAAATCAGCAGGTTATCCGTGTTGTTGATGACCACTGCCCCGAAACGGTGCAAGGCTAAGGCTCCTATGTTGCGGCGGATCTCCCGTTTTTCCGTCTCCGGTAACTCATGGCTGTTTTTTTCCCGCAGGTAGGGGTACATACGGCCCGCCTGCCAGGAAATGCATAGGTTGCACAGTAGCGAGCCAATTATGGCGGTCAGCAGGTACGCGATATAGCTTCCGGTGGCCAGCAGAAGGATGATTTGCAGGATGATCTGTACCAGGGAAAAGGCTGTATAGCAGAGGGAGACAACATACTCCCTCTGATGGGCTGTGATCAGGGTGCTCCGGTACATCAGCAGATAGGACATGACCGAATTTCCCAGATATAGCAGATAGATTAGCGCCAGGTGCTCTATAGCGGACAGATCGCCTGCGAAATAGCCTAAAAACGGCAGCATCGCCAGTCCAGCCGCCCCCACAAAGGCCGCCACATACATATACAGCCGCTTGTATAGCTTCATGACGGCCTGGATCCTAGGGATGTCGTTTTGCGCTATCGGGCGGTACAGTGCGTAGCTCATAGCCGAAGCAATGCCCAGCTCCGACAGGGACAAAACCCCTAAAATATCCGCAAACAGCCCGTTGACTCCGGCATAGCTGGTACTCAGGGTACGGGTAAACACTACCCGGCTAATATAGCCCACCACGATCATAAGTGCCTGAGACACCATGGCTACGCTGGCGTTGATAGCGGAATATTCAATCCGGTTCCTCTGCCGCCCGCCCTTTCCAACGTCCTGTTTACCGCTCATTCACTCCGCCTTTCTCCGTCAACGAATTACTTCCATCTCCCCCAGGCAGTACCCGTAAGGGCTGCTGTCCTGGGTATTGGCCAGAAAGATCTCCTTTTCCGTGACGGGATCCTTCAGCGTCAGGTATAGCTTGTAGGCACCCTTAGACAGCGCCTTTGTTGGGATAGATGCCTGAACCATTCCGGCCTTTTCAGTCTCCGTCCCACCGGGGAGATCGCGCAAGTTATGCTCTGCCGGATAGGACGCTATGAGCCCGCCATCTGCATCCCGCAGGGACACCATCACTTCCGGTTCCTCATACAACGGGGCGAAGCCTTCGTTCCGGAAGAAAACCTTTACCGTAAGCTGGTTCTGAAAGAAGCCACGCTCCAGCTTTACCTCGCTGATAAGCAGGCGGTAGCCTAAGTGGCGCTCTATATAGGAGAGACCGTCCATGCCGTTAAAGCAGCCGCTTTCGGATACGGTGGCTGCCGCCCATTTCTCCATCACTGCCGTGTCGTAATCCCTGTTCAGGTAGGTAACGTGCATAGCAGACAAGTCCCGCACCGCATTCCCGAAGTCGTTAAATGGGTTGCTTACCACCACCTCGCCGCCATTCGGAACGCTGCGGCACAGCGTCTCTTGGAACGCCAGCTCCTCTTCCCTGCTCCTGCGCTGTTCCCCCTGGAATTCCATGTTGTAAGTGCCTAAATCGGTATCGCTGCCCAGCATGCCATCGTTGAAAAGGCCTATCCGGGCCGCTAAGGCTTCGTCCGCCCCGTCCTCAGTAATCAGACGCCACTGAACCGGCGTGCGCACGGCGAGAAAGGACTTGCTGACCCCCGCCAGCTTCTTGGCCAGGCGGCGCAAGTCTTCGGCAGAGTGATACCGGGTGTTGTGCATCTCCCCCCAGTCTCCAACGAACAGCCCCTGGAGGGTAAAGATCTGTTCCGCGTTCCGGCGGAGGATCCCCTGCAATTGTTCCATGTGGCGGAGGATGCGGTCCAGATGGCTCGGCTCTGTCAGGAGGTTTTTCTTCTCCCAGTCGTAAAGGAACCGGACGATCAGCCGCTTGCCTTTGCCGGAGAGGGCCTTGAACAGGGCGTCTATGTTGTTCAGCCCGGCCGGGCTGATATCCTTACTCCGGTATGCCTTCAAATTAATCTCAATGAGCGCCAGAGTAAAGCCATCGCTGTCATCGTAAAGTTCATCTACTTTACTGGTATAATCTGTTGCATCATCCGTAATCTGGAAACCATAGATGCGGTAAAATCCCCGGTTGGGGTTTTGCAGCAGCCTGGAGGATTCCTCAAAAATTTCCGCTTTTACATTCAGCTTTCCCATTTCTATCCACCCCCCGCAGGTCAGCAGAAATATTGTCATAACGGCAAGCACCGCGCAAAAAGTCCCGGTCCGGCGCAGAAAATATCGTTTACTCCTCATAGCCGATAGCCAGATCATAGGGCGCGTGTGGCTCCTGCCGGAAATAATAGCAGACAAACTCTTCATCCTCATAGTATACAGTCATTTCATTTGGGTAGAGCTTCGCAAAATGCTGGCACCAGTAGTAAACTTTGGATTCTACCACCGGGCGGTTGAAGCGGTAATAGTCAAAGGGCGCCTTGAACTCCCCAAGCCCCGCCTGCGAGGCTTCCAGAGAGATTTCGGTGTGGGTAATCTCCGGGTTTTGGCTCCATACCACACTGAAGGGGAACACCTTCTCTGGCCGCGCCAGCCAAGAGGGGCCGTTGGCGTAATGAGTCTGAGCGTAGTTTAGTGGTTTTTTCTCCAGAAAAATAAACACATGCTCTGTGGGGAGGAAATACCGTTCACCCGCAGATTTGAGCATGAAGTCCAATAGCTCCTCATGCCTGCCGTGCTCTGCCACATGGTACAATCCATCGCCGGGAGATACAATTGTATAGGAATACTGCGGGTAGTCCTGGATAATCTCCGTCATCACCGCCACTTCGGCACGGTAGCGGGTCAGGTCGCAATACAGATAGCCATGGTAATTTTCCTCCGTGGACGCCCAGAGACAGACCACCGCCAGACAAACCACAGAAAGGCCTTCCAGAATATGGGCTTTTAACCAGAGCATAAGGATAGAGAAAACCATATCCAGGGGAATCGCCGCCACAGCGAGGAGAAAGATGCGCTCTGTCGTAATCAGCCGCCGTCCCAGAATCAGCTCCGGCAGCCCCAGATAGGGCATGATATATAATAAAACCATACTCAGTGACAGTACCGCCAAGAGGAGGTACCTGCCCAGCCACAATTGGCCGATCCCCAGCTTTTTTGTCCAGCTAAGCCCGGAGAGTGGAAGCAGCAGCAACAGAGCCAATATCACGCCGCCTGCCGCCACCATTGCCATCAGAACCAGGAGAGGATCCGCCCAGCCCTTGCCAAGAAGCTCCCCACAGGCTTGGTGAACCATCTTGACTACGAAGGCGGTGGATTTCGTGATTTTCGTTGCCAAACTGTCCCCGCCGTCCTCCAGCGCCGCTTCCAGCTGATCCCGCTGGCTGTCCCGGCGGTCAGGGTCTTCCGCGCCATCCATGATACCCAATGCCCAGTTCATGGACGCCTGCATGGGAATGCCGGAAGCCAGCCCCGCCGCCATAGGCACAAGAGCGATGAGCACCCCACACAGCACCGCCGTCGCCAGGGGGAGAAACCGTTCCTTGGAAAACACCTTCTTAAGATGGAAGAGAACCACCACCACACACAGCAGAAAGGCTACCAGCACAGGATGGAAATGCGCCGCGAAGAGCATCGCCAGGGACATCATAAAAACAAAGAGATCCCGGTTCAAAATCCACCCGGCAAGCTTCCCCTTGCCAACAGGGGCGTTCCCACCGCGCAAATAGCGCACCAGGAACAGGACGCAGAGCATCTGCGCTGTCAATGCAAACTCCAGAGGCAGCGCCCCCTGCAAGCGGGCTATTCCAGCGAGAACCTCTTCAGTTTCCGTCCCCAAAAGCACAAATGCCGCTAGGGCAAAAACTGGCGTAAACCGCCATTGAAAAAACGCCCGGAGCAAGCTATAGCAGGAAACGAGAAATACCACACTCTGGATACTTCCAAAAAACAGCATTATGCTGTATACTTCCACCCCCAGCAGGGTGTGGATAGTGTACAGCAGGCAATGCATCGCCTCTGGGTAGACGCCATCGGAAAATATCCGGCCCTGAACCAGACCGTAAATCCAGGCGTGGTGGGTGTATTGGTCCGGGTAGCTGTAGGCGGTCGTTTGAAATGCCCCCCATGAGAAATAGACCAGCGCGTACACCGCCACACCGCCCAGCGCCAGGTACTCCGGCAAATGGGGCCATGCCCCCCGCCACAGCGTCCGCAGCTTCTTTCCAGCGGCGTGGTACAGCCGCTCAAGCAGCAGCTTGGGACGCATGACGAGCACCGCGCGGGCCGCTGCCGCGAGCCGTTCCTCCGTGACATCCAGCCGCCGGTACAGCACTGCCAGGGGGACACCATAGAAAACAGCCCGGATTGTCCAGGCATTCAGAATATGCAGCAAGCCCAGCCCCAATACCACCGTATTGACCAGCACCGTCTGCACCGTTACACAGAATCCAAACTGATAGATCATGGATTTTCCGCTCAGATGCTTGGCAAATACAAACCGGGGCCACAGAAACCCTACCAGCAGGTAGCCGCACAGAACCTTCAAAAACTCAAACACCCAGTAAGGGGTATTGATTATGTCCACCCGATTTCCTCCTTTCCGGCGCGGTCACGCCTGCCTGTTCCTGTCGCCAATTTTCAACCCCTTGATACGAAAGACGATGGCCAGAGTACTGAAAATCATGCGGGGCATATACCACAGGGGCTTCAAACCGGAATGGATACTGGTACCCGCCTTACGCAAGTGCATGATAGCCGGCACTTCTACTACCCGGAAATTTAACAGCAGCATTTGCATAAGCATATTGGCGTCCGGGTACTTTACATCAAAGTTGTTGTACTGGGCATAGCAGGAAAAGGCCCGCCGGCTCAAGCCCTGGAGACCGGTGGTGGGGTCGGTAATGGTCTGCCCTGTCATGAGCCGGATCAATGCGCGAAACATCCAGTGGGCCATCCGTTTGGCGGCAGAGAGGGGAAAGCTCCTGCTTCCCTCCAGGTAACGGGAACCTAAGACAATATCAGGCTGCCGGCCCGTGCCGTCCTGGCAAAGCAGCCGCTGATAAAGCACGGCAATATTACAGGGGTCGTGCTGTCCATCGGAATCCATCTGGACAACGTATTGATAGCCCTGCTGAACCGCGTACTTATACCCCACCTGGATCGCACCGCCGTACCCCAGACAGAACACGTTGGAAACCATTTTGTAGCCCCGCTCCGTGATGATCCGCGCCGTGGCGTCCTCGGAAGCATCGTTAATAATGAGCACATCCGCCATCCGCGAGATGCCTTCCAGCTCCATCTGATGCAAAAGCCCTGGCAGGTTCTTCTCCTCGTTATGGGCAGGCATGATAATCAGAAGATCTTTTTTCTCCATATCCGCTTCCCTCTTGTTTCACTATAGTTCCAGGATCGCCCCCACGGTCTCCCGGGCAGCCGTCTTTTTGGCTCTGGCCGCGCTGCCCAGGCGCTTGCGCTGTCCTTCATCGCTCAACATGACTCCAATGGTACGGGCCACGTCCTCTGGGGTTAGGGCGCACAGCAGGCCGTCTTGGTTCGGAACAACCTGGCGGCGGTTGCCACTGGTATCGGAAACCACCACGGCGCAGCCCAACGTCTGCGCTTCCTGTATGGCAATACTCCGCCCCTCAAACCGGGTAGCATGGACATATACGTCCGATTGGGCGTAGTAGGGATAGGGGTTCTCCACAGTCCCCAGAAGGATAAACTCCTCGCCAAGGCCAAGGGCCGCGATTTTTTTCTCCAGCGCCCCCCGCTGTTCCCCTTCCCCCAGCACATACCAGCGGGCCTTATATCCAGCGTCCTTGAGGAGCTTCATGGCTTCAATGGCGATGTCAAAAGCCTTTTGGTAGGTAAGACGCCCAACGCTGAGCAGGCGCGGCCCCTCCCAGCCATCGGAAAAGCCTCCCGGCTGGCGGGCCAGACGGCGGATCTTCTTCTGATTGATGAGATTGGGCAGCACTTGGAGCTTCTCACGATACTCCGGGTAAACCCGGAGGAACGGCTCCCGGATTTCCTCGGAAACCACAAAAACCCGCTGAAACTGAGACCAGCAATCCTTGTCCAGCTCCCGGGTGTACCCGCTCTGCTCATAGTCAATGTGGATGACGGCCAGCTTTCTGCTGGCCTGGACATGATCCGCCACAAAGTATGCCGAGCCGCCCTCGATCCAGGCCACCGCTATGTCATAGCGTCCCTCTGGGCGAACCGCCCCATCAGCCACCACCCGCCAGAGCAGTTTGTCCAACTGGATCCGGCGGTTCCGGAGCATGGCGGGCAGGGCTAGCAGAATGTTGCCCAGCTTGCCCAATAAATCCCCATTTCGGAAAAAGCTGGCGGCCACCGTACAGGCCAGCGCCCGGCGTCCGGGGCCGTCCAGAACTGAACCGTTATCCGCCCCATTGAGCAGCCGCACCCGGCCTGGCACCTGATTCATTAACTGCCCCCGCCCCAGGAGAACATAGAGGTCAACGGCGTACTTCCCGCCATCCAGGGTGTCCAGCAGCTCCAGAAGGGCCCGCTCCGCCCCTCCAACGCCTAAGGTGTTAATGACAAACAACACTTTCTTCATAATCCTGGCTCCCTCCGGCGCTCTCTTCCCCCTCCTCCCGCCGCTCCGCCAGCAGAAGGGATACAGTCATGGCCAGCTCTTGGTTCTGTATAACCAGCCTGGAAATCATCAGGCAGATGCGGAAAGCGCCCAGCAGAACCGCCGTGCCTACACAGAGCAGCGCCACACCCGTCCCAAAGGAGATGAATCCCAGCCATTGGGAAAAGGCTGGGATAACGCCTACCGCCATGACTGCCGCGCCCAGCAGGCACCAGGTAGCCGCCATATCCGACGTCATTTTTTTCTTGGCATAATACCATACGCTGATGCCTGCCAGGATCAGGCCAACCCCTACAATGGCGCACCGCATAAAAATCGTGATCCCCATAGGCCCTCCTCAGCGTCCGTCTTCCTGCGCCCTTTGGTACACCTGTCCCGAAGGGCGGATACCGGTCCCCCGTTCAATCAGCTTGCCCTGGCAGAACACCTGGGCGTCCATGTGCCGCTCTACCCAGCGCAGCCGGAAATATCCGGTAGTCCAGCCCACAAAAGATCCTATCACCACGCCAATACCGTACCAGATGTCCGGCAGAGTGGTTGCCGCGATGCTGGCCAGGCATGTGACCGCGCAGAACCCCACCGCCGTGAACACCGCGCCCCACATGTCTTTATAATAGTACAGGAAAAGGATCTCCGCGTACATCTGGAACAGGATAAAGTAGCCTGCGGCCAGGCAGGGGTAGATACGCATGACCAGCCCCGCGAAACCGAAGCGGGGCAGCACCACCACCAGAATCAGATACACCACTACAGAGATGATGAACTGGATGCGGGCCAGATCCATCAGTTGGTTGGAGATTTCCCGGAGCATCTCCCGCTTGTTGTTCCGGATGTCCGAAAGCCTGCCGCCGATGACCGCCTCGGAATAGGCTTTATAGCGGCTGTGGAAGTACATCTCCACCCGGGCAATGAAAATCACGGTGGCGGAAATATTGGTGAACATGGCCAGACAGGAAGCCATATCGTAGGGCTGGGCGCAGACGAATGAATAGGCCACCACCATCCGCATTTCCGTTGTCCAAAAAACAAAGTTGTGGATATACAGCCCCAAGGTATAAAAGAAGTTAATAACCACCAGATGCCAGTACAGCCGGAAATACCGTAGCACCGGACGGAACCGGTTGCTGTTTTTCACGAAATACCGGCGCACCGAACCGTACTCCAGCACAGCAGTAAGGAAAAAACCCACCGTAAAGCCCATGAGCATGCTCTCCGTGATCTCCCACTTCGCCCACCAGCACAGCGCCATGGACAGAAAGAAAGTGACCGTCAGACCAACCAGATAAAAAAGGGATATCCGGCCATAGTCCTTGCAAATGGAGAGGTAAAGCTGGGAATAAAATACCAGCACCAGGGAAATAAACCCGCAGAAGCCGGTGAACACATAGGCCACCGGCACATTCCCCACAAAATGCTCCCACAGGCAGAAGGGAACGCCCAGCAGGCAGCTCAGGACAATATTCATCACCAGCCCGAGGTAGTAGCAGGGAAGAATGTCCTGGTAACGCTCCTCGAAGATGGCGTCCTGCATGTATTTGGAGAGCAGCGAGTTAAAGGGCGCCGCAGTCAGCAGGGCGAAAATGAAAATGTATAAAATGGTGCAGGAGAATAACTCCCGGGTATAGTAATCCAGGGTATCGAACCCCAGGATCCATTCCAGCAGCAGCAAAACCCCGATCACCACCACCATAGGCGCGACCGTCAGGCAGGAGCCGTAAGCAACGCCCGCCAGACCAGCCGTCAGGGATCTCTTTTCAAAAAATTTATTCAGCGTTACGCCGATGCCGGCCATCTGCCATGCCTCCTCCCACGTTCCTACTCCGCCCCAGAGGGCTGCGGCGCGTTTTTCCGTTCTTTTTCGGAGAAATCGCGGTAAATACGCTGGTAAGTGTCGTGCATCTGGTCAATACGGTAGCGGGCGCACACCCGCTGGTATCCAATCTCCCCCATCTTCCGGCGCTCCTCCGGATGGTGGGCCAAGTAGAGGATGGCCTGGGAAATCTCCTCCAGGTTCATGATATGGGTAATGAGCCCCGCCTCTCCCAGGCCATCGCCCTCTCCCATGATGAGACCCCGGCAATTGCCCACGTCTGTGGCAATCGCCGGCTTGCGGGCGGCAAAGCCCTCCAGAATGGTGAGCGGCTGGCCCTCACTGATGCTGGTGAGGATGGTCATGTCCATTCTCCCCAGATATTCCTTCACGTTGATCCTGCCAGTGAAAACCACGTCCTGAAGCGCCATGTCCTCCACCAGGTCGAAGCAGTCCCGGGCGTACTCCTCGTCCTCCTCCCAGGGCCCCATGATCCACAGCTTCAGCGCAGGCTCCCGCTCCTTGGCGAAGCCGAAGGCCTGGAGCAGGGATTTCACGTCCTTGATTGGCGCGACCCGCATGATGGCCCCTACATTGACCCAGCCCTCATCCTCTTCCGTCTTTCCCGGAAGATCCTGGAAATCCTCCACCCGGATACCATTGGGGGTCACCTGGGTCTTTTGCTCCGGACAGTCCAGCTCCACTTGCAGGATCCGGGCGTGCTCGTACAGGCTGGTCACCAGATCCGCGCGGTCGTAAGCCAGGCGGGACATCTTCCGGAATTGGTTGATCCACACGTTCTTATACAGCCCTTGCACCCACTTGGCCTTCACCAGTTCCTCCTCCCGCTCCCGCGTGTAGATACCATGTTCGGAGATCATCAGAGGGACGCCGTACAGGTGCTTGGCCATGCTTCCCAGTACGCCAGCATAACCGGTGCAGAGACAGTGGTATAAATCCGCTTTAGGCAGTTCCATTTTCAGTGTAAAAAAGAGGGGCAGGTAAATGGAGCGCATCATCCAAAGAAAGTCGGAAAATACCACCTGGCTGTAGTGAAGCTGGTAAAACTCCGCTGTTATATGGAGGAAGTCCTCCCCCATGAGCACACTGTTGAGAGAGATCCCTTTTTTCTGAAAAAAGTTTATCAGGGTCTCCCAGTCAATCCGCATATCCAGCATCAGGCTGCGCAGGGCGTTATATTCCGTACGGCTCATCCGGGCCTTCCGCAGGCCACCCCAGTCTACATCCTGCAAATAAAGCTCGTGAACCTCCGTTACGTTGTCCGGCAAGGTATAGACGAACTTTCCCCGCATATCACGGCTGGATACGATGGCAAGGATGACAAATTCATGCTCCGGAAAGGAGCGGATCATACTGTGAACCCAACTGGAAACGCCTCCTACGGCATAGGGATAGCACCCCTCCGCCACCATGCAGATGCGCATACACGCCACCTCCCCGTATCATTTTTGGCGCTCCGCCTGTCCGGAAATCACCGGGCGCAAGGTAATCTCCACACTATCCCCAGCAGCCTCGATCAGATACGCGCCGTCCTCTACCTGCCGGGCGCTGCCACCCTCCACGGATGCAATGACCCTGCCGGGAGCCCGCAGGAGAAACCACACGCTCTCGCCGCCGGTGTGCTGGATGAATACCTGATCCCCATCTTGGCGGTAAGCGTAGTCCAAGGCAAGAAAATCACGGATGCGCCCGTCACACTGGGAAACAGAGGTAGCGTCAAATACCTCGAAGTTATCCCAACTGCTGGGGACGTCCGCAGTGAGCCGCTGGGACAACACATCCCAGGTGTCATTCTTGCTTTCCGGATAGACAGCCCGGGCTGTGTCCACCAGAATACTAGCATAGGCCAAGGCTGTCTCTACACTCCGCATCCGCAGATCGCTCCGGTAGGTGTGGGCAAAACCATCAGTAACCGCCATCTGCCGGGTAACCTGCTCCGTGTGGTAGCCCACTACGCCGCTGCCGCCGTCATAGGGGAATACGACTGTGCGCACGCTGGCCAGATCACCCCAGCCCAAGGCGCTGCTCAAATCCTGCTCACACATCCCGCCGCCGTAAAGGGAGGTAAACTTATACTCCAGCTGCGCCTGGCGCATGAAGTCAAAGTCAGCCTCCAACCGCTCCAGCACCGGTGTGTCTGATACGCTATAGGCGGAAAGCCCCGGCTCCGCGTCCAACTCGTTGATTAGCTTCATGTAATAGACAAACTGCCCCTGGTCGGGATGACGGGCATCGCTGTAGTCAAACTGCACGGACATCATGCAGGTGAGTCCCAGATTGCCACGATGATAGATGGCGGTGAGATCCGGCCACAAAACATCCCGGTACAGCCCCCGCATAGAGAGGCTGTAGTACCGGTCCAGCACAGCCCCGTTTTCTGAAGCCAGACAGGGATAATTAGCCAGCACCAGATTCTGGGCGTTCACCACCGGATAGACTGTGCAGCCGGCGGTATCCGAGACCATGGCGGAGAGAATGCCCAGCCCAGTGGCGTCCTCCATGTAACTGCCGTTTACCGCGAAGACATAGGCATCCCCCAGGCTCCGCCGCCAAATGACCGCCGGGTAGTCCTCCACCCGCTCGTCCCCGTCAGGGATTCCCTTCATATATGCCTTGGTGCCCGCGTCCAGGATATACCAGGGCATCTCCAGCTCCAAGTCCTGACGCTCCTCGTCCTTCTGCTCTATTGCCCGGTAGATGGCTTCTCCTCCCAACAGGAAGCCTTCATAGAGATGAATGCCCTGCATCTGGGCGCGCTGGGCGCGTACCTCATATATACCCAGCAACTCTTGAAGCTCCTGGTTCTTCTCCACAACGGACGCGCTGGGCAGGCTGGCAAACACCAGATCCACCCCCCTGGCGGCATAGTCCTCCAAAATCCGGCAGGCGCCGCTGTTCCAACGCAGGCTGGCCCCGTCCAGCACAATCAGCTCCGGGATCCGCTGCCCCGGAGCGAAGGTCTCCAGGCTTGTACTGGAGGTGAAGTCCCGCTTTGTGTACGTGGCCCAACTGGCTGTCATCTGTTCGATGGGGCTTCCGCTGCCGCCTATATAGGCCGCGCAGGGCCGCGCCGACCCCATCAGCGGCTTTGCTTCTGGTGTAAATACGCCGCTTCTGGCCGTCAGGGACGACACATCCACGGCGTTCTCATTTCTCTCATAGTCGTTCCACATCTCCAGCGTCACGTTGGTAAACTGAAACATAAACAGAACTACCAGCATGATTGCTGCAATAGCGAAATAGTTGCGGCGCGAAATCATCTGAGCCCTCCCATCCCGATGTGTACGCTTAACCGAATACCTTAATCAGCTCCAAAGTCTCGTTGTCAATCACCACCGGCGAGCGTTTCAGCGCGGCCATGGTGTCAAAAAAGGCTTCCCGGTTTTTAGTGGAGAAGTACAATTTCAGCCGGCAGGTGTAGGCCGCGAGACAGTCCGGGTACTGGGCGGCCAGCCGTTCACACCACCGCTCCGACTCCTCAAAATCTTCCGCCTCCAGCAGCCGCAGGCATACGCTTTCATAGAGCGTCTCCGTCATCCGGAACGGATCCTTGTCAAAAAGGGTCTGCGCTGTTTCCGCCATCACGCCTACCATTTTTTTCTGCTCCAGGGCTGAAAATACGCGCTGCCTGAGGAAACCGTCCATGTAGGGGAGCAGCTCCAGTTCCCCATCGGTTTCCCCCTCCTCCTCCGCAGATATGGCACGGCGGAGCTGCCGGACACGGGTTCGGAAATTGTCCAGCTCGCCGCTGAGGACAGAGGCGGCATAGTGGGCGGTCTCTGAATCCTCGCTGTTCAGCGCCAGCAGGATTACCCCCAGGGCGGCGTGTACATCTCCACGGATGGTGTTCATCATCACCAGGCGCAAATCCTTGCTCTTATTGACAAACAAGGCTTCTTCCAGAGGGATCATATTCCGTTCCCGCTCCTCATCGGCCTTCAGGTGGGTCTTGACCCTCTCTTTGCTGAATACTACATCCTCCAGCTTGGCCTGCATCCACAGCGGCAAACGGAAAAGCGCGTAGGAAAACAGAAAAAACAGCGGCCCCACCAGCGGACAGAGAACCATAACCAAAAACCGCAGAAGATATGTCCGCCGGTTGTCGTGGCAAACCTCAGCCTTGGCCTTTCTCTCCTTCCTGGTTCGCATAGGGGATATTACCAACGCCCCTACAAGCAGGTAAATCACAGACACCAGCAGGTTTAAAAGCCACAAGAGCACAAAGCCCCGCTCGCTCAGCATTCCGCTCACAGGGCCACCTCCTCCATCAAGCTGCTCTCATATCCCGCTTCGAGGAACCGCTTCTGAACAAAACCGGCTTTTTCATTGTTGGTATTGGAGAGAAGCACATACAGGACGCCGTCCTGGACGGAACCCATATAGTCCGACTGCCGGGTACTCTCCCTGAGGGCGGACGCGGCGGCAACACAGTCCCCGTCCGTCACCGGAACCTCCAGCAGGGCGCACTCCGTAAGCCCCTGGTCCTTGGCCCGCAGGAACGCCCTTGCCAGTTGGAGGAAAGCGTCCCCAGCCATCAGCCGGGTTCCCTCCACATACCGTTGGCTGCTCAGGGCATCCAGGTATTGATTGGCCCGCACCACGGCGGTCTGAACCATCTGCCCGATCACTGCCAGGCGATTGGCTTCCGCCATGGTCATACGCTGCCAGGGAATGCCCCAGAGCATAAAAATCAACTCCATGCCGTCCTCGCTGTAGACGGCGCTGGCCATCAGGGGCAGCTTCTCCTGCATGGATTTATTAATAAAGACCCGCCGCTCCTTCAGATCCTCATACATCGCCGTCATGGCGGTATATTCGATAGAATGGCCTAAGCTCCTCGCTTCTTTGGAGGTGGCGGAAAAGAGACGGGCATAGCTGCGGTTGGCCACGGTATAAATCGCAGCGCCGCCACAGTCCATCAACTGGGAAAGCACCCGTACGGCAGTGAAAAGGACCTCCTCCGGAGCTTGCCGCTCCAGTGTGGAGGTGATGTCGTAGATCTTCCCCAGGCTGTCCTTTTGATTTATCAGCTGGGCCTCAAAATTTTCCTTCATGCGTACATTGCTGTCATTGATCTCCGCAATGTCGCTGAGCCGCCCCTCCAGATAGGCAACCTGATCCCGGCTCTCCTGTTTCACGGTGCGAAGCTGATCCTTTATGTATCCCACCACCATGCCAACAATGAATAGCTGAGCCATCCACACGTAGGTATTGTAGTCCAACAGCACCGCGAAGCCGCTGCGGGTATACATCTGCTGGAGACAATACCCCAGCGATGCCAATAAGCCGGAAAGAACCGCCTGTCTCTGGCCTAGGGTCACAGCAAACAGCAGAACATACAGCAAAAACAGATCCACCCGGTCAAAGAAGCCGTTTCCGGCGGTGTACCGGTTCAGGAAAAAGAACAGCACCCCGCAGATTAGATTTTCCACATAGGGTACCAGGATACCAATAAGAACCCGGGCCTTATGAAGGAACCGGGCCAGCCGGCTTCCTCCGGCGTCTTCCGCCCGGATGAAGGACTCCCGGTGGCGCTTCATGTATTGGACAACCTGCTTGACGCCTTCGGGATAATGGGTGAATATCTTCTGCCCCAACTCCCCGGAAAAAGCGGCGCCGTCCAGGATCACCCGGTGGTACTCACCCACTGACTCATCCACCAGCTCGATGCCGCCGCCCATAGCTTCCTGGATCAGCCGGGCCAGTTGCAGGCCGTTAATCTCCTCCATGGAGGAGATGTGGTAGACATCCCGCTCCAGCGATGGGGCGGAAATAGCCTTGCAGGCCAGTTCTACCGCGTCCTTGACAAACAGCATGGAAAATACGTCACGGTCGCTGGCGAATATCTTCCCGCTTCTGAGGGCTTCCAGGCACATGGCAAAGCAGGGATCCAAGCCCGTTTCTCCCTTTTTCGGCACACAATACAAGTGATCTAAGCGCAGAATGCGGATTTCCAGCCCCTGGTTCTGGCGGAAATTGGTGCAGATCTCCTCCCCCTGTGAGATTGCCATACTGCGGAATCCCTTGGCGGATGTAGCCCAGGTCTCCGGCAGGTTGTTGGGGAAGGAGCCGGTAAATACCTCCTGTGAGGAGAAATAAATGAATCTCCCCTTACTCTGCATGGAGTAAACGGTCAGAATGTTGATCAAAGACGCCGTGTAGCGCACGGCTTCCTGCCGGGCTTTTTCCCAGTTAAAATGGCTGTCCCACGCACCGGTAAAAATGGTAATATCCGGCTTGATGCTGTCAAAAATATCTTTTACGCTGTCATCGTCATAGGTAAAATCATATTGCTCAAAAACGTGCTGCCGCATAGGTAGATGTTCTCTCCGTCCAGTAAGCAGATAGACCCTTTCCCCATTTTTGTTAAGCCTGTCAATCAATGCTTCAGCTAACCGCCCGGTTCCGATCAATAAGACTTCCATATCCTCCCGCTTTCTCTCCGGCGGAGCCGCCGGTGTGTTGATAAAGCCTGCACTATTTGCGAACACAACAACAGGCAGGATCTTCCCCCGCCGTTTATGATTGTTGCCACATATGGACAGAATATGTGATTTGCCTATTGTTAATCATTTTTCTTATTATAATGGGGATTTTTGCAAAATGCCTATTGCATTTTGCATAGTTTATGCCGCACTTTTGCATACGAAATAGCGTACAGAAATAGAGCCGTTAAGGGAAACCTCACACGGCTCACAGTGATTATGCTTATTTTTAAGCTTTATGACTGGAATTGGCATATTATTGTTTTCCACTATTCAGCCACAAATCACATATTCTGTCAGTTTGCCTATTGCAATTTGCAAAAAATACCATTATAATGAGAACAATTATTAGCCTTAGGCAAATCACATATTTTGTCACTATTGCACTAAGCGCAGTTTCTCCAGGTATTTTGCGTGCTCCGCCGCGCTGGACATCAGGTAAATCCGCGTTGTTTCCACAGACGAATGGCCCAGGGTATCTGCCAGCTTCACCAGATCCCGGCTGATCCGGTAAAAGACAATGGCAAACAGATGGCGCAGGTTGTGGGGAAACACCTTGGACGGCTCCACACCCGCCCGGGCACAAATGGACTTCATCTCCTGCCAGATCTGTTTGCGCGACAGACTTCTTCCGCTTTTTGTGAGAAAAATCTCACCGGAAGCGGCTTTTATTTTCTGCGCGTATTTGAGCAGCTTGACGCACAGCTTGCGGGAGAGAAGGATTGTCCGGATTTTCCCCTTCATGCGGATAACCGCCTGCCCCGCCCGGACAGCTTCCACAGTAATGCAGCGAAGCTCGCTGACCCGGATGCCTGTGGAGCAGATGGTCTCCATCAGAAGCGCCAGCCGGTTCCGGCCCAGATCCCTGGCTGTTCCTACCAGACGCTCATATTCCTGACGGCTCAGCTCCCGGCCTTTCTCCCGGAATAATTGGCGCTGGATCCGCAGGAATTTGACCCGGCACTCCTGCCACCCCAGAAAGTCAAAGCATCCGTTGAGAGCGGAGAGCTTCGCGTTGACCGTGGCGGGAGACAGCCCCTCCGCCAGCAGATGGTTTTTCCACTGCGCCGCCAAATCCTTGGTTACCAGCCTTCCCGCCAGCCATCCGGCAAAGGCGTTAATATCCCGGCGGTATTTTTCCACCGTGGACGGCGCCCGGTCCTCCGCCCGCAGGCTCCTGACATAGGCATCGATCCTCCTGGCGGTCAGCTCCCGTGTTTTCATTGCTTACGTCCTCCTTGTTATGTAATTGGCCTATTATACACTATCCAGGGAGGATTTTCTACTTTTTTCTTGCCTGCCGCAGAAAATCCTCAGCAGAAACCGCAAGCTGCCGGTAATGGGCTTCGCAGTCCTGCCAGTGCCGGTCTACCAGCTCCCGTTCCATGCGCCGGATGGAGAAATAGCGGGTGATGTACAGCCACAGCATGATAGCGAAATACGGGGAGAAAAATCGAAAAAACCGTACCAACTGGCTGGGACTTGTCCGGAAAGCGGCAGACTTCTCCTGCATCCGCAGCAGAAGCCGGAATAGGAAGGAATGTTCCGCTTCCCTCTGAACCCGGCACAGACGCCCGATTTCCTGATTATGCAATATCCGGCTGGCGCTGTTAAAATTAGATATGGACGTATCGGATACCCGGTACAGGATGACAGGACGGTTGACGTAACAGGTTTTGATTCCTGGATTTGCCGTAATGATTTTTTGGAAGCAGGCGCGGTCGTTGACCGTCTGGAAACGCAGGATAAAATCATAGACCTCCTCCGTCAGGAGGGATTTCCGGTATATAGCTGTCCCTGACAGAGGACAGCCCAGCTTTACCGCCCGATGCAGAGCCTTTCCCTTGATAAACGCCTGCAAAACCACCTCTAAATAAGTATGGTACGATTTAACTAATTTTCCAGAGCCGGAAAACTTGATAAAGGCAGGACAGACCATGCCGTATTCCGAAAGCATTTCCGTCAGTTCAAACACGTTGTAGGGCGCCAGCAGGTCATCGCCGTCCACCTTCACAAACTGTTCCCCTTCCACAGCCCGCAGCGCGTCCACATAATTGCGGCAGATGCCGCCGTTTTCTTCCCGGAACAGCAGGTCGATTTTTTCAAACATATCCCGGTTTTGTTCCGCCCACCTTTGGATAACTTCCCTGCTGCCGTCCGTGGAACCATCATCGGCAGTAATAAGCTGGAATTTGCGGCCCTGCCCGTAATGCTTGATCTGGTATTTAACGCTCTCCAGCGCCATGGCTACAACGTCTGACTGCTGGTAGCAGGTTACAATAAAAGTAAATATTTTGATGTCCTCCTAATGTAAAATGGTAAACCGCTTGATTTTCCTCTGGCACCATATTATACTGCAAGATAATTGTATGTGCGGAGGAGAGACGTTATGATTTCTGTCGTAATTCCCGTTTATAATGTGGAGCAATACCTGGGTGGCTGTCTGGACTCCGTCCTGTGCTCCGTGTATCAAGACTTCGAGCTGATCCTGGTCAATGACGGTTCTACGGACGGAAGCTTTCAGATTTGCGGGGAATACGCCGCCCGGGACAGCCGGATCAGGCTCATTTCCCAGGAGAACACGGGGGTATCCGCCGCCCGGAACCGGGGGATTGACGCCTGCCAGGGTGAGTGGATTGTGTTTGTGGATGCTGACGATTTCATCTCTCCTAATTTTCTGAATCTCGTTGCCTGGGAGGGATACCAGGGCCAGGATCTCCTCCTCTTTGATTTCGCCAGGTCAGAAACGGATCTGACGGAGACACGGCCTACGCCGGAAACGCTTTGGTTTGGGCAGGAACAGCTTCCGGCGCTGTTCCGCAGTCTCATTCAGCGTCTCCCGCTGGTGGAAGGCGGCAATCTGAACTTTGTCTCCCCCTGCGCCAAGGCGTACCGGAGGGAGCTGATCCAAGCGGCTTCTATCCGCTTTTCCCCGGAGCTTTTTTTCGGGGAGGATAAGCTTTTTAACGCAGAGTATTTAGCCCGGGTGAGACGCTGTGCCTATTGCCCTGCCCCAGTTTATTACTACAATATCCACCTGGACTCCTCCTCCCACCGCTTCAACCCCATGCTGGCTGGCAACCTTTCCCGGCTGCTGGAAAAGCTTAAGGAGGTTTTGGTAAGCTGCCGCATGCTCCCTCAGTTGGAGCTGGATTTCTTCTCCTATGCCCTAGAAAACCTGAGTTACACAATGGTATGGACGGTATTCTGCCGGGAAAATACCAGCACTTTTGCCGAAAAGCTGCAAATCTGCCGCATATTGCGGGAAAATGCGCTCTACTGCGAAGCTATGACGTATAACCGCTCCTGCGGCCACTGGGTGAGGAAGACGCTCATTTGGCTATTCCGCCTGCGCTGGTATCCCGCTGTGGGCCTGTTGTCCAGAATATGGTATGATTATTTGTCATGGAAAAACCGGCGGTAAGCGGGGTACAGTTTTTTCCAGACCCAGGCATCGCGAAAAAGTGCCCAGAGCAGTTCCTTGACCGCATTGCCCGCCTGGACTTTTCCGTACCGCCGCACTTGCCCCAAGGCGCGGAAAACCTCCCTCCACCGGCGGTACTTCAAGGAAATCCGATACCGCCGGTTTGCCTTCCAGCAGCGGATGCGGTTCTGTTCCGCCGGGCTGTCTATGCCGCAGAGGGCGGCGATTTCATCGATCAGGCTCTCATAATCCTTGTACTTTTTTTCCTCCTGAGCCTGGGTCAGCGGCATCCGGGAATGGCTTCCGAGCCGGACGGCCACGCCGTAAAGCGGTTCCCGGATGGTGGGGCATTTATGGCGGTATAAAAAGGGCAGGAGCATTTGGAAGTTCTGCCCCACGCCATAGACTGGAATCCGGCGTTCTGGATAGATAGCGAAAAACGGCTCTGAGCGCAACATATAGCACCCGCAGCAGACAAAGGTCTTCGTTTCCAGGATGTCCCAGAATAGATATTCCCTGGACAACTCCCCCTGCGGCTCGTCAGGCGGGCGGGGTTCGCCGGTCTCCCAGCCGAAATAGTACGGGAGGGAGCGGACGCATTGATAACCAGGGTTTTCCTCCAGAAACCGCACTCGCTTTTCCACAGACGCCGGCGCCAGCACATCATCGCTGTCCGGCCAGATCAGGTACTCCCCCGCAACAAAGGGAAGCCCCCGGCTGATAGCGGCGGCGGCGTTTTCATGTTCTCCCTCCACAATACGGAAGCCGTACCCCCGGGCGGCAAATTTTTCCCGGTAGCTTTCCGCCACTTGCAACGTATTGTCGGAGGAACCATCGTCCACCAGGATCATCTCAATTTGCCGCCAGCTCTGTACCAGCACGGAATCCAGCATTTTAGGCAGGCAGTCCGCGCCGTTGTATACCGGCGTCACAACGGACACCACACCCGGTCTAAAGGAAGCTTTCTGCTGCACCTATTCCACCCCGATCCGGCCTGTCCGCACCGTCTTGTTCAGAAAGGCCACGTAATCAAAATCGTCCATGTACCGTCTTTTCAGCAGTTGGGGCCGATAGCCCAGTACCATGCCCAGTTCCGGCTGGTCCTCAAACCCCTGGATGTGAAAAGACGATGAAAATTCCGGATAGTCCACCCGGGTAAAAACCACCTTGTTGGGCCAAGGGAGTTGGTCAAAAGCCTGGAGGACCTCATAGTCGCAATCGTCTCTCTCTGCGCCAGTGAGAACGATGCAATCCCAGTTGATCCGCTTTTTCCGTTCCCCCCACTTTTTCACTGCTTCCGCAAAAGAATTGTAGTGGACAAAATTGACCCGGACGTCCCCCAACCAGGCAGCGGGGCATTTAAGCCCTTCTTCCGGCGCGCATTCTATAAGCTCCTGTGCCATGTACCACCGGAGACGCCCGGCCATTTTCACCAGGTCCCGCATACTGATCGTAAGGTTCACCGTAGGCGTCCGGTAGGGAAGCCCCAGGTCGTGGTACATGATCGTGCCAATGCAGTTGGAACTAATGACCGTGAAATCCATATTATTCAGCCGTCTCTGGCGGCGCTTTTTGTATAGCCGCCATTCCTGCTCTTTCAAATACCCCCATATAGCCGCCATGCTTTCACCCTCCTTTCATCCGCCGCAGCAGCCCAGCCAGCCACCGCGCTTTATCCGCCAAAACAAGCGGCGCCGCCCCCGGCAGCACCCGCCGCAGCGCCATGAACAGCCTGCGGCCCCCTGTAGCGGGGGTAGGGCTAACCAGACGGGGCTGGAGCAGATCCTCCCTCTCACAGGGGAACCAGTCCAGCTCCTCACGGATTTCTGTCCAGACCTCCAGGGACTTGTCCGTGTGGAGCATCACCAGGGAATTGCCCATACCATCGTCCACCTGGATTTTCTCAATGCCCCAGAAATCGCCCAGGGTGAAATCGCTCCCCCGGTCTGTGGTACAGTACGGGCAGGCGTGGCAGGCGGGCCGGATGATGCAGTTGGCAAAGTATAGCCCGCAGTAAGGATCAAAGCGCAGATCCCCCGCAAACTCTTTTCCGCCGCATACATAGGCCCGTGTGTGGCCGCTGTCCCGGTTCCGCTTGTCCCGGAAGGAAAAGGCGGTAAGCGCGCCGCCGTGCCTGCGCTCCAACAGCCGGACATAGTCTTCCCACACGCCAGGGGACGGCGCGCCGTAGCATACCAGATCCGCTGTCAGCAGCTTGGGATACGGTTTCCCTAAGAACAATCGCAGAGCGTGAGCCTGGCAAGGCGTACCGCTAAAAAGCACCCATTCGTCCTCTCTCAGCAGCGCCTCAATCCGGCGGTAGACGCCTTCCAGACGGCTTTGGACGTATTTGGTGCCCTTCAGGCCCTCTAGCTCCTCCCGGGAACGGGCTTCCTGGTGGACAACCTCCATGTGCTCTCCCCAGCCTGCGCCAAAAACCGCCCCGCGCCGCCGGAATACATACTCTGCCAGCACAGGAAATACCCCACCAGAGGAGCTGCCATACCGGACGGTATCCTCTCTGGCCTTGGCCCCAAAATAGAGACCTCTTTCCGCCGTCTCCGTTTTTTCTATTGGACACACCGCCTGGCAGCGGCCGCACTGTATACACCGGACCGCATCCGTCTGGGGATACCAGAACCCCTCTGGATCCCGTGCCATCCGGATAGCTTCTACAGGGCAGGCATCCCGGCACGCGCCGCATCCGCAGCACTTTTCTTTATTCTGATATGGTGTCATTCCAATCCCTCAGCCACATGTTTTATCAGGAATTCCCGGGAGGGCTTTACTGCCGCCGCTGTCCGCGCCCGGACGGCCGACCAGTCCACCGGTACATCAATCCCACCGCCGTTCCGGCAGAGACGGTCCCCCAGCCCGTGAATTGCCAGTACCGATGCCAGGCGTTCATTAACGGTACTGTGTGCGAAAACCAGGAATTGTTTTTCAAAAATAATGGAAAAAGCGGCGGCGTGAAAGGAGTTCGTTACAACATACGCCGCATAGTGGATATACCCAAGAAATTCAGCCGGCCCCGCCGTAGCTTCCACGTTGGCGCCCCTCCCCGCCACGGCCTGTAATTCTACCACTGCCAGTCCAGTTTTCTGGGACAGGGCCTGGACATATTCAGCCATCTGCCGGTTTGGCTCTGTGGTATAAGCCAATATGTACTCCCCCTGACCCAGGGCGCGCTCTACCTTCTCCCATTCTTCTTTCTCAAGGAAAAACACAGGATCCAGCACGGTCTCTACCTTTCCAGGAAAAAATTGCTGTACATAGGGAACTGCTCCGGTCTCCCGGACAGACACCGCGTCCAAATTCTGGAGCAGAGTGGAAAATTCCTGCCGGTATTTTTCAGGGAGGGCCGCACCGCCTAAGCTGGCCGCGTAGGCAGTTACACGCTCTTTTCTTGTGGTTTTAAAGGCTCCGAAATAGGCTTTGCGCAGGCCGTAGGTGATTGCAGGATTCCAAATCTGGTCGCTGCCCACCACATAGCGGCGGTAGGGGAGCTTCCGCAGGCCGGGAAGGAACAAAATCCTGGGCTGGCCTTCATCTATCAAATAGGATTTCCGAAACCGCTCCATGTTTTTCCGTCTCCGGCTGAATAGCACTCCCGCCCGCAGATTGCGCAAAAAGCCGTATCCCATAGCCGCTAGATTCCATATATTCTTCACCGGAAAATAGGGGATTCTCCAGTGGCGGCCCGTAAGGAAAGGCGGCTCATAGCGGACAATATCCGCCGCCACCCCGTATGAACGCAAGCACTGTTTGAGACCATAGGCTTGCAGCATCGCGCCAAAATTGTCAGAACAGTGGAATGTCAGAATGCCTACGTCTCCGGCCTGCCAGTTATGGCTTACCTGATTACCCATCGGAAATTTCCCCTTCCTGTATTCCTTTACCGCAATTCGTTGACGTACAGCGTGACACGCCGCTGGATCAGGTCAACCGCTTCATCCAGGGTCTTGTCTCCCGCGAAATAGGCTCCGGCAACTTCGTATGCCGTATCGTAAACCTCGCAGTCGTAGAGGTTGATTTTGTTGATGTTGTTGACTAAATCATCATAGCGGGCAAGTTCGTCCTTTGTGACCTTGTGCTTTTTCACCCTGGGTCCACCGTATAGGACATATTCTTTATGCTCTGCATTCTGCATCTCATATTTGCCTACCAGTTCATAGTCAGCACGATTAATGGGGATATCATAGATGCCTCCATCTTCGATTTCCTCCATCTGCAAAGCTTTCATGTTCCTATATTTCGGCAGAAACAGCTCCCGTATAAACTCCCAGGCAGCGTCTTTATTCTGGCAAAAAGAAGACATAGCCAGCCTGGGGCCGCGAATATAGAAGCTGCTGCCTGTGCTGCCATCTGATGTGGGGTAGCCAACAAAAGCGGCTTTCCCGCCCAGGCCAAAAAAAGCATCCACATATTGTATGTACTCTGGACGAAAAATGTTTATCATACTCAACATCTGGCGTCCACTGAGAATTCGGTCTGTGATCTCAAGATTTACCACATCATCGCCCCCTTCGGCCTCCCAGTCAAATTCTGCCGGGAAACTGTTTACAAATTCCAGCTCTGCGCGGAACGCTTCACTATCAAAGCTGCATTCGCCAGTCTCCCAGTCTATGTATTGCTCAATGCTCATGCTGAATACATAATAGAACATATTACTTTTTTGATAGCAATATTCTACAATTGACGAATCTTCCGGCATAGTGTCAAAAGTGTCCAGTAACTCGTCCAGCGTCCAGCCGTAGCGGTCCCCTACTACGCTCTCGGCGCCTACCACTGTCTGGATCACGAACTCACCAAAGGCTACGTAAAGTCCGCCGTCTATTTCGGCGGCTTTTAACGGGGCCTCCAGGACGCTTTCCCGGCCTAGGCCGGGGTCATTTTCGATATATGGCCACAAATCCTCCAGCAATCCCTTGTAAACCATCATTTGATAGGGCAGGCGGGAACTATTTGTCAAATCACTCCCCATGTCGATGATATCTGGCATCTTTCCTGCGGCAATTTCGGCAAACAGCAGATCCTTCCCGTTTTTCCCATCAGGGCTGTCCTCACTGAAATAATCCCGGACTTCAATCTGCACATCCGTATGAGCCTGGTTGAAACGGTCAACAGCCTGCCGGTCTACGCCGTCCTTGGTCATGTTGGCATAGATTAAGGTCGTAACGCCTGGATCCTCGTTCTCCTTCCCTCCGCATCCGGCCAGCAAAAACGCCAGAAACAGGGTTAGCAATATAACTGTTTTTTTCATGGTGCGGCTCCCTCCTGTTGGATGATATGGTCAGTATATCACAGATTTCGAAGGTTTTCCAGAGAAAACTGCAAAGACCCCCACCGCCCGTTGGGGCGGCGGGGGTCTCATTTTATACTGCCTTACATCAGCGGATCCATGCCCAGTACGGGATGGCCCTTTTCCGTCAGGTAGTTCAGCAGGGCTTCCGCGTCTTCGGTGATGGTCTCATCACCGATCATGTCACAGAAGTTGTCTACGCCGTACAGTTCCTTGGCGGACTGATTGACCTTTTCAGCCACCTGATCCTTCAGGGACTTGGGCATCCAGACAATACGGCCCAGGCCGCCCTCCGCCTTCATGAACTTCTTGGAAGCAATGAAGTGCTTACCGTGGCCCATAAAGCCGGGGGTTTGCACGCCGCCGCCCGTCATGGAAGCCATTTCAGAGAAGGTCATGCCCAGGGGGGTCATGCCCGCATGCTCACGGTTGACAATCACTACGCCGTTGGAGAACGGTTCAATGCCGCAGATGCACTCGAAGCAGCCGCAAGAGGTCATTGGATCCTCCATGATGGAGTACAGAGTCACGCTCTCCAGAGCGCCCTGGCTGTACTTCTTCACAGCATCGTTGACCTCTTCCCAGCGGCCAATGTTTTCATCGATAATGTGCTCCTTGGGCACGATCTGGCAGGGTCCGGAGGGATCCAGCTCGTTGGTGGCCTTGGCATCCAGCCAGCTCACCGCGCCGCACAGGCCCAGACGCTCTGGGGTGACAATACATACGTGGCTGGGGGAGAAGGACTGGCACATGATGCAGGTGTAGAACTGGTCTACATTCTCGTCCGTCAGGCTGCCCAGGCGCTCATCGCGCTTCTCATAAGCAGGGATGGCCACCTCGTGACGGAACTTCTCGCACTCGGCGGGATCAGTGATGATGGTGACCTCACACTTGTCGATAACGGCATCGTAGTCGCTCTTCAGCTTGGCATAGAGGACCTCGGCGAAATCCTTCGCGCGGACGCCTGCTTCAAATGCCGCCTTGCTGATACGAACACGGATCACATCGCGCTGGCCGGTGTGCATGACACCTTCCATGCAGTTGATATAGGCGTGGAACTTGCGCTCGAACACGGACTCAAAGTCGCTGGTCATGTTCTTGCCGGCTACGTCCGCTACCATGCAGAAGTCAACCTTGCTGCCCACTTCAAAGGTATCGAAGTCAGGCCCAATGAGGGTGAAGCGGTGATCCTCCACCTCGGACAGCTCCTTGGCACGAACCAACTCCAGGCCAGTCTTACGGGAACCGTCAAACTCCAACTGCATATCGCCGCGGCGGACAATCTCGCCCTCGAAGGCGGAGGAGAATGCCACGGGGATGTCAATGTTGGTAATCTTGATCTTGATATCCCGGGCCTCCAAAGAGGTGGCGTTGAACTTGGTGGTATCAGGCTGGATAATCAGGCTCTTGGGTACACGGAACATGTTGTTTTCCTCGGTGTCGTTGGTGACAACGGGGAATCCCAACTGAATGGCGCCGGCGCCGCAGGCTACGGTCATGTCGTCCACAGGCGCGTAGGCGTTGACAAAGGCAAACACACGATCCATGGTGTAGCGCCACATGGCCTCGTAGTCGCCTACGGTGGTGCTGCCGAAGATGATGGCGGCGCGCAGAGCCACGCTGACCACATGGGCCACACTGCTCAGGTCGCGGCCCAGAGCCACGTTGCGGACATTGAAGCCCAGCTTCACGCCCTTCTCAACGCACTGGTCGATAATGCCGCCTACCAGGGTGACGAAAATACCCTGGGACTGGTATTGCTTGACCAGCTCCACGCCCTCCTCGGCAGTGGGGGCGGCGCCGATGATGACCGCCACGCCGGGAATGTCCCGGGTAACCAGGGGCACGCCCAGCTCACGAACCTGGGCATCGGTGAAGTGGCCCATGATAGGCTCCTCATAGGGGGTGCCGCCAGCCATGGCGTACTTCATCAGCTCAATAATCTCGGCAGACAGCGCGGTGGCTACGCCGGAGGTGAAGATGTCCTTGGTGCGGTTGTTGCGGGTCATGAAGTTCTTGACCTCGTTCTCCAGAGCGTCCTTGGCTTCGCCCACAGTGGCTACCTTGCGGCCAGTCATGGCGTACAGGCAGGGCAGGGAGTAAGCGGTGTCGCCAAAGGTGGCGGGGGCATCGGGGCCAAGCTTGGCCATCGCCTCGTCCACAGCCTTCACGGCCAGGGCGTACATCTCGTCGTTGCCGGAGAAAACGCGTTCAAATAATGTTTTCACGTTATATTTTCACTCCTCACGATAGTTTCAAAAAAGTGATTTCGCGCTGCGGAGGTTTCTTATTTCTCCGCGTCCATTTTTTCTTTGATAGCCCGGATTTCCTCCACCGCCTTGTGGCTGTAGTCGAAGGGAGACTGCCCGTTGCGGTCCGCTTCGATCACATCGGCGTTGTAATGGATGAATCCCAGTAAATCCTGGGCCGGGATGCGCTGGCGCAGAAACTCCTCGTCCCGCTCATCCCTGACCTTATTGGCCACCACACGCACCCGGTGAACCCCAATGTCCGCCGCCAGACTCTTGATGCGCTCATAGGTCTGGATGCTCCGCGCCCCGGGCTCAATGACCACGATGAACTGGTCCATCATGGACGCGGTGCCCCGGCCCAGATGCTCCAGGCCGGCCTCCATGTCCATGACCACCACATCGTCCTTTCGGAAAACCAGCTTCGACAGGATGGCCTTGAGCATCACATGCTCAGGGCAGACACAGCCGGAACCGCCGGTATCAACGGTGCCCATGACCAGCAGCTTTACGCCGTTGACATCCTTTGACAGCTTGTCGGGCAGGTCGGAAACCTCGGGGTTGAGTTTATAGAAGGTGTTAGACTCGTTGGCGGCAGTGCGCTCCTTGGCCAGCTCCTTCATCTTGGAGACGGGGACGATAGCGTTGACCTCCTCCTCCGTCAGGCCCAACGCCAGCCCCAGGTTGGCGTCCGGATCCACATCGGCGGCCAGGACATTGCGTCCCTCCGCTGCGTAGAGACGGCAGAGGGTGGAGGCGAAGGTGGTCTTCCCCACCCCGCCCTTGCCGGTGATGGCTACTTTCATAGGAAATCCTTCTTTGTCAATGAATTACCGCTTCACGGCGAAGCAGTATGTATCTCTTAGATGCCCAGGGCCACGCGCTTGGCCTCAATGGCCTCGATCATCCGGTCGCCCAGTCTCTCAATATCAAGCTCTACGGTATACTTGGCCTCTACCCAGTCCTTGATACCGTGCTCGCCTTGCAGCAGCTCGGTCACCTCAGTGGAACCCTTGGTGTAGGGATCCACGCCCAGGAAGGTGTCGATACCGGTGGCTACCACGTAGTTGCCGATGGAGACGGCCTTCTCGCTCATCCACTCGGGGGCGCAGCCCACCAGAGGAATCTGGGAGATGTTCCAGCCGGAATCCTTGGCGACATCGGCGGCCAGCACCATCATACGGGAGATGTCCACGCAGGAACCCATATGCAGTACCGGAGGAATGCCCACCAGGTCGCATACGCGCTTCAGGCCATCGCCGCACAGCTCTTTGGCTTCCTTATCCAGCAGGCCGGCCTTGGCGGCGGCTTGGGCGGAACAGCCGGAAACGACAATGATGATGTCGTTGGCAAGCAGCTTCTTCATCAGGGCAATGTGGGCAGTATCGGGCCGGACCTTGGGGTTATTGCAGCCTACCATGGCTACCGCGCCGCGCAGAACGCCGGACTTCACGCACTCTACCAGCGGCTTGGTGGTACCGGTCACGTCCACCTGGGTGTTGGTCACGCCGTCCAGGCACTTCTTGATGGCTTCCAGAGAGTAGCCTACGGTGGCGTTGGTCTTCAGGTCGGGGATATGTACCAGATCCTGGTTGCGGTTCTTGAAGTTCTCCACCGCCATGCGGACGATAGCCTTGGCGTTATCGCCGGCGGTCTCCTCATTGAAGTGGATGAACTCGCTGTCCGGCATACGGGCGATCTCGGAGGTGGTGATAAACTTGGTGTGGAAGCACTTGCTCAGGGGGCCGAGAGCGGGGAAAATGCACTGCACGTCCACCACGATGGCTTCGCAGGCGCCGGTGAGAACCACGTTCTCCTGCTGGAGGAAGTTGCCGGCCATGGGGATGCCGTGGCGCATGGCGACTTCGTTGGCGGTGCAGCATACGCCGCAGATATTGATGCCCTTGGCGCCGTTGGCCTTGGCAAGAGCCACCATCTCGGGATCCTGGGCATAGAATACGATCATCTCGGACAGAGAGGGGTCATGGCCGTGAACCACGATGTTCACCATGTCCTTCTCCATAACGCCCAGGTTGGCGGTGGTGTCAATGGGCTTAGGGGTGCCGAAGAGCACATCGGAAAACTCGGTGCCGCACATGGAGCCGCCCCAGCCATCGCACAGGCCTGCCCGCAAAGCCTGGCGGATCAGCGCCTCAGGCAGAGAGGAACAGCCCATATGGGTCATATGCAGGGATTGGGAGACCTCGCGGTCAATGGCCCGGGGCTCGATGCCCGCATCGTGCCACAGCTTCCGGGTGTGCTCGGGCGCGCGGCTGAGGAAGCGGCAGTTGCCGAAGGGCTTGCCGTACTCCATCAGAGCGGTCTCGGCGACCTCGTGGGCCAGATCATAAATATCCTTGCCCTCGGTCTCGATGCCCCACTCGCCCGCAATGCGCTTGAGCTTTTCGGGATCCTTGACGGTGTAGTTGCCGCCTTCCTTGGTCTGGTACAGGGTATGGCAAATGCTGCGGCCGTGGTCGGAGTGAGTGGCCGCGCCGCCGGCGGTGAAACGCAGGTAGTTGCGGGCTACGATGCCATGGACGTCGCACCCGCAGATGCCCCGGGGGGCCTTGGGGGTAATGCGGCAGGGTCCCATGGAGCAGATGCGGCAGCAGATGCCCTCCTCGCCAAACTTACAATGAGGGGTCTGGTTCTTGACGCGCTGCTGCCAGGAATCCGCTCCCACTTGACGGCCATTTTCAAGCAGGCGTTCGGTGGCAGCTTCCATTTGCTCGACAGTGATCAGTTTCATAGTCGGAATGTGGAAAACACGCGGCGGCGTGTTTTCGTTGCTCCTTTCTCTCCAAATGAAATCAGGCTGTGGTCGTATTGTCACATTTTTCACAATACATTGTTTTCATTCTAGCAAACCCGCCCCGAAATTGCAAGTGTAAAATCCCCCCATGGGGGACTTTTTTTCGCTTTTTTCAGCGGGATTCAAAAATTCGGCGGAATGACCAAATTCCCGGGGCGTGAAACCGCCCCGGGAGAGAAAAAAACGGCTTACCCGCTGGTTTCCCAGGGTTTGGCGCGGTTTCCAGCCGCTCCGGGCGGCAAATCAAGGCGCCGCCCGTTTCCTTCTATTTGTGCTTCCCCCGCAGGCCGTCCCAGAGACGGTGAAGGCCTGCCGGTCTTTCCGGCGCGGCCGCCCGGTGAAGGCTGTGGGCCATGAACACTTCCTGGCTGTCGCAGGGGGCAAGGGTATTAACTTTACGGCAGTAGGAGCCGTCAGGCAGCAAGGAGCTGGCCTTTACATTGTCCTCCAGTTGGGTATGGAGGATGCGCAGAAGCTGCTCCTTGACCGCCAGGTCGTACACAGGGCATGCAATCTCTACCCGGTGATTTAAGTTCCGGGTCATCAAATCGGCAGAGGCAATATACAGCTTCGTATCCTTCCCCCGGCCAAAACGGTATATCCGCCCATGCTCCAAAAAGCGGCCTACAATGCTGGTTACATGGATGTTCTCCGTCTGGGCAGCAACACCGGGACGCATACAGCAGATGCCCCGCAGGATGAGCTGCACCTGTACCCCCGCTTGAGACGCTTCCGCCAGTTTGTCGATGACCTCGCGCTCCGTCACGGCGTTAGCCTTGATGCAGATATACCCCTCCGGGCCTTTGGCGATTTCCTGGGAAATTAGCTCCAGCAGCCTGGGCTTGATACCCGCCGGAGCCGTCAGCAAATGGCGGTAGCTGCCCTCCAAGTTACCTACCAACATGTTCTGGAAAAATGCCGCGCCGTCCAGGCCGATGGCCTCATTGGCGGTCATCAGGCTCAGATCCGTGTACTGCTCGTTGGTGTGCTCGTTGTAGTTGCCGGTGCCGATCTGGGTCACATAGCTGAGTTTGTCACCCTTCCGCAGGGTGATCAGACATATCTTGCTGTGGCACTTGTATTCCTCCACACCGTAGATCACCCTGCACCCCGCGTCCTCCAGCAGGCGGGACCAGGAGATGTTGTTGGCTTCGTCAAACCTGGCCCGCAGCTCCATGAGAACTGTGACCTCCTTGCCGTTTTCGGCGGCGTTGCAGAGGATGTGGGCTACCTTTGACGAGCTGGCCAGGCGGTATATGGTGATGCGGATGGAAACTACGTCCGGCCGCGCCGCCGCTTCCTCTAACAACTGCAAAAACGGATCCACGCCATCAAACGGGAAAAAGAGCAGGCGGTCCCGCTGTCGGACTTGGTCGATCATGCTGGCTGATTTTTGCAGATCCGCCGGCCAACGGGGCCGGTAGGGCGGAAAGCTGAGGGACGCCGCTTTCCCTTCCGGCAGCGCGCGGGCTAAGTCGTAGACGTAGTGCATATCCAGCGGGGCCTGGTCTACATAAATCTGCCGGTTTTCCAGGCCAATGCGGCCCTTCAGCAGGCGCATGAACTCCCCGCCCATCTTCTTGGACAGCTCTAGGCGGACGGCGGATTGGCTGGCCCGCTTTTTTAACAGCTTGCTCATGCGGCTGCGGATGTCCTCCCCGCTCTCCTCTAACAGCTCCGCGTCCAGGTTCAAGTCCGCATTCCGGGTGACGCACAGGACGCAGCTACTCTCCAGCTTGTACTCTCCAAACAAGGCGGGCGCGTAGTGGAGCAGGACCGTCTCCATGCGGATGAACCGGCCCGGATCGCCAGGCATGGATAAAAACGGCGGCAGCCCCCTGGGAGCCGGCAGAAAGCCCAGGGACGCCGCCCCCTTCCGGCTACGCATCAGCCCTGCCACGTAGAGCGCCTTGTTGGCTAAATGGGGGAACGGGTGCCGCGCGTCTACAATCTGGGGCGACAGCACCGGGAGTATCTTTGCTTTATAATAGGTGGTAACAAACCTACGCTCCTCCGGGGACAGCTCCTCCATGGCCAAGTCGCAAATCCCTTCCCGGCGCAGCAAGGCCGCTACATCAGTGTAAAGCCGGCTCTTGATCTCAATTAGCCCAGGGATTACGTTGTATATCTCAGCAAGCTGGCCGGCAGGGGTAAGCCCCGTTTTGTTGTCGGTCTCCTCTGGAGAGACCAGGGAGAGGTCAAAGAGATTTCCTACCCGAACCATGAAAAATTCATCCAGGTTGCTGGTGAATATGGATATGAATTTCAGCCGTTCCAGCAACGGAACCGTTTCATCCCCCGCTTCCTCCAGCACCCGGCGGTTGAACCGGAGCCAGCTCAACTCCCGGCTTTGGGTGAAGGCATAGTTTCTTTCTTCCGGCTGCATCGTCGTCATAGCGGTCCTCCCTCTTGCAACTTGTATTCGGGGATAGTATAGCAGTTTTAGGGTGGATTGGCAAGGGGATGGAAACAAGAAAACCCGCCGGAGCAAAACCGCTCCAACGGGTTCCGCGCGGAAACACGCGTTTTACATAAGGGGGCGCTTACTTGCGGCTACCGCTCGTAAGGAGACAGCTCCAAACGGATGAAATAGCCTTGGTCATGGGAACAGACGGGGCATTTGGCGGGAACCTGCTTCCCGGTAAACACATGCCCGCAGTTCAGGCACATCCACCCGGTTTCCACATCGCTGACAAACAGCTTGTTCTCCCGCAGATACTTGGCAAAGCGTTCGAACCGCTCCGCGTGAATCTTCTCAATCTCCGCGATCTGCCGGAAATGGCGGGCAATCTCCGCGAAGCCTTCCTCCTGGGCTTTTTCAGCGAAGGCCGGGTACACATCGCCAAATTCGTCCATCTCGTGCTGCCGCGCCAGCTCTAAGATCTGCAAGGGCTGATCCGGCAGGTCGATGGGATAGTTGGCGGTGATGGTGATATTCTCGCACCCGCCCTGCTTGAGGTGGTTGTAGAAAATTTCGGCGTGTTCCTTCTCTTGCCCGGCGGTGTAGGTGAAAATCTGCTCCAAGACCTGAAGCTTTTTCTCCTGGCAGGCGTCCGCGGCAAAGGTGTAACGGTTTCTGGCCTGGCTTTCCCCGGCAAAAGCCCGGAGGAGGTTTTCTTTTGTGACGCTACTTTTCAGTTCCATAGGGGTACTCCTTTTTAAATGATGGGATAGGACTATTCTTTTCCGAAATTTTCCCTTTATGCAAGAAATCAGATGTATAAGCAGCATATTCCTGGGACAGAATAAGTCCGTACCGTTTTTGGAAAGGAGGTTTCTCGACCATGAACAACAACCAGAATAATAATCAGAACCGGAACCAGAACAACAATCAGAACCAGAATCAGAATAACCAGAACCAGAACAACAACCAGAATCAGAACAATCAGAACCAGAACAAGCGTTGAGCCAAAAGCAAGGCCGCCGGAAATAGCCCCGGCGGCCTTGCTTATACCGTCTGGAAAGGATCAGTTTCCATTGCCAAAGAACTTTTCGTGAACCGCACGCACGGCGGCGGAAGCGTCCTCCTCGTCAATGAGGACGGATACCCGGATCTCGCTGGTATTGATCATCTGGATGTTGATATTGGCGTCATACATCGCCTCGAACATGGTCGCTGCCACCCCAGGCGTGGTCATCATCCCCGCGCCTACAATGGATATTTTGGCGATCTTGTCTTCCACCGTCAGGTGGTCGAAGTGCAGGGAAGCCTTCTGCTCCTCCAGCACCCGCACAGCTTCCTCCACATCCACCCTAGGAAGGGTAAAGCTAATATCCTTGCTCTCCCCCCGGCCGATGGACTGGATAATGGCGTCCACATTGATGTTAGCCTTCCCCAACAGTGAGAATACCCGGAAGGCAACACCGGGGCTATGATCCAGTCCCACCACCGCGATCCGCGCAATGCTCGTATCCTTCGCCACGCCGGCGATGTTGGTTTTTTCCATTTTCACAACCTCCTTGACTTTCGTACCGGGTTTGCGCTCCAGACTGGATACGACCTCCATATTTACATGATATTTTTTTGCCAGCTCCACGCTGCGGTTGTGAAGCACCTGCGCCCCCTGGCTGGCCAGCTCCAGCATCTCATCGTAGGTGATCTCATCCAGCTTCACCGCGCCGGGAACCACGCGGGGATCGGTGGTATATACTCCGTCTACATCGGTGTAGATCTGGCACAAATCCGCCTGGAAAGCCGCCGCCAGGGCCACCGCGCTGGTGTCCGAGCCGCCCCGGCCTAATGTAGTCACGTCACCGAAGCGGTTCACCCCTTGGAATCCCGCTACCAGGACGATCTTGTTCTTGTCCAGCTCCCGCTGGATGCGCTCCGCTTCAATGCGCTGGATCCGCGCATCAGAATAGGCGCTGGTGGTATGGACACCTACCTGCCATCCAGCCAGGCTGATAACCGGCAGGCCCATGCCCTCCAGAGCCATGGCGCACAGAGCAATGGATATCTGTTCGCCAGTGCTCAGGAGCATGTCCATCTCCCGCTTGGAGGCCTTGGGATTGATCTCCTGGGCCTTGCTGATCAGGTCATCGGTCGTGTCGCCCTGGGCGGACAGAACCACCATCACCTGGTTTCCGGCTCTATACGTATCGGCAATAATGCCTGCCACATTCCGGATGCGCTGGGCATCCCGGACAGAGCTACCGCCAAATTTCTGCACAATCAAACTCATATGGATACTTCCTCTCTATGGAAAATTGGGTGACACTCCATTATAGCGCCACGGGGGCTGGATGGTTAAGGCAGGACAGGCAGAATCGTCTCTGCCCCCAGCTTTTTCGCCAGTGCTTTGGCCCCTTTGGTGGAAAGCGGGCCGGTCAGTACCGCGCCGCCGCCAATCTCCCTGCATCCCTGGGGAACTGCAAAGCCGCCCCGCAGGTACCAGCACATGGACAGCTCCCCGGTATCCGCCAAGTCCCCGCCTTCGCCCCAGCCCAGGTTCCGGCGCTTTTCCCGGTGCTGTAAGGCATCAATGACGTCCCCCATAACGGCGGAAGCCGTTGGCAGGTCACCTGCCCCTCTGCCGTAGAACATCACATCCCCTACAGCGTTTCCCCGGATCATGATGGCGTTGAATACGCCGTCTACGCCAGCAACCGGACAGTCCTCCCGCACTAGATGGGGAGCCACGTAGGCGCAATGGCGCCCATCCTCCAGCTTCACAGCCCGGCCCAGCAGCTTAACCTGATAGCCCGCCTTGCTGGCGGTTTCCACATCCCGCAGGTTCAGGCCGCTGATGCCCTGTACGCTGATCCTTTCCGGCAGGACTTCCCTTCCCCAGGCCAGATCGGATAAAATGCAGATCTTCCGGCTCGCATCCAGGCCCTCTACATCTGCGGCGGGGTTTTGCTCAGCGTAGCCCTTGGCCTGGGCTTCCTTGAGGGCCTCATCGAAGGGAACACCGCCCCTAATCATGCGGGTGAGGATATAGTTGGTGGTGCCGTTTAGGATACCTACAATTTCTTCAATCTGGTTTCCTGCCAGGCATTGGAACAGCGGACGCAATACAGGGATACCGCCGCCGACACTGGCTTCAAACAGGTAGTTGACGTTTTTCTCTTTGGCGATGGCCAGCAGTTCCCTGCCGTGGGAAGCCACCAGCTCCTTGTTGGAGGTTACTACATGCTTTCCCGCCATCAATGCCCGCCGGGTGAATTCCAGCGCCACCTTGGCGCCGCCAATGGATTCCACTACCACATCCAGTTCAGGGTCGTTTTCCAGTACGGAGAAATCTTTTACCGCGATGCCGGCGTACTCCGTGGCGGATAAATCCCGTACGTCCAGAATATATTTTAGGCTGAGAGGTTCACCCAGCCGTTCCGCGATGGCATCGCCGTTCATGCGCAGCACACTGGCTACGCCACTTCCTACCGTGCCGAACCCCATAATTGCAAAATTTGCCATAATTTTCTCCTTCTCTCCCATGGAATGCTGGGCTTTGCCCAATCCGCCAGGGGCCTTTCCCCTGTATCCTGCCGCCTTTCTAAAAAGGTGGATGAAACTTTTGTCCGTGCTGCGCACTTCTAACCGGCGCCTGCTATCCCGCTAAAATCTCAAACTTCACCACACCATCCAGCACCTCTGCGCGGGAGATCAGCTCCTCCAGGGTGATCTCCATATCGCTGGTCTCAGCGGAGATGGTTACGGCGGCGCAGCCGTTGGTGGGAATAGATTGGTTGATGGTCAGTATATTCGCCCCGCTCCCGGCAAAAATAGCAAGTACATTGCTCAGTACGCCGGGGTTGTCCTTCAGCATGGTGTAGAAGGTGATGATATGTCCGGTTTTCATGTCGTTGAAGGGCTGGACGGCATCCTTATACTTATAGAAAGCACTGCGGCTAATGCCTACCCGTTTGGTGGCATCGCCTACAGTGGCGGCTTCGCCGGAGAGCATCATGCGTTTGGCTTCGGCCACTTTGATAAAGATATCCGGCAGAGCCGAGGCGGCTACGATGTAAAACTTGGTCTGTTTTCCCATGCTGTATTCCCCCTGTGGTCACATGTCCTTAAATGAGGATAGTGTACCACACCCCTCATTCTTTTACAACCCAAAAAACACGGGAAAATTCCACAATCTTTCCTGTTCCGCAGGAGGAAATGAGGTACAGATTGTCTATATGTCACAGCTAAGTGTCTTTTTACAACGGACAATTACCGTTCTGCTGTGGATTCTTGGAGCGGTGGTGTTTTTCAAATGGCTGCTGGCCCCCCTCCTGCCCTTCCTGCTGGCCCTGGCACTCAGCGCCATGGTGGAACCCCTTGTCCAGAAGCTCCGCCGGGGGATGAAGGTTCGCCGGAGCTTTGCCGCCGGGTTAGTGACAACGCTGCTGCTGCTGGTGCTAGGCGGCGGCGTGACGCTGCTTGTGGCTCGGTTGGCGGTGGAACTACGGGAGTGGTCAGAACGCCTGCCGGAGCTGATGGAGCGGTTTCCCACCATTTGGAACAGTATGCTGGATCAGCTAGAGCAGTGGTATGCCGCCAGCCCTTCCCTGATCCGTTCCGCCCTGGATCTGCTGGCAGGACAGTTGATGGAGGAGGGGCCATCCCTGGCTGGGACGGCGGGAACATGGCTGATGGGCGTGGCATCCTCCCTGCTGGCAACCCTGCCGGACGCGGGATTGTTTCTAGTAACCACCGTGCTGGCGGTATATTTTACCAGTCTCAGTTACCCCTCCATCCTGGCTTTTTTGAAACGGCAGCTTCCGGCTCCGTGGCAGGCGAAGTGCCGGGATGCGGCCCATTGCTTCCGATCCACCATTTTGAAGTGGCTTCGGGCGGAATTCCTGTTGATCTTGTCCACCTTCGCGATTTTATTAGTTGGCTTTTTATGGATGCGGCTGGATTACGCCCTTCTAGCGGCGGTGTTTACAGCCCTGGTAGACGCGCTCCCGGTGCTTGGGACGGGGACAGTGCTGTTTCCCTGGGCATTGGGGTGTTTTCTTATGGGCGACACGGGCCGGGGGTTAGCTTTACTAGTTCTCTACGCCGTGGGGCTGATCGTCCACACGCTGTTGGAACCGCGGCTTCTGGCGGGGCAGGCGGACCTGCCTCCGATTACCGCGCTGTTGGCAATGTATTTGGGGTTCCGGTTTATGGGCGTGGGAGGGATGATCCTGCTGCCAGTGGTTTTGCTTCTCCTCAAGCAGTTCCAGGACGCCGGAGTGATCCGCTTGTGGAAATAAAACCTTTTCCGCGCGTAAAAAGGCCCGGATCCTCTTGAGGGATCCGGGCCTTTTCTGGTCCATTTTGCGGCCTTTGCCGCAGGAATAGATACAGCGGCTTTCCGTGAACGAAAGGATTGCCCTATATTTTCGTTCCATCTACAGCGTAAACTGTACCGCGCAGAAGGCGGCATAAACCAGAAGCATCAAAATACCCTGGCTCCGGAATAGCCGCCCCTTCACCAGCGCGGGAACCGTCAGCAGCAGCATCACCAGAAACATCACTGGCAGCTCCAACACCAGCGAAGCGTTCATACCGGCAATCGTGGCGCTCTGGGGAACATAGAAGGGCGCCAGCGTCACTGACGCGCCACAAACCAGCACCAAATTGAATAAATTTGCCCCTACGATATTCCCCAGCGAAAGGGATCCATGGCCTTTCAGCAAGGCGCTGACTGCCGTCACCAGCTCCGGCAGGGACGTTCCCAGCGCGATAAACGTCAGCGCGATCACCGATTCTGGCACACCAAGGCCTTGGGCGATCAGGATGCCGTTGTCCACCAGCAGCTTCGCACCCACGGCGATCAAAACTGCCCCCGCTCCCAGCAGCCCGCCGTCCTTCCAGGCGGAGGAATCTTCCTCCTGCACCGCCCCGCTAGATGCGGGCGCGGCAGTTTTTTTGAGCTGCCACACGGTGGACGCCATATATGCCGCAAACACCGCCAGCAATAGCAACCCCACGCCGCGGCTGAAAAAGCCAGTGGTATACGCCACACCAGCATACACCGCCGCCGCCGAGAAAAAGAAGATGACGGGCACCTTCAAAGTTTTTGGATCCACTTTCCCCGGTTTCACTGCAATGGTAATGGCAGCGATCAAGGCCGCATTGCAGATGACGGAGCCAATGGCGTTTCCATAAGCAATCTCCCCATGCCCCTTCAAGGCAGAGGTGGTGGAAACCATTACCTCCGGCAGGGTCGTACCAATTGAAACCACAGTGGCCCCTACCAGAAGCTCCGGCAGGCCAAACCGGTGGGCAATATTGACTGCGCCGTCTACAAACCAGTCCCCACCCTTGATTAGACACAGCAAACCAATTAAAAATAGAATAACAGGCACCAGCATTTTTTCTCCTCCCATTCGCAAAGCTTTTGCCGAACTGGGTTAGTATACCACGAAACCGTTTATTTTTCAATCTAATATAGCTGACATCGTCGAAAACATCGAAACACGCGGCATCTGCCAGGTAAAAATAGGAGCCGCCATAGCCTGGCGGCTCCTATTGTCAATTAAATCACTTGTTTTCGGGAGAATACGGCTTGATCTTCCGAACTACGTCCAAAATGGTTCCGTCCCGCGCTTCCAGGACGGCTACCACCTGATCCTCCCATTCCAGATTGTCCGGTGTCCCTACCAGGCTGTAAGCCTTGTCCTTCAAGGATTCGATGGACACATGGGGGATCCCCGCCTGATCCAGGCATTCCACCAGATCGGGCCGCAGCGGGTTTACGGCGATCCCGTAATCGGTCACCAGCACATCCACGCAGTCGCCAGGGGTTGTGACTGTCACAACATGCTCGCACACCGTAGCCATCCGTCCGCGAATCAGGGGCGTAACGATGATGCAGCACTTGCTCCCCGCCGCCGTATCAGGGTGTCCACCGGGCGCTCCCCGCAGGACGCCATCGGATCCGGTCAGCACGTTGACGTTAAAGGCCGTGTCAATTTCCAGCGCCGCCAGCACTACGAAGTCCAGCTTGTTGACAAACGCCCCTTTATTGGCTGGATTGGCGTACTGGCTGGCGCTCATCTCGTAATGTCCAGGGGTCCGGTGAATGGAGCGCACCGCGTCCAGGTCGAAATCCTGCACATCGATTACCTTTCCAACTTTCCCCTTCTTCAGAAGCTCCACCATCGGCCCACAAATGCCGCCGATAGACCAGCCCATCTTGATTCCCCGCTGGTCCATGTACTCCTCCAGGAATAGGTTCGCCGCCAGGGACGGCCCACCGACACCGGTCTGGAAGGAAAAGCCGTCCTTAAAATAGGGCGTGGAAGCGATCACCTTCGCCACATTTTCCGCCATCATCAGATCCCTGGGATTCTGGGAGATCCGGGCGGCAGCGGACGCGATCTTCCGGGGGTCGCCGATAGAGTCCACCACTACCACCGCGTCTACGTCAATGGCTTCCACGCTGGCGGGCATATTGGGGAAATCCACCAGGCAGTCGGTCACCACCACCACATGGTCGGCGTACTTGGCATCGCTCATAGCGTAGCCCATGCTGCCGCAGTCGCTCTTGCCGCCAACCCCCCGGCAGTTGCCCACACAATCGCTGGTCGGCGCGGCAACAAAGGCGATGTCGATGTGGACTTCTCCGGCTTCAATCGCCCTAGGCCGCCCGCCGTGGCTGCGGATAATCGCAGGTGTTTTCAATTTTCCGGCGGAGACCACCTCTCCCATCCGTCCCCGGATGCCGCTGGTCTGGATGCCCACCACTTTTCCCTGCTCAATATAGGCGGCCACCGGGTCGTGGGCTTCGCCCAAGCTGGTAGCGGCGATGGTCAGATCCTCCAGGCCCAGCTCCTCAATCGCCGCCCGCATGACCATATTCACCACAAAATCCCCGTTGCGGAGATGATGATGGAAGGAGAAGGTCATCCCGCTTTTCGCGCCACAGTCCCGGAGGGCCTGGGCCAGGGATCCGGCAATCTTGCTCTCCTGGGGCTTCTCACACCGGCGGGTCCTGGGAGATGCTTTCTGGATGTACTTGCCGTCCATATAATTTTTCCCCTGATAGACCTCCCTGCCGCCGGCCAAAAGGAAGTCGGGAATCTCACGTCCTACTGCGTTTTTCATACCAAATCCCCCTCGTACATACCGCAGGCCTTCGCCAGCTTCAAAGTCCGTTCCGCGCCGGGAATAAAGGCAATGTCGATCATCTTTCCGTCCACTGTGAACACACCCACACCGGCCGCCGACTGCTCCCGGTAAGCACGGACAATCCGTTCGGCCTGGATGATCTCTTTTTCAGTGGGCGCGAAAAGCTGATGAACCAGCCGGATCTGCTTCGGGTTGATCAGGCTCTTGCCATCGAAGCCCATGGCCTTATTCTGCCGGACCTCCGCTTCAAAGCCCTCCTGGTCGTCCAGGTTGGTGAACACAGTATCAAAGCACTGAACCCCGGCGGCCCGGGCCGCCATCAGCATATGGCCCCTCGCCGCCAGCATATCCACCCCATCGGGCTGGAATTTGGTCTGCATGCACTTGCGGAAATCCCCGCCGGAAATGGCCACGCCAAAAAGGCGGTCGGAAGCGCAGCAGATTTCATAGGCATTGAGTATGCCCTTGGGGCTTTCCAGGGCGGCCATCAGGAGGGTGCGGCCTTTCTCCACGCCGAATTCCTCCTCCGCCATTGCCACATGCTCTTCCACGGCCTTTACGTCCTGGGCGCTCTCGCACTTGGCAATGCGTATGCCATCGGCCCCGCCTGCCACACACACGCGGATATCTTCTTTCCAGTGGGGGGTGTCCAGGCCGTTGATACGGACAATCACCTCGGTTTCGCCATAGTCGATGGATTTTAGGGCGTGGTACAGGGAGAAGCGGGCGGCGTCTTTCTGGTTTTCCGCCACCGCGTCCTCCAGATCCAGCATAATGGAGTCGCAGCCGTAGATGTACGCGTCTTTAATAAGGCCCGGCTTCTGGGCGTTCATGAACATCATGGTTCGCCGCAGGCGGAACCGTTCCGGTTTCGGACGAGGAATCATCGAATGGCACCTCCCCAGGGAATATTTTCTTCCGACTGGCCGCAGCTTCTCAGCACCGCGCACTCCACCCTCGCCTTGATGGTGCAGTCCAGGGCACCTTTGTCCACCACCGTGACCCGGGCTGCGGCTACCCCCAGCCGCTCCAGAGTCTCCAGCACCGTGGCGCGGATCTGCCGGCCATATTGGTTCATGACGCTGCTGGTCAGGCTCAGTTCCACGCCGTTTTCTCCCGGCTCCACCGTGACCTGGGCATCGCTGGATTCCAGCGTCCCGGCGGCGGCGGGCTTCAGAATTTCCATATCGCCTTCTCCTTCCATGATACAGGTATCGTTTTTTTGGCGTATGCTCACGCCGTTGGCTATTATAGCACAGTTTTTTTCTGAGGACAATCATTTCTTGTTTCATTTTACCAAAAATTTAACCCCATGCCAGGGGCCAGTTTCAGAAGAATTTGCCATTTCTTCTTGACAGCCGTGAACCCTTCCCGTAAAATAAGGAAAAGGCGCAGTAGGGAGGGCTTTCATATGTTGCCGCTGGAGAAAATGGATAAACAGGGCCTTTATCTCAGTCAACACCTACACTACATTGTTTACGCCCTGGCGGGGATCCTGCTGCTTTCCGCCGTCATCGCACAGCCCAGCATCTCCCTCCTGCAAGGCTTCTGGGAAATCCAGATTAACGAAACCGGCCTGATCACCGACCCGATGGCCACCGGCGGCGTAGGCGCGGCCCTGTTGAACGCCGCCCTGGTGCTCCTGTTGAGTACCCTGCTCATCCGGAGGATGAAGCTGCCGTTTACCGGGGCCGCCTTTGCCTGCCTGTTTTTAATGGGCGGCTTTTCCCTGCTGGGGAAAAATCTTCTGAACATCGCTCCTATTGTAGTAGGTGGCTGGCTCTACTCCCGCTATAAGGGCGACAGCTTCGCCAAGTATGTCTACCTGACTCTCTATGGCACCTGTCTCTCTCCTATGGTCAGCTTTCTGCTGGTGCGGGTCAGCCCTGGGCTGCGGTGGCTGGCGATGGCCGCCTGTGGATTGGTCATTGGCTTCCTCCTCCCAGCCATCGCCCGCTTTACTACCAGGATCCACCAGGGCTACAACCTCTACAACGTGGGCTTTGCCGCCGGAATCCTGGGCTTGGGCCTTGCCAGCGTTTTAAAGGGGTTCGGCGTGGAATTCGCCGCCGGGGGCGGCTGGAGTGCGGAAGGCCACTGGCTGTTGTGCGCCATGGTGACTGTCATCCTCCTGGGACTGCTGGGGGCGGGTATTGTGGCCGGCTGCCGGGGCTGGCCGGATTACAAGCACATCCTGCACCACTCCGGACGCGCTGTGGCGGACTTTATCCTTTTGGACGGCCCCGGCCCTACGCTAGTCAACATGGCCCTGGTGGGCAGCATTGGCTTTGGATACCTGCAAGCCCTGTATCCCCTGGGTGTGCGGCTCAACGGGCCTCTGGTGTGCTGCATCTTCGCCATGACCGGCTTCGGCGCTTTCGGCAAGCATCCCCGCAATGTTCTGCCCGTCATGACAGGCGCTGTACTGGCGGCGCTGCTGCTGGTGGCGGTGCCGGTCACATCTCCCAGTGTGCTGCTGGCTACACTGCTGTGCACCTGCCTGGCCCCGGTCGCGGGACAGTTCGGCTGGGGCTGGGGTATTGCTGCGGGATTTATCCACATGACCATTGTACAAAATACCAGCATCCTCCACGGGGGGATGAATTTATACAACAACGGCTTCGCGGCGGGACTGGTCTGCATCCTGCTGATCCCCATTATTAAGTCCGTGTCGCCGGAGCCTTTGGAGGACTGACCACCATGAAAAAACGCATGTACCGCGCCCGCCGCCGGATGAACCACGTCATCTCTGAGCTGAGCCACGTTCTCCTGATGGCTGGCGGACAGGAGATCAGCCTGCGCCTGACCAGAGAGGAAAACGGCCTGCGGCTCCATCTGGAAGGGGACTTTCATCCAGAACACCAGCGGGCAATGGAGCATATGGCAAAGCTTCTACAGCCCATGGTCCGGGATCCGGCGCTGGTAGAGACCTACGGCGAGCTGACCGGAGAGGATCAATACACCGATGAGGGTGAGATCGCCCTGGTGGGGCAGATGGTGGACGAATCCGCTGTCACAGTGGAACCCGGGCGGGTCAGAATGAATCTCTACCTGGCTTTTTAGCGCCTGGCTTTTTTGCCAATAATTTCAGCCAAACCGCACATACTACCTCCGTAAAGGAGGAAGTGCGGATATGGATTCTATTTGGACAAAGACAGCGCGCTTGCCACGGTTTGCTCCGCTGAAGGGTGATCTGCAAACGGACGTGCTAATCATTGGCGGGGGCATGGCGGGGATCTTGTGCGCCTATCTGCTGCGGCAGGCGGATGTGGACTGCGCCCTGATAGAAGCCGGACGCATCGGCGGCGGCGCTACCAGCGGTACCACCGCCAAAATCACCGCCCAGCACGGGCTGATTTATCATAAACTGGTTCAGGCTTTCGGCACCGAGACCGCAAAGCTTTACTGGCAAGCCAATCAGGACGCTGTGGAGCGGTATCGCTTCATGGCCCAGGAAACCGGCTGTGATTTTGAGGAAAAGACTAATTGGGTCTACTCCCTGGATAACAAGGCGGTGCTGGAAGCGGAAATCTCTGCCATGGAGCGGGCTGGTATCCCTGTGCAATTCACCCAATGCCCTCCCCTGCCCTTTTCCACCGCCGGAGCGGTGGGCGTATCCGGGCAGGCCCAGTTCCATCCACTGAAATTTCTCGCCGTCATTGCCAAGGGGCTTCCCATTTATGAGCACACTAGGGCGCTGGCGTGGAAGCCTGGACAGGTGCGTACGGAGCACGGCGTCATTCGTGCCAAAAAGATTATTGCTGCCACCCATTTCCCGTTTATTACAAACCATGGGAGCTTTTTTCTCAAACTGTATCAATCCCGTTCTTATGTACTGGCGTTGGAAAACGCGCCGGAAATCGATGGGATGTATGTGGATGGTTCCGGGAATGGACTTTCTTTCCGCGGGTATGGCAAAACGCTGCTGCTGGGCGGCGGTGGGCACCGGACGGGAAAGTCCGGCTGCGGCTGGCAATCCCTGGAAGACGAGGCCCAGCGGTACTATCCCCAGGCCGTGGAAGTCTGCCGGTGGGCGGCCCAAGACTGTATGTCACTGGACGGTGTACCCTATGTGGGCCAGTACAGCCGCCGTACGCCGGGGTTATTGACCGCTGCTGGCTTCAACAAATGGGGTATGACCGGCTCAATGGCCGCAGCCGCGCTGCTGACGGACTTAGTACTGGAACGGGAGAATCCTTTCGCGCAGGTGTTCTCCCCCGCACGGAGCATCCTCCGCCCACAATTGGCGGTCAACGCCTTTGAAGCTGCTGTCAGCCTGCTGACGCCTAAAAAGCCCCGTTGCCCTCATATGGGCTGTGTGTTAAAATACAATCCACACGAGAGATCCTGGGACTGCCCCTGTCACGGCTCCAGGTTCGCGCAGGACGGAACCGTGCTGGACGGGCCTGCAAACGGGGACCGGCATGTATGAAAGACATCCCCTCGCTGAATAATTCTACAAATTGTGTATACTGTCAAAAACACATGGAGGATTTGAACATGAAACTGATGATCGCTTCGGATCTGCATGGCTCCGCCTATTTTGGGAAAAAACTGCTGGACGCTTTCCGTGCCGAGCAGCCAGAAAAACTGCTTCTGCTGGGCGACCTGCTGTACCATGGCCCCAGGAACGCCCTGCCCCGGGAATACGACTGCATGACAGTGGCGGGGATGTTGAACGGCCTGAAAAATTGGATTCTGGCCGTCCGGGGCAACTGTGACTGCGAGGTGGATCAAATGGTATTGGAATTTCCCATGCTGGCAGATTACGCGTTGCTGGAGTGGGAGGGAGTGGCGCTGTACGCTACCCATGGGCATCTGTGGAACGAGGATCATACACCCCCCATGGCGGCAGGGACAGTGCTGCTCAACGGGCACTTCCACCTCCCCACCGCCCGGAACCATGGAGATTGGCATTATGTCAACCCCGGCTCTACCTCCATCCCCAAGGATGGCAGCGTGGGGAGCTATCTGATTTTAGATCACGGTGTGTTCACCTGGAAGGATATGGAGGGCAGGGCATATCAAACGTACGCGCTAGATGGCACGGCAGAATAAGCTGTCCTTTGTGGCGTGTATTCTACTTAAAACGCTTGGCTCCAATCGCTAAAAAGTCCGATCACTTGCGTAAGTGCCGCCCTAAAGCAAGGCAGTACTTACGCAAGTGATCGGACTTTTTAAGATTTTTTGTTGGGTAGAAATGTTTTATTGTGCGCTTTTTTCAAACGCAGAAAGCTGGATCACTTCACCGCCAGCCAGCCGGGACGCTTCTGCGGCCAGGGCCATGACATGGCTTTCCACCGATGCGTCAATGCTGGTGGGGCAGCCATCCATCTCTCCAGCAGCCAGCCGGCACATATGATCCATCAATCCAGCATCGCCGCCACCATGGCCGGTGTTACCGGCACTGCATCCCACATCAATCACCTCCTCTGGCTTGCCGAAGCGGCGCAGAATCAATTTCCCCTTAGAAATATCCCCCTGAACCTCCCCCAGCGTACCAGTCGCTTTGATAGTTCGATGGCACCGCTCTGTAAACGCCGTCAATGTAAAGACAGCATGTACGCCATTTTCAAACTCCAGGTTTACGGTCTGGTGGTCCGCCACATCGTTGTCGCAGTGGAAAACGCACCGCCCATATGGCCCGGCACGCAGCGCATCGTAGAGGGCTTCCTCTGTGGGATCCTCCGCCACCACCCGGCAGGGCCATGCTTTGCCAATAGAGCGGACGCCGCTGTGGGCAGCGGTAATATATATCTTTTCTGCGTCATAGGGGCAGCCTTCCTTGCATCCACAGCCGTCCAGGCAGTACAGAGCCGCCCCTTCCGGCGCGCATTCCGCGCGGAAATAGTCCAGCCCGCCAAAGCTCTGCACCTTTAGGCATTTCCCTCCCGCCAGCCAGCGGAGAATGTCCATATCGTGACAGCTTTTTGCCAGGATGATTGGGCTGGTTTCGCCGCTCCGGCGCCAGTTGCCCCGGACAAAACTGTGGGCATAGTGCCAGTAGGCCACATTCTCAGCCGCTTCCAGGGTCTCCAGCTTTCCGATATCCCCCCGGCGCAGAATGGCTTCCAGCGTCTCATAAAACTTCGTATACCGCAGGACATGGCAGACGGTCACCGCGCGCCCGGTCTCATGGGCCTTATCCAAAAGCCGCCTGCATTGGGCCAGGCTGGGGGAAATGGGCTTCTCCAGCAGCAGATGATAGCCCTTCTCCAAAGCCTTGACAGCCTGATCCACATGCTGGCGGTCCTGGGTGGCGATGACCAATACATCCGCCAACCGGGGCTGGTCTAAAAGCTCCTCACCGGTGGCAAAGCAGTTTTCCACCGGTACATCATACCGCTCCCGCAGGATCGCCAAACGCTCCGGACGGCAGTCTGCTCCGGCTATCACACGCATTTGTTCCGGATGGGCGCTCTGATAGGCGGCGTAAGTTTCCAGGCCGCGGTTTCCGCAGCCGCAGATGGCAAAGGTGACCGGTTTATCCATATGGACTCCTTCCTTTCAGATCACGTTTTGAATACTGGCGGCTTTAACGGCATCCGCCGCCCTGCGAAGCGGCTCCAGCGCAGAACTGTCCAGCAGCAGCCGGTACGCATTTAAAATCATTTGCCCCAGCGGCGCACAGGCATCCAGCTTTGAAATATCCTCCAGGACGTTCCCAGCGGTTTCCACACTCTGCCGTAGGCCGGCCTCTGCCAAATACCGCCGCACGCCTGCCGCCGCGCCCACCGCGATATAGGCCGGGATCACCCCCTGCTCCAGGGCCAGGAACGCCGCGCCAATCAGCCGGTCTTCCGGCCCCAGCTTACGGACTGGATCTCCACCCACACGCTGGCAGGTATCTTGCAACGCCTCGTTACCGAACCGTCCGAGCAGATCTGTAATGTGCATTTGCAAATCTCCCAGCGGCGCACCGTACCGCATGGACAAAGCCAGCGCACTTTCCAACATAGCATTTTGCGCCAGTAGCCGGATCTCTGGATGGGAAATGGCTTCATGGATATATGCCTCGCCCATATAGTCTCCCAGGTAGGCACATACGGCATGTCCCATATTGTGGATATACAGTTTCCGTTTCACAAAGAAATCAAAGTTTCCGAAGGGGATCATGTTCTGAATTTCCGGGATAGCTCCCTTGAAAGCGTCCCGGTCAACCGGTAGAAAGCCATACCGCTCAACGCACACCCGCAGCGGATCCCCATCCCGCATAGATGCAGTCTGAACCGGAACCATCCGCCCAATAGACGCTTCCACCAGACCCACCTGTTTGTCAAATCGGGCACATTCCTCCGCCGTCAGGCACTCTTTTATTAGCTTGGCCAGGTATTGGTTCGCGTTCATCAGATTTTCGCAGATAATGATGTTCAGGCAGTCTCCGCCAATTTCCCAACGCTTTCGCAATCCCGCCGCGATATGGGGCGCGATGTGGGGCAGCACCCGCACACCTACCGCCGTGGCCATGACGCAACACTGGGCAATGGCTTGGGCAGTGGCCTCCCTGTCACAGCCGTTAACTGCTGTCACGTTTTCGATCCAGACATCCTCATGCCCCTGGCTGGACACATAGCGGACGGGATACCGCCTGCGGCTTGACAGGCCGCTGACCACCGGCTCCGACACATCAATAAAGCTGACCTCATATCCTGACTGACTCAGCATGGCACCTACGAAGCCCCGGCCGATGTTTCCACCTCCGTACATGACCGCTTTCATTTGCCGTCTCCCTCCTTTTTTACAAATATTGCCGTCCCAGCGCCAGCACTTCTTCCACTGTTCCCACACCGCTGGAAGCCCCGGGCTGGCGGAGGGACGCCGCCGCCGTGCAGACAGCAAGGCGTAACGCTTCCGGCATAGTCCAGCCGGAGTACGCACCGTAAAGCATCCCTGCGCAGAAAGCGTCTCCCGCCCCTACCGCGCCTCGTATGAAGCCCTCCGGCAGGCGCAGGCTTGGCTGCTCATAATAATTCCCATTGCCATCCAGGCCGCAGCCTAACTCTGGGCAATGGATCGCAGCCCACACTGATACGCCCATCGCCCGCAGCCTTTCCAACGCCAGCAGCAGGTTTTCGCGCTGAAGCCCTCCGCCTGCGTTCCGCAGTGGTACTCCCGTGATCTGCTGGGCTTCCAGCTCGTTAATGACGCAGTAATCCGTATATTGCAGCGCGGGTGGGATGACTGCGGCAAACCGGTCTCCGGCTTCGGTCACTACATCAATAGAGGTTCGAATCCCCCGCTCCTGGGCGCGGCACAGGAGCCGTGCCATTTTGGTCCCGTAAGCCACATCGGGCTCATCCAGATGTGGTAAGAGGAGGAGGTAGCCGATGTGAAGGATGTCCACCTCCAACCTATCCCAGTCAATCTCACCCTCACCATAGCAGGCATTGGCCCCCGCATATTGGAAAAATGTTCGCTCCATGATCCGCTGGTCGCTCATGACGGCGGTGAAGGAGGTACTGCCATTCCTCCGGACCATGCTCAGGTCGATATTGGGATACCGGCCCAGCTCCGACAGAAGAAATTCTCCCTCTGAATCATGCCCCGCGAACCCGGAAGCTGTCAGGCGTAGCGATGGATCCAGCCGCGCAAGATCCATGATCGTGTTGCACACGCACCCGCCAGCGGAGGCCTGGATCCCCTCGGTGATGTGGGTCAGCTCCCCTTGTTTGGGCCAGGCTTCTATGGGATAGGTGATATCTACAATCATGCTGCCCGCGCAGCAAATCCCCCCTCCCCTCATAGTGCAATGGTCCGCTTTTCGGCGCAAGCGCGGTAAGCCGCTTCCATGACCCGCTGAACCTGCACCGCGTCCCGTCCGGGCACCTCCACCGGCGCACCAGTGAGGATAGAGTTGGAAAAGCTGGCAATTTCCCGGGCATACATATTGCCAAATTCCACAGGGATAGAAGCGCCTTGGATTTTCACGCCGTCCTGTTGGGCGTCATAGCCGCCCTGCGGCCCAAGAAACAACGCATCCAACGTACCGCCATCCACCTGTCCCAGCACAGCATCGCCTATGAGACGGCCCTGATCCCCGAAAAATTCCAGCCGCCATTTCGCCGCTCTGTCTGGAATGTTGAAATTAGACTGCACCACGCATTGACATCCGTTTTCCAGCTGAAGAAGGACAGTGGAGGAATCCTCCACCTCATAGCGGAAAGTCAAGGTATCATGAAAAGCCGCCACCTGCTTGACCTTGCTCCCAACCACATACTGCATCAAGTCGATGCAGTGGACACCCATGTCCATCATGGCCCCGCCGCCACCCTTGGCCTTGCTCTGCCGCCAGGAGCCGGGCATGTCGGGGAACCAGCAAGTAAATTGGGCATAGCCAGAAACTACCTGGCCAATTTTTCCCTCCGCAATGGCCTTTTTCATTGCTTGTACATAGGAACCGAACCGCATCATCAGCCCGGCTGCCAGTTTCACCCCCTGCTCCTCGCAAAGGCCAGCTACCTGTTCCCCCTCCTCCGCAGTCATGGCCAGCGGCTTTTCTACCAAGATGTGCTTTCCAGCCTTTGCTGCCGCTATGGCCTGTCCAGCATGGAGAGCTACAGGGGACGCGATATAAACTGCGTCAATCTCCGGGTCAGCCAGCAGCGTTATTTCTGAGGTGTAAGCCCGCTTGCAGCCCCATTTGGCACGGCAGGTCTCAGCCAGCTCGCCGTTCACATCCATCACCGCCGCCAGTTCCGCATTATCGCATAGAAGCATCCCCGGAATCGTGCGGCGATCCGCGATGCCACCTGCGCCAATTACGCCCCAACGCACCTTTTTCATGATGGTTTCCTCCCTGTTTTTTTATTTTAATAGTTCCGTCATGGCCGTTCCCTCCGTCTCCGCCAGTGTGATCCCCAGCAGAGCGGCAAAGGTCGGCGCGACATCAATAATCCGCCGCCGGGAGACCATCTCACCCGGCTTGAAACCGGGGCCGGCAGCGATCCATACAGGCTGCGGGCCTTTGTAGGGCAAGTGGCCGTGGGACGCCCCTGGCGTTTCGCCCGAAGATGTCAAGGCCGGGCCCGTCCATTCAGAACCGAAAGCGGTACCGCCCTTCCCTTCCAGGACGTAGTCGAAGGGGCCGTCAAGACGGTGCTCCCTGCGAACTTCCGCCTTGGTCAAGACGCTCTCCACTCCCCAGGTTTCGTTCTCCCACATGGCGTACAGCAAATCCTCCAAGACAGCACGGGTCCCCCTGTCTGACGGTTCCCTCAGGAACACCTGGCAGGACAGGCCAGCGGAATGGCAATAGGCCCGCCAGCCCACCACCTGTCCGTTTTCATCCAGGGAGATCAATCCGGCTTCCGCCAGCAGTACGTTAGGATGAAAGATCCGGCGCACATTCAGATGGCCGTGGTCGCTGATCACCGCAAAATTTGTATTCTCATAAACACCAGCATCCATGGTAGCTTCCTCTAGGCGGCCAAACCAGTCATCGTTGGCGTAAACAGCCTGCCGGACGGCGGGGCCATGGACGCCGTGGAGGTGGCGGGTACCGTCCAGATAGGCCAAATGAATCAGCATAACATCTGGCTTGTACCGCCGGATGATATCACAGGCACAGCCTATCATCATATGATCCATAAACGGTTTTTGGGTTCCCCGCAGCTTGTGCCAGTGCCGCTCCAATATGCCGCCCGGCCCCAGCAGGTTGGCAGAGCAAGCGGTACGGAAAATGGGCCTGGGATCCTCATTCGGATCCTTAGGCCAGATCTCCGGAACCAGCCAGTCCACACTAGGATCCCCGCCCATACAGGGCCAACTGACGCAAGCGGTGGAATACCCCGCCCGGTGGGCGGCATCCAGCAGTGTCTCTGTCTTCATGTCCCGGCGGTACCAGAACCAGTCCGGATCCAAGTTCCCCACATCCAACGGTTGATTGTGGTATATCCCGTGCCGGTCCGGCCAGGTTCCAGTGATCAAGGAAGCGTGAGCTGGATAGGTGTCGCTGGGATATACGCTGCGCATCCCGCCCCGCACAACACAGCCCCGCCGGATCAGCCGCCCAAAATTGGGGAGGGTTTTCAGCAGTTCCATATCCTCGTCAAAGAGGGAATCTACCGAAAGAACGACCAGTTTTTTCTTCATACACACCCGCCTTCCATTGCCCGCAAATCGTTAAAAATTCCATTGGCATTCTTTTGGGGATACGGTATAATGTCCCTGACGCTGTCCCTACGGAAGCAGAGCTTTGGCAGATACCCGCAGGTAGGCCACGTAGGGCCGGAACCCCTCCGCATAGGCTGCGCCGCATTGGTATCCCCGGTACCGGGAGCAGGTTCGAACCATATCCAAAAAATCAATCCCATCGTGATCCAGCATCCATTTGATTTGGGACTGATGGCAGCGCAGGGCCTCCAGCTTCCGGTCGATCTGTCCGGAGATATCTACATAGTGGGTGGGCTGAAACCCCACGCCTGCCAGCGTGTCCATAAAAAACACTGGTACAAAGCTGGAAAACGCATCATAGGCCCTGGGCCGGTGGGTCAGGCCAGAGCAAAAGCTCCCGTTGGTAGCCAACCGGCTGACCTCCATATGATCCTGCATATAGTCATCTGGGTTGTGGGTAATGATGACATCCGGCTTCACATAGCGGACGGTATCCGCCACTTGGTCAATTACCCGTTGGTCATGACGGTTCGGCAGCAAATCGCCTACGTCCAGGCTAATTACTTCCCTGGCCCCGAGGACTGCGCCAGACTGTCCCGCTTCCTGGATCCGAACCGCCCGCAGAGGATCCGGTTCTATCTCCACATGGCCCAGGTTTCCGTTGGCTACATGGCACATCACTACCTCCGCGCCCTGTTCCACATACTTCCGCAGCGTGCCGCCGCAGGCGATCTCTAAATCGTCCGGATGGCAGCCAATTGCTAAAACCCTCATTTTTTTACTCCATTTTCTGTTATCAACCGGTTTTGCCGTACAAATTCTATTTAGGAGGACAACCGCTATGAAAACCTACTCAATCGCTCCCTGCACCCCAGGCGCACCAGATTGGAATACCGTGGATCCGCTGCATGTGGATCAATCCCTGTGGCTCCCACCTGTGGAGATCCGGATGACCACACAAATCTGCTATGACACTGAAGCACTCTATGTACGCCAGCGGGCAGTAGAAAAACAGATCCGTGCGGAGCACCGGTCGCCCTTCTCCATGGTTTGCGAGGATAGCTGTATGGAATTTTTCTTCCAGCCCACAGAGGATGACCACCGATTTTTCAATGTTGAGTGGAACCCCAACGGCTGCGCTTTCATCGGCATTGGCACCGATGGACGCGATACTGTCCGTCTCTCGCCCCTTCAGGAACAAGAATGGTTCCAGCCCCAGGTTCACAGGACGGAGGACGGCTGGGAAATCATCTACCGGATTCCTAACGATTTCGTGCGCCTGTTTTTCCCGGCGTACCAGCCGGAACCAGGCAAAGTGCTGCGGGCCAATTGTTTCAAATGCGGCGACCTGACTGTCCAGCCCCACTACATCGCGTGGAACCCTGTCCAATCGCTTACACCAAACTTCCACAGAAGCCAGGATTTCGGTATGATGCGTTTTCTCTAACCGGTTTTCACTAGAGCGGGAGCCTTTCTTTTGGGAAGGCTCCCGTTTTCCTGTCAGTTGGTATCCGCGCAGAGAGGGCCTGCCAACCCCTCCATAAAAAACAGCTTGCCGGGCATTGTGGGGATGAAACTGGATGTGACTTCTTTGCAGGGGCCGTACCGCAGCGTCATCCAGAAACTCATCCCCTGCCACTGCATCCCCCGTGAGAGCACGCCGTCCGCACCTCCGATGGCGTAATCAGAATTGAAAATGATCTTCGGGCCGATGGTGTTGGCATAGCAGGGAATCAGCGGCCAACTCGAGCGGAAGGAGGTAATGGCGTTCTGCTCAATGGTCAGGGGGTGGAGCCGTGCGCCAGTCCGGTGGGATGCTTCCATCCACTCCTCCCGTGTGGCATACTCCGCCGCGAAATGGGGTTCCCAGAAGGCAATATGGCACATCCGGCCAATACCGTAGACAAGTACCTGCTTTGCGCCGGCCGCCTTTAAGGCTTCGATCTTTTCCGTGTATCGGGGAAGGTTGTCCTTTGTAGCGAAATTGCGCTGGCACTCCGGAACCGTCAATGGGCCAAGCGGGCCGTAAAACGCCTTCTCCATCGCGTTCTGGAAAGAAGCCGGGTCAGAAACAGGCAGCGTATTTCCCTGGGCATCAGCCCACTCATCCATGTTGAAGCCATAGACGTGCCCACAATCTGTCCTCCATGCTTTTAGAAAATACACTGCCCACTTATACATACCCATGGGGCCAACAGGGAGAATTAAAATCAGCTTGCGGCCTTCCTCTTGGGCTTTCTTAATCTCCATAGCCATTTCAAAGCCCATGTACGCGCCAAACTCCTCTAGATTCTGGCAGCGCACCGGCTGGAAATCCCGGTGCCAGAAGCCTTGGCGGTCGAGGACGGTTTCCGGGGCGTTGGTTACGCAGTTCCGGATTTTTTCCAGATCCCAGCCCTGAGGAAAGATTTCGGAAAAATAGGAGCCTTGGAAGGTGTCAAGCATATTCATTGTCAGCATTCCTTTCTGCGTCAATACAAACTCGTTTCACTGTAAGATACCCGGGAAGCGGACACCATGCGGCTGTAAAACAGTATGTGGGGCAGGCCGCCATCGGAGACAGGATAAGGAATCCGCTCCTTCTCCAACTCAGGAAGGGAATCGATTTCGCCCCGCAGATATTGGTTCACCCGCAGGCGCGCGGTGTCCAGCCACATAAACTGTGTGCCATAGCGCAGTTCCGTAATATCAAAGCCCTCCGGTTTGTTGGTGGCAAACCAATAGGTTCTATGCAGCCCGTGCAGGCGCTTGAGCCGCTCCAGCAGTTCGGGAATGTCATGATTTGCCAGCGCGTCCAACGCGGCGGTATCCCGAGATAGATAAGTCGCCCGCAGGCGGCTGCCCAATTCCGCCTTGATGGCTAAGACGCCGCAAAGAGCTTCCGCCATGGCAAATACGCTGGTATAATCCGGGTTACGGGGCAGAGCTTCCCGGAAGCGCCCGGCCAGCTTCTCATAGTAATCGTTCAGCCCAAGGCCTTCAACGTTCTTGTCAAACAGGCCGTACATGGGGTGCTGCCAAAGCAGCCATTTGCTGGGATTCGCCCTTTTGGGATTCCCCGGAGGAACCGCGCCCGGAATCTCATCCAAATAGGTGACCGCCCAGAAATCGTCCTTCTCACCGTTGCAGCAGGTCTTAAAGCGGCGGCGGATGTCCTCCTCCGTCACACCATCCCGGTAGCAGTGCTCCGCCAAGTATTGGAAACCCAGATATAGGGAGAAAATGTTGTTTTCTGTGTTGTCGTCCCCCCATACTGTGAGGAAAGTGTCCCGGACGCCGTTTCGCTTGCAGGAAGCGATGGAGACCTCAATGGTCTTCGCGGCCAGGCCGTAGTTAACACCGAAGCCGTAGCAGTTATAGATGCCGCCGGCGAAGTAGACACGGCGGTTGAACTCCTGGTGCCGCCGGATGACGCCATCGTAGTAGTCCTGGTTAACATGGTCATACTCCCAGAATACCAAACCCAATTTATCGGGCATTGCTTTTTTGATCTGATCCGAAATGGGAGCGTTGGGACTGTAAGCGGCAGTAACGCGGCCGGTCTCATCGAAGGTGTTAAAGAACATATCGCTCCAGATCATAGGTTCCAGGCCGTATTTGTCTGCAATTTGGCACACCCGGTCCAGATGCTCTTTCATCAGCTCATGCTTGCTGCGGGGGCCGTGGAGTTCCTCATAGCTGCCCCGCCCCACCTTCCAGGCCTCGTCCATACCAATGTGGATGCGCTTCGTCCGGAAAGGTTTCATGACCTGGACGATCATGTCTTCTACAAATTGGTAGGTTCGCTCATCGCCTACCAGAAGGATGTCCGATGTATCCGAGAAAGCCTGATAGGCAGGCCACTTGATGACATCAATCAGATGGGCAAGCGTCTGCATGCAGGGGATGACCTCAATGCCGAACATAGACGCATAGCTGTCAATCTGCCGGAAATCCTCCTCGGTGTACTGCGGCCGCATATAGCCAAAATAGGGGTGGCCCTCCAGTACATAGCAGTCTTCCAAATAAAGCAGCAGGGTGTTCAGCCCCATCAGCGCCATCCGCTCCAGAATCCCTTCCACCGCGCTGGGTTGGACAACGGAGCTGCCCTGGGACATGTCGTACATCACACCGCAGGTGTCAAAGGCACATTGTTCCACTGTTTCCGTCAAATCGCCATCCTCCAGCTTCTCCAGCAAAATGCCAAAAGCACGAAAGAAATGGATGGGATCCCGATACGCCAGCTCCGCCCGCTGCCCATCCAGCACACGAACTGACAGCGCCGCGTCCTCCGTCCGGCACACATAGACCGAAACGCCGTCCTCACCCAGCACAACGCCGCGGCGGTTTGCCAGAGTAGCCAAGCCCTGAACCAGCCCAGCATCCAAATTTGCAAAGTTTAATGTCATAATATGTACGCTCCCTTCTCCTTTTTGCAGCGAATGGGAGCGGGCCTATCCGCTCCCATTCGCGGTATTCGGCGGCCTGGCGTTACTTAGAAATCCCAGCCGCGATCATAGCATCGCTGAACTCCTTGGCCCGGTCTGCAAAGCCGCCGGCGCTCCACTCGGCTACCTTTTCATCCCAGACATCCCCTGCCTTCTCGCCTGCGATGTAGGCAGTCATGAACTTGTCACCGGCTCCGCTGATGATATCCGCGTAATCCTGCATGAAACTAGGATCAAAAAAGGCAACGCGGGCATCGGTATACACCGTATTGTCCCCCTTACCGTTATCCCACCACCAATGGAGCTGGTCGGTAGCCATGGCGAGAATATCCTTATCATAGGTGGGGTTAAAGAACTGGTATTCCTGATCCCAGGTGGCAATCTCCACTGTGCCGCCATCGTCCTTGACGAATGGATACTTGTCACCAAGCTTTTCTCCCTCCGGCAGAAGAACCGTCACATTTCCGTCCGCATCTTTGGTGTAGTCCACACCCTCAATGCCCAGGCGCATCATCTCCAGGCCCTCTTCGCTGAGGAGATAGTCCATGACGGAGAGCATCGTATCCAGCTTCTCCTGGCTAATGTCACCCCGAAAATAGGATTCAGACCAGGGGGAAGCATCATACTTGTAATAGCGGGTGTCACCCTCATACCAGGGACGCCAAAGAGTCACATAATCGCTGAAGTCCTTGTCCGCCTGGGCCAGCTCCCATGTGTTGGCAGTGGAGGTGATAGCGGCGGGATAGCCGTTGTAGCAGTAGCCTACCGCCTGGCCAGAACAGAACTTATTTTTGCCCTCATCCTGGGCTAAAGTAGGGATATCCTTATCAATGATGCCGGCCGCATACATTTTACCCATAGCCACGACAGCTTCACGGGCCTTATCCGTCAGAACAATGGGCTTCCACTCACCATTTTCCCAAATATACTTGCTGGGGCCAGTGGCCATGCTGACGCAGTAGGGGGACGCCAGCAGGCGCATATGGTCGGAGTTGTAAGCGGTGATGCCTACATCGCAGTTGCCAATCTCCATCATGTCCTGGATCATCTGGATAAATTCGTCCAGGGTCTCCGGCTGGTGTTCCACACTCCAGCCTGCCGCCTCCATCAGATCCTTGCGCAGGTACATGGCGTTCTCGCTGGGATAGTACTCGCCGTGGACGTAGTTAGGCCGTGGGATGCAGTAGAAACGGCCATCCGTGTTATAAACATTGACGTCATCGATCTCCATGAGGGCAGCAATATTGGGGTACTTGGGTATCTCATCCGTCAGATCCTTAATGATACCCTCCTTGACCCAGGTGTCGTAAAAGGGCTTTCCGTAGGCGGCGATGGCAAACCAGTCAGGAAGCTGATCCGATGCAGCCCACGCCTGGATTTTCTGGTCGGCATCATCCCAGGTGGTGTTGACCGCAGTGAACTCCACATTGAATTTGTCACTGATGGTTTTATAAACTGCGTCTGTTTCTGGAGAGGTAAGCCCCTTAGCGACCTCCCAAATGCTGATGGAAATATTGGTCTTTCCACTGCCGTCTCCTGTCTCGTTTTTTGCCTTTTCCCCACAGCCAGCCAACAAGGACAAGCATAGGATACAGGCAAGGGCCAGGGCTGTAATTTGCTTTGATTTCATTTGTTCTTCCTCCATTTTCTTTTTTCGTCTTTGTCGTATTGCAAATCTTCCAACGGTCAGCCCTTGACAGAGCCCACCATAATGCCCTTGGTGAAGTGCTTTTGCAAATATGGATACACACACATAATGGGAACGCAGGCCACCACAACTATGGCCATTTGCAGAGACCGTCCGTACATGGGCCGCCTGGCGGCCATAATCGCCATGCCAACGGAGCTGGACATCATCTGGCTGTAATTGAAAAGGATCTCCCGCAGGATTAACTGTAGCGGCTTCTTGTCAGGCGAAACAATGAACATGAAGGAATGCCACCACTCGTTCCACTTGTCCACCGCGTAGAATAGCCCCACCGTTGCCAGGATTGGCTTGCTTACCGGCAGTATGATGTGCCATAAAATCTGCACATCATTGGCCCCGTCCAGACGGGCGCTCTCCTCCAACTCCGGCGCAATGCTGCGCATGTAGTTACGTAGAAGAATAATATAGTATGCCTTTGCCGCCGTGGGGATAATCAGCACCCAGATCGTGTCTACCAGATGCAGAGACTTCACTGTCAGATAATAGGGGATGGTTCCCGCGTCAAACAGCATGGTGAATACGATAAACACGGTAAAAAACTTGTAGCCGGGCAAATTCTTCTTGCACAGCCCGTAGGCCAGGCCGATGGATACCACCATGCTCAGCGCAGTACCTACCACCGTGGTGAACACCGAAATTCCAAAAGAATGGAGAATGTCTCCCGAGCCTTGGAAAATGAACTTGTACGCCTCCAGTGAGAAAGAGGTAGGCCAGAGATACAGCTTGGAGTTGATGATGGACTCATAGCTGGCAAAAGACACAATCAGGGTGTAGTATAATGGAAAAATCATGATAATGGACAGGAGAATCAAAAAAATTGTGTTTACATAGTCGAACCAGGTCCAGCTTTTTAGCCTCCTGCCACGGCGGGGGGTTTGCTTGTGTTTCGTGTTGGCAGTCATGGCAGTTCCTCCTGTTAAAATATTCCGGCGTCCTTGTCAAACCGCTTCACCAACCAGTTCGCCGTGGTTAGCAGTACCAGGTTGATGACAGATTTGAAAAGGCCAAGGGCAATGGAGGAGCTAAAACTCTCCCCAATAACAAAGGTCATGCGGTAAATGTAGGTGTCAATGATGTCGCCGGTGCTATATACTGTGGAATTGTACATGTTGAATATTTGGTCAAAGCCGGCGCTCATTACATTGGCTACCTGAAGCAGCAGCATCGTACAGATGATAGGCACCAGGGACGGGAGGGTGATATACCGGATCTGGTGCCAGCGGTTGGCGCCATCTACAATGGCCGCTTCGTACTGCTGGCTGTCGATACTGGTGATAGTGGCAAGATAGACGATGGTGCCCCAGCCAATCTCCTTCCAGTTGTTAGTGATGTGCAGCAGTGGCCGGAACAGCCCCGGCTGGGTCAGGAAGCTAACCTTGTCCCCCCCAAGAGCTACCACAAGCTGGTTTACCACGCCGGAGTCCGAGAGCAGGTTGGTAATGATGCCGGCGGCTACGACCCAGGAGAGAAAGTGTGGAAAGGAATACACCGTCTGCAAAAACCGTTTTGGCCGCTTGCCCCGAACCTCGTTGAACAGCAGCGCCAAGGCTACGGCCAGGGGGAACTCAAACACCAGACGTCCAAAGCTGATGATAATTGTGTTACGTAGGACAACAGAAAAGTTGTGACTGCTGAACAGCTTCCGGAAATATTTCAGTCCCACGAACTCCCCGCCGAAAAATGGGTTTTTAAAACTGAACTCCCGGAAAGCGATGCCAGTACCCAACATGGGCACATAGTGAAATAGAAGAAAATAAATCAGCCCCGGCAGCATCATCAGATAGATGTACTTGTAGCTCCATGCCCGCTTTATCAGCGGCGAGCTGGGACCAGGTTCCCGCTTGCTTTGCTGTTTCATGCCACACCTCTTTCACATTGATTCCCGTCTTGTATTGTCATTATAGCGGCAAGCGGAACAATTTTGTATGGAATTATCTGTTGACAACTATGGAAATATTTGTGCTTTTGACTAAAAAGTCAGAAGTTTCTGAAAAAGCATTTGTATTTTATGCTTGAATTATATATAATGGTCTCATGTCAAATGTACTGGAGGAAACTATGCAATCCTTTTCCAAGCGGTCTTTCCGCTTCCAAATGCTCACGCTGGCGGGCATTTTGTTCGCTGTGATGCTTGTAGCGGCGCTGTTCGTCTTTTTCAATTCTGTACGCATCATTGAGGAAAACCGGTTGCAGGATGTCTCCCTAATGGTGAGCAATTATGAGCACAGCCTTCCGGAAACGGCAGAGCGGTACTATGTGCTGCTCAACACCCTGCGTTATTCCACCGATATGCAAAAGGCTATGACCCAAACCGATCCGGCGGAGTACGTTGCCAACGCTATCCGTATCCGGAAAGAGCTGAATTTTTATAAAGCCGCCTGCCCTGGCGTCAGAAGTATTTATCTTAACGGTACCGTGAATCCTATCTATATCCGCACAAGCGGCAGCCACGATGTCCCGGAGGAGATGCGCACTTCTAACGGCATCCGCCCCTTTTTCTCCGGGGCCTACTTTGTGGACAATTATGGGGTACGCCAGCCGGTCTTTTTCTTAGGCTGCCCGGTACCCTCCGGCCAAAACATCGATGGAGCGGGCACCGCGCTGCTGGAAGTGGACGGTAATACCCTCACGATGGATTTTACTCACGGGCTGGAAGCCGGAGCGGGAATTTATTACTACTTTCTGGACAAAAACGGCGAAATCTTCTTTACCAATGTCTCCGATGAAAGGGAAACAGAACAAATCTTTTCCCATTTTGACAATGTGAAAGATCACGAGGAGACCACCAACCACCGTCTACGCAACTACGCCATATCCGTCCGCCACTTAACGCCTTTTCAAATCACTCTGGTGGTAGCTCTCTCTCAGCGGGCTATTGTGCAGATGGCCTTGGACGCCTTTTCCTTGACGTTTCTCATAATTGTCGTGCTGTCCACATTGATTTTCCTCACCGTGTCCAAAACCCTGCGTAGCGTCTTGCAGCCCATGGAGGATATGATGTGGTTTATGGACGAGGTAAACCTCAGCGTCATATCCGACCGCTCCGCGCGGGCAAATGTGGATGGCTTTGAGGAAATGCAGGTCATGGCCACCCATTTTAACGATATGCTGGATCAGATCAGCCATCTCAACGGAGAACTGATGACGTCTATGGAAAATCTTTATCATTTGGAGGTTCTTAACCGGGAATCTGAATTGAATTACCTGCGCAGCCAAATCAATCCACACTTCCTCTACAATACCCTGGAGACCGTCCGCGGCATGGCGGTGATGGAGGGGGCGCCAATGGTACAGAAAATGGTGGGGGCGCTGATCCGGGTATTCCGGTACAATGTGAAAAAGGGCGCTGCCGTGCTGCTGGGGGAGGAGATGGATATGATCCAATCCTATCTACTGATTCAGACTCTCCGGTTCGGCGACCGGCTGACGGTGGAATATGAGGTGGACGATGCCGCACGGCAGTGCGTCCTGCCTAAGATGCTTCTCCAGCCGGTGGTGGAAAACCTGGTGCAGCACGGTATTGAAGAATCCTTCCGGGACGATGGGCTGATCCGGATCGAAGCGCGGGTGGAAAACGGCATATTGTGCATCGACTGCCGCGATAATGGCCGGGGCATGTCCCAGGAGGAACTGTCCCAAGCCTATGCGAACATCCAAGCTGACAGCTACACCGCCGGAACAGGCGTTGGCCTGCGGAACGTGTATGGGCGGCTGAAGCTGGTGTATGGAGAGCGTTTTCGGTTCGATATTACCAGCCTTGAGGATGAAGGAACCAACATGCACATAGAATTGCCGGCCAGGGGGATGGAAAATGGAACTGATTAAAACACTGATCGTAGACGATGAGGTTTTTGTTGCCCAGAGCTTGAAAGCTCTGCTGGACTGGGAAGCACTGGGGTTTGAAATCACAGCGGTATGCCACAGTGGGAAAAGTGCGCTGGCTGAGATAGAGAAAGGCCAGGTGGAACTGCTGCTGTGCGATGTGAAAATGCCAGAAATGAGCGGCATTGACCTAGTTCAGCAGGTGAGTGTCCAGTTTCCGCAAATCGAAAATATTATCATCAGCGGCTATTCCGATTTTGCCTACGCCCAATCCGCTATCCGCTACGGCACTACCGCCTACTGCTTGAAGCCCTTCGATGAGGAAGAGCTGTCCGCCGCGCTGGATCTTGCGCGGGAAAAAATCCTGAACAAGCGGGCAAAATTGACGAACGATATCCTGACAGAACTGCTGTTCCTCTCCGGCGGCATTCCCGCTGAGCGGCTACGGGAAGATTTGGAAAAGCTGGGCTTCGACCCGGCACGGCCAGTTTATGTGTGCGTACTGCTGGGATGTGTGTGTGACTTTTCCAGCGTAGCCCACAGCCAGGGTATGCGGGTGGGCAGCCAAAAATATATCTATCTACTCCAGCCCCATACGGCGTTGCACAGCGTGTTGGATACCTTGCGTACCGTATGCGCCCGCAGCGCCGCCAGTGCCGGCCTAGATCGCATCGGCAGGAAACTGCGCATCACCGCCCATATTGAGCGGGCGCGGCAAAGCGCCATGCAGTTTTTCATCACCGCAAAGAAAGAGCCTGTGGTCTATGAAAGTCCTCAGGTTCGCCCACCAAAGAAAAAACGGGATCTGCTCGCGCTGCTCCCCCCGCAAGGGATGACCCAAGCCCAGAAGGATCAGTATGCGGAACATATCCGCCAGGTGTTCACCGAGTGCCGCTACACAATCCAGGACGCTTACTACTTTTATCATCTCATCTCTGCCCAATACCTGCCCGCTGGATGCAAGGAGGTCTTTCACTGCGACAGCTACGAAGCTATGGCGGAGGAATTTTTATCTCTGGAGGAGATGCTGCGGCAGACCGTCCAGACCGGGCCTGGGGAGATCGTAAATATCTCCGACAGCCAGAGTTGGATCCAGCCAGTAAAAGAGTACTGCGAGAAAAATTACACCGAACCGATCTCTATTACTATTGTCTCGGATATGCTCCATATCAGCCCTTCCTATTTCAGTACCCTGTTCAAAAAAGTGACAGGTGAGAATTTTACCGCTTATGTTACCAGCCTACGGCTGGAAAAGGCCTGTGAGCAGTTGACCGCCACAGAGAAAAATATCTCTGATATCGCTATCGATGTAGGATATTCCGATTATTTTTATTTTGCCAAGGTGTTCCGCAAGCATTTCCGGGCCACCCCCACCGAATATAGAGAGCAGCACCGCCGTACCAAACTGACGGAAGCGTGAATACGGCGGCAGTCCACGTAAAACGCGGACTGCCGCCGTATTTTTATTTGCTGCCCCGCATTTCTGCGGCGGTTTCTTTGATGGCTTGGATCATATAGTCGAGCTGTTCTTCTGTCAAGCCGTAGATGGGCAGATGGGTGAAGCGGTGGTAGAAGACCTCCTCCGTGTTGGGGCATGTCGCGGCAATGGCATCCGCGTCATAGCCCAGCTCCTGGAGTATCTGGAAACGGTAGAGGGGACCAAAATGGGGGATGTTGGTAACGCCCCTTTCCGTCAGCTTCTTTTTGAACACCTGGATGTCTCCCCCTAGCTCGGCGGGGTCTATTTGAAGCTGGTAGAGATGGAAGGTGGGCACTGTCCCACCGGCCCCAAGATCCTGGGGTATCACACCGGGCACGCCTTGCAGGCGTTGGGTTACATACCTGGCACAGCGGGCACGTTCCTCCAAAATTTTGCCATACCGGTCAATCTGGAGAGATAATCCCAGGGCTTGAATTTCCGTGGTGGAAGCGTTCCCCGCAACCACCGGCCCGTATTTCCCTGGCAACGCCGCCACATTGTAGAGCCAGTCCTTAATGGGCGGCATAGAGAAATCAACGCCCAGGAACCGCGCGCGGCGGAGACTGGACTTGAACTCCGGCACCGTTGTCATAAGAATGCCGCCCTCCCCGAAAGAGGTGTTGTTTTTGACCTCGTGGAAGGAGAAGGAGGTGAAGTCCGCAATCGCACCGATATTTCTTCCTTTGTACTTTGCCCCAAAGCCGTGAGCAGCGTCCTCCAGCACCAGCGCACCGTGGGTATGGGCAATGTCCATGATCCGGTCCATATCACAGGGATAGCCGCCAATGTGGACGGGCACCACCATCTTAGTTTTATTCGTTATTTTTTTTGCCAGATCATCCGGATCCATGTTCAGTGTACGGGGGTCTACATCGCAGAACACCACCTTCGCCCCTACGGACAAGGGATAGGCCATGGTGGCAATAAAGGTGATGGCGGGAACAATCACCTCGTCTCCCGGCTGAAGGTTGACGTATTTGTAGGCGATTTCAAATCCTGCCGTGCAGTTGGTTAGAAATACGCAGTCATCAATGCCCACATATTCCGCCGCCTTTTTCTCACACTTGGCCACCTCTACGTCCAGGGACAACTTGGCGGGAGGTGTGGAGACCTCCGCCAGGGCGCTGACTGCCTCGCGTACACTCTCCACCCGGGCATCGTAAACCGCACCATCGCCCTGCATCAGGAATTTAACAACCTCCATCACGTCCTGCTGGTTATAGTTCTCCCCCACAGCCGCCCATGGGACCCGGGATTCCCCGGTGTTATAGCGGAAATCAGAATCCTTTTTTGCTCTTGCCATCATGCTCCTCCTTTTCTGTGTCTGCGTCTGTTTTTCCGGAGTGTCCACGTCCCCCGGATTTTGATGAGCCTATCATAGCATGGGTTCCACAGGAAAGGGTATGGAAAAATTATGGCGTTCTCACCAAAACATGCCGCTTTTTTCCATACGATTTTCATGCAAGCCGTAGTAAGATGGTTCCAACCCATTTCGATGAACCCGCGCACAAAAGGGAGGAACCGCCATGAAGATGTACACAACACCCCACTGCCTAAATGATTACTTAAACCAGACCTATACCTGTGACTGCGGAAGAACCCACAGTGCCCCCCTCCGGGCTGTCAGCATCCGCCCCCGCGCCCTGGAGGATCTGCCCAAATACGCGCGCCGCCTGGGGTTCCACAGTTTATATCTGGTCTGCGACAGCATCACCTTCCAGATCGCCGGGCAGCAATGCCTGCAAATTCTTCACAACGCGGGCATCGCGGCGGAGTTGGTGCAGCTGGCCCATTTAGATTTTGACGAGGCTACCTTGGGGGAGCTGCTCATCCATTTGCCGGAAGGCTGCGACCTGGCGGTGGCCGTGGGCACAGGCACAATCAACGACATGGTACGGTATTTCAGCTTCAAAACCGGCCTGCCCTTTTTCACTGTCGCTACCGCCGCGCCAATGGACGGCTTCGCCTCCAGCATCGCCGCCATCCAGGTCAACCATCTGAAAACTACCTTCCAGGCGCGTCCGCCCCTAGCAGTCATCGGGGACACGGATATCCTCCGGGAAGCCCCCTATGCTATGATCGCCGCAGGGCTAGGGGATTTGCTAGGCAAGTGTACCTGCCTGTGTGACTGGCGGCTGGCCCATCTCATCACCGGGGAGCACCAGTGCGAGCATATTATTGACTTGGTGGAAAATTGCGTCCGGCGCACGCTGGCCGCAGCGGGCGCGGCTAAAAACCGTGACCCTCAGGTCTTAGGGGATATTATGGAGGGCCTGGTTCTGACTGGGGTGGCCATGAGCTTGTATGGCAATTCCCGCCCTGCATCCGGGTGCGAACACCATATGTCCCATTACTGGGAAACGATTCTGGAGCAGCAGGGGCAGCGGCCTGCCCCCCATGGGGCTCAAGTTGGTGTGGGCACCGTGCTGGTCTTAAAAGCAGCTGAAGAATTGATAGCCCGGACAGTGGATTTTGACGCCGCCAGAGAGGCCGCCCTGCGCTACCAGCCCCAGGCATGGGAAGCCAGCATCCGGGCAGCCTACGGCCCCGCTGCTCCCGGCATAATTGAACTGGAGCGGGAAGCACAGAAAAATGAATCCGCCGGACGGCTCCGGCGGATCCACATGATAGAAGCGCATTGGACAGACATTTTAGAGCTGCTCCACGCCCTGCCCTCTTCAGAAGAGGTAGCGGGGATCCTGCGGAACCTGGGCGCACCCAGCCACCCCCAGCAAATCGGCATTGGCCAGGCACTGCTGAAGGACACCTTCTTGTACTGTAAGGAAATCCGCGCCCGGTATACGATCTTGCAAATGCTCTGGGACTTAGATCTGCTGGACTCCATCTCCGACAAGGTTATCTGCGGCATGGGGTATCCGTCATGAAACGGGAATTATATACCATCGGCGTTGATTTTGGAACGTTGTCCGGGCGGGCAATCCTAGTAAACGCCCAGACCGGAGAAATCGCCGCCGTGAGGGAAAAAAACTATCCCCACAGTGTTATGACGGAGCTGTGCGGACAGTCTCTCCCGGCAGGCTGGGCCTTGCAGGATCCATCGGATTATTTGACGGTGCTGGACGAAACCATCCCTTCGCTACTGCGGGAAAGCAGCGTATTGCCGGAAGCGGTAGTAGGCATCGGTTTTGACGCTACCTCCTGCACAATGCTTCCCACTACTGAGGACGGAATGCCCCTGTGCTGCCAAGAAAAATACCGGGCGCATCCCCATGCCTATGGGAAGCTCTGGAAGCATCACGCGGCCCAGCCCCAGGCGAACCTTTTGGAAAGCTTGGCAGAAAAAGAAGCCCCGCTCCTGCTGGCGCGGTACGGCGGCAAAGTGTCTGCCCAGTGGATGCTGCCCAAAATTTTGCAAATTCTGGAAGAAGCGCCAGAAATTTACCGTAGTGCCGGGTTATTTTTGGAAACCGTAGATTGGCTTACCTTACAGCTTACCGGCCAGCTTACCCGCAGCTCATGCAGCGCGGGCTTCAAAGCCCTCTGGAATCCAAAAGAGGGATATCCGCCTCCATCCTTCCTTAAAAAATTGGACGGGCGTATGGAGCACCTGATATCAGAAAAGCTCCGTGGCGGTATCGCCTCCCCCTGGGAGCAAGCGGGAACTTTACGCCCTCAATGGGCAGAACGGCTGGGTCTTTCATCAAAGACCTCCGTGGCGGCAGGAATCATTGACGCCCACGCTGGGGTGCTGGGCAGCGGTTCAACAAGTTCAGGGATGCTTTTCCTGGTCATAGGCACATCATCGTGCCACATCCTCCTGTCGCCGGAGGAAAAATATGTGCCGGGCATTTGCGGTTCATGCAGGGACAGCATTCTGCCAGGGCTTTACGCATATGAAGCCGGGCAGTCCTGTGTGGGAGATATGCTGGAGTGGTTTATCCAAAACAACGTGCCCACCCGGTATACAGAACAGGCAAAGGCGCAGAAAATCAGCACACACCAGCTTCTCAGCCAACAGGCTGCCAAGCTGCACCCTGGGGAAAGCGGCCTGTTGGCCTTAGATTGGTGGAACGGCCAGCGGACACCATTGGTGGATAGCCGCCTTTCCGGCGCGATGCTAGGCATGACCCTGCGCACAACACCAGCGGAGCAGTACCGCGCTCTGTTGGAAGCAACGGCATACGGCACACGGTGGATCCTGGAGGTCTTTGAACAAGCGGGAATCAAGATCCGGGAAATCACAGCCTGCGGCGGCATTGCCCGGAAAAACCCCTTCGCCATGCAGCTCTACGCAGACATTTTACAGCGGCCTATCCGCGCTACCGCTTCGGAACAGGCTTCCGCACTAGGCGCAGCAATCCTGGCAGCGGTTTCCGCAGGGGTGTACCAAACGCCGGAGGACGCCGTTAATCATATGGCCTGTCGTGAGGGCACGGTCTACCGGCCGGATCCTGGTACCCAGACAGCGTACCAATCACTCTACCAAAAATACAGGATGTTAGCCGCTTTTTGCCAAGAACAACTCCGAATTAGTTCCTAAAAGCACCATTTATCATCAAAAAACCTTTCCCTTGCACAGTTTACAGCAGATCCTTTCCATTTCCCTCAAAAACCCGGGCGGTGCCTTACGGCACCGCCCGGGTTAGTTGTCGAAGCGTACAAAGACACGCTTACTTCCCTATTTTCTTTTGCAGTTGATCCGGATTCATTGCGCAGTGCAGCGCGGTCTCGGCGCTGATCCGGCCCGCCTTAAACAGCCGCCAGATGGACTCGTCCATCCCGATCATCCCCTCCGCCGCAGAAGTTTGGATGACGGAATCAATCTGATGGATCCGGCTGTCCCGAACCATACTGCGCACGGCATTATTCAGGTGCATGATCTCAAACGCGGGAACCAGCCCCCCATCAATAGACGGCAAAAGCTGCTGGCTGACGACGGTCTTCATCACCTGGGCAAGCTGGATGCGAACCTGCTGCTGCTGGGAGGGTGGGAATACATCAATGATCCGGTCAATGGTGTTCACCGCGCCAACCGTATGAAGGGTAGAAATGACCAGATGTCCAGTCTCCGCCGCTGTCATGGCTGTCTGGATAGTCTCCAGATCCCGCATTTCGCCTAAGAGGATCACATCCGGCGCCTGCCGCAGGCTGGCTCGCAGGGCGGTCACATAGCTGGAAGTGTCCATAGCCAACTCCCGCTGGCTGATAATACTCTTGTCGTTGCGGTGCAGATACTCAATAGGATCCTCAATGGTGATGATGTGGGCGTCCCGAGCACGGTTCACCGCATCCACCACACAAGCCAGGGTTGTGGACTTCCCTCCTCCCGCAGGGCCAGTGACCAGCACCATCCCACGGGTCATGTTGGCGATCTTCATGACCTCCTCAGGAATCCCAACGCTTCTCCAATCAGGAATCCCAAAGCTGACGATCCGGATAACAGAGGCCAGGGAACCTCTCTGCCGGTAAGTGTTGATCCGAAACCGGGCCAGCCCGCCTACCGACAGGGAAAAATCGTCATCCCCTACGGACATGCACTTGTCCAGAGGACGGTGGGCCATGCCGTACAACTCCCGCACCAAGGTCTCAGAATCGTCCGGCGTTAGCCGCTCATCCCGAAGGGGGACAATCCGCCCCTCCTTCTTAATGGAGACCGCCCGGCCCGCAACGATAAACAGGTCGGAGGCATTTTCCTCCACCGCCTGCTTCAGATATGTTTGGACACTTTCCATAGTGCTATTTGCTCCTTTTGTAAACTTTAATCTGGAAATCCGTCCCAGAGATCCATAAACTCCTCCGGCTCCCACTCGCCGGTGTAGACTGTCTGCCAGCGGAGAATCCGGCACGCGCCGCGCTCCAGCGACACCTCTACCTCCAACGCCTGGGATTCCCCGATGGGAATGGAAAAAGACACCGCGTCTCCTTTTTGTGTAACCTCCACCCCATCCGGCAAAGTCCCGCCCTCCCACAGGGCGGCCACAGCCTGCACCGCTATGGCGTCCGCTTCATAGTAGTCCGCCGCATTCTGGGCGGTCATGGCGGTCAATTTCGCTTCCCGGTCTGCCGTGGCGATGGTCAGCACCGCGAACACCGCCAGGCACAATACGCAGAAGATCATTACCAGGCTTACCGCCCCGGATACGCCGCCGCGCTTCATGGCGCCACCTCCCATGCCGCTACGCGCCAGGAGAGGATGGCCGCTCCCTCCAGCAGCGCACCCGCTGTAAGATCCTCCGCTGCCACAGGTCCCGAAACCCGCAACTGAACAGTGGCATAACCCGCCGTGGCGGACGTTTCCGGAAGCAGTTCCAAAAGGAACAGCGTCTCCACGTCCGTCCCGCATTCGTCCATCTTCTGCCAGTCCCCGTCATAGTACAGGCGCAGCGCCCCGCCCTCCAGGCTCCCGCCGGCCAGCGCCGCCGTCTTTTCCAGATCGCCGCCAGCGGCCTTGAAACACTCAGCGGCAGTCCGGGCTTCGCCTACGGCGCGGCTAAGGTTGGCGCTGTCCTGGCTCATGACCTCCGCACGGACGAACAGCCCTACGCAGATAGCCGCACACAGGGAGAATACCCCCACCGCGATTAACAGCTCGATGGCGAACAGGCCCGAGCGGGTCGGTTTGATTCGTTCCATGCTCAACCATCACTCCTTACATAAACGCCTGCGGTCTGGATCCCGCCGTCCGGGCCGGTAAGGGTCAGCCACAGCAACCCTGGCTGCTGTTCCGACACCTCCAGCATTTGGGCGGGACAGACCATCTCACCAAATTCCGGATCCTGCTCAGATCCCTTTTCACGCAAGATCTCCATTAAATACCCATCATAGACGTACAAAACCGTCTCATAAATGGAGCCTTCGATTTCCTCGTAGAGGAACAGCGCACCGCCGTCCCCAAAGCTTCCTGCTTCCACCTGCCCCGCTGCGTCCGCCGCATGGAGTTTAGCAGTGATGTAGCTGAGACTGACCCGGTCTTGGGCGTTCTGCTCAGTCCGGTCCGCCACCCGGCGGTAGACACCCGCCCCGGCAGCAAGGCTCAGCAGCAACGTCACGCCAAATACGCAGGTCAGCATCAAGGCAGCCAAAGCCCCCGCGCCGCTTTGCCGTCTCATGGCTCCCCCTCCCATCTCTCCACAACGGTGACGGAGGGGCGCATATTGGACGCAAATATCTCGTAGAACACCGCGTACCGCTCCTCGTCGATGGCAAGGCCGCTTTTGGCCTTCAGATCCTCATAGGTGGCGGGGTAGACCCCCTCCAGGGCATAGCAGCTCACCACCGCCCGATTGGCTGCTTCTTGGGCCATGCGCAGGCCCTCCCGATCCGAAACCGCCGCAGCTTCCTGGACACCTTTCACCATCCACACTGCCGCCGCGATAAATAACAGCAGTCCTAATGCCATGGGAACCCAAGACCAGCGGCTTGCATACTTTCGTTTCCTCATGCCCACCGCCTTATCCGATGGTAGACAGCAGCCCCATCAGCGGCAGCATCACGCTTAGCAGGATCACACCCGCTAAGGCGCTGGTAATGACAACGATAGCTGGTTCGATGGCTCCAACCGTCCGGTCAATGCGGCGCAGGCTCTCCTCCTCCTGCCGCTGGGCCAGATCCTCCAGGGTGTCGGGCAGAGAGCCCGTCTGCTCCGCCAGTTTCAGCAGGCGGCAGTCACGACCGGTAAACAGGCCGCTTTTCGCCAGGGCTTCCGCAGGGCTTCCCCCCTCCTCAATATCTTTACGGCACTGTTCTGTCTTGCTGTCGATCTCCTTCGCGCCGCCGCAGAGTTTGGCGGAAATCTCCACCGATTCCTCCATGCTCATACCGCTGGATACTGCCATCGCCATGGAGGACGCAAAACGGGACACGGCCATCTGGCCTAAAATCCCCCGTCCGCCGAAGCGGCGGCGGAACCAGGCCGCAAACTTCTCCCGCAGGGCAGGAACCAGGGCTACCACCAAGGCAGCAGCAGCAGCCACCACCAAAACCACAGCAATGCCAACACCTGCCTTAGCCAGCACGGCTCCGGCATTCATCATTCCCACAGCCACCGCGCCCATGCGGACACCGAGCTGTGCGAATACCTTGTCAAATACAGGCAGGACTTGGGTCACCAGCAGAATCACTACCGCCACCATCACGGCGAATAGAGTCACCGGTACCGTCACCGCGCCGCGAATGTCGGCGCTCATGCGGAGCTGCCGGTCATAGTGCCGCTGGAGGGAGAGCAGGACATCCTCCAAACGGCCCGTGTCTTCAGCCAGGGCCACCATATCCGTCATATAGGCGGGGAAAGCCCCTGTCTCCCGCAAAGCGGAAGCCAGAGGCATACCATCTTCTGTTGACTGGCACAGCGTCTCCAGCCATGCACGGGTATTAGGGTCGGTTTCATCCTCCCGCAGCATGGACAAGCCCTCGCTGATGGGAATACCGGAGCGAACCAGCTGGTGCAGCTCACGGCAGAAAATGGGGAGATATTGGGCGGGGACGCGCAGTCGTTTCATATGTAGTTCCCTCCGAATTTTAATAGAGATACTTGGCGGTGTAGTTACTGCCGTTGCCAATGTATTTCATGATACTGGCACTCTGCTTGCTGCTGGAAGCAAAGGTGGGATCCATCAGCTCCCATTCCTGGCCGTTGAAAAAGATCATATTCTCCACCCAGCCCTCTGTCTCGCTCCAGACATTGATCCAGGCATGCTTTTGCCCGGCGCTGGTATAGCCCACCACCAGCTTGACGGGCACTCCCTGGCTGCGGAGCATGGCGGCCATCAGAGCGGCGTAGTCAAAACAAATACCCTTACCTTCGCTGAGAACCTTGTCAATATCTGGCAAGTAGTCATACTTGACAGTCTGAGCCTTGACGGTGTCATAGGTGAGGGCGTTGACTACGTAGTCGTAGATAACATGCACTTTGCTGAGGTTGTCCACGGCACCCTGGGCAGCGATCTCATCGGCTGCCACTTGCAGAGCGCGGCTGTTTTCGGTATAGTTCACATACTGGTTGGGCCGCAGAAAAGGAGCGAACTCATCGTCCATCTGCGCGTTAATGGTTAAAGACAGTTCCACAGTATACTTGGTGCCAGAGACATTTTTATTTACAGTCACCAAGTACTTACCGTTACCATCGGAGAGGGGGAACACATCGTACTCCCCATCGGTGCGGAGGTAATACTGGTACTGGTCGCCGCCGCTCGGCCCTTTGACGACCACCATAAGCTTCGGATTGCCGCCGCCATTCCATTTGACCATGAAATAGCCGTCCTTGGTGTTGGAATAGTCGATCTCAGCGGAACTGTTTTTCTCCACCTTCGTACCGGACGCCGCCGGAGACAGCACCGTGCTGATAGCGGGCGACCCTGCCAGGGGGACACCTTCGTCCAGCAGAATCCCCAGAGGGAGTTCATCCTCCTCTGGCGCAGCGGAACAGCCGCAGACGGCACTTGCCACCAACGCCAAGGCTAAAACCAAACTACATATTCTTGTTTTTTGCATAGCACACCATCCTGCTCCCATGTAGATTGTATTTGGTTACATCGGTGTGACTTGACATCTTTATCAAACCACACCATGATATTTACATCTTACCACCCTTTCCGTATCCTGTCAAGAGAGAAAAAGGAAAAACGCGGGAGACCTTCCTCTCCCCAAGCCAGCCTGTCCGCGTTTTTTCATGTTTTGCCTTGCCTTCCCTCCCAGCGGATGTTATAATCTGGAACAGCAATTTTTCCTGAAGCAGGGCGAAAGGCGGGCAGGGTCTATGACGGCGGTGGATTTTCTCCATGTATTTTCCATATTTTTGGATTCCTTGGGGGGACATGTCTTTCTGGTCTGCTACCTGTTCGTGGTGATGGATGAATCTCCCTCCTGGGCGCGGATCAAAAAGCTGGCCGTGCTGCTGCCCTCCCCTGTGGCTGCATCCATATTCGCCAGCGTCCTCTCCCTGCTCCCTGGTTTCAAAAGCCAGCACTATCTCGCCGCTTCTCTGCTGATTATGCTCATGTGTACCTTATGGTGTAGGTGGGCCTGGCGGCTGCGGCTGCTCCAGGCGTATTCCGCTATATGTATCGCAGGCATCTTTCAGATGGCTACTTCTATTTTGTCCCAATCGGTGTTTCTGTTGCTCCCGGACTCCCCGATTCATTTCGCAAGTACACTTCTTGTCCATTGCCTCATTACAGCCATTGCCATACCTCTGCTCAAGCGGCTCCGCTTTGGCCATTATTTCCGGCTCCTGCTGGAGGAAGAAGATAAGCCCCACCGAACCGCCTTGCTGCTGTTTGCCCTGGAAATCGCGATGGAGTCGTTTTTGCTCCTCCAGCCCGGTGTCCAGCCTGGCTATCTGGCACAATATTACTCCCTATCCATTGTACTGGTGGGACTGATCGCGGGGCTGACCGCCTACATCGCCCGGCAGATAGACGCTGCCCGCAGGTTACAGGCCCAGCAGGAAACCATTGCCCAGCAACGGCTGTATGAACAAGACCTGGAAAAAATCCGGCAGGAGGTTCACGCCTTCCGACACGACTATAAAAACCTTCTGTCCAGCCTGTCCCGGCAGGCGGAGGACGGGGAAATGGAGCAGCTCCGCGCCGCCCTGGCGCAGCTTGACGCGAGCTTCGACCGGCGCATTGGAGAAAAAATCCAGGCATCCGCCCAAACCGGGAACCTGCGCATCCCTCAAGTGCGCAGCCTTCTGCTGGTCAAGCTGGCCGCTATGGCGGAGAAAGGGGTGGACTGCCGCCTGGAGGTTCTCTACCCCATGGAAGCCGTAGCCATGGACGTGTGGGACTTTGTCCGGTGCCTGGGCATTCTGGTGGACAATGCCTTGGAAGCCGCGTTGGAGACCGAGCGGCCCTGGGTGGAGATCATCTTACTGTCCCAGGGGGGCAGAACCGCCCTGCGGGTATCCAACTCCTGGAACGGAGCGGCGGATCCGGCACGGTTCTGGGAGGAGGGATGGTCTACCCGGGGCGCAGGCCGGGGAGTGGGCCTGTCCAGCTACCAGCGTCTGCTGGCGGATTGTCCCCACGCTGTCTCCGCCGCTAGCTGGGCGGACGGCGTATTTGTACAGGAGCTTACCATTGGAGGGACGCTATGATCGGCATTTATCTCTGCGATGATGATTCGGCAGCCCGTCTCCGGATCCAAGGCATTCTGGAGCGGAAAATCATGATTGAAGACTACGACATGTCCATCGTTTGCAGCGCGTCAGCGCCAGACCTCCTGCTGGACGCAGCCGCAGGCAGGGGCGGCAAGCGGGGCATCTATTTTTTGGACGTGGATCTGCGAGACGACACGTGGGACGGTTTCCTCCTGGGGCAGGAAATCCGGCGGTTGGATCCCCATGCCACTCTGGTCTACATCACTGGATACGGCGAGCTGGCCTGCCGCACCTTCCAGTACCATTTGGAAGTATTCGACTACATTGTAAAAGACCCGGCGCGGCTGGAGAAATCGGTCTCCCGGTGTCTGGAAGCCATCCAGGCACGGCTGGCCGCGGAGCAGCGGGACCCAGAGGACATCTTCACCCTGCGCACCGGGGACACCCTGCGCCACATCCCCCTGGGGGACATCCTGTTTTTCGAGACCGCCCCCACTCCCCACCATGTGCTGCTCCACACAGCCGGATGCCGGGTCGATTTCCTGGGCAGCCTCAACGAGCTGGAACAGCGTCTGGGGGGACGGTTCCTCCGGGTCCACCGGGCTTATTTGGTGGCGGCAGATCGGATTGAGGAGGTAGATCTGAAACGGAACCGGCTGAAAGTAGGTGGCCGGGAATGCCTGGTTTCCCGAGCCGGAAAAGCTGTTTTGCGGCGGAAGCTGGCGGGGGAAGTATAACAGAACAGCAAATACAGCGGTTCCGGCGCGGCAAAATGCCGCGCCGGAACCGCTGATTGTCTCTCCCCCCTACTTTCCGTAGACCTCCCCCGTGCCACAGTCTACATAATAGGTATAGGTGTCGGTCTCGATCTCCCAGGCGGGCAGCAGCCGCGCATCGGATACGCTCTGGAGCTGGTACACGCACCGTACACCCGCCACCTCGCTGCACACGGCGCCGGAAGCATTGCGGTAATCCAGAAACTTGACCAGTGCTGTGACACAAGTCATCCGGCTGCCGGACTGGAGCGTGGCATCCTGCAAGCCTACATGGGCGCCGGATACGGAAACCAGGCGCCCCTCCTCAAAATACAGTTCCACGCCGCAGTTGGCCACCGGCACCCCTCCCGCCAATTGTCCGGCCACGGCACTGCCAGTCCCGCCAGAGAGCTTAACCTCCGGCTCCTCATAACTGAACGCTCTGCAAAACGCCTGGGCAAACTCCGGAATATCCTCCACCGGCAAATCCAGGTGGCTGCCATAAAAGCTGCCGCCCGCCCGGAACTGGATGGTACGCCAGTTGGCTTCATAGCTATAGATACCGCCACCCTGGCTGGTGGAAACCGCTACATCCCCCAGCAGGGCAGAAGCGATAGCCTGCTCTGTCTCCGGGTTGCGGGAGAGGGCCAGGGGGCTCAGGGAAGGCTGGAACAGGTCGATCCCACCATCCAGCTTGAGCTGGCTCCCCTCATACAGCGATGCGAGCTGCTCCGCCGTCCGGCGCTCCGTCCCTAGAGACTGGAGCCGCTGGTGCCCCACTGTCAACAGCAGGCAACCGTTGAGCAGCAGTAAAATTAATATGGCAATATTTTTTAGGCGGTATGTCTCCATCGTCCGTCTCCTTTCCCGGCGGGTAGGTCAGCGCCGCCATTGGGCGGCAGTGCGGCCAGAGCCGTCATCCACATATCCGATGGACAGCGCAGCATCCGGGTAGGCGGCAGCAATAGCCTGGGCCATGTCGGTAGGCAGCAGGGGCGCTGGCTCCTCCTCCAGCGGCTCGTAAGCCCGGCAGCGGTATGTGAAGCTGCTTACCGCCCCGTTCTGGAACACCACAGACAGCGCATCGCCGCCGTCCGCGAAGAACACCGGCACCCCGTCCACCTGGTAGCGGAAGCGTAGGACACAGCCGGATTCCGTCTCCTCCACCGCCTGTAAAAACAGCGGGGAAGCCCCAGTGCCCTCCGTGAGGGCCATCGCCAGCCGCCACGCGGTGGCAAGCACCTCTGGCAGGCCCTGGCTGGAGGTCTGATAGGGATTGGACGCCCCTGTCCCCCGGTTTGTTAGGGTCACCGTCCCATCCGGGGCAATGCGCAGGGTTCTCGGGGATTCCTCCACTACCTCCGCTCCACCGCTCTCGGTGTAGCGGGAGAAGGTGTGGGCGTTGAAGCCCAGGGCGGAAAGCAGGTTGTAGGCGGAATACCCAGCCGGGCGCTCCGAGGACAGCACCGCCGGCGCCGCCACCTCCTGAGCGAGCACCGTGTAGGGCGCCAGGGCCACATAGCCGGTCTCGTAGGAAAATACGCCTCCATTGGCCAGAAAGCCCTCGCAGACACTCCGCACCGCAGGCGGATACAGGGCCGTACCGTAGCGGAAGATCCGCCCCTCCCCGTCCAGCAGGTACAGGCTGGTCACATCGTCCTCCCCGGTGGTCAGAGCCATAGCCCGAACCTCTCGGGAAAAGGCCGCTGTTTCCCCCAGCCACGCCGCCACCACCTCCAGGGGCAATGGCCCCGACGTCAACTCCAGGAACAGGCCCGGATAGTTCAGCGCGGCACGGAAGGTCTCGTCCGCCACCTGGCCGGTCTCCGTAGCGGAGCCTATCGCTTCCTTGAATAGGGGGATTACCGCCTGGAGGGCTGCACTGTCGGCGCTGAGGCACAGTTGGCCACAGCGGCCGTGCTCACTATCCACAGTGGCCATCAGGTTCACCGCCGGGAACATGGCGGAGAGCGGCGCGCTCTCCGCCTGAACCTCCCCGCCGTCACTCTGGGAAAACAGCCTATTGGAGGACAACCGGATATTTTGCAGCAGCGGAAGCTGGGCAAGCTGGAGCAGGGTCAGGGCGCAGAGCAGTACCAGGACCCCATTTTGCAGCCAATTGCGCAGGCGCTTGCCGGTCATAGCACCCCCTCCTCCTTCTGCCGGATGGGCAGGACAATGCGCACGGTGGTTCCCGGCCCCTCATGGGACGTCAGGGCGATGGAGCCATGGTGGCGCAAGACGATTTCCCGGGCAATGGACAGGCCCAGGCCTGTGCCGCCGCTCTCCCGGGAGCGGGCCTTGTCCACCCGGTAAAACCGGTCGAAGATCCGTTCCCGGTCTTTCTGGGGAATGCCGATGCCGTTGTCGGAGACATCAATCCACACGTTTTTGCCCCGGATCCCGGCATCCACCTCGATGCGCCCGCCGTCCGGTGTGTATTTAATGGAGTTGCCCACCACGTTCATCATCACCTGCTCCAGCCGGTTCCGGTCACCCACGATCATCGGCAGGGTTTCGCCATACAGGCGGATCAAGACATGCCCACGGCGCTGGGCTTCCAGCTCCACCGCGCGGCAGACAGACTCGATAGCTTCATAGAGGGAAAAGCGAACCATCTTGATCTCAGCGCGGCCGGAATCTAGGCGGCTGAGGGTCAGCAAATCCTGAACAATGCGGGTCATACGGTCGGTCTCGCTGATAATGATATCCAAAAAGCCGTTTTCCGTATCCCGGGGGATGTCCTCCATATCCCGGATGGTCTCGGCGTAGCTGCGTACATTGGTCAGGGGGGTGCGCAGCTCATGGGAGACGTTGGCCACGAACTCCTTGCGCATTTCCTCGTTCTTCCGTTGGGCAGTAACATCGTGCATCACAGCCATAACGCCGCCATCCTCCCCATCGGAAACGGGGGCCAGATACAGCTCCAGGATCCGTTCACCCACCGTCAATTCCCGGGAAGCGAAGTTAGGCCGCTGGAGACTCATAACCTTTTGCAGAGGGACTTCCTGCCCAAAGAGGGCGTCATATTCGTAGAAGGATACCTCCCGGCCCAGCATCTGGCTAGCGGCAGGGTTGCAGGTAAGGATGGCCCCATCGCTGGCAAAGGAGATCACGCCATCGGTCATATGGAGGAACAGGGTATCCAGCTTATTGCGCTCGCTGGCCACCTCCTCCAAAGTGTCCTCTAGGACAGCGGCCATGTCGTTAAAGGTGGTAGTGAGAATGCCGATCTCGTCAGAGGACTCCACGGTAATAGTGGAGCCGAAATCCCCCGCCGCCACCTGCTCGGCCCGCTCGGTCAGCCGCTCGATGGGGATAATCATGGTCTTGCTGAGCAGGAAACTGAGCAGGACGGATATGAGCAGGCCCACCAAAAGGGCCTGCACGATAATCATGAAAAGCTGGCTGTTAAGGTCGTTGACGGTACTACGGTTATCATAAATGTAGATGATGTAGGCGTTTTCCCCTCCAGAAATGGGAATGGCCACGTCCATGTAGTTGGCGGTGATATCGCTCTCCGCCCCCACTAAGCTTTCACCGGCAGCAATGCTGCCCCGGGCAGTCAGGAGGTTGGGGGTGGTTTGCAAGCTCTCGAAGCCCTTGCGGTCATCGCTGCCATCCAAAAACAGTCCGGTGCGGCCATCCAGGATATAGAAGTTCCTGGTATTGGAATTAAGCCCCAGATCACCGGCTTTTGCTTCGATCATTTCCCGGATGGTGTGGACGCCATCGGTCTGGGCGGCTTCCTCCCGCAGGGAGTTGACGAAGGCCGCGTTGGCGGGGTTGGAGCTGCCAAAGACGGAGTCCACTTGATTGTAGAATTCATCAATATAGAAGCCGGTGATATTGGTCATCATGAAGGTGCCAACCACCGTCATCAAGGAAGTGATCAGCAGCAGCATAATTAAAACCAGCTTCATATGGAGACTTCGGAACATAGCGGCTCCTTTCTTCCGGCAGGGGGCGCTCCCTGGGAATCTTTACCATGATTTGTTTGCTTTTCGTAGGTAATGCTGTAAAGATACCTTTGCCGCCGCCTGGGCGGCGGCAAAGGTCACTCAATTGATTTTAGTGACTCCGCCATATCAATTTTCTTGAGCCTTGGCCGCATGCCAAGGGAAATCGTGAATGTAAACAGCAGCGTCATGGCAAAAGAGATCAAATAGCTCGTGGGCGCAATCCGGCAGGCAAATGTCATGGCATCAATCCTTACCTGCTCCATGACAAAAAGATGAAGCGCCTTCCCCATTCCTAAGCCAGCCAAGCTCCCCAAAATAGACAGCATATTGATCTCACGGAACACATAGGCCGCTACCTCGTTCTGATAAAAGCCAAGCACTTTGATGGTCGCAATTTCCCGGATCCGCTCCGTTACATTAATATTCGTCAGGTTATACAGCACAATAAACGCCAGCGCCGCCGCGCACAGCACAATCACGACTACAATATAATCCAGCCGGGACAGCATGCTGTCCACCCGCTCCCGGGTAGCGTCATTCACCGTTACCGCGCCTACCCCCTCGCCCTCCAGAAGCAGAGCCCCCTCCTCGTAGGGATCCGCCCCCTCACGGGCCAGCACATAGAGGGTGTTGTATTCTGGCGTTTCATAAATCTGCTTCTGATAGGTCTCCGCCGATACATAGGCGTAATTGAATACATAATTGTCGCACAGCGCCGAGACCACCGCTTCAATAGACCCCAGCTTGCTGTCGTGAAGCTGCACTGTGTCACCTTCCCGGATGCGCAGGCTCTCCGCCAGCCCGGCGTTCAGCACCACCTCCCCTTCCCCAGGGTAAGCTACCGGCCTCCCGCCGCTGTGAAGGGATAAAAACCCTTCTAAACTATCTTTGGATGATACTACCAGATACACTGATTTACTGCCGCCCGGGGTCAGAATGTCTATGCTGCCGCTGTGAACCAAGAGGCCCTGATCCTCTGCCCAGCCAGATTTTTCCAGATAGGCCTTGGCCGATTCCTGGGTCTGCCCCTCTTGGAAGGTCACGGCGTAGTCATAAAGGGTGATTTCATCGAACTGGTCGTCCGCCACATGGGCGATGGAATCCCGGATCCCAAAGCCCGTACACAGCAGCGCCGTGCAGCCCCCGATGCCCAGAACCATCATCACCAAGCGGCTGCGATAGCGCAGCACGTTCCGGGCCGATACCTTGTGCAGAAAGCCCAGACGGCGCCACAGCGGCGTAATATACTCCAAAAATACCCGGCGGCCTGCCCGGGGCGTCTTGGGCCGGATCAGCTCCGACGCCTGGCGGCGCAGCTCTATCCGGCAAGACAACCAGGTTGCCCCCATGGAGCACAGCAGCGCCGCCGCGAAGGACAGGGACATTAGATCCGGCAGCACCGCGTATTCCAGCGGCGCAAAGCCGTAGATCAGGCCGTAGATCTCCCAGATAATCCAGGGCAGTCCCGTAATCCCCATCCCGTAGCCCAAGGTGCTGCCTACCAGGGCGGCGGAGCCGGAATAGAACAGATATTTCGACATGATTTGACCCTTGCCATAGCCCAGAGCCTTCAGCACGCCAATCTGCGTCCGCTGCTCGTCTACCATGCGCTTCATGGTGGTCATGCACACCAGCGCCGCCACCAGGAAGAAGAACGCCGGGAACACCACCGAAATTGCCGCTACAATGGAGATATCGTTCTCAAAGCAGGTGTAGCCCGTGTTCTCCGCCCGGGTCAGCGTATAAGTGGTGGCCCGCTTCAGATCCTTCAGCTTCTCCCGGGCGTCCGCCAGTTCGCCCTCCGCTTCCATCAGCTTCTTTTCCGCATCGGCAAATTCCCGATCCGCGTCCGCCTTGCCGTCGTGATACTCGTCCCAGCCTTCATCCAGCTCTTGCCGGGCATCCGCCAGCTCGCCGGGGGCGCGCTCCAGCTCCGCCCGGGCATCGTTGAGCTCCCTGCGGGCGTCTTCCAGCTCCCGCTCCGCGTCCGCCAGCTTCTCCCGGCCTTCGGCAAGGGCCTGCTTGCCCTCCTCCCATTCCTGGACGCCTTCCGCATATTCGGCTTCGCCATCGTTGAGCTTTTGGAGCGCGTCCGCCAGCTCCCGCTCCGCTTCGGCCTTGCCGTCATTGTACTCCTTCCAGCCGTCATCTAGTTCTTGCCGGGCTTCCGCCAGCTTCTTTTTCGCACTGGCAAGCTCCTCGCGGCCGCTGGACAGCTCCTTGCGGCCCCGACCCAGCTCCGCTTCACCCGCCCGCAGTTCCCGAAGACCAGCTTCCACCTGGGACGCGCCTGAGCGGTATTCGGCATAACCGTCCTCATACTGCCGGAGACCCGCTTCATAAGATGCCCAGCCCCGGTCAAGCTCCGCCCGAGCCGCCGCCAGCGCCTGGCCCTCCGGCGTATGCATAAGCTCCTCCAGCGGCACCCCCATGGCGGCGGCCAGCTCTTCCAATTGCTGGTAGGCCGCCTGGTATTCGGCTTCGCCTGCGTCCAACTGGGCCTTGCTAGCATCCAACTGCTGCTGGGCCTGCTCCAGCCGGGCCCAGGCGGTGTCCAATTCCGCCTGGGCAGCATCCAGCTCCCGCCAGCCCTTCCGCAGCTCCGCTTCCCCATCGGCGATCTCGTCCTCCGCATCTTCCAGCTTCTTCAGGCCCTTATTGTATTCGTCCAGGCCATCCTGGTATTCGGCTTCGCCGTCCTCCAGCTTCCGCAGTGCGCTGGCAAGCTCCTGTTCCACATCGGCCTTGGACTGGTTATACTCCGCCCAGCCATCGTCCAGCTCCTTGCGGGCGTCCGCAAGGGCCTGTTCTCCGTCCGCTACTTCCTGCTCCGCATTCGCCAGCTCCTTACGGGCATCTTGAACCTTCCGCTCCCCTTCGGCAAAGTCCCGAAGGCCCTGCTCATAGTCAATGCGTCCCTGCTCATAGTCCTGCTGGCCTTGTTCATAGTCGGCTTCACCGCCGGTCAGCTCCTGGTAGGCATCATCCAGCTCTGTTTCCGCATCGGCCTTCTCCTGGCGGTAGTCCAGCCAGCCATCCGCAATCTCCCGGTCCGCATCGCTGATGTCCGCTACCGCTTCATCGTAGAGGGAAGCGTAGCGCAGCTCCGCCCGCTGGCCTAGCAGGACTTCCATCTCCGGTTTCAGCCTATCAACAGCGGCATCGTAGGCATCGGAGTAGGGCGCGCCCATGTCCTCCACAGTCACAAAAATCTCATAGTAGGCTTCAAAATCAAACCCATCCTCAGGGATGAACACAGCGGCGGCCACGGTGCCGCTGCCAATGGAGCTTGTCCCCCGTTCATAGTTCAGGTAGTAGGGTGACCAAGCCAGCCCGACAATGGTATACCCCTCATACCGCAGCAAGTCCCGGGTCTCCTCATTATTAGACGGGTTCACCGGCAGCGTCCGGCCCAGATCCCCTTCCAGGAAGTATTTCGCGTCTCCCAGACACTCGTTCGGCGCTTCGGGCATCCGGCCCACCGACAGCTTGGGCAGGTTCACCCCATCCGTAAGGGAATGGGCCTTTACCACCATCTCATGGCCCTCCTCCACCTCAGTGAGGAAATCGGCATACACCGCTCCTCTGGCGGCGGACACGTCCTCATGGGCAGCGAAAGCCGCCACATCATCCTCCGTAAAGCCCAGGGTGGACAGGAAGCGGAAGTCATAGAGCTTCTGTGCTTCCAAATAGGCCCCCCCTGTAAGCATCATGTCTGGCTGGCAGGCCCGCAGGCCCGCAAAAAAACCTACCCCCAGACCTACAATGGCCAAAATCGCCAAATACCGCCCAAAGCTCTGGCGGACCTCCCGCAGGGCAGAACGAAACAGCGTCTTTACCATTCGATCTCCTCCACCGGGACGGGACGGTCGTTGATCTCAACGGAAGTCACCGCGCCGTTCTTTACCTGGATCACCCGGTCTGCCATGGCCGTCAGGGCGCTGTTATGGGTGATGATAATGACCGTCATGCCGTTCTTCCGGCTCATGAGCTGCAACAGCTTCAAAATAGACTTGCCGGTACTGTAATCCAGCGCGCCGGTAGGCTCATCGCACAGCAGCAGCTTCGGGTTTTTTGCCAGCGCCCGGGCGATGGCTACCCGCTGCTGTTCGCCGCCGGAGAGCTGGGCGGGGAAATTCCCCAGCCGCTCCTCCAGCCCTACGCTGCGCAGCACCTCCCCCGCATCCAGGGGATGCTTGCAGATTTGGGCTGCAAGCTCTACGTTTTCCAGAGCCGTGAGGTTGGGCACCAAGTTGTAAAATTGGAACACAAAGCCTATGTCATAGCGGCGGTAGGCAGTGAGCTGCTTAGCGTTGTAGGCGGAGATCTCCTCGTCCCCTAAAAACACCCGGCCCTCGGTCAGGGTGTCCATCCCGCCAAGGATGTTCAGCAGTGTGGTCTTTCCCGCGCCGCTGGGGCCAACGATAACACACAGCTCGCCCTTCTCCACCGCGAAGGTGGCGCTGCGCAGAGCCTGGATCTCTACCTCACCCATGTGGTAGACCTTTTTGACACCTTCAAACCGGACAAATTTGCTCATATCCTCACCTCGTATGTAACCTCTGCGGTCGTTATAAAATCAATCGCCCCTATTATAACACACTTCTAGCGGAAATGGTGAAAAATCTTACAAAGAAAACCGGAAAATTTTTGCCCTAAAAACTTAGAAGCAACAGAGATTTTTTCAAAAAATATAAATTTTCCTCTTGCCACCAGCCGGAAACCGTGGTAGAATAACGCCAATCCATGAAACGAGGTCCCTTTTTATGAACGCCTGCCGTCTGGCCGCCGCTTACATCTATAAGTTTACCTTTATCTATACAAGTAGATAAAGGTCGTTTTGCTGCGGTGAAGTGGTGCGGGACCCATCGTTGATTCCGGGACTCACAGTGAAATGACACTGTGGGTCCCTTTTCTATTTCTGATTTTATTTTACGACAGGAGTGAGCAGTATGATCGTCATCCTCAAAAAGAACGCGGAACAGCAGCAGGTGGAGCTGTTCGACAACTGGCTCCACAACATGGGGCTGGAGACCCATAAATCCATCGGTGAAAACCATACCATCGTAGGCCTGGTGGGCGACACCTCCCGGGTGGATATCGAGAGCATTATGGCTCTGGATATCGTGGAGACCGTCAAACGCATCCAGGAGCCTTATAAAAACGCCAACCGGAAATTTCATGAGCAGGATACCGTTATCACCCTCTCCAACGGAGCCAAAATCGGCGGGGGGCATTTCCTGGTGATGGCCGGGCCATGCTCCGTGGAAACCGAAGAACAGATCATCTCCGTGGCCCAGGCCGTCAAGGCCGCCGGGGCTGAAGTCCTCCGGGGCGGCGCGTTCAAGCCCCGCACGTCCCCTTACGCCTTCCAAGGCCTGCACGAAGAGGGCATCCGGCTGCTGCTGAAGGCCCGGGAAGCCACGGGCCTGCCAATCGTCACCGAGATCATGGACGCCAAGCACCTGCCCCTGTTCGAGGATATCGACATCATCCAGGTGGGGGCCAGGAACATGCAGAACTTTGAACTGCTCAAGGATTTGGGGAAGCTGCGCAAGCCCGTCCTCATCAAGCGAGGGATGGCCAACACCCTGCAGGAGCTGCTCATGAGCGCCGAGTACGTGATGGCCGGGGGCAACGACCAGGTCATCCTCTGCGAACGGGGCATCCGCACCTTCGAGACCGCCACCCGCAACACCATGGACTTATCGGTCATCCCGGTGCTCCACCAGTTCACCCACCTGCCGGTGGTGGTGGATCCCAGCCACGCCACGGGGCGCTGGGAGCTGGTAGCCCCCATGGCCCTGGCGGGCGCCGCCTGCGGCGCGGACGGGCTGATTATCGAGGTGCATAACGACCCCGAGCACGCCCTCTGCGATGGGCCGCAGAGCCTTCGGCCCGAGAAGTTTGCCAGCATGATGGAAAAGGTCCGGGCCATCCGGCCATACGCCGACCGCTCCTTCACCACCGGAGAGGGGGCGCTGGGATGAACCGGATCAAAACCATTGGCATCGTCAGCCTCTCCGATGGCGGCCTGGGGGACGATTCCATCCAGTTTGAGGTGGAAATTGGCCTGCGCAGGCTGCGGGAATATGGGCTGGCGGTCAAGTTCATGCCCAACGCCCGCAAAAGCCGCGCCTACCTCAGGGAACACCCCGAGAAGCGGGCGGAAGACCTCATACAGGCTTTCCGCGACCCGGAAACCGACATGATCCTCTGCGCCATCGGCGGGGACGACACCTACCGCCTGCTGCCGTACCTGTTTGACCGCAACGAACTCAGGGACGCCGTTTCCCAAAAGGTGTTCCTGGGCTTTTCCGACACCACCGACAACCACTTCATGCTGCACAAGGTTGGGCTGAACACCTTTTATGGCCAGAGCTTCCTGGCGGACGTATGCGAGCTGGGGCCGGAGATGCTCCCCTACTCCCGGAAATACTTCGAGGAACTGATTTCCACCGGCGGAATCCGGGAGATTACCCCCAGCGAAACCTGGTACGAGGAACGGAAAAGCTTTGCGCCCGACCAGGTGGGCAAGACCCCCGCCGCCCACGCCGACCGTGGCTTTGAACTGCTGCAAGGCCCGCCGGTTTTCTCCGGGAAAATCCTCGGCGGATGCATCGACTCCATGCACGATTTCTTCAACGGGGAGCGGTATGCGGATATGCCGCTGCTCTGCGCAAAGTACCAGCTGTTCCCCCCTGCGGCGGATTGGCGGGGCCGCATCCTGCTCCTGGAATCCAGCGAAGAAAAAATGCCGCCGGAAAAATACCAGCGGGCCTTATCCTATCTCAAGGAAGCAGGCGTATTTGACGCAGTTTCCGGCGTCCTGGTAGGAAAACCTATGGATGAAGCCTACGACCAGGAATACAGGCAGCTTTTAACCCACGTCATCGGAAACCCCCAACTGCCCGTCGTCTGCAACATCAACACCGGACACGCCACGCCGCGCTGCATCGTCCCCTTCGGCGTCAACGCCGTTGTTGACGCCGGGAAGCAGGTCATTCAATTCACCCATTAACCCAAAAGGCGCAGGGAGCCACCCTCCCCGCGCCTTTTGTCATTTACTTTCCCCAAATTAGAAGCGCACTCCCGTCACCGGGCCGCAAACCTGGTTGAGAAGAGGATACTAGTCTCGGTGCAAAAAAACTTTTTCTTTCAAGAAAAAGTATCACGCGTCCCGGAGAAGCCATGCGAAGCCGTTGGGCCATAGCTGGATGCTGCGGATGCTGTCGTAGTGGTTCCCATACATCAACTCCGTATAGCCGCCCTCCCGGTCCACCCCGGCGGCGGCAAATTCGCCGCTGAAATTGAACAGGCACACCAACTCCCGCTCCCCCAGCTTCCGGCACAGGGCCAGGACATGGGCGCTGCCGCTGTCCTCCGTCCAGACCTCGGCGTCCGCGTCGAAGCACGGCTCCTGGGCGCGGATCTCCTCCAAACGGCGCAGACCATGGAACTGCTTGCCCTGGCGTGTCTCCGGGTCCGTGCGCCGCTTCGCCAAATCCCAGCGGAAATCCCCCCGGTGGATGTAGCGGCTGTCCGCCTGCTTCTCCGGGATCTCCCGGTAGCCCCAGTCGTTAAGCTGGCCCACCTCGTCGCCGCTGTAAATCACCGGGATGCCGCTCTGGGAGAGCATCCAGGCATGGAGGGTCAGGCCGCAGGCCACCGCCCGCTCCAACTGGAAGGGGTCCCCTTCGTACTCCGCCGCTTCCACCCCGCACAGGGACGCGGTGGTGCCGCACAGGCGGGCGTCCCCCAGCCGGGGGTCATCGTTGTACAGCTCGCCCCGGCTGACGCTGCCAGGCCATTTGCCGGTGAAGTAATCGTTGAGATACTTCTTATGGGCCGTCTCGTTGGTTCCAAACGCCTGAGCCAGCCACGGATAGTCCAGACCCCAGCCAATGTCGTCGTGGCACCGGAGGTAGTTCAAAAACAGGAAATCCTTGGGCAGGGCGCACACGGCGTCCATCTGCCGCCTGAGCAGGGAAACGTCCCCGGTTGCCAGCGTGTGCCATGTGGTGGCCATGGTGGTGACGTTGTAGAGCATATGGCACTCCGGCCGCTCCTGGGTGCCGAAGTAAGGCACGACCTTGGCAGGCTCCATCACCACCTCCCCCAGCAGCAGCACACTGGGGCAGACAATCTCGCAGGCCAGGCGCAGAAGGCGGGACAGGGTGTGTACCTGGGGCAGGTTCCGGCAGTCGGTACCAAGCTCCTTCCATATGTAAGGGAGAGCGTCCAGGCGCAGCACGTCTATCCCCCGGTTAGCCAGGTACAGCATGTTCTCTGTCATGTCGTTGAACACCACCGGGTTACCATAGTTCAAGTCCCACTGGTAGGGATAGAAGTTGGTCATGACGATCTGGCCATTTTCCAGTTCGGTGAAGCTCCCCGGGGCGGTGATGGGAAATACCTGGGGCACCGTCTTCTCAAATTCCCGGGGAATATCCCAGCTATCGTAGAAGAAATACCGCTCCCGGTAGCCAGGCTCCCCAGCGCGGGCCTTTTTCGCCCATTCGTGGTCCTCGCTGGTGTGGTTCATCACGAAGTCCAGGCATACGCAAATCCCCCGCCTCCGGCAGGCATCCGCAAGCTTCTCCAAGTCCTCCATCGTCCCCAGCTCCGGCTGCACCGCCCGGAAGTCGCTGACGGCGTAGCCGCCATCGCTGCGATCCTTGGGGCTTTCCAGCAGGGGCATCAGATGGAGGTAGTTTACCCCGCATTCCTGCAAATAGCCCAGGTTTTCCCCTACGCCCCGCAGTGTCCCCGCAAAGGCGTTCACATACAGCATCATCCCCAGCAGGTCGCGGCGGCGGTACCAGCCCGGCTGGCCCTCCCGGCGCAGATCCTGCTTGCGAAGGGCCTCCTTCCGCGCCTGCCAGCTCCGGCTGAGCATCGTTATGAAATAGTCGAAAGCCCTCTCGTCTCCGTGGTACAGTCCCAGGTAAAGCTGGCGCAGTTCTTCCATATGCGCCGCTATACGGCGGTCAAATGCGCTGGTTTTTGGCATAAAATCTTCCTCCTAACAGCCGCGCAGATAAAAGGCGCGGCCTTTTGGGAACAGTATAGACCTTTTGCCCCGGCACTGTCAAGACCGGCAGTTACACCGAAACCTCCTCCCCGCTGTGGAAAAAGTAGAGGATCCGCTCCTTCACCGGCACGGACAAAATCTTCTCCAGCGCCGCGCTGTACGCCGCAAGCTGGGGGCGGTACAATGCCGTCTTCTCCGCCAGGGTCCCCGGCGTTACAAAGTCGGTCTTGAAATCCACCACCACAATGCCGTCCTCCTCCACCGCAAAGAGGTCTACTACGCCCTGGAGCATAATCTCCTCCTCCGGCCCCAGGCCGGGGAAATACGCAGCTCCGGGCATGAGAAGGCTGAAACGGTACTCCCGTTGGATTTCCGCTGCCCGCCGCAGCCGCGCCGCCAAAGCCGAACCCAGAAAGCGCCGGATGGCATCCACATGCACCGCTTCCCCCTGGGCCTGGGTCAGGAAACGGCGCGCTACCAGATCCGTTACCACCGCGTCCACATCTGTGTCCGCATCCAAGGGCAGGTGCTCCATCACCAGATGGGTGACGGTGCCCCGCTCCGCGCCGGTGAGGGTACGATCCCCCGACAGGAACCGGGGGGCGGTAAAATTGCGGCGGATATAGGGCTGGACAGTCTCCTTGGCAATCTCCTTGTCTGCTTCCCGGCCCTTGAGCTGGGTGGCGGTAAGCTTGGTGGGGGCCGCGCAGGCCGCCAGATGGGGATAGACATAGTCCAACGCTTCCCGGTTCACCGGCAGGGCGGCGGCAGCTTCCTCCATCTCCTCCGCCAGACGCTGCGGCGCCGGGGCAGTCTCGTAGGCGCCCGTCTCATGGACACCCACCACCCACGGACTATCCTCCAGCAGCGGACAGCAAATGTCCTCCTGCCCCGCCAGCGCCCGAAGGGGAGCCGCTTCCGCCCGGCGCAGAAGGGGAAGCAGAATCCACTCCGACATGCTCCGCGCACTGTCCACCGTCTCCGGCGGCGCGGGCAGGCCGGATAACGCCGCCAGCTCCTTCAATCGCCGTGGCGCACCCTTCATGGATGCCGTCATAATCAGCTTCTCCTTGGCCCGGGTCATGCCTACGTAAAGCACCCGCATTTCCTCCCCGCGGCCCTCCCGGCTGAGCAAACCGGACACCGCTTCCCGGGCAATGGTGGGATAGCGGATGCGGCGATCCAAGTCCACGTACAGCGGGCCTAGGCCTAACTGGGGATGCACCAGCACCGGCGTCTGCAAATCCGCGCGGTTGAACCGCTTCCCCAAGTCCGCCAGGATGACAATAGGGAATTCCAACCCCTTCGACTTATGGATGCTCATGATCCGCACACCGCCGGAGGGCGGGCCGGAGGCGGTCACCGGCTGCTCGCCGTTCTCCAGCAGTCGGCGCAGGTGGACCACAAAGGCAAACAGCCCCTTGTACCCCGCGCTCTCAAAACTCCGGGCGTGTTCGTACAGAGCCGTCAGGTTCTCCCGCCGCCGCCCGCCGCCGCTCATGGCCCCAAAGACCCCCAGCACGTTCAATTGGTTGTAAATCCGCCAGATCAGGCGGTGGACGCTCATATCCCGGGCAAGGCTGCGAAGCTCCTGCAGCGTCTCCAAGAAGCGGACGCTATCCTCTCCGCCGTCTGCGGACAGCGCGTCATAAAAATCCCCCTCCGGGTGGCTCCCCCGGATGTTGGCCAGCCGATCCGGCGTGAACCCTGCCAGGGGTGAGCGCAGGACTGCGATAAGGGGCACGTCCTGCCGGGGGTTGTCCAGGACCTCCAGCAGAGAGCACATCGCCGCCACCTCCAGGGCAGAGAAAAAGTCCTCGTTCTCCTGGGTGGCGCAGGGAATGCCCCACTCCTCCAGCGCCCGGGCGTAGTGCCGCAGCCGGGGGCCGGGGGAGCGCATGAGAATCACAAAATCCTCCGTGCGGCAGGGCCGCAGTGCGCCCGTGTCCTCGCCGGTGACGGGGTAGCCCTCCTCTAACATCTGATGGATACGCGCCGCCGCAAAGCGGGCTTCCAGCAGGGCGGCAGGGGCTTTTTCCGCCCCATCCTCCTCCTGGGAGGGAATCAGCAGATGGAACTCCGTCTGGCAGTCCTCCCGGGCGGGCAGGTAGGACGCGCCGAAATACAGCCGCTCCCCCGCGCCGTAGTCCACCTCCCCCATCTCCCGGCTCATGACGTTGGAAAAGACGAAGTTTGCCCCGTCCAGCACCGGCCCCCGGGAGCGGAAGTTCTGGCTGAGCAGAATCCGGCGGGGCGCGCCCTCCTCCGCGTTGGGCGCGTCCGGGTAGCGGCGGTACTGCTCCAGGAAGATAGTCGGGTCCGCCAATCGGAAGCGGTAAATGGACTGCTTCACATCCCCCACCGTGAACAGGGTGCGGCCCCCCTGGGAAATGGCGTCAAAGATACAGTTCTGCACCTGGTTGGTGTCCTGATACTCGTCTACCATCACCTCCCGGTACCGCTGGCCCATCCGCGCCGCCAAGGGCGTGGGGCGCCCGTCCTCCCCCAGCAGCAGGCGCACCGCGTAGTGCTCCTGATCAGAGAAATCCGTAGCGTTACGCCGCAGCTTCTCCCGCTGGTAGGCATCGGAAAAAGCGGCGCACAGCTCCAACAGTGCTTCCATGGCCGGGGCCGAGCGGCGCAAATCCTCCCCCGTCTCCCTGCCGTCCGCGTCCAGGATGGCGCAGAAGGACGCCGTCTCCTTCTTGCAGCGGTTCCAGAGGGCCTGCATCTTCTCTTTTAACGGAGGGTCTTCGCATTTCCTGGCAGGGCTGAGCTTGGGAAAAACCGGAACCCTGGACGCCGCCTGATCCCAGCCCTCTTCCGCCGCCGATGCCAGTGCCGCAAGCTGCGCCGCGCCCTCCGCGAAGCCGGGGGCGTAGGCCTTCTCCAGCCCGGCATCGGACGCCATCTCCTCCCGGGCGGCTTCCAGCAACCTGGCCCAATGGGATGCCTTCCGGGCTACACGATCCAGCAGGGCGCGGCCGAATTCTGTCTCTCCGCCGTCCTGGGGCAGGCTGGCCCAGCGTTCCTTCTGCTCTTGCAGCCACAGGAGGGGGTAGGCGTGGCTCTGCACTTTGTTATGCAGCTCCAGCACCAAGTCCTCCAACCCCCGGTCGTCCCGGCCGAAGCCGAAGGCATCCGCAAGCTGCGTCTGGCCAGGGGTCATGTCCGTGTAAAACTCCTCCAGCACCCGGGGCAGCACCCGCTGCCGCAGCAGTGCCCCCTCCCCCTCGTCCAACACCCGGAAGTCCGCCGTCAGCCCTCCCTGGTCCCCTAAGTCCAGCAGGTGGACGTTCTCCCGCAGGAGGGCAGTGCAAAAGGCATCGATGGTCTTGATGTCTGTCTGGTACACCAAAAGGAGCTGCCTGCGGCAGTGGCGGGAGCCAGGATGATCCGCCATGCGGCGGCTCAACTCCTGGGCGATGCGCTCCCGCAGCTCGGCGGCGGCAGCGCGGGTGTAGGTGATGATAAGGAAATCGTCCAAGTCCGCCTGCTCCTCCCCCAGGACTCGGAGAAACAGTCGTTCTACCAAAACCCGGGTCTTGCCGCTCCCGGCGGCGGCGGAGACCAACACCCGGCCCCCCCGGTCTTCTACCACCGCCCGCTGGCTTTCCGTCAGTTGGATGCTCATGCTTTCCCTCCTGTCAAGGCCTTGATTTCTGTGAAAAATTCGTCCCGGTTCACCGGGCGCAGGGGCCTGCGGCGGTCGCCACCCTCCCCGTCCATGAAGCCGCAGGCGGCGGCGAACGGGCAGTAGGTACACGCGTTGTCGCTCTCATTGGTATAGCAGGGGTCGGCATCAATGACCCCCTGGCCCAACTCCCGGGCGATTTTCTCCAACAGCCCGTCCACGTACTGCCCCAGCCGCCCCAGCTCCTCCGCGTCCGCCAGGCCCCCAGCTATATCGCCGCTCCGGTTCACCGCCAGGGGCAGGAACCGGGGTTCTGTCAGGGCGCTGTGCTCCATAGCCCGGAGGATCTCCGGCTGGCTGAGGACCAGGCCGCTACGGCGCAGCTCCCTGTCCACGGCGGCCCGGATTTCCTCCGGCGATGTCCCACGGGGCTTGCTGACCAGCACGTCCCGGGCGGGCAGGTACAGCACCCCCGCCGGGACAATATCCCGGCCGAAGAACTGCTTCCCGCCCCGCTCCAGGGCGAATAGGTACAGCAGCATTTGGATGTTCAGCCCATAGCGCACGTCCGCCAGGTTAAAGGAACGCCGCCCCGACTTGTAGTCGATGACCCGCAGGTACAGCTTTCCGTCCGACAGCCAGCCGTCCACCCGGTCCACCCGACCCGATACCGTTAAATGGGTGTCCCCGAACTGCACGGATACGGCGGGCATCTCCTCTCCGTCTCCGAAGCCCAGCTCGAAGGCCACCGGCGCGAAGTCGGAGTGGGCCAGCTCATCGGCCACGTTGGCCACGATGGTCCCCACCGTCTTCCGCAGGCGGCGGAACAGGTACTTGAACCGCTCGTTGCGCTTGTCCAGCTCCGGCAGCGCCGTCCGGGCGTACTCCTCCACGGCGGCGTTGGTCAGCCGGTTCAGGGCTTTCCCGTCCACTTTGGCAAAGCCCCCCTCCGCCATGACCGCCCGGGTGACCCGCTCCAGTACGAAGTGGAGGAAGGCCCCCACCTGGGACGCGTCGAACCCCGCCGGGGTCCGCTCCCGGGCCATCAGGCCGTACTGCATGAAATAGGCGAAATGGCAGGAATTGATTTTGTCGATGCGGCTGGCAGACATGCGGCACCGGCTGCCGTAGAGTACCTTCACCGCTGCCGGGGACAGCTTCCCCCGGCGCATCTCCGCCGCGCGGGCCATGGCTTCCAGGGCAGGGCGGCAGTCCTCCTTTTCCTCGAAGTACCGCCACAGCGGCCCGCCCCGTTCCCCTCCCGCCAGCTCCATGGCGGGCAGCGGCGCAGTAAGGCGGCAGTCCCGGGGGACAGCAGTGGTTTCCTTCACCCCCGGCAGCAAAGCCCTGGCCCGCTCCACCACGAAGGAGGGCCGCAATGCCCCGCCGGACAAGTCCGCCGCAGGCCAGGAGATGTACAGCCGCCCGCTGGGCTGAGCCAGGGCGGCATAAAGGTTTTGCAGCTCTATGTGGAATACCTCCATGCCGCTGGGGGCCAGCTCAATGCCCAGTTCCGCCAGCTTCTCCCGATCCTCCCGGGTGAACAAGCCCGTCCCCGTCTGGACAGCGGGCAGGACATGGTCGTTGGCTCCCATGAGGAAGAGCACTTTGATCCGGTGGCGGTCGTTGCGGGTAATCTGGCTGGCCTGGACCTGGTCCAGGGATACAGGGATGGTGCCCACATCGTACTGGGTCAGCACCAGCTTCAGCAGCCGGGCGAACTCCTCCCCGTCCAGGGGCATGTTCCCCAAAATATCCGCGAACTGGTCCATGACGCCGCACAGCAGTTCCCAGAGCTGGCCGTACTCCCTGGCCCGCTGCAATTCGCCCAGTTCCTCCAGCCGCGCCGTCTGCTCTTCCAGCCGCGCCGCAAGGCCCAGTTCTTCCAGGAACCCCCACAGCGCGCGTAGCTTCCCCGTGGCCCCCGGATTGGCCCGCAGGCCCTCCGCCAGGCGGCGCAGCGGCCCGCCCACCCGGCGGCGCAGCTCGTTTAATTCCGCCAAACGCTGGGCCTGGGCCTGGGTGAACTCCTCCCGCCAGCCATCGGGGTTGGCAGTCCAGTCCTCCTCGCGGATCCACATGGCTCCGTGGACATCCCAGGCCACAACGTAGTTTTCCAGCTTGTCCACTTCCCCGTCCGTCAGGCCCGCCAGCCCTGTCTTCAGCCAGCGGAACATGTCCTCGTACTCATAGCCCCCCGTCACCGCGTCCAGCGCACCGGCCAGCAGGCTCAAAACCGGCTTTTCCAGCACATCGCTGCGGCGGCTGAGATATACCGGGATGCCGTAGCGTTCAAAGACGCTTTCAATGGTGGCGGCATATTCGTCCAGGTTCCGAGCGGCCACGGCGATCTCCCGGAACCGGCACGCTCCCGTTCGAACCAGCTTCAGTATCTCCGCCGCCGCGTACTCCACCTCCGCGAACATGCTCTCCGCTTTCACCAGCTCCACCCCCGCCGGGTCTCCCGGCCAGGGGTCCATGGGGCCAAAGAAACGCTCCGCTAAATGGGTCAGGGCGTCCCCTGGCACGTTGGGGGGCAGGGTCTCCGTGGTACACGGTACGCCGCAGGACGCTGCCAGTTGTTCCAGCCGCCCCTGGGCGCGGATGCTCTGCTGGAAAATCTCCCAATCCCCGCCATCACCCAGCAGGGTCACCGTCACCGAGGATGCCGTGCGCAGAAGGATTTCGATTAGCTTCCTCTCCTGGGCGGTGAAATAGGTGAAGCCGTCCAGGTACACCGCCTTCCCCTTGGCATAGCCCGATTTCTCCAGGTTTTCCAGCAACTTCTCTATCCGGTCGCGGTGATCCGTGCCGTCCTTGTGGAGACGGGCTGTGTAGGCGGCGTAGATCAGCGCCGTGTCCCGGGCTTTCTCCCCGCCGGATCCCTCCAGGAAAGCAGATGCTTCCATCAAATCCTCCGGACGCACCTGGCAGGCGGCCAGCTCGCCGCACAGCGCCACCAGCTCCTGTAGGAAGGGCGCCCGCTGGGAAGGTTTGGCATATACTGTGAGTTGGGGCGACACTTCCCGCAGGGCAAGCTGCATCATCAGGAGCTTCCCCCCCGCGTCCAGCTCGCCATCCGCCAGGGAGCCTGTCCGTTCCAGCACCCGCCCGGCAAGCTGCCGCAGGCTCAAGGCTTCCGCGTACCGGGTTCCGGCGGGGCCGCAGAATTGGCACAGATCCATTTCCGACCCGTGGGAAGCGTGTTCCGGCACCAGCAGCAGGGCAGGCTCCCCCCTCGTCCTGATTTCCTCCAGTATGCGCCGGGACTTCCCCGTGTTGGCCCGGCCCATCCATATGCGCAGCGGCATAAAGTATCCCCCTTCGTCCGTTTTCCCTGATTATACCAGACGAAGGGGGGTACTGCAATACGTTCTTATTTCCTTCTGCCCCGCCCCTTGGGTTTGGGCGGCTTGCGGGCGTCCTGCCGCCGGGGCGGGCGGGATGGGGGCTTCTTCCCCGCCCCCTCCGGCCGGGCGGCGTGGAGGGGCCGGACGAGGCAGTCCTTCCCATAGCCGATCAGGTCCTCCCGGCCCGCCTTGTGGAGGGCTTCCACCACCAGGCGGCGCATCTCCGGGCGCTTCCATTGCAGCAGCGCCCTTTGGAGAGCCTTTTCATGGGGATCTCGAGCCACATACACCGGCTCCATAGTCCGGGGGTCGATGCCCGTGTACCACATGCAGGTAGACAGGGTGCCAGGGGTGGGGTAAAAATCCTGAACCTGCTCCGGCTGGCGTCCAGTTTTGTTGAGGAACACCGCCAAATCCACCGCATCGCCCAGGGTACATCCGGGGTGGCTGCTCATGAGGTATGGCACCAGGTATTGTTCCAGGCCGTACCGCTGGTTGAGCCGCTGGTACTTGTCCCGGAACCGCTGGTAGACATCGAAATGGGGCTTGCCCATATAGTCCAGTGTTTGGGCGGAGCAGTGCTCCGGGGCGACCTTGAGCTGGCCGGAAATGTGGTGGCGCACCAGCTCGGAGAAGAACTCGCTGTTCTTCTCGCACAGCATGTAATCATACCGGATACCGCTGCGGATAAACACCTTTTTCACCCCCGGCACCGCCCGCACCTTCCGCAGCAGGGCCAGGTAGTCGGCGTGGCTGGGGTCGATGTTCTTACAGGGCGCTGGAGCCAGGCAGGAGCGGTTTCTGCACATGCCGTTTTGCAGCTGCTGGCGGCAGGAGGGGTGGCGGAAATTGGCGGACGGCCCGCCCACATCGTGGACATAGCCCTTGAACTTGGGGTCGCGGGTAAAGCCCTCCACCTCCCGAACCACGCTCTCATGGCTGCGGGAGGTGACCATCCGTCCCTGGTGGAAGGCCAGGGAGCAGAAATTGCACCCCCCGAAGCATCCCCGGTTGTGGGTGACGGAGAAGCGAACCTCCTCAATGGCGGCTACGCCGCCCTGGGCATCGTACATAGGGTGGACTTCCCTGGCATAGGGCAGCTCCGCCACCGCGTCCAGCTCCTCCCGGTTCAGGGGCATGGCAGGGGGATTGACCACCAGAATACGGTCACCGTGAGGTTGGAGGATGGCCTTGCCCCGGATCGGGTCGTGCTCCTCGTACTCGATTTTCGTAGCGGCGGCGTAGTCCCGCTTATGGGAAGCCACCGCTTCATAGGAAGGAACCGCCGCGCTCTCAAAGGCACAGGCCGGGTCTTTCGCGGCGTAGGCGGTGCCTCGGATGTCCGTCAGATGTTCCACCGGCTCCCCCTTGGACAGGCGGCGGGCGATTTCCCGGGTGGCCCGCTCCCCCATGCCGTAAACCAGCAGGTCGGCCTGGGCGTCAAAGAGGATGGAGCGGCGTACGGCATCGTCCCAGTAGTCGTAGTGGGCGAACCGCCGCAGGCTGGCTTCCAGCCCGCCGATCACCACCGGGGTGCCGGGGAACGCTTCCCTGGCCCGGTTGGCATAGACGATAGTAGGCCGGTCGGGCCGCAATCCCATTTGATTCCCGGGGCTGTAGGCATCGGTGGAGCGGCGTTTTTTGGCAGCGGTGTAGTGGGCCACCATGGAGTCGATATTGCCGCCTCCGATGAAAACTCCATAGCGGGGCTTTCCTATAGCGAAGAAAGCGTCCGCGCTGCGCCAGTCCGGCTGAGCCAGCACCGCCGTGCGGTAGCCCTCCGCTTCCAGAACACGGGCGATGATGGCCGTGCCGAAGGATGGGTGATCTACATAGGCGTCCGCGGTAACCACTAGGAAGTCATAGTACCACCAGTCCCTTGCCTGCATATCCTCCCGGCTCACGGGGAGGAAGCTGGATACATCCATAAGGAGTCCTCCTTTACTGCTCCGCCCCCTAGACCGGGGCGGGACGCCCACTGGGAGGGGGTGAGGGGATTCCCCGCAGGCTTCCTCCTCCCGCAGTTTCTTCAAATATTTCTCCATTCGGGCAATGTCCAGCCTAGAGGACACGAAATCGGCGCTTAACCTGCGCGCCATCCCTTGGGAAAATTTTTCCAGGACTTTACCCGAGGGTTGGGATTTCCCGGATCACCCGCCGCAGATCCAGCGCCAGCTCCCCGCCGCGCGGCGCAAAGCCGTACTGCAAAAAATACCCCTTCAAATCCTCCGGGCAGTCCAGCACAACAGTCTCTCGATCCTGGGCGCGGGCGTACTGCACGGCCTGTCCCAAGAGCTGTATCCCATATCGCTGCCCCCTGAGGGCGGGGACGATGCGGTAATCCGTAATCCGCAGGGCGTCCGGCTCCAAGGCCATGGAAATCACGCCAGAGACCGATTCGTCCAGAAGAGCTTCTTCTGTCCGGCGTCCCTCCCCTTCGGCGGACACCCGGAACCACAGCCCCGGCTCGGTGGCGGCGTCGTCCTTGTGCCAGCTCTGGCGGCGGAAGGTGGACACGGCGGCGGGCAGGTGGCTTGCATCGTCCCGGAAGACCACGCGGATCTCCTCCCCCTCCACCTCCAGCAGGGATACGGCGGTGTTGTCCCCGTGGCCGGTAGCGCCGATTTCCTCCAGGCTCATGCCCTGCAAGGTCCCCAACAGGGTCCGCAGGGCCGCGCCGTGGCTGGCGGCGGCCACCGTACCGCCGGGGTTTTCCGCCGCAATCCGGCGGACGCCGGCCAGGGTGCGGTCCCGGACCTGGGCGAAGGTCTCCGCGCCGTCCACATGCCACAAGTCGGGGCGTTTGTTGAAATCCACGTACATCCGGCGGTCCAGCCGCTGAATCTGGCCCCAGCTCAACTGCTCCCAGGCCCCCAGCTTGATTTCCCGCAGCAAAGGCAGGGGTCGGAACGCCAGCCCCCTGGGGACGTACAGGGCGGACGCGGTGGTATGGGTGCGGGTCAGGTCGCTGCCATAGACGGCGTCCAGGCGTTGATTTTTGAACCGTTCCCGGAGGTAGGCAAGCTGCCGGTATCCCCGGGGGGTAATCACGCTGTCGTACTGGCCGTGGGCCACGCGGAAGAGGTTGCCCTCCGCTTCTGCGTGGCGGACCAGGAAAATTTTTGTTGTCATAGCGATCCTCCCTTTATGTCTTTTCCACCCACCGCCGGAGGACGGCCCCTCCGGCTGCATATGGCGCCCGGACCTCGTCCAGGATATTTTCATATATGCTGGCGGCGGCGGCTTTTCTGGCCTGGGCCATTTCCCTGCCTTTCGGTGTCAGGAAGCGGCCATAGATGCCTTCCAGCTTCACCTTGTATTCCCGCAGGACGGAGTGGACGCCCTCCGGCTCCGCCGCCCTGCCATCGGAGACGGACCCGTCCGGCAGGAGGGTGTAGAGGGGCTGTCCCACATGGGCGGCGTAGAAGAAGGTGCGAGCCATGCCCACAGCCCCCGTCACATCCAGCTTGTCCGCGTCATAGAGGATTTTGGCTTCTATGGAAGCGGGCGGGTCGTCAGAGCGGTATCTGTGGGTACGGATGCAGTCCCCCACATGGGCGCAGAAGGGTTCCGGGAAGCCGTTGGCGGTGAGGAAGCGGTAAGCCTTTTCCGCGCCCACCTGGGCGTGGCAGAGGGCGGGGTTCGCGAACTGCTCTGCCCGCCCAATGTCGTGGAGCAGGCAGGCGGCAATCAATACGTCCCCATCGGCGGACGGCTCCGTCTCCGCAATTTCCAGCGCCAGATATAAGACGCGGCGGACATGCTCCGCGTCATGGGCGGCGTCACCCATACATTTTTTCATATATCCAGAAAGCAGGGCGAAGGTTTTTTCTTTCACGGGGGGTCCCTCCTTTTTCTTTATTATAGCGAATTTCCCTTCCGTTGGCAATCCTATTTCTCTTTTCTTCTTTTCCGGTGCTCCCCCCTCCGGGGGACGGGGTGCTACTTTTTCCGTAAGGAAAAAGTAGCAAAAACTTACTTAAGGGGGGTCAGCCCCCCTTAAGAATCCCTCCTGAAATCTTTGTTTTCCTTTTAGTACGCTGCTGGTATTCTTTCGATGGTGCGTGAACTTTGTGCGCCAGTCTTATGCGTCTACCCACGAGCATTTTGCCAGTGCCTACCTTTTTTGCTTCGGGTACTCCCGGCGCTACACCAGCTGCCCGCCAATCCCCCGTGCCGCGTCTCACGCGGCAACCAGCACCACGATAGAACTGTGCGCAGAAGCAAGCACCGGCATCGGCCCAAGGCACTGGAGACAGAAAAAAACAACCAAAGGTCGTAGCGTAACTAAACAACCCCCGTAATAAATAAGGGATTCTTAAACCGCAGGTTTAAGCGGCTTTTTGGTTACTTTTTGTTCGCACAAAAAGTAACCCAGGGGTTCGGGGGCAGGAACCCCCGGGGGTGGGTTAAAGAAAAATTTTCATATAGAAGGGGCCGATTAAATTGATCTCCCGCCGGAAATACTACCGCTGTACCGAGAGGAGGCGTCAAGGATGAAAGGATTTATGAAAGGGATGCTGCTGGGCGCAGCGGCCGGCGCGGCGGCTGATTTAGCCCTTCACACCAGCATGGTAAAGAAAACCCCCGCTGGTAAAGCCATGCAGACCGCTACCGATGCGGTAGATGCCGCGGCGGCTTCCGTTAAGGAAACCATGCACCGGTAAATGAGCGTCCCGGTCCCCGGCTGCGCCGAAATGCGCCGCCGGGGACCCTGGCTTTTTTACCATTAATTGCTGAACGCCGCAGTGAAATCGTCCGCCATGCTCTGGGCGTCCTCCGGGGACACAAACATCCCCACGCACTTGCTCACGGAGGTGATGACGCCGTTTTTCCAGGTCTCGCAGGACACCGGATACCATGCGCCGCCCTCCGCCTGGGTGGTGATACGGCTCTGCAAAATATCCTGCACCGCGATTACATCCTGTAACGTGGCGTCCGCCTTGAGCTTCACAAGGCCAACGGCTACATTCGACATGCTCATCATCGTTTCCTGGATCAGTACCTCCTCCACAACGTCCATACCGCTGAGGCCAGGATAGTAAGTGTCCAGCAGCTCGCCGTCAATTACCATCATGGCATCCAGCCCCTCATAGCTGCCCTGGAGGGTAGCGAAAAAGCCGCTGAGCGTGGGAAGGGCATCCCCCCCGCCAGAACCAGGCTGGCCGGATTCCCCTCCGCCCTCCGCTTTCCAACTGCACCGGACGATGCAGGAGAAATCAAACTGCCCCTCCTCACACTCGATATGTACGTTGACCTTCGTTGTGCCGGGGGCAACGGCGGTCACAATGCCTTTTTCATCCACAGCAGCTATCGCCGGATCCTCCGAAGTGAAGGTACAGGCATACACATCCGGAAGGTTTTTCGCAGACAGGGTAAAGGTATCGTCCTTGGCTTTGAGCGTTACATCGGTGTGGCTGATGGAGATTTCCTTTTTCTCCTCTTCCTCCCCGTCCGGCTCACCTACATCCTCCACCGGCGCACCGCCGTCATCCTTGTCCGGATCGGGAAGCGGGGCGTCCGGCTCCTGGGTATCCGGCTGCTCCGGCTCGTTGCTGGAGATCTCCGGTTCTTGTGGCTGTATGTCCTCCGGCTGGTCCGGAATTTCTGGCGGCGGATTGACCGTCTTGTTCAGAAAGTTCAGGGAACAGGCGGATAGTGCCAAAACTAACAAAAATGCCAGTATAAGTAGTGCGTATTTTTTCATTATAATTCCTCCAATTCAAATTGTCAGCCTACATCCGGACAGTCCGTCAGGGTAATCCACGCCCCCGCCTTGCCCTCTGTCTCAAAGAGGATGATTTCATTCTCCCCCTCACGTAACAGCGGCGCGGGGATGTAAAGCCGCTTCTGGGGTCCGGTTTCCCAGAAGCGCCCAATGTTCGTCCCATTGACAAAGGCGCAGCCCTTCCCCCAGCCATCAAAATCCAGAAAGGTATCCCCCAGGACATCCGGGCGGAAGACAAACCGGTAAAAGGCTGGCAGCCCAGGCCGGTAGCCCCTGGAGAAATCGACCGCCCCGATGTCGTCCAGAGACAGAGGATATTGCATCCAGTGCTGCTGCCAGCGTCCATTGACGGTGACCCCCTTGTCGATTCCTTTGCGCTGGCACTCCAACATGGGGCCAAAGTTGACACGCCCCATATTTTCTACCAGGATATCTAGCGCCGCGCCGCAATCGAAGGGCAAACCCACAGCCTTTTCCTCCAGCAGCTCCCGGTCGTACAGGGTGGCCACAGGTAGGCCGTCCAGAAAAACCTGGGCGCGGTCGTTGGCCTGCCACAGCCGCAGCCGCTCCATGCGCCCAGCCGTTTTCAGCATGGTGCGGTAGAGGATATAACCATAACTCTGCCCCAGCCGCTCCATGGAGCGGGGCGATACACCCGGAACCGATGTGCTTAATTTGTCAAGGTTTTCAAACAATCCCGCCTTTTCCCTCACCGCCAGCCTGCCGTAGGCCTGTCTCCGGATGGGAGTGGTCAGGCGAACCTCCGGGATGGGGCGGTATTTAGCGATCACCTTTTGGCAGAGACGGTATTTCTCCGTAATACGCCCATCCTCCGCCACCAGTGCATCGTAATCGTAACTGGTTACGTCCGGCGTCAGGTGATCCCCATAATTCGAGCCGTTCATGAAGCCGAAATTGGTGCCGCCGTGGAACATATACAAACTTGCGCTGCCCAACGACAGCAGCTTATCCAAGTCCGCCGCCGCATCCACCGGATCCCGGACTACATGTTCCCCGCCCCAGTGATCGAACCAGCCCAGCCAGAATTCCATGCACATAGGCAGTCCTTGATTGCATAATTTCTCCAGGTTTATAAAATGCTCCTCCGGCTTGGAACCGAAGTTGACGGTGGCAAAAGCACCCTCTACCGTGCCGCCGTCCAGGCACTCCCGTACTGGCCCGTCCGAGGTGACCAGCGGCACTGTGATCCCCTCCCGCCGCATCAGATCCCGGAGGAACCGGAGGTATTCCTTATCATTCCCATAGGAGCCGTACTCATTCTCCACCTGCATCATGACCACCGGTCCACCCCGGTCTGCCTGCAAAGGGGCCAGCCGGGGCAGCAGCACCCGGTAGTAGTCCTCCACATGCCCCAGGTACGCCGGGTCGGAAGTCCTCAGGCGTATCCCGTCCTCCCGCAGCAGCCATGCCGGAAGCCCACCGAACTCCCACTCCGCGCAGATATAGGGAGAGGGCCGCAGGATCACGGATAGCCCCAATTCTTGGGCAAGCTGGACAAACCGTTCTACATCCCGTCCACCCTCGAAGCGGAACACGCCCTTTTCCGGCTCGTGGAAATTCCACGGGATATAGGTCTCTACCGCATTGCAGCCCAAGGCCTTTAACTTTTCCAGCCGGTCCCGCCAGTAAGCCGGAACTACCCGGAAATAGTGGACTGCGCCGGAAATGATCTGCACCGGCTGCCCGTCCAGATAGACGGCGTCCTTGATCTCAACAGTCATGTATGCTTCTCCTCATCTGTTTTTCTATCGAGTATCAGACACAATATAATATCCCTGCATTTGCATGCAGGGAATATTATATATGAGTCCGCCGGGGATTGCAAGAGCAAACCACCCCCCAAATCCAGCCAATTTCCAGGCACGTGAAAGCTCCCTACCGCTTTCCCGTCACCCGGTTAAGCAGCGCAACCAGCCCCCATACCGCCAGGATCACCAGGAAAATCCCCAGCATTCCCTTGCCCATAATGCCCAGGCAGGCCCATACCAGCGCCGTATTCATCTGCCACACCTCCTCACAGCAATTTTTCCACCAGCGTGATGATCAGCCCCCCGGCGATCACCGACGCGATCTGCCCACTGACGTTGGCCCCGGCGGCGTGCATCAGCAGGAAATTGTAGGAATCCTCCTCCAGTCCCATCTTGTGTACCACCCGGGAAGCCATGGGGAAGGCCGAGATCCCCGCTGCGCCAATCATGGGGTTCACTTTCTTCTTAGAGAACAGGTTCAGCGCCTTGGCAAACAACACCCCGCCCACGGTGTCGAACACAAATCCTAACAGCCCCAGCCCCATAATGAGCAGCGTCTGCCAGGTGACGAACTGCTCTGCCTTCATCTGGAAGGACACGCTCAGTCCCAACAGAAGGGTAATCAGATTTGCCAGCTCATGCTGGGCACTTTGGCTCAGGCTGTCCAGGACGCCGCACTCCCGGATCAGGTTGCCGAACATAAGGAAACCGATCAGCTCCGCGCTTTTGGGCGCCACGGTTCCGGCAATGATGGTTACGAAAATGGGAAAGAGGATCCGGGTTGTCTTCGACACCGAACCAGGGGTGTACTCCATGCGGATCAACCGCTCCGCCTTGGTAGTGACGGCTCGGATCACCGGCGGCTGGATGATGGGCACCAGCGCCATGTAGGAATAGGCCGCCACCATGATGGCCCCCTGGTAATTGCTCTGAAAATAATTGGCCACATAGATGCTGGTGGGACCGTCCGCCGCGGCAATGATAGCGGTGGACGCCGCGTCCTTCAGGCCGAAGCCAGCCATCACCGCCGCCACCAAAGTAAAGAAAATGCCGAATTGCGCCGCCGCGCCGAACAGGAGCATTTTCGGATTGCTCAGCAGCGGCCCGAAGTCGATCATGGCCCCAATGCCAATGAACAGCAGGAGCGGGAACAGCTCGCTGGCAATGCCCGCGCGGAACAAGGTCTCAATGGCTTCCGTATGGACAAAAGGCAGGTTTACCAGCACCGCTCCAAACCCCATGGGCAGCAGCAGAGACGGCTCCATCTCCCGCTTCACCGCCAGGAAAATCAGCAGCCCGCCAATAAGGATCATCACCGCTTGCTGCCAGGTGAAGTTGAAGACGTTAGAAAACAGGCCGGAAAAAATCTCCATAGGAAAAGGTTCCTCCTTTTTGGGCAAAGCGCCCTTTTTTTGAAGGGAGCATGAAAAAAGAGACCCTCGCAGCGTAATATCACACTGCGAAAGTCTCATCATTTCAGGTAAAGCCGGGTCTACACCGTACTGACGGCCTTTACCGCGCCGAAGCGCCGATTACTCCCTCTCACTTGTTGCCATCATATGCCATCCAGAGCAGGTTTGTCAAGAGGGAAAATAAATTTTTTTCATTTTCCAGCCTTCGCCACCCCGGCAGCGGATCCCTATGCCAACAGTCCTACGCATAGCCCCAGCAACGCCCCCATCAGCACTTGCATAGGCGTGTGACCCATGACCTCCCGCAGGTCATCGGCAAAATCCTCCGCCGTCAGACGCTCTACATGGGCGAGGATCTGGTTTACCAGCCGCGCCGTGTCCCCTGCGCTGCGCCGGACGTTGCAGGCATCGTACATCACCACCGCCGACAGGATCACCGCCAGCGCAAAGGCAGGTCCCTGAGTGCCGTACAATTTCCCAATAGACGCGGAGCAGGCCACCGCTAGGGCCGAGTGGCTGCTGGGCATTCCACCGCTGGAGACTAATAGCCGGACGTCCAGCTTCCGCAGGATAGCCGCAGATAATAGCACCTTGATGAACTGTGCCAGAAACCATGCCAGCAGGGCGCAGTCAATAACGGGATTCGTGGTCAGCATCCCAAAGCGCACTTTACGCCCTCCTCTCAGACAGAGAATCCGCCAAATCTAATAAAAACTCATTATTTTTAAATTTAGATACCGCGCTTTTCGCCAGCCGCGTCTCCTCCGCCACCAGTGCGCCGCAACCATCCAGGCCCAGCAGATCCACAAACGTCCGCTTGCCCTCCTCCCGGTCGGAGCCGACTGGCTTGCCAAACTCCGCCTGGTCGGCAATCACATCCAGCATATCGTCCCGCACCTGGAAAGCCAGTCCGATGTGGGCGGCATAGTCCTCTGCCCCCTGCCGGTTCTCCGGCGAAGCCCCGGCGGCAATGCTTCCCAGCGCGGCGGCAGCCCGGAGTAAAGCCCCGGTTTTCAAGGCGCACAGCCGCCGGAGCTCTGTTTCCCCGCCTGTCAGGCCATTTACGTCCAACACCTGTCCCGCCACCATGCCGTCCCCGCCACAGGCGGACGCCAGCGCAAAAACCGCTTCCGCCCGCTGCTCCCCGGAAAGACCCGGCGCGGCAGCGATCAGGCGGAATGCTTCCGCTTGTAGTGCGTCCCCCGCCAGCACAGCCATCGTCTCGCCGTAAACCTTGTGGCAGGTAGGCCGTCCCCGCCGCAGGTCATCGTTATCCATGCAGGGCAGGTCATCGTGGATTAATGAATAAGTATGCACAAGCTCCAGGGCGCAGCCCAAGGGCAGCGCGGTCTCCGGCTCCCCGCCCAGGGTTTCGCAGACCGCCAGCGCCAGTACCGGCCTGACTCGCTTGCCCCCGGCCAGCAAGCTATAACCCATGGCCTCCTGCAAGCGCCCATAGGGCTGCCCCACAGTGAACAGCCCCCGCAAATATTCCTCCGCCATCTCCCGGTAAAGACCGTACCGCTTCTGGAATTCCATGCTACTCCTCCTCCCCGAATGGCAGCTCCACAGGCGCGCCGTCCGGGCCTTTTTGCAGCTTGACCACCTTCTGCTCCGCTTCGTCCAGCATGGTGGTGCACACCCCCGCCAGCTTGGTTCCCTCCTCGAACAGGGCCAGGGAATCCGCCAACGCACCGTCCCCCCGCTCGAGCTGGGACACAATTTCCTCCAGGCGGGCCATATTTTCTTCAAAGGATTTGGGTTCCTCTTTTTTTCTCGGGCTCATTTTGTTTCCTCCTCTATTGCTTCCTCCACCCGGCACAGCAGGCGCCCTTCGGCCAGCCGCGCGGTCACCTGACGGCCTATCAGTTCTTCTTCCGCCCGCCGCAGAGGCCGCCCTTCTCTATCCGTCACCAGGGCGAATCCCCGGCCAAGCACCTTCAGAGGGCTGAGGGCGTCCAGGGACGCGGCCAAGGCGGCAGTCCTCCGTCTCGGCTCCACCAGGCGGGCCAGGGTGGCGTGGCACAGCTCCTTCTGCACATGATCCAGCCGCAGCCGCTTGTCCTGCACCGGAGCCAGCGGGTCGGTCAGAACCCGCTTCTGGGACAGCTCATGCAAGCGGCGGCGCAGCAGCTCCAGCCGCTTTCCCTGGCTGCGAACCATGTGCACACCCAGGCCTTGCAGCCGTTCCCGCAACTCCATCTGGTCTGGCACCGCCAGCTCGGCGGCGTGTGAAGGCGTGGCCGCCCGGGCATCCGCCACAAAGTCTGCGATGGTCACATCCGGCTCATGGCCCACAGCGGAGATCACCGGGATGCCTGAATCAAAAATAGCCCTAGCCACCCGCTCATCGTTGAATGCCCATAGATCTTCTATAGACCCGCCGCCCCTACCAGTAATAATCAAGTCCGCCACCTGATGCCGGTTGGCATAGCGCAGCGCCCCCACAATCTCCGGCGGGGCTTCCACCCCCTGAACCCGGACAGGCAGCAGCTTTACCGCCGCCAGGGGATACCGGCGGCGGAGAATACGGATCATGTCGTGAACCGCCGCCCCCGCCGGGGAAGTGATGATGGCGATGGCCTGGGGATACGCTGGCAGCGGCTTCTTATGCTCCTGGCTGAAAAGCCCCTCTTTCCACAGCTTTTCCTTCAACTGCTCGAAGGCCGCGTGGAGATCTCCTACCCCATCGGGGCTGAGAGCGTTGCAGTAGAGCTGGTAGGCTCCGTCCCTGGGATAGACGCTGACCCGTCCCATAGCGATGACCTTCATCCCGTTCTCCGGCCGGAACCGGAGCCGGAGGGCTTGTCCCTTAAACATAACACACCGGATAGCCCCTTCCCCGTCCTTCAGGGTAAAGTAGTGGTGACCGGAGGGATAGAGCTTGTAGTTGGATATTTCGCCCCGGACATAAACGCCGCTCAACTCCGGCACACTCTCCAGCACCGCCTTAACCAGGCCGTTAAGTTCTGATACGCTGTAAACCTGTTGTTCCACCCGTTCTCCTCCTGACCGATACGCACAGAGGGCGCACTGACGTGCGCCCTCCGGGATTATTTTTCCTCCGCGCCCTGGGCGGGAGCGGGATCCTCCGGCAGCGGCGGCTCTCCACCTTCGCCCCGGGCGAAAGCGCCCAATACGCCGTTGATAAAGCGGACAACCTCGGGACTTTCGTATTTCTTGGCGATCTCCACAGCTTCGTTGATAGCCGCACCATTGGGGATCTCCGGCATGTAGAGGATCTCATACATCGCCAGGCGCATAATGGCCCCCGCCACTAGGGGGATGCGCTCAAACCGCCATCCCCTGGCGTACTTTTCGATATACTGATCCAACTCATAGCCATGGGCGGCAATGCCCTTCACCAGCTTGGAAATATACGCTTTCTGGGTGGGGCCGGGCAGCTCCCCGTAGACCTCATACTCTGGAGCCACAGCTTCAAAGTGCGGCGAACAAAGCCGCTGCTCCAACAGCTCCCCGGCAGTCAGGCCGGTAAAGCTCAGCTCATAAGAGAGGTGCATGGCGATCTCTCTGGCAACGTTTCTAATCATGAGTTTTCCTTTTCTCTCTCAACGCACACAACGCCGTCTCTCACTGGAAGGATACGCCGCCCACATGGACATTCACCGCCTTGACAGCGAAACCGGTCATGGATTCCACGGCGTTGGAAACCGCGCCCTGAATCTTCCCCGCTACCTCGGGAATAGCGTAGCCGTAGCGGATGAGGATGTAAACATCCACCACCGCGCCGTCCTCGTCCACCGCCAGACGGACACCCCTGGTGCCGGACTTCTTCGCGGCCACGTTCATCAGGCCGCTAATGCCCTCCACGTCCACGGCGGCCCCCGCCGCTAAAGAAGCCAGCACTTCTTCGGAAATATGGATAAAGCCCAGCTCCTCCGGGTGGGTCATGTATTCCTTGTTCTCGCCCATAATAGACACCCCTTCTGAGAAAGTTAAATTCAACTTGTTTAGTATAGCACCTTTTTTAGGAAATTACAACCAAAATTTTTACCAGAGACAGCGGGGGCCCCGGCTATGTCATTGACGCCGCCACACAGATCCAGACAGTCAAGGTAAATCCCGCAGACACCCAGACTCTGGTATTTTACAATGAACCCCTGTGCAGCCTCACGCTGACGAAGCGGGATTCCGTCACCGGAAAACCTGTTCCCGGCACGGAGTTCACCGTCAAGGACGGGAATGGCAATGTCCTGGGCAAGTACACCACCGGTCAGGATGGGACGGTAACGGTCACCGGCCTTATTCCGGGCAGCACAGTTGTAGTTGTTGAAACCAAGGTCCCGAATGGATATGTGCTGGATTCCACGCCCAAAACCATCATTGTGAAGAACGGCGCTGGTAACAGCATCGTCAGCGGCGGTTCGGCTGGCGGTTCCGGAAATACCGGCGGCACAACCACTACCCCCGGCGGCAATGGCGGGAACAATCTGGACTTCGAAAATGATCCCACCACCACGCTTACCATCCGGAAGTTCATCAACGGCACCGCCAACGAACCCCTGCCAGGCGTTGCGTTTAAGGTGGTAGACGGCAGCGGCAAGCCTGTCGGACCGGATAATGGCACGTACTACACCAACAATGCGGGCGAAATCGTGCTGGATCATCTGGAACCCGGCATGACCGTTACCGCCAGAGAGATCAAGACTGTGGATGGATTCGTCCTGGATGGCACACCCCAGACCATTGAGATCAAAGCTGGCGATGGACAGCAACTCACATTCTATCAGCGGGATCATCGTTATCAAAGAGACCAAGACGCTCCCTGGCTATACCATCGACCCCGGCACACAGAGCCAGACCGTGGTTGTGAACTCCGCTGACACGCAGACAATCACATTTTATAACACGCCCGGCACAACCTTGACTATCCAGAAGTATGTGGACGGCACCACCGATCCCATCCAAGGCGTGACCTTCCTAATCACGGATTCTGCCGGTACACCGCTTGGACTCAACCAGGGCGAGTATGTGACGGACCGCAATGGCCGGATCGTCCTGAACAGCCTGACCCCTGGCACGACCATCATCGCAAAGGAAGTCTGGGCGGCGGACGGGTATGTGCTGGACGGCCAGCCCCAGAGCGTTCTTATCAAGGAGGGCGAGACGCAGCAGATCACCTTCTACAACAAGGCTTTTGGCGGCGTGGAGATCATCAAGGTAGACGCCGCTGACAAGACCAAGCGGCTGGCGAAACGACCCTGGTGGAGTGGTAGAACACCCCCATTACCGGCCAGATTCAGGTGACCAAGACCTCGGCTGAGTACAACACCATGAACGGCTGGCCTGCCGGGACGCCCCTGCCCAACACGGAGTTTGAGATCTATGAGCATCGCTCCGGCAACCTGGTGGACACCATCAAGACAGACAAGAACGGCATCGCCAAATCCAAGCCCCTGCCCCTGGGCCGCTACAAGGTGGTGGAATCCAAGTCCGCTGATTTCTACGGCCTGGACAAGACCTCCATCGAGGTGGAGATTGAGTACGCCGGACAGATTGTCAAGGCGGCTATGACCAACAAGAGTCTCTACACCAGCGTCTCTATTACCAAGCGCGGCTACAGCGAGGTTGTCCCCGGCCAGAGCATCAAGTACGATTTCTCCGGCATCGCCAACAATTCCACCACCGCGCTCACCTCGTTCTACTGGCGCGACACTCTGCCCACCAAGGCTGTGCAGCTGGATAAGATCGTTACCGGGACCTACAATGTGCCTGGGAATTACAAGATCGTCTACAAATGTCAACGCCAATTTGAAATTGTAAGAAAACGCCGAAGAAATTTTGTAGTTTTTCGGCGGCAAGGGGGGGACAAAATCAAGCGTTTCCTTGCTCAAAAAGAGTGTTCACGATTTGCTGTTTCTGGCGCATGAATTCCTTGC
>CAJUNA010000042.1 GCA_910587645.1 uncultured Oscillospiraceae bacterium
GTCGGCAGCAAAGGCGGCGGTGGTCATGCTCAAGGCCAGGGCCAGGACGCACAGCAGCCGCGCCGCATGGGTCAGGGATTTCCGCTTCATAGATAAATTACCTCCATATTGTTGATTTTGGGCGCAAAAAAAGCCCGTGGCATCCACGGGGTCAAACGCTGCCCGGTGTTTGATGGTTCGTGCGCTGGCGCGCTTCTCTCCAAAGGGTTTTACCGGCTGAAAAAAGGATGGGCAGGGCCTTTCTTTCAGCAGGTACAGCAGGTTTGGAGGGGGAGAGTGTGAGAGGGGGAGGGCGCGGAAAGTGCCAGGGCCGCAAAAGGGCAGACTGCCCCCCAGGCGTCGTCGTCGCAAAGTCCGCTCTGCTCCGTTTCCGCCTAAAGGCGAAAACTGCGCCCGCTCCCTTGCTCCTCCTCTCCCCACAAAATCTCCGATTTTGCGTGGGCCCCATTCTCATCGCTCCCTCGCCCTTTCCCGCTTGCGGTACATCTCCAAAGCCTTCACGATGGTGTCCTCGATCTTCTGTGCGGGCGTCCCCGCAGGGAAAAACTTGTCGATACGGTTCCCGGGGTATCTTGAATTGCTCCACCTGATTAGGCTTTTCCTCCTGCATGATGGACTTAATAGCCTTGGGGGTTAGCATACTATTTTCTGATAAGTCCCTTATTCTGATAGCCTGATCGTGAGAAGGGGTGCAGTCCTCGCTCTCCATGACCTCCAACAAGGCGTTCTGCTCGTTCTCCGGCAGATAGGACAGCTCCACGGCGGGGCGCAGGGCCATTTGCAGCGTGTCCTTTTCTTTCAGCACAGAATTGTCCACCATGTCCAGCAGTTCGGGCACAAGGTTCGTCAGGCGGATATAGCGTTGGATTTGGGTGTTGCTGTCAGGAGAATTGTCCGCCAGTAACTCTCTTGAGGTCTTTCCTAACTTCTGTCCCGGTGGGACAGAAGTTAAATCTGTGCGCTCTCCTTGTTGCCGTCGCATAGCGTCCAGCTTCATTTTATAGGCAAACGCCTTTTCCGAGGGCAGAACGCGCTCCCGTTGGAGGTTGCTGTCCACCATGATAATGATGGCTTCATCGTCGGTCAGCTCCCGGACGATACAGGGCACCGTGGGCAGTTCCGCTAACTCCGACGCAAACTTGCGGCGATGGCCCGACACCATCTGATAGCCGCCGTCCGGCATGGGACGCACCAGCACGGGGGAAAGAACGCCCCGCTCCCTGACGCTCTCCACCATCTGCTCCATTTCCTCGTCCATCCTCACCTTAAACGGGTGGTCGGGAAAGTCGCTGATCTCGGTGGTGGGCAGGTCGATCACATAGCTGCGTTGGGCGTTGTCCCGTTCCTCCTGGGTGGTGAACATACTATCTACTGAGGTCAGAAGTCCGGCTGCGCTCTTTGCTGCCAATGTCCAGCACCTCCTTTGTCAGTCTGCGGTAGGCGTCCGCCGCCCGTCCCCTGGGTTCGTGCTGGAAGATGCTCTTGTCCGCTGTGCTGACCTCCGCCAGCCGCACCATCGCCGGGATTACCGTGTCCAGCACGGGCAGGTGACGCCCAAAGTTGGATTTGACGCTGTTCACGATGTCCTTGCGGAACGTGGTTTCATTCGCCATCGTCAGGAACACGCCGCCGATCTTCAGCCGGGGGTTGATCTGACGCTGGATGCTCCGCACCGTCCCCACCAGCTCCGTCATGTCCTCCGCCGCCAGATAGTCCGCCTGAACGGGGACAAGCACATAATCCGACGCTGACAGGGCGTTGATAACCAGCATCCCCAGCGAGGGGCGGCAATCCAGCAGAACATAGTCATAATCCCGCTTCACGCTGTCCACATACTGTCGTAACACCGTTTCCCGGCTCATCACGTTCACCAGCCCCACCTCCACGGCGGACAGGCTGCGGTTTCCCGGCACAAAGTCAAAGCCCTCATGGTGGTGCATGATCTCCGGGTGGTCGCGGGGCATTGTCCCGGCCACAACATCGTTCATGGCGTTGGCAAGGGTCAGGGACAGGTCGTGGGGCTTGCGCTGGCCCAACATTTTGGTCAGATCACCCTGGGGGTCTACGTCAAGCAGGAGAACTTTCTTTCCTTCCAGCGCAAGACCGGCCCCCAGGTTATAGACAGTCGTGCTTTTGCCAACTCCGCCCTTTTGATTTGCTACACTCAACACTTTCGGTTTCGCCATTTGGGGTTTCCTCCTTCCATAGATTTAGCCGCCTGCGGCGAAACAGACGGCTATGTATGGGCATGGAAAAAGCCGCCTTTTCATCATTGAAAAGACGGCCTATCCAGTCGAGCGATATGTGATTTTGGAGGGTAGTTCAAAGGGCGGCGCAAAACCGTATGTCCGCATTTCCCGGTGTTTCGTCGTATCAAAGTTCATCCCTTGGTAGTAAATTCGTAGTAATTGGGGTGGTCTGTTGTCAGGAAATGCGGCGTAATGCGCTGTTTCACAAGGTTTTGCTGGTTCTTACAAAATATTTAGATAGAAATCTTTAAGGATTCTCTGCTATGCTGGAAAAAGTATTAGAAATGCAAAAAGATACTCCTCGCTCCTTTTTTATTAAGTCTATGTATCGGTATATACTATCAAGTAGATTTTTTAAATTACATATCAGTGCGTCATAGTCACTTCCTCCATCTGGATAATACGCTCTGATGTTCCTATATACGCCTTCCAACAAAGGGCTTACCAACAATTCAGGTCCAAAATATTCCTGATATTTTCCAAGATTTGGAATCGCATCACCAATATTTCGCTTTTCAAATAGAAACAGCGATCTAATATAATTAATCAAATAATCCATAATTTCAGGAATTCTCAAATTGCAAGTTAACTTATCATTATTTTCAATATTCGTATAAATTGTATCCCGGTATAGTTCTAATAATAATGCATTTTTAGAGAATAGATTGTATAAATACTTCCCACGAGGCGACAAATATAATTTAAATGTTCCCCTATATTGCCGCTCAATTTGTTCTTCAGCTATCGTTTCTATGTCATATATGCTCCGCAAAAGAATCCCGCTTTTATAGAGATAGTCAAGGCAATCAATTATCCGCAATTTCCATTTATCGACTGTTAACTCAGAGTCTGTAGCCTCTAAAAAAACTTTAGAAATGTCATTTACAATATCATCTCTACTAACATACGTTTCTCCATATAAATCCGTTGCCTTTTTCCGTATTAAGTATCGTATTATAAGCAAATTGAACAGCTCTGACCCTTCCTCTTTTCCATTGTTGTGAAGAATATTAGGGAAATAGCTGTTCTCTTTTTCACCATCAATATATGTTATCTCATTACCACAAGCCAATGCATGAAATATTGTTTTAGCTGTTAAACGATAATTTTCAGCATTAATTACAAAACTCCCCATTGACTCTGTTTCGCCTTTGGCAATCCACTCCAAATTAACTAAAATTCGGCTATACATCAACATCGCATTGCATACATTACAATTTGCCAAGTCATATATTATATTTGAAAAATTGTTGTTAATCTGTTGCAAAACAAAGTCGAATTGATCTCGAGCATCTAGATAAGAAGGAACATTTTTGATATGATCTAAAACATTCTTTGAACGCTCTATTTCATCAAATCTCGCTGAAAAAATATCGCCTAATAAAGCAGATTCAGTTTTAAAAATAGTATTCTTTTCAATCTGTTCACGCCGTGCTTCCAATTGGCGATCAAGATTACTCCTAAAAGTATACGCCCGAAGAACCACAAAAGTTTTTATCCAACTTTTTTTATCCTCTGCACAAGAAAAGCAGGAGTGTAGATGCCGTGCTATTTCTACAACTGGCCTGTGAAAAATTGTCTCTTTCGCCTCAATATCGTCATAAATCAAAAAAACATTATGAATATTTGGCGTCTTACTAAGAACAAACTTTAAGAGACAAGAATAGTAGTCAAGTCTATTTTTCTCACTAGCCTTTTCCAATTCCTCCTTCTTTTTGCTCAGAGTTTTCTCAGTCTCCTCGTCAAACCAATCGTTTAAAGAAATCTTTGGATTTAACTCCGTATTTTGTAAACACATAGGTTTGTTCTTTTCAATATAATCATATAGGCCACTCCAAAACTCGTCATCATTTTCTTTACCATCATAGAACTGAGGATTACTCTTCATAAGTTTGCCTGTTGCTCTGATTAAATACTTCACCACCTCATTCTCAACACTTTTCTGCGGTTGATCGGATAAAAGGTTTGCATAATAAAAAGAAATATAAATTATTATATTATCGTCGTTAATATGTACATCTCTATCCAACACTTTAAAATAGTTCCGAAGCAACGTTGTTTTTCCCATTCCAGTAAAACCAACTAAATACTTAATTATATTCTCACTTTTATCGCAAATTTCTTGTAGTTTTTTTTCTAAAGGATCTTTTACATATATTCTGCTTGTACCGTTTTCCCTTTGCTCATTAAAATATCTTCCATAACAGGTTCCTTCGTAATAATCGGAATTAAGTAAAACGTCAAAAATTGCAGAAAATCTTTTCCCCAATTGATTTCTACTGGAAATCGCTTTCTTTGTATTGCTATATCCTTCATTAGGGCATCTGTACATTATTCTTCCCCCCTACTAAACTTTTTTAAACTCTCCATAAGAGTTTCCATTTTACTTTCAAACTTTAATTCTGGCGTATCAGATGTATCCAAAAATTTTTGAACATATTCTTTCAATTCTTCTGTAGGTTCTTCACCTTTCTGGCATTTCTTCTTGATTTTTAATATTGTATTTTCACAACTAGTTAAAAGTTTCTTCTCATCTATTGTTATTTTCTGTTCTGCATTCAAATTAATTATATCTGCCAATGATGATTCTAAAACATATAATTCGTCCAAATTTGCGCCTAACCCAATGTGTTTGTTTAAAATAATGACACTATTACTTTTTATTTCACGTTCAATTCTTGTTGCCCATAGAGTAATTTTCGCCTTCCGATCATTTATTGTAATTTTTCCAAGTGTTTTTGATAAGTGATATGCTATAAAACTCAATATACATGTAGAGCATATTTCAATTATTATCAGTACCATCTCAACATACTCTTTTGCGGTAATTCCTCCCATACTGTCTGGGTGAACTTTTGTGCGTACCCAATATAGAATATCTGGCAAAAGGAATGCAAGAACAATTGATAGAATAATAACTATTACAAAAAAGAGTATAGAACGCCAACTTTTTTTCTTCCCATGATTATCGCCCTGTCCACTCGCCATCTATGCCACCCCATATCTTTTCTATAACCAATTTTTGTATCCCATCGTAGATGAGTATGACTAATAAAATCCGAATGCATTATAGATATTATCGTACCAATTTCGACCACTTTTGTCAATATCACCGGTTCAAAAAACGCTGGCTACCTCGCCAGCGTTTCAACATAGATGGATACAATAAGCGAAATGTGTTTGCCTGTTGCCCAAAACCATTGATTTCATGCGTGTTTGCGGGACTGTCGTTATGAACACTCGTACCAGCAATGGAGGTTAAACACGATATTTGGTTAAAAAACTTAGTATTTGCAAGTCTCCTGGGGCTCCCAAATTTTCACATTTGGGAGTCCCAAAATTTCGATATTTTCAGAGGTATAGCTTCCTGCGGAAAACCTCCTGAAACGATTTCAGCGCCGGTTCATTAGCCATCACAGGCCATTGAACCGGCGCTTTCTTTTTATCCACCGGCAGCAGTATTTCCCAATGGGAATTTGCCCAAGCTGATGAATAGTAATTTTACCAGACCTGTTGGGATGCCGCTCTACTTTCTGAACTGCTTCCAAATTTCAGCGGCAAAGTACCAGCGTGTGGAACCGTACTCCATGCCGTGGCGGCGGTATTTCTTGATGATGCGGATTTTCGTGGTGTTCTCCCACATACAGTCCATGACAAATTCGATATGGCCACTGTTCAGCTTCAACAGCTTGGCTTTTACCAGCTCGGCGGCGAAGCCGCAACAGCCTCACAGCGGGAGGGGGCGAATGGAATGGGCTGTTCGTGGATGATATACTCGTTGCTGCTGAACTTGCCGCCCTCGTTCGTGGTCTGGTGACGCTCAATGTACCCGGCCCGCTCCAATTCATTGACAGCGGAACGAATAGGGTTCTTGCTCTCCCGGTTGATGTAGCACAGGCCGGACAGGGTATCATCCCAATCTTTTGGGAGGGACAAAATCTGCGGCAGCAGGCCCTTGCCTTTCAGGGATTTTCCTCGTTGTGCATATATTGACGGTGCTACTGGGCCTACCGGGCCTGCCGGCGCTACTGGCCCCACCGGCCCCACTGGTGCAACGGGTGCCACCGGGCCTGCCGGCGCGGCGGGCGCCACTGGTGCTGCCGGCGCTACCGGCCCTACCGGTGCCACTGGGCCTACTGGAACCACCGGAACCAGCGTCACCGCTACCTCTGCTTTTGCTGCTAATACCAGCGGTACAGTTCTGGCTGTGCTTTTATTGGGCACTCTTGTCCCTCTGCCGGACAGCCAGGTGCTCTCTCCGGACATTACAGTTAATGGGGCCAACACAGTGTTTACCGTGAACACTGCCGGCCGCTATCAGCTCTCCTATATCCTCAACACCACTGCGGCTCTGGCCAGCGGCACCCGGCTACTGATCAACGGCGCGGCTAACCAGGCCTCCACTGTGGCGCCCCTGCTGTCTTTGAGCCACTTCTCCAACGAGATTATACTGGATCTGAATGCAGGGGACACCATTTCCATACAGATGTTCGGTATTGCCACTGCGGCTACGCTGCTGCCCGGTGCCTCCGGCGCGTCTCTATCCATCACCCGCCTGAGCTAAGGAGGGATGTCTCATGTCATTGCCTACGTTTCCCCAAATTGATCCCCCGCTGACCCGCGAGGGGAGTCTTAATGAGATCATCTCCTCGATTGCGGCCGAGGAACTCAGCCTGAGCCATATTCTCAACGCCGAGGGTGAAAAGCTGCAATACGTCCTGGGCACCCTGCCGGGCCTGGGGGAGGCCGCCGCGTTTGAGGAGGTCATGAAAGTCAATCGGAGCGTACAGGATACCCTGTCCGATGTGATGGAGCAGCAATCGCTGCTGACCGCCAAGCTGAGCGCGGCCATGAAGGCCCCCGTTCTTCCCGGCCCCGCCGGCCCCGCCGGCCCTGTTGGGCCTGTTGGACCCGCCGAAGGCTCCACTGGGCCTACCGGTCCCACCGGCCCCACCGGCGCGGAAGGTCCCGTTGGTGCGGAGGGCGCCACTGGCCCCGCCGGGCCTGCCGGTTCTCAGGGTGTTACGGGCGTTTCGGGTGGTCCCGGCGCACCCGGTGAAACGGGCCCCACTGGCCCCACCGGCCCCACCGGGCCGGAAGGCGCAGCCGGCCCTGCCGGTGCAGCCGGCCTGGCGGGACTCACAGGAGCCGCAGGAGCCACCGGCCCCACTGGCCCCACCGGAGCCACCAGCCCCGGCCTTACCGCTGCCTTTGCCGCTAACACCCAGGGCAGTACCATCTCAGTGGCGGTGGGCGGTACCCCTATCGCTCTGCCCAACGCGCAGGTTTTACCCCCTGATATCACCGCCAATGCCGGAAATACGGTGTTTACCGTGACCCAGGCAGGCACCTATCAGATCTCTTACCACGTGAATATCACTCTGGCCCTGTTGATGGGAACCCGGCTGGTAATTAACGGCGTCAACAACGCCGCTTCCACCATCGCCCCCGTGGTCTCCACAGCCAGTTTTGAAAATCAAATCACGGTCAACCTGCCCGCGAACTCCACTATCTCCCTTCAGATGTACCCGGCTCTTCTTGCCGGGAGCGCCGTCCTGGTAGGCGGTGGGGCAGGGGCCTCCCTGGCCATCGTCCGGCTGAGCTAAGCCCTGCCGGAATACAAAAACCTCCCGCCGGCTTCTGCCGACGGGAGCAATCTCATGATGATTGCAAAGGAGCCCCCATTATGGTAAGCGTCAGCTTGTGCATGATTGTAAAAAATGAGGAAGATGTGCTGGAGCGGTGCTTAGACAGCATATCCCATCTGGTGGATGAAATCGTTATCGTGGACACTGGTTCCACTGACCGCACAAAGGAGATTGCCGCCCGGTTTACCGATCTAATTTTTGATTTCCCCTGGCAGGATGATTTCGCTGCCGCGCGAAATGAGTCCTTCTCCCACGCATCTATGGACTACTGCATGTGGTTGGACGCCGATGACGTACTTCTGGAAGCGGATCAGAGGGCATTCCTCGCCTTGAAAGACACCCTGGATCCTGCTGTCTCGGTGGTCATGGCTCCTTATCACACCGGCTTTGACGAGAGTGGCCGTGTAACCTTCTCGTACTACCGGGAACGCCTTATTAAAAACCACACTGGGTTAGGCTGGGTAGGAGCCGTTCACGAGGTTGTCACCCCGGCGGGGAAGGTCTTTTATGCCGGTTTTGCTGTTACCCACCGCAAGCTCCGCCCCTCCGACCCAGAACGAAACCTACGGATCTACCAGGCGCAGTTGGACGCGGGAAAGGAACTGGAGCCCCGGCAGCAGTTCTACTACGGCCGGGAGCTCTGCTACCACCACCGCTGGGGGGATGCCTTGGCGGTTTTTGAGCGGTTCCTGGAGGAAAACCGGGGCTGGGTGGAGAATAACATCGATGCCTGCTGCCACTGCTCCTATTGTCACAAGGAGTTAGGACACGACCAGGCAGCACTGGCGGCACTGTTCCGCACCTTCACCTATGACCGGCCCCGGGCTGAGGTCTGTTGTGAAATTGCCCACTGGTTTTTCCGGAAAGAGAAGTACCAGCAGGCCGCCTACTGGTATGCCCTGGCCCTAACCTGTACCAGGGATGACCGCAGGGGCGGCTTTGTCTCACCGGACTGTTACGGTTTTCTCCCCTGCATTCAACTGTGCGTCTGCTGCAGCCGCCTGGGCGATCAGAAAAGAGCGGAAACTTTTAACGAACTCGCCGCTTCCTACAAACCAGATTCTCCGGCAGTCCGCCACAACCGGACTTTCTTTCAAGCCCTGCCGGAACAGACGGCGTAAATTGGAATGCCTACAGTAAGCTGGCCCGCTTTTGGACCCGTTTGTTACTGTAGGCATTTTTCTATGCTCGCTGAACAGCGTCCTTCCACCCAAAAACGCAATGGATCCCCACGTCCATCCGTTACCGCAGGGGGGCCGTTGGCAATCCTCTTTTCACACGTTTACTTCGTCTCCAGCCCTTTCACCATCGCTTCATCCGGCGTCACAAAAGCGGTCTGATAGGGGGCATACACCACCATCCCAGGCCGCGCGCCGTTGGGTTTTTTCACGTTGCGGACCTGGGTGTAATCAACGGCTACCTGGCCCCCCTCCCTGCCCTGGGAAAACCACGCGGCCAGCATGGCGGCCTCGGTCATGGACTGCCCGTCCGGCTCCTGCCCCTCGGTGCAGAGGATCACATGGGATCCGTGAATCCGCTGGGTGTGGAACCAGTAATCAGACTTGGACGCTTCCCGGACAAGCTGATCGTTCTGGGTATTGCTGCGCCCCACCAGGATCCGGAACCCCCCGCTGGAACGGAAAGCCCGGGGCTTGCCAGCAGCGCGTTTCGGCTCCTTTTTCCCGGCGGCGGGGCCTTTCAAGTATCCCGCGTCCCGCAGCTCCCGGCGGATATCGTTAAAGTCCTGCTCCGTCTCCGCCCGGGTCAATTCGTCCAGGACGCTCTCCAGCCAGTCCCGCTCCCGCTGCGCAATCTCCATTTGCTGGGTCAGGCAAACCTCCGCTGTTTTCGCTTTATTGTACTGCTTAAAATACTTTGCCGCGTTCTGCTGGGGCGTCAGCAGGGGATCCAGGGGAATATCTGTTTCCGCTCCCTCCGGGTCATAGTAATTCTGTGCCCGCAGCTTACTCTGCCCCCGCTCCATACGGTACAGGTTGGCGGTGATCAGCTCGCCGTAGATCCGCAGGCGGTCGCGGCCTTGGGTCTGGGCGTACTCCTTCTCCTGAAGGGACAGCTTGCGTTTTGCACGGTCTCTGGCGTTGGCCGCGGCGCGGCGGAGATCCTGGCCCCGCTGCCGTACCCGCTCGATCTGCTCCCGGGTCTCATAAAAGGCGTCCAGCATGGGGGAAAAGGCATCCCACATCTCCACCGCCATGCTCCCGCCGTATTGCTGTATGGGGAAATAAGAGAAGTCTGACGGCTTCCCCTCCCTGGACAGCATACAGGGGGCAAAGCCACCCCCGGAAATGCGCCCCTGCCACGCAAAAAAGGCATCCTCCAGCGCGGCATGCCCCTCTCCCACTGGCCCGTCCCCGCCGGAACAATGGACAATCTCCCTGCAAACCAGGGGCGACAGCCCGAAAAAGCTGTCCAGCAGGAAGTCGCTGGCCAGCCTGTCCTGGTTTGCCGCTGCCAGCAGCCGCCGGAAGTCCTCCCGGCCGGCCGCCAGCGGATCCATTTTCTCTTGCGCGGGGGGCAGATGGTAAAACAATCCAGGGAGAACCTGCCGCTTTTCGCTCATTTCCATGTCCACCCGCCGCAGGCAGTCTATGATCCGGCCCTGCCCGTCCAGGAGGATAAGGTTGGAGTACCGTCCCATACACTCCACAGCCAATTTCCTCTGCCCCCGCTCCCCCATTTCGTCTACAATCTCAAATGTCAGGAGTACCACCCGCTCCAGGGCTGGCTGCTCCAGGGAGGCCAGCCTTCCGCCCAGCAGGTGCTTGCGCAGAAGCATGCAGAACATAGGCGGCGAAGCAGGATTTTCCCGAACGGCCCGGGTCAGGTGCATCCGGGCCTGGCTGGCCCCGGCGCACAGCAGCAGCTTTTGATTGCCCCGCAAAGTCAGGATGATTTGATCCCTGGCAGGCTGCTGAACCTTTTCCACCCGCAGGCCCACAACCGTTTCTTGCAGTTCCCGGACTACGCCGGACAGGCAGACAGCATCAAGTGGCATCGTTTTTTTCCTCCATCATTACAGCAAATAGTTCATTGATCCGTCCACGTTCTCCCCGCAGGTACAGGTCTCCCAATAGGCATTCCAGGGCGGTCGCTTTCAGGTAGTCGCACCGGCTGGCGTTGTGGGGGATGGTATGGACATGGGCGTTGCGGCCCCGTTTATAAACCGCCAGCTCCGCCGCCGTCAAAAGCGGCAGGATGCGCTCCGCGCGGCGGGCCTGGGAAGGGGCGCGAACCAGCTCCACCGCCGCCCGGTGCAGCCCCTTCCCTGTAGCGCGCCCATGGGCGCACAGCCAGGAGCGTACCAGCAGTTCATACACCGCATCGCCCAGGTGGGCCAGCCCGATGCTGCTGATGGCCCGGATCTGGTCATCGGGCAGGTGGATATCAAAATAATCATTCATAGCAAGTCTCGTTTCCTCTTTCTGTTTCCGCACGAAAAAGTGCGTATATGGTATTTGTATCATATAGAGATTCCAAATGGTTGTCAATTCCTTTTGCGCGGAGGAGCCGGGCAATTCCCCCGCCAAAAACCCACCTCAAATTTTCTGCCCCCTGTCCCCTTCTTTTGTATATATTTTCCCTAAATCCCGCTTGCGGATTTTGGGAAAAAGTGCTATATTACACTCTGTTCCATTTTGAAAAGAGAAAGAGCGAGGTGTATCTATGCAAGTTCTGATTTCCTTGTCCTTTTCGCTGGTGGGCGGGCTTTTGATGTCCCGCCTGGCGAAAAAGCTAAACCTGCCGGCCGTCACCGCCTACCTGGTGGCCGGACTGTTGCTGGGCCCCTACTGCATCGGGGCACTGAACATCCTGGAGATTGGCTTTAATACGCCCCAGGAGGTGTCCAACCTGGATATCATCTCCCAGGTAGCGTTGGGCTTCATTGCCTTCACCATCGGCAATGAGTTCCGGCTGGAGCAGCTCAGGCATATGGGCCGGCAGGCCATCACCGTAGGCATTGCCCAGGCGGTGTTCACCACCGTCCTGGTGGACATCGCGCTGGTGGCCCTGCATTTCATCAACCCCACCCTGATTTCCATTTCCTCCGCCATCACCCTCGGTTCCATCGCCGCCGCTACCGCCCCTGCCGCCACACTGATGGTGGTACGGCAGTACAAGGCAGACGGCCCTCTAACCAAGCTGCTGCTGCTGGTAGTAGCTATCGACGACGCGGTGGGCCTGGTACTGTTTTCTGCCTCCTTCGGCGTAGCCGTGGCACTGGAAAGCGGCACCGTGAGCCTGCTAACCGTGTTAGTAGAGCCACTAGTGGAGATTGTGCTGTCCCTCCTTCTGGGGGGGATTGCCGGGTGGGTATTGTTCCGGGTGGAGAAATATTTCTACTCCCGCAGCAAGCGCCTGTCCATTTCCATTGGCTTCGTCCTGCTGACCGTGGGCCTGTCTATGGCGGAGTTCGAGGTAGCTGGCGTCCACTGCGGTTTCAGCCTGCTGCTGGTGTGCATGATGACTGGTACGGTATTCTGCAACATCTGCGACTTCTCTGAGGAGCTGATGGGCCGCGTGGACAGTTGGACCGCACCGCTGTTCGTGCTGTTTTTCGTGCTGTCCGGCGCGGAACTGAACCTGAAGGTGTTGTCCAATCCCCTGGTTCTTCTGGTGGGCGCGGTGTATATCGTGTCCCGTTCTGCGGGAAAATACTTGGGCGCATACGGAAGCTGCAAGGCTACCGGGTGCAGCGAGAGCATTACCAAACACCTGGGCGTTACCCTGCTGCCGCAAGCCGGCGTAGCCCTTGGCATGGCCCTGACAGCGCAGAAGCTTGCTGATGGCGAGGTGGTTCGGAATGTGGTTCTGTTTTCCGTCCTGGTCTATGAATTGGTTGGCCCTGCCCTGACAAAACGGTCTCTTATTGCCGCTGGGGAAATCAAAGTGGAGGGCCGTACCAACGCCCGTACCAAGAATACGCCCAAAAAGCCCCTGCATTTGGGCTGATAGGGAAAATTTCCCAGAATCTTTACTTGACATTTCCGTCAACGGATGGTATGCTAAGACTGTGTTCGAAAATGTACAAATTAGTCACCGCATGGCGAAACCACAGTCCGTCTTCCGGCTTTGCCGCAGTGGGCTTCTTTGCATTTACTTTTATTCTTAGGAGGCAATCACACAATGAATAACGGAACTGTCAAATGGTTCAACGCGGAGAAGGGCTATGGCTTTATCTCCAACGATGATGGGAGCGGCGACGTTTTTGTCCATTTTTCCGCCATCCAGGGCACTGGCTACCGCACCCTCAGCGAGGGGCAGAAGGTCACCTACGAAGTGGAGCCGGATCCCAAAAACAGCAGCAAGCTCCGCGCCGTGAATGTCACCCCAGTTTGATTTTGGGGACAGCAAACAAATAGAGCGGCCTCCTTTGGGAGGGCCGCTCTATTTTTATCGGCCAGGAGATTTCCGCCACCCCGCCAGGACCGGGAACCGGAAAAAAGCTTCATTTTTCCTGCGGCCCTCCTCTGTCCATAGTTTGCAGAATATGGGCCTTCAGCCGCCGGAAGGTTTCACCGCTCACATCGTGCTCGATTTTGCAGGCATCGGCAGCGGCCGTCTCCTCGTCCACCCCCAGATAGACGAAGAAATCAGTCAGCATTTGATGCCGCTCATAGATCTGGCCCGCAATCTGTTCACCGGAGGGCAGCAGGTGGATGAAGCCATCCGGGTCCATCTCAATATGGCCCCTCTCCCGCAGCTTTTTCATGGCCACACTGACGCTGGGCTTGGAGAAATTCAATTCGTTGGCAACATCGATGGAACGGACAGCGCCCCGGCGTTTCTGGATGACCAGTATGGCCTCCAAATAGTCCTCTGCGGATTCAAATACATGCAGCATTTCCAATTCCTCCGTAATTCTTTTGTTCCGGATCCGGCGGACGCGGGGCCTGGTACAGGAGCTGTCCTACCGGCCCACAAACACCATTACGCTCCGGGGGCGGATATTAAATCTGCCGGACCATTCCCGGGATGGTTCAATTGGCCGCTCCTCCCAGGTATCCACCGCCAGCGTCCAGCAGGCTGAAGCCGGCAGCTCCGGCAGGCAGACGCTCAGCTCCTCCCACCAGGCGTTGGATGCTACATAAACCGCCTTCGGCCCCGCGCCCCGCTCGCCACCGGTGAACAGTATACCTACATACCGGTCATGCTCCCCGTAGCCGCCGCAGTGGCCGGCGACACCGTAAAAGCTTACGTCTGGAAAGCCCCAGCAGCCATCGCTGACATTGGTGCGCAGAACGCGGTGCTCCTGACGGAAGCGGATCATATGCTGGCAGAACCGGAACATGTCCCGGTTCTTCTCCAGCAGCGTCCAGTCCAGCCAAGAGGTGATGTTATCCTGGCAATAGGCGTTGTTGTTGCCGAATTGGGTATTAAAAAACTCGTCCCCGGCCAGGAACATGGGGGTGCCCCGGCTGCACATCAGCAGCGCGAAGGCGTTGCGGCACATCCGCCGCCGGAGGGCGTTGATGCCCGGGTCTCCAGTATCCCCTTCCGCGCCGCAGTTCCAGCTATTGTTGTCGTTGGCCCCATCGGTGTTGTTCCAGCCGTTTTTCTCGTTGTGCTTGGCGTTGTAAGAGTACAAATCCCACAGTGTGAAGCCATCGTGGCAGGTGATGAAGTTCACCGAGGCATCCTTGCGGCCCGGGTCGGCGTACATGTCCCGGCTGCCGATCATCCGCAGGGCGGCGGCGTGGGCAAAGCCCTGATCCCCCTTTAAGTACCGGCGCATATCGTCCCGGTAGCGGCCGTTCCACTCCGCCCAGCGGTTCCAGGAGGGGAAAGAGCCTACCTGATACAATCCCCCCGCGTCCCAGGCCTCCGCAATCAGCTTCACATCCCCCAAAATGGGGTCGAACGCCATGGCTTGCAGCAACGGGGGCTTGTTCATAGGGGAACCGTCCTCGTTGCGGCCTAAAATGGAGGCCAGGTCGAACCGGAAGCCGTCCACCCGGAAAGCCGTCACCCAGTAGCGCAGGCAGTTCATAATCATCTGATGGACGATGGGGTGGTTGCAGTTGAGGGTGTTGCCGCATCCGCTGAAATTGTAATACTTGCCGTCCGGGGTCAGCAAATAGTAGATGTTGTTGTCAAATCCCTTAAAGGAGAAAAACGGCCCCCGCTCGTTGCCCTCGGCGGTGTGGTTGAACACCACGTCCAGATAGACCTCGATCCCCTGCTGGTGGCAGGCCAGAATCAGGTTTTTCAGCTCGCTGCCCTCCCGGTTGTACTCTAACCCGGCGGCATAGCTGGTATTGGGGGCGAAGAAGCTGACGGTACTGTAGCCCCAGTAGTTATAGAGCTTCTGCCCGTCCACCTCCCGGTAGTCCTGCATCTCATCAAATTCGAAAATAGGCATCAGCTCAATGGCGTTGACACCCAGCTCTTTGAGATAAGGCAGCTTTTCCATCAGCCCGGCGAAGGTGCCCGGGTGCTTGACGCCGGAGGACGCGTCCCTGGTAAAGCCGCGGACATGAAGCTCATAGATTACTAGGTCTTCCATAGGGATCAGGGGCGCTTCCAGATCACCCCAGTCAAAGTCATCCTTTACCACCCTGGCTTTGTAATGCTGGCCGTGGGGCGATGTGCTGCCCCATCCGCTCTGGCCTGTGACGGCCTTGGCGTAGGGGTCCAGCAGGTATTTGCTCTTGTCGAAAATTTTCCCCTTTTCTGGCTCATAGGGGCCGTCCACCCGGTAGGCGTACTCAAAATCCTCTATGTTCAGCTTAAATACGATCATCGAATAGACGTTGCCGATACGGTAGTTCTGAGGGATGGGCAGGACGGCGTACGGCTCCGATTCCTCCCGGTGAAACAGCAGCAGCTCGATGGACGCGGCCCCATGGGAGTAGACTGTAAAGTTTACCCCGCCGGGGATAGCCGTGGCCCCATTGATCTCATAAAACCCGGGGCGGACGGCAAAGCCATCGATGTAGTTCAGGGGGATCAGGTGGATGGTGCGGGGCAGGTTGAATTTCTCAACCAAAGGCGTCCCATCCGGCACAGCCGGGACGGCCTTGGAAGTCTCTTTGGCCATGGAATCACTCCTCTCTTCGTTCTTTAATGGATATGCGTGAAAATCAGCGCCATGCCCAGCAGCATCCCCAGCATGGTGGACAGGCCTGACAGGCGGTTCTGCCAGAGCTGCTCCGACTCCGGCAGCAGCTCGCCGAAAATCACGTACAGCATGGCCCCGGCGGCAAAGCTGAGGGATATTGCCAGCAGCAGGGGGTTCATCGTCCCCGCGCCGTAGCCCAGCAGCGCGCCTAAGATGGTGGGCAGGCCGCTGAGGGCGGCGATGCCCACGGCTCCGGCAGGCTTGCCGCCTCCTGCCAGAAGGGGCGCGGCAATGCTCATGCCCTCGGGGATGTTGTGCAGGCCGATAATCAGCGCCGCTAAGATGCCGCCGTTGCCGTGGGCCGCCCCGGCAAAGGTCGCGCCGATCGCCATGCCTACCGGCATGTTGTGCAGCGCCACCGCCGCCGCCAGCACAAGGCCCGCCGTATGGAGGGTGTGGTGGCCGCAGGCGCACAGCTCGCCGTTGTCATGGCCCATGTGGGAGCGGCCATGGCTGTGTTCATGCGGATGTCCGTGCCCGTGGGCATGGCCGCCATGGGCGTGGGTGTGGTGGGCCTGCTTGTCAATCCAGCAGTTGAGCAGATAGGTACATAGATACCCTATTAAGATCCAACAGAGGACGGGAAGGGCATCCGACTCCGCCGCCGCGTCTGCCACTAGGTCGAAGCAGACCACGCTGAGCATCACCCCTGCCGTAAAGCGCAGGAGAAGGCTTACCGTCTTGTCCGAAGGGCTGTGGACTGCCGCGGCCAGTCCGCCGCCCAGAGCCAGCCCGCCTACGCCGGTGGCCGCAGTGATGAGGAAAATTGTCAGATAGGTGTTCATAGCGTTCTCCCGGTATTTTCTTGCCTTTCGCTAGGAAGCAGTATAACAGATAACCGGGGAAAAAGCAAACAAAATCGGGCGGATGAGATGAAAAATCCGGTTTTTGGGGCGGGGCGGTTTGGAAAGCGGAACAAGCTACCTCCGCAGGCCGCGAAAAAAATCCGCCAGGACCAGGCGGCATTCCTCCTCCAGTATGCCGCCTACCAGGGCGGGGGGATGGGGGAAATCCTCCATAAACAAATTCAGCACCCCGCCGCAGGCGCCCATGGCGGAATCCCTGGCCCCATAGTAGACCTTGGGGATACGGGCATTCAGGATCGCTCCGGCACACATGGGGCATGGCTCCAGGGTGACATACAACGCGCAGTCCTCCAGGCGCCAGGAGCGGAGGGCAGCGTTGGCTTCCGTGATGGCTTCCATTTCGGCATGGGAGAGGGCGGAGCGTTTTTCTTCCCGGCGGTTGCGGCCCCGGCCTATGATTTCGCCATCGCGAACGATAACGCAGCCTACGGGGACTTCACCTGCGGCGGCGGCTTCCTGGGCCAGAAGCAAGGCTTGTTTCATAAAAAAGTCATGCAAAGCAGGCCGCTCCTTTCAAAAGAGATCTGGTCGAAGGTTTAGAAGCAGGAATATTTGTCCAAACTGAACCATAGATTGGAAACCAAGGAGGGATTTTCCATGAAACGTATTTCCCCCATGCGCGGCAGGGGCGCGGAGCCCCCGGCGCTATTGGAATTAAAGACAAGCCTGCAAGAAACCCAGACCGCCTTAAGCCACGCATATACGGCGTTTGACTACGCCAGCGACCCGGAGCTGACGGAAGCGTGCATTTATGAGATCCAATCCTTGCAGGCGCGGATGAATTATCTTGTCCGGCGAATTAAGGAGATGGAAGCCTGCGCTGCCACGGCGGCCGGCGTGCCGGCAGGAAGGGGCAGGTGGATCTGATGGTTTCCATTTTGGCAGGCGTAGTGGTACTGGCCCTGGCCGTCAGGGCCGCCGTTGGGAGGGAAGGCTTCCTCCCGGCGGCGGTCAACGGGTTTTTGGGGCTTGCGGCCCTGCTGGCGGTGAATGTTTCTTCTCAGTATACAGGCGTTCATTTGGGATTTAATGTCTTTAACGGCTTGGTTGCGGGGATTTTAGGTATCCCCGGCGTTGTCCTGCTCGTCCTTGTCCAGTGGGTGCTTACATAAGCGGCCCTTTCTTTTGGGGCCATCCGGCGTGGTTCCCCGCCAGCAGCCCCCAGGGCTAACAGGCAGATTAAAACCTGAGCCGGAGGTTGCGCTTTTTCATTTGGACTTCATCTACCTTGCACTCCCGCCGGTCAAAGGTCAAAATCCCATTGACCTCGTCCTCCACATCGCTGACCTGCGTATAAACGGCGGCAGAAAGCCTCTGTTTTTCCATGCAGGGAATAACCTCCCTCTCATACAACACCGCTATCGCGTCCATTAACTCGTCCTTGGTACGATACATCCGGTAACCAAATAATTTGTCACTGGCGGTATGCCCCGCCAGGGGCAGGCTGTACCCTCCGAATTCACTAAGCGCCAAAACCCTGCTCTTGTCATGCTTAAGCCGTACCGGCTTGAAATAGACATGCCTGCTCTTGAAATCGCCGCCGCCCTGGTCATGCCACCCGCTGGCATGATCCACCAGCCGGGTGGGATCCTGCTCCCACAACATCTGTGTAGCCAGCAGGCTGTCAAACTGCCCCCATCCCTCGTTAAAGGGTACCCAGACTGCCAGCGACACTGTGTTGTAGAGCAAATCCACGGTGTCGCGCATATCCCGCGCAAACTGCTCCCGGCCCGTTTCGTCCTCCCGGCCAAACCGGGAATACTTGCTGTCATTAAGCTGGATGCCAATAAAAGGCGCAACCTGGATAACCAGCGGATCCAATCGTTCCCCGCCGCTGACCATATCCTGCCAGACCAGCATCCCCAGCCGGTCGCAATGGTAGTACCACCGCAAAGGCTCAATCTTAATATGCTTGCGCAGCATATTGAACCCGCACTCTTTCATCTTCTGGATGTCATAGACCATGGCCTCGTCAGCGGGCGCGGTATACAGCCCATCGCTCCAATACCCTTGGTCCAGTACGCCGGACATAAAAATAGGCTTGTCATTGAGAGCCAAGACCTTTTTCCCGTCCACAGCAGCCACGCCGAATTTCCGCATCCCGAAATAACTCTCTACCTTGTCGCCGCTCTTCAGCGTGACGGTCACATCGTACAGGAACGGATCCTCCGGCGTCCAGGGACGGAAATGTTCATCCGTAATCGGGAACTCCTCATACTCCCTGGAAGCGTCGTACCAGTCCTCCGCGATCACCACACCGTCCTTGCGAACCACCACATTGGCCCCCTCCGGATCCCTAGCCTGGATCGCAAACCGTACCCGTTTCTGGTCAAAATCAGGCGTAATTGTCAACTTTTCCACATAATTTTCTGGCACGGATTCCATCCACACCGTCTGCCAGATGCCACTCTGGGGGGTGTACCAGATGCCGCCGGGGTGGAAGCTCTGCTTGCCGTAGGCATGGTGGGAACGGGACGTATCATCCGTCACTGCCACCACCAGCGTATTTTCCCCGTCCATCAGCACATCGCTGACGTCGCAGGTGAAGGGCAGATATCCCCCTTCATGGCGCCCCGCCTCCCGGCCGTTGACAAGCACCCGGCAGGCCTGATCCACCGCGCCGAAATGGAGCAGGACCCGCTCCTTCCGGAAATCCCCCGGCAAGGTAAAGGTTCGTTTATACCACAATTGATCCCCCGGCATGACCTTTTTCATCACGCCGGACAGAAAGCTCTCCGGGGAAAAAGGCACCACAATCTCGCCGTCAAAGGCAGAGGGTTCCTTCTCCTTTTTAGGCCGGATGGCGTACTGCCACCGGCCATTGAGGTTGAGATAGCTTTCCCGCCGGAGCTGGGGCCGGGGATATTCCGGGAGAGGATGCTCCCGGTCCAGCCGTTCTCCCCATGGGGTATACATTGGCCGGAGCTGCCGCAACTGCGCCGATGGCTCCCGCTTCCACAGCAGCGCCAGGGGAATGGCAATCAGCAGCAGCACCAGCGCCGCGGCAATAAAAATTTCCGGCGTGGGCACCTCTTTCATCACACCCAGTTCCTCATAGGTTTCCCCGCCGTGGCGGATAACAGCGGAACCAATATACGGCCCGGTTACCATGGGCAGCAACACCTGGAACAGGATCCGGATGCCTTGAAACTGCCCCGCCTTATGGGCGGGGGTATGATCCCGGATCAGCCCTTGCAGGCAGGCGGACAGCACCATGCTGGCTCCCAGCATTACCATTCCCGCCAGGATCACAAAAGCTATACTCCGGACAAAAAACATCAAAACCAACCCTGCAAAGGCTGTGATGGCAGCGGGGACCGCCACCTGGAGCTTCCCCCTCCTGTCGATCACCCGTCCAAAAGCTACGCTGGCCACGCTGGCAGCAACCAGCACCACCCCCAAGATCGCGGCGTAGCTATCCACCCCCAGGAACCGCTGGATATAGATAATGAGGTAAGGCATATACACCTGTTGGCTGGCGGCGTACACTGCCAGGGCCAGTAAGGACAGATACAGTCCCGGATTAGCCCAGACCACCCCGGGCCGCAGGCCGTAGAGGACGTTGGCGGCATAATTTCCCCCGGCGCGGCAAAGATTCTCCGGCTCCCGGATCAGCACATGGCCCAGCCCGCCGCCCAGGGCAGTCAGGCCGCCCACGATCAGGAAGAAAATCCCCCACTGCCCCCGGGTGGTAAACCCGTCCAGCAACCCGAATACTACCAGCATCGCCACCAGGGGCATCACGGCCAGCACCGCTTCTACCCTGCCCCGGTTGCCATCGCTGGTCACATCGGTAACCCAGGCGTTGAAGGCCGCGTCATTGGCGCTGCTGCCGAAGAAGGTCATCACGCAGTCCAGTACGATTACCAGCACCGCCGCTGCCTGCACCGCCCTGGCGGGGCCGAGCAGTTTTTCCAGGCCGCCCACGTTCACCAGGGCAAAGGCCATTACGCTCAGGCCCCACAGCAGGTAGCCGGTAACGATGATCGGTTTGCGTATCCCCAGCTTGTCTGACAGGGCGCCCACCACCAGGGTGGTCACCGCCGCTACCACGGCACTGGCCGCCACCATGGCGGCAATCATACTGGTATCCCCGGTGACGGTGTTGTAGAGGAACACGTTAAAATACATGTTTTCCACCACCCAGGCCACCTGCCCGATCAAACCGAAACTCAGCAGCGCGGCCCACACCCTGCCGCCGATCGCTTTCTCCGTATTCCGCTTCATCCGCCGGACCTCCATTTTCTGTATAGTAATGCGGGTCAGCTTGTCCGCCTAGCGCGGACAGCGGGGCGCAGCCCGCAAAGCAGCACTTTCCGGAAAACTATGAGAACCATTTTCCGGGTATTCCACAATATATGGTATTATACAACCAGGGGGGGTATCCCGCAAGTAGTGTTTGCAGAAAAATCAAGCTTAAGAAAAATTTTCCCATTCGACAGATTCCGGCAAACTTCACAGGCATCCCGGACTATACTATGCGACAGAGAGCGACAGCCCCCGCCTTGATTCTCCAATCTGCGCGCTCTTTCGGGGGGAACTGTTTTCTCTCTTAAAATTTATACGCTTCGCGTACTGGCGGAACCACTATTTCATATGGAGGAACTACTTAACATGAATTATCAAAAAGAATATGCCAGTCTTGTCGGGCAGATTGACCGTGTCATTTCCATTTTGGAACACTACCAGCCTGGCGACCCGATTGTCCGGAAAGCCGGCGACCTGCTTCTCTCCGCCCTTCGCGAAGCGGAGGAGCACTATTTGCAGGATACCTCTCAGGAAGAATGACCGGGAGAGGCCCCCGCGGGGGCCTCTCCCGGAACACGTCATGAGGGATGTTTTCCACCGTTTGAAAGGATGGGCCAGTCCAGGTATGGCCCACTGGAAGCGGAGCAGCATCCCAACGGTTTATTTTTCAATCCCAATCCACTCCGCCACCCACCGGCCATCCTGATAAAGCACCTCCATGGTCAGATAGCAATAGGAATCTTCCCCGCCCAGGCGGTATTGGACGGAGACAACGGCGCTTTCCGGCACCTCGTCATAGTTCTCCTTGCACCCGCTCCAAACGGTGTAATCGCAGTGGATGCTGGATATGCTGACATAGGCGTACACATCCTCGCCCGGGCCAATAACCTCCGCGCCCGGGTCCAGCAGGTCCTCCACGCCGGAGAGGTCATCGGACATCACCGCCTTTGTCAGACGCAGCGCCGTGTCCTCAAGCGCACCCATCCAGGGATAGGGCTGCGCAGCGGCGTCCGGCCAAATTCGAAAGTTCTGTATCATCTCCCGGAACCGGGTTCCATGTCCCTCCTCGGCTTCCAGGAAATAGCTGGCGCTGAGGGCAAACACACCCGCCTGCCCCCCGTCCTCATCACAGGGCAGCAGCCAGGTCTCCTGCTGGGCGCTGTTCCAGTCCGTTCCGTTTGTTCCCCGGAAGTAGTGTTCCGCCCCCGGCAGCCATCCTATACCCATACTGGAATGGGCGTCCTGGTTCTCCTCGGACACATCCAGGTAAAGGTTTTTCAAACGGCTGCGCACAGTCTCCACCGCATCCGCCAGATCCCCAGGCAAGTATTCAATCTCCATTTTGCATTCCGGCAGTTCCCCGTCCGGGACTTGGGGCGGGTTGAGGGGCTTGATGACATAAACGCCGCCTTGTTCATAGGTGTAATAGCTTTCCTCGTTGATCCAGAGGGTAAATTCCGGAATATCCCGCTCCTGGGGGGCAATTTGCAGATACCGGAGTTTTTCTGGTTTATCGGGATACCAGGGCAACGTGCATTGCCCTTCATCCGGTGCAAGCGGAACATCTTCTGCGCTGGGGGCATCCGGCGGGACGTCCGTCCCCACTGTTTCCGGGGCTATCCATGGCCCTAGGACCGCTGCCAGCGCCAGACACGCCGCCAGCGCCGCGCCCCAGGCAATCCAGCGCCGCCCGCCGGATTTTTTCCGTTCACTGCGCGCCAGCAGTTCCTCGTCCACGCCGCTAAAGGCGGCAAAAAGCCGTTCTTCCTTCCTCATAGCGCGATGCCCTCCTTCTCCAAGTATTTCCGAAGCTTTTCCCTGCTGCGGTACAGGCTGGTTTTGACCGTGTTCTGCTTCATCCCATACCGCCCCGCCACTTCCGCCAGGGTTTCCGCGTACCAGTACCGCCGCAGGAATACATTGCAGTCCCGTTCCGGCAGGGTGCGGAGAAACCGGTTGAGGATTTCCTCCAGCTCCCGGTCCTCCACGACTTGATCCGCGCCGGGTACAGAGGGGACGCATTCGCCCAATTCCTCCAGGGCTTCCACATACACCCCGCCGCCCCGCTTCTGGGCGGTTTTGGCCCGCAGGACATCGCAGGCCAGCCGCCGGGTGATTTTCCCCAGGAACAGCCTCAAATGGCTGGGGCGGTTGTCAGGCATCGCGTTCCACGCCTTGATCCAGGTATCGTTGACGCACTCCTCCTCGTCCTGGGCGTTAGACAGCAGGCTCCGGGCGACAGAGCGGCAATATGCGCCGTATTTTGCCGCTGTTTCCCGGATGGCATCCTCGCTGCGCCGCCAATATAGGTCGATGATAGTACAATCATCCATGGTTCCTTCCTCCTTTCTCTTTGTACCCATATAGTCGGAATCACACAGGGAAAGGTTCTCCATCCGGCCAAAAAATTTTCAGCCCCGGGCCTGCGGAAAGGCCCGGGACCGAAAACATCCCGTTAAACTTTTATGCGCCGTCCCACACCGCAAGTGTGGTTACAGATCCCGCGTCCTCCATACGCCAAACCAGGCGCGGCGCGCCGGTTTGCTGATCCAGGGCGTGGACGCAGACGGAGCAGTCGTCCTGCCCGCCGGCCAGCAGCCAGCATCCATCGGCGGTCAGGCAAAAATCCCGGGGCGTTTTTCCGCCGCAGGGATAAAACGCAGGCTCGCCCAAACCGCCGTCTTCCCTCACCGGGAACACAGCCAGCAGGCCAGGCCCCCGCAGGGACGCGTAGAGGAACCTGCCCCCCGGGTGCATCCGCAGGGCCGCGCCCAGACCCGGCCCATCGCCGTCCCCAGGCACGGCGGAAACGGTTTGCAGCAGCGTCCCGGCATCGGGGTCGAACACATCGATTTCATCAGAAAGCTCCGTGAGGACGTACAACCGTGACCCTTGGGCGTTGAAAACGCCATGGCGTGGGCCCTGGCCAGGGCGTGCGGCGAGGTCGCCGGACGCTTCCGGGAGCAGCCATCCCCTGCCCCAGTCCGCCCGGAAGCAGTGCAGCCTGTCCGCACCCAAATCGGAGACATAGACCCGGCTGCGGCAGGGATGGAGCAAAACCTGGTGTGGATGGGAGCTATCCTGCCGCAGCGGGTCCGGCCCATGGCCTTGCAGCCGGCAGGCCCAGGACGGGGCTATCAGGGCGTGGTCCGCGCCAACAGGCAGGACGCATACGCCGCCGTTATAGCTTGCCGCCAGCAGGTGGCCGCCCTCATGGGACAGCGCGGCAAAGCAGGCCAACGGCCCCGCCGCCATCTGCCGCCCCAGCAGGCGGAGCTGCCCATTCCCCGGGCAGAACCCATAGGCGGAGACGGTAGATGCGGGAACGCCGTCCACCGTTTCCAGCTCATTGACGCAGTAAAGATACGGCTCCCGCCGGTTCAACGCCAGATAGGATGGATTCGGCGTAGACGGCGTCACGGCCAGCAGTTCCAGCCGCCCGGTCTCCCCGTCCAGGCGGCAGCAGGAAATCCCCCGGCTCCTGCCCGGAAGTACTTCACCGGACGCCATAGGCACATCCTGGGTGTAGCCGCTGAAAAAGACCAGCGCCATATCAGCCGTTGCTGGACTGCCCGCCGTGGGCCTTGAGCACCACGTCATGGTAGCCGCCCTCCACGATAGAGGTTGCAGACACCAGGGTCAGCCGCGCGTTCTGCTGAAGGGCGGGAATGGTAGTCACGCCGCAGTTGCACATGGTGGATTTGACCTTGTAAAGGCTCTTTTCCACGTTTTCCTTCAAAGGGCCGGCGTAAGTGACGTAGGAATCCACGCCCTCCTCAAAGGCCAGCCCCCGGCCGCCGCCCAGGTCGTACCGCTGCCAGTTCCGTGCCCGGTTGGAGCCTTCACCCCAATATTCCTTCATATACTGCCCGTTGACCAGCACCCGGTTGGTGGGGCTTTCATCAAACCGGGCGAAATACCGGCCCAGCATCAGGAAGTCCGCCCCCATCGCCAGCGCCAGGGTCATGTGGTAGTCGTGTACGATGCCGCCATCGGAGCAGATGGGGACATAGACGCCGGTCTCTTTAAAATACTCGTCCCGGGCCGCCGCCACCTCGATAAGGGCGGTCGCCTGTCCCCGGCCGATGCCTTTGGTCTCCCGGGTGATGCAGATGGAGCCGCCGCCGATGCCGACCTTCACAAAGTCCGCGCCGGCCTCCGCCAAAAACCGGAAGCCGTCCTTATCCACCACGTTCCCCGCGCCTACTTTCACAGTGTCTCCATAGCGTTCCCGGATGAAAGCCAGGGTCTTAGCCTGCCAGCAGGAGTATCCCTCAGAGGAGTCGATGCACAGCACGTCCGCCCCCGCGTCCACCAGGGCGGGAACCCGCTGCTCGTAATCCTTGGTGTTGATGCCCGCGCCCACCATGAAGCGTTTCTGGCCGTCCAGCAGTTCGCCGGGGTTTTCCTTGTGCCGCTCATAGTCCTTGCGGAACACGAAGTACAAAAGCCGTCCGTCCGCGCTGACAATGGGCAGGGAGTTGAGCTTGTGGTCCCAGATGATGTCGTTGGCTTCTTTCAGGCTGGTGCCTTCAGGGGCGGTGATAAGTTTTTCATAGGGGGTCATGAACTGGGATACCAGGGTAGCGGGGTCCATGCGGCTGACCCGGTAATCCCGGCTGGTGACGATGCCCAGCAGCCGCCCCTGATTGGTGCCATCGGCGGTGATGGCCACGGTGGAGTGGCCGTTGCGCTCCTTGAGGGTAAGGACATCCTGGAGGGTAGCGTCCGGGGGCAGGTTGGAATCGCTGGGGACAAAGCCCGCCTTATAGCTTTTCACCCGGGCCACCATAGCGGCCTCATCGGCCACGGACTGGGAGCCGTAAATAAAGGACAGCCCGCCCGCCTGGGCCAGGGCCACCGCCAAGGTGTCGTTAGACACAGACTGCATGATAGCGGACACCATGGGGATGGAGAGCATCAGAGGGCAGTCCTCCTCCCCCTTGCGGTACTTCACCAATGGAGTACGGAGGGACACGTTGGCGGGGACACATTCCGGGGAGGTATAGCCGGGGACCAGGAGGTATTCGCTAAAAGTATGGGAGGGTTCAGGGTAGTAGTAGGCCATAGGGATACACGCTCCTTTTCTTGTTTTTGGCGGTCTCGGACAAATCAATGGTAATAGCATAGGTTAGCATATTTTGAGGAGCGTGTCAAGGAGACGCGCCATAGGGGCTGCATCTACCATCTTCTGGATAGCCCTGGAGGTCTTATCACGGCTTACAACATGGACTATGACCTGCCGCGGCTCCCGGCTTACCATCGTCATAATGTAGATATTTTCCCGTGTTTCCGTGCGGGGCCTGCACTCCAGAAACCAGTATAGTCCATCCATTTCCACAGTTTTTACCCTGATTGCGGGTATCGTTTCAGGTTTCTCAGCCTGATGGGCCTTTTTTATCCAATGCATCACATTGGATTGGTTCATTCCCAGAATTTTTCCCACACCCCGGCCGCTTTTTCCGGCAGGAACGGTTCAATTTTTAGAAAAGAGTATTGTCAAAAATGGCAATCCGGTGTATAATACCGCCCTGGAATGGGATACCAGCGAAACGCCGTTTGGGAGGGAGTGGTTGCTCTGGATGACACCAGGACCCGAATCATTTTCGCCGCAATGAAAGCCGTGCGCCAGTACGGCCTGGAGGGAATGCGCATCCAAAATGTCAGCGACCTGGCGGGGATTTCTCCCGGCGCGCTGTACCGCTACTTTGAAAGCAAGGAGCAGCTGCTCCTGGAGTGCTTCACTTTCGTAGATAAGCAGGCGGCGGCAATCTTCGACCATCTGGAATTTAACCCGCTGGTGATGCTCACCGATCCTGCTGGGACAGTCCGGAAGCTCTGGCAGCCATATTTCCGTTTTTGGATCACCCACCCAGATGAGACCGTATTCTACCACCGGTTCCGGGACAGCGTCTCTTTCCCGGAATACGACAAGAGCCGGGACTTTTCCCATTTTCAAGCCTTTTGGGGCATGGTTCAGCAATTTATGGCGCAGTTCCCTATACTGCGGCAGGTCAACCATGACCTTTTATGGCTCCACGTTCTGACCTCCACGGTCATGTACGCCAAGTATGTGGTGGAGGGGATCCTGCCGGACACCCAGGAGACGGAGGATACCATATTCCAACTGCTGGCCACCGGCCTGAGCGGCTACCTGCGGCCGGAAAAGGGCAAAAAGAAGCCCTAAATAATATCCGTCACCCAGGAGGGGGGGTCTTCCCATTGGTGAATAAACGTTTATTTTCTAATGCCCACACATCGGACATAGTTGAGTAAATCAAGATCAGGAGTATATACAGACATGGAAAAATTACTGATTGTTGACGACAGCGCCGTACAGGCCGCGCAGTTGAAAGCCATCCTGGCCGATGAATATGACGTCTCCATCACGCAGAAAGCGGAGGACGGGCTGCATCTCGCAAGCAGTGAAAATTATTCCCTGATCCTGCTGGACGTTGTGATGCCGGGTATGGACGGCTTTACGCTGCTGGAGAAATTGCAGGAGCAGTATATCACCCGTTCCCTTCCCGTTATCCTGATCACCAGCCTTTCCGATGTGGAGAGCGAGCAGCGGGGGCTAATACTGGGGGCGGTGGACTACATTACAAAGCCTTTCTACGCCCCCATTGTAAAGGCCAGGGTCAACACCCATATCAAACTGTATAATTACCGGCGGCAGCTCGAGCAGCAGTCCATGACCGACCAGCTAACCGGCATCGCCAACCGGCGCAGGTACGAGCGGTACAGCATGACAAAATGGCAGGAAGCTGTCCGGCTGCAAATTCCCTTCTCCATCTGTATGTTTGACATTGACCACTTCAAAAAGTATAACGACACTTTTGGCCACCCCGCAGGCGACCGGGTGATCACCGCTGTGGCGAAAACCGTCTCAGCCAGCCTCTCCCGCAGCACGGACTTTTTCGCGCGGTATGGCGGCGAGGAGTTTGTCGCCATCTGTTTTGGCGAACCTTCGGAAAAAATATTTGCCCATCTGCAAAAGATCCGGCAGTCCATTGAGGACCTCCATATCCCCCACGATGAATCTGTATCCGAATGGGTTACCGTCAGCATCGGCGGCGTCACGGTTACCCCTCCGGCGGAAAGCAATTACGCGTTCTACTTAAAAATCGCAGACACCATGCTTTACGACGCGAAAAAGCACGGCCGGAACCAGGTGGTCTGGGCGGACGAGCGCATGAAGCAGTTGTGGGAGCGGTAACGCCCCGCCCTCATTCCACCAGCAGGTCAAACCGGAATATACATTTCTCTGTCCCGCCCCGCTCCAGCCGCATTGGGGCGTCCTCCGGCAGCTCGGCGATTTCGGCCAAGGTCCCGCCCAGCCGTTCGCAGGTTTTCCGGGAAGCCCAGTTGTCTGGATTGCAGGTAATAATAACATACTCCATCCCATGCCGCCGCGCCAGATCAAACAGGAGGCGGCAGGCTTTCCCGGCGTACCGGTGCCCCCGGTACGCCGGGTCGATTTTATATCCGATATTTCCGGCGTAATAGAGGGCCTTGCTGTGGCCCAGCCGCAGGTTGCAGCCGCCCACTGGAACCCCCTCGCTGTTGCAAATATCAAAATGGTACGCGGGCTCCCACATCCTCTGCGGGTCGCCCGCATCCAGCTCCACCTGGCGCAGGAAAATCTCGTCCGTTTTTAAAAAACCGGTATCCAGAAATGTCATCTCCGTACTACCTTATCCGCCAACAGCACCGCCGCCGTCAGGACGATAACGGCCACATCCACCGCCCTGATCCCGCCGGAGAACAGGAACATAACGGCGGTTTGGCAGGCCAGCGCCAGCACGCACAGCCCCCAAGCCCGCCGGGACCTGCCCTTGGCGAACCACATCAAATATCCGGGCGCCGCCGACAGCACGGCGGCAGTTCCCCATCCAAATAAGTATTGCTTTGCCCATGTCCCGCCCATCAGCACGGCGGTGGTATAATAGGCCGCCACCATCCCGCCCAGCAGCAGCGCCACATGGAGCGCGGCCCTGGCGGCGGTCCGGCTATAGATTGCGAACACGCACCCCAGCAGGATCCACAGCGGGACGCCGCTGGTCAGATCCGACAGCCATGGGCAGGAAAAGTCCGCCCATTTGCTCAAAATGCCCAAACCTACGCCCAGCAGCAGTACCAGCAAGGAGTTACGCACTCCGCTGTCCCTGCGCTGCCCACGATACGCTGTATATCTCATATTACCGCCTCGCTTAAAATCGTCCCGTACACCACCCGGTGGATTCCCTGTGTGTCGGGCAGGATATTCAGGTCGCCAAACCCCTGGCCGCGCATGAGCCTGAGCACGGCACTGGCCTGTCCCGCGCCCACTTCGAAATAGAGCCGTCCGCCCTCTGTGAGGGCGGGCTTCCACTTTTGAGTGACGGCCCGGTAGAAGTCGAACCCATCCTCCCCGCCGCACAGGGCGGCATAGGGTTCAAAATCCTTCACGGACCGCTCCAGGGTTTCGATTTCCGCCCGGGGGATGTAGGGCGGGTTACAGACGATACAGTGAAAATCCCCGATAGACCTGGGCGGCGGCTCCAGCGCGTCCAAAACCGCAGCCTTGACCCGTTCCGCTACCCCGCACCGCCGCACATTCTGCCGGCAGACCCGCAGGGCCGGCTCCGAAATATCCCCCAGCAGCGCCCGGCAGTCTGGCACGTTCACAGCCACGGCCAGCCCCACGCACCCGCTGCCTGCGCACAGATCCAAAATCCGGCATTTTTCGACAGTCCGGGTATACGCGATGGCGGCTTCCGCCAACACCTCGGTATCCACCCGGGGGATCAGCACCGATTCATTGACATCCAGGGTCAGGCCATAGAACTCCCACTCCCCCAGCAGGTAAGCCACCGGCTCGCCGTCAATGTGCCGCTGCGCCAGCTTCCGGACGGCATCCGCGATTTCCGGGGAGGTGTACATGGAGCCGTCCCGGTAAAACTCCTCCCTGCTTTTCCCGCTGCCGCAGCAGACCAGCTCCCTGGCCTCCAGCCCCGCGCCGGGGAACCCGGCCTTCAGGAGCGTCCTACGGATTTCCAGATATAGGTTTTGGTAGGTTATCACGCCCTCACCCCCAAACCGCTTTCCCAAAAGCAGCCACGCCGCTTTTGGGGATTTACCATTTGTCTTTTCCCTCTTCTTCCGGAATGACCCGCTTCAAGGCTTCAATAGCCACCTCCATCATAGAGTCATCCGGCTCGAAGGTCGTAAAATTCTGCATCCAAAGCCCGGGTTTCGCCAACAGGTTGGTGACGGGGTTGTCATGGCCGCCCACATAGCGGTTAAACTCATAGGTAATCCCCACCACCAGCGGCAGCAGCAAAAGCTGCACCAGCATCCGCAGGAACACGTTATCCACCGGAAACAGGGCAAAGACCGCGGTATTGACCAGGATTGCAACGATAATGACCACCAGCATAAAGCTGGTGCCGCACCTGGGATGGTGCTTCGGCTGCTGCCTGACGTTATCCACCGTCAGCTCCAGCCGCTTTTCATAGCAAAAGATGGTCTTATGCTCCGCCCCGTGGTAGGAGAACACCCGCCGGATATCCTTCATCCGGGACACGGCAATGAGATACGCCATAAAAATCGCGATGCGCAGCGCCGCGTCTACCAGGTTGCGAACCAGTACGCTGTCCGTCACCAACTCTACTAAGCTTGCCAGGAAGGTAGGCAGCAGCATGAACAGCCCGATCGAGAAACAGACGGCCAGTACCACAGAAAAGCCGATGACGAGCTTTTCCATCTTTTCATTCCCCAGCTTTTCATCCAGCCACCGTTCAAGCTTAGAGGGTTCCTCCGCCCCCGTTTCCTCCGGGAAGTAGTCGGCGGAGAACATGAGTGCCTTAACGCCCCGTACCATACTATCCAAGAATGTCACGCCGCCCCGGACGAGGGGCAGGCCTAAGATGGGGTATTTATCTTTAACGAGACGCAGTTCTTCTTCCTGGACAACCAGCCCCTCCGGCCCCCTGACTACAACGGCCTGTTTTTCCGGCCCCCGCATAAGGATGCCCTCAATAAGGGCCTGACCGCCGATGGTTGTACGGAACCCGCAGGATTTTTGATTTTTCGCCATGTAAATTGCCTTTCTATCCAAAAAATTTATTCCGCCGGCAGGCGGATCGTTACCAGGCACCCGCCGCCCTCAGCATTTCCAATATCAAAGGATCCCTCATGGAGCCTGATGATCTCATCGCAGACGGCCAACCCGATCCCGCTGCCTCTTGCCTTAGAAGATCCCTTATAAAACTTCTGCTTGACAAAGGGCAGCTCCGCTTCCGGAATCCCGGCCCCATGGTCCCGGACGGTAATGACGATCTGCCCCTCGCCGCCAAACACAGCGGTGTCAATCCGCTTCCCCGCTCCACCGTGCTTGGCAGCGTTGTCCAGGACGTTGCAGAAGACCTGCTTAAGCCGTTCCGGATCCCCGGGGATGGGGGCCAACAGCTCATCGCTGCTCTCGTAGTGCAATTCAATATTGTCCTGCTTGAACAGCTCCATATAGGTATAGATGGTATCCTCAAACTCCGCCTGGATGTCTACCTGTTCAATCCGCAGGGTAAACCGCCCATCCTCCATTTTGGAGAAGTCCAGCAATTCCTCCACCATGTTGGTCAGCCGCCTGGACTCTTTCAGGATAATGCCCACCCCCCGTTTTAGCTGCTGGGGGTCGTTATCATCCTCCAGGAGCGTCTCCCCCCAGCCGTTAATCGCGGTCAAGGGCGTGCGCAGCTCATGGGAAACGGAAGAAATAAACTCCGATTTGATCTTCTCGCCCTTACTGATCTGGGAGGACATATTGTTGATCGCGTCGATAAGCTGCCCGATCTCGTCCTGATAGTGGTTTTCCATCTGGGTGCCGTAGCTGCCTCCGGCAATCCGCTTCGCGGTCTCCGTGACCTCCGCCACCGGTTCCACCACGTTATTGATAAAGACCATGTTGGAGACATACACCATCCCCACACCTAAAATCAGCAGCCCCAGCGCCACGCCTACAGTAATGAGAAGCTCCTTTGATACGCCGGACATTGAGGTAACATACCGCATAGCGCCCACCACCTGGTCGTCCAGCAGCAGAGGTGCGCAGACAGACATAATATGCTCCCCGGTATGGGGATCCACGCCCCGGAAGGGACTGATCTCCTTGTTTTGGAAGGCCTCAACGATATCCGGCGTATTTGGCGCCATACCCGCTGTGAGCCCATAGGAGCTGGCCATAATTTTCCCGGAAGAATCAATAAATTGCAGCTCCATAATATCCCGCTCCGAAAACTCAACGGCGAAGCTGTTGGCATACTGATAAAACTCCCGGAAATTAGTCATCGCGTTGCTGGAAAAATACTCGCTGGCATGGGCGGCGCGGGTTTTCAGCCCATCGAGCATCATATTATAATAGTAATTTGCCATCACAACGCAGAAGGTCCCCGCGATCAGGAGCGCCACGACAAAGATAGGGCTCAGCGAACTCACCAGCCATCTTTTCCGCAGTCCGGTTATTTCGATTTTATTGTTAGCCATGGCAAATCCTTCTTTCGCAGGAGGGCACGATTTGATGCTGACGCGCGCGATGCGGCGCCAGGGGCTTTTCACCCACGCCGTCCCTCAACCGTCAGAACCCCCACTTATACCCATATCCCCAAACCGTATTGATATAAGTTGGATTCTGGGCATTATCCTCAATCTTGAGCCGTAGCCGCCGGATATTTACGTCAACAATTTTTAGCTCCCCAAAATAATCCCTTCCCCAGACCATGTCCAGGATCTCCTCCCGGGACAGGGCCTTGCCGGGATTTTCCATAAACATCTTCATGATGGAATATTCCACCTGGGTCAGCTTGACCCGCTGCCCATTTTTCGCCAGCGTCCGGTTCCGGGTGTTCAATAAGAACGGCTCCTGAAGGATTTCCCCCGCCTGCTCCGGCGACGCGCCGCCGGCCCTGCGGAACAGGGCGTCTACCCGGGCCGTCAGCTCCGCGGGAGAAAAGGGTTTGGTGACATAATCGTCCGCGCCGGTCATCAGCCCCGTCACCTTGTCCATTTCCTGGCTGCGGGCCGTCAGCATGATAATGCCGATCCTCGTATTGGTGGCCCGGATGCGGCGGCATACCTCAAACCCATCAATCCCCGGCAGCATGATATCCAACAGCGCCACCCGGATATCCGGGTTCTCCTTCAGTTTTTCCAGCGCCTCCTCCCCGGTCTCCGACTCGATCACCTCATAACCGGCCCGGGTCAGATTGATCACGATAAACCCCCGGATACTGGACTCGTCCTCCAGCACTAAAACCCTTCTTGCCACAACGGGCCTCCTTCCTTAATTTTCAGCCGTACTCAACTGCTTGATAATCACCCGGAACAGCTCCGAAATTTCCGCTTCCTCTACCGCGTAGCGCCACTCCTGATAGGCGCCGGTATACGAAATCGCGAAAATCGTCTCGCTTTGCAGCCGCAGGATGGATCTCCCTGCCTTTGCCGCCTGATTTTCCCGGTCCGTCCCTGTTAGCGTGTAGATTGTAAACAGCTTCTCACCAATCGCCGTCCCCCGGACGCCATAAAATTCCGTTGCGTGGACGGTGGCGCTGGTATTGACCTGCCGGACGGTAAAATGGCTGTCCCACTCCTTCGGGACCAGCAGATACCACCCGTCCGTCAGGTTATGGTAGGTAATGGCTTCCTGCTGGCCGTTCCCGTCAGGCCGGTAGCTGTACCAGTACAGTTTCCAATACTCGATCTCCTTGGATTCCGATGGCAGCCGCGCGGGGCGGGGCACCGCCGTAGCCCCATCGCCGGTAATGTCGGCAGGCTGGATCTGGCTGTTCAAATACCGGGAGATCTGGGTGGATTTACCGGTGTCCTCACTAAGGACAATGTTAACCAGCTCCAACTGGTGGTAGAAGAGGATATCCGTAATGGCGTTGCTGGTGTCATCCGCCCCGGTAATGCGGCTGGTGACAAAGATCGCTGTCTCATTCCCCAGCAAACGCCCCACATGGATACCCTGCAAGGATGCCACCGGCGCAGACAGCCTTGCTGTAGACTGGAGTTGCAGGCTGTTGTTCTCCCCGTCCCAGTCGTAGTAGTCCGCCAGGCTCAGCCCCGCCTCCGTGGGGTCGCTGCGCAGCAGCACCAGCTCTAAATCGTCATCGCCATCCATATCAACCACCTCATAGCGGGCATAGGGGGCGCTCATCAGCCGCACAGGCTCCAAATCCCGCACGGCGTAGACGCTGATCGCCTGCACCTCCGCGCTGACCTGCCAGCTTACCAGGATTTCCCTGACCCCATCGCCGTCCATGTCCTCATACCGGACGCTATGGATAGAGGTGCCGCTGCCGTCAATAATAGAGGCCTGCTGATAGCCATCCTCCGACTCCCGGAAAATATAGATTTTCAAGGGCCGCTCCTCGCTGCTGACCCGGAAAAATGCCAGCGCCTCGTCCGTCCCGTCCCCATCTAGGTCCACCATCTGCACCGGCGGCAGGTTTCCCCCCGCCTGGGGCGCGGCATATTCCGCCCCCAAGGCCAGGATTTCTGACAGCCGCGCGCTGAGGGCCTTGTATTCCTCTGGAAGCTGGGGCAGGGCGTACAAGTCCTCCACAGACGCGCTCATCATGCACCCACCCAGCAGCAGCGGCAGCAGCGCCGCCAGCAGCGGGAGGAAAAGCCTCTTTTTCAATTGTGCCACTGGCCTCACCGCCTTTGAAAATCTTTTCTTTTATACTGTATCACAACCCGCGCCGTTTTGGTAGACCCAATCCTATAGGGCCTTCCATTTTCCATCCGCTCACCTGGGCACCTTTGGCCGGGAGGGCAGCAGCACCCGCCCCATGCACACGATACTCCGGCCGCTGTCCCGGGGCAGGAACACATCCGCGCCGGCCCTGGCCCGGTTCAGGGAGAAAAGATACACCATCCCCAGCCCATCCCGGACATACTGCTTGCACAGCATTTCCCCATCCACGCAAAAAATACCTACATCCCCATTGCACAAGGGATCCCGGTTGACAAAGGCGATAGACCCGTCCTCAATATACGGCTCCATAGAATCCCCCTGGATGCGCACAGCGTATTCCGCCCCCCTGGGGGTGTCTCCGGTGACGTCAATATAGTCAAAATCCTCCCCGAACACAGGGGAAGCAAAGCCCGCCGCCGCAGGGCTGCGGTAGAGAGGGATCTGCCGGATCTCCGTATCCCGCGGCAGCTCTGTATCCAGTTCCTCCTGATAAGCGGACAGCGCCTCCGCCATCGCCCGCAGGGTTTGACGGCCCGGAACCCGCAGGGAGCGGTATATCCTGACCAGCCGCTCCTCCTCCACTGTACAGGTAAAACTTTTCCCGGAAAAGGAGTCCTGATAGAGATAATTCGGCTCAATATCCAATACCCGCAGCAGGCGCAGCAGCACGTCTTCCCGCATGGCGTTCTGTCCGTTCTCATAGTTGCTGATCGCGGAGACACTGACTCCCAGCGCCTTGGCCAATTCCCCTTGATTGATGCCCAACTCCTTGCGCCGCTCCCGCAGTCTTTGCCCAAAGCTCATGGCAGCACTCTCCTTTTCCCGTATAGCTATAGGATATATGGAATCACACAAAAAGTCAACAGAAAATCTAAAATCCCCTCTTGACATTGCAGAACAGTTGTGCTACTATATCCATGGCCGGTAAACAGCAAAACAAAAATTTTAAATATAAATATAGCATAACTTTATTTTTGCGGAATTGAATAGGGGAAATCGTACTTTGAGCAAAAATGCGGCGGCAACTGGGATTGTTTTCCGTCTCCTCGGTTCCGGGATCCGTGCCTGCCAGCGAAAAAAGGCCGTGCCAACGGCACGACCTTTCAGGACTGGTGGGAGCGGGTGGATTCGAACCACCGAAGTCGTCGACAACAGATTTACAGTCTGCCCCCTTTGGCCACTCGGGAACGCTCCCCTATTAAATTATAAAGGCTGTCAAACTCAGAGAATGGAGCTGGTAGACGGACTCGAACCCCCGACCTGCTGATTACAAATCAGCTGCTCTACCAACTGAGCTATACCAGCACGATTAGCAACGAATCGTATGATAGCAGACTTTCTCGGATTTGTCAACCTAAAATTTGAATTTTAGGAGGAAAAATTTTTTTGCGTACTGTACATAAGAACTGGCGGGACGTCCAGCGGCGGGCGGCCCGGGCGGAATGCGCCCTCTGCGGCGGCGAGCTGTACGTAGGGGAACCGTTCTGGCGCTTGGGCGGCAGGGTGCTGTGCGGGTACTGCCTGCGGCACTGGCTGGGGGAGGTGCGGCCATGACCCTCCTGCAAATGTCCCGCTCCTACCGGAGCAGCGCGGAAATGATCCGCCTGCGGATCATTTCCTTGAAAGACGAAGCACGCCGCGCCGAAGGGCCGGAGAAAGACGGCTTAGAGCGGCGTATCCGGGATCTGCGCGTCCTCTACCGGGAGACCCGGGAGACGGCCCTGGTCCTGGAGCGGTATTACCAGGGAAGGAGGTGTGAGGAATGACCAGGCGGTACGGCAGGAGCCGGCAGCCAGAATATCTGCGCAGCAGCGACCTCCTGGGGGGGCTGGACGCCTGGGAGCGGGAAAACAGCGGGGACAACGAGGAACAGCTCGCCAGGCTCCGCCGGAACCTGAAGAAGGCCCGGGAGACGGAGCTGACGGCAAAGCAGGCGGAAATCCTTCACATGTATTACGACCTGGGTATGTCCGTCCCCCGGATCGCCCAGGAAAAGGGCTTGCACAAGTCTACGGTCTCCCGTACGCTGGCCCGGGGCCGGGAAAGATTAAAAAGGTACTTGCAATATAGCTGGTAATCTGATACACTCTCCAAATATAGTTTGTATTCCGTCAAAAATCACCGGAGAAGGAGAAAAGGGAACATGATTAATTCAGCTATGCACAGCCGTTGGGGCAAATTGGGGATGGCTATGACCGGGGCGTTGATCTACTCAATTGGCATCAATCTGTTTGTAGTCCCCCTGGGCTTGTTTACGGGGGGCATGATGGGCTTCTGCCAATTGCTGCGGAGCATCATCCTGGGCCTGTTGGGGATTGATGCCCTGACCTTTGACCTGTCGGGTATTATTTACTACATCTTGAACATACCGCTGTTCATCATTGCCTACCGGTCTCTGGGGCACATGTTTTTCCGCAACACCCTTATCTGTGCCACAGCTTATACCGTATTTTTGAGCATCATTCCCATTCCTGCCGCCCCCATTGTGGATGATGTGCTCACCGGCTGCCTGTTGGGGGGCGTTATTTCCGGCGTAGGTACAGGCATTGCCCTGACCAGCGGATGCTGCGGCGGCGGCCTGGACATCATCGGGCTGTATATGTCCAAGAAGGGCGTAAAGATCACCATGGGCCAGTTCGGCATGTTCTTTAATTTTGTGCTGTTTATGCTGTGCTGGATGCTCTATGACATTCCTACCATGATTTATTCCGTGCTGAACACCATTTTTCACGCCCTGGCTTTAGACCGCGCCCACCGGCAGAGCGTTACTGTCCAGGTGTTGATTTTCACCAAGCTGGAAAACCCCGATCTCGACCGTTATATCATCGAAAACCTCCACCGGGGCATCACCCGCTGGGAAGGCAAGGGCGTCTACACAGGCGAGGACACCCATATCCTGTGCGTGTGCATGAACAAGTACGAAATTGAGGATCTGCGGGAAGCCCTGCGGAAGATTGACCCGAAAGCTTTCTTTATCGTCCAGGAGGGCGTACACGTCAGCCGTAATTTCGAACGCCGCCTATCCTGACAGCCCCAAGAAGTCCCGGTAGCCCCCATCCTGACGGTTCCCTAGCAAAGACCAAACAATCCCAAAAGGCCGGCGGGGCTCATGCCCTGCCGGCCTTCTCACGCAGTATCAAGTTTCTTCCACTAAAAAGCGGAACAAGAACGTTACAATCTGCCCCCGGCTGCACACGGCGTCAGGAGAAAACAGTCCATCGCCACTCCCGGCGGTAATCCCCTCCGCTACCGCCCAAGCAACCGCCTGCGCGTATTCCGCCTCAGCGTCCACATCCGCAAACGCCGCTATATCGCCCATCGGGCAGTCCGCCGCGTACCAAAGGTAGGCCACCGCCATTGCCCGGGAGCAAAGCTCCGCCGCGCCAAAGGTCTCTCCGTCCACCATACCGTTTTCATAGGCCCACAGGGCTGCCTGATAGTAGTAATTGCTGGGGGATACATCGGTAAAGGGATTTTCCACAACTGGCTCCGGACGGCCCACAGCCCGCCACAGGAAGGTCAGGATTTCCCCGGTGGTGCAGGATTTATCTGGGGAGAACTGCCCTCCTCCGGTGCCGGTGATGACATCATGGTCTGTAGCCCAGGTTACCGCTTCGGCGTACCAGGAACCGGCGGGGACATCGGTAAAACCACCCACCTCCGCGCTTGCGCCGAAGGGCGCGGCCTGTTTGGCGTCAATGACCTCCTCCGTGTCGTAAACCCGCCAGATGTCGCCACGCTTCAGCCACAGGCAGCCGCCCCAGTGGTACGCGTTTTCATAGGTGAAGGGAACCAGCAGGTTGCCGTCCATATCGCTGACACCGCAGGAGCCGTCTGCCTGGATCAGCACCGTCACGCCGCCGCTGAACCCCAGGCCTCCGGCGGCATCGGAGGTAAACAGTACCGCGCCGGTCTCATCAATAGCTTGCAGCGCGCCATCAGCATAGCACAGTGCTGCCCCGTCCTGGAACGGCTCTACCTGCTCAAAGTCAAAACCGGTAATCTGCCGCCCTTCCGGATCTGCATAGGCCCAACGCTCTTGCTGGAGCAGGGCGGCGAAGCCATCAGGATAAGTCACAGCGCCATCGTATTCCGCCGGGACGGTTTCCTCGCCGCTGGCAGCGATCAGGCCCCAGCCCGTCTTTCCATTTTCTCCCTTGACGCACACGGCGGCTTTGCCGCCAGAAAAGGCTTCTGCCGCTTCATATTGATAGGGGATCGCCAGCTCGCCCTGGTGGTCCCGGTATCCCCATGTGCCGGGGGTGGGTAGGAAGCCCAGAGGGCTGCCGTCCTCGTCCAGCTCCCACTCCCCCTTTTCCGCCACAGCAATGCGTCCATCGTGAAAGCCGTTCTGGTAATCCACCCAGGCGTCCGTTAAGATGCACAGTTCCCTGCCGGCACTGTCGATCACCAAATAGACGGTTGCCGGCTGTTCCTCGCCGCCATGGACGGGAATGACCGCAACGCCATCGCTGAAACGGACGCAGTCCGTTTCCTCCAGCGCGGCGTCAGGGAAAGCCGCTACTTCCTCGCCAGTCTTGTCCAGCAGAACCAGTGTGCCGGACGCGTCTACTGCGAAAGCGCGGCCCTCCGAGAAGGGGAACGCACGGACGTACTGCATGGGGATAACCAGCGTCCCCTCCGTGTCTACGTAGCCAAAACGTCCACCCTGGAAGCGGGAATCCCGTCCCTGGGTCCACTCGCCGGACAGGGACACCAAGGCCAGGCCATCGTGAAATTCTCCAGCGAAAGCGTAATTAGGCTCCAGCAGCAACGTACCGTCCGCGTGGTAGTAACCGTAGGAGCCGTCCTCCAGGACGGTGTATACCTCCTCCTCCGGGCTATAGGCGGCCACTTCGTCTATCCGAAGGTTGACCAGCTCCTCCACTGCCGCGGAGGAGGGGGCCGTCAGGCCCAGGCTCAGCAGCCCTGCTAATGCCAAGGCCAGCAGTGTTTTTTTCATGGCAGTATCCTTTCCTGTGTGCGTAAGGCGGTTCTTCTTTGCCCCAATTTTACCCGATGCCGCCGGATTTTGCAAGCCGTTCCAGTGATTCGTAATGGAATTGTAACGGAAAAAGGCGGCACTTTGCGGTTTTTTTCCATATTCTGGGGTAAAATGCCGGTTGGGGCAGCGGGGCCTGCTTTTTCCGCACACTATGCCGCGAATGTTCTGTAGGCGGTCTTGCAATAGACGCTGATCCGCCCCCTATCAACAAATTTGCCTATTCCCCAACTTTTCCAGCGGGAATTCGTTTACATAATGATGTGGATAACTCTGTGGATAATGTGCAAAACCTTAGCGCGGAAAGCACTGCGGCTAGTTCCCTTCCGTTATGAGATGCCGTGGGGCAAGTACTTTTTCCAGAGTTGTGCCGGTTTTTGGCAAAACAAAACGGCGGGTAGAATGCCGTTGGATTCTACCCGCCGTTATCAATCTGGTGTATTTAGGTTTCCTTCCCCTCCGCCGTCCAAAAAGCCGTATGCTGCGCAGACGGACAGCAGGTGGCTCAAAAATTGATGGACCTCCCGCCGCTTCAGGCTGCCACGCAGGCAGATGAACCGCAGAGCCGTCTCCTCACCAGGAACCAACGTTACAGCCGCCACCCGGTAGTACTCCGCAAAGGATTGGGGGCCAAGTACGACCCCCCGCCCGCTGCGAACCAGGTTCATGCTGGTTTCTATACCATCTGAACGGTAGACGCGGCGGAAGGCAATGTTGAACTGCTTGCAGGTTTCCTTCAAAATCCGGTCTTCCGCTGAATTTTCCAGGCCGGAAATCATAGCGCAGCCCTGCAAGTCCTGGAGCGTCAGGGCCGCGCAGGCCGCGCGGGGATCCTGCGGCGAAGTCAGCACACACTGGCGTTCCCGCACCAGTTCCCGGGTATAAAATTCCGGCCGCTTGTCCAGATAATCCTCCGATGGGAGACGGTCCAGGGCCAGGTCGATGGTTCCATTCCGCAGGTCAGCCAGATAGTCCCGTCCCGCCTCCGTGACAAAAACGGCTTCCATGTCTGGGTGGGCATCGAAAAACCGCACAATGTCGGGAAACAGCCCGTTGGAATACACCCGCGCCCCTACTACGATGCGCAAGCGGAGGTTTTTCGGCTTCCCCATGGATACTACCGCATGGTGGAAGGCCATCCAGGCTTCTACCGCCGGCTGGGCCTCCCGGCAGAAGACTACCCCGTCCTCGGTCAGCTCCAGCCCCCGGGCCGTCCGGGTAAACAGGGGGAAGCCCAGTTCATGCTCCAGCCGGTGGATCTGCTGGGACAGGGCGGACTGGGAAATGAAAAGCCGCTCCGCCGCCCGGGATATATTCTTGCAGGCAGCTACCTCCAAGACGTACTGCACTTGTGTAACGGTCAAGCCCCGCTGTCCCCCCTCCATAATAAAATCCGCCGTTCCCGTTGGGAGCGGCGGATTTCAGTGTATAGTAAATTTACCAGGATGTCAAGGGAGTTTCCGGGATCCTTGCGGCAATCCGCCGGGGTTAAAATAGGGAGAACAAAACATAGATCCAATGGGCGGATATTCCCGCGCACAGGCCGCCGATGGTGTGGCTGATAAGCGCCTTGCTGATCAGCTCTGTGCAATCCAGGCTGTTCATCATGGAGACGTGAGTGCTCAGATAGCCGCTCCAGCACATGCACATGGCCGTGAACACCGCGATGTCCCCGGCGTTGGCAAGGCCCGATGAAACAAGCTGCGCCGCCATGCTGGTAGCCGCCCCAGCGGCCCCAAGAGCCGTAATAGGTACGCCTACCGCTTCGGGAGAGGAAAAGCCGAACAGGGGCTCCAGGATAAAGCTGAGCTTATCCGCCAGGAAGGGCAGGAGCCGTACGCCCTCATAGGCCGCGCCGGTATAGCTGCCGTCCACGCTGGGGCCGTTGGTCAGCATCATGACAATGGTGCAGATAATCAGAACGCCAGGGATGATGCTGAAGCCCATTTTGACGCCGGCCATACCGCCGTCCAGCAGCGCCCCAATAAACCGGTTGCTCAGTCCGCCGTGGCGGATAGGGCGCATGTGGCGGTTGGGGTTCTCCGCAGGGGTGTGGGTTACCGCGTCCTCCTCCCTGCCGTAGAGCTTGGCAGTAAAGTGGAGCATAATGCGGGTACTCACCACGCTGCCAACCACCGCGCCCAGAAGGCCGACCAGCACCGCCATGGCGTAGGACTCCCCGGAGGAGATGGACAGGCTGAGCATGTATGTACAGACGATCAGGCCCATGCCGAAGGAGGTACCCAGGTTGGTCAGGGCGGGGAACTGGTAGCGTTTAAACAAGCTCTTGAAATAGTGATCCTCCGCCAAGGAGAGAATGGCCGGGTTATCAGAGAGGAAGGTGGTGACAACCCCCACCGAGGCCGCGCCGGGAAGCTGGTACAAGGGTACCATCAGCGGGTTGAGGAGACGGTTCGCCAAGGAGACCAGCCCAAACTCAGAAAATAGGGCCGAGACCGCACCCATCAGGACACATATGGCCATCAGGTAAAATACGGTGTCGATCAAAAGGGAATAGGCGGTGTTCATCAGGGTGTTCAGCGTGTTCATCAGGCCCATCCGGCCCGCGAAAATGGCGAAAAAGGCAATGAACGCGGCGAAGAATATAAAATTCTCCGGGCCGATTTCACGCTTTTCCGGCTGTTGGGTAGTTTCTGGATTCATGTGGTCGCCCTCCTGCACATGTTACAAAAGTGTCGTGGACATTATAACGAAATATGTCGGAATTGTGAAACAAGATTTTGTTATAGCTATATAAGTTTGGCTTATATACCAGAAGGGGGCTATTTCGCTTTGGGTTTGGGCTGGTAGGTCACGGAACTGACCGCGTAGACGGTGACGAAAGCCTTGGGGTCCGTCTTTTCAATCTTGGCCATCAGCATGGGGTACTCATGCTTGTTGACGATGACCACCAATTCTTTCCGGGAAACGTAGTCGTAGGCGCCGATGGCCTCGTAGATGGTAGCGCCGCTGTGGAGGTCATCGAGGATGTAGGTACGCAGCTCGTCCACCTTTTCCGACAGAATGCAGACTTTGCGCTTCTGGTCAAAGCCGAAGATAAAGTGATCTAAGACAATGCCGTTGAGGTAGGTGCCCAGGACGCTTAGAGCCACCGTTTTCGCATCGTAAATGAAGGCGGAGGAGAGGGCTACGCACATGCCCGCCAGGGAGAGGGCCTTGCCAAGCTCCATATGGAAAAACTTGTTGAGCAGCTTCGCTACCACGTCCAGCCCGCCGGAGGAAGCGTTGCGGGCGAAAAGGACCGCCTGCCCCGCGCCCACTACGAACAGGAAGCAGAGCATATCCAGGAAGGGATCCCCCATAATGGATTCCTGTTCCGGGAAAATCCGTTCCAGCACCCAGAGCACCACCGGAACCAGGGTAGAAGTGTAGACGGTCTTGGCTCCGAACTCCCGGCCAATCAGCAGAAAGCCCATCAGCAGCAGGCCGGTGTTCAGCAGGAATGTGACGATGGAAACGGGCAGATGGACGATCTCGCTGATAACAATGGCGAGACCGGAACTGCTGCCCACCGTCAGGTGGCTGGGCACCAGGAAGAAAAACACCGCCGCGCCGCAGACCACCGTTGCAAAGGTAATCACTAAAAATTCGGAAATCCTCTCTTTTTTGCTCACTTGGAAGCCCCCTAATCATGAAAATCCAAGCGCCCCCGGCCGCTGGCATGAAACGGAAAAACGAGGGCACTTTTAATAAAAATGTATCACGGGACGGCGGCGTGTGTCAACAATGGAGGGAGGCCGCAGGGATGGAAATTGTTATGAATCCATAAGCTGGGCTTATGGCGGCGGCAGGGCGGATGGAATGGAGTTTTTTCGTTATTTTTCCCCCGCGCGTTGACAGCAAATGGGGAAAATGTTAGGATAAGGGAAGAATGCCGCCCGTCAGGGTGCGAAGGAGGAAATACCTATGAATCTGCTAACAAAGGCCAGCTTCTCCAGCGGCGTGGGCCAGCGGGAAAGGGATAACCGGCAGACGGCGTACCAGGCCGCCTGCGAGGGGATGGTGCTGCTGAAAAACGATGGCGCGCTGCCCTTTCAAGCGAAGAAAATAGCCCTGTACGGATCCGGCGCGTCTAAGACGATTAAGGGCGGCACAGGCTCCGGCGAGGTCAATGAACGCCGTTCCATCTCTATCCTGGAGGGCCTGATGGACCGGGGGTTTGAGATCGCCACCCACCGGTGGCTGGCGGATTTCCACACTGCTTACGAGGAAGCCAGGGAAGCCCAGAGAAAAGAAACCATGCAGAAGCTCAAACGGCTGAAAGGCTCCCTGGAGGAGCTGCTGTTTGAGCAGTTCCAGCCCCCCTGCGGGCGGGCCGTCACCCAGGAGGACGTAGATGGAAGCGGAACGGATTCCTGCATCTACGTGGTCAGCCGCCAGGCAGGCGAGGGCGGCGACCGCAAGGCGGAAAAAGGCAGCCTGTTCCTTACCGATGAGGAGCTGGCTTCCATCCGCTTCTGTGCGGAAAAGTATGCGCGGTTCGTACTGGTTATCAACAGCGGTTCCGCGCTGGATATGGGGTTTGTGGAGGAGATTCCCGGCATCAACGCCATTATCTTCCTGTGCCAGCTAGGCCAGGAGGGCGGCGGGGCCTTCGCGGACGTGGCCATCGGCAAGGTCTCCCCCTCCGGCAAGCTGACCGACACCTGGGCGAAACGGTACGCCGACCTGCCCTTTGCCCAGGATTACAGCTACCTGAACGGCGACCTGGAGAACGAATTTTATAAAGAGGGCATCTATGTGGGATACCGGTTCTTCGACAGCTTCGGCGTGGAGCCTGCGTTTCCGTTTGGGTATGGGCTGAGCTATACGGACTTCGATATCCGCTGCCAGGGGATCGAACTGGCGGACAATGGACGCCGGGCGGTGGTGCGGGCCGCCGTAACGAATACCGGGAACGTTTATGCCGGGAAAGAAGTGGTCCAGCTTTACGTCTCCGCCCCAGACGGGAAGCTGGATAAGGAGTATCAATCCTTGGCCGCTTTCGCGAAAACAGCGGCGCTGGAACCCGGCGCGGCCCAGACGGTGGAGCTGTCCTTTGATATCGCCAGCCTCGCCAGCTTCCGGGAGGAGGACGGGGCCTATGTGCTGGAACCAGGGTGCTACCTGCTGCGGCTGGGCAACTCCTCCCGCAATACCCAGGTGGTGGGCGCGTTGGCCCTGGACCGGGAAGTTACGGTGTCACGGCATACCCATATCTGCCCCCTGCACCTGCCCCTGGAGGAGCTGCGCGCGGAGCATTATGGGTTTGCGGCGCTACCGGATGGGCTGCCTAAGCTGGTAGTTCCGGCGGATGCTTTTGAGACAACGGTTTATACCTATGGCAATTTGCCCCTGTGCCCGGAGGACGGGCGGGTGAAGCGGGCCTTGCGCCGGCTGACGGTAGCGGAAATGGCCGATATCGTTGTGGGCGCGGGAAGGGCAAGCGGGAAAAACCGGTTTCAACTGCCTGGATCCGTGGGCAATACCACATCGAAGTTTTGGGATCGGGGACTGGCAAATGTGGCGCTGTGCGATGGGCCGGCGGGGCTTCGGATCCAGCGGCGGTCTACGGTGGATAAAAAAGGCAGGGTCAAGCCAGTAGATCCGCCCTTTGCTTTCATGAACGATTTACCCGGCGTGATGAAAAAGCTTGCTTTGGGCAACCCGGAGAAGGACGAGGTCCTCTATCAGTACGCTACTGCTTTTCCCGTGGCCTGCGCGCTGGCCCAGACCTGGAATACGGAGCTGCTCTATCAGGTGGGGCAGGCGGTGTACCGGGAGATGAAGGAATATGGCTGCACTTTCTGGCTGGCGCCGGGGATGAATATTCACCGCAATCCCCTGTGTGGACGGAATTTTGAGTACTTCTCCGAAGACCCCAGGCTTACCGGCGCTGTGGCGGCGGCCCTGACCAGGGGCGTTCAGCAGGAGGATGGGTTCTATGTGACCATTAAACACTTCGCCTGCAACAACCAGGAGGACAACCGCACCGCCGTGTCCAGCAACGTGGGCGAGCGGGCATTAAGGGAAATCTACCTGCGGGGCTTCGAAACCGCTGTCCGGGAGGGCGGGGCCAAAGGGGTCATGACTTCTTACAACCGGATTAACGGCGTATATACCCCTAACAGCCACGACCTCTGCACTAAGGCACTGCGGCAGGAGTGGGGCTTCCAGGGCGTGGTTATGACCGACTGGACATCCACCATGAAGGGCCGGGCCAGCGCCGCTGCCGCCCTATGGGCTGGAAATGACCTAATTATGCCTGGAAATACCGGGGACAAGAAAGCGATCTTGCAGGCCCTTAAAAACCGGCTCATTGATGAAACGGATCTGCGGCGCTGCTGCGGGAACGTGATCCTCGCGATTCTTAACAGCGCCATCCAGAAAGAGTATATCGACGCAAAATCTGCGGAAAATCAATAGGAGGTTATCACAATGCTGGAAGAACTGAAACGGTTGGTCTACGAAGCCAATATGGAACTGCCCCGGCGGGGGCTGGTGACCTACACCTGGGGAAATGTCAGCGGCATCGACCGGGAGAAGGGGCTGTTCGTTATCAAGCCCTCCGGCGTGGATTACGATGAGCTGCGGCCGGAACATTTGGTGGTGCTGGATTTGGAGGGCAATCAGGTGGAGGGGGATTTGAACCCGTCCTCCGATACCAAGACTCATTTGGTGCTGTATAACGCTTTCCCAGCCCTGGGAGGCATCGTCCATACCCACAGCCCTCACGCCGTGGCCTGGGCCCAGGCAGGCCGGGATATCCCGGCCTATGGCACAACCCACGCGGACTATTTCTACGGCCCGGTTCCCTGCGCACGGGATTTGACCGCGCAGGAAATCAATGAGGGCTATGAGGCCAATACCGGGCATGTGATCGTGGAGACCTTCCGGGAGCGGGAGGTGGATCCCGTCCATGTACCCGCCGTGATCTGCCGCAGCCACGGCCCGTTTACCTGGGGTAAGGATGCTGCCCAGGCGGTCTATCACGCCGTTGTGCTGGAGGAAGTGGCGAAAATGGCGCTCTTTACGGAAATCATCAATCCTAAGGCCGCCCCCGCCCCCCAGCGGGTCCAGGATAAGCATTTTATGCGCAAGCATGGACCGAACGCTTACTACGGCCAGAAATAATACCTTTACCCTGAGACTTTAGTCACTGCTGATTAGAGCGTCCCCCTGCGGGTTTCCGTAGGGGGACGCTCCTTATTTTCAAGGATTTTGCAAATTTTTTTCTTTTTTGGTGACAGAATAGAGAAAGCATGGTAAAATGAGGGGGAAATCTTTGCCGGAGGTGGACGTATGGACAAATGGCTGTATGTCATGATGATTAAGCGGGGAAAAGCCTACAACAAGGTTACGAAAGCCGCCATTACAAGGCATGTGGAGAATTTGCGGCGGCTGGACGAGTTAGGGAAAATTGCGCTCTGCGGGCCGTTTAAGGGGTTCCCGGGGATTGCTGGAATGGTGGTTTTTAAAACGGAAAGCCAGGAGGAAGCGGAAGCCCTGTGCAAACAGGAGCCGCTGGTGGTGGAGGGGTTCGCTACGTATACCCTGGCGGCGCTGCAAGTGGCGGACAAAGATAATAACTATTTGTTGTAATTTGACGGATAATTGCTGGAGGGAATGTGTATGGAGGTATCTATCTGCGGCGCGGAATGCGCCGGATGCCCCTCCGCCGCGTCCTGCGGCGGGTGCCGGGAGACCGGAGGGAAACCCTTCGGGAAGGAATGCCCCATAGCTGCCTGCTGCCGGAAAAAAGGGCAGGAGGAGTGCGGCGCCTGCGGCGGGAGCTGTGGGCTGAAAGCCCCGCTGATTGCGGAGTTTAACGGATTGGGGATTCCCGGCCTGGGGGAAATTACGGATTTGAACGCGCTGGTGGGGGCATATATCAATTTGGCCTACACCCTGCCCAACGGGCAGGTGGTGAAGCTGCTGGAGGACGGTAAAATCTACTTTGGCAATCAAATCGAAAAGCCAGATGGGCGGTGCTTTGGGCTGGCGGCGGACGATTCCTTCCTGCTGGTGTGCGAGTACGGCTGCGGCGGCGCGGATGCGGAGATCGTCCTTTATAAAAAGCGGAACGCCTGATACATACCCGGCGGTGCCGGGTGATGAAAATTTTGAGAGGAAATGAGGAAACTGCTATGCTGATTAAAAACGCGAAGGTTCTGATTGGAAAGGCTTTTATGGAGGCCGACATTCAATTCGGGGAGACTATCACCGCAGTGGGGAAAATTGATGGGGCGGCGGACCTGGATGGAGCCGGGTGCTACGTTATCCCGGGCCTGGTGGACATCCACACCCATGGGGCCGTGGGGGAGGATTTCTCCGACGGTAAGCCAGCGGGGCTTCAGCCCTTGGCGGACTATTACGCCGCCCACGGCGTCACCAGCTATCTGGCCACTACGATGACCTTGAAGGAGGAGACCCTTACCCCGGCTATGCACGCGATCCGGGACTTCCGGCCCGCGTCCGGCGCTAAGTGCGCGGGCGTCCATCTGGAGGGGCCGTTTCTCAGCTACGCCAAGCGGGGCGCACAGGCGGCGGAAAACCTCCATAAGCCCGATGCCGCCCTGTTCCACCGTCTCAATGAGGCCAGCGGCGGCCAGGTGAAGCTGGTGACCGTAGCCTGCGAGGAGGAAGGGGCGCTGCCCTTTATCCGGGAGGTTTCCCAGGCATGCACCGTGTCCCTGGGCCACACTACGGCGGATTATGATACCGCTATGGCCGGGTTCGCCGCCGGGGCCAGCCACGCCACCCACCTTTATAATGGTATGCCCTCCTTCCTCCACCGTGCGCCAGGGGTCATCGGCGCGGCCTTTGATTCGGAGGCCAGCGTGGAACTGATCTGCGATGGGCTGCACATCCATCCCGCCGCAATCCGGGCCACGTATCAGCTCTTCGGGGATAAGCTGAACCTGATTTCCGATTCCCTGCGCTGCGCGGGGATGCCAGACGGGGACTACGAACTGGGCGGCCAGCCTATCGTGGTGAAAAACCATAAGGCAACGCTGCTGGACGGCACTTTGGCGGGGTCCTCCATCTCCCTGCTGGACGCGGTGCGCAACGTGGTCCGGTTCGGCCTGCCTTTGGCGGAGGCCGTCTATGCCGCTTCCGCCGCGCCCGCCCTGGCCGTGGGGTTGAAAGCGGGCGTCATCCAGGCCGGCCGCGCCGCCGATTTGCTGGTGCTGGACGGGGATCTGAACTTGAAGGCCGTTTATGTGGACGGGAAGGCCCAGGCCTGTTGTCCGTGAGTGGTGGAAAAAATTGCTGTCAACTGTCTTTTTGTCCAAATTTAGGCAATTGTTTTTGGCAATTATCACGATACCTGGCGGAGCGCGGGAAAAATTTTATGCAACATCAACATTGACAAAAAGTGCTTGAAACTGGTAAAATAAAGCCAGTTTAGGAGAGAAACCTAAACAGTTGTATCGTTTTTCCTCAATCTTCTCCATCAAAGAAAAAGCCGCCCTTGTGAGAGGGCGGTTTTTTCTGTTTCTGAAGAAATGGAAGATAGTATGAGAGACCATGGGATATGTAGTAAAACGGGTATATATTATTATCAAAACGGTCATTTTTCCTTGACATATAATATTTTTTAAGGTAAAATACGTGATATTATAGTATAAGGAGGATATAAAATGGTAACCAGAAAAATATTTTGCCTGTGTTTTAGTGCAGTGTGTTTCTTTCTTTTTTGCGGAATGATCTATCCTACACAAGTTGAGACGAATAACCCCATGAGTGAAAATGTATATTTCTGTGATCCGGACGGCTGCATATTCTTTATTGAGGCAACCCCGGATGAAATGATGGAGTCTCCAAGGCCATTTCCCTTTGAGGAGCTTTCCGGTCAATTTCCCGGCAGTACTATCATTTTTCACAGATGTGGGGACTGCTTAGATTTCTATTGTGAAAATCCTAGTCATGACCACTTCTCTGTGATGGACAGAACAAAATAGCGTGTTATGAAACAGGGATAGAGGAACATACCTCTATCCCTGCTTTTTCTATTTCTCCTGATCCGCCATTTTTTGCGCTTTCATTTTCTCGACCAGCAATTGCAGTTCAGCACCAGTGAAGCGATATACCTTGTCACAAAACTGGCACCCCAGCTCACACCCGCCCTGCTCTGCCAGCAGATCCTCCAGCTCTGGTATGCCCATGCTGATAAGCGCCCGCTCCACCCGGCTGCGGCTGCAATAGCACTTATAGGAAATAGGGGAGGTTTCCAGTATCTCCACCTCAAAATCGCTGAGTACCGTCCGCAAAAGCGCCGCCGGGTCAGAGTTGGCATCCAGCAGGGCCGTCACCGGGCCGGCGGCCAGGACGCCGCCCTCTACCTTGGCAATCACGTCCTCCCCCGCGCCGGGTAGGAGCTGGATGATATAGCCCCCCGCCGCTTTCACGCTCTGATCCCGGTCTACCAGCACGCCCAGGGCGCAGGCTGTGGGGATCTGCTCACTCTCTACGAAATAGGCCGCTAAATCCTCAGCGATCTCGCCGCCCAGGAGACCCACGCTGCCAATGTACGGCTCCTTCATGCCAAGGTCTTTGATGACTGTCAGGGTCCCTTCGCCGCCTACGGCCGCGCCTACGTCCAGCTTGCCGTCCTCCCGGAGGGGAAGGTCTGTGTGGGGGTTCTGGACATAGCCTCGCACATTGCCTAAATGGTCGGAGACGGCAAGCACGGTGCCTAAAGGGCCTCCGCCTTTGATCTGGAGGGTCAGGCTGGCGGCATCCGCCTTGAGGGCGTTGCCCATCATGGAAGCGGCCGCTAGAGTCCGGCCCAGGGCGGCGGTGGCAGTGGGGAGCGTCTTGTGGATGTTCCGGGCCTGCTCCGTCAGGGCGCGGGTGGTAACGGCGACGGCTTTGACTGCCCCGCCGGCGGTGATGGCACGTACTAACTGATCCATGTTCGAGGGTCCTTTCTTAAATTCAATGACTGGCTGGGTCGATTATAGCACGTCCCGGACAGGGTGGCAAGCCTCCGAACATACGGCAAACCAGCCTTCTGGACAAACGCGGAAAAATATCGTATACTGTACCTGGCCGCCATATCCAATATTTGGCGGAAGGAGGGGCGCGTATGAAATTGATTTTCCAATATATGAGCCGCAGGATCAGGCGGATCTCCCTGGGGATGGCGGTGAAGATCCTAGCCGCCTTTTTGGAGCTGCTGATCCCGTATGTACTGGAATATATCATTGACCAACTCGCCCCCAAGGGACAGGCCGGGCCAGTCGTCGGCTGGGGGCTGGCGATGGCGGGGCTGGCCTGGGCCGTGCGCTGGGGCAATATTTTTGCCAACCAGTCCGCCGTATATGTTTCCCAGGACTGTACCAGGGAAATCCGTCAAGACCTCTTTCAGCGAACGGTCACCCTCTCCGGCGCGCAGGCAGACCAATTCGGGCTGCCCTCCCTGATCTCACGGATGACTTCGGACTCTTACAACGTCCAGAATTTTATCACCTCCAGCCAGACTGTGGGGGTTCGCGCCCCGATTATGCTGGTGGGCGGGGTGTGCGTGGCGCTGACTATGGATCTGGCACTGGCGTCCATCTTGTGCGTGCTGGCTCCCGTGATGACGGCTATCGTCATCTTTGTCTCCAGAAAAGGCATCCCCCTCTATGACCGCGTCCAGCGGGAGGTGGACGAAATGACCCGGGTCATGCGGGAAAATGTCACCGGCGCGCGGGTGGTGAAAGCCCTGCGCAAGGAGCCATATGAGGAACGCCGCTTTCAGGCTGTCAACGGCCGGCTCACCCGCAGTGACCTTACTGCCAGCGCCGTTATGGCTATCCCCGCTCCGGCGGTGCAGATGTTTATGAATCTGGGGCTGATCCTGGTGGTGCTGGTTGGCGCTAAACGGGTGGACAGCGGCGCGGCGGAGCCGGGGGTGATCCTGGCCTTCCTGATCTACTTTAATCTGATCCTGCACAGCGCCATGTCCTTCAACCGTATTTTTATCCTGCTGTCCAAGGCCACCGCTTCGGCAGACCGGATTGCCGAGGTTCTGGCCGCCCCGGAGGATCAGCCGCCCCTAACCTTGCCGGAGGAGCGGCGGGAAAACGGCGCGTTCTTGGAATTTGATCATGTCTCCTTTACCTATGCCGGAACCCAGGCGGCAGAGAAAAGCCTGGATGGCGTCAGCTTCCGGCTGAACCGTGGGGAGACTTTAGGAATCATCGGCGCCACCGGCGCGGGGAAAAGCACCGTGGTGCGCCTGCTTATGCGGTTTTACGATGCCCAGGAGGGGGCGGTGTACGTGGACGGACAGGACGTGCGAACCTATGAAAAAAAGGCCCTCCGGGAGAAATTTGGCGCGGTTTTTCAGAATGACGTGATCTTCGCAGAATCCCTGGAGGAAAATATCACCCTGGGCCGTCCTTTGACGGAGGAGGAGGTCTTCCGGGCGGCGGAGGACGCGTTAGCGGCGGACTTTATCGCCGCCAAGCCCGGCGGGTATGGCTACATCGCCGGTATCAAAGGCGCCAACCTTTCTGGTGGGCAGAAGCAGCGGCTCTGTATCGCCAGGGCGCTGGCGGCGCGGCCGGAAATCCTGATTTTAGACGACGCGGCCTCCGCGCTGGATTACCGTACGGACGCGAAGCTCCGGCAGGCCCTCAGAGAGCGGTACGAGGGCGTCACCGCCGTAATCGTGGCCCAGCGGGTCAGCTCTGTCATGGGGGCGGACAAGGTGCTGGTGCTGGACGAGGGCAGGGTGATCGGTTGCGGAACCCACCGGGAACTGCTGGAGCGGTGCGGCGTGTACCGGGATATTTACCAGTCCCAGATGGGGGACCTGGCATGATGGAAAAGCCGTTCCAGGATTTGGCAGGATAGCGTTTAAGGGGATGTTTTTGGCTTTTTCTATAACTTTTTGCCAGAATTGGTGGGATCAGGTTTGAAAATTTGACTTGTGGGCAAAAATCTGATAGAATAGACCCCACTCTACTGATAAAGCGAGGTTTTACCTATGAAAAAGCGATTCCTTATATTGTTCCTGGCCTGTTTGCTGAGCCTGGGTCTTGCGCCCAACGCGTTTGCTGCGGACTACGCCGATGTACCTGCGGATCACTGGGCCGCGGAGAGCATCAGCCGTGCCACTGAATTAGGGCTGTTCAAAGGCGTTGGCGATGGCAGGTTCGGCCTGGGCCGTCCCATCAGCCGCGCCGCCTTTGCCACCGCCCTGGTGCGCCTGTTCGGCTGGAAGGAGATCCAGCCGGACAGCCCCTCCTATACTGACGCGGACAAGGATGACTGGTACTACGCCGCTGTGGAGACCTTGCTGGCCAACGACGCGGTGGCCGCGTCCGGCGAAGCTTTCCGGCCCAACGATGACCTGACCCGTGGGGAAATGGCCTCCATGCTGGTTCGGGGGCTGGGGTACACCTCCCTGGCGGCGGGAGCTGGGAGCTACGGCGTCCCCTTTACTGATGTGACAGTAAACAAGGGGTTCATTACCGTGGCCTATGACCTGGGGATCATGTCCGGTAAGGGAGGCGCCCGCTTTGAGCCGGATGCCCCCGCTACCCGGGAGCAGGCCGCTGCCGTACTGGTTCGGGTTCATGAGCAGCGCACATCCCTGTCCACCGCCCTCTCCAACGCGGCGGGATACCGCACCATCAATGTCAGCACCCCCCTCGCCCAGGCCGGGACCGAAGTCCCTATCACGCCGCTAGAGCCTCTGCCGGAGCTGTATGCCACTTTGCGGCGGATGAAGAACGCTGGGGAGGATATGTCCCGGGCGGCGCTGCGGCTGATGGCCGGCGGCGTGCGGACGCTTACCGATGCGGGGGGCAACCTCATCGGCGGCAGCGAGCCGGTCAGCGCCAAGGAGGTTCAGGAGATCCTGGCACGGAAGGACGTGAACACCTTCTACTCCGAGCAGTACGACAGCGCCTACTGCATCTACGCCCCTAACGCCTATCAGACAGCTACCGTCTGGTATCAAAGCGATGAAAGCATGGCCGCCAAGCTGCAAATGGCACGGCTGTTTGGCGTGACCCATTATGTGCTGGACTGATCCCGGCGCACAGGTGGAAAGCGGCGCCCCGCATTATGCGGGGCGCCGCTTTTGCTGCTGTTAAGGCGCGTTTTTATTTGCCGCCGCCCAGGAGGCTGGCCTCTATCCGCGCTAGCTCTTCCGCCGCGCAACGGCCAACGCCTTCAAAGTCCACGTACGGATGATACACAGCTTCCAGCTTGTCATGGTGGGCCTTCGCTTCCCGCAGGGCATCCAGCCCCTCCGTGCGCAGGGCGTCCGCCACCCGGGCGGTAAACTTGAGACGGGCCTTGCAGCGTTTACAGCAGGCCGGATCAATCATGGCATCCAGCCGTACCCGCCGGTAGGATGGCCCGGTGTAAGCCATGCCCTCCCGGCTGGTGACAAAGGCCAGCCCTAACTCCGGCAGGAGAAGGTGCTGGATACGGTCCACATGCTCCGGGTCTGGGCAGATCACGGCTCTGTAGCCCCGGGCGGACGCGGCGGCGTGAAGCCGCTGCATCACTGGCGCGGCAAGGCCGTAGGCGTCCTGGAACTGGTAGACCTTGGGGCACATGGCCTGCACAGAATCAAACCGCCAAACCGGCCCCCGGCAGGTGAGGCTGCCCAGAAAACGGTAGGCATCCGGCCCACCGGTACCCTTGCCCCGCAGCTCCCGGCCAATGATGCCATCGGTACGGCGCAGCAGTTTAGCGGTATCCATGCCCTCCAGCATGAGCGCGGCGGCGCTGTCGGACATTTGCCGCGCCGCGCCAAGGGCGCGGTAGGCCCGCTGGTAGGCGGCGGTGACGGCTTTGGTATAACGGATGATCTCCGGGCGGAAGGCTTTCAGGGCGGTGACATCGTAAAATTGCCCTAAGTTTACATAGCGGTCAACAGCGGCGGGGTATTGGGGTTCGATGACGTGGGGCGCGGTGCCATCCACGATTGCCGTCCGGATCCGGGGGATATGTACGCCGTCCAGGGATCCCGGGTCACCGGAGCAGTAGAGGTACTCCACTTCCTCCCCCCGCTCCTCCATCGCCTTGCCGATGGTGCGCATGAGGGTCGATTTTCCTACGCCGGGGCCTCCCTTGAGGACGATCAGGTCGTGGTGGTTCTCCGGCGTGCAGAAACGGGGGAATAGGCTTTGGAAGCCCTGGCCGCTGTTTGCGCCCAGGAAAAAGTGAGTTGTGCGGTTCATGGGTCATCCTCCCAACGCATTAGATTCTCCATCCACAATATGCGCCGGAGCTTGACCTTGACAGTCCCGCAGGGCTGGATGCCTCCAAAGGGTGAAAAAGGGCATGACAAACCGGGGTGAGACGTGTATAATGGAAAAACACTATACGAGATCTGTGGGTCTCAGTCTGATTGGAGGAGCATCCTATGGCAGCTAATTACAAACAAGAAGCCCTCGCCCTGGCTCCGGCATGGCAGGAGCTGTTTTACGCCCTCCACCGCTGCCCGGAGCTGGGCAAAGCGGAGCGCCAGACGGCGGCGCTGATCCGCCAGCGTCTGACGGAGCTAGGCGTTTTTTACACGCCTGTGGCGGATACCGGCACTATGGCAGTGATTCAAGGGGGGCGCCCCGGAAAAACTATTGGATTCCGTGCGGACATTGACGCGCTGCCCATCCTGGAGGAGTCAGGCCTGCCCTACTCCTCGGAAAACCCGGGCGTGATGCACGCTTGCGGCCATGATTTCCATACCGCCGCCCTCCTGGGTGCGGCGGAGCTGCTGCAAAACCACCGGGAGACGCTGCCAGGCGCCGTCAAGCTTTTTTTCCAGCCGGATGAGGAGGGGGACGGCGGCGCGGCCCGGATGATCGCGGCAGGCTGCATGGACTCCCCCCATGTGGACGCCATGCTGTGCTGTCATGTGGAAAGCGGCATCCCTGTGGGGACGCTCTCTACCCGCAGCGGCCCGGTGTGCGCGGCGTCCAACCCCTTCGCAGTCACCTTGCGGGGGCGGGGATCCCATGGGGCGAAGCCTCACTTGGGCGCGGATGTGATCGTGGCGGGGGCGCAGATCGTTACCGCCCTGCAAACCATCTCCAGCCGCCGTACCTCCCCCACAGAGCCGGTGGTGGTGACGGTAGGTGCGTTCCACAGCGGCGAAGCGGGCAATGTCCTGCCGGAAACGGCGCGGTTCACCGGCATCCTCCGGACTATGGGCGGTTCTGCCCGGGATCGGGTGAAGGCGGATTTTTATGCCATTGTCTCCGGGATCGCTGCCGGGATGGGGGTGGACGCGGAGGTTGAGATTTTTGAGAGCTACCCGGGCTGCGTTAACGATCCTGCCGTAACGGCGCTGCTGGTGGGCGCGGCCCGGAAAGTGCTGGGGGCGGAAAACGTGCTGGAGCAGGACGCGCCTACCCTGGGCACCGATGATTTCGGGTACTTCAGTGACGCGGCCCCGGGCTGCTACTTTTACATCGGTGTGGGGAACCAGGCAAAGGGCTGGACCTATCCCAACCACAACCCCCATTTCGCCGCTGACCCGGCCGCCTTGCCCTTAGCCGCCGCCGTGGAAGCGCAGGCAGCGGCGGACTATCTCTCGCAGGAGGAAACCGCCCGATGAAATTTCCACCAAAACTGAAAAAGGGTGATACCATTTTACTGGCCTCACCTTCTTCCCCGCTTTCTCCGGAACAGCCGGTGGAACAGATCGCCGCCAATGTGGAAGCCCTTGGTTTTCAAGTCAAAATCGGACGTTCCTGCCGCTGCTCTACCCCCAGCGGTTACGCCGCCGCCCCTGCGGCAGTCCGGGCCGCCGACTTGAACGAGGGCTTTGCTGATCCGCATATTTCCGCTATTTGGTGTACCCGGGGCGGCAGTACCGCGTGGCAGCTCCTCCCCTTGCTGGACTACGGACGGATTGCCGCCCACCCCAAGCCCTTCATCGGCTTTAGTGATGTGACCACGCTCCACACCGCCATCGGACAGCGGTGCGGGTTTGTTACCTTCCACGGCCCCACAGCCAACGGGACCTTCCAGTGGCAGGACGATCCTTTTTCCTGGGAGAGCCTGCAAGCCGCGTTGGAAATGGGGGTTTGCCTGGAGATCCAGAACCCGCCGGGGGAAGAAATGAAAGCCCTCCGCCCCGGCAAGGCCTGTGGACGGCTGACGGGGGGCAACTTGTCCCTGATTGCCGCCGGGATGGGGACGCCCTGGCAGATCAATGCCAAGGACTGTGTCTTGTATTTGGAGGACGTAGGCGAAGGTGTTTACTCCCTGGATAAAATGCTCCGCCAGCTCCAATACGGCGGCATCCTGGACGCTGCCGCCGGACTGGTTTTCGGCGCGTTTACCAACTGCACAAACGCCTACCGGGCGGACTATGGGCCGGAAGATCTTTTGCAGGATTTCTTCTCCAACTGGCCGAAACCTGTGCTGTATAACCTCCGCTCCGCCCACTGTACACCTATGGTAACACTTCCCCTGGGAACCTGCTGCGCTATTGACGGCTGTGCGGGGACGGTTTCCTGTCACTGCTGAAAAAATTGATCCAGAGAACGCTCTCTGGATCAATTTTTTAGCCCCTTTTTCTTTTTGTGCTGAAGAAAGCCCGATTTTTAATTCTTCGTCAAAATAGCTGCCCGGCAAATCAGGGCTTAACGTCTCCGGGCGTCCCTATGAAAAAAGTACCCCAGATTGATCCTTACCTCCCGTCTGCCAATATCGTTGTTTGTGTAGCAGCATGTATCAAAACCAATTAGTTCAAATCCCTCGTGAAGATAGAAACCAATAGCGTTCGTATTGCAAGATTGCGTTTCCAGAATGATGGCACGCCGGTTTTGCCTTACAGCAATTTCTTTTGCTTTATCCATCAGCCGCTTCCCGATCCCCTGATGGCGAAGCCCACCGGATACCCATAGTTCTGTAACCATAAGCCTGTTTGACCATTCCTCCGGACATACCTCAACACAGGCCAGCAAATCTCCGTCCTCGCTGACAATGCCAAAGGCTTCTGCGTTCTCCCAATGTTCCTGATATAAGGAATCGGGGAAATCATATTCTTCAGGGGTATGAATGATCTCCTCTTCCGCTTGTTTTTTGGTTAAGGAAACGAGACACCCGCTGCTGTCCAGCGGATGTATTTCCAAGTCATAGTAGCTACTGCTTCTCGTCACTAACGGTATAACCGTACCTTTCCACGTTTCCTTCGGCAATGCTATGATTTCATTTCTGTAATTTGTTATCTTCTTTTCCATATGCAGTCTCCATAAATCCCAATTGCCCTTTCAGCTTACACCATATCTGCCAGCATGGCGCAAAATGTAAAAGGGACATGTTTACGCCGTACGCCCCAGGCGAAACGCTTTTTGGTTCATCTCTAGGAACTTCGGCGGGACACTCTGGACGATAGCTTCCAGCCACTCCTGCTCTGTAAAATCAAACCACTTGGACAGCCGTCCCATGAGAACGATGTTCACCGCTTTGCTGCTCCCGGCTTCCCGGGCCAAGGAGAGGGCATCAATGGCGTCCAAATCAATCCCCGCCCCCCGCATTTTCTCCGCCAGGTGGTCCGGATAGGCCGCCGCCCCGGTGATGACCGGCATGGGGTTGATCTGCTGGGTGTTGGTGATGATTTTTCCGCCGGGCTTGAGGTACTCTGTCCACCGGGCGGCTTCCAGCAGCTCGAAGGAGAGGATCACATCCGCCTGCCCCTTGCCAACAATAGGGGAATAGACCTTTTCCCCCCAGCGGACATAGGTGACAACGCTGCCGCCCCGCTGGCTCATGCCGTGGACCTCGCTGACCTTCACGTCAAAGCCCTTGCCCAGCAGCAAACGGCCCAGCAGCTTGCTGGCCAGCAGCGTTCCCTGACCGCCTACGCCAACGATCATAATATTTTTCGTTTCCATGCTCATTCCTCCTTCCCGCCCAAGGCGTTCAGCTTGCACAGCTGCGTACATACGCCGCAGCCGGTGCAGAGGGTGCTGTCAATCACCGCCTTGCCATCCCTTATGCTGATGGCGGGGCAGCCAATCTTCATGCAGGATTTGCAGCCTGCGCACTTGTCCGGGTCAGCGTGGACCGGCCCTGGGTGCTTCACGTATTTCAGCAGCGCGCAGGGCCGCCTGGAGATAATCACGGACGGTTCATCCGCCGCCAATTCCTCCTTCACCGCCGCGTCGCAAGCCGCCAGGTCGTAGGGATCTACCACCCGCACCCGGCGGATACCCACGGCGCGGCACAGGCTTTCCAGGTCAATCTTAGCGCAGGGGTCTCCTTTGAGGTTGAAGCCGGTGGTAGGGTTCTGCTGGTGCCCGGTCATGCCGGTGATGGAGTTGTCCAGGATGATGACGGTAGAATGGGACTCGTTGTATGCCGTGTTAATCAGCCCCGTCACGCCGGAGTGCATGAAGGTGGAGTCTCCAATCACCGCCACCGTCCGGCTTTCGCTCTCCCCGCCCATAGCCTTGTTAAAGCCGTGGAGGCCGGAGATAGACGCACCCATGCAGATGGTGGTATCCATCGCACCCAGCGGCGCAACGGCCCCCAGCGTATAGCAGCCGATATCCCCCAGCACGGTCAGCTTATTTTTCGCCAGCGTATAGAACAGCCCACGATGGGGGCAGCCCGCGCACATGACCGGCGGACGGGGAGGAATATCCCCCTCCAGCTTCACGCCGGCGGGAAACGCCTGGGACAGTTCCGCCGCCACTTTGTTCTGGCTCAGCTCGTCCACGCGGGGAAAATGAGCCTTGCCCACGCAGGCCAGCCCCAGGCTCCGGCAATGGTCCTCGATAAAGGCGTCCAGTTCCTCCACCACCACCAGCATGCTGACAGATTTCGCAAAATCGAGAATCTTTTTCTCCGGCAGGGGCCAAACCATGCCCAGCTTCAGCACCGGGTATGTATCGCCGCAGGCTTCCTTCACATATTGGTAGCTGGTCGACGAGGTGATAATCCCCATTTTATGGCTACTGCCCGGTTCAACGCGGTTGATGGACGCGGTTTCCGCCCACTCGGTGAGTTTCCGCAGCCGCTCCTCCACCACCGGATGGCGGCGCTTGGCGTTTCCGGGCATCATAATATACTTGCCAGGATTTTTCTCATAGGGCTTGGCGTCCGGCTCTACCCGCTGGCCGGTCTCCACCACGCTTTGGGAGTGGGCGATGCGGGTACACATCTTCAGCATCACCGGCGTATCGAACTGCTCTGACAATTCATAGGCCAGCTTGGTAAACGCCAGCGCCTCGGCGGAATCCGACGGCTCCAGCATAGGCAGCTTGGCCGCTCTGGCGTAATGCCGGGAATCCTGCTCATTCTGGGATGAGTGCATCCCCGCGTCATCGGCCACGGCGATGACCATGCCTCCATTGACGCCGGTATAGGAGATGGTAAAGAGCGGGTCCGCCGCCACGTTCAGGCCTACATGCTTCATACCGCAGAAGCTCCGCCGCCCCGCCAGGGACGCGCCAAAGGCAGCTTCCATGGCCACCTTCTCGTTCGGCGCCCATTCGGCGTAGATTTCCGGATATTTCGCGGCGGCTTCCGTAATTTCCGTACTGGGGGTGCCGGGATAGCTGGAAACAAAGGCACACCCCGCCTCATACAGCCCCCGGGCAGCGGCTTCGTTGCCCAGCATCAATTTTTTCATAGGGGAAAGACCTCCTAACCTTATCAATTCTTTCCAAAAACAGCCTTACATGCGCTGAAAAGCCATAGGCTGAACATGTCAATTGCTGGTCTGCGCTTCCACCAGCCGTCCCTGGCAGTACTTCTCCCGCAGGACGGGCTTCTCGATTTTTCCGGTGGGATTTCTGGGCACCCGGTCAAAAATAATCCGGCGGGGCCGCTTATACCGGGGCAGCTCCTTGCAGAAGCGTTCGATTTCCTCTTCTGTGCAGGCGCAGCCCTCCTTGGCCTCGACCACCGCCGCCGCGATCTCGCCCAGGCGCGGTTCCGGCAGGCCGATGACCGCCACGTCCTTGATTTTCTCATGCCGGCGCAGGAAGTCCTCGATCTGAACCGGGTAGATATTCTCCCCGCCGGAGATGACCACGTCTTTCTTCCGGTCCACCAGGAAGATAAACCCATCCGCGTCCATCCGCGCCATATCGCCGGTATAGAGCCACCCATCCTTTAAGATTTCGGCGGTGGCTTCCGGGTTCTTGTAGTAGCACAGCATCACGCCGGGACCTTTTACCGCCAGTTCGCCAATTCCGCCCTGAGGGGTTTCCTGGCCCTGTTCATCTACAATTTTCGCTTCCCAGTGGCAGCCGGGAACGCCGATAGCCCCCACCTTGTGGAGATTCTCTACCCCCAGATGGACGCACCCGGGACCGATGGACTCGCTCAGGCCGTAGTTGGTGTCATACTGGTGGCCAGGGAACACCTGCTTCCATCGTTTGATAAGGCTGGGGGGTACCGGCTGTGCGCCAATGTGCATCAGCCGCCACTGATCCAGCAGATAGTGGCCCAAATCCACCTTCCCGGCATCGACCGCATCCAGCAAATCCTGCGCCCAGGGTACCAGCAGCCAGACGATGGTGCATTTTTCCTCCGTCACCGCCCGTAGGATCCACTCCGGTTTCACTCCCCGCAGCAGCACGGCCCTGCTCCCGGAAATCAAGCTTCCGAACCAGTGCATTTTTGCCCCGGTGTGGTATAGCGGCGGGATGCACAGGAACACGTCGCCCCTGGTCTGGCCGTGATGGCGCTGCTCGGTCTCGCAGGACGCTGCCAGGGCGCGGTGGTTGTGCAGGATGGCCTTCGGGAACCCGGTCGTACCGGAGGAGAAATAGATGGCGGCGTGATCCCCCTCCTCCAGCGCCACCGGCGGCGGGCTGGAGGAACAGAAGCCCATCAGCTTTATGCAGTCCTCCCCGTAGGCGGGCTTGTCCCGGCCTACGAAGAACATCATCCGCACTTTGGAAAGCTGGCCGTATACAGCGTCCATCCGGCTGATAAACTCTGGCCCGAACACCAATGCTTCCACATCCGCCAGCTCCAGGCAGTACTTGATTTCCTCGCCGGAGTACCGGAAATTCAGCGGCACCGCCACACATCCCGCCTTCAGTACGCCAAAGTAGATCGGGAGCCACTCCAGGCAGTTCGTCATCAAAACCCCCACCTTGCTCCCCCGCTCCATGCCCCGGCTGAGCAGCAGGTTGGCAAACCGGTTAGCCCGCCGGTCGAAGTCCCGCCAGCTCAGCGCCCTGCGGTAAGGCGCGTCCGGCTGGGCGTTTTCGATCAGGCTGGCTTCCCGCCAGGTGAGGGCTTTATCCCGCTCCTCCGTGGGGCTAAGTTCCACCAGGGCGGTCTCATCGCCATAAAGCCGGGCGTTCCGCTCGAGAAAATCGGTAATGACCATGGGCATCCTCCCCATCCGTTCAGAAATTTAACCGTAAGAACCTGTATCCTAGGCGTGGGATGCCAGATGGGCGAGGGATTTTGCCGCCCAGACGGCGTCAAACGCCTGTGAATATAGGTTCTAAGACGAAAGAAGCCCCCGCCAATGCGCGAGGGCTTCGAATCATCCGTTCTTTCACTTTATCACTTTTCATCGAAAAAGTCAACGGTTTTCGACAAAGCCGGATACGGGCAGGACGGCCTGTGAGGGTTTTAGAAAATACTCAGATATAATTCCCGGCTCAACCGCTCCAAAAGCTGGATTCCCGCCAAACTATTGCCCTTGTGATCCAAGGCGGGGCCGTAGATGCCGATGCCCATACGGGTGGGGACTACGGCCATAATACCGCCCGCCACGCCGCTTTTGGCGGGGATGCCCACCCGGATGGCGAACTCGCCGGAACCGTTGTACATGCCGCAGGTCATCAGGATCGCGTTGACATACCGGGCCAGGGAGGCGGGGAAAATGCGCTCGTTGGAATCTGGCAGCCGCCCCCGGTTGCTCAGCACCGCCCCGATATGGGCCAGCCCCCGGCAGTCCACGCGGATAGAGCAGGCCCGGAAATAGCAGTCCAGCACCGCTTCCACATCATCCTCCAACAGCCCGTAAGATTTAAGCAGATAGGCCAGCGCCCGGTTTTTGCTGCCGTGGCTTTTTTCGGAGCGGTAGACCGCCTCGTCAACCCCGATCTCCGGATCTCCCGCCAGCCGCCCTGTCAGCTCCAGCAGCCGTTGGAACCGCTCCGCGTAGTTTCCTCCCCGGATAAGGGTACACATGACAATGGCGCCCATGTTGACCATAGGGTTGATATGCCGGCTGTCCAGGGTCCGGTCTCCGGCGTTGATGGCATCAAAGGGTTTGCCGGTAGCTTCCACGCCCACCTGGCTCTGAACCACTTCCGGCCCGTTGTCCAGCAATGCTTGCAGCAGCAGAATCGGCTTGACCACGCTTTGCAGGGTAAAGCTTTTCCGGCAGTCCCCTGCCCAGCTATGCTTTCCCTCGCTGCCAATAACGTAGACACCCAGAGCATCCGGGTCGCTTTTCGCCAACTCCGGTATGTAATCCGCCACCTTGCCCATGCTGGTAAAGGGGCGGCATTCCTCCAATAGCCGCTCTAAAAGTTCTTCCAACGCTCTCCCGCCTTTCTAATAAAATATGCGCTAAAGATTCTACATAATTGTATCATAAACAGGCCGTCGCCGCAAGAGCTTTGGTGATATTGCCGGAAGATAAACACAAAAAACCGGCGCAGTCCGCCAGACCGCGCCGTCACCGTTTCTTTACCCTCCACAGGTCAGCACCATATATCCTCCGTATACAGCCAGCAGCGCGGCCCCCTGCCAGCGCCGGAACCGGGCAGCCGCCATTGCCGGAACCACTGCGATAATTCCCACAATCAGGCAGGCGGGCAGGTCGATCCGGGCTGAAACTGGGGACACCGGTAACGCCCTCCCAGAGAGCAGCGCACTGAGGGGCAGGATCATGGTCAGATCCAGGATGTTCGCCCCCAGGATATTCCCCACGGACAGTGCCGACTGCTTTTTTACGATGGCGGTCACCGTGGTTACCAGCTCCGGCAGGGAGGTCCCTACCGCTACGATGGTTACCCCGATCACCCGCTCGGAGATACCCGCCAGCCTTGCTAAGGCGCCTGCGCTGTCCACCAGCAGATCCGCCCCCAGCACCACCGCCGCAGCGCCGCAGGAAAATTTAAGGCATTGGAAGAACACCGCCCGTTTCCGCGGCGTCTCCCGCACTGGCCCCAGGTCTCCGCCGCAGCGCATGGCGCGGCGCGCGCCCCGCAGATTCTCGTATGTAAAGACGCCGAAAACAGCCATCAAAGGCAGGGACAGGGATAGATCCACCTCTCCCCGGTGGCCGCCCCAGATCAAAAGCCCGGAAGCTGCCAGCATCAGGATCGATTTCAGCAGATAGTCCCCCCGCCGGATCTTTACCGGCATGCAAATGATGGAAAACGCCATAATCAGCCCCAGATTGGCGGTGACGCTGCCCACCGCATTGCCTACAGCCATGTCTACCTTCCCCTGGGCCGCCGCCATGGCGGACACCAGCAGCTCCGGCAAAGTGGTGGCCAAGCTGACGATGGTGGCTCCTACGATCAGCTTCGGTATCCCGCTGACCTCCGCGATCCAGGACGCCGCGTCCACAAACCAGTCTCCGCCCTTCACAATGAGGATGATTCCCGCCAGAAAGATCATCCCCAGCATAGCCAGTTCCATATTCCTCTCCCCCTTCGCGTCCACACGCTTACGGTCATACCATACCATGTCCCGGGAGGAGGATACGCGCAGAATTTGTCGTCCCTCGAAAATTTTGCGGGGAAAGGCGTCCGCCCTTCCCCGCTGCCGGTCATTCTTCCGTATGTACGCCGCCTACCGCCACGGGCAGGCCGTTGACCTCCACATCGCTTCCCGCCGGGATCAGCAGGTATTTTACCCCGTCAATAACCCGGGTCTCCACCAGATAGCTGCTGGCGGGATCCACGGAGAGGGTAACCTCCCCGGCCTTGACCTGGAACCGCTTGCTGTCAATCAGATTTTCCGGGTTCAGCGCGATGTTCTCTCCAAACCGTTCCGCACACTCCCGGCGGAAAGCCGCCGCCTGCTCCTCGCCTACGCCCTGGCGGCGCAGGATATCCTCCACCTCCCCGGCGGTGACGGAGGGTGGCTCCGGATCCTTACTCTCCTTGTGGGCCTCGATCTTCTCCCGGAGCTGTTCGTGGATGGCCTGTACCACTTCCAGGCGGCAGTCCTCCGCCAACGCGCCAGTTAGGGCGGATTCAAAGGCCTCCCTCTGTTCCCCGGCGGACATGGGCGGCTCCGCGTGGAACACCGCGTTAATAAAGTCCTGATGCAGGTCATCCGCAGACTTGGTATAGAACAGCACATTATAAATATTTGCCGCCCGGTCATCGAAGGCGGGAAACAGGAAGCCCAGCTCCGGCGCGGCCACAATCTGCCCCGGCACACAGCTATGGAACTCGTTTTCCCCCGGGAAATACCCCAGCTCCATTTTCCCGTCCTTCACCGGGCATACACAGCACAGAATATACCGGTATACCTGATCGGACTCGTCCAGGTCACCGCCGTTCCTGTCCCGGCTGGGGACATCGTAGGTATCATATGCCAGCAGGATCACATAATTTCCATCTCCCATGTCCAGGGAGTCAATCACTTTCCGGTAGAACTCCTCCCGGATTTCCCCGCTTTTCAGCTCGGATTCCCGCAGGGCGGAGAGCAGGCGGTACTCATCGCTGTCCATAACCTGTTCGGTGGAAAACACCACGTCCACCAGGTTCTTCCCCAACGTGCCGGACAGGGCCTTTTTCAGCAGGCTCAGGTATTTTTCCGCTTCCTCCTGGCTCATACGGCCCAGCGCCTCGTCTAAATAAGATACAATCTCCCGGTTTCCATTTACATAACAACCGTAGACGCACTTGATAGCGCACTTTTCCGGCCGGAGACGGCGGCGCAGCTCGCCCAGCTCTTTTTGATTCATAGGTAATCCTCGCTTTTCGTTTTGGCTCGCCCAGCATGGCGGCGGTGTGTTTTTTCTATTGTAGCGGATATCTGGAGGAAATGCAATCCCTACTTCCAGCCGGTTCTTCCGTTTCCCTCACACGCCAACGGGCTTGACAGGGGCTGGGCTCCCTGTTATTATTATGTTATACGATATAGCGAAATACATAATAGAAGGAGGCGCCCAAATGCCTGGCCACCCCCCTATGACGGAAGCTATGTTTTACACCCTCCTGTCCCTCCTGAAGCCGGGCCACGGCTACGGCATGATGCAGCGGATCAAAGAGCTGTCCGGCGGCAGGCTGGAAATGGGCCCCGGCACCCTCTACGGTGTCCTCAGCCGGATGAATGGGGAGGGCTTGATCGTCCTCACCGGCGAGGAGGGGCGGAGAAAGAACTATGCCATCACCGAAGCAGGAAGAGACGCCCTGCTGCGGGAATACAGCCGGCTAAAGCGGATGGTGGCGGATGGGAGCATCCTGGAGGACGCGGAGAGATGAAGTACAAATATAAATTCCATCCCAGCGACTATGAGTTGGGTGAAAACGAACAATTTTACAGCGATATGGAGGCAAAAGGCTGGAAACTGGTAAAACGGGGCGGAAATCTCAGCAAATTCATTTCGGTAGAGCCGAGCCGCGCCCGCTACCGCATTGAGGTTTCCTCTCCCGGGTTCCTGGAGCAGGCGGTCTTAAGCGAGGGACAGCTCGCGGTATATGAGGACTGCGGGTGGTCGTATGTAACCGACCGGGGGTTTTTATATGTTTTCCGCGCCCCGGCGGGGGCGGAAGCGCCAGAGTTCTACAACGACCCCGCCCAGCAGGCGGAAACCTTGAAACAGATGAAACGGAACGCCGTCTGGGGATGGGCTGCGCCGGCCGTGATTTGGGGGCTTTACTTTCTGATGCTCATATCCCTGCGAGGGAGCGTCAAAATCGCGGCGGATTTTCAGAGGGGACTTGTGGAAGGGACGTCTTTGTATCTTTTTGCAGGTGTCGGGCTGGCGGACGGGACGTATTTGACGGTCCGCAATGGCTGGCTTATCAGCCGCACCTACCGGCGGCTGAAAAAGGGGGTGCCGTTGGACCACAATCCCCAGAAACGGCATCTGGCTCACAAGATCATCCACCGCAGCCTGCTTGCGGTTCTGGCTTTGCTGGCGGCGCTGATGGCGGCGCAGTGGATTGCCGCCAGACCGGCGGACTTGCCGGAGGAAGCCGGCGGCCCCTATCTCCTGGCCAGAGACTTAGGCTGGGAGGGCAAGCGAAAAACCTTTATGAACCATGGGAGCGTTGTGACCCACGCCCGCTCCCTTCTGGCAGAATTCTGGAAAACGGAGGAATACTTGGATGTAGGGCCAGATGCCGCTTTCCATCTGTGTCAGGATGTTTACCGTTTGCGGAATGCGGGGATGTCTTTTTGGATGGCGGACACGCTTCGTAAAACCTCCACCTTCGGCCGCGGAGGGGGAAATTTTACCATACTGGAGACAGACGCTGTGGACGCCGCGTGGTACAACGATCTGGAGGTCGTGGCGGTCAAGGGGCCTTATGTGGCCTGCGTCACCATAACCGGCTGGGGACGGGAGCATACGGAGCAGTTGGCGGTCTGTGAAGCCCTGGCCGCGCGGTGGGACGCGAAGGGGTCTTTTCCTCCCCTTGCAAATCCCGGTTGATATGTTATACTATAGGGAAATGATCCCACCGGCGGACGCCGCCGGGAAGGAGGGCGCTATGCCTTTTATTCAACAGCTTTCCCCCCATGTGGCCGACCTGATCGCCGCCGGCGAGGTGGTGGAGCGGCCTGCCAGCGTGGTCAAGGAGCTTATTGAAAACGCCATCGATGCAGGCGCTGGAGCCGTGGTGGTAGAATTGAAAAACGGCGGTATGTCGCTGATCCGCGTAACAGACGATGGCTGCGGTATCGCGCCGGAAGAGCTGCCCACCGCTTTCCTCCGCCATGCCACCAGCAAGCTCCGGCAAGCCGGAGATCTTGCCGCCATCGGAACCTTGGGGTTCCGGGGGGAAGCCCTGGCGGCAATCTCTGCCGTCAGCCGCTTGGACGTGTTTTCCAAGCAGAAGGGCGCGCAACTGGGCGCTTCTCTGCACCTGGAGGGCGGCGCGCCCGGATCGGTGCAAGATGCGGGATGTCCGGAGGGAACTACCTTCGCGGTGCGGGACTTGTTCTATAATACGCCCGCCCGTCTGAAATTTATGAAAACTGACAGCGCGGAAGCGGCTGCCGCCGCCGCCATGATTGCCCAGATCGCGCTGAGCCATCCAGAAGTCTCCATCCGCTACATCCGGGATGATAAGGAAGAGCTGCACACCCCTGGGGACGGAAAGCTGCTCTCCGCCATTTACGCCGCCAGAGGCCGGGATTTCGCGCTGAATTTGACGGAGGTGGACGGCGGCGGCGAGGGAATCGCCGTGCGCGGCTATGTGACCGAGCCCCTTGCGGGGCGGGGTAATCGGGCCATGCAGACCTTTTTCTGCTGTGGCAGGATGATCAAATCGGCGCTGCTGGCCACCGCGCTGGAGGAAGCCTACGCCAACCGGCAGATGAAGGGAAAATATCCGGGGTGTGTGCTGCACATCGACCTCCCGCTGCATATGGTGGACGTGAACGTCCATCCAGCCAAGACAGTGGTTAAGTTTGTCAACGAACGGGCGGTCTTTTCCGCTGTCCACCATACAGTGAAGGATGCTTTGGATGCAGCGGCACGGCCTGCCGTGGTTTCTGTCCCGGCGTCTGCCCAGGCAATTTGGGAGAAAAAAGACGCTGTACCGGCGCCGTTGAGTTCCACTGTCCAGCAGCCGCGGGGGGACTTTTACCAGGTGATGGATGCGAAAACCTTCCGGGAAAAGGCAGCGGCGGACAAGCCAGCAGCATCCCATCCCCGGGGAACCAGCCCGGAAATGGGGAGGAAACTGCTCTTCTGCGATTCGGTTCAGGTGAAGCGCCCACCCAGGCAGGCATCGGAGCCTATGCCGGAGTATAAGGTGCATACGTTTGCCCCCCAGGAACCAGAAAAAAGGGATGCGCCTGTCTCCCATACAGCGGAGCCGGTACAGACGGCGTTAGCAGGCAGCCCCGCCCCCTGGCGGTTTGCGGGAGAGGTGCTGCACACATATATTATTGCGGAAGACGGGAAGGACGTCTGGCTGATCGACAAGCACGCTGCCCATGAGAGGATCCATTTTGACCGCTTGAAGGCAAATCCAGAGCCGGTGATGCGGCAGCAGCTTTTGACCCCGCTGGCGGTCGACCTGGCAGGAGAGCAATATGGCGTTCTGATCGAAAACCTTCCGCTGCTGGAGGAATTCGGGTTTGAAGCGGAGGATTTTGGCGCGGGATGTGTTATGATCCGGGCGATTCCTTCCGATATTGACACCGGGCTGGTACGGGAGACGCTGGAAATGCTGGCGGAAAAGCTTCTGACCGCCGGGAGCGCCGATCCCGGCGCGGCGAGAGACGCGATGCTGCATACAATGGCCTGCAAGGCGGCGATTAAAGGCGGATGGATCTCCGACCCGGCGGAACTTAAGGTTTTGATTGGAAAGGTTCAAAGCGGGGAGGTTCAATTCTGCCCCCACGGACGGCCTGTTAAGGTAAAGCTCAGCAAATATGAAATTGAAAAAATGTTCAAGCGGGCATAACCGTTCTTTTCCCAGGCAGGAAAGGAACCCAAAATATCCCCAAGTGGTCTCCCTTTTAGGATCCCCCGCAAAAAGCACGGAGTCCATAACCATAGGTTCTGGGGGAACCTGCTTTGTCCATACAAGAAGTAGGCGCAGGGGCCGGGCCGTGCAGGCCCCTGGGTCAATTTGAGGAAATTTTTCTACTTGCCGCCCCAGGCGGCAAAGAAGGGACTGCCATGCCGCCCAAAATTCTCTGTGTCGTTGGCCCTACCGCCTGCGGCAAAACAAAAATGGGAATCCTCCTTGCCCAACGCTTCAGCGGGGAAATCATCAGTGTGGATTCCATGCAGATCTACCGGGGAATGGAAACCGGCACCGCCGCGCCAACTGGGGCGGAACGCGCCGCGGTTCCCCACCACATGGTCGCCATAGCGGATCCCGGCGATAACTGGTCTGTGGCTAAATTTGTGGAGACCGCTGGCAGCTGCATACAGGACATTCTGAGAAGAAATAAACTCCCCGTCCTGGTGGGCGGTACTGGGCTTTACCTGGACGCGATCGTATCGGGGAGACACTTCGCGCCGGGGAGCGCCGGGAGCGCCGTGCGGGAAGCCCTGCAAGCGGAGCTGGATACCGTAGGAATTGAACCCCTGCTGGCGGAACTGCGGCAGGCAGACCCGGTCTCGGCGGAACGGCTCCATCCGGCGGATACCAAAAGGATCCTCCGCGCCCTGGAAGTCTTTCGGGAGACCGGAAAAACCATCTCCCAGCACAACCAGGAAACCCGGGACCTGCCGAAAAAATATGACCCCATTTACATCGGCCTCGCTTTCCGGAACCGGGAGGACATGAAAAACCTGATTGGCCGCCGGGTGGACAAAATGATGGAAAACGGCCTGCTGGACGAGGTTCGCGCCCTGTTGGACGCAGGGATCCCCAGGTCCTCCACCGCCTTGCAGGCCATCGGGTATAAGGAGCTGCTCCCCGCCCTGGAGGGAACCGTCTCCGTGGAGGACGCCGTAGAAGAAATCAAGCTCCGCTCCCGGCAGTACGCCAAGCGGCAGCTTACCTGGCTGCGGAAAAATCAGGATATTCATTGGGTCTATTGGGAAAAAGAGCGTAATTTTGCGGACGCTCTCCAAATTGCGACAGAAATCATCATGGGGGAAGGGCTACAATAGGGTTTGGGCGGACATGCGGCCCCGCCGCCGTCCAGCCCCTATTAAACAAAAGAGAGGTAGACAACTATGAGCAAATCTCCCAACCTGCAAGACGTATTCCTGGCTTCCGTCCGCCGGACGGAAACCCCCGTTACCGTGTTCCTGATGAACGGGTTCCAAATGCGAGGCACCATTACGGGGTTCGATTCCTTTACCGTGGTCCTCACCGCTGAGGGCAAGCAGAATCTCATCTATAAGCATGCCATCTCTACTGTCAGCCCAGCCCGTACCGTTGATCTGGCGGAGTGGGAGGATACCCTGTAACCCACCAGTTCCACCATACCACCAGCCCCCTGTAGAAACGAGAGATACATATGAAAACTGGTACACTTGCCACAAAATTGATGCTGGCCGCCATCTTCTTGACGGTGCTGGTCTATTTCGCCGTCAACCTGATAGCCTACTTCTCCGATCCCTATAGCACCGCCGTGGCCTACGCCTATACCGGCGAAAAGGCTGTCACTGTCTCCGGATATGTAGTCCGGGACGAGGAGGTTCTCGCCGGCGGAGGCGACCTGGTCTATTCCTCCCGGGGCGAGGGGGAGCGGGTAGGCCGGGGGGGCACTGTAGCCCTGATCTACCCCACCGTCCAGGCCCTTGACGATGCCAATACCCTGCGGGAACTGTCCAGCCAATTGGAGCAGCTTCTCTACGCCCGCTCCCTTTCCGCTGGAAGCCAGGCCACCGCGCGGCTGGATGAGGAGATCACCGCCGCCCTGTCCAGCTTCCGGGGCGCTATGGCGGACGGCAGGCTACAGGACGCCGGAGAGCAGGGAGAAGCCCTGCGCACCGCTGTCCTGCGGCGCAGCTACGCTTTCTTCGGCGATATGGACCTGGATGCGTCCATCGCTTCCCTACAGGAGCGGATCAGCGGCTTGTCCGCTGCCGCTGAAGCCGATGTGACCCGGGTTTCCGCGCCAAAAGCCGGGCTGTTCTCCGGATTGGTGGACGGGTATGAGGGGATCTTGAATCTGGAAAACATCCAGGAGATGACCCCGGAGACCTACCGGGCCATCACGCCCCCGGCTGACATATCAGGTGTGGGAAAGATGGTCTATGGCGATAGCTGGGCCTTCGTATCCCTTATGCGCAGTGAAGACGTGAAGGAGATGCAGGAGGGCGATACCGTCACCCTCCGCTTTCAGAAGGGGCTGGATCGTGATATGCGTATGAAGGTGTCCTATATCAGCGCCGAGGAGGGCGGGCGAAAGGTTGTGGTATTTTCCTCGGGGAAATACCTGCATCTGGCCACGCTGCTGCGGCACCAGAATGTCCAGGTGATCTTTGAGAGCTACGATGGTGTGCGGGTGCCCCGCAGCGCCCTACGGGTAGACGGGCAGGCTGTCTCCGATGAAAACGGCCAGCCGGTGCTGGACAGCCAGGGAAATCCGAAAACCCAGAGCGTGACCTGCGTTTACTGCCTGTGGGGCGATACCGCGCGGCAGAAGCCGGTACAGATCTTATGGCAGGAGGACGACTATATCCTGGTGGCGCCGGACGAGGAGGCGCTTTCCGCGTTTTCCTCAGAACAGGCCAGGGAGAGCCGCCGTCTCCGTCCTGGGGACCAGGTGATTACTGCGGCGGCGGATATCTATGACGGGAAGGTGGTACGATGACAACTATCGGGGAAAATATCCGGGCGATCCGGGAAAGAATGGAGCGGGCCGCCCGGGCGGCGGGCCGGAATCCTGAGGATATCCTTTTGGTTGGCGCCAGCAAAATGAACAGCGCGGACGCCTGCCGGGAAGCAATCGCGGCGGGAATCGATGCGCTGGGAGAAAACCGGGTACAGGAAATGGCCGCCAAGCTGGAACAAGGCGCTTACACAGGCGCGCCCCTGCACTTTATTGGGCACTTGCAGCGCAATAAGGTCAGGCAGGTGGTGGGCCGGGTGGAGCTGATCCACTCCGCCGGCTCCCTGGAGCTGCTGGAGGAGATTGACCGGCAGGCGGGCAGGCGCGGCCTAGTCCAGGACGTGCTGCTGGAGGTCAACATCGGCGGGGAGGAGAGCAAAAGCGGCTTCTCTGCCCAGGAGCTTTACCCATCGGCTGAGCGGGCCAGGACATTTTCCCACATCCGTGTCCGCGGGCTGATGACAATTCCGCCTGTGGAGCGGGAACCTCATGGAAATTTGCCGTATTTCGTAAAAGTTTCCCAGCTTTATGTTGACATAAGCGGAGATTTGTACGATAATGGATTTAAATATCTGTCCATGGGAATGAGCGATGATTTTGAGGACGCGATTGCCGCCGGAGCGACTATGATTCGGGTGGGATCCGCCATTTTCGGACATAGGCAGTACTAAAGGAGGTTTCCGCCATGAGCTTTTTTGACAACATCAAGAGAATGATCAGTCCCCTCAGCGATGAGGACGATGATTATGAGGATATTTTTGACGACCGCGATTCACCCTTTATCGATGACCGTTCCCGCGGGGGCGACCGCTCCGGCAGCTCCGACAGCCGCCGGAAAATCGTCAATATCCATGCCACCACCCAGCTTAAGGTGGTGCTGGTAAAGCCCGAGCGGTTCGAGGCCGCCAGCGAGATCGCCGACCACCTCAAGGAAAAGCGTACCGTAGTAGTGAACCTGGAGTCTACACACAAGGATATCGCCCGGCGGCTTATTGACTTCCTGTCCGGCGTGGCCTACGCGGGGGAAGGGAAAATCAAAAAGGTGGCCGCCAATACATACATCATTACGCCCTATTCCGTGGATATCCAGGGTGACTTGATTGATGAGCTGGAAAGTAACGGTATGTACTTCTAGCAGCCGCTTCACAGAAGAACTAGGGAGGAACAACCACGATGATGACCCCGCAGGAGGTAGCAAACTGCACGTTTGCAAAATCTATGGTAGGCGGCTATAATATGGCATCGGTGGATGACTTTTTGGACAAGCTCACCGAGGATTACGCCGCCCTCTATAAGGAAAACGCCGCATTGAAGGCAAAGCTGAAAATGACTGTGGACAAAATGAGCGAATACAAGGAGTCCGAGGACGCGATCCGCTCTACCCTGCTGGCCGCGCAGAAAATGTCTACCGCTATGATCAGCGAGGCGGAGCAGAAGCGGGACGCCTTGATCGGCGGCGCTACCTCCGCCGCTAAAAACCGTATGGCTGAATTGCAGCAGCAGATCGCTGACGCGGAGCGGCGGCTGGCGTCTGTCCGCTTCCAGGTGGACAGGGAGCTGGAAACCGAGCGGAAACGGCTGACGGCTGGTCAGGAACAGCTTCGCAGGTTCATCCAGGAAGTGCGGGCGGTATGCAACGAGGAATTGCGGAATCTGGAGCTGCTGCCGGAGCTGCCGGTGGAAGAGCCGGAAATGCAGGTGGCTCAGGCCGCGCCGCCCACCGTACCGGCGTCTGCCGCCATGGCGGCGGTGGAAATACCGGAAACGGTGGAGGAAATGCCTAACACTGGGGCGGATATGCCGGAAATCCCGGAGATGGAGCAGGCGGTAGCCGCTTTCGCCCCCATCCAAGAGCCGGAGGAAACGGAGGAACCTCCAAAACCGCGACAGCCGTTAAAGCTGAACCGCTTTCAGAAGAAAGCGTCTGCGGCGGCGCTGCCGGAGGAAGACCCTTTTGCCGAGGATGAGCTGGAGGATGCGTCTGACACCAGGGTACTGAATTTGGATGACTTGCAGTTCGGCCCAAATTATATGAAGGATTGAGAGAAGAGAAAAAGGCGGCGCGAGCCGCCTTTTTTGACCGTCCTGATAGAGAAAGAAAATGTGCGCCGCGCGCGTATAGAAAGGAGACATTTATGCCGGATCAGCCTGTGATTGCTTTACTCTATGACTTTGACAAGACACTCTGTACCCAGGATATGCAGAACTACGCCTTTATCCCCTCCCTGGGCCTGGCCCCGGGGGACTTTTGGAAAATCGCCAACGACTTTGGGCGGCGGGAGAAAATGGACAGTGTCCTGGCCTATATGTACGCCATGCTCTGGGAATCTGAGAAGCGGGGCATCCCACTTACACGCAAAAGCTTGAACCGGTGCGGGAGGAATATCTCCTTCTTCCCCGGCGTGGAGGATTGGTTTGAACGGCTCAACAAGTACGGCGCATTGTTCGGCGCCCAGGTGGAGCACTACGTCATTTCTTCCGGGCTGCGGGAGATTATTGACGGCAGCGCCATCGCCGGGGCCTTCAAGGAGATTTACGCCAGCGAGTTCCTCTACGATGGGGAGGGGAGGCCGGTGTGGCCCAGGCTGGCGGTGAATTTTACCGCCAAGACCCAGTTTGTGTACCGCATTAATAAGGGCGTCCTGGATGTGTCCGATGACCGCACCTTGAACGACTCCATGCCCGATGACAGTAAGCGGGTGCCTTTTACCAACATGATCTACCTGGGGGACGGGCTGAGCGATGTGCCTTGCATGAAAATGATGCGGGCCTACGGCGGGCAGGCCATCGCCGTGTACCAAGCGGTCAATAAGCGGGGCGTGGAGCAGCTTCTCAGACAGGGGAGGGTGGACTTTATCTATCCGGCCGACTACCGGGAGGGAACCGCGCTGGAGATCACCGTGAAGAATATTATCCGGAAAATGGCCGTCAGCTACCAGCTGGCGGAGGAAAATGCGCGGCAATTGCGGATGATTCCATAAATTTTACAGGGACAGGAACATTGGCGGTTCTTTTGCGTCTATTAGGGTAGAGACGCCTTTTCAAACGACAAAAGGAGGAAATGATGATGAAAAAGAAGCTTCTTGCCCTGATTGCGCTGGTTATGGTACTGTCCCTTGCCGCATGCGGCAGTAACGCCGGGAGCAAGGGCGATATGGAAATCTCTACCGATTCCGCGCCCCAGGCCAAGCCTGTGCTGCCGGAAGATGGGGCTGACGTCAACTATGCGGCGGGGGAGATGTATCCTGACGCCCCGATGGAGGGCGTGGATGGGGGGATATCCTTCAGCAATGACTACAACGGCGCGCCGCAAAACGCCAAGATCATCTACACCGCCGACATGGAGTTGGAGACCAAGGAGTTCGAGGCCGCAACCCAGGCGGTGGCGGACGCCGTGGCCAGTGCGGGAGGCTATTTCGAAAGCCGCAGCGTCAGTCAAGGGGGGCGCTACCGCAGTATGAGCTGCACCGTGCGGGTCCCGGTTGAGAATTTCCGCGCTTTTTTGGAGCAGGCCGGGGAAGCCGCCCATGTGACAAGCTGTTCCGATTACAGCGATGATGTGAGCGAGGTGTATTATGACAGCGAAGCGCGGCTCACTACCCAGCGGACAAAGCTGGAACGGCTCCAGGAACTTCTAAGCAAGGCCGAGGCCATGGAGGACATTATTACGATTGAAAGCGCCATCAGTGAGACGGAATTGCAGATTGAGTATTTGACCGGGAGCCTGCGGAAGTATGACAGCCAGATCAATTACTCCACCGTTAATTTGCAGCTCTATGAGGTCTACCGGCTGTCCACCGATGAGGAAGTCCCCCAGACCTTCGGGGAACGGCTGGGGTTCGCGTTTGTCTCCGGCTTGCAGCAGGGGGTGGAGAATCTGGAGGACTTCGCCATCTTTATCGCCTGCAATTGGCTGTCGCTGCTGGTTTGGGCGGCGGTAATCGCGGCTACTGTGCTGGCGCTACGCAAGTTCAGGCTGCGGCGGAAAGCGGTGAAGCTTGCCGCTGAGGTCCGGCAGGCGGCGGCGCGGTATGCCAAGCCTTCCGGGGAGGATGCGCCTGCGGCAACGACGGAAAATAAGGATGAATAATGAAAGGACCGGCCTTATGGCCGGCCCTTTTTAGTTTTGCTTGACAATATCGATATTCGATGTTATACTAATATCGAACATCGATATTAAGGGGGGCTGACGGTGGCACGGGAAAAGTTTCAGACCTTGACGGAGCAGATGTTTTATATTTTGCTGTGCCTGCGGCGGGAGTGCTGCGGCGCGGATATCATGGAGCAGGCCGCAAGGCTGACGGACAACCAGGTGGTGATCGGGCCGGGAACCCTGTACAGCCTGCTGGAAAGCTTTTTGCAGGAAGGCTTCATCCAAGAAACCCGGGCGGAGGGGCGGAAGCGGAGCTATCAGATCACCGCAAAGGGGAGACTGCGTCTAGAGGAGGAGGTTCGGCGGCTGCGGCGGCAGGTGGAGGACTATGGACGGTTTGGAGGGGAGGTCTGACCATGGGCAGAGAAATAAAACGGCAGGTTTCTTGGTTTCAGGTGGACGATACAGATGCAATGGCGCGGCACATGGAGAAAATGGCGGAGAAGGGATGGCTGCTGGACGAGGTGGACAACTGGTTTTGGCATTTCCGGCGGAGCGATCCGGTGAAGGTAAAATATGCTGTAACCTATTTCCCTGACGCGTCCGTTTTTGACCCCGCTATGCCGGAGGGGCAGGAGACCTATGCGGACTACTGCGCGGCGGCGGGGTGGGAGTTGGCGGCGGCTTATGGGCCGGTGCAGTACTTTCGCGCCGCGCGGGAAAATCCGTTGCCCATTGAGACGGATGAAACCGTAAAGCTGGACGCGGTAAGGCGGACAATGCGGAAGACGTTCGTACGCAGCTACGGGCTGCTTCTGCTGCTTCCGGCGGTTTGCCTGCCTTTGATGGCGGGGCTGTTTTGGGACGGCCCGGTGGCGTTTTGCAGCCAATTCTATAATTTGGCTTCGGTGGTCTTGATGGCAGGAATCCTGCTGTTCTGCGGAGGGCTGCTGCTGGATTATCTGGTCTGGGTGCTGCGGTCCAAGCGTTCTATTGACCGGGGCGGGAGATGTGTGAAGCCCCATACAAAGGCCCGCTTGTGGAGCAGCGGTGCCATGATGGCTTTGTGCGCTGCCGCAGTGGCCGCAATAGCCTTGCAGGCTGAGGGCATGCGGAACTATTTCTTCGTCCAACTGGCGGTTTATGCAGGTATTATGTTCCTGGGCCGGTGGGTGCTGAGAAAGTTGAAGGGCAGAAGCGAAAATAAGAGTTCTGTGGTGGCTGGATATCTTTGTTTTGCTGTTGCGGCGGGAATCCTTGTTTCGGCTGCCGGGGCATTTCTGTATCCGCCGCTGGCGCGGTTGTTCCAGGAGCCGGAGGAAAAATACACCTATACCACCCCGGGCGGCGGATCCATCACCTGGACCGTCTACCACGATGAACTGCCGGTGACGCTGGAGGATTTGGGATTCCGCGTCTCTGAGGAAGACCACTGCTCCTACCGGGCAGAGGTGGAGCGGTCACCGCTGGCTTCCGTTGGCAAGTACCGGCAGGAGGCCTTGCATCTGGACAGCGGTTTGCCGGATTTGACGTACCGCGTGTATGAAACGCCTTGGCCATGGCTTTTGGAGCAGTGCTGGGAGCAGCTTTTGGAGGAGGAGCGGGATTCTCCCTTCCCGCTGGAGGAAATTGACCCTACCCCCTGGGGAGCGATACAAGCCTGCCAGCCGGAGGATTTGGACGTCTATTACCTGCTGTATCCGAACCGGGTGGTGTTAATCCGGGGCGTGGAGATGGAACAATCGGTGGTGGCGGCTGGTATGCTGGCATAATAAACGAGCGCGGAGCATCTGCTTCGCGCTCGTTTGTAAAGAGGAGGGCGGTTACGCCGCCTTGGTTTTCTTGGCGGAGAAGTACTCGAACAGGCACACACCGGCAACAGCGGCCAGGCCTACAAAATCTGTGAGGGTGTCGGGGAACATCATGCACAGGCCACCTGCGGCGATCACTATGCGCAGAAGGGGATTCATCTTCCGGAACAAGGTGCCGTTCAGTGCCGCCGCTACGCCGAAAAGACCTACCAGCGAGGTAATGACGATTTGCACCACCTGGAGGGGGTTGGTGTCTACCAGCAGCATAGCCGGGTTGAAAGCGAAAATATACGGGACGATAAAGGCGGCAATCGCCAGCTTGGTGGCGGTGATGCCCGTTTTCATGGGGTTCGACTTGGCGATCGCCGAACCGGCATAGGCCGCAAGGGCTACAGGGGGCGTGATGTCCGCCACGATGCCGAAGTAGAACACAAAGAAATGGGCGGGGATCTTGCCGATGCCTAAAGTAATCAGTATGGGGGCGCAGGTAGAAGCCATAATGCAGTAGTTGGCCGTGGTGGGTACGCCCATGCCCAGTACAATACAGCAGAGCATGGTAAGAAACAGCGCGATAAACATGGCCAGAGACTCGTTAGGGATCATGCGGCTGACGTTCACCACCGCGTTCACCAGCTTGGAGGCAAGCCCTGTCACGGTGATGCACCCGGCGACCATGCCCGCCATGGAGCAGGCTACCGCCACGGTGATGCACCCGCGGCCACCGGCTTCCAGAGAACTGGCAATCATGGCGCCCAGGTCCTTGACGGCGTGAGCCGCGAAGCCTTCACTGTGCTGGACGCGGCTGCCCTTGAAAATCCCAGGCAGGCTCACTAAAATGGTCAGCACGATGGCGATAGCGGCGGAGAATTGCAGCGTCCGCGCGCCAGTGGACACCAGCCACACCAGTACCACCAAGGGAAGGAGCAGGTAAATGCTGCGAATCAGCAGCTTGAACTTGGGAAGCTGGCTGCGGGGGATGCCTTGCAGGCCGAGACGCTTGGCTTCCAGGTGGACGGAGAGGAAAATACCCGTGAAGTACAGCAGCGCAGGGAGGATGGCCTTGAGGGCGACCGTGGCGTAGGTGGTGCTCATGTACTGCGCCATCAGGAACGCCGCCGCGCCCATGATGGGGGGCATGATCTGTCCGCCGGTAGAGGCGGCGGCTTCTACCGCGGCGGCAAATTCGCTCTTGTAGCCGGTTTTCTTCATCATGGGAATGGTCACGGAACCGGTGGTCACCGTATTGCCCACCGAGGAGCCGGATACCATGCCGCACAGGGCGGAGGAAATAACCGCCACCTTCGCCGGGCCGCCGGAGGTGGAGCCTGCCGCGCAGTTGGCGAGGTCGATGAAGAAGCTGGAAATGCCGGTGCGCTCCAGAAACGCACCGAATACGATAAAGACCGCGATGAATTTCGCGCAGACCTGGATGGGGGTCGCCATGACGCCGGAGGTGCCGAAAAACAGGGTGTAGACGACCCGGGGCAAGCTTTGGCCGCTGGCGAAGGTGTAAATCAGCAGCGCGCCTACCACAAACAGGATAGGCAGGCCTACGCAGCGGCGGCATAGTTCCGCCAGGCACAGAATGCCTACTACGCCTAAAACCAGGTAAAACCACGCGCCCGCAACAGCATCGGGGTTGGCAGGGTCGATCTTGGCGGCGCTGGTAATAACCATCACCAGGTTCTTATAGTTCAGGCAGTAGTAGAAAAAGGAGCCTGCGCCTAAAATCATGATGGCAACGTCATACCAGGGCATGGCGTTGGGCGTTACGTGGCCCTTCCGGGCGGGGTAGTTCAGATAGCCCATAATGGTAATCAGGCCCAAAAAGGCCGTCAGGCGGATGGGCAGGTCCGATGTGCTCCACAAGGTGGACCAAATGCAGTACAGCGAAAACAGCACCGAAACGACCTGGACAGCCAACTTGGGCTTGCCCTCCCAAATACGGGTAGCGGACTCGCGGTCATATTTGCGCATGACCTCGTCCATGTCGGCGGCGGTGCCAATCTCTATATCGGGCAGGTCTTTTCTCTCTTTTTCACTCATTTTTACGGCCTCCTTCTTGTTTGTTTCCTGTTCTTGCCGCATTGAAAAGGCGGAGGGCCCTCCGCCTTTTCAATGCGGCAAGGGCCGCCTGCGCGGCCCTTGCCAAAAGGGGGTGGGGGTTACACGAATGACTGCGGATGCAATCAATAAGTGCCGGCCTTGATGGTATAGGCGCTGTAGTAGGGGGAAACCTTCAGCAGGTCGTTGGTGTGGGACTCGTCCAGGCCCACCAGATAAACAGGCTTGGCGGTAGCAAGATCCACAATAGCGGTGGTGGGTGCGCCGGCTACCACGAAGGCGGCGTCGATCTTGCCGTCCTTCAGGCTCTCGGCGCTGTCGCCGAAGCCCTGGTATACGGGCTTGATGCCGGTATCCGCGTCAATGCCGTAGGCGCTGAGGACGTCAACGGCGTTGAACCATACCCCTGAGCCGCGGTCGCCGATGGAGACGGACTTGCCCGCCAGGTCGGCTACGGACTTGATGTCGGGGTTGGTGGTGACGATCTGCACCTGCTCCATGTAGAGGGCGGCCACTACGGAGAAGCCGGTCACGGGGCTTTCAAACAGACGCTCGCCGTTGTAGGCGTAACTCATGACGTCGGATTGGACGAAAGCAAGCTGGACGTTGTTGGAGCTGAGATCCTCGATGTTAGCCTTGGAGCCACCGGAGGTCAGCGCGGTGACGGAGACGCTGGTATTATTGGAGACATAGGTGCTCAGCACACCGCCGAAAGCATAGTAAGTACCGGTATCGCCGCCGGTGCCGAAGGAGAGGGCTTTCGAATCGCCCACGCCCGCGCCGTCCTTGGTAGCGGCAACGTTCTTGCCTTTTTCAGCGAAGTACTTGGCTGCGCCGGGGTGATAGGGGACGCTGGTAACGGAGGCGGCAAAGTCCAGGTCAAGCTCCTTGCCCTTGTCGTGCTGCTCGGAGATGGCGTCCTTGTTCTCAAAGATGGAGGAAACAAAGGCGTAGACATCGTCCTCGGGAATGTCGTCCCGGGCGATGACTACCGCGCCCACGGCCACGGTGTTGGTATCGACCGCTGCCGCGCCCTTGCCGGAACCGTTGTTATCGCCGCCGCAGGCGGCCAGGGACAGAATCATGACCATCGCCATGATGAGTGCAAATAACTTCTTTTTCATCTTCCTTACTCCCTTTTCCAAAAGTTGTTTTGCTTGAGGATGCAGTTATTATACACCCGTCCCGCAGATTTTGCAAGAGATAATTCTATATAATTTCATTTACTTTAGCGATTTATTTTATTAATATACTACAAAATACGACTGGCAATTTGCCGGTTTTGCGCAATAAATTTGCTTATATCCACGGACTACGGGCATAAAATGGATATTTTTTTGTGCGGCGGACACCGGATAAAAAGACTATTTTGCAATTTTTGCTTATATAACTTGCAAAGCAACCCAATAAGCAGCCCCCGCCCTAAATGGGCGGGGGCTGTAATGCCTATATATTTAGGGTGGACAGAGACTTACTTCCTCTCCTTGCCGTCCACCACCTGCCGCAGCATAGCGGAGAACTGTTCCAGGTTCATGGCGCCCAAGTCGCCCTCCGCACGGTGGCGGACGGAGACGGTGCCGGCTTCCATGTCCCGGTCGCCCACGACCAGCATATAGGGAATCTTCTCTAACTGCGCCTCGCGGATCTTCTTGCCGATCTTCTCGTTGCGGCCATCTACCTCTACGCGGAAGCCCTGGGCGTCCAGCTTGGCGGCGATTTCCCGGGCGTAGTCCGCCGCGCGGTCGGTGACGGGCAGCATTTTCACCTGTACCGGGTTCAACCAGGTGGGAAACGCACCTGCAAAGTGCTCAGTAATCACGCCGATAAAACGCTCGATGGACCCCAGCAGGGCGCGGTGGATCATGATGGGGCGGTGTTTCTCGCCGTCCTCGCCTACATACTCCAGCTCGAACCGCTCAGGCATCTGCATATCTAACTGAATGGTGCCGCACTGCCAGGTCCGGCCCAGGCTGTCAGAGAGGTGGAAGTCCAGCTTAGGCCCGTAAAACGCGCCATCGCCGGGGTTGATTTGGAAATCTTTGCCTAGTTCAGTGATGGCGGCTTGCAGGGTGTCCTCCGCGAAGTGCCAGACTTCCTCATCGCCCATGTGATCCTCGGGCATAGTGGACAGCTCGATCTGGTAGGTCAGGCCAAAGGTGGAGTACATCTCGTCAAAGAGCCGCACTACATTCTTGATCTCGTCCTTCATCTGGCCGGGGGTCATGAAGATGTGGGCATCGTCCTGCGTGAAGCAGCGCACACGGAACAGGCCGTGGAGCGCCCCCGACATCTCGTGGCGGTGGACTACGCCCAGCTCCGCCGCCCGCAGGGGCAGGTCGCGGTAAGAATGGGGCTCGTTTTTATACACCAGCATCCCGCCGGGGCAGTTCATGGGCTTGACGGCATAATCCTCCCCATCGATGACGGTGGTGTACATATTGTCCTTATAGTGATCCCAGTGTCCGGACTGGTGCCAGAGATGCTGGTTGAGGATAATGGGCGTGGCAATCTCTACATAGCCATAACGCTTGTGGCATTCCCGCCAGTAATCCAGCAGCGTGTTTTTCAGCACCATCCCCTTAGGCAGGAAGAAGGGGAAGCCGGGGCCTTCCTCCGTCATCATGAACAAGCCCAGCTCCTTGCCCAGTTTGCGGTGATCCCGCTTCTTGGCTTCCTCAATACGCTCCAGATACTCGTCCAGCTCATCCTTCTTGGGGAAGGCTACGCCATAAATACGCTGCAAGGTCTGGCGGCTGCTGTCGCCCCGCCAGTAGGCGGCGTTGCAGGCCGTAAGCTTGATGGCGTTGCCCTTCACCCGGCCGGTGGAGTCTACGTGCGGCCCCGCGCACAGGTCGGTGAATTCGCCCTGCTTGTAGAAGGATATTACCGCGTCCTCAGGCAGGTCGTTGATCAGCTCCACCTTGTATGGCTCGCCCTTTTCCTCCATGTACCGGATGGCTTCCTCACGGGGCAGCTCGAAACGCTCCAGCTTCAGCTTTTCCTTGCAGATTTTCCGCATCTCGCCTTCCAGCTCCTCCAACTGGCTCTCGGAGAAGGGCTGGGGGGTGTCGAAGTCGTAGTAGAAGCCGTTGTCAATACTGGGGCCGATGGCCAGCTTTACCTCCGGGTGCAGGCGCTTCATGGCCTGGGCCAGGATGTGGGAGCAGGTGTGCCAGTAGGTCTTGCGGTAGGTTTCGTTTTCAAACGTGTACAGGTTTTCTTCGCTCATGGGAAATCGCTCCTTTCTTGATTTGGGTGCGGCGGACTTGGCGTATTGCGGCAGTCAGGAGCGGGATTGTCCGTCCGTCCAGGACAGAAAAACTTCACCCCTGAATCGTCAGGGGTGAAGTCAATGATAAACTCCACGGTTCCACCCTGCTTACGGCCCCGCAGGGCCGTCGCTCGTGACCGCTGTAACGGGCGGGCCCGTCCTGGTCATCCCAGGCGGCTCGGGAGTGGTGGCCTCTGCCAGGGCGGTTCCGCAGGGACCTTTCACCAAACAGTCCCCTCTCTGGGCGGCGCCTTCCGGCGGCTTCTCCGTCATTGCCGGTTTCTTAGTCTATACTATAGCACCAGCAGGAACGGGTTGTCAAGAGGGGAATTTACGGGAAACGTTCCCTTTTTGCCCCGCGGCACACCACGTGACATCTGTCCGCTGACATATAAACTCACCTGCCGCCGGATGAGGTCCGCCGTCTCGAAGGTATATGGCTCTAACGGCCGCCAATTTCTCCATTGACAGTATGCCCCCTCCTTTTTATTAATTGGGGTTATGACCGGAAATATCAGCTATGACAAACTCTGACGGTAAAAGCTTATCAATAATAGTTTGTGCAATTGAATCTGAAATGGTACTGGAAAAGCGGCGCATAGAGCACTCTATGCGCCGCTTGGGTTATTGCGCAGATCCTGCCAAGGTGCGCCGCCATTTGCCGCGCTTGTACGCAACGGCGGAAATCACCGCACCTAGTACCCAGGGTACCAGCAGGGAAATAGATAGGGACTCCGGCCTGCCGTTGGGCCATGTCTCACACCGGCTGTACCACGCCAGAATGTACGCTACCGGCACCCGCAGGACAATAGTGGTAAACAGGGAAATCCACATGGGCGTTACCGTATCCCCAGCCCCACGCATAATACCGCCTAACACCTGGGATACCGCTATGGCGATGTACCCAGCGGACATAATGCTCATCATCCTGTAGGCAAGCTCTATCAGACTGCCGGTGTCCGTGAACAAGCCAAACATGGCCTTGCCAAACAATAGCAGACACGCCGTGATGGCACAGGCAAGGCCTACGGCAATTGCCATACCTTGCTTCAAGCCTTGCTGGACGCGATCGATTTTGCCCGCGCCTACATTTTGGCCCGCATAGACGCTCATAGCCTGGCCGAAGCTCATGTTGGGCATCATGGCAAAGCCGTCTACCCGCATGATGATTACGTTGCAGGCGATGACGGTCTCACCCATGCTGTTGGTCAGGGATTGAACCACCAGCATGGCTACCGACAGGATAGCTTGGGTAATGCCGGAGGGGATGCCGATACGGATGATCCGCCAAGCACTGTCCTGCCGCAGGCGCAGAGAGCCCCAGGTTAAATCAAAAACGTCCTGCATGTGCAGCAGCTTAAACAGGCACAGTACGGCGGAAATGCCTTGGGCAAGTACCGTGGCCAGGGCCACGCCTGCCACACCCATCTGAAATCCCGCTACAAACCAGATGTCCAGGCCGATGTTTAGCACTGTGGCTATTAACAGGAAAGCCAACGCGGATACAGAGTCCCCCAGCCCCCGCAGGATGCCGGAGAGGATATTGTAAAACGCGCCGCCAATCACGCCCCAAAAAATAATTTTCAGATAACTGCCGCTCCAGTTGATGATGGATTCCGGCGTATCCAACATACGCAGCATCGGTGTGGTCAGGGCTACGCCAATAACGGTTGTGACGATGGACGCAATCGCGGCCAAGGTGACGCAGTTGCCAATGGATTCGGACAGCTTGTCCCGCTTGCCCGCGCCGTAGTTTTGGGAAATGACAATGCCAGCACCAGTAGCGACACCTACAAACAAGGCCAGCAGCAGGTTTAATATAGGCGCCGCGCTGCCTACCGCAGCCAGAGCGTTGTCACCGACATAGTGGCCGACAACAATAGAATCCGCCGTGTTGTAAAGCTGCTGGGCCAGATTCCCGATGAGCATGGGGACGGAAAATTCTAAGATACGCTGCCAGGGCGGCCCTACGGTCATATCGTGGGCGCTGAATAGTTCTTTTAGCTTCACTTTCGTGCTCCTCTCTGTTTTGTTTGATATGAGCATATCACAATTGAAGGGGAAACACAAGCCACCCTGTGCGGTTGTTTTGCGGGAGTGAATTTTGGGAGAAATTTTCAAAAAGGGCTTTACAAATCATGAAGAATGCTGTATAATTAAACCTGCTTTTGGGCTCGTAGCTCAGCTGGGAGAGCGTTCGGTTCGCATCCGAGAGGTCGAGGGTTCGAATCCCTTCGAGTCCACCAGAGGGACGTTGGACGATATCATTTCAACGGCAGCTTTGCCATGATAATGTGATTCTGATGTCAAAATAAACAGCGGAGGTCAAGGCATTCAAAAACCTTGACCTCCGCTGTTTATTTTGACATCCTTTATCTTGCTTAGTGTATTTGACAAAGGTATAATAACACGACACTTAAAGATTGGAGACAACCTACGCCAAACCGCCACTATTGGGAAAACCATTGGTTGAAGATTAGGCTGAACCTGTTGAAAGAAAGGTAAATGGCCTAGATTTTGTCCTCTGTCCGTCCGGTAGGGGACGGAGATGGTATTCCGTATTAGGTGGATGTTGCCTTTCTTTACCGTAAGTGCACTCAATAATATAATTACACTCAAGAACAGGGAGCGGAAGAGAAGCAAGTCGCCCCGGTCAACAAAGATCAATCGGCAAACGCCGGACATAGGATTAAAGTAAGCCGCAAGGCCTTGACATATCAAGGCTTTGCGGCTTTTTAGCTAAAGCTCAACAATATCCATTACTGCCCGTTCTACGCACAATGGCGTTTTAGCATTCAGCGCCAAGGACAGATCCACCGCACACCCGCTATTTGTGCAGGGATGCAGCACAGAGACATGCTGCAAGGTCCGGGTACCGTGTGTCAAAGAAAAACACAGGGGCAGCGTATCTGTAAATACCCCGCAGGGCGACTGCCTGAGAAAAATTGTGCTTGTTTCCTCTGATGGGGACAGGGCGCAGATATTCAATGTGTACTGAACCAAGTAGATTTTCCCTGGATTTAGCTGGATCTGCGTGGGAGCGCGTCCATCCCAGCAGATGTCCTTCCCCGAGCGGCTCCGCTGTCTCCAGGGCAGGCGGCAGTCGGGACTCCACATCTGTCTGTCCCGCTGCCCTGCCAACTGAAGGGCGCTTTTTTCGCAGGGCGGCGCCTTGCATGGGACAGGACGTGGCAAAGGACCGGAACTTGGATGTTGGGGAGGGCAAGGAGGATCCCCGGGATCTGCTGGACACGGCGGAGGGCCAGGGCTGGGCTTCGGCCTACAGGGCGGCGGAGGTGGCGGTGGAGGAAGCGGGCAGGCCTCCAGCACCTTCTCCAGCTTGCTTTTCAGCAACATCTGGTTTTGCGCCACCACATCCAGCAGGGAAGTCACACTCTTGTTCACCGCCAGCACATCCTGAGAGGTGGCGCAAGGCTTTGCCCCCGGCAGGATACCCAAAATATATTGCAGCTTTTCGCCCTCGGCATTAATAATATGGCTCAGGGCAAGCTCTTCCATAGCGATGGAAGCGATGATCATTGTCAGGGCTTCTTCCCGCGTCAAGTCTGCCCCGTTTGGTGGAAAAGAAGGCATAGACATATGAAATACTCCATAGTCCCATCCGGCTTAAGGCCGGGATGGGGTTGTGTGGCAGGGAACGCCCTGCCGCCGTTCTATCTTATGTGGCTGAAACCGTCCTGTGACGCCGGAACCTGACGCTTGCCCAGGGCATATGATGTGCCGTGGGCGCTTCGCCGGGGAGACCTTCCTGCGCAATGCTGGCATTCTGGCAAGCCCTGGCCTGCACCCACAGCTTGAAAGGAGACACATCTCTATGTCTATGCCAAGTTTTCCCAATATCGACCCGCCCATCCAGCGGGAGGATGCGGTCAACCAGATCCTCTCATCCATCGCCATGGAGGAACTGGGCCTGAGCCATATTCTTAACGCCGAAGGCGAGAAATTGCAATATATTCTGGGCACTATCCCGGGGCTCAGCGGCCCGCCCGCCACAGTCAGCGATGTTCTGGCTGCCAATGAAAGCGTACGTGGCATGCTGGAGACCGCCGTTCAGAACCAGCTCTTCCTGAAATCGAAGATGCAGGGCGCCCTGACGGCTTCCCCCATGCAGGGCCCCACTGGCCCTACCGGCCCTACTGGGCCTACTGGCCCTGCCGGCGGCCCTACCGGAGCCACCGGTGCAACAGGCGCTACCGGCGCAACAGGTGCTACTGGCGCGACAGGTGCCACCGGGCCTGCCGGTGCGGCGGGTGCTGCTGGTGCTGCCGGAGCCACCGGTGCTACTGGGCCGCTTATTTATGCACAACAAGAACTCTTGCTTGGTGATGGGGCATTAAGCCTGCTATATCGCGGGCTTTCGCTCTATCACCGTAAGAATGTTGTGATTGTTCTCAATGTAATCAAGCATACGTTGATACTCGTCGGCAAAATTGAAGTCCACCGTTATTTCCCCGTTTTCATGCACCCAAACCATATTGACCAATTCCACCACGATACCGCGATTAAGGGTTTGGATATTCTTGCGCTTTAGAAAAGCAGTAAGATAGGGGTCATCGGTGCCGATGCCGTCGGCCATCACTTGCACTTCCTCTTTTAGATAAGAAATGTTTTGTTCAAGCTGGGCAATCTGCTCGGCAATCTTGCCTTTTAGGCGGCGGTATTCCTCTTTGGTAATATCGCCGCTTTTCCAATCAAGGTACAAGCTGTCAGAAGCGTCATGATATTGCTTTAGCTGTTTCTCTGCCTGCTTCAGCGCAAAAGTCAACCGCTTGTTTTCCCGGTTAATAACAGGCGCGTTGCTTATCCGCTCGATTTCTTCCGGCAGTTTGTCTACCAATGCGATCTGCGCTTGCAGAGCAGCTAAAACCGCTTCTTCCAGCTTGTCCTGCCGGATAGAATGTTTACTGCAAGTCTTTTTGTCAGTAAACGTGCGGCAAGCATAGTAAGCCAGATTGCGGGCGGTTTTTCGCCGCATCGCCTTTTTACAGCCAGCACAGCGGACAAAGCCAGACAATATATAGACATCCTGCTTGCCTGGTGCTGTCCTTGTGTCGCGCTTATGCAGGGCTTGCGCCTTTTCAAAGGTTTCCCTGTCAATGATTGCTTCGTGGGTGTTTGGGACAACAAACCATTCATCTTCGGGAACGGCGATTTGCTTGTGTACTTTGTAGCTGATGATGCGATGCCGTCCCTGCACCATCACGCCGGTATAAATCTCATTCTGCAATATCCTTGCAACCGTACTGGCAGACCATAGGCCATCGTTTTTGCTGGAATTGGGGTTGTTATATTTTAACCCCTTTTTCTTTTTGTAGGCTTCGGGGTTCGGCTCCCCCATGTTGTTCAGCCTTTTGGCAATCCCCATTTTGCTGTACCCCTCATTCACAAACCAGTGGTAAATGCTTCTTACGACTTCCGCCGCTTCTTCATCTATCAAAAGGCTGTTTTTATCGTTGGGGTCTTTCCTGTAGCCGTATGTGGCAAATGCTCCGATAAACTCGCCGCGCTCCCGCTTCATTTTGAACGTCTTTCGGATTTCTTCGGAAGTGGTGGCGGCAAACTGCTCGTTGAACATTCCCCTGATCGGCACTTCAAGGCCGCTTGCAGAATGTGGGTTTGCGTAGGTGTCGATGAATGGTGTACCTGTGCAGATAAACCTTGCGCCGTTGATTGGAATAAATTCCTCAAGAAACTTTTGCTGATCTGCAAGGTTGCGGAAACCGCGTGCAAGTGACTTGATAATCATGCAGTTTACTTCCTTGCGAACGATACAGCCCTCAAGCCGCTTGAAGTCGGGACGCGCTGTATCTGTGCCTGTCAGTCCGTCATCGGCAAACACATCTACAATCACATAGTTTCCTGGCTCAAAGTAACCATCTACAAAGTCCCGCAGTATTTTTTCCTGATTGATAATGCTCTCGCTGTCGTCCTCGTTGCCGTCCTCTTTGGAGAGGCGAATATAAAGCCCGATTTTCCAAAACGGCTCTGCGCTGGCGCGTGCCGTTCTGTTTTTGCGCGTGCGGGGCATGTTACCTCCTTTCCCCCTATAATTACAGGTCTATTATACCATTTTCTCCCCATAATCACAAGGATTTTGTCAAAAATGGCAACGGGAAAGTTGGCAGTTCATTTAAGGCTTAAAAAGTAATCGCATAAAGATTGCTTTAAGGTCTTGCTTTCAGATACAAAGCGGATTTTGACAGGCGTATCGCCGCAAAGAAAACAATACGGATTTACGATTTGTTCAAGGTAGCTCTGCATCTTTTCTGCGGTTGGCATCGCAGGGTCGATGTGAATGTTGCGAATATCTGCCAAAGTGCTGCGGTCAACCTGTGTTACATCTACGCTTCTCATTTCTTGAAGCTGTAATTGGCTAATCATCTTCATTCCCCTTTCCGGTCAGCATACAATAAAATATGCGCTCCGGCTTGTACGTTATGAAGAAAAAGGCTTTCATTAGGCGGCTGGCAGCACAGTCTCGCGGGAATTTCACCTCTGCCCGTTAAGACAGCTTTACCCAATGCCTGTGATGCTTTTAACGCTCGGACTATCGACACCCAATCCCTTTTGTTTGATGGAAGCTGCGGAATGAGAACATAGGCAGGGACTTCACCTATCGTCCCCTCCGTCAGAAATTTGGGAAATTCTTCTATATTTAAAAGCAACTCCGGGTCATCGCCTTTTCCCGTGGATTTTGAAAAAATTTTTAACAAATAAAACGGATTGATGTATAGCGGTGGCAGGAGGTGACACCATGGACATTACGGTGGCCGAGAAGATACGGCTGATTATGAAGCGTCAGAATAAAACGATGGGCGATATCGCTGAAATCTCTGGGCAGACCCGGCAGAACCTATCCAACAAAATGACGCGAGGAAACTTCACTGAGAAGGATATTCGGACGCTGGCGGGGGCTTTGGACTGCCAAGTTGAAATCCGATTCACACTTCCGGACGGAACCGGGGGGTGAGGAGACTGGTAATGAGCAGCTATTAATAATCACCAAGGAGATCGAGCGTATTCTTGCCAAAAAAGGAAGGCCCTCAGAGTTATGGCTCTGAGGGCCTTTTATTACCTGCATCCACTAAGTGGATCGGACTGTTCTCTTATGGTGGAGGTGAGGGGAGTCGAACCCCTGTCCGAAAACAATTTCACGGGATCTTCTCCGGGCGCAGGCGGTTATTCTTGAGAGCCGTTAGCTCCCTGTTCCCCTTACGGCAGGCAAGCCGCCACGCCTGCCGGTCAGGTGAGAGTCATGATGCGTGGCACAGTCAACTCTTTCCGTACTCACGTTCACCGCTAAACGACGCCCTTCTTAAGCCGCGGTACTCTTAAGTCGGACGGCCGCCTTTAATCAGGCAGCAGCAAGAACAGTGTTGTTGTTCTTTAATTTATAAAGTTGCCCATTTTTAAGGTGGCTGGGCGCCATCGCCCGCTAATCCCGCTTCCTCATCCCCGTCGAAACCGGTACACCCCCAGATATGCGGGTCAAGCATAGCACGACCCGCGTAGGAAAGCAAGTGAAATATCTGTTACAACGTTACTTCTTTTCCGGTACAGGGTATTCCACCCCTTGGGTGTCCACCCGAACCGACTGGATAACCTGGGGCTTTTTCGGCCGGTCATCGCCCATAGACCGGGGCACTCTGGATACGGCCACAGCGGCTTCGGCGTTTTCTGTGATCTTCCCGAAAGCGGCGTACTGGCCGTCCAGATGGGGGGCGGCGTCTACCATAATAAAGAACTGGCTTCCGGCGCTGTCCGGGTGCATGGAACGGGCCATGGACAATACACCCAAGGTATGCTTGATGTCGTTTTTCTCAAACCCGTTTCCGGAAAACTCGCCCTGGATAGAGTACCCAGGACCGCCCATGCCGGTGCCCTCCGGGCAGCCGCCTTGGATCATGAACCCAGGAATAACCCGGTGGAAAATCAGCCCGTCATAATATCCACTGTTTGCCAGCGCAATAAAATTGTTCACAGTGTTCGGGGCTTTCTCCGGGTACAGCTCCCCCGTCATGACAGCTCCGTTTTCTAAGGCAATAGTGACAATAGGATTGCTCATAGTATTGATTTCCTCCCAAATTACCGGTTATAGGACTTCATAGCACGGTCAATGTCCCGCTTCGCATCCCGTTTGGCCATGGCGTCCCGTTTATCATAGTTTTTCTTGCCCTTGCACAGGCCGACCTCCACCTTCACCCTGGCATTTTTAAAATAGACACTCAGGGGCACCAGCGCATACCCGTCCTGCTGGACCAGGGCTTGCAAACGGCTGATCTCCCGCTTGTGCAGCAGCAGGCGGCGGGGCCGCACAGGGTCGCGGTTGAAAATATTCCCATGCTCGTAGGGGCTGATATGCATTCCGTGGAGGTACATCTCCCCGTTTTTCGCAATGCAGTATGAATCCTTCAAATTCAGCGTTCCGGCCCGAATGGACTTGACTTCCGTGCCGAACAGCTCGATTCCCGCTTCATAACGGTCCTCCACGAAATAGTCGTGGTACGCTTTACGGTTTTGCGCGGCGATTTTTACGCCTTTTTTCTCCGCCATCCGGCATCTTCCCCCTTTCCAACGGCTGCTTTTCTTAATATACCATAATTTTTCTGACTTCGCAAGTCGTTTCTTGCCAGCAGTTGTGCTTCCGGCATAAAAATTATCAGACACCCTCCCCACAGGCATAAGCCGCCGTCTATCTACCCGCACCAGATAGATAGACGGCGGCTATGCGCGGTTTGCGCTTCAAGCAGGATGTCAGCCCAGATAATTCATCGGATTCTGCCGCTCACCGTTCAAACGAACCTCAAAGTGGCAGTGGTTGCCAGTACTGCGGCCCGTGGATCCCATCTCCGCAATGTGCTGGCCCTTATAGACTTTATCGCCCACGCTGACCAGCAAGCTGCTATTATGGCCGTAGTAAGTGACATAGCCGTTCTGGTGGTCGATTTGCACCAAATAACCGTAACCACTCATCCAACCGGCGTAGGTCACCACGCCGCCATCGGCGGCCACGATATCCGTACCGTAGGAGTTGGCAATGTCCACACCGCCATGGAAGGAGGAGCCACCAAAGATGTTACGGTAGCCGTACCGGGAGGTAATGGTGCCGTTGGTGGGCCAGCGGAAGGATCCAGTGGGGAACCAGGTGGGACGCTCCTTGGTGCCTCTAGCCTGGACTTCTGTGACTGGCTCAGTGAGAACGATCTCTTCCTCAATCACGCGCTCTATCTCTGTCAGGCCTTCATAGGTGACCCTGGCCTTGATGTCGGAGGAGCCAAACTCACCCTTGGTAATGACCCGGGTGTCGCCCTCCCACATGGAGTCATCGTCCACATACTCGATCTCATAGGGCACCTCGGCCACATAATATTCCATCTGAACCGCCCTCACCGTCAGATACGGTACGGCGTTGCTGATGACCAGCTCGTCATCGATTTGCAGGCGGTCAATGTCATAGCCGGGGTTAAGCTGGAGCAGCTCCTTGCTGGTCATGTTGTGGTCTTCAGCGATGACAGACCAGCAGTCCCCTTGCTTGACGGTGTAAGTGACTTCGCCGTCCTTTTCGCTGTTAAGCAGAAGGGCAATGTCAGCCAAATTGGTAAAATCCTCCACCGGAAGGTCGCACTCCTGGATTTCTACGCCCTCCAAAAATTCAATGGAGATCGTGTTTTCATTGCGGAAGTTGGCAGACACCTGATCCAGCAGCCCTTCCAGAGCACCCTCGGTCTGCGTGGCGCCGATACGCTCGCCGCCTACGTACAAAGCGTAGCCATGCTCCACAACCCGCAGGGACTCGCTCAACGCAGCTTCCAGATCCGCCTCATCCACCAGCGCACCGCGGTAGGCAAGACCGGTAGTATAGGAAACCTTGTCTGGTTCCAGGCTATAGTTACTGCCAAGAACCTGGGAGATGGAGGATTCCACCGACCTCACAGCGGCATAGGCTTCCTCCTCGCTGGCAACAGTACCAAGCTCCTGCCCGTTGAAAGAGAGGGTGGTCGCGGTAATATACAATACCCGGTTGGCGGCGAAGATCATCAGAACCAGCCCGGCGGTCAGGAACACCGCCGATTGGATCAGCCGGTGGCTAGATGTGCCTCCGCGGGAGACCAGTCCAGAGAAAAACGAACGGATCCGGTAGGCCAGCCCCCCCGCCTTCTGTTTCAGAAGGGGCGTACAGCCGGACAACAACAATTGGAGCTGCCGGTAGGGGCTGCTGGATTCCGGGAAACGGCGGCGCCCCTGGTAGTCTACCAGCTTGCTGCGGGGACGGCGGGAATCCTGGGCAACGGCGGCGGTTTTGGAAACGCCGGCCGGTGCTACGGGGGGATGCTTCGCTTTTGACGTCTTTGTGGGCTGGGATGGTTTTTCTTTTGCTGTGTTTTTTTTCTTCATATCTTTTTGGATCATTTGATAGAATCCTCCGATAGTTACAAAGCGGCGTAAAGGGTTACAAATAGTTACAGTGCTATTTTAACGTATTTTTCCTGTTCCGTCAACCCCTATATTTTATCTCCCTCCGCGAAGTTTGATACATGCCCAAGAATCCTGCCGCTTCTTGGCGGGGACGGCCCAGGATTTATCTTTTTCCCGCTTCACCTCTTCGGATTTTAAGCAGAAGGAAGACATTGTGGTATAATTCATCCCGGCCTTCCAAGTCAATCATCAGCCATTTCTGTCCGTTTCCTTCACGGGTGTTCTCATAAATGCCCCGCAGTTCTGTGCAGCATTCCGGCAGGAGCATTTCTGTGGACGCTTTCTCCTTCTGGCCGATGACGACCATAACGGTGAAATAGGATTCTCTGGGGTAAATTGTACACAACGATTTGCCGGCCTTTTTGAACTTTATGTTCCAGCCCGGTTCCATGCTGCACGCGCTGTACTCAATTTTCCCACCGCATCCGAAAGTCTCTTTGATCTCCCCGCAGAATGCGGCAAAAACCGGGGTTTGGACGTATTCTGCAATCTCTTCCAAGGTGGGGCAGTGCCCTTTGTCTCGTATGTTAATCATAAGTGGTAGATCCTTTTGCTGGTAACATTGTGGATACGGCACTCTGGTGCCGCCGCTCTATTTTAGCACGTATGCTGTGGGGGTTCAAGGGGGAATCGTACTGATGTTTTGGGCCGGACTGCCATAGTTTCAACAGTCCGGCCCACATTATAATTACGGATCTATATGAACTAGATAGTGCCTACACAAGGCAAAGGACTGGTGTTGAGGATATTTATTCCTTCAATAGTTTTGAGCTTAAGCTATTTGATATTAGGGCTTTTTTATAGAGTTAGGGATTATTTTGAAAGCAAGTAAAAATGAATATGGAATAATGTATTTTGTATATTGGCATTTGCACCAGTTGCGTATGTAGCGTATAAGAAAAAGAATTTATGTATCAGTATATGTTTTCATTGCCTATGCAATTTCTTTTCGACATTAGGTTTTATATCGGCGGTATTACAATAGATTTTCATTTATGGGTGAAATCCCCCTTGACAAATACTCTCTTGATATAAATTGCCAGGAAAGCACTTTTGTGTTCTCCTGGCAATTTGATTTTGTTATATAACTTTGTATTGCAGTATGGTTAGCAGCTCCAGTTTAATTTGTGGTCTTGTCCAAACCGACACATAAAGCCCGGCCTTTTTATAGGTCTTCAAAAGTAAGTCTCTGGCAGTCTCTGGTAGATTGTCGTAAAATTAAATAGTATGTACCGTTATACCTCCCCCAGGAGGGGCAAATGGCACATGAAATTCAGAAGTTGGGAGAAATAGAAATGGCGTTTTGTAAGAATTGTGGAACCAAAATCGAGGACGGCATAAAGTTCTGTCCTAATTGCGGGGTCCCTGTGGGGGAGAGCACGCAGGCGCCCATAGCGTCCCGCGCTCCGGAACCTGCGCCCTAGGCAGCCGCCGCTCTGGAGAAAGCTCTCCCCGTGCTCAAAGGCAATTACAAGGCCATCGGCGTTGCCGTCTTGGCTGCCGTAATTCTGTTTGCGCTCCTTTCACGGTGCACAGGTGGTGGCGGCGGCAAAGAAAGCAAGTTTTTGAATCAAATCCAGGGCTACTGGACCATTGAGTCGCTGATTCAAAACGATGGCAGTACATCACTATTCCGCCCGCGAGAAATCAGCATTACTAAGAATGCCATACAGCTAGGCTCCAAAACCACCCCCTGCCCCATGTCGGAAGCAGAGTATAAAGATGGTGCCTTGTACTTTACGGCGCAGTGGTACGAGTCTTTTTCCTTCAACGGACAGGAGCCTGGTATACAAAACTTCCCTCTGCGGCTGGTTTATGACAAAAGTAGCGATTTACTCACATTGGAGGTCGAGGCTGACGCTGGGGCGTGGACCTGGGGCGATTATGTGTTCGAGTATTCCGCTGGATGGTATCCTATGAGCGACTACGCCCGGATGGATTAGAGCCTGTTTAGGCGCTATCGGTGGATCTTGAATCGCTCTTGGTTCTATATAAAGGAGGAATGATCATGCGTAAATGTCCTAACTGTGGAGCAGAAAGCACGTCTGCCGCAAATTTTTGTGGCGAGTGCGGCGCCAGGCTGCCGGCGTCTCCGCCGGCAGCGGTGCAAACGCCTGAAAACAAGGTACCCATCGCCCAACCTGCCGCGAGGGCGTCAGGCAAGAAACAGGCATTTTGGAAGAAAGCGGCAATCCCGGTTCTTGTCCTGATAGCCGGCGTGCTGCTGTTCAAGGGAATCGGCCAATTGCGTTCCTGCCCGGCTTGCAACGAAATTCTTGACTTGCAGAACGAGCTTCAGGCGGCCCTGGCGGAAAACAAGGACAATTCCCTCACCTTTGACGCTTACAATCGGTGGAATATGGAGGTAACGACTCTTTCCAATGAGATCCAGCTTCTGAAGGATCATGCGTGCAATATGCCCATACGCAAGGTGAAGAACCGGGCATGTGCTTATGGACGGTACGTTGGCAGCTATACCGGGGATTGGAAGTCCACGGCGCCTTGCGGAGAAGGTGTTTTTTCCGGCTCGTACAGGGCGGGATCTACCCAATATGTCTTTACTTATTCCGGTGAATGGTCCAGCGGTGCCCCCAACGGAATGGGTTCGATGATGGAGCACAGGGAATATCTGGGCGCCAGCAGTCAGGAAAACTGGAACAGCAGATTCTTCGAGGGGGCGTTTGTCAACGGGACGCTCATGGGGAATGGTTGGTCCAGCACAGAAAGCTCATCGGGCGACCGCTTTGAATACTTTGATGGCGTCTATCGCGATGGCCTCCTGGAAGGGCAGGCCAATTTTCTGCAATATAGGGACGGGGAACTGTATGATAAGGGCATCGCGGAAGGCATTCATTACATCCCGATCTATAGTGAGCGTCAGGAGATACTGAATGCACTCCAGACTGCGGGGGTCCTTCTTGCGGTCGGCGTGGCCTCCAAATGCCTTTTTGATGTGATTGACATCACGATCAACGGCACTGATTCTAGGGGGTTTCAAAACAGCAGTGCCGGAAAATGGTTGGAGGCAGAATCGGCCTCGATTGCCGCCGACATAGAGATGTGGCGCATGGACAAGGAACAAGAAGAAAGCAAAAAACAGCTTTACGATACCTGGCAGGCTTTGGAGAGCCGGGCCAAATGGTGTGAGACCAGCCCTTACGATTATGTGCAGGAAGATACAGATTATTTCCGCAATCAGGCGGATGAAGCAAAAAAAGCGTATTATGCATCCTGAGGGCGGAAGCTGACCGGCGTGACCTATGGATTACACAGAGAGTTTGCTTTTCGTTCTGGTTCTGTTCCGGGATTCAAAGTTCCTCCACCTGCTAAGTAAGGAGCAGATGCGTCTCGTCTAGCAATGTGCTTGCTGGACGAGATGATATCTGCGTTGGATCAGGAAAACCTATCATTCCCGTCTCCAGAGGGTACCCTTCATAGACACATTCCCCATCAAATCCCCATCTATCCTCCCAGATATCAAGCCTTTCAGGGAGGACCTAAGAGACTTCCCTTTTGAAGGATCCCCTGAAAGGGATAAAATTAGGGCAGCGTAGGGGTGAAAAATGGGAACAAAAAAAGGACCCGCAGCGATTTGCTGCGAGCCCTTCTCAGAGTGTCATTATTCGAGAGATTTTATGCGCATCTTAAATCATACGTTATCATAGTATCTCAGGAAAAATCATTATATCTGCATTATAGCGTTCTCAACCCGGTTCGTCAAGTGGAATCTGTAAAATTCGGGTAAAATCTTACTTTAAATAGGTAAAACTATAAATGTCCGTAGGGACATTTAGCAATTCTGATATTTTGAGAGGTGTTTAATCTCCTTATGCGAAAAGCAGACATTCTTCCCTCGTTAGTCCGGAAGTGAGTGCCCGCCCATGCTCTTGATGGATTGAAGTGTTATGAGCCGGCAGCGAAATGGTATGGCGCAAGCCTTTCATAGAAAAGGCATCCCAAATCGGAAAAATTGACCCTAATGCCATCCATTGGTTTGACAGGCTAGGAAGACAACACGTTATCAAGGACATCAATAGACCGGCAGGGGATAAATACGCCGGAGGCTACTCCCAAACAGCATTCAGGGTTCCAGTGAAAATCTGACCATCACTTTCTGACCATCTACAACATGCCGACTCATCCGATGCCTCCATAGTGACATCCAAAACACATTGTCCTCCTATTGCACCGCTGAATCCGTTCTAACATAAACATAAAGAGGTCTGTCGAAGGAAAAAGCATATCTCTTTATGTTTATGATACCTGATTTTCCTACTCCCAATAGTTTTCTTCCCAGACACTGACAATGTATTTGACTGCCTTACCCAACTCGGTAACAGTTTCGTATTCATCCACATACAGAAGCATCTGCATCTCTGTAATTGCCGGGTCTTCCTGCATCGTACACGTATCAATGAGGAATTCGTTCTCCTTGTCTGCATGAAATCGGACTTATTCTGTGACCTCAAACTTGATGCCGTTCTTCTCAGCGTACTTCTTAGCAGCGGACCCGGCTGGGGCGTGGATGGTCAGGTTTTCGCAGTCCTGAAATGCTTCATTCCCGATTTCTGTGACGTCCCCTGGGATCGTCACACTGGTCAGGCCTGTGCAGTTCTGGAAGACTCCGCCCCCGATTTCTGCGATGCTATCCGGGATGGCATACTGGTCAGACCCGTGCAGTCCTGGAAGGCTCCATTTCCGATTTCCGTGACGCTATCTGGGATGGTCACACTAGCCAAGCCCGTGCAGTCTGCGAAGGTATAGCACATGATTTCCGTGACGCCCTTCGGGATGGTTACATCCCCACCTGGGCCAATGTATTTCTCCAAAATACCGCACTCAATGATAAAATTGCGATTATTTTCCATGATAAATTCCTCCTGTAATAAAGTTTTTGTTAAGTTGTTGAGGCAGTTCCCCAGATGGACTATCACCTGAGGAACTGTTTGCAACTATCAGGCTCTCTGGAGCAGCGTCTCAATCAGTGCCGGCAGTGAGATTCCTCTCTTGGCAGCAGCTCTCTGCCCGTAGTCCATCGCATTGGCGGAGATGGAAATCGTGATGGTAGCCTGGCTCTCGTCCTCCTCAACTACGCCAAAAATCGCCTCATACTCGTCCCCATTCAAATGCTCCTCCGCCCACTTACGGGCTTCCTCGTCAGACAGGAGAATGATTGCATGGCCACTCGACACACTCCTATCACCATCGGGCTGGGCATATGTGGACTTGGGCCCTCCATATCCGTAGAGGAAAAATTCTCCGTTGCGCTTCCGGAACAGCTTTTCTTCGCAAATATCAAAGCTATTCCACCGACCGTTGTCCCATGTGGCGAGTGTCAACGCCGATATGAAATTGTAAGAAAACGCCGAAGAAATTTTGTAGTTTTTCGGCGGGGGGGGGGGGTAACAAAACTAAGCGTTTCCTTGCTCAAAAAGAGTGTTCACAATTTGCTGCTTCTGGCGCATAAATTCCTTGCGTTCTTTCAAGCGGTAAGACTCACCCTTGATATTGATAACGGTGCAGTGATGCAGGACA
>CAJUNA010000043.1 GCA_910587645.1 uncultured Oscillospiraceae bacterium
AACAGGTCAGCCAGATTTCCGGCTACCTCGACACTTGGAAGAACGTATCCTTTGACGACAAGCGGCGGGTGGTGGATTTGATGATTACCACCATTGCCGCCACAAGCGACAGCTTAAACATCACATGGAAAATCTGACGGGTATATCAGCGCCCGTCAGACCGTTACCTTGTGTAGTCCCTTGTAAACTGTACTTTAGTGTTATTTAAAGAACAATCAGTAGAACGACAAGGAATTTTTCTTACAAATTACATGATGGAAAAGAAAAGATAAATCCCGATTTGTTGTGCCGATTATAGCACAGGACTCCTGTTATATCAATATGCTTTTGTAGAAACCGCCGAAGTTATATCCCGGCAGCACTTTTCTCAAGAGGGCCTGTCCCCGGAATTTTCCGGAAAGTCCTTGCAATGGGGGAAGAAGTGCGCTATACTGAAATAGGTAGAGCAATCTCCCACAGAAAAGGAGGAACACAAATGACCCCTGAAGAACAAAAGGCCCTACAGCAGACCGCCGTCAGCGTACGGGAGGGCATCCTCACCAGCACCCACGGCGCGAAAGCCGGGCATCCCGGCGGCAGTCTCTCCGCCGCCGAGGTTTTTACGTATCTGTATTTCAAAGAAATGCGCATTGACCCGAAAAACCCCCGCTGGGAGGATCGCGACCGTTTTGTGCTGTCGAAGGGCCACACCGCTCCCGGCCTATACGCGGCCCTGGCGCTCCGGGGCTATTTTTCTGTGGAGGAGCTGCCCCGCCTGCGGCATATTGACTCCTTCCTCCAGGGCCATCCCAACATGAACACGGTTCCTGGCGTAGACATGTCCACTGGCTCCTTGGGCCAAGGCCTTTCCGCCGCCGCTGGTATGGCAAAGGGCGCGAAATACCTGGCTAAGGACATAAACGTCTATGCCCTGCTGGGCGATGGTGAGCTGGCCGAGGGCCAGATTTGGGAAGCGGCTATGTTTGCTGCCCACTACAAGCTGGACAACCTGTGCATCATCGTGGACATCAACGGCCTGCAAATTGACGGCCGTACCTGCGATGTGATGAACACCGAGCCGGTAGACGCCAAATTCGCCGCCTTTGGCTGCGATGTGGTAAAGGCAGACGGCCACGACTTTGAAGCGTTGGAGGCAGCTTTTGCGCGGTTCCACGGGAACAAGGGCAGCGGCAAACCCACCTGCATCCTCCTGAAGACCATCAAGGGCAAGGGCATATCCTATATGGAGGACAACGCCGGCTGGCACGGCAAGGCGCCCAACGATGAAGAATACGCCAAGGGCATGGCCGAGCTGGCCGAAGCCCGCAAGGCATTGGAGGTGTGACCATGGCGGAAGTAAAGAAAGTCGCCACCCGCGACAGCTACGGCAATGCCCTCAAGGCGTTAGGCGCCGAGAAGGAGAACCTGGTGGTACTGGATGCCGACCTGGCCGGGGCCACCAAGACCAATATTTTCCAGAAGGCCTATCCCCACCGCCACTTTGACTGCGGCATAGCGGAAGCCAACATGATAGACGTAGCGGCAGGTTTGTCCACCATGGGGCTGGTGCCCTTCGCGGCTACCTTTGCCATGTTTGCCGCAGGCCGGGCATATGAACAGGTTCGCAACACCGTGGGTTATCCCCATCTGAACGTCAAGATCGGCGCCACCCACGGCGGCATTTCCGTAGGCGAGGACGGCGCGTCCCACCAGTGCTGCGAGGACTTTGCCCTCATGCGCACCATCCCCGGCATGACCGTCATGTGTCCCGCCGATGATGTAGAAGCCCGCCAGATGGTAAGGGCAGCCTATGAGATGGAAGGTCCGGTCTACATGCGTTTTGGCCGCGCTGCCACCCCGGTGTTCCATGAGGAGGGCTACCGGTTTGAGATCGGCAAAGGCGAAGTCCTCCAGGACGGCAGCGATGTAGCCATTATCGCTACGGGCATCATGGTTCCCGAGGCCATTGAAGCCGGAAAGGCCCTGGCGGAAGCGGGCATGTCCGCCAGGATTATCAATATGGCGACCATCAAGCCTCTAGACGAAGCCCTGGTGCTGCAAGCCGCCAAGGAGTGCGGCAGGATCATAACGGTAGAGGAGCACAGCATTATCGGCGGCCTGGGCGAAGCGGTCTGCTCCCTTCTGAGCGGGCAGTACCCTGTGCCGGTAAAGCGCATCGGCGTTAACGATGAATTTGGCCATTCCGGCCCCGCCGCCGCGCTGCTGGAGCAGTTCGGCCTGTGTGCTGGGAACATCGTGGCCCAGGCCAAGGCGCTGTTGGGCAAGTAAAAACCAGTAAGCATAGAAAGCACCGGCGTGGCTGTCTGCCGCGCCGGTGCTTTCTATGTCCACAGGTTTGCCGCCCGGTTATTTTTTAAAGCGGCGTTGGCCGTTAAAGAATTCCTGGGTGGTTTTAATGACAACCGGGCAAAGCGCAATCAAAGCGATCAGGTTGGGAATCGCCATCAGGCCGTTGAAGGTGTCGGCGATATCCCACGCCAGGGACAGATTCATAGTGGCGCTGATGATGACCACCAGCGTATAGAGGATCTGATAAGGCCGCACAGCTTTCTCGCCCAGCAGGAACTCCCAGCAGCGGGTGCCGTACAGGCCCCAGCTCAGGGCGGTGGACAGGGCAAACAGGCTCATGCCGATAGCGATAATCAGCGCGCCCGCCTTATTGCCGAACACGGAACCCAGCGCCATGGCGTTCAGGGAGGTATCGCCTGCCACGCCGTAATTCAGGGTGCTGGAGTCCAGGGCCAGCAGGATGGTCAGACCGGACAGGGTGCAGATGACGATGGTGTCCATGAACACCTCGAAGATGCCGTAAAGGCCCTGCTTAACGGGGTTGCTCTCGGAGGAAGCGGCATGCGCGATAGGCGCGGAACCGAGACCGGCCTCGTTGGAGAACACGCCGCGCTTAACGCCCCACTCAATACACATCTTGACGCCCACGCCGGCAGCGCCGCCGGTGACAGCCTGGGGGGAGAAAGCGCCCTGGAAGATCATGCCGAATACGGCGGGAACCTTGGTGATGTTGGCGATCACAACGATCAGGCAGGCCACGATGTAAATGATGGACATAATAGGCACCAGGAACTCGGTGACTTCACCGATGCGCTTGATGCCGCCCACCAGGACGATGCCAATGATAGCCATGAGGATAAGGGCCACCACAATGTTAATCGCCATCTTATGGTCAGCGGCGGCGGGGACAAAGGCCTGGATAGCGTTATTGATGGAGCTGGTGATGTTGCCCACCTGCACCGCGTTGCCGATGCCGAAGGAGGCAATGCCGCCCAGGACGCAGAACACCGCGCCCAGCCATTTCCAGTTCTTGCCGAGACCGTTTTTAATATAGTACATGGGGCCGCCCACCCAGTCGCCCAGGGCGTTGCGCTCACGGTACTTGATGGACAGCAGGACTTCGGAATACTTGGTGGCCATGCCCAGCAGGGCGGACACCCACAGCCAGAAGATGGAGCCTGCGCCGCCCAGGGTGATGGCGGTGGTGATACCGGCAATATTACCGGTGCCAACGGTAGCGGCCAGGGCTGTGGTCAAAGCTTGGATGGGGGTAACCTCACCGGCCTTGGCCTCCTGTTTTGTGAACATCTTGCCCAGGGTGTTCTTCATGGCATAGCCAAACTTCCGGAACTGGAAGCCCTTCAGGCCCACCGTCAGGATAATGCCCGCGCCCATGAGCAGCACCAGGGCGGGAATACCCCATACGATCTCGTTGAGCCAGCTATTGCCGGCCGCGACTGCGTTGTAAATCTGTTCCATGCTCTTCTCTCCTTTTCCTATTCTCCATTTACACATCGAAAGAAGCAGAGGGAGACGCCGGCGCGTCTCCCTCTGCTTACGGAAAAAAGCGAACACTTCCCCCTGGGCGTCCGCTCGGGGGGCGTATCCGGCCTTCTGTCCTTTCGCCTGAGAGATTGCGGCACCGCCGCTTGCACCTTCGGCATCCGCCTAACGCGGAGTTCTCCAGAATCTCGTCCGCCCGCAGTCCCGCCTGACGGCACCTGCGCGATTTACGCCTTCGGTGGGAGACCGCTCCCTTTCCCAACGGTCTCCGCTCTCCTGCGGACATCTTCCGATATGTATATGATAACCATATTGTACCAGACCTTGACCCGCAACGCAAGTGGAATTTTACAAAAACTTCACATTTTTTATCTTGACATCCCAGCGTATTGGCACAAGAATAAAGGGACAAGGAAAAAGATCATTTCGCGGCCCAAGCCGCAGAAAGGGGGCAGCATGACGCTGTTGGAAGCAGTATCCGTCCGAACCTCCTGCCGGGCGTTTTCACCGGAAGCCTTATCCGCCGGACAACGGGAGCAATTAGAGAAGGCGGTAGAGCAGTGCGTTTACCGCTCGGGCCTAAGCCTGGGCCTGGTCTGCGGGGAGGAGGACGCTTTCACCGCCGTCTCCAAAAGCTGGGGGCATATACGGGGCGCCTGCAACTATTTTCTGCTGGCAGGTTCCGCCGGAGACGGGGATTTAGAGGAGAAGTGCGGCTATTATGGCGAGGAACTGGCGCTGACGGCCGAATCCATGGGCCTGCGCACCTGCTGGGTAGGGGGGACCTACCGTCCGGAAACCTGCCAGCGCCACCTGGCGGAAGGCGTGGAGTTAGTCTGTGTGATCGCGGTAGGCCGTCCTGCCCCGGGCTGGGTGCGGGAGGAACGGGCGCTGAAGCCCCTGGAGGAGCTGGCGCAGGACAGCGCCGGTGCGCCGGATTGGTTTTTAGGGGGCATGGAGGCAGTCCGCCGCGCCCCATCGGCCATGAACCGGCAGGGCTATCATTTCACCTGCCGCCGTGACGGCACAGTCCGGGTACGGCTCAGCGGCGCGGGCTCCTTTGCCTTAGTAGACCTGGGCATAGCCAAGCGGAATTTCGAGCTGGGCGCCCATGGGGGCGAGTGGGCTTGGGGCGATGGCGGCATATTCCGGAAATCCCGGGAAGAAAAGTCCTGCGGCGCGGTGGTCTGGCGGCAGGAAAACGGCCAGCGGCAATACCTGCTTGTCCGGCACAACGGCGGGCATTGGAGCTTCCCCAAGGGCCACGTGGAGGGAGGGGAAACGGAACCCGAAACCGCCGCCCGTGAGATATGGGAGGAAACCGGCCTGACTGCGGCAATTGACACCGGCTTCCGGAAGGTGGTGACCTATGCCCCAAAGCCCGGGACGGTAAAGGACGTGGTTTTCTTCACCGCTGTCCCCACCGGCGGGCGGGAGCGTCCCCAAGAGGAGGAGATTTCCCAGCTTGGCTGGTACGCCTTCCAGGACGCGGCGAGGCAAATCACCTACGCCACCGATGAAGAAATCCTCTTGGCGGCGGAAGCCTACCTGGAGGGGAAATAGGGCGCGCGGCTCCTCTGGCGGCGGCCAGGGAGCCGCGTTTTCACACCTGAGTGGACAAGCGCGAAAAAATGTGGTATACTAAGAAACAATCTCCAATTTGCGCAGCGATAGAAAGGAGGCCGCCTATGCGAATCGATGTATTGGGCGTTGGCTTTGATAATATAACGGTGGAGCAGGCCGTAGCGGAGGGCGTCCGCCTGATGCAGACCCCCGGGGCACACTACGCGGTAACGCCGAACCCTGAGATCGTTGAGGTCTGCCGGGAAGACGGGGATGCCCTGGAAGCTGTAAACGGCGCAGATTTAGTCCTTGCTGACGGCATCGGTGTGATATACGGCGCGAAGATTTTGGGGACACCCCTAAAGGGACGCGTCACTGGCATCGGCTTTGCCCAGGCATTGATGGAACGGATGGCAGGCAGCGGCAAGAGCCTGTATCTTCTTGGCGCAAAGCCCGGCATAGCCGAAAAAGCCGCCGCCAATCTGCAAGTCCAGTATCCCGGCCTAAAAATCGCCGGGACGCACGATGGGTATTTCCAAGAGGACGGCCCAGTGACCAGCGCCATTCGCGCCAGCGGCGCGGACGTGGTATTCGTATGCCTGGGCGCGCCCAAGCAGGAAAAATGGATGCGCGACCACGGCGAAGCCACCGGGGCGCATTTGCTGGTCGGCCTGGGTGGCTGTCTGGATGTCTTTTCCGGTGAAGTCCAGCGTGCGCCGGAAGTATTTCAAAAGCTGGGCCTGGAGTGGCTCCACCGCCTGGCGAAGAACCCCAGCCGCATCGGCCGGATGATGAAGCTGCCCCTGTTTCTGGTTCACGCGGCGGGGGGGAAGCGGAAATGAAGGGCAGGCTGATCGTAATAGAGGGCACGGACGGCGCGGGCAAAGCCACCCAGGCCCGTCTCATGGCCCAGCGGCTAGCGGAGGGGGGCCTGTCCTTCCGGGAGATTGACTTCCCCCGCTATGGCAGCGGCTTCGCCAAGCCTGTGGAGCTGTATTTACAGGGTGCGCTGGGGAACAGGCCCGGGGATGTCAGCGCCTATGCCGCCTCCATTCTATACGCCGTAGACCGCTACGCAGCCTACAAGGAGGACTGGGGCGCGGCCTATGAGAGCGGCATGTTAATCCTGGCCAACCGCTACACCACCTCCAACGCCGTCCACCAGGCCCCCAAGCTCCCGGCGGAGGAGCGTTGGGCCTATCTGGACTGGCTATTTGATTTAGAATACCACCGCTTAGCCCTGCCGGAGCCGGATCTGGTTATTTACCTGGATCTCCCCCCGGCCCTTTCAGCGGAAATGCTGCGCCACCGCCAAGAGGCCACCCACACCAGGGCGGATATCCACGAGCGGGACGCCGCCTACCTCCGCCAGTGCCGTGATGCGTCCCAGGAAATCGTCCGCCGCCTGGGCTGGCAGCGGGTAGACTGTTCCAGGGACGGCGCGGTTCGTTCCCCGGAGGACATCCACCGGGAGCTGTGGACGCTTGTGCGTCCCCTGGCAGAGAAATGACCGCAAAAAAGGCCGAGGGCGCGTTTCCGCGCCCCCGTCCCCGCTATGTAGCTTAGCAGCAGCAATTACAATTGTTGTTGTGATTGCCGCAGTTGCAGCCACACCCGCAGTTGCAGTTATTGCAGCAGCAATTGCAGCCGCAGTTTCCGCCGCTTACGCCGCCGTTGCCATTGCCGCAGCCGCAGCAGCACAGCAGAATGACGATGAGAATGATCCACAGGCAGCCGCAGTCGTTCCCGTTGTTCCACATGTTTTATTTCACCTCACTTATCAGTCTGAAACATACTATGAGGGAGGACGGGCCGATGCAGCTTGACCGCGAAAAATTTTTCTCCCAGCGCACCTGCGCCAAACCGAACGGGAAGAAAGGACTGTATCCATGAGCCAAGACGACCGCTATAGAACCACAAGCTGGGACGGCGATGAGGTCTCCCGCCGGGCTCCCAGCGAGCCGGACCGCCAGCCGGAGCGTTCCGCGCCGAAGAAAAAGAAGAAGCGCCGGAAAAAGCGCACCAATCCCCTGCTGGCGCTGCTGCTGTGGCTGGCGATCGTGGCCACCAGCTCCGCCATTTTTGCCGCTGTAGGCTGGATGTTGGCCAACGACTTTGCCGCGCTAAACAAGCCCCCCATGGAAACCACCTTCCAGGTCACCGAGGATTTTGTCTCGGAGGTTGTCCAGGAGAAGCAGGAGAACGGCCAGACCAAGGAGGTCACCCACTACGACATGGAAAAGGTGGCCGCCGCGCTGAAGGAAGCGGGCCTGATTGAGTATGAGTGGTTTTTCCGCCTGTTCGCCTGGTTCTACCACGCCGACACCAAGGTGAGCCAGGGTGCCTTCCTGCTGAATACGGAGATGGACTACATGGCCCTGATCCGCAGCATGCGCACTACCGGCGGCAAAACGGAGACCGTTGACATCACTATCCCCGAGGGCTACAACGTCAAGCAGATCATTGAGCTTCTCGCGGAAAACGGCGTTGGCACGGTAGAGGATTTGACAGAGACCGCGTCCAGCTACGAATTTGACGAGTACGTTTTCGTAGACAACGAAAACCTGGGTTCCGTCAGCCGCCTGGAGGGCTACCTGTTCCCGGACACCTATCAATTCTATGTGGGCGCCCGCACGGAACTGGCCTTTGACTCCATGCTCAGCAACTTCAACAAAAAGGTATACGGCAACGATGAGCTGGAAGAGCTGCTTGAAACATCCCCCTACAAGTTTGAGGAAATCATTGCTATCGCCTCCCTGATCGAAAAGGAGACCGATGGCTCTGACCGCTCTGACATCTCCTCGGTTATCCATAACCGCCTGGAGAACACCGGTGAGACGGGCAACCTGCTGCAAATCGACGCGTCCCTGGTTTACGCCGCCGGCCGCCCCATCACCCAAGAGGACTATGCCACCCTGGACAGCCCCTACAACCTCTACCAGCACACGGGGCTGCCTCCCACGCCCATCGCCAACCCCGGCCTTGCCTCCATCAAGGCGGCGCTGAGTCCGGCGGACACCAATTATTATTTCTACGTTCTCAACCCGGAGACGAAGAAGCACGTATTCAGCGAAACCCTGGCCCAGCATAACAAGGCTGTGGCAGCAGCCGCGGAAGCCGCCTCCCGGATCGCGGCGTCAGAGGGTTAAGCGCACCATGGAAGCGAGAAAGAAACCCGAACTGCTCTCTCCCGCCGGGGACATGGAGCGTTTGCGGATGGCGGTATTATACGGCGCGGACGCAGTATACCTGGCAGGCGAAAGCTTTGGCATGCGTTCCTTCGCCGGGAACTTCACCGGCGAAGCCCTGCCGGAAGCGGTGCGTTTCGCCCACGCCCACGGCGTCCGGGTGCATGTAACAGTCAACACCATGCCCCGCAGTGAGGAAGTAGACCGGCTTCCGGTATGGCTGGAACTGGTAAACGATGCGGGCGTAGACGCCCTGATCGCGGCGGATCTGGGGACGTTCACCCTGGCAGGCCGCTACGCCCCCCGCTGTGAGCGCCACGTTTCCACCCAAGTCAGCGTAGCCAACTACGCCGCCGCCCAAGCCTGGTACGACTTAGGGGCGAAGCGGGTGATCCTGGCCCGGGAACTGAGCCTGGAAGAGATCCGAGAGATCCGGGCCCGGACGCCCCGGGATCTGGAACTGGAGGCCTTTGTCCACGGCGCGATGTGTGTCAGCTACAGCGGGCGCTGCCTGTTATCGAACTATATGACAGGCAGGGACAGCAACCGGGGGGCCTGCGCCCAGCCCTGCCGGTATCAGTACTATCTCATGGAAGAAAAGCGCCCCGGCGAATATTTCCCTGTCTTTGAGGACGAAAAGGGCACATATATCATGAATTCCCGGGACATGTGCATGATCGACCACGTAGATGACCTTATCAGCGCAGGTCTCTCCAGCCTGAAAATCGAGGGACGCGCCAAAAGCGCCTATTACGCCGCCATCGTCACCGGCGCGTACCGCCACGTCATTGATGACGTATGGGCAGGCCGTACGCCAGATCCCATCTGGCGGGAGGAAGTAGAGAAAGTAAGCCACCGCCACTACGCCACCGGCTTCTACTACGGCCCACCGGGCCAGTACCTGGAAAACGCCCGGTACATCCGGGAGTGGCAGGTAGTTGCCTTAGTGGAGGAGTGCGATGAAACAGGCCTGGCCACTCTGACCCTGCGCAACAAATTCTGCGCCGGAGATGAGCTGGAGGCAGTCGGCCCGGACAGAAAACCCTTCGCCTTCCAGGCCCCTGTTATGGCCGATGGGGAGGGCCAGCCCTTAACAGAACCGAAAAACCCGCAGATGCGTTTTCAGATGCGCCTGCCCTGTCCGGTTCCCCCATGGAGCATCCTGCGCATTGCCCGGGACTTGTCCGCCAAGTCCTGAGGCCGCAGACAGAAAGGAGCGGAACCCCTCATGAAAAAGATGAAACTGCCGCTGAAAATCCTCCTGGGCGCGCTGGCACTGGTGCTTGTAGTGATCGCAGGCTACGTAGCCTACGTATTTGCCGCCTACTACCGCGTGGAGGACAACCAAATCCTGCCGGTAGTGGCGATGGACGGCGCGGACCGCGGCGAACTGACCGCCGGGGAGCTGTACCGGGTAGCGTCCTACAACATTGGCTTCGGGGCCTACAGCAACGACTACAGCTTCTTCATGGACGGCGGCAAGGAGAGCCGCGCCCGCTCCCCGGAAGCAGTCCGGGAAAATGTGACGGGCGCTATGGAGACAGTAGCCGCCATCGCGCCCCAGTTCCTTCTGCTGCAAGAGGTAGACATTGATGGGACCCGGAGCTGGCATGTCAACGAGTTAGAGCAGGTGATCGACCCCCAGTCCGGCGGCCTGTTTGTCAACCGCACCTTCGCCCAGAATTACGACAGCCCTTATCTGTTCTGGCCGCTGCTGGAGCCCCACGGCGCCAACCGGGCAGGCCAGGTCACCTGTTCCGCCTTTCCCATTATCTCAGCCCTCCGCCGCCAGCTTCCCATAGAGGAGGGCTTTATGAAACTTATCGACTGTGACCGCTGTTACTCAGTCCAGCGCATCCCCCTGGCAGGGGGGAACCGGGAACTGGTACTGTACAACCTGCACCTCTCTGCCTACACCTCCGATGGGACAATCGCGGAAGAGCAGTTAGCCATGCTGTTCACCGACATGCTCGCGGAGTACAACCAGGGCAACTACACTATCGCCGGTGGGGATTTTAACAAGGACCTGCTGGGCAATTCGTCAGAGATATTTGGTGTTTCCGGCCCGGCCTACACCTGGGCGCAGCCCATCCCGGCATCCCTGATTCCCGAGGGGCTGGCCATTGTGGCTCCCTTTGACGAAGAAAAGCCCGTAGCCTCCTGCCGTAACGCGGACCGTCCCTATGGCCCGGATAACTACCGCGTCACGGTAGACGGCTTCATTGTCTCCGCCAACATAGACGTCCGCAAGGCCCAGGTCTGGGAGACTGGCTTCCGTTGGAGCGACCACAACCCTGTGTTCATGGATTTCATCTTACAGTAACCTCCGCCGCGCCGCCTGAAAAGGCAGCGCGGCTTTTTCCTAATTTGGGGACGCGGAATGACAAAATCCCCCCAAGGACAGGTATTATACTATCCCTGTCCAAAGGGGGTAACGCCATGGTGGTCTATTTAGATATCGCGTTTATTCTGAACTGTCTCTCCGATGCGGCCGCGCTGTACGCCGTTGGCCGTCTCTCTGGCCTGACGCTGGAAAACAAGCGCCTGCTGGCGGCATCGCTGCTGGGAGGTACATACGGTGCGCTGTGTGCGCTTCCGGGTTTCGTGTCCGCGTCCTCCTTCATCATGCAGATAGCGGTGGCGGCAGTCCTGGTCCGGCTTGCCTTCGGCAGGCGGGAAACCTTTTTACGGCTGGTGCTGTTATTTTTCATCCTATCCTGTGCCCTGGCGGGGGCCTTGGTAGCGGCGGGGCGCCTATTGCAGGAAAACGGCGGCCTGCCATCCTTAGCCGCCCTGAACTGGAAAGTATTTTTCCTGGCAGGCGGCGGCTGTTTCGTGATTTTATCGGTAGTTTTCCGCGGCGGTGCCCGCCACGGCGCGTCCGGCCAGCTATACCGCTGCAAACTGACCCGCCAGGGCCGCACCGCGTCCTTCACAGCCCTGTTGGATACCGGCAGCACCCTCACCGATGGCCTGACAGGCCGCCCGGTACTGACGGTCCACTGGACGGCCCTGTCGCCGCTGTGGACACCGGAGGAACAGGAAGCCCTCTCCCGCCTGGAGACAGAGGGCGCGGCCAACTGCCTGGAGAAGCTGGGCAAAGGCTTCCGTCTGCTGCCCTACCAGGCGGTAGGGGTCCGCAGCGGCCTGCTGTTGTGCTTCCGCCCGGACAGCGCGTCCCTGGACGGCAGGCCCCTAGGCCCCATCACGGCAGCCCTGTCCCCCACGCCTGTCTCCGATGGCGGCGGCTACGCCGCCCTGTGGGGCGGAGAAACCGGAAGGGAGGGCGGATGTCATGCGGCATAAGCTTTGGGCGGTTCTGAGCCGCCTATTAGCCCGTCTCGGGCTGGTTTTACCCGGAAAGCTGCAATACATCGGCGGCAGCGACACCCTCCCCCCGCCGCTGACCCGGGAGGAGGAAGCGGAAGTCCTGGCCCGCCTGGACGCGGGGGAGGAGGAATCCCGTCAAATCCTCATTGAGCGCAACCTCCGCTTGGTCGTCTACATTGCCCGCCGGTTTGAGAACACAGGCATCAACATAGAGGATCTCATTTCCATTGGGGCCATCGGCCTGATCAAGTCGGTAAACACCTACCGCACGGACAAGAACATCAAGCTGGCCACCTACGCGTCCCGCTGCATAGAGAACGAAATCCTGATGTACCTCCGCAAAAACGCGTCCCAGCGGGGCGAAGTGAGCCTGGACGAACCGCTCAACACCGACTGGGACGGCAACGAACTGCTGCTCAGCGACGTCCTGGGCACTGACGCGGACACCGTTATGCGGCCCATCGAGGACGATGTAGACCGCCAGCTTCTCACCGCCGCCATTGCCAAGCTGAGCCAGCGGGAGCGTGAAATCATCACCCTCCGCTTCGGCCTGGGCGGGGGCCGGGAGCAGACCCAGAAGGAGGTAGCCGATAAGCTGGGCATCTCCCAATCCTACATCTCCCGCCTGGAGAAGCGCATCATCAACCGTCTCAAACGGGAAATCCTAAAAATGAGCTGAAAAGCCTTTCACAGGCATTCACGCCGGAGGGCTGGCATTTGCCAGCCCTCCGGCTGCGTGTTAAATCCCATTCAAATCCCCATCCAGCCAAGTATCGGTTTCCCGCAGCGTTTTTGTAAACGGCCGCGCCATATCGGCGTCGTCCTTGCTTTGATGGAACTTAAAGACCGTCTGCCCATCGGGCAGCGTACAAAGGATCTCAATTTTCCCCCTGGGGTGGCTCATGGCGTACCGGACGGACTTCCCGAACCCATTCTGCCTGGCCTTGGCAGCGTCCACGATCCGGATGCCCTCCTCAATGGGCACTTGGAACCGCTCCTTAACCCCCGTCACAGGCCTGCACTGGAAGATGTAGTAGGGCGCGACCCCCACCCTGGTCAACCCTCTGAGCAGCGCCCCCAAGGTTTTCCCATCATCATTGACGCCCCGCAGCAGCACCGTCTGGTTGCGCACCTGGACGCCCCGCTCAATCATCGCCCGGATGGCCTGGACGGCCTGCTCTGTCAGCTCTCTCGGATGGTTGAACTGCGTCACCAAATACAGCGCCTTTTTCTGCCCGTAGTGGGCAAACATATCCAAAAATTCCTGGTCGCCATAGATCCGCTCCGGCAGCGTCACAGGCACCCTGGATCCGAACCGGATGAAGTCCAGCCTGGGGATAGCGGTCAGCTCCTCCAGATACCGCCGGATGATGGCGTTAGAGTTAATCAGCGCGTCCCCGCCGGTAATGAGGATATTGGTCACATCGTCATGCGCTTTCACATAAGCCACGGCCTCATCCACCCGCCGGTTTAGTTCATCCTCATTCAGGCCCACCATTCGTTTCCTGAAGCAGTGGCGGCAATACATAGCGCACTGGTTCGTACTCAGTAGGAGCACCGTCTGCGCGTACTTATGCTGCAAGCCCTCCAGCTTGGTGTTGGACGCCTCCCCGCTGGTATCAAAGGATCCACCGGGGTCAAATTCATCCAGGGAAGGGACGCACATCCGCCCAATCGGATCCGCCGGATCCCCGGGGTCCACCAAGGACAAATAATAAGGTGTAATCATCATTGGATACCGCCGTGCCACCTCAGCCCTCCTGGCGGTTTCCTCCTCCGTCCACCCAAAAACCGGCGCAAGCTCCTCCGCGCTCCTAACGCCCTTCCTCAATTCCTCCTGCCAGCTCACCGCTGCCACCACCTTTCGATCAAACACGTACCCTGGCGGCAATCACCGCCCCATCAAGACTCCCTCCGTTCCCTCACGAACCGTTTTTCCCAATCCACACTCAGCTTTTCCAGCAGCGCCTGTAGCGTCTGCTGTTCCTCCTCCGACAGGGCGGAAAACAGCTCCGCCCTGCGTTTCCGCACATGCTCCTCGTCCTGCCGGGCAAGCCATTCCCTGCCCTGCTGGGTAGGGGAGAGCAGGATTTTACGCCGGTCGGCGTCCGCCCTGTCTTTCGCCACCAGCCCCTTGCCCTCCAATTTCGCGGCGATTTCGCTCATAGACCCAGGCTGGATGCCCAGCATCTCCTGCAAATCCCGCTGGCTCACCTGGCCCTGCTCGCAGAGGATCCGCAAGATCTTCGTCTGGCCCCGCCGCCTGCCCAGGCAGTAGGCCAGAAACCGCCCGCACCGTTCCAGCCAACCGGCCAGATCGTCCGCAGGCGCCTCCCGCCCATTCATCCCGCAGGCATGTGCTGAAAAGGTTTCCATGATTTCTCCTCCCAAAGGTTCATTAGGTGCCTTAATTTTACCAGTTCCTACCTCAAAAGTCAAGGTGCCTAACAAAATTTTCAAAAAAGGAAGTTCCCTGCGGAATCAAAAATTCCGCAGGGAACCGGCACATATAACAGGCTATCTCACCGCGATGGCCTCAATCTCCACCAGCGCGTCCTTCGGCAGCCTGGCCACCTCCACGGCACTGCGGGCAGGCGGCTCGCTGGGGAAGAAGGAAGCGTAGACCTCGTTCATAGCGGCAAAGTCATTCATATCCTTCAAAAACACAGTCGTCTTGATGATATTTTCCATCCCCAGCCCGGCCTGCGCCAGCACGGCCTTTACATTTTCCAAAGACTGACGGGTTTGTCCGGCGATGCCGCCATCGGCAAATTGGCCGGTAGATACGTCAATAGGGAGCTGGCCGGAAGTAATGACGACGCTGCCGCCGTCCACGCCCTGGGAGTAGGGGCCGATTGCCGCGGGGGCGGCAGTAGTAGCAATAATCTTTTTCACAGGGAGGATCCTCCTTTTAGAATAATTCCCCCTCATTTTACCAGCAAACAGGAAAAAGGTCAACCATAGAACTGCCGGATATAATCCTCCACATCGCCCTTTGTCCCCCGGAAGACGCCGGGGGTTTCCATTTTCAGGGACACGCAGGCGGTTGCATAGCGCAAAGCGTCCTCCATCCCCGCGCCCAGCATCCGCATAGCGAGATAAGCGCCGAAGGTCGTATCCCCCCGTCCGGTCCGGCCGGAGAGGTTCCGCGCCTTCACCGGGCAGGTAAACAAATCCTTCCCATCATAGGCCAGCATCTCGGTATTATGAGAGATCAGGATTTCCTTCGCGCCCCAGGCATAGAGCTGCTTCGCGGCTTCCACCCTATCGGTAAGCCCGGTCAAGATTTCCGCTTCCGCCGCATCTGTTTTAAGGAAGTCCATATAGGGGAGGTATTTCATTTTATCCTGCCAATCATGGAAGCAAAGCTTCCCGCCCTCATTGTGCCTAAGAAACCCCTGGGCGTCTGCGGAGACCAGGGCCTTTTCATGGAGGGCTTCAATCAGCGCATTCGGGAAGTCCCCGTAGAGCAACCCCGCCAAATGGTAAAGTTTACATTCCACCTCCGGGATTTCCTCCGGCGCGACCGGCCCCGACTGCGCCGGGCAGCTTGCGTTTCTTCTCTCCCGGTCGGCGGTAAAGTACTCATTCCGCATAAGGGTGGTTTTTTCCGATGGCAGCAGGGCAATATCCCCGGCGTCCATATGGAACCCGTTTATAATATCCTGGTCCTCCGGCGCGATTTTAACAGCGGCAAAGACCTTTGCCCCTGTCGCGGCGGCGGCGGGGGTGCAGAAGGTGACTGCGCCCCCCGTGCTTCTATCCTCAACCCCGGTGTAATCAATATTGACATCCCGGGTAGCAGGGCCAATAATCATCAAATCATACGTTTTCATAGCCGAAACCTCTTTCTTCGCGCCCTTCGGGCGCGAAAGATAAATTTTCTTTAACTAATCTCGGGGCCTGCCTGGCCCCGAACCCCTAGATTCTGCACGGCCACATCGAGTGGCCGCGCAGAATTAAATCACTTAAACATACAGTTTAAAAATCCGTCATTTATTACGGAGGGTATTTGTTTTTCGCTACGGCCGTTGGCTTTGTTGTCCTATCTCCGGTGCCGTGGGCCGATGCCGGTGCTTGCTTCTGCGCACTGTCCTAACGAAAGTACCGATTGCCGCGTGAGACGCGGCACGGGGGACTGGTGGGCAGTGGGTGCAGCGCCGGGAGTACCCAAATCAAAAAAGGTAGGCACCCACAAAATGCCCGTGGGTAGACGCAGCATCCGGCGCACAAAATCCACGCACTATCGAAAGCACACCCGCAGCGTACCAAAAGGAAAACAAAACAAAGATTTCAGGAGGGATCCTTAAGGGGGGCCGGCCCCCCTTAAGTAAGTTTTTGCTACTTTTTCCTTATGGAAAAAGTAGGCCCCCGTCCCCCCGCAGGGGGAAAAATCACGCGAAAAGGGGGAAGTAAAAAATTTTTTTCTAAAAGTTGCTGTTTTTACAGCAACTTTTCCCCCAATGCGCCCTATGGATGTAGTGGGCGTCACCTACCGGAACTTCGCGCGTTCAAACAAAAACGCCTACAGGAGTTGATCACCCTGGAAAAACCCCTGGCGCCGGTTGCAAACGGAGGTACCTTGACAAGTGAATACAGCAGGAAAATAGACATCTTCACGCCACGGGGACCGGGGCCTGAACGGCCCCGGCCCAGCGGGAAGGTTTCCGTTATCCAAAGAGATGGAAATGGACTACCACAGTAGCAAAAACGATAGAAACCATGCTCAGCAGCTTAATCAGGATATTGATGGCGGGACCGGAAGTATCCTTGAAGGGGTCGCCGATGGTGTCGCCCACGATGGCGGATTTATCATTCTTGCTCCCCTTGCCGCCGTAGTGCCCGGACTCCACGTATTTCTTGGCGTTGTCCCAAGAGCCGCCGGAGTTGGACATAAACACGGCCAGCAGGAACCCGGAAGCCGTTGCGCCGCACAGCAGCCCGATAACGCCCGCAGGCCCCAGCAGCAAGCCGCCCACGATGGGTACGCCCACTGCGATCAAGGTCGGCACTACCATCTCCTTCAAGCTGGCCTTGGTGCAAAGGTCAACGCAGCGGGCAAAATCCGCGTCCACCTTGCCCTCGATAATCCCGGGCATTTCCTTAAACTGCCGCCGGACTTCCAGCACTACGCTGTGGGCGGCCTTGCCTACGCTGCCCATGGTAATGGCGGCGAAGATAAACGCCAGGCACGCGCCCACAAAGATGCCCACCAGCACCACAGGATTCATCACGCTCATATCCAGCGCCATGTCCGGGGCCAGGGTCTCCACCTTTTCCACGTAGGAGGCAATCAGCGCCAGCGCCGTCAGCGCGGCGGAGCCGATGGCGAAGCCCTTGCCGGTAGCGGCGGTGGTGTTGCCCAGGGAATCCAGCGCGTCAGTCCGTTCGCGGACAACGGGATCCAGGCCGCTCATCTGTGCGATGCCGCCCGCGTTGTCGGCTACAGGCCCGTAGGCGTCGGTAGCCAAAGTGATTCCCAGCGTGGACAGCATGCCGACCGCCGCCAGCGCGATGCCATACAAGCCCATGGCGTTCCGCGCCCCATCGGTCAGCCCCAGCCCGGATACATAGTAAGCGATCAGGATGCACCCGCTGACCGTCAGCACCGGCAGCATAGTGGAGCGCATGCCCAAGCTCAGGCCGTCAATTACCAGCGTAGCGGTACCGGTCACGGAGGAAGCCGCCAGGCTTTGGGTCGGCACATATGTATCGGAGGTGTAGTACTCGGTAAACCGTCCGATTAAAACGCCGGAGAACAGCCCCGCCAGGATAGCCACATACAGCCCGATGTAATCCTTGCCCAGGAAGAACCACACGATAGGGAAGGCCGCCACGGCAATAATGACTGCGGACGTATTGGTGCCCCGGCGCAGGGCCTTCAGCAAGGTCATCTGGTCGGTAGACTCCCCCGTCCGTACCAGCAGGGAGCCGATAATGGAAGCCACCACGCCCACCGCCGCAATCAGCAGGGGCACCGCGAAGGCGCTGAGGTTATCCACGGATTCAATATACCCGAAGGCAATAACGCCCAGGGAGCAGGAGGAAATCAGGGAACCGACATAGGACTCATAGAGGTCAGCGCCCATACCGGCCACATCGCCCACGTTATCGCCCACGTTGTCGGCGATGGCGGCGGGGTTCCGGGGGTCGTCCTCGGGGATGCCGGCTTCCACCTTGCCCACCAGGTCGGCGCCCACATCGGCGGCCTTGGTAAAGATGCCGCCGCCCACACGGGCGAACAGGGCCATAGAGCTTGCGCCCATGCCGAAGGTCAGCATGGCGGCGGTGATGTCATTAAGCGGCAGGTTGAACACGTACTTCAGCAGCAGATACCATCCGGAGATATCCAGCAGGCCCAGGCCTACCACGGTGAAGCCCATGACGGTTCCGGCGGAGAAGGCCACCTTCAGGCCGGAGTTCAGGCTCTCCCGGCAGGCGTTGGCCGTACGGGCGTTGGACGCGGTAGCGATTTTCATGCCAACGAAGCCGCTCAGGCCGGAGAAGAAACCGCCGGTAATGAACGCGAAGGGCACAAACCACGTCAGAAAGCCCAGCGCGGCCATCAAGCAGAGAACCGCGAACATACACGCGAAGAAAACCATAACAACGCTGTATTGCCGCCGCAGGTAAGCGTTGGCCCCCTGCCGGATAAACGAGGCGATCTTCTTCATTTGGTCGGTGCCCTCGGAGAACGAGAGGGCGCGTTTCGCCATAAACACGGCGAACAATAGAGCGCAGATGGAACCCAGTGCAGAAAAAATGATAAAATACTGATTCATAGCTTTTCTCCTTTTCTCTGATTTTTGATCTATCGCGATTCTCCGGTTGCGCACCCGGAGAAAGGGATCCGAACGGCCTGCCTGCGGCAGGCCCGTGGAGTTTCGAACCACTGATTGAGGAGGTTTGAAAACCTCTCAACCAGTGGTTCGGGAAGGAGCTTGCGAATCAAATTAGATGCGGCTCCGGTCAGATGTGACGGAGCTGGTATGGGGGTCCGCGCTGAGGTCGGACATAAATTTCCGTAGGCGCTCGTCTGAGTGGCGCCCGCCAAAATCCGCCTTAAAACGGATTTTGAACCCAGCCTTCACCTCGTCCACATGGATGCTGTTGAGCGTGGCGTCGGCGTTCCCCGCCAAGGTATGGATCAATTCCAGCGTCCCCGCCACATCGGCGCAGGTCACGGAAAACAGATACAGCGAATACCGGTTGTGCAGGATCTTCTTTTGCAGCCACTCAAACACAATGAGGGTGACCAAAATACAGATTCCGCCCACTACCGCCACCATATAGTATCCGCCGCCTACGGCAACGCCGAGACAGCCGGTGGCCCAAATACTGGCGGCGGTCGTCAGGCCCTTGATACTTGGCCCTTCCCGCATAATCGTCCCCGCGCCCAAAAAGCCCAGCCCAGTAATGACCTGGGCGCTCAAACGGGCGGGATCCGGGGTCGCGCCAAAGGGGCGGTACTGCCAGAAGATGAGTTGGCTGGTGGTCATGACGGCGCAGGCCCCCAGGGCCACCAGCATATGGGTGCGCATACCGGCGGGGCGGTGGGTATACTCCCGCTCCGTACCGATTACCGCGCCAATCAGCATGGCCAGCAGCATCCGCAGCCCAATATCCAGGGGCGTCAAGGCCAGTGAAGAGACGTCCACTACCGCCACAGGCGTATTTACCATGATGATATTTCCTCCATCAGCGAAATGCGCAAGGCATTAGGTATACTGGATCCCTTTGCCCAAGGTCAGGCATTCATAAGCCTTTTGAATCTTCGCGTAGTTGCCGTCCCGGTCCAGGGCGATGCCCCGGCCCACGCCGTCCACAATCTTACCCCGTCCAATTTTCTCCAGCCGCTCCTCTAACTGCCGGAGCATGGCGGGGGCAGAACCTGGCTCGGTGCTGCGGCCATCGAAGATGATGTGCAGATAGATTTCCTCCACACCCTCCGCCATTTCCACCAGCATCAGCGGATAGTCAATGCACCCATGGCTGGATTTCTCCGTAAGGTAGCTGAGCAGGTGCAGGGGCTTATGGTTCTCCCGGGCGTTGGCAATGGCCTGTAAGAACACAGGATTGGTTTTGAAGGAGCCGTCCTGGATGGCCCGGTCCATGCGGACATCGTCCTGGGCCACCACCCGGCCCGCGCCCAGATTGGAGTGCCCGGCCTCGGAGTTGCCCGGCTTTCCGGCTTGCAGGCCCACGTCCTCCCCGGATGCCCGGAGCCTGCTGTTGGGGTATTTGGCCAGCAGGCCGTCCCAGGCGGGGGTGTTCGCGGAGTAGATGGCGTCCTTTTCATCGGCGGTGCCGTAGCCCCAGCCGTCCAGGATGACCAGCATCATCTTCTGGTTCGTGAAATCCGCCGTATCAATCAGGCTTTTGCCCGTCATCTCCTCCGGCTGCTCCAATCCCAAAACGCGCAGGACGGTGGGCGCGACATCCCCCAGCCGTCCATCGTGGAGCTTCACCTCCCGGCCCTTGGGATCCAGGACAATGAAGGGTACCAGGTTGGTGGTATGGGCCACATGGGGCTTGCCTTCCTTATTATATAGGGTTTCAATGTTGCCATGGTCGGCGGTGACGGCTACTACGTAGCCGTTGGCCTTGGCGTACTCCGCCACCTTGCCCACGTACTCGCTGACAGTGGCGGCGGCAGCCAGCTTGGCCTGGGAATTGGAGGTATGGCCGATCACATCGCCGTTGGCGAAGTTGGTAAGGATGAAGTCATACCCCTGGTCTACCGCGCCCTTCACCTTTTCCGCCACCTCCGGCAGGCTCAGCTCCGGCTGCTGGTCGAAGGGGATGCCCTTGGGAGAGGGGACGCATACATCGTCTTCTCCCGGGAAGGGCTGGTTATAGCCGCCGTTGAAGAAGAAGGTCACATGGGCGTACTTCTCCGACTCCGCGCAGTGGAACTGCTTCAGCCCTGCATCGGAAATGACCTGGGCCAATGGCTTTTGTACCTTTTCCGGCGCAAAAGCAATGGGCAGATCCTTGAATTTGTCATGGTACATGGTCATGATAACGAAGTTCAGATGCTCCATATAATCCCGGTCAAAGTGTTTGAAATCCGGGTCTACGAAAGCATCGGTCAGTTCGATTTCCCGCTCGCCCCTCCGGCAGCAGAAAATTACCTGGTCGCCGTCCTTGATTTTCCCCACAGGGGTTCCCTCACCGTCTACCTGGGCCAGCGGCTCCAGGTAATAGTCGGTCTGTCCCTGCTGGTAAGCCTGCTCCACGGCCTTGGCCAGCGCCTCGCCGCCCCGCAGGATGGTTTCTTCACGCATAATTGCAGCGCCTCCTTTATTTCAGCGGCGGGAAAATATCCAGCAGCTTCGCAAAATGGTCAATAAACAAATCGGGCTTGTTTTCCTCCGTGACTTCCTGGGGCTTTTTTCCCGGGTACTGCACGCCAATGGTCATACCCAACCCCGCCGCCTTGGCTCCCACGATGTCGCGGGCCAGGTTGTCGCCTACATAGCAGGTCCGCTTGGGGTCGCTGCCGCACTCCTCCAGGGCGTAGTAATAAATGGCGGGGTGGGGCTTGCGGATGAGGCAGACGGAGGATTGCTGCACCGTCTTGAAATAGGGCCGGAGCTGGTCGCGATCCAGCCATTCGTCCACTTCCTCCGTGCCCACCAGGTCGCTGACAATGCCGAGGGTATAGCCCCGGGCGTACAGCTCCTTGACGGTTTCGATGCCGCCATCGGTGACAACCCGCTCGCCCTTGGTCCTGCGGTAGGCGTAGGTCATTTCCGCCGCCGCCGCTTCCACCTTTTCCTTGGGGAAGTCGTAGGCCAGCCAGCGGGTCCACAGCTCCTTCACAGGGGCTTCGCAGTAGAAGGTCAGCGCCCATTCCCGGTATTTGTCATAGCGGGGTTCGATGACGTCCCGGTAAAATTCCGCCGGGCCGGCGTCCACGCCCAGAAGGCGGGTGATGGTGGCCTTGGCTTCCATCTGGTAGGCTTCATCCTTGCGGATGACCCGGAAGGTGTCCCCCAGGTCTATAAAAATGGTGTCGATTTGCTTCTCCATATGTACCAACCCCTTTCCTATTACTGCAAGATGGGAAGGCCTAAAATATCAGAAAACGCGTGCACAATGTAATCGGGCCGGTTTTCATCGGTGATAGCCTTTTTCGCCAGCTTCTCCGGGCTGATGAACAGGATGTTGGCCCCGATCCCCACCGCCTTGGCGCCGGTGATGTCCCGGCCCAGGTTGTCGGCCACGCTGACGCACTCGTCAGGCGGCAGCCCCAATTCCGCGCAGCCCATGCGGTAGATTTCCGGGTCGGGCTTGCGGATATGGCACACGGAGGAGAGGATCACGGCGTCAAAATACTGGGCCAGGCCGTCCTCCCGGAGCCAGTCGGGAATTTCGTTTTCACCAATCAGGTTGGAAATGATGCCCAGGCGGTAGCCCCGGCCATACAAGCCGCGGATGACTTGCAATCCGCCCTCCACCACGCGGCGCTTGCCCTTGACCTGGCGGTACTGGAAGGTTAGTTCATGGCATATGCGCGCCAGGGCGGCAGGATCCATTTCCGGCAGCAGCCACTTGTGCCACAGCTCGAAGTCGCCGGCTTCCTTGTTCTCCGACAGTGCCCAGTCGCGGTAGGGCAGGTAGCGTTCCTCCACCATGTCGATGAAGGGCTGTACGTCCTCCCGGCCCACCAGTTCGGCCATGCGCTTTTTGGCCTGCTCCTGGTGTTCGGGGGCTTTGTCGCAGATGCGGAGGGTGCCGCCTAAATCAAAAAATACGCCCTTGATCTTTTTCATAGACGCACCCCATCCTTACCCTCTGGGAGGGAACAGGTCAAGCAGATCCCGGATGGCCTTGATGCGGTAGTCCGGCATGACAGTGGGGGCCTTGCCTTCGCGGTCGGCGGTGCCGGCGTCTTCGTACAAAATCATACTGCCATATCCGGCGTCCACGGCGCCCTCCACGTCCCGCACCGGGTTGTCGCCTACGTAGGCGCAGTTCTCCGGCGCGGAGCCGATGCAGCGGGAGGCCAGCAGGTAGATAGCCGGGTCGGGCTTGCGCAGGCGGACTTTGGAGGATAAGATGACGGTTTTAAAGCAGTCCGCCACGCCGTCATGGCACATCCAGTCGGGGATTTCCGTTTCGGTAATCGTATTGGCGATGATGCCCAGCTTGTATCCCCGCTGCTTCAGCGCCAGGAGGGTTTCTTTTACGTCGTCGTGCGGCACCCTGCGGCCATCGTGGTCCCGCCACAGGCGGGTCAGCCGCGCCGCGTTTGGCGCAATCCGCTCCGCCGGATAGTCCGGCAGCAGGTATTGCAGCCATAGCTCCATTTCGGATACGTCCAGAAGGGTGTCCTTTGCCCACTTCCGGTATGCTTTCCAGTTGGCGGTCAGCTTTTCGAAGAACACATCGTGGCTCTCCTCCGCCCCCACCAGCTCCATCAGCGCCTTGTCCGCCGCCGCGGCAAATTCCGCGTCCTCCACTACGAAACGGAGCGTTGCGCCTACATCGAAAAAGATTGTGTCTATGTTACGGTTCATGGGTAGTCCTCCTGTTGATTTTTTTGCGGGGGCTGTTCTTTTCTTTGTGGACAAAGAAAAGAACCAAAAGAAAAACTTTTTATTTGCCCGATGGGCCTTGGGGGCGCGTGTTTTCTTGTTGGATGATGGCGGGGATCTCGTTTAGGCTTTCAATAAAATAGTCGGGAGCCAGGCCGCTGTTTTCTAAGCCTTTATCGCGCTTGGCCGCGCCGGGGTTCTTAATCTGGATCATCAAACGCCAGCCCGCGTTGCGGGCGCCGGCTACATCCCGGGATAATGTATCGCCTACGTAGGCCAGCTCTGAAGGGGATAGGTGCAGGCGGCGTTCCGCTACCCGGAAAATCTCGGGGGATGGCTTGCGGATGCCTGTCTCGCTGGAGAGGACGATGCAGTCCATGTAATCGCGGACGCCGTATTCCTCTAAAAAGTGGGGCGCGACCGACAGGGAAATGATGTTGCTGATTAACCCCAGCTTCAAGCCCTGGGAGCGGAGGGCGTCCAGCATTTCCTTTATGTAGGGGCGGCGGATTACGCGCACGCGCTCGTAATCATAGAGAAAGCTTAATTCCTCCGCAATGGGCGCCAGCTTCTCACGGCTTATTGCCCAGTCCTTTAAATACCAATTGCTCCATATTTCCGCCGGCGGCAGCTCGCGCAGGCCTTTTTCTGACGCATGTTTGTAGGCTTCGCCGTTTTCATGGAGCTTCTCCGCCAGTACTTCCGGGGAGGCGGACAGCGCAATGCCGTAGTCCCGCAAACGGTCCAAAAGGCGGCGGGCAAACCATATGTCCCGCCCCTCCGGGGAGTCCGCCGTGTGTAAGGTGCCGCCTAAGTCGAACAGTACCCCTTGTATCATTTTGCCCCATCTCCCTCCTGTCCGGATGTGACTTTTGTTCAAACGTTTCCGTCCTTGCTGTTGTTAAGATTGTACCGTATTTTCCGCTGTTTGTCAACCGCATTTCCGGCTGGTTTGCTTGATTAGCTCCGGCTTATCAGTGGATTGAGCGGTTTTTGTGCCTGTTGCCGCAACTTTTCCGGCTGGTTTGCGTGGGTTTTCGGAAAAGTTGCGGATATGTGGGGGAGGGTATGTAAGTTTTCGCTGATTTCCGTCTTATTGACTAGTTTTTCTGCCAAATTCTGTGCATAAGTACAGAATTTTCGGAAATTGCGCCAAATTGTCCTTGCAATTCTGTGCGGCAGGCTTTACAATATGTTTACGGAAAATCTTTCGGAATATTTTCGTAATGGAGGCCGTCATATGAAGAATGTTACCATCAAAGATGTTGCAAAAGCGGCCGGAGTGTCCTATTCGACCGTCTCCCGCGCACTGTCCGGCAGTCCGGAAATCAGCGTGGACACCCGCGAACGCATCCTTCAGGTCTGTAAGGAAATGAATTACACCGCCAATACTGTGGCCCGCGCTATGGTTATGAAAAGTACGAAGCTGCTGGGGCTGATCCTTACGGGGGTCAATAATCCGTTTATGTCGGATTTGGCCTACCACATCGACCGGCAGGCCAGGGCCAGGGGGTACAATATTATTCTGTGCAATTCCTCCAGGGACTTGGAGCAGGAAAAGGAGCTGTTCGAGCTGATGATCGGACGGCAGGTGGACGGCATTATCCTCGTCCCCTCCGGGCCGGAGAGCTATGGGCGGCTGCGGCCCTACCTCTCCCGCCTCCCTACGGTGTTCGTAGGGGAGAACCTGCGGGAGGTGCCGGAGAGCTATGTCTCCGTGGACAACTACCGGGGGGCTTATCTGGGGGTCGAGTACCTCTATGGCCTGGGGCACCGGGACATCCTTTACTTTGGGCGGCGGCGGGGCAGCACGACCCATCAGCTTCGCTCCGAGGGCTATACCGCCGCCTGCCAGGATTTGGGGCTGACCCCCCAGTATTGCAATAATACGTTTCCGCTGACTTCCATTAAATATGGCTATCAGCTTGCCAAGCAGCTCTTTGCCCAGGAGCAGAAGTTTACCGCTATCTTCGCCGCTACGGATACCAACGCTTTGGGCATTATGGGCGCGGCGGAGGAAAATGGGATCCGGATTCCGGAGGATATTTCTTTGCTGGGGTTCGACAATATTCGGTATTCCAGTTTGCCGAGGATCAATTTGACCACGATTGAACAGCCGATGAAAATGCTGGCTTCTGTGGCGGTGGATAGCCTATTAGATAAGATTCAGAGTGAACTGGCGGGGTATTCCCATCGGATTTTGACGCCAACGCTGATCGAGCGGTCGTCCTGCCGGACGGTTTGATGGATAAGTCCCCCTCGCCAATTGGGCGGGGGGGACTTGGTTTTTAAGGCTGGGGGGATAGGGGATCCGCCCTGACCAGGTTGACGGTGTCGTCAAGGAGGCAGGGCTCATCGCAGATGGTTTTTAAGCCGTCAAAGACCACGGGTATACCGGGGCCTTCGATGCCCTCCAGCATGACGTGGAAATGCAGGTGTGGGATGTAGCTGGAGCCGCTGCTGCCTACCCTGCCGATCTGTTGGCCGGGGGAGATGGGCTGGCCTTTTGCTACCGGGATGCTGCCTTTTTGCAGATGGGCGTATAGGGACAGCTCTCCGCCGGGGTGGCGGAGGAGGACGTGGTTGCCGTCTATGCGGGCATGCTCGCCATATTGCGTCTCTATTTCCTCTAAATCTGTGCCGCCGGTGGTGTCGGGCAGGCCATCGAATACTTCTTCCACCGTGCCGCCGCAGGCGGCAAATACCGGCGCGCCCGCGATTATGGGGTGGGAGAGCGTCTCATCGAAGGCCCCTGCATCAAAGGCAAACTCGCTGTTCCGGCACCAGCGGTGGGAGTTGATGGCGGGATACGTGTCCGTTACCAGCACGGCGCCGGATAAGGGGAATATATACCGGTTGGGGCTGACGTAGGGGTGGATGGGGACGCGGCGCTCTAAAACGCCGGTTTCCGTCTGGCAGAAGATGGCCAGTTCGTCCGCCGGCTGGCTGGCGAAAAAGGAAAAATGTTCGTGCATGATGGCTTTTTGGGGGCGGTAGGATAGGCCTAATTTCCGTTTTAAGCTGCTGGCGCGGTAGCGGGCGGCTTCCTCCGCGCCGTGGCGGAGGCGGGCTGTGATCTCAGCCTTTGCGTAGCGGACCGCACAGAGTTCTATGCCGCCGGAACGGCAGGAGAAGGTCAGCCCTGTTGGCGTTTCATCTGGCTCAAATTCCAGGTACCGCAAAAAGAAATCATTATGTATCATGTGCTCCGTCCGGATAACGGAATATAGGATGGTATCGCTTTTCATTGCGCGGCGGCTCCTTTCTGAATGGGGCGGTTTCTCCGGGGCGCGGTGGAATAGAACGCTTCCCTCTTGCAAATACTGGTCAAAAAGCAGAAGGAAGTGACCATATGACCACCGCCTTTTTTCGTACCTTGATCCTCTATTTCATTTTGATGCTGGGGCTGCGGCTGATGGGAAAACGGCAGATTGGGGAGCTGGAGCCATCGGAGCTGGTGCTGACGCTCATTATTTCCGACTTGGCCGCGGTGCCTATGCAGGATTTCGGCATCCCGCTGGTCAACGGGCTGTTCCCTATTATTACTTTGCTGTGCGTATCTATGCTGCTGAGTTTTTTCAGCTTGAAGTCCATCCGGTTCCGGGCGCTGGTCTGCGGCCGGCCTACCGTAATCATCCGGGATGGAAAAGTCCTCCAGCAGAATATGGCGCGGAACCGGTTTACGGTGGACGAGCTGCTGGAACAGCTCCGCAGCCAGGGATACAGTGATATTTCCGCTGTGAAGTACGCCGTGCTGGAAACCAGCGGGCAGGTGTCCGTCCTGCCCTACACCAAGGACAGCCCCGCTACCCCTAAAGTCCTGGGGCTGGATGTGCAGGACGATGTGACGCTGCCTGTGCTGCTCATCAACGATGGCCACGTCATGTCGGAAAATTTGTCCGCCAGCGGGTACGACGGCGCGTGGCTGGACAAACAGCTGAAGCAGCGGCGGCTGACATCCCCCAGGCAGGTGTTCTTTATGACTGTGGATGAGGTTGGGGGGATTACCTGCGTGGCAAAGGAGGCGGGCGCGTGAAGGCTTTTTTGATCCCGGTGGGACTGCTGGCCGTGATTTTGGGGTTCTCCCTTTGGGCAGGACGGTATGTGGAGCTGCGGACAGAGCACTGGTCCGCTCTGCTGGAAAACGCCGGCAGCGCCGCCCAGATGGAAGACTGGGACAGCGCCGGGGAGCAGCTTGAGAAAATCTACGCCGACTGGGACAGCAGCCAGACCTTTTTCCACACCATTATGGAGCACGATGAGTTGGATCAGGCGGAGGAGCTGTTTGCCGGGGCGTTCGCCGTATGCAGGGAACAGGATGGGGCCGACTTCCATACCATGCTGGCGCAGTTGATGAATCAGTTGAAGCTGCTGGCGGAAACCCAGAGCGTCAGTATTAAAAATATTCTGTAGCGTCCTCCCGCCAGAGGACGCGGCGGCCGTTGATGACGACTTCGCCCTCCGTGCGCATCTTTTTCAGCTCCCGCATCATGGCGCTGCGGTCTGTGCTGATGTAGTCCGCCAGGGCGCTGAGGGTAAAGGGCAATGTGAAATCGTCCGACCCCGCCTCCAGGCGGCAAATACGGAAATAGCATTGCAGCTTCTCCCGGATGCTCCGGCGGCTGAGAACCTCTACCCGGCGGCTTAGCCGCCGGGTTTGCTCTGTAACCAGGCGGAACATGTTCTGTACCAGCTTGCTGTGGTGGGCGCAGGCTTTCTCGCACCGCTTCATGATGTGGCTGTACTCCATAAAGAGCGCCTCGCTTTCGCTGCCGCTGACGACCTCTACGCAGTCCCCCAGCTCCGGGGTGAAGGCCAGCACCTCCCCAAATACCCCGCCGGTTTCTATGCGCTCCAATATCGTCCGGGTGCCGCCGTAGTCGTAGCGGACCAGGTCCGCGCGGCCCCGGAGCAGCACGCCTACCTCGCCCCCGCCCTCGCCATAGGTGCAGATGGTCTGCCCCGGCGTGTAGTGGGACCGGCGCATGTGGAAGCAGCGGATCATGGCGTCTACTTCCTGGTTGGCGATATCGTGAAAAAGCGATAATTCGCTGTAATCCATACTTGCTCCTTACCTGCGCCGCCCGATATCTTGTGTGGAATAGAAAGGGACGGCACAAAATGTAGAAATTTTTTTCTTCTTGTGTTGCTGCTGCAACATCCTTTTTCCTCCCTTTATGATATACTCACCTCACACAAATGTAAAGACCCAATTGGGAATTGGGTTCAATTTCAGGAGGATTTCGCTATGATGCAGATTAATGTAACCGGAGGCACCCTTGGCCAGCGGGAGCTGGACGCCTATGTCGCCCGGGCGAACAGTAAATACGCGATCGGGACCGTGCAGGCGTTGGACATCCACCTGGACGGGGACTTTGTGGATTTGCGGTATCATTTGACCCCTAGGCCCTTCAGCCGCATCCGCCGGATCACAGGCTATCTGGTGGGGGATATGAGCCACTGGAACAATGCCAAGGCCGCCGAAGAGCGGGACCGGGTGAAGCATCTTTAGGCCATGTTTGAAACATGTCAAGCCGCACAGGAGGAGACGCTTTTTCTTCTGGGTGCCGGGACGGAAATGGAGAGGTTTAGGCCGGTTTTTTGATCATTTTATCCTTGCGGACGGCGGTTTTTTCTGCTATACTGGAAATAGATGCACCTGCTGGATTTGAGCCGCTTGATGAAAAGGAGGAGAACTATGTCTAAACGCTGCCCTGACTGCGGTTTTGTCAATGAGGATTCCCGTATCTATTGCGGCTCCTGCGGCGAACTGCTGGATCCTGAGCTTCGGTTGATTAAAGATCTGGAAAAGCAAACCACTGAGCCGAAGAAGCCTACGTATAAGGAACCGCCGCCCCGGCGGGAGCCGGTTCCGCCCAAAGACGTCTATAATGAAAACTATGTCCCGCCTAAGTTCTCCAGGGAGAAGAAATCCAGCCCTCTGCCCTGGATCATCCTTGGGGTGGCGGCTGTGGCGGTAGTTTTGTATTTGATGATGAGCTATGCTGTTTGACACACACGCCCATTATGATGCGGAAGAGTACAGCCAGGATCGGGACGGGGTTCTGGCTGCGCTGCCGGAAATGGAGGTTGGGCTGGCGGTCAATCCGGGGTGCAACATACCTTCCTCGAAAGCGGCAGTGGAGCTGGCGCGGAAGTGGCCTTTTTTGTATGCCGCCGTGGGATACCATCCCGAAAACTGCGGGCCGTATAGGCCGGAGGATTTGGACGTCCTCCGGGAACTGGCTCGGGAACCGAAGGCTGTTGCCATCGGGGAGATTGGGTTGGACTATTACTGGGAGGAAAACCCGCCGAAGGAACATCAATTGCGGGTTTTCCGGGATCAAATGGCGCTGGCGCAGGAATTGGATATGCCCGTTATCGTCCATGACCGGGATGCCCATGCGGACAGCTTAGCCGTTGTGCGGGAGTTCCCGGGGGTGCGGGGCGTGTTCCACTGCTACTCCGGCAGCGCGGAAATGGCCCGGGAGCTGGTGAAGCTGGGGTGGATGATCTCCTTTACCGGGGTGCTCACCTACAAGAACGCCCGGAAGGCTGTGGAAGCCGCGCAGGCCGTGCCGCTGGACCGGCTGATGATCGAGACCGACAGCCCCTATATGGCTCCTGTGCCCTATCGGGGGAAGCGGAACCACTCCGGGTACGTGCGCTATGTGTGCGAACGGCTGGCGGAGCTAAAAGGCGTCTCCTTTGAGGAGTGCGCCAGGATTACAATGGAAAATGGGAAGCGGTTCTTTGGGATCGCGTGACGGAAAAACAGGAGGGAGGTCTGTGAGGCCTCCCTCCTTAGATTGTCAAAAAAGGGGCGGCAAGGGATTTTCCCTTGCCGCCCCTCTGGCTATCGCTGGTTTACTGGGGCAGGGCGCGGCTGCGGTTGGTTCCTTCGCCACGGAGGTGGAAGCGGTTGGTCTGGTCGGCCAGGACGCGTACCTGGTTGAACAGCTCCGCGCTGACGGCGGCGGATTCCTCGCTGCTGGCAGAGTTGCTCTGGACCACGGCGGAAATCTGGCTGATGCCCTCCGCTACCTGGGCAATGGCGAGGGCTTCGCCCTCCACGGCGGAAGCGATGGCGCCGATGCCCTCGTTGGAATGCACCACCAGTTCCAGCGTTTTTTGCAGGCTGGCGGATACGTCCCCAACAATGTGGCGGCCCTTTTCCGTGGCCTGGACGGAGTTTTCAATCAGCTCCTTGGTGGCCTTGGCTGCCTGGTCGGACTGGGCGGCCAGGGAGCGCACCTCATCGGCTACCACCGCGAAGCCCTTGCCCGCCGCGCCGGCACGGGCCGCTTCCACGGCGGCGTTCAGCGCCAGGATGTTGGTCTGGAAGGCAATATTCTCGATGGTGGCGATGATCTTGTCGATCTGCTGGGAAGCATGGGTGATGTCCTCCATGGCGGAAACCATCTGGTTCATCTGCTGGCTGCTCAGCTCCACCTGCTGGGTGGTCAGGCGGGAATTGGCCTGGGCCTCCCCGGCGGACTGGACATTGGACTCGGCGGTATGGCGGATGTCTTCCAGGGTGGCCTGCAATTCCTGGACGGCGCTGGCCTGCTCCGTGGCGCCCTGGGCAAGGTTCTGGGCACCGTTAGAAAGCTGTTCGGCATTGCCGGACACCTGATGCTCCGCCTGGCGGATTTTGCCGAAGGCTTCGCTGATATTCTCCGTGAAGCTGTTGATGGAGCTCTCAATGGTCTGGAAGTCGCCGATAAAGGGCGTGGAGGTCTGGACGTTGAAATTGCCCTGGGAAAGCTGGGACATAATGCGGTTGATGTCCTCCACATAGCCGTTGATGCGCTCCATGGACGTCTCCAGATTTTGCGCCATGGTTCCCAGTTCATTCTTAGAGGAGTAGTGCAGGTCGATGTCCAGATGGCCTTCGTAAAGGGGCTTGGTGTGCTCGGTGATGACGAGGATGGGCTTGATCACATGGTTGAGCACGAACATCACCAGGCTGATCAGGCAGATCAGGGAGAGGCCCAGGCCTACGATCGAGGTGACGTGCATCATGGAGATGATGCCGGCCATCTGCGCCTGGCTTTTGGTATTGGCTTCGCCCAGCAGGTTTACTACCTGATCCAGCTTGCCCACCAGGGTGGTCAGGTTGCTCTGGATAACGTTCTGATAGTAAAGCTGCGCCTGTTGGGGGCTGTCCTTCTTCATGTCCAGTACGTAAGTGGCGGACTCGTGCAGTTCCTTGTGCAGGGACTCCATTTCGCTGCGCAGGCTGAGGATCTTTTGATCCTGCGTGCCTGCTTCGCCGTAGATCCACTTGCCCAACACGCAGGTGTCGGGGGCGGTGCTGCCTGTGAACTCCGTCCCGGCATACAGGGCGTTGCTGAGGTTAGCGGCCCATTTGTAATGGGCCGTCTCCGCCTGGTGGCAGCGGTCCAGCAGGTTGTTGGCCTGGGCGTTGGCTTCCTCGGCCCGGTCGGTGCGGATGATGTTAATTGTGATTGCCACGCTGAACATCAGCACGGAAATCAGCGCGCAGGCCACCCGAATCCATACGCTTCTCTTGATGCTCTTACCCATGATTTGATCCCTCTTCTTTCTTGCATTCAGCCGGATTTTGCCGCCCGCCCTGCGGCGGCAGGTCGCTGAGGTCATAGGGCGTGGTTTGGTACACAAAGTAGTTGAGCCAATTGCTGTAGAGCAGGTTGGCGCAGGAGCGCCAGGTTACGCGGGGGGGCTTTGTATCATCATCGCCGGGATAGTAGTGTTGAGGGAGGCCGATGGGCTTCCCCTGGCTTTTGTCCCGGCGGTATTCCTGATCCAGGGTGTCCGCATCGTACTCGCTGTGGCCGGTAATGAAAATCTGCCGGCCGCTCTCCGTGGAAAGGGCGTAAATGCCCGCCTCCGGCGAGGTAGCCAGGATTTTCAACTGGGCCACCCGCTCCACGTCCTCCCGCAGGATGGTAGTGTGGCGGGAATGGGGCACCATGAATACGTCATCGCTGCCCCGGAAAAGCATGTTGCTGCGCCGCTCCACAATATGGGGGAATACGCCGAACAGCTTTTTTTCCAGCGGCTGCTTCTGTATGCCGTAGTGGTAGTACAATCCAGCCTGAGCACCCCAGCATATGTGGAAAGTGGAATGGACGTGACTTTTGCTCCACTCCAGGATCTCACACAGCTCCGGCCAGTACCCCACCTCCTCAAAGGGGAGGTGTTCTACCGGCGCGCCGGTGATCACCATGCCATCGTAGTTGCTGTCCCGCACATCGTCAAAGTGGCGGTAGAAGGCCAGCATGTGTTCCTGCGGGGTGTTCTTTGGTACGTGGTCCCGGGGGGCGATCAGCTCCAGCTCCACTTGCAGGGGGGTGTTCGATAGCAGGCGGCTGAGCTGGGTCTCCGTGGCAATTTTCGTGGGCATCAGGTTCAGCAGCAGGATTTTCAGCGGACGGATATCCTGCCCCATGGCCCGCTGCTCCGTCATGACGAAGATGTTTTCGTCCTTCAGCGTCTTCGCCGCAGGGAGCCGGTCGGGGATGCGGATGGGCATGACAACACTCCTTTGTCAGGTAATGCGCGTATACAGGTTTTACACCGCCGCCAGGGCCTGCTCCAAGTCGGCAATCAGGTCCTCCTTGCTTTCCAGGCCTACGCTCAGGCGCACCAGATCCGGCGAGACGCCGGCGGCGGCAAGCTCTGCATCGTTCATCTGGCGGTGGGTGGAGCTGGCCGGGTGGAGGCAGCAGGTACGGGCGTCCGCCACGTGGGTGGCGATTGTCCCCAGCCGTAAGCGGCCCATAAAGTCCTCCGCTGCCTGCCGCCCGCCCTTTACGCCGAAGCTGACCACGCCGCACACGCCGTTGGGCAGATACTTGCGGGCGGTTTCATGATAGGGGTCCCCGGGCAGGCCGCTGTAGCGGACCCAGGCGATCTTCGGGTGGTGCTGCAAATACTCCGCTACCGCCTGGCCGTTCTCGCAGTGGCGGGCCATGCGTACATGGAGGCTCTCCAGGCCCAGGTTCAGGAGGAACGCGCTCTGGGGGCTCATCATGGAGCCGAAGTCCCGCATGAGCTGGGCCGTGGCCTTGGTAACGAAAGCGCCCTCCTTGCCGAAGCGTTGGGCGTATGTAACCCCGTGGTAGCTGCCGTCAGGGGTACACAGGCCGGGGAATTTGTCCGCGTGGGCCATCCAATCGAATTGGCCCCCGTCTACAATAGCCCCGCCTAAGGCGGCGGCGTGGCCGTCCATGTACTTGGTGGTGGAGTGGGTTACAATGTCCGCCCCCCACTGGAGGGGACGGCACAGAACCGGGGTGGCAAAGGTATTGTCCACGATGAGGGGTACGCCGTGGGCGTGGGCCGCGTGGGCAAATTTCTCAATGTCCAATACCGTCAGGGCCGGGTTGGCAATCGTTTCGCCAAAAACCGCCTTGGTATTGGGACGGAAAGCGGCCTCCAATTCCTCCGGGGCACAGTCTGGAGAGACGAAAGTAAATTCTACCCCCATCCGCTTCATGGTTACCGCGAACAGATTGTAAGTGCCGCCATAAATAGAGCTGCTGGCTACCACATGGTCGCCGCAGGACGCAATGTTGAACACAGCGTAAAAATTCGCCGCCTGGCCGGAGGATGTCAGCATTGCCGCCGTGCCGCCCTCCAGGGCGGCGATTTTCGCCGCCACATGGTCGCAGGTGGGGTTTTGCAGGCGGCTGTAGAAATAGCCCTCGGCCTCCAGGTCGAAGAGCTTCCCCATGGCCGCGCTGCTCTCATATTTGAATGTGGTGGACTGGACAATGGGGATCTGCCTGGGCTCGCCGTTTCCCGGGCGGTAGCCGCCCTGGACGCACAGGGTTTCAATGTGGTCGCTCATGGTGTTCTCCTTTTATTTATCGAGAAAGCTTATTCCGGTCTCGGCGTCATGCGCAGGGAAGAATACTGTGCCAGGCGGTCTACCACATCCTGGCCGCTCATGCGGTCGGTGACGTTGATGCGTCCCAGCAGCCGGAGACAGTCCATATCCCCAATCCGCAGCCGGTTTGGCCGGTTGTCGATGGTAACGGTGAGGATATAACCCGCTTCCTTCATGATTTCATCCGCTTCCAGGCTGTAGTAGCCGAAGGGATAAGCCAGGGCGTTTAAATCCCCCGCCAGCTTTCCCTGCCGCCGCTGGCGGCAGGCTTCCGCGTCCTCCAAGAGGGCGCGGCGGTAATCCGCATGGCTCTCGCCATCTTTCCGCAGCGTGCCGTCCCGGCCGCTGTAGCCGTAGGATTCCAACTGGTGCATGTCGTAGGTGTGGCTCTGGGGGTCGATGATGCCTTTTTCCACCCAGGGGATGGCTTCCTCATACGCAAAACGCTCCTGCCAGAAGGGTTCGCCGGAGTGGACGTAGGCGTCCTCCCCCTCGTTTATCCCTATGACGAACACTGTGGCGCACATGCCATATTTCTCCAGAACAGGCGCGGCAATGGTGAGATTGCTGGTGTAGCCATCGTCCATAGTGATCAGCACAGGATTCTCCGGCAGGGGCGTCCCCTTCTCCACATAGTCGATAACCTGGGGGATGGTGACGGCATGGTAGCCTGCTTCATACATGGCGGCCACCTGCTCCTGGAAACGGGCGGAAGAGACTACGGTGCCCTCCTTGCTGGTTTCCTCGAAATGGTGGTACATCAGCACCGGCAGCATTTGGCCCGCGCCGCCGTGGGTCTGGTGGTACAGCTCCAGGATTTGCAGGGACAGAATGAGAACCAGAAGCGCCATGACCGGCGCTTTCCAGCCGATGGTTCTTTTGTGCATATTTTTACCTCCTGGGCGCCAGGCGCCCAGGGGTGCCGGAAACGTTTCCCAGCCCTGGAGTCAACGCTTAACGCCAGCTCCAACTATACCACTTTCTCCCCCTCTTGTCAATTGAGACCAGGACGCCGGAGGGGGGGTGCCTTGTGCCAAAATCTGGTATGGAGCAGGCGCGTTTATTATTTTCTACTATAGCATTTTGACGCGGCCCTGTCAATGGAAGGAGGGGGATTTGCCCACAAAAAGGGAGACGGCTCCTTGCGAAGCGTCTCCCAGGAGAACATTTGTCAAGGGGGATTTTACCTAAAAGATGAAATCCCCCAATAAACTGGAATTCTGATAAGACATAATTTATTACATTTATGGTTGCACTTTAAAACGTTTTCTTTTCATTTTAATTCCAATACATATTTGTATGCACTTTCATCGGGGTTTTGAAAATATTTCTCTTCGATCCGATCCAGGTGATAGCCACATTTTTCAAAGACTGTTTGCATTGCTTTATTGGAGCTTCTTGTTTCTCCGCAAAAACGCTTCATTCCTATCACTGACATCTCATCTCGAACATGGTTCATCAATTTACAGGCCAGGCCATGTCCTCTATATTTCGGATGGACGGAGATATTCATGATCTTAATATAGTCTTTTTCGCCCTTCCAATTATAGATAAAGGCATTAGCTACTAAGTTTTCCTCATCCAAAAATGCATAATATAAAGCTCTTTCATCCTCCATCAAGTCTTTCCAGTCCGCTGCTTTCCAGAAATCCGTCGGAAAATTAAGCTTATCAAAAGCCATAACTGTTTCCAGGTACTCAGAATCAAGTTGCTTTAATCTGATCATCTTGTACCCCCCCCCATTCAAATCCCAATTTGTCGATTTGTCACGAGCCAAGTATACCACCAATAGGAATGACATTCAACCCGCATTTATAGGTGCTGATAGTAGTGGCAAACCTGCAAATACATGTCAAGCCCCAAAATAAAAAAGTCGGAAAATTTTTAGAAGGGACAAAAAGGGTACAACAAATCAAGCCGGTCAGCGCGGAATTTTTGCGAACCGGCTGAAAGTGTTTGTTGTGTTCGGTTAA
>CAJUNA010000044.1 GCA_910587645.1 uncultured Oscillospiraceae bacterium
AACGTTCTGGGCAAGACCCAGGCGGAGGTCAAGGAGAAGCTGGCAAAAGCCATCGCTGACAGTCAGCAGCTGGATGTCACCAAGACGAACAACTACACGGTGGCAACCTGGCTCACCACTTGGCGGGGTTTGGTGGAGACTGCTGGACTCGAACCAGTGACCTCCTGCGTGTGAAGCAGGCGCTCTAACCAGCTGAGCTAAGCCTCCAAAATAGGCGGGACGCATCCCGCCGTGGTGACGCGTACGGGAATCGAACCCGTGTTACCGCCGTGAAAGGGCGGTGTCTTAGCCGCTTGACCAACGCGCCAAGGGCTGTCCCTAAACAGGGGACATGGTAGCGGCGACTGGATTCGAACCGGTGACACTTCGGGTATGAACCGAATGCTCTGGCCAACTGAGCTACGCCGCCATAAAAATCTATGCCATCCCATATGGGCAGACCACAGACCGATCAAGCGAGGATTAGTATACCGCAAAACCGTGAGCTTGTCAATAGGCTTTGTTAATATTTGTCTACATTTTTCAAAGTTTGCATAGTTGCGTCCTTCCCGCAAAAAGCAGCCAAAAATAGGCTGGAAAATATTCGTTGTATTTCTGATAGTGTTTACGCGGGCCAAGCACGGATAGCGGCACAATAGACATGTACCGTAGCGATAAAGGCATCTGAGGTCTTGGCATGGCGAGTGGCAATACCACTCTAAAGTGAACCGCCACCTTAAACAATCCTTAAGACAATCTTCCCTAAAAATCCCTTGCCGGTGGCGGGCGTTTCTTGTATAGTGGACTGTACTAGAAAAATTAGTACAGTTCGGGAGGTGCTTCTATGGAAACAATCCACCTGTTGCTGGTGGGCATCCTGTCAACCTTCGCGCTGATCTATGGCGCGGCATGGGCAATCCGGAAAAAGGATAGGAGGGATACGTTTTGCTGACGCTCAATTACCGGGATTCCAAACCGATCTATGGGCAGATTAAGGATGGATTGCGGCGGATGATCGTCTCGGGCGCTCTGGAGCCGGACGAGAAACTGCCCTCTATCCGGGCTATGGCTATGGATCTGGCAATCAACCCCAACACTATTCGCCGCGCGTACGCCGAGCTGGAGGCTGAGGGCTTTATCTACTCCGTGCCAGGGAAAGGTATCTATGCTTCCAAAGGCGTGGACGCCGCGCGGCTGCGCACCACCGGTCCCAGCCGTCAGGCCGAACTGCTCCGGCGGTTCCGCGATCTGGTGGCGGAGCTGCGCTACCTGGGGCTGAAGGACAGCGAGATCATCGCGATGATAAACGAGGGGGTGGGACAATGATTGAAGTGAAAAACGTGGTCAAGACCTTTGACGGCTTTGCCGCGCTGGACGGCGCGTCCATTGCTGTCCCGGACGGCGGGGTCTACGGCCTGGTCGGACCCAATGGCGCGGGGAAATCCACGATTATCCGCCACCTCACAGGCATCTGCCGCCCCGACAGCGGCGAGGTGCTGGTGGACGGCGCGCCGGTCTACGAAAACCCGGAGAGGAAATCCCTGATTGCCTCGATCCCTGATGACTGGTACGCCTTCCCTTCTGCCACCATCGCGGATATGATGAAGTTTTACCGGGGATTTTACCCCTCCTTCGACATGGCGAGATATGAGAAGTTCAAGGAAGTCTTTGCCCTGCCGGAAAAATCCCCGATCCGCCGCATGAGCAAGGGCATGCAGAAACAGGCCGCTTTCTGGCTGACCATGTCCTGCCGCCCGAAATACCTTGTCCTGGACGAGCCGGTGGACGGGCTGGACCCCGTTATGCGCAGGCAGGTGTGGAGCCTGATGATGAGCGATGTGTCCGAGCATGGCACTACCGTGCTGGTTTCCTCCCATAACCTTCGGGAATTGGAAGACGTGTGCGACCATGTGGGCATCATGAACAAGGGCAAAGTCCTGCTGGAACGGAGCTTGACGGACTTGCAGGAAAACATCGTCAAGTTGCAGGCCGTGTGGAAACCGGGGGAAGCCCCCGTGCTGTCCGCGCCCATGGAGGTTCTCCATACCTCCCATGTGGGGCGGGTATATACCTACATCGTCCGGGGGACGGCGGCGGCGGTCGTGGAAAAAATGGGGCAGTTCCAGCCCTTGATGCTGGAAGCCCTGCCCTTGTCCTTGGAAGAAATCTTTATTTACGAGTTGGGAGGTGAGCAGTATGCCGTCAAAGAAATCCTTCTTTAACCGGACCCTGTTCCGGAAAAACCTCAGCCGCACATGGCCCTTGTGGGGGCTGCTGAGCCTGGGTGGGGCGCTGATCCCGCTGTATTTCCTGCTGGAACTGCTCCAATATCCCGGGATGTCACCCCGGCCGGAGGATTTCGCCACTGGGCTGTATACGGCGGTTACCTGCATTGCCCCCGGGTTTACCGCCGGGTACGCCATCCTTTGCGCCATGCTGGTGTGGGGATACCTGTACAATCCCAGAGCCGTGGGGATGTTCCACGCGCTGCCGGTGAGCCGGCCGTGCCTGTTTGCCACCAATACCCTGTCGGGGCTGGCCATGATAGTGATTCCCTATGCGGTGACGGGATTTTTGATCTGCCTGCTGGCGGTCTGCCGGGGATTTTTTGACTTGGCGGCCACAGTAAATACCGTGCTGGCCGTGCTCCTCCTGTCCGTGGTGTTCTTCGGGCTGGCAACGCTGTGCGCCATGCTGACGGGGCATATCTTTGTGCTGCCGGCGCTTTACCTGCTGGCAAACTTCCTCTCCCCCATCCTGGAAAGCCTGCTGTTCAATTTGGCTCAGCAGTTCCTCATTGGCATTAGCGGGGAAGCGGAGCGGTTTAACGTCCTCTCCCCCATTGTGCAGATTTATACCAGCTTTCACGCCCACTTCCAGCAGCTTACCCCCGGCGGGGAGCAAACGGCGGTCCTTCACGGCCTCTGGGTGGTGGCGCTCTATGCTCTGGCGGGTTTGGTGATGCTGGCCCTGGCATGGCTGCTCTACCAGAAGCGGCACAGCGAGCGGGCCGGGGACGTGGCCGCTTTCCGGTGGCTGCGGCCTGTGTTCCGCTACGGCGCGTCCCTGCTCAGCGGGCTGATTGTGGGGCGGATAATTTATGAACTGATGTGGCAGGGGTTGTTCCAGCGCGGCGCGTATGCCGATGCGCTGCCGATGGCCGTCTGCATGGCTGTAGGCGGGCTGCTGGGGTATTATGCCGCGTCCATGCTGTTGGAGAAATCCAGGCGGGTGTTCCGGGGGAGCCTGCCGGGAGCCGCCATCGTCTGCGCAGGGGCGGCGGCGCTGTGCTTGCTGATCGTCTTCGACGTGACCGGCATGGAACGGCGGGTGCCAACGTCCAGCGAGATTGTACGCGTCCAGTTGGAAGACCGTGGATCGGTCTCCGGGCCGTTCGATGCCGAAAAATATCCGGAGCAAGTGGAAAAAATCCGGGCGCTCCATCAGAACTTGATTGACAACCGGGATTATATCCGGGACTTCCAGCCCAATTGGGACAGGGACGAAGGGCGGGTGTTCAGCTACCCGGTCTGGCTGACCTATACCCTGGAAAACGGCACGGAGCTGCACCGGTACTATGACCTGTGGGTCGATGCGGGCCGGTTGGATACGGCGGGAACCTACGAAAACCTGCTGGCGGCGTTTTGCGCGGACCCGGTGGTACGGAAATCCGCTGTGGAAATTCCTGAGGACGCGGATGCCCATTATATTGCTGTGATTTCTGAATATGGGGTTGGCGGCGATGCCGCCTGGAGGGAGCCGGAGGGGACTCGGAAGCTTTACGCCGCCCTGCTGCAAGATGCGGACGCGGGGAATATCCCCGCCAGAAATATAATGGAGCCTTACAGTATGAAAGGGGAATTGTTGTGGCTCCAGATAGAGTACCGGACGCCCAGCGTCCCCTGGGACGGAAGCTGGAACTATGGGTATAAGAACGTGGAGATATTCCCCCAGATGACCCATACCGTTGATGCCCTGCTGGAACTGGGCTATCTGGACGAGGCCGGGCTGGAACGCTGGAAGCAGGACCTCGCCCGGGAGCAAAAGGACATGGAGGAGGCCGTTTTCGGATGATGGAAGCAAATACGAAAATTTCCTATTGCCGAATGGGCGCGAATGTGGTATGATACCTTCAGAAGCCCTCCTTCCCTTCTGAGGGAAGGAACGCGCGCCGTCTGGCGCGGGGACGGGCCTTGCTTAATGTACTAGCCGGCTTTAGGCGGACCTGGTCCCGTTTCGGCGGCGCACCTCTTTATATGAACCCCGCCGCCACACCTGGCGGCGGGGTTCAAGTATGATATCTCTTTTCGCCTGGAGGATTTTATGGCCTATACGTTTTCTTTTATCGGCACAGGCAATATGGGCGGCGCCTTGGCCCGCGCCGCCGTGCGATCCCTGCCGCCCCGGGAAGTCCTGCTCTCCAACCGCACCGCCGCGAAAGCAGAGAAGCTGGCGGCGGAGCTTGGGTGCGCCTGGGGGGACGCCGCCCAGGCGGCCCGGGAGGGCCGGTATATTTTCCTGGGCGTGAAGCCCCAGATGATGGAGGGCCTGCTGGGGGAGATCGCCCCCATCCTGGCACAGCGGGAGGACCGGTTCGTACTGGTCTCCATGGCGGCGGGCCTGACGATGGCGCGCATTGCCGGGATGGCCGGCGGCGCGTATCCGGTGATCCGCATTATGCCCAACACGCCCTGCGCTGTGGGCGAGGGCGTAGTCCTATGCGATGCCAATGAGCAGGCGAAGCCGGAGGAATTGCAGGAGCTGATGGCCGGACTGGCCGGGTCCGGAACCGTGGACCGGCTGGAAGAACGGCTCATCGATGCAGGCAGCGCGGCGGCAGGATGCGGTCCCGCTTTTGCCAGCCTGTTCCTGGAGGCGCTGGCCGATGGCGGCGTGGCCTGCGGCCTGCCCCGGCAGAAGGCGATGCTCTACGCCGCCCAGATGATGCGGGGTACCGCCGCGCTGTACCTCACCAACGGGACGCATCCGGGGGCTATGAAAGACGCGGTCTGCTCCCCCAGCGGGTCTACCATCGCGGGGGTCAGGGTGCTGGAAGAACGGGCCTTCCGGGGGGCGGTCATGGACGCGGTGATCACCGCGATGGAAAAAAACAGGGAATTGGGGAAATGACGGTATGCTGATTTTAGCCTTTGAATCCTCTTGCGACGAGACGGCGGCAGCGGTGGTGGAAAATGGGAGGATCATCCGGAGCGATGCCATCCTCTCCCAGGTGGACACCCACGCCCTCTATGGCGGCGTGGTGCCGGAAATCGCCTCCCGGAAGCATATCGAGGCCATCGCCGGATTGACGGACAAAGCCCTGGCTGGCGCGGGCGTAGGTAAAAGCGGCATTGACGCGGTGGCGGTGACATACGGGCCAGGGCTGATCGGCGCGCTGCTGGTGGCGGTGAATTTCGCGAAGAGCGCCGCCTACGCCCTGGGGAAGCCGCTGATTCCCGTGCATCACCTGCGGGGGCATATCGCCGCCAATTACCTGGCCTTTCCGGAGCTGGAGCCGCCGTTTTTGGCGCTGTGCATCTCCGGGGGGAATTCGATGCTGGTGGACGTGGCGGGATATACCCGCATGTCCATCATGGGGGCCACTCGGGACGATGCGGCGGGGGAATGCTTCGATAAAATTGCCCGGGTGCTGGGCCTGCCCTACCCCGGGGGGAAGCCTATGGACGACCTGGCCCAGGGAGGCGACCCCCATAAGTACCGTCTGCCCAGGGCGAAACTGGACCACGATTTGGATATGTCCTTCTCCGGGCTGAAAACGGCGGCGGTGAACCTGATCCACAACGCCCAGCAGAAGGGGGAAGCTCTTGACCTGCCCAGTTTGGCGGCATCGGTGGCGGCGGCAGTCAGCGATGAATTGGTTCCCAGAGCCATGGAAGCTGCCAGGCGTTCCGGGCGCAGGGTTCTTGCCGCCGCAGGCGGCGTGGCCGCCAACCGGACCATCCGGGCGGACTTGGAGCGGGCCTGCCAGGAAAATGGAATCAAGCTGTACCTGCCCCCCCTGCGGCTGTGCGGGGATAATGGGGCGATGATCGGCAGTCAGGCCTATTATGAGTATTTAGCCGGCGTCCGGGGGGATGCGGGATTGAATGCTTACGCGAATTTGGAGATTTAGGCAGCGGATGCCCCTCCGGCAAAAGCCGGAGGGGCATCCGCTTATTCCGGGCAGTCCGTCCCGCTGGAAAACAGTTCCTCGACCAGCTCCCGAGCAGCGGGAAAGCGGGCGGCGGGAACGTAAAAACGCACCGTCTCCAAAAGCGGCCCCGCCCGCAGGGCCATGCCCGCCCCCAGGCTGCTCTCCTTGACGAAGGGGATGCCCTTCTGGGCCAGCACGTCCGCCAGCATCCCCGCCCAAACCGGTTCCTTTTCCGTCAGGAAGCACATCCCCGCTTCCTGGCGCGCAGGGGCGGCGGTCAGGGACTCATAGGTCTCCATACTCATAATAACCAGGTCGCCGTAGCCGTTCTTGGTGATGAATACTGGCTCCCGCCGGGCGTGGCACAGCTCGGATATCTCCGTGGTGTTGCGCAAGTCCGTGATGGGCCTGATCTGCGGCATAGAATCGCCCTCCTTTCTGCGTACATAATTATAGCATAATTTTGTACATTTAGCAAGAGGGTCTTTAGGGAAGCCCGGCGTTACAGGCCTTGGGCCATCATCGCTTCCGCAATCTTCTTGAAGGCGGCGATGTCGTTCCCCGCGATCAGGTCGTAGCCCAGGCCGTATTCCTCAGCGGCGGCAGCGGACGCATCGTAAATGCTGCTCATGATGCCCCGCAGCTTTTCGTCCACCTCTTTCCGGGACCAGCTATAGCGGATGGCGTTCTGGGCCATTTCCAGAGCCGATACCGCTACGCCGCCGGAGCCGGAGGCTTTCGCCCCCGCCGTCAGAATCTTTGGGCTGAGCCGCAGCAGGCGCAGGGCATCCGTGGTGGCCGGCATGTTGGCCCCCTCCACGTAGTAGCGCACGTTGTTGGCAATCAGCATCACCGCATCGTCTACCGCCAGCTCGTTCTGGGTGGCGCAGGGTACGGCTATATCGCCGGGGACTTCCCAGGGGCGTTTGCCGGGGTGGAATGCTGCGCCGAAACGTTCGGCGTATGGCTCCACCCGGTCCTCGCCGCTGTAACGCATTTTTACCATGAAATCATACTTCTCCTGGGTGGCTACGCCGTCCGGGTCGTAAATATAGCCGTCCGGGCCGGAGAGGGTCACTACCTTGCCCCCCAATTCTGCCGCCTTCCGGCATACCCCCCAGCTCATGTTGCCAAAACCAGAGACGATCAGGCGCTTGCCCTCCAGGGTCTCCCCCTGGTGCTCCAGCATCCGGGCCAGGAAATAGACCGTGCCGAACCCTGCCGCCGCCTGACGGATGCGGCTACCGCCGTAAGTTAGGCCCTTGCCGGTGAGGGCGGAGCTTTCCGCGCGGCCCGTTACCTTCTTGTACGCGCCGTAGAGCCAGCCTACTTCCCGGGAACCCACCCCGATGTCGCCGGCGGGGACGTCCGTATCCGCGCCGATGTAGCGGTAGAGGGCATACATGAAGCTCTGGCAGAAGCGCATGATCTCCCGGTTGGACCGGCCCCGGGGGTCGAAGTCCGCGCCCCCCGCCGCGCCCCCGATGGGCAGGCCCGTGAGGGCGTTCTTGTAGGTCTGCTCAAACCCCAGGAACTTTACCACCGACGCAGTCACGTTGGGGTGGAACCGCAGCCCCCCTTTGTACGGCCCGATGGCGGAGTTAAACTGCACCCGGTAGCCGTGGTTGGTGTGGGTGCAGCCCTGGTCGTCTACCCAGGGAATCAAAAAGGAGAAGGAACGCTCCGGCTCCACCATCCGGGTGATAAGATCCAGCTTTTCATACCGGGGGTCGTCTGCCGCCGGGGCGATCATTTCCAGCCAGGTGTTTACGCATTGGAGGTACTCCGGTTCGTGGGCATACTTCTTTCCCAGGTTCTCAGATACGCGGGCTATATAGTCGTTCATGTCCGCGCCCCCTTATACAATGCCGTAGGCCAGCATGGATTCACCGACCTTTAAAAATCCGGCGATGTTGGCGCCGGCCACAAGATCCCCTGCCGCGCCGTAACGGACGGCGGCGGCGGAAGCGTTGTGGTACAGGTCCTTCATGATTTTCTTGAGATGCTCGTCTACTTCCTCGAAGGTCCAATAGAAACGCATGGAGTTCTGGCTCATCTCCAGGGCGGAGGTGGCTACGCCGCCGGCGTTGGCCGCCTTGGCGGGGGCGAACAGTACGCCAGCCCCTTGCAGCGCGTCCACCGCATCCGGCGTGCAGGGCATGTTGGCGCCCTCCGCTACAGCGAAACAGCCATTGGCAATCAGGGCCTTGGCGGAAGTTAAATCCAGTTCATTCTGGGTAGCGCAGGGGAGGGCGATGCCGCAGGGAATCTGCCACACGCCGGCACAGCCGGCGTGGTATTCCGCGCCGGGGCGTTCCTCCGCGTAGGCGGCAATGCGCTTGCGCTCCACTTCCTTCAGCCGCTTCATCAGGGGCAGGTCTATGCCGTCCTTATCGTACACATAGCCGCTGGAGTCGGACATGGCTACGACCTTGGCCCCGGACTGGGCAGCCTTCTCGCAGGCGTACAGGGCCACGTTGCCGGAGCCGGAAATAACGACTGTGGCCCCGTCAAAGCTTCTGCCCGCGTCCCGGAGCATACAGTCGGTGAAATAACACAGGCCGTAGCCCGTGGCCTCCGTCCGGGCCAGGGAGCCGCCGTAACTCAGGCCCTTGCCGGTGAGTACGCCGGTGAACTCGTTGCGCAGGCGCTTGTACTGGCCGAATAGATAGCCGATCTCACGGCTCCCTACCCCGATGTCCCCGGCGGGGACGTCCGTGTCCGGGCCGATATACTTGAACAGCTCCGTCATGAAGCTCTGGCAGAAACGCATGACCTCCAGGTCCGTCTTCCCCTTAGGGTCAAAGTCTGCCCCGCCTTTGCCGCCGCCGATGGGCAGGCCTGTAAGGCTGTTTTTGAAAATCTGCTCAAAGCCCAAAAACTTGATGATGCCTTCGTATACCGAGGGGTGGAACCGCAGCCCCCCCTTGTACGGCCCAATAGCGGAATTGAACTGAACCCGGAAGCCCCGGTTGACGTGGACCACCCCCTGTTCATCCTCCCAGGGAACCCGGAACTTGATGATCCGCTCAGGCTCCACCAAGCAGTCCATGACGCCTTCCTGGATAAACTCCGGCCGGTCCTCCACCACCGGGACCAGGCTGGCCAATACCTCGCGCACGGCTTGATGAAACTCCGGCTCCGCCGGGTTTCTTGCCATGACGCGGTCCATCAGGCTGTTGAGATACGCATTTTGAATGCTCATGCTTGTTTACCTCCAAACGATATTCCAGAGGAGAGAATTGTCCTCACTGGCCGCTTTAATAGATTAAATCGTAACACAGATTTTTTCCCTCCGTCAACGGTTTTTTCCCCAGTTTGCTCAATTTTGTCTGCATAGACAAAACATTTGTCTTTCTAGCGTGCTCTTTTGGTAGATTCTTGCCTGAAATTTCCAGACGGTTCACAAAAACGGCATTGTCATCCCCCTTCGTATGTGTTATACTACCCTTTGGTGTGCAAAAAAACCGCACACTTGCATTCGAATGATATTTGGGGGACAAACAAATGCTGACAGCAATCGTGGGCATCAACTGGGGCGACGAGGGCAAGGGCCGGATGGTAGACTTGCTCAGTGAACGCTATCATGTGGTAGTCCGCTACCAGGGCGGCAATAACGCCGGCCATACAGTGGTGAACGACCGGGGTAAATTTATTTTGAACTTAATGCCCTCGGGCATCCTCCGCCAGGGGACGGTAAATGTGCTTGGCCCTGGCATGGTGGTGGACGTGGAGCACCTGTGCGGCGAGGTCCAAAGGCTCCGGGAGGGCGGCATCGAGGTGACGCCGGACAATCTTAAAATCAGCGACAAGGCCACCATCTGCATGCCGTACCACAAGCTGCTGGACGGCCTGGAGGAGGACCGGCTGGCGGGGAAAAAGTTTGGCTCTACCCGCCGGGGCATCGCCCCCGTTTACGCGGATAAATATATGAAGAAAACCCTGCGCATGGGGGATTTGCTGGACTTGGAGTCCCATCGGGAGCATCTGGCGGATATCGTGGAGTGGAAAAACCTGACGGTGGAAAAGGGCTACGGACACGAGCCTGTCCAGGTGGAGGAAATGATGGACTGGCTGCGGGCCTACGGCCTGCCCTGGAAGGATTTTATCTGCGATACCACCTTGTACCTCAACGGCGCCATTGCGGAGGGGAAGGACGTGCTCTTCGAGGCCCAGCTAGGGGCGCTGCGGGATATTGACTTTGGTATTTTCCCCTACACATCCAGTTCTTCCTCCATCGCAGCTTACGCCCCTGTGGGCGCGGGGATTCCCGGGCATAAGCTGGACGGCTCCATCGGGATCATGAAGGCTTACGCAAGCTGCGTGGGCGAGGGTCCGTTTACCTGCGAGTTCTTCGGCGAGGAAGCCCATGCCCTCCGGGAAGCCGGTGGGGAATACGGCGCGGCGACGGGCCGCCCCCGCCGGGTAGGCGGCTTCGATGTGGTGGCCAGCCGGTACGGCGTAATGATGCAGGGCGCGACGGAGCTTGCGCTGACAAAGCTGGACGTGCTCTCCGGTATGGAGAAGGTGCCGGTGTGCGTGGCCTATGAGGTGGACGGAGAGCGGGTGGAGGACTTCCCTACCGGCGGACGGCTGGAACGGGCAAAGCCCGTTTACGAGTACTTCCCCGGGTTCGGGGATGTGTCCATGTGCCGGAAGAAGGAGGATCTGCCCCAGGCGGCCCTGGCCTATATCGAGTATCTGGAAAAGGCGGTCCGCTGCCCCATTAAGTATGTCTCCGTGGGCGCGGAGCGGGACGCTTATATTGAGATGTTTTGAGCAAAGCTCCCCCAAACAGATGTATGGGGGAGCTTTTTGATGGGGATGGACGCCCCGCACCTGCCCACCGAAACCTTGGCAATTTCACAAATCACAGCTTGAAGCTGAAAATTGGCTATGCTACAATCAGAGCAGCCAGTCGAGATTTGTGAGCGAGTCAAATTCCAGAATGGATTTCCAGGCGGTATGAAGCGGAGGTAAAATATGTGGGTATCAAAGATAACAAAAGAAGCTCTAACGAATGATGTGATAGACCGTCTTTTATTTGAAGGATTGAATGACAATGGAGCGAGCGTTGACTGTATTATTGTTTTGGGCAGTATGAAAGCAGCAAAATATAGAGTTCCCGCAGCGGCTAAGGCGTTTTTTTCAGGAAGGTCTGAAAAGATAATGCTGTGTGGAGGAAAAATGAGAAATTTTTCAAACGAAAGTATGGCAGAAGCTGATAATATGTATATAAAAGCCTTAGAATTAGGAGTTCCAGAAGCAAGCATTATTATTGAGAAAAATTCTCAAAATACTATTGAAAACATCTTATATTCCCTTTTAGAATTGCAGCGTTCAATGTGGCTTAATAAAGTAAAAAGTGTATTATTGGTGACAACAACATATCATATGCGCCGAAGTTTACATATTGCAAACTATCTTTTCCCCTCTCATATAAGTGTATATCCTTGTCCGGCAGATGACACAACAACGAAACGGGATAATTGGATGAATACACCCGAAGGAATCAGCAGGATAAAGGAGGAGGCATTGCGCCTTGTAAAATGTGTTAATAACGGAGTAATCCCTGATTTCGAAATATAAAAGATGATATCAATTCTGGTTTACTGGGCAGTCATTTTACTGGATGAGAAAATGAATAGACGTTTATCAACACAGCAGGTAAACGGGACAAAAATTTTGCAGGGACGGGGAATGGCCGTCCCTGCAAGTTTTTATAAATAGTAACCTTACCGAAGCAAAATCCTTGCGCCGCCTTGGTTGGAGCGGATCTCTCCGATCCGCTGGGCGCTGGGCACACACTCCTTTATTTCCGCAAAAAGCGCATCCGCGTCTTCAGGATGTACCGCCGCCAGAAGCCCTCCGGCGGTCTGGGGGTCAAAGAGCACGTCCTGTTTATACAGCGGCGTATCGCCCATGTCCACAGAGGACTCCGCAAAGGTCCGGTTGCGGTACATCCCCTCAGGCAGGACGCCTATTTTTGCCATCTCCAGCGCCTCCGGGATCAGGTCGATCTGGTCTACATGGAGCACGGCCTGCACATCGCTGCCCTGGGCCATTTCCAGCAGGTGGCCCAGCAGGGAGAAGCCCGTAACATCCGTGCAGGCATGAACCCGGTATTTCACCAGGACGTCACGCGCGCTTTTGTTCAGGGTGGTCATCAGCCGGTATGCCAGTTCCATCCCCTCCTGGGAAGCCAGCCCGCCCTTAAACGCGGTTGTGAGGACACCGATGCCCAGGGGCTTGGTCAGAATCAACACATCGCCTTCCCTGGCCCCACTGTTGGTCAGGATATGATCCGGATGGACAAAGCCGGTCACCGCCAGGCCGTATTTGGGTTCGCTGTCAAAAATGCTGTGGCCGCCGGTGATCAGGCAGCCTGCTTCATATACCTTGTCGTAGCCGCCCCGCAGCATTTGATGGACAGCCTCCGAGGGCATGTCCTTGGGGACGCACATCAGATTCAGCGCCAGCTTCGGCTCGCCGCCCATGGCGTAGACATCGCTGAGGGCGTTGGTAGCGGCGATCTGGCCGAACAGGTAAGGGTCATCGGCAATGGGCGGGAAGAAGTCCACCGTCTGCACAAGAGCCAGCTCGTCAGAGATTTTGTAGACCGAGGCGTCATCACTCTTGTCAAACCCTACCAGCAGGTTGGGGTCGCTGTGAACCTGGATGCCCTCCAAAAGCTGGGCCAGCACCCCAGCCCCCACCTTGGCGCCGCAGCCGGCACAGTTGGCAAGTTTTGTCAGCTTCACTTCGTTTTCCATATCGTTCCTCCTTTTGGGATAGCTTCCATCAAAATATACGCTTTCATTATAACAGATATTTTCCCCGCTGTCAGCAATTATCGCATTTTCTTTCCTATAATTTGCGAAACACCGGAACACCTTCCCCGTGCCGCCGCCCGTCCGGAAAATCCCCTCCCGAAACTTGACAACCAGATAGCGTCATGGTAACATATTTTGTAAAATGAACAATAAATAATGGGACCTGACGCCTTTTCCGCCATAGGGCGGCGGTCTTGAAATTGGGAGTGTGACTGCATGGAAAAACAAAACATCCTGCGCAATATCCCCAAGGTGGACGAGCTGCTGAACCATCCTGCGCTTTTGGCGCTGGATCTTCCCGCTGGGAACATCCGCGCCGCTGTGCGGGAGGAGCTGGAGACACTGCGCGGCCAAGTCCTCTCCGGCGCGTTGGATGTGCTCCCGGACAAGGCGTCCATTGCCGCGGCGGCTGGGGAGAGGGCCAAACGGGAGGCGCTGCCCTCCCTCCGCCCAGTCATCAACGGCACTGGCGTGGTGCTGCATACCAATTTAGGCAGGGCATGCCTGTCCCGGCGGGCGGTGGAAGCCGTGGCCGCTGTGGCAGGCGGATATTCCACCTTGGAATACGATGTGGAGCAGGGCTGCCGGGGCTCCCGGCACGGCCATATTGAGGAGCTGCTCACCCAGGCCACGGGGGCGGAAGCGGCCATGGCCGTCAACAACAACGCCGCCGCCGTGCTGCTGATCCTCAGCGCCATCGGCAAGGGGGGCGAGGTAGCCGCATCCCGGGGGGAAATGGTGGAGATCGGCGGCTCCTTCCGCATTCCGGATATCATGACCCAGTGCGGCTGTGCCCTGCGGGAGGTGGGGACCACCAACAAAACCCATCTGTACGACTACGAAAACGCTATCGGCCCGGAAACCAAGGCCCTGCTGCGGGTCCATACCAGCAACTACCGCATTGTAGGATTTTCCGAGCGGCCCGCCCTGGCGGAGCTGGTAGAGCTGGGGCATAAGCACGGCCTGCCGGTGATTGAGGATCTGGGCAGCGGCTCCTTGGCGGATTTAAACGCTTTTGGCATCCATGACGAGCCTACCGTGCAGCAGAGCGTGAAGGCCGGTGTGGATCTAATTTCCTTCAGCGGGGACAAGCTGCTGGGCGGCCCCCAGGCTGGACTGATCCTGGGGAAAAAAGCTTACATCGGCCAATTGAAAAGGCACCCGCTGGCCCGGGCGGTGCGGGTGGATAAAATGACTATCGCCGCCTTACGGGAAACCTTGTACGCCTACCTGGATCCAGCCCGTGCCCGTGAGGAGATTCCGGTGCTGTCCATGCTTGGCGAACCGCCGCACATGCTCCACAGCAAGGCGGCGCTGCTGTGCCAGCGGCTCATGGGCCAGGGCTGCGCCGCCCGGGTGGTGGAAACGGAAAGCCAGGTGGGCGGCGGAAGCTGTCCGGCCCAGGCGCTCCCGTCCTGGGCGGTGGCCGTGGATCCGGGGAAGCTGACGGTGGATGGTTTGGAAACCGCCCTGCGGCGGCGTGAGCGTCCCATCATCGGCCGCATCAGCCAGGGGCAGTATCTGCTGGATGTGCGTACGCTGTGGGACGAGGATTTCGCGGACATCGAGACAGCGGTAAAGGAGGTGCTCCAGTGAAACATGTGATCATCGGCACGGCAGGCCATGTGGACCACGGCAAGACCCTGCTGGTTAAGGCCTTGACCGGCATCGACACAGACCGCCTGACGGAGGAGAAGAAGCGGGGCATTACCATCGAGCTGGGGTTTGCCCATCTGGACTTCGACGACGGCACCCAAGCAGGTATTGTAGATGTGCCGGGACACGAAAAGTTTATCAAAAACATGCTGGCCGGAGCGGGTGGCATTGATCTTGCCATGCTGGTAGTGGCTGCCGATGAGGGCTTTATGCCCCAGACGGTGGAGCACCTGGGCATCCTCACGCTGCTGGGCATCCGGGATGGCCTGGTGGTGCTGACCAAATGCGACATGGTCGATCCGGAGTGGGTGGAGATGGTTCGTGAGGACGTGAAGGCCCAGACGGCGGGCACCTTCCTGGAGGGCAAGCCCATCCACACCGTTTCCGCCCGGACTGGGGAGGGCATCGCGGAGCTGCGGCAGAACCTGCGGGAGTTAGTGCGGCAGGCATCGGAGAAAAACCTGCGGATCCCTTTCCGCCTGCCCATTGACCGGGTATTCTCCGTGGAGGGCTTCGGCACCGTTGTCACCGGCACCCTGATCGAAGGCTCCCTGGCGGCGGGGGATATGGCGGAAGTGCTGCCTACAGGCTTCCAGGCCCGCGTCCGGAATTTGCAGGTTCACGGGAAAGACGTACCTTCCGCCTACGCCGGACAGCGGGTGGCGGTCAATCTGGCGGGCGCGAAAAAATCGGATCTGGCCCGGGGGGACACGATTGCTAAGCCGGGTTCCGTGCGCAAGTCCCTGATGCTGGACGTGAAGCTGCAAAACCTGAAAAATTCCCAGCGGACGATCCTCTCCGGTTCCCAGCTCCATCTCTACCACGGCTCATCCGTGCGTCTTTGCAAGGTGGTGCTGTTAGACCGGGACGCCTTGCAGCCTGGGGAGGGCTGTTTCGCCCAGCTCCGGATGACGGAGGAGCTGGCGGTGAAGTGCGGCGACCGGTTTGTAGTCCGCTTCTACTCCCCGCTGGAAACCATCGGCGGAGGCATTGTCTTGGACGACTGCCCAATCCGGCACAGAAGGGGGGACCAGCGGACACTGGACGCCTTGGCTATCCGCGAGAGCGGCTCCGGCGGCCAGCGGCTGTTGCAGGCGGTTGCCCGGGAAGGCCATGCTTTGCCCACCCTGGAGAAAATCGCTTCGGCGCTGAACCGGGAAGCCCCGGAGCTGGAAGGAGAGCTGGCGGCGCTGTGCGCCGCCGGGGAAGTGCTGGAGCCGCTGCCGGGGCGCTACCTGGCGGGAAGCGTATTTGATGAGATTTGGGAAACCTGCCGGGGCTTGTTGGGGAAATACCATCAGCAAAATCCCCTTCACGCAGGTATGAAAGCGGCAGAGCTGCGGCAAAAGCTGTTTAAAAATACGGAGCAGGCGGTTGCGGACGCCCTGCTTGCCGCTCTGGTCCGAGAGGGGAAGCTGCAAAATATGGCGGATCGGTATGCCTTGGCCGGTTTCAGCGTCCAACTGACTAAGCGGCAGAAGGGCATCCGGGACAAACTGCTGCAAACCTACCGCAAGGCGGGTCTGGAGACGCCGGGGCTGGATGAAATTTCTGCTCTATTCTCCGCCAGCGAGCAGGCCGACTGCAAACAGGTGGTGGAGAGCCTGGTCTCTGGCGGAGGGCTGGTCATGCTCACGCCCCAGATTTGTGTCCACCGGGAGGTCTATGAGGAGGTATCCCGCCGTCTGGCAGAGCACTTCGGCCAACGGGAGGAGCTGACCCTGGCGGAATTTCGTGACCAATTGGGCACCTCCCGCAAGTATGCCCTGGCCCTGCTGGAGTACTGGGACAAGAACAAGGTGCTGAAGAAGGAGGGCGATATCCGCCGTCCAGGCCCCGCCTTTGCCGGCTTTATAGCGTCCAGCCTTATAGAAAAAATCAATCAGTAAAGGTTTATAGTTGCTAAGTTTGTGAAAATATAGTAGAATAAATGCGCAAATGGGAGTAGACGGGTGCTGGTGTGCCCCCTGGTCTTCAAAACCAGTGATAGGGGTGAAGAGCTCCTTAGGTGGGTTCGATTCCCACATATTCCCGCCAGACCGGCGGTGCGCAGCGGCGTACCGCCGGTTTTTCCTGTTTGCGTGCCGCCGGACACTACTTTTTCAGCCGCCATACGGTAAGTGACAACCACTCATTAAATTGTAGTATTCAAATTTATCGGTGGGCTCCTATTATGCAGGATGTGGGGGAGAAGACCGGCATGAAGTCAAAAGATTATATAAGGTGGATAAGAAGCAGAGTAGGCCACGAAAAAATCATTCTGGTTTTTGCAGGCGGATGTGTTTTTGATGCAAACGGAAACGTTTTGCTCCAGCGTCGCGGAGACAGTAAAAAGTGGGGATTTCCAGGCGGGGCGATCGAAATAGGGGAAACGCCCGAAATGGCCGCTATCAGAGAAGTAAAAGAGGAAACCGGGCTTGATGTGAGGGTGTCAGGCTTGATTGGCATTTATACGGACTGCGACATGGCGTATCCTAACGGCGATAAGGCGCACAGCATAAGTATTGTTTACGAATTGGAAGTGACCGGCGGGGCGTTGAAATGTGATCATCTTGAAACAGTTGATCTCCAATACTTTGGCCTTGATGACATGCCGGAGCTTTTCTGTAAGCAGCACGAGGAGACAAAAAACGATTTACAGAGGCGGCGGAACAAAGCAAAGCATTGATACAAATTTCAGTTTATCGGGCAGTTATCTTTCTATGGGCCGCTGGACTTTGCTTTTTCAACCATAAGCAGGAGGGACGATATGGATATTGATATGAAGGAGCTGGAGGCTTTTGTGGCCGTGGTGGATCAGGGCAGCTTTTCCCGGGCCGCCAAGACCCTGTATCTGACCCAGCCCACTGTCAGCACCCACGTAGCCGTCCTGGAACGGAAGCTGGGCATCAAGCTGCTGGTACGCACCACGAAGGAGGTCTACCCCTCCGATGGCGGGAAACTGCTTTACGGCTACGCGAAGGAAATTTTGCAGTTACGGGAGAGCGCCGTCCAGGCGCTCCACGCCTTCTCCCATGAGATGCAGGGATCCGTAGCCATTGCCGCGTCCACCATTCCCGGGCAATATTTTCTGCCCAAGCTCATCCAGGGCTTCCGGGCGGACTATCCGGATGTCAGCTTCAGCTTGCAGCTCTTAGACAGCACCGAGGTGGCCAGCCAGGTCGCCGCCCGGAAGGTGGAAATCGGCTTTACCGGAACAGTGATCAACCTGCCCAAGTGCGTCTATCAGCCCTTTGCGGAGGACCGGCTGGTGGTCATCACCCCCAATACATCCAAGTACCGGGTCTACCAGTCCACGGGATTTCCCACCTGGCAGCTGACAAAGGAATCGTTTATCAGCCGGGAACTAGGCAGCGGCACACGGCTGGAAACAGAGAGCTTCCTGCGGGAGATGGGGGTGGATGTCAACGGCATCCGCATTGCCGTGGAGGTCCGCTCTACGGAAAGCATTAAGCAGATGGTCAGCGAGGGGCTGGGGATCGCGGTTATCTCCCAGAGCGCCTGCGAGGATTACTGCAAGTTTAAAAAACTGCTGGCGTTCAACTTTGACAGCGTAAAACTCCGGCGCAAGCTCTACCTGGTCCGGCATAAAAACAGCATCCTTTCCCCCATTGCCCAGGCGTTTTATGATTATGCCACTGGGTTTTACAGCAAGGGTAGGGGTTTTTGCCAGTGACTTATTGATTTTTTCAATAACAAGAGCCTATTTTTTGTCCGCATATTTTGCTTTTTCCCTTGTCAAAATCCATTTGGCAGGGTAAACTATATGTCGGAAATGAGGCCGCTTTTGGCCTTGGATTTGTGAATATTGTTGGATGAAGTCCTCAGGAGATCCGCTTTAGCGGGGCCGAAGGAATAAGCGCGTGGACATGCCAAGCCTGCCGTGAAGATCTCAGGCAAACAGACTGAGGACTGACAACTCTCTGGAGAGCGTAAGCGCCGACGGAGCAATTTGGGGCGCGTCTCCGAAGAATCTCTCAGGCTGGAAACAGAGCAAGGCATCAAAATTTGCGGTGCCTTGCTCTTTATTTATATAAAGAGCAAGGCGGGAGGAGAATATGGCTACGCTGCATCATCCCCGGGACTTTCTGATCCTCACCAATAATCCTCTGGTGCCCTCCTGCATGGAGGGGCGGGGGCTTTATACCATCCGGTTCCAGCCGGAGCGGAGCTTCCGGGAGATCCTGGTGGAGGCGAGAGACATGGTGTATGCGGGGCACATCCTCTACACCCATCCCCTGGCCGGCAGCGTCAAGCCCAACGAGACACCTTATAAATCCCTGATTGTCTCTATGGCTGTCCACGGCTTCGATCCGCAGCACGGGGAAATGATTGCCAACGCCATCGCTGTATTCGACAAATTCAAGCCATTGCAGCGTTCCCTCAGCCCCTCCGTTTTGGAGGATTTCCAGCTCATTGACTATACCCTGCTGGCCGGCGCCATCGGTTTTGACGCCCAGGCGGGTCTTAGTAAATAAATCGTTAGAAGGAGGAGGTGTTCGCTTTGAAATTGGAACTGGGCTATATCCAGATTAAAGACATCCAGTTTTCAAAGGAATGCAAGGTAGACAACGGTACCCTGTATGTTGACCCCGACGCCGTCAAAGCCTATTTATATGAGGATGACGACGTTAAGGCGTGGGTCAAGGATTTCGGCTTCGACATCGCCAAGCCCGGCGAGAGCGTCCGGATCACCCCCGTTAAGGACGTCATCGAGCCGCGGGTAAAGGTGGAGGGCCCCGGCGGCGTGTTCCCCGGCGTTATCAGCAAGGTGGAGACCGTTGGCAGCGGCAAGACCCACGTCCTGCGCGGCATGGCCGTGGTCACCGCCGGTAAGATTGTGGGCTTCCAGGAGGGCATTATCGACATGTCCGGCCCCGGCGCGGAGTATACCCCATTCTCCAAGCTGAACAACCTGGTCGTCGTGGCGGAGCCCAATGAGGGCTATCAGGACCATAAGCACGAGTATGAGCACGCGGTGCGCATCGCGGGCCTCCGGGCCGCCACCTACATCGGTGAGCTGGGCCGCAGCGTTACCCCCGACGAGACCGCTGTGTTCGAGACCTACGGCATCAAGGAGGGGCTTGAGAAGCTGCCCAACCTGCCCCGCGTGGCTTATGTCCACATGCTGCAAAGCCAGGGCTTGCTCCATGACACCTACGTCTACGGCGTGGACGCCAAGCGGAGCTTGACCACCATTCTCTGCCCCACCGAGACCATGGACGGCGCCATCATCAGCGGCAACTGCGTGTCAGCCTGTGACAAGAACACGACCTACCACCATCAGAACAACCCCGTGGTAGCCAACCTGTTCGCGGCCCATGGCAAGACCCTCAACTATGTCTGCAACATCATCACCAACGAGAACGTGTATCTGGCCGACAAGCAGCGTTCCTCCGACTGGACCGCCAAGCTGTGCCGCCTGCTGGACCTGGACGGCGCTTTGGTAAGCCAGGAAGGCTTCGGCAACCCGGATACCGACCTCATTATGAACTGCAAGAAGATCGAGCTACAGGGCGTCAAGACCGTCATCATCACGGACGAGTACGCCGGCCAGGATGGCAAGAGCCAGTCCCTGGCGGATGCCGACCCCCTGGCGGACGCCGTGGTCACCGGCGGCAACGCCAACGAGGTTATCATCCTGCCGAAAATGGACAAGGTCATCGGCACCCTGGACTATGTGGACGTCATTGCGGGCGGCCATGCCGGGTCCCTGCGGCCTGACGGCACCATCGAGGCGGAATTGCAGGTCATCACCGGCGCTACCAACGAGATGGGCTTCAACCGCCTGAGCGCCCGCTGACCTGAAAACAAAGGAAAGGAGGAAATTATCTGTGAGCTATAAAGTTGTACACTATATCAACCAGTTCTTCGCCAACATCGGCGGCGAGGAAATGGCCCACGTAGCCCCCGAACTGCGGGAAGGCTTCGTTGGCCCCGGTATGGCCCTCAACACCGCCTGGAAGGGCGAGGCTGAGATCACCGCCACCATCGTCTGCGGCGACTCCTACTTCGCCGAGCACGAGGCGGATGCCAAGGAGAAGGTACTGGCCTGGGTCAAGGAGCAGAAGCCTGACATGTTCATCGCCGGCCCCGCTTTCAACGCCGGCCGTTATGGCTATGCCTGCGCCACCATCGCCAACGCGGTGCAGGAGGAACTGGGCATCCCCGTACTGACCGGTATGTACGAGGAGAACCCCGGCGCCGACCTGAAAAACAAGGTTCTGATTGTCGCCACCGCCAACAGCGCCGCCGGCATGCGCAAGGCCGCCCCGGTTATGGCAAAGCTGGCGCTGAAGATCATGAAGGGCGAGAAGATCGGCGCTTCCGCCGAGGAGGGCTATATGCCCAACGGCATCCGCCGCAACTTCTTTGAAAAAGAAGTGGGCGCTAAGCGCGCGGTGGACATGCTGATTGCCAAGCTCAGCGACAAGCCCTTTACCACCGAGTATCCCATGCCCTCCTTTGACCGCGTGGCCCCCAACAAGGCCGTTAAGGATCTGAGCAAGGCGACCATCGCCCTGTGCACCTCCGGCGGTATTGTCCCCAAGGGCAACCCGGATCACATCGAGTCCTCCTCCGCCTCCCACTACGGCGAATATTCCATCGCTGGCGTGGATGATCTGACGGCGGAGACCTATGAAACCGCCCACGGCGGCTATGACCCGGTATACGCCAATGCCGACGCGGACCGCGTCCTGCCCGTGGACATCCTGCGGGAGATGGAGCGCGAGGGCAAGATCGGCAAGCTCCATGACTTCTTCTATACCACTGTCGGTAACGGTACTTCCGTTGCCAACGCCAAAAAATTTGCCGCGGAGTATGCGCAGAAACTCCTTCAGGCCGGTGTTCATGCCGTTATCATGACCAGCACGTGAGGGACTTGTACGCGTTGCGGTGCAACGATGGTAAAAGAGATCGAGCGCGCGGGCATTCCCGTGGTGCATATGTGCACAGTCACTCCTATCTCCATGACGGTGGGCGCGAACCGTATCGTCCCCACTATTGCGATCCCCCACCCCCTGGGCAACCCCGCCCTCTCCCTTGAGGAGGAGAAGGCCATCCGGCGCAAGCTGGTGGAGCGCGCCCTGGAGGCACTGACCACTGAGGTCGACGATCAGACCATCTTTGAAGTCTGATTCCAGGCGATTCCGCCGGGGCGGGGCCGTCCGGCTCCGCCCCGGACTTCCTGAATACAGGAGCTTATAAAAGCTATGAGCAAGATTTATGATGTAATCATTTTGGGCGGCGGTCCCGCCGGCCTGACAGCCGGCCTTTACGCCGGACGCAGCCGCCTGAGCACCCTTATTATCGAAAAGGGACAGGATGGCGGCCAGATCGCCATTACGGATGAGATTGAGAACTATCCCGGCCAGATGGTGGAGGGCGAGAGCGGCCCCAGCCTGATCGCCCGCATGACCGGGCAGGCCAAGAAGTTCGGCGCGGAACGCTGCACGGACGCCATCAAGAGCGTGGAGCTGGAGGGCGAGGTCAAGAAGCTGGTGGGCACCAAGGGTGAGTACCTGGCCAAGTGTGTCATTATCGCCACCGGCGCATTCCCCAAGCCCATTGGCTGCGAGAACGAAGGCAAGTTTACCGGCAAGGGCATTTCCTTCTGCGCTACCTGCGACGCGGCGTTCTTCGAGGACTTCGAGGTCTACGTGGTGGGCGGCGGCGACAGCGCGGTAGAAGAGGCCATGTACCTGACCAAGTTTGCCCGGAAAGTGACCATTATCCACCGCCGGGACGAACTGCGGGCGGCTAAGTCCATTCAGGAGAAGGCTTTCGCCAATCCCAAGATCGCTTTCATGTGGGACAGCGTGGTAGTCCGTGTAGACGGCGATGACCTGCTCAATTCCATGACGGTGAAAAACGTGAAGACCGGCGAACTGACCACGGTGGAAGCAGACGAGGAGGACGGCCTGTTCGGCCTGTTCGGCTTCATCGGGTATAACCCCAACTCCAAGCTCTTCGAGGGCATGCTGGAGATGGAGAACGGCTATATCAAGACGGATGACAACATGCACACCAACATCCCCGGCGTGTTTGCCGCAGGGGACATCCGTGTCAAGAGCCTGCGCCAGGTGGTCACCGCCGCCGCGGATGGCGCGATTGCCGCCATGCAGGCGGAGCATTATGTCAGCAACCATTGATTTTTGACTGAAAATGAGATATAATGTTCTCATCTTACACAATAGGAGGCCATGACCATGCTTGAACTGGATAAAACAACCTTTGAGACTGAGGTCCTCAAGGCCGAGGGCAAGGTGCTGGTGGACTTTTATGGCGATGGCTGCGTTCCCTGCGCGGCCCTTATGCCCCATGTCCACGCCTTTGCGGAGACCTACGGGGAGAAAATCAAGTTCTGCGCCCTGAACACCACCAAGGCCCGCCGTCTGGCCATCAGCCAGAAAATTCTGGGCCTGCCCGTCATCGCTATCTACGAGAACGGCGAGATGATCGACTCCTGCGTCAAGGAGGACGCCACCCCCGAGAACGTAGAGGCTATGATCAAGAAGTACGCCTAAGGCGTATCCCCCATCGTTAGATTCCGGAAGGATTCTATAAAAACTGAAGAAGGAGGTATGTGACATGAGCATCTTAGCTGGCAAGAAGGTCATCATCATTGGTGACCGCGACGGCATTCCCGGCATGGCTATTGAGGCCTGCGCCCAGTCTGCTGGTGCCGAAGTGGTGTTTTCCTCCACGGAGTGCTTCGTCTGAACGGCCGCTGGTGCAATGGATCTGGAAAATCAGAAGAGAGTCAAGGAATTCGCTGAGCAGTACGGCCCCGAGAACATTGTCGTTCTCCTGGGCGCTGCGGAGGGCGAAGCCTCCGGCCTGGCCGCTGAAACAGTGACCGCCGGTGACCCCACTTATGCCGGTCCATTGACAGGAGTCTCGTTGGGACTCACGGTTTACCATGTGTGCGAGCCCGAAGTGAAGGCGGAGTTTGACGACGCCGTCTATGACGAGCAGGTCTCCATGATGGAGATGGTTCTGGATGTGGATGACATCATCAATGAGATGAGCGCCATTCGCGATGAACACTGCAAGTACCTGGGCTGATCGACGCAGGTAAGGGCGGCGGCTGGTTAGCCGCCGCCCTTTTTTGTATTTTCGCGTACCGCTTCTTCCTCTGATGCAGTATTGTCCCAAGGTTAAAGTTCTTTTTCATACTTTTTCTGGAAGAAAAAGTATGCGCCAAAATTTACCAATAAAAGAAAGGCTGTGGACATTATGAAAAGCGTTATCAAGGGCGCCGGGTACATCCTGGTGCACACCCCCGACATGGTCCTGCACAACGGGACCACGCAGACCACAGAGCGCATTGTGAACCCGGAGAGCGAGTATCTCAAGGAGCTGCCCAGCCATATCCGCAGCTTTGACCAGGCCCTCTCCTATTGGCCCAACCAGGTCTATATCGGCAACAAGCACCCTGACGAGCTGGCGGAAGTGGCCCAGCCCTGGTGCGACAAGGCCTGCGATGTTTCAGACCGTTTCGGCCCCTTCGGGCAGATGATGCCCCAGGAAGAGTTCCTGCTGCTGATGCAGGCCTGCGATGTCTTCGGCCTGGTGAAGCTGGAGCAGGGCTTTGCCGACGCCCACCGTGCTGCCTTGGCAGCCAACCCCATCATGGATGAAACCATCCTGGCCCGGATTCCCGAGACCCAGACTGCCGGGGAAGAGATTGCCCGTCTGGTCAGTGAGGAGCATTCTGAGGGCCTTTACCACAACGGTACGTTGGTTGGCTGCGTTAACCGCGCCCACGATATCGATGTGAACCTCTCCGCCCACGTCATGCACGAGAACCTGGTGAGCAAGGCCAGCTCCGTGATGGCGCTGCTGTCCGCCGTGAAGAACGCGGGCATCTCCAAAGAGGACGTAGAATACGTGGTGGACTGCGCTGAGGAAGCCTGCGGCGATATGAACCAGCGGGGCGGCGGCAACTTTGCCAAGTCCGCTGCGGAGATCGCCGGCCTTGCCAACGCCACCGGCTCCGATGCCCGTGGTTTCTGCGCGGCGCCTGCCCACGCCATGATTGAAGCCGCCGCCCTGGTAGCATCCGGCGCGTATAAGACCGTTGTGGTCACCGCCGGCGGCTGCACCGCCAAGCTGGGCATGAACGGCAAGGACCATGTGAAGAAGGGCCTGCCCATCATGGAGGACATGGTTGGCGGTTTCGCGGTAGTGCTGACCCAGGACGATGGTGTAAGCCCGGAGATTAACCTGGATATGCTGGGCCGCCACACGGTGGGCACCGGCTCCGCGCCTCAGGCGGTTATCTCCAGCCTGGTGACCAATCCCCTGGACAAACACGGCCTGAAGATCACGGACATCGACAAATATTCCCCGGAAATGCAGAATCCGGATATCACCAAGCCCGCCGGCGCAGGCGACGTGCCGCTGTCCAACTATAAGATGATTGCCGCCCTGGCGGTGAAGCGGGGCGAGCTGCAAAAGGCGGACTTGGCCACCTTCCCGGTAAAGCACGGCCTTACCGGCTGGGCGCCTACCCAGGGCCATATCCCCTCCGGCGTACCCTATATCGGATTTGCCCGCAACGACATCATGGCCGGGAAGCTGAACCGGGTCATGATCATCGGCAAGGGCTCCCTGTTCCTGGGCCGCATGACCAACCTCTTTGACGGCGTCTCCTTTGTCATCCAGGCCAACACCGGCGCGGAGAAAGCGGAAGCCGGGGTCAGCGAGGACGAGGTGAAGGGCATGATTGCCAAGGCCATGAAGGACTTTGCCGCCACACTGCTGGCCCAGGCCGAATAAGGCGGGAGGATGGCTATGAGTAATCTGGAAAAAACCATTGCCAAGGCGTTTCTGGAGATGGCGGAGGGCCTGGAAACCGGGTCTTTTGGCCCCAAGCCCCGGATTGCCCTGACCGGTATGGGCAGTGAGCACGGCGAGGAGAACGCTATGGCCGCCGCCGTAGCCGCCGCCCACCGCGGGGTAGACGTGCGCTATATCGGCACCCTGGAAGCGGAAGGGGTCACCACCGTCCATGTAGGCAACGAGGACGAGGGCCACAAGAAGATGGAGCAAATGGTGGAAACCGGCGAGGTAGACGGCGCCGTCACCATGCACTTCCCCTTCCCTATCGGCGTGTCCACCGTAGGCCGCGTTGTCACACCCGCTAAGGGAAAAGAGATGTTCATTGCCACCTCTACCGGCACCGCCAGCGCGGACCGGATTGAGGGGATGATCAAAAACGCGGTGTACGGTATCATCACTGCCAAAGCCTGCGGTGTTCAAAATCCCACAGTGGGCATCCTGAATGTAGACGGTGCGCGGCAAACAGAGATGGCGCTGAACCAACTGCAACAGAACGGATATGCTTTCCGCTGGGCGGAATCCGCCCGTTCCGACGGCGGTGCGGTGCTTCGCGGAAACGACGTACTGCAAGGCACCCCCGATGTCCTGGTGTGCGACAGCCTTACCGGAAACGTGCTGGTGAAGATGCTCTCCGCCTACACCACTGGCGGCAGCTTTGAATCCGCCGGATACGGCTATGGCCCGGGCATTGGCCCCGGCTATGACAAACTGGTGCTGATCGTCTCCCGGGCCAGCGGCGCGCCCCTGGTAGCCAACGCCCTGGAGTTTGCCGCCCAGCTGGTGCGGGGCAAGGTCTTTGCCATTGCCGCCCAGGAGTTCGCCGCCGCAGAGAAGGCGGGGCTGAGCAAGATACTGGCAGACCGCAAGTCCGCTGCCAAGCCCGCCGGTGAGGAAGAGGTCAAGGCCCCTCCCGCCGAGCCGTGTACCGCCAGCATCCCCGGCATTGAGGTGATGGATCTGGAGGACGCCGCCAAGGCCCTCTGGAAGGCTGGAATCTACGCGGAGACTGGGATGGGCTGCACCGGCCCGCTGGTGATGATGAGCGAAGCGAACCATGCCAAGGCCCAGGAAATCCTGAAAGCCGCCGGATATATCGGATAAGGGGGCGGCAGGATGAAAGTCATTGATATTGTCAACAAGGCAGACCTTGACCTGACAGTAGAACAGCTGATAGACCTGGTCGCCAACCATAACCGCCAGGTAGACCTGATTTTCGCGGAAAAACGCACGGATGAGGACGGCTACCTGAGCTGGGATCAGGAGAACTGGACTTGTGTAGACGGCAAGCGGTTTATCCGCAGTTATTTCCTGCAAGGCCGTGCGCTTTCTGATTATAGCGGCTACAACAAGTATGACATGAAGGGCTGCTTCCTTCCGGAGGAAGCCCAGGAGGTTCGTTTAGGCTGATTCCCTGCGTATGCAGGCAGGCGAACAGAAAACAAGGGGCTGCGCCGGTGGCGCAGCCCCTTAAGCTATGTCCGTTTTCCGCTGTCAATCGTCCCCCTGGTGTACCAAGGCGAACGAAGCCTCCTCCCGCCGGTAGACCGCTTCCAGGTCGGCGTCCATGCAGGCAAGCATGGCGTCCTCCGCTCCATAGAAAACACAGGTGCCGCAGGAAGAACTCAGCCGCCGGGGAACAGGCGCTAGGCAGGCGCCATCGACCCCAGCCTTTTTCAGCGCGTTGCAGCTCCGCAGCGCCGCCAGGTGGGTGTGAAAGGTAGCCACATACTGTTCCATCACTTTGACAGCAGCAGCTTAAAATCGCCCTCGAAATCCACAACCTTCACCTGATAGCCGGCGTTCCGGGCAAACCGGGTCACATTCTCCACGGAGCACTGGTTGTCTACAGCAACCTCCAGCTTGGAGGGGCCGCCGTCCTTGACGGCCTTCTGCACCATCACCACAGGGGTGGGGCAGGAATATCCACGCGCATCAATCATACCATTAACCCTCCAATTTCTGCATATTCATCAAGGAAATAACTGCCAGAACCACAAAGCCAACCACAACCGCAATAGCGACAGGGCCAGTGCCGATGCCGGTAGCGGAAGAGGCCAGGCCGAAGTTATGGGACACTGCCGCGCCAACGATGTAGCCGGTAACGGTGACGGCAGAGTCGGTATTGCCCTCACCAGCCAGGATCAGTTGGCGCAGGGGGCAGCCGCCCAGTAGGACGGAACCCCAGCCTACCAGGACCATGCCCATCAGGTTCCAGGTGGCTTCGGAATGGGCGATGGGCTGATCAACGAAGCCCAGATTGAACTTGCTCAGGGCCAGATTGCCGATAAGCACCGCCACAATGATGGCGACGAAGGCGGAAATCAGGCGGAAATCCTTGAACATCACCGCGTCACGGATGCCGCCCACCATGCACAGGCGGGAACGCTGGGCCAAAATGCCCACAATCACGGCAACCAGCAAGGCAACCAGAACGGGAGCCGCCATGGAGCCGGGGCCCTTGGCACTGAAAATGATGAAGTCCGGACGTACCATCAGCAGAACCAGCAGGCCCACCATCAGGACCGGGAAAATCAGACCCTCCGCCATGGACTGCTGATACGCGCGGCGCAGGCTGAAGCCCTTCTTCAGGAACCGGATGCCAAGGAGAATACCCAGGGCGAAGCCCACCAGGCCAACAACCGCGTTCAGGTCGCCGCCGCCGATACGGATAACCATGCGCAGGGGGCAGCCCAGGAACACCAGCGCGCCGATCATGACGAAAACCGCCACGATGAAGCGGATCATAGGGGAAGAACCCCCTTTGGGGCGAAATTCCTTCTTGGCGAAGGCAATCGCGGTGGATCCCAGCACCAGGCCGATGATCTCAGGGCGGATGTACTGGACGATACCGGTGCCGACCTCGGCGTCAAACCCGGCCCGCTGGAAGTTCAATGCCCCGGCGATGTCCCGCAGGAAGCAGGCGATGCAGAAGCCCATATTGGCCGGATTGCCTAGGGCTGTCAGCAGCACCGCCGCCGCTCCCACCACCAGGCCTGTCCCAATGAGCAGGCCGTAGCGTTTGATAAAGCTTTCTTTTGGCATGGATGTTTTCTCCTCTCATTTCTCCGAAAAATTCTGGCGCGGCACCAATGCCGGCCACACAGGCATGGGCAAATAACCCTATCCTGGCATCCAATATATCGTTTTTTATTGCCAAAAGCAAGATCAATTTCCTTTTTGCCTTCCCAGCGAGAAAACAGTTGCATCAAGAAAAATTTTGTGGTACAGTAAAATTGTAAAAATGGGCGAAAAAGCGCAGCTTTTGCTTTAAATGCTTTCAGAAACGATTCATTGTGATTTAGGTTGTAGTAGCTTTTACTGATTGAATATTTCTATAGGAGACAGCAATATGAGCCAGATATACCTAGATAACGCCGCTACTTCTTTTCCTAAGCCCCCCGCCGTGGCCACCTCCATGACACGCTATTTGACAGAGGTGGGTGCGTCCATCAATCGCGGCGTTTATGCCCGCGCACAGGACGCGGGGATGACCACACTGCTGCTGCGGGAAGGGCTGTGCAAGCTGTTCCACCACAGCGACCCCACCCACTGCATTCTAACCAGCGGCAACACGATGGGGTTGAATATGGCGCTCCGGGGCTGGCTGAAACCTGGAGACCACTGCATTACCAGCAGTATGGAGCACAACGCCGTCATGCGCCCACTGCACAGCCTGGCAGACCAGGGGGTAGCCTTTGACCGTGTTCCCTGTAATGGGGAAGGGTATCTGGATCCGGCAGACCTTCTGCCGCTGCTCCGTCCCAACACGCGGCTGGTAGTAATAGCCCATGGCTCCAACGTAGGCGGAGGCATACAAGACGCTGCCGCAATTGGGAAAATCTGCCGGGAGCGTGGTATTCCACTGCTGCTGGACGCCGCCCAGACGGCGGGGCATTGGGATATAGATTTCGAAGGCTGGGGCCTATCGGCGCTGTCGGTGCCGGGGCACAAGGGCTTAATGGGCCCCTCGGGGATTGGCGCACTGCTGCTGTCGCCGGAATTTGCCAAAGGCCTGACACCGCTCATTACCGGCGGCACAGGAAGCGCGTCAGATTCCGAGCGCCAGCCCACCTATATGCCGGACCGCCTGGAGTCCGGTACGCCGAACCTGCCGGGAATCTATGGCCTCCATGCCGCTGTGGAGTTTATTCTGGAAACTGGCGTTGAGACTTTCCGGCGGCGGGAAGAGGAATTGACCAGCCAATTTCTGGCGGGGCTGCAGGATATTCCCAACATCCGGCTGGCGGGGCCGTGGACGTTGGAAAACCGCGCGGGCGTAATTTCTGTAGATTTTTTAGAACAGGACAATGCGGAAGCGGCTTTCTGCCTGGAGCAGCAATTCGGTATCCTCACCCGCTGCGGGCTCCACTGCGCCCCGGCCGCCCATCGGACTTTGGGCACATTCCCCCAGGGGACGGTGCGTTTCAGCCCCGGATGGTATACCTCCCCAGAGGAAGTCGCCGCGGCAATCGCAGCGGTACAGGGAATCGTTTCTGGCATGCGTTAGCCCCATGTTTTGCAGGTGGATATTGATGGAAGCCAATACGTAAACTGGAAAGGGGCCGTCTACTAAGACGGTTCCCTTTTTGTTATTGGCTGCGTGTGCCTGACCTATAAAAACCGCTGGTAAAATTTACAAATTGGGGAGTCACTGGTATATTCACCCCCTTCCGGCAGATACTAACCGCAAAACGAATAAGGAGCTGCACAATGGAAATCACCAAACAAGAGTATCAAAAATACGTCCAGGCACGGGAAAAAAGCTCGCCTATTGTCAAAAACTGCGTTTTAGCCTTTGCCATAGGCGGCGGTATCTGCGTCTTAGGGCAGGCTATCATGGACGGCTGGACCGCCCTGGGCCTTGAAAAGACTGACGCAGGGACAGCCACCTCCATCTGCCTGGTATTCCTGTCGGTACTGCTGACGGGGCTGAACCTTTATAACAAACTGGGCCGTTATGGCGGCGCGGGGACGCTGGTGCCCATCACAGGCTTTGCCAACGCGGTGGCCTCTCCGGCCATCGACTTTAAAAGCGAAGGCCTTATCACCGGCATGGCGGCGAAAATGTTCACCGTAGCTGGCCCCGTGATTGTATTTGGCGTAGCGGCCAGTGTGGTTTATGGTATCATTTTAATGCTGTGAGAAAGCCCCTCTTTTCGAACGAACCGCTCGAAAAGAGGGATTTTCCATATTTTTTATTCTTCCTGCGCCAGCAGGCGAAGAAAGATTGCAAAACCGTCCTGTATCGGTTATACTACAGAGGAAAATAGAGAGAAGGGAGGCGTATACCATGATCCTATCCGACAAAAACATCCTGTCCCGCCTGGAGCGTGGAGACCTGTCCATTACCCCGCTGGAGGAAGGGCAGATTCAGCCCGCCAGCGTAGATATCCGCTTAGGCGACACGTTTTCGGTGATAGAGGACTCCCCTTCCGGGGTCATCACGCTGGATGAGGAGACCACCTACAAGCCCCTGAGAAGCGATACATATGTATTGCTGCCGGGCCAGTTTATCCTTGCCACAACGATGGAATATTTCATCCTGCCCAACGACCTGACGGCCTTTGTGGAGGGCCGCAGCAGTCTGGGGCGGATGGGCCTGTTCATCCAAAACGCGGGCTGGGTAGACCCTGGCTTCCAAGGGGAAATCACTTTGGAGTTATTCAACGCCAACCGCTGCGCCATCAAGCTGCAAACAGGGCGGCGGGTAGGCCAGCTTGTATTTGCCCAGATGGACAGCGAAGCCCTGCGCCCCTACCAGGGCAAGTACCAGGGCCAGCGGGGCGCCACCGGCTCCCGGGTCTATTTGGATCAAGAAAAATTGAAAAAATAAAGGGAAACTATGAAAGAACAAACCGAAATTAAGAAACCCAGAGACATTGCCATCCTGGCCGGCCTCTCCAGCCCTCGGCTGGACGCCAAGGACAATGCCGATGAAGAATCCATGGAGGAGCTGGAAGCCCTGGTGGAGACCGCAGGCGGCGAAGCGGCCGCTTCCGTACTGCAAAACCGCGCATCGCCAGACCCCCGGACCTTTATCGGCGAGGGCAAGGTAGCGGAAATTAAGGAGCTGATCCGGACGGAGGAAGCTACAACCGTCATTTTTGACAATGACCTCAGCCCCTCTCAGATGCGGGTATTGACAGAGGAGCTTGGGGTGCAGGTACTGGATCGCAGCGCCCTGATCCTGGACATTTTTGCCCAGCGGGCCAGAACCCGGGAGGGGCGGCTGCAAGTAGAGCTGGCCCAGTACCAGTACCTCCTGCCCCGCCTGACAGGCATGTGGACCCACCTGGAACGGCAGGCGGGCACCAACGGCAAAGGCCCCATCGGCTCTAAAGGCCCCGGCGAGACCCAATTGGAGACTGACCGCCGCCACATCCACCGGAAGATCGACAAGCTGAAAGAGGAACTGGAGGAAGTCCGCCGGATCCGGGGTACCCAGCGCCAGCGGCGGATGAAAAACGAGATTCCCGTAGTAGCCATCGTAGGCTACACCAACGCGGGGAAGTCCACGCTTTTGAACGCGCTCACCGGCGCGGACATTCCGGCCAACGACCGGCTGTTCGACACCTTGGACACCACCAGCCGTCTCTTGACGGTCAGCGACACCATGGACGTGGTCATCAGCGACACCGTAGGATTTATCCGGAAGCTGCCCCACCAGTTGGTGGACGCGTTCAAGGCCACACTGGAGGAGTTGGAGTACGCCGACCTGCTGCTCCATGTTATCGACATTTCCAGCCCCCATTGGCAGGAGCAGGCGCAGATTGTGGACAGCCTGATCAGTGAGTTGGGGGCGGAGCAGACGCCGTGCCTGCGGGTTTATAATAAATCCGACCTGTTCTGGGGAGATATCCGACCTCATGGCGCGGATTCCGTCAATATTTCCGCCAAAACTGGAGAAGGGCTTGACCAGCTCCTCCAGGCGATCGACAGGACCTTAGACAAAGGCACCCGCCGGGTCACCCTGCATCTGCCCTACGACAAGGGCGGGCTGCTGGATCTGCTGTACCGGGAAGCGAAGGTGGAGAGCGTGGAATATGCCGGTTCTATCGATGTGGTAGCGGTCTGCAATCCCAAAGCCATCGGCGTGGTCAAGCCCTACATTGAGGGCTGGGTGGAGCCGAAGGAGCCTTGGGAATAAAGAAAATCTTATAGCGGGAGCAATGATCTATGCGTTTTGGTAAAGCGGTCCGGATGGCGCTTTTGTTTGAGCTTTTTTGGAAGCTTCTTATTTTAGGCCTGGTGAACCCCCTGTTCCGGGAGATTTATCATACCTATGCCGCTTCCGTAGGCCTACGGTTCAATCAGAACATGCTGGGCGTATTCCTGAACTGGAAGGGGGCGGCGTTGTTTCTGCTCTTGTTTTTCGGCGCGGCGCTCCTGATTTTTTATGAATACGCCGTTATTATTAATATTGTAGCCCTGTACCGGCAGGGGAACGCCTTTTCCCTGCCCCAGGTAATGAAAAGCTCCGTATGGAACCTTGGGGTTATGCGGGGATGGTCATTGGCGGCGGGGTCGCTGTATTATGTCCTCCTGCTGCCCCTGACCCGGCTCGGGTATGTAAACACTATGGCGCCCCAGGTAGTCATCCCGGAGTTCGTGTTCGGGGAAATGCGGAAAACCTCCCTGGGTGTGGCGGGGATAGTAGCGGTCTTTGTGGCGGAATATGCCATCCACCTGGCACTGCTGTTTGTGCCGGTGTGCATGGTCCTGCGGGGCCAGCGGTTCGCAGCGGCGTCTAGGGAAAGCTTGGGATGCTGGAAAAAGCTGGACTGGAAGCACCGCTTAATGGTCTTAGGCATCCTGCTGCTCTGGGAGCGGACGCTGACAGAAATCAGCCGCTATTGGCGGCGCAAACCCCTGGGGAATGATGATTTCGGGGAATATTTCTTAAAAAACCTACTCCACACCGAGGCGTTCCGGACCGACCTGCTTTACTGGCTGTTCCTAAACCTGTTGACAGCGGCGGCTATGACGGGGATTATTTGGCTACTGGTAGCCAGCCTGGAGAGGAAGGCGGCGCTTCGCGCTTCCCTTAGCCCGCCCTGGAGCCGGGATGGGGAGATGCTGGTGGAAATGGCGGAGCACCGCTGGGCCAGGGCCAAAAGAAGATGGAAGGCCCGGCTGCAAACCCGGCGCTGGCAGTCCGGCCTGGCGGCGGCAGGGCTGCTGCTAGCAGCCTGGCTGGTGGCGGCAAGCTGGCAGCAGCCTATGGTTCACCGGCCCCTGGCCATCGGGCACCGGGGAAGTATTGAGGGCGTGGAAAACACCCTTCCCGCCATCCTTGCCGCCCAGGCGTTGGGGATGGATTACGCGGAGATTGACGTGCAGCTCACCCGGGACGGTGTGCCGGTTCTGTTCCATGATGGAAACCTGCGGCGGCTGGCAGGCCGGGAGGAGGAAGTGGGCGGCCTGGACTGGGCGCAACTGGGGGAAATCCCCATCTCCGATTACGGGCACCCGGACGCGGATGCCAGAATCGTATCCCTGGAGGAGGTCCTGCGGGCTTTGCAGGACGGGGCAATGGGCTTGCTCATCGAATTGAAACCCGCAGGATCAAACCACTCACTTCTGGCAGAAGCGGTGATAGAGCTGGTAGAGCGGTACGGCTTCGGGGAACGGGCCATGTTCATGTCGCTGGATTATATGTGCCTCATGCCCCTGCTGGACCGGCATCCGGAATGGTGGGTGGGCTACTGCCTATTCGGCGCCAGCGGGGACATTGACGAGGCTGTCTGGCGGTACGGCGTGGACTTCCTGGCGGTAGAGGAAGCCCTGGTCAACAGCCGCCTGATCCTCCAGGCCAGGGAGCAATATCTGCCGGTTTATGTGTGGAGCGTCTATGACAATGAAAAAATGCGGCAATACCTGGAGATGGGCGTAGGCGGCATTATCAGCGATTATCCGGAGGAATTGCGGACAGTCCTGGATACATATTTAGCCGCCCATCCCTATCAAGACACTATTTGGCAGGAAGAGGGATTTCCCCTCCGGGGCAAAGAGAAAAAATCCCCCCTGCCCTAACCCCATTGGAGAGGAGAAACAGCATGGCGGTTTTAGAAACCAACCGGGTCATCCTGCGCCCCTTCACGGAAGCGGACGCGGCGGATGTCTACGCTTACTGCAAAGACCCCAGGGTCGGCCCGGTCGCGGGGTGGAAGCCCCACGAAAGTGTGGAGGAAAGCCGGGAGATCATCCGTACGGTGTTCTCTGCGCCAGATGTGTTCGCAATAGTGGACAAGGAAACCGGGCGGGTCATCGGCTCCGCAGGGTTTACCGCCCCTCATAAGGCGGAAGCCTGCCAAGGCCATACGGCGGAGATTGGATACGCCCTTTCCCCAGAGTACTGGGGGCGGGGGTTGATGCCGGAGACGGCGGCTGAATTGCTGCGCTACGGCTTTCAAGAAGCGGGATTTGATGAAATCTGGGCAACCCACTACCGGGAAAACCGGCAGTCAAAACGGGTAATTGAAAAATGTGGTTTTTTGTACGCGTTTACGGAAAACCTGTCTGATGAGTTTTATTCGGACCGTCCTACCTGCTTCTACTTTTTGACGCGGGCGGCTTGGGAGAAAAGGGGGCAAGGAGAATGGACAGCTACTTAGTGCCTGCCGGATACGGCGAAGCGGAGTTTGTGGAGAAGCGATCCCGGTTCATCGGACAGCTCTGGCGCGTAGAGAGCGAGGTGGAAGCCCGGGAAAAGATTGACGAGGTCAGAAAACACTACCATGACGCGCGGCATCATTGCTGGTGCTACGTGCTGCGGGACGGGAATGTGCTGCGCTATGGAGATGATGGAGAACCTCAGGGCACAGCGGGCCAACCCATGCTGAACGTATTTCTTAAGGAAGACATAACCAACGCCGTATGTGTGGTGACGCGGTATTTCGGCGGGATCCTGCTGGGGGCAGGGGGATTAACCCGGGCCTATGGCGGGACGGCAAAGCTGGCCTTGGACGCGGCTGGCATCAGCCGGATGCGGCTGTGGGCGGTCTTGGCAGCTTCCTGCGCCTATCCTCTCTATGAGCGGATGCGGATTTTAGTTGAAAAATCCGGCGGCGTTATAGAAAACGCTGATTTCGGGACCGATGTCCTTTTGACCATCCTTCTCCCCTCAGAGGATGTGGCTGCGTTTCAGGAAAAGGTAACCGAACTTTCGGCGGGAACGGTTGAAGTCATGGTAGAAGAAAAACGGTTTCAACCAGGACCGGTTTAATTGCGTTCTCTTCCGCGGCAGCCCCCAGGTTCTATTGGGAGGTTCCCATTGCCAAATCCAAGCGGCCGCGAAAGCGCAAAGGCCCTCGTATCCCGCCCTGCAATAGAACCGGAAACAAAAGCCCCCTGTCCAAAGGCATACATGTAAGGGAAGTTTACTATTAATAGATTTGATCAAAAAGGTGGGAGACCTTCCGGTCTCCCACCTTTGGGTTATTCGCTTTTCTGAGCAATCAGAGACCCGTGCCGCACATCCAGCCATTTGCCCCGCAAAAGGCGGATCAGGAACAGAATTCCCCGGACACAAAGCTCACCACACATAGCAAACCATACCCCCGGCAGGCCGAAACGGGGCGCCAGGAAAATGGATACGCTGATGCGTACACCCCACATGCTGATCAAATTCAACACGCTGGGCGCCAGCGTGTCCCCCGCGCCCCGCAGGGCGCCCGCTACAACGATGGACGCGGCGAAAAGTGGCTCGGCAAAGGCTTCAATCCGAAGCACCTGGCTGCCTAACGCCTGGATGGCCGGATCCGGCGTCAGGAGGGCGAACATCCAGGGGGCGAAAAAGAACATCAGCGCACCAGTACAGGCCATGACCGCCATACCCAGCGCGGTGGCCAGATAAGCAAATCGTTTTGCCAAGTCCCTGCGGTCCGCACCGATACTCTGGCCCACCAAAGTGGTGGCGGCGGAGCCGATGCCGTAGCCAGGCATATAGCAGAAGCTCTCGGCCGTAACCGCCAAAGAATCCGCCGCTACAGCTACCGTCCCCAGTGGAGCGACAATCCGGGTAGCGGCCACATGGGCTCCGCCTAATACAATCCGCTCCAGGGCCAGGGGAAGGGACAAGTGGGCGGCGTTACGCAGGCAGCGATCCTCCAGCTTCCAGGGCACCCCCTTTTCCAGACGCAGAACCGGCGAGCGGAAACACAGGAAATAGGCCATCAGCAGGGCGGTAACCGCTTCTGACAAAGCCGTCCCCAGCGCCGCGCCTGTGACCCCCAGGCCCGCGCCGGGAAAGGTTAGTGCCATGCCGAAACATGTTATGGTGCGGGTAGGGAAAATCAGAAGGGCGTTGAATACTACATCCTCCAAGCACATGAAAATATTCAGCAGGCTGGGCGTACGCATATCTCCGCTGCATTGCAGCATACTGCCGGAGGTCTGACGCAGGAGGCCAAAGGGAAGGGCACAGGAATATATCAGGAAATACCGGCCTGCGTCAGGACAGACATCCGGCGCGCCTTTCAGCCAGATAGGAAGGCTGCGGCTGATACCTGCGCCCAGCGCACCCAAAAGCAGGCCAATGACCAGTCCAGCCATCAAGCCCTGCCGGAGAACAGATTGGGCATCCTTCTGTCTGCCGCCACCTATCAATTGGGCAATTTGAACTGAAAAACCCGCCGCCACCGCGATGCAGATGCCTCCAAACAGCCAGGTGGTAGAGGATACCAAGCCAATGGCGGCGGTGGCCCTTGCCCCTAAAGAACCAACCATGGCCGCGTCAATGTACTGCATGGCAATGGAACTGATTTCCGCCAGTATGGCGGGTATGCTCAGACGCATCACCAGGGAAGCCTGCTGCTGGAAGGTAGGGGTGGCATCAGGGCTGAGATACAAGCTCCAGTCAATAGTTTTAGACATGGCAGTTCTCCCTTCTTGTCGTTTTGACGTTGATTATAGCATGGATCGGCGGGGATTGCAATACGGGGAATACCCTCTCTTTCATCCCATGAATCCTATGCGCAAAAAGCCGCCACAGGCTCTTACTGGCCTGTGGCGGCTTTTTCAAACCGGGTACATCGTACCATCCCTTAGTCCAGGATATACACTGTACAATCCCGAACGCCGAATTGGATACACTCGCTGTTGGAGTTCATATAGAGGTCAATGGTATTGCCGCGGACACCGGTGTCCTCCGCTACAGCAAATCCATAGTTATAAACGCCGTCATTACTGATCACGTAAACCTTAGTACCCAGAGGGATCACATTCCGGTCTACCGCCACCACGCCAACACGGGCCTGGGTACCGGACGCGGTACGGGTACCAACGCTGCCACCAGTGGTATAGGCCGTGCCCCGCATAGTACGGACGCCGCTGAAGGTCACCGTCTCACCATTGGCCAGCGTAATTACGCCGGACCCATCCTCATTGACGGAAATGCCGGAAACTTCGTCATCGTTGTTGGCAAAGTTTTCCATGGTGCCCTTTACAATAATGGTAGGCACCGGTTCCTCATCAATCACATCAATCAACTGCCGTGCCGTCTGCTGGCCATCCTGATAGATGATCTCATAAACTTCCGTATATTCTCCATCGCTGCCTTCCTGAATCACAGCCTCGTACCAGTCGGGCTTGCAGTCATCGTAACGGTACTCGATCTCATGCTCGCTGACAGTGGAAATGTGCTCATAAAATACAAACTCGCCGCCAATTTCCACTTCCATCCCGCTATCAGGGAAGGAAACGGACAGCATCTCCAGAGGGCTGGGTTGAATATCCAAACGCGCCAGCAGCTCCGAAAGAGTCTCCTCACCGGAAACCGTGTAAAATTGCTGGCCTTGGTAGGTGACGGTTACGTCCAGGCCGGCAGCCAGTTCCAATTCGCTTTCAGAGGTACGGGAAACCAGGCCGGCCACGCCATCGGTAAGAAATACATTGCCCTCCAGCTCATCCACACGGACGGGGGCGGCGTTGGATACGATATACATGGCATTCGCCTCCATGGGGGCGGCGAGACAGAGCAGGGACAGGACAAAGAGGGCCGGTATTGCTGCGGCAGCGGTCAGCCGTTGGAAAAAAATAACGGCTTTCTTGCTTCTTTCAAACATGATACTTGTTCCTCCGTTCATTTTCAAAAAAGAGGTGTGCAGGCGGATTCCGTGGTACTCCCGCATAAAATTAGGATTTCCAAAATTTCCAAATCTTAAACAGGCCGGATACCGAATTGTAACCTTTGTAACTTTTTTAAAAACTTTGTGTAGTATACCTGATTATCCTGCGTTTGTCAAGCTTTTTTGAATGATTTCTCCTTTTTAGTTTACATAAGAACGCAAAAATGCTGTCGCAAGAAGGGAAATGTTGGCGTTACAAAAGGAAAATGGTTACAAGTTTCTTTACAAAGGTTACAGACTGGCGCAAAAAGTATCAGATTGAATCCGAGATATGGCGCAGGGGTAAAATCATAAAAAATTAGATCGGAGCGGTGACGCTTCCCTCTCTCACATTGGTTGAACTTGTGGTAACTTACTATTGATTTTTCATAACATGCGTGATAGAATGTGCCTATTATCCAAAAAGGAGTGATAAAAATGCTGTACCTAAAAGCAGTCTCCCTGGAAGATGGACGGGAATTCTACGATATGCTCCAAAGAATTGGCGCAAGTGAAAACGGCTTTATCAATAAAGCCAACGGTATAGAATATGCGGACTTTCCCGCTTGGCTGAAGCATCATATGGATATGGCCCAGGGGATTGGCCTGGAGGATTGGATGGTTCCCGCCAGCACCTTCTGGCTCATGGACGGCAGCATCCCCGTTGGACAGGGCAATCTGCGGCACAGGCTGACGGATAAGCTGCGGGAAGCAGGCGGGCATATTGGCTACGCCATAGATGCCGCCCAGCGGGGCAAGGGCTATGGGAACGCGCTGCTGAAGCTGCTCCTGGAGGAAGCGCGGCGGATGGGAATACACGAGGATATCCTCGTCACGGTCTACCCAAGCAATACGGCATCCCGCCGGGTAGCGGAGCACTGCGGCGGCGAACTGCGCAATGAGAACGAGGAGCGGGCATATTACTGGTTCCCCTACTCTGCCTAATCCTGTATAGGAGATGCAGCCCTTTAGGCACGCCCCCCAGCACGGCATAAGCCGTGCAGCCAATAATAACACACAAAAATGAAGGGCGCGGAACAAAGTTCCGCGCCCTTTGGCACTTCCGATAAAAAAGAGCCATTCCAACACATCAGGTACCGAAGTGCAAGGCCCATCGGGCAGGCAAAAAGTTTTTCTTTTGATTCTTTTCTTTGTTCACAAAGAAAAGAATGTCTCCCGTAAGCCTACTCCTCCACCTTGCAGTGAACAACCCCACGTTCGGTAACAAAGTAGTCCAACTGGACGTCATGCCCGTCTACCGGGATGTCACTGCGCTCCAGCTGGTGGCGGCATAGGAGCATAGTGGGGCACTTGGTCTGGGGCAGGTACCTGTCATAATAGCCGCCGCCATAGCCTAAACGCTGGCCTGTGGCGTTGCCTGTACAACAGGGGACGATTGCCAGCTCAAGCTCCTCTGGAGCAATTTTCGGGCACTCCAGCTTGGGTGCTAAAATCCCAAAACGTCCGCTTACCAAATCGCCCAGCCCTGTAATCCGCCGCGCTTCCATCCGCCCCTTCTCCGGCAGGCACAGAGGCACCGCCAAGACCTTCCCGTCCCGCAGTATGGCGCGGAGCAGCGCCATCGTATCAATCTCCCGCTCTGTGCCTACATAGCAAAACACCGTCTTAGCCTGTTGATATGGCTGGGATTGGGTGACGCAGCGGCATATAGCCGCATCCGCTTCCCGGCAGTAGGTGGGGGACAAATTCTTTACCCGCGCGGCTACTTCCGCCCGCATGGTTTGCTTGGTCATCTTGCATCGCTCCTTATGGATTTTGATTCACTTCCCCTGATCCTTTGCCTCCAACCGCTGGGTCTTGGTCTTGCAGAAGGTCTCCAACTGCGGCACCAGAATGGTTGCAATCACCAAAGAGGTAAAACCGCCGTTATACAGACTGAACCCGCCGTGAATGGCCGGAATGGAAGTCACCAAAAAATAGTGCATCCCCCCCGCCAAAATGCCGGCCCACCAGCCGTAATTCCCCGCAATAGGGGCCAGGCCGCTGGCAAAGCAGAGACCTACCAAAATAGCCTGGGCATTGGTAGGAAATACACCGCCTAAACAGTAGGTAGCAAAGCAGGAAAACAACACATATCCTACCATGATAGGCCAAATATTGCCCGGGTGGGCGCCCGCCGCACCAAAACACACCATACAGAATATAATCCCCAGCGTTACGGCGTTAAAGGATCCCCGCACTAAAATGTAATACGCAGTGATCATCAGGCCGTAAAAACCAAAGTTCATAATGGCAAGGCCAGGGCCGTATTTGGCCACAAAGTCCGCCTTGTGGCCGGTGTCCTTAAGCAGGCCGGAATATCCCTTGAAGCTTTTCCCGTTAAGCCAAAAGCCCGCCAGTACGCACAGGCCAAAGAATATCCCGCAGAAGACCCAAACCACGCCCGGATGGCTGCCGCCCAGGGTAGCGGTGATGGCAGGGATCTCATGGCCCAGCGTCTTATACAGCACCGCCACCCCAAACAGCCCCAGCAGCACCCCCGGCAGGGCGGCGGAGTACAAATCATACCCCTTATGTACGTTGGGGGAATGCGCCGCCATAGCAGGTGTCATAAAGCCAATCAGCATGCCCACTAGCAGCATCAGCGCCACGCCGGGGAGGGTCACGCTGGGCGCTCCTTCACTGCCCGGGTAGCGCAGCAGCAGCTCGCTGGCCAAGGGACACAGCGCGGTAGCAAACATGGCAAGGTTCACATACTTTGGGAACGGCTCCCGGCGCACCAGGGCATGAACCATGACCCCCAGGAAAAAGGGCCAAATATTTAAGAAATTGATGCCCCAGAAGGAGAACCCGGTGGTCAGGAAATAAGCCGCGATGGTGCCGCCATTGACCACAGCCCCAGGCAGGCAGGCCATGGCCGCACACACAAAGCCTACCAGGGAGACGTTGAGAAACGTTCCGGAAATACTGCCGATCTCAAAATAATCTTTGGTAAGCTGGGCGGGGGACATCAATATCTGGGCCAGCCCGGGCAGCATCGCGCCATCGTCCAAGCCCAAAATCACGGCGGCGATGAAATAGGCCGCCGAGGACACCAAAAGAAAAATACGGATAATATTTACGCTGCTAATGACCTCGTTTTTCTTGTTTGCCAATAAAAACGCCCCCCCATCAGCCAAAGGTGCGCTTGGCCGCCTCCACCACATGCCCAATCAGCACGGAGGTAGTCACGGCGCCCACGCCGCCGGGGACGGGGGTGATCGCCTCAACGACCGGCTCCACTTCCTCGTACACGGCATCGCCCGCGATTCCGCCCTTGGCCTCGTCCCAGTTGATGGACACATCAATAACGATCTGGCCGGGCCGTACATACTCCTTGGTCAGGCTGCGCAGCACACCGGCGGCGGAGACCAGGATATCAGCTTCCCGCGCCACGGCAGGCACATCCTTCGTCCGGGTATGGCAGGTGGTTACGGTAGCGTTCTTGCCCATAAGCATAATCCCGGCGGGTTTACCCACCACCAGGCTGCGGCCGATGACCACCGCCTTCTTCCCGGTGCAGTCGATGCCGTAGTGGTCCAGAATTTCCATGCAGGCGGCGGGGGTGCAAGGGGCGAAGCCCAGCTCTTTCCCCATGAACACGCCGGCGTTGGACAGGTCGGTCATGCCGTCCACGTCCTTGCGGGGGTCCAGGCGGTTGCAGATTTCGTCCTGGTCGGCCTTAAGGTGCTTGGGCAGGGGGCGGAACAGCAGAACGCCGTGGATCTTGTCATTCGCGTTAATCTCATCGATAACCTTCAGCAGCTCTTCCTTCGTGACGGTTTCCGGGAGGACCACCTTCTCTACGGCCACGCCCAGGGTTTCCGCCCGCTTGGTGGCGCCGCGCTCATAGCTGAGGTCGTCAGGACGCTCGCCGCAGCGGACAATTGCCAGGGTGGGATTGATGCCCTTCGCCTTGACCGCCTCGCAGTCAGCGATAATGCGGGCGTTGAGGGCGGCGTTTACTTCTTTGCCTAAAAGCTGTTTAGCCATAATTTCTTCCTCTCTCCTTCGAATTACTTAAAGAACCCAGCCTTAACGGTCTCAAAAATACCGTCAGCCATTGCGCAGTATTTATCCAGCATACCCAGGCATTTCTGGTTCATTTCCTCTGCCAGTTCCCGGTTTTGGAGGGTCTTGGTGTTAATGAACACGTTCAGGGAGGCGGCCTGGAGGGCGGCCTTGACGCACACCGCGCCGCAGCCCGCATCGGAGACGGCCAGCCTGCTGCCCTTCTCCGCGAAGACCTTGATGGCTTCCAGGGACTCACAGCAAAGCTCCATAATCTTCATGGGCACCTGGCAGGCCACGATAGTGGCCTCCTCGAGCACCTTGCCGCGGGAGGGGTCGTCCTTCGGGATCCCATAGGCTTTCGCCAGCGGCTCAAAGCCCTTGGCGTCCAGGGCAATCTGCTCCAGCAGCTCCTTTTGGAGACTGTCGCACTTCGCCTTCAGCGCGATAATTTCTTCTTCTACATCGGCATATTTCTTCTTGCCCACCGTCAGGGAGCCCACCATATTGCCCAGGGCGGTGCCGATGGCCCCCACCAGGGCGGAAGCCCCGCCGCCGCCAGGAACCGGGGCGTTGGAGGCCAAAACAGTTACAAATTCCGTACAAGACGCCTGTGCAAAATCCATATTTTTGCTCCTTTCATCTTCGCGTCATAATCGCGCCCGGAGGGGCGCGGAAAAAATTTTTTCTTGCCGGAAGCCTTGAGGGCTTCCAGCCCTCAAACTCCCCAGGTACTTTTTGTGCGGACAAAAAGTACCTAAAAACCGCTTAGGGGGCTGCGCCGCCCTAAGGACCCCTGCATGCCGTGTTTTATTTTACGTTACGGCTTAAGGCTCCTCCTCCTCGTTCCACCGCTCAAACCCCCCGTTCACATCATCCGACAGCCCCAAAAGGTAATCGGCGGAGACATGGTAGTGTTTGCATATCAGCGCAATTTTTTCAGCGGTAGTCGTCTTTTTTCCCGCTTCCACCTCACAAAGGTTGTTGCTGCTCATACCAATCGCTTCTCCAAAAGCCTTTTGTGTCTCGCAATTCAATTTTCGAATTTCAGAAATTCTTTTTCCAAATAAATCCTTTGAAAACATAAAAACACCTTGACATATTCGTAATATACGAGTGTATTATCTCATATACTCACAAAATACGAGTGCAAAAGGAGAATACTTATGAGCATATTACAAGAAATATACAACAGCGCCTACGCGCCCGGCAGAACGCAGGACGCCATGCCGTTTTCGCTGCGCTTAAAGGAGCGCGCGATCCGGGACGCGATTGAGGAAGCGTTAGGGGAGGAATTTATCAAACGCCACCAAGACGATTGGGAAAAGGCGGCACATTTCCGCGATTACGCCAACTTCCGTGAAGGCTTCAAGCTAGGCGTTGCGTTAATGCTGGAGATACGCTGACACCACTTCCCGCCAATCTCTGCAAATAAACCCCCCGGCGGCGGGACGCCGCCAGGGGGTGGGGGCAAAATTAGAACAGGCCGGAAACCTTACCGGTCTCGGTATCGACATCGATGCGGCGGTACGCCGGGTCGGAACTGGTGCCGGGCATCATGGAGATGGTGCCGGCCATCGGGCAGAGGAACTTGGCTCCGCCGTATTCCAGGATGTCGCGGATGGGCAGACGCCAGCCCTTGGGAACGCCCTTCCAGCTCGGCTCATGGCTGAGGGACAGGTGGGTCTTCACCATCATGGTGCAGTAATCGGCATACTTGGGGTCGGACTCGAACCGCTTGGCCTTCTCCAGGGCCAGGGGCGCCCAATCCACGCCGTCCGCGCCGTAAACTTCCTTGGCGATCATTTCCACACGCTCGCGCAGGGGCATCTCCAGAGGATAGAGGAACTTGATTTCGCTCTTCTCCTCGCAGGCCTCCACGACGGTCTGGGCCAGCTCAATGGCGCCCTCTCCGCCCAGACGCCAGTGGTTGCTCAGGGCGCAACGGACACCGCGCTCCGCGCACAGGCGGCGGATCAGCTTGATTTCCTCCTCGGTATCGGTGTAGAACTGGTTGATGCAGACCACGGGCACGATACCGGACTTCTTGATGGTGCTGACGTGGTGGAACAGGTTCTCGCAGCCCTTCTCCAGCAGCTCCAGGTTCTCCTTGGTATACTCCTCGGGCAGGGGACGTCCGGCAACCACGGTGGGGCCGCCGCCGTGCATCTTGAGGGCGCGGATGGTAGCCACCAGCACGGAGACGTTGGGGGTCAGCCCGCTCAGGCGGCTCTTGACGTTCCAGAACTTCTCAAAGCCGATGTCGGCGGCGAAGCCGGACTCGGTGACATGGTAATCAAACAGCTTCAGCGCCAGCCGGTCGCCGATAACGGAGGACTGGCCGATAGCGATGTTGGCGAAGGGTCCGGCGTGGATCAGCATGGGCTGATGCTCGACGGTGTAGCACATGGTGGGGTTGATGCAGTTGCGCATCCAGGCGGTCATGGCGCCGGCGACTTCCAGGTCCTCGGTGGTCACAGGCTCGCCCTTGCGGTTGTAGGCCACAACGATCTTGCCGATACGCTCGCGCAGGTCTTTCAGGTCGGTGGCAACAGCCAAAATTGCCATCAGCTCGGAGCCAACGGCGATACCGAACTTGGACTCCATCAGGTAGCCGTCCTTATTGCCGCCCACGCCGATAATGATGTTGCGCAGGCCCTGGGCGCAGAAGTCCAGCACCCAGCCCATTTCCACGCGCTTGGGGTCGATATCCAGCCGCTTGAGGCCGCGCTTGGCCAGCTGCTCATCGTCATAGTTGCGCTCGTGCTGCATACGCGCGTTCAGCGCCACCATGGCCAGGTTATGTGCGTTCATGATATCGTTGATATCGCCGGTGAGACCCAGGGAGAACTCGGTCATGGGCATGAGCAGGGCGTTGCCGCCGCCGGCCGCAGTACCCTTGACGTTCATGGTAGGACCGCCGGAGGGCTGGCGCAGGCAACCGCCCACGTTCTTGCCCAGCTTGCCCAGGCCTTCCACCAGGCCCAGGGAGACGGTGGACTTGCCCTCGCCCAGGGGCGTGGGGGTAATGGCGGTCACTTCGATAAACTTGCCATCGGGCTTATCCTTCAGGCGGTTCATGATCTTGATGAAGTCCAGCTTAGGCGTTTTGCCGTAGGGGATGATTTCTTCGGGCAGAAGGCCCAGCTTCTCGCGGAACTCATCCACGGGGGGGAGCGTGCGCTCCGCTTCTTCCGCGATCTGCCAGTCCTTGTACTCGGTGGGATCGAGGGTCACCCGCCCGGTTACCGGGTCAACATACTTGCCGTCCTTAAATTCGATTGCCATAGGAATCCTCCTTGTTCCCGGGATATTTCACCACCCCCGGGAAAAATTATATTTTGACGCCGCGCTTCAATCGTCCGCGACCCCGGCGCCAATAACAAAATCAGGCGCGGCTCCCGCCGCAGGTTTTGGGGCATAACCATCCCGCCCCAACTTACATTTAAATTGTATCAAACCCCGGAAATATTTGCAAGTGTGAGCTATGACAAAAATTTAACAATATCCTTGTGCAACCCTACAACGCCCCGTCCTCAGGGGATCGTCCAGCCGCAGCCTGCCCGGTTGAAATAGCCAACCAGCCGCGCGGGATGGTAGAAGCACTCAAACACCGCGTCCAGCCCGAAAGCATCGTAAACGCAGCCGTACAGCTCGTTCCCGAAGCTGTAAACCGCCAGCTGCTCCAAGGGCTTTTCACCGTAAAGGTAGGGGTTCATCCACACCTGGGCGTATTGCCGCTCCATATCCTCCCCGGTAAAATCCCCGGTTTTGATGCGGCTCACGGTTTCGCAGAAGAGGTGGAAATGCTCCTCAAAATGTTCATTGAGCACCGTCAGGGCCGGAACCAGCAGATTAGGCGGCTGTTCCGGCTCTATCCGCCGTGAGACAACGCCCTCGGCGTTATTGCAGAACTTCACCGCCAGCCCTTCCCAGGCGAAGCCAAGAATGTACTGCACCAACAGGCTGAAGCTGTCATAGAAATTGCCGGCGGCTTCCGCCATATGGAGAAGCTGGAGATGGTGCATCTCATGGAGGACAATCCGGGGCAGGTCCTCCAGGGAACAGCAGCGTTCTATGCCGAACAAATCCAGATGGAGCGCCCCTTCGTGGGCATAGCCGAAGGACCGCCCAAAGCTGAGGGTGGACACCACCGCCGGGTCTGGAATCATCCCGGTTCCCTTGGGGAACAGCGCCGTGAGCCGCCGCTGCATATCCGCCAGGAAGCCGTCCGTGAACAGTTCTTCCGTCCGATGGCAGCGGTCCTCATACTTTTGGGGGTTTTGTACGCAGTCCAGCCACTCGCCATGCTTCTCCCGGAGGAAATTCCGCCGGTGGTTATCGCTCAAATCGGGAATTTCCTCTGGAGAGATTGTAGTCAAACGGGAAAAGTAGTCGATCAAGTGGGCCGCAGAGGGAATCCCGTACCGCCGCAGCTCAAATTGATAGTCCTCATGGGCGAGAATCCGTTCCACGGCGCTTCTGTCTCCTGGATGGGACGCCAGGCCGGACACATATTCCAGCATCAGGGGGATGCTGGACATCCTCCGCTTCATATTAGCCTCCCCGCTTTCAGAAGCACTCCCGCACTTCGCCGCTCATATACAGCGAGCCCAACGCGCAGGCCACGCCGTCTATGCCCTCCGCCGCAATGGCTTTTGCCACACCGTCCGCCACGCTTCCGCATGGGGTAGCCTTCGCGCCCAAAGCGGAAATACGGCTTGCCAGCTCCTCCGCCTTCATGGCGCGGGGGTTGTTGGGGCGGACGGTGAAAAACTGCTCCGCCAAAGGCACAATCAGCCCCAGGATAGATTCCACGTCCTTGTCCGCCATCACGCCGGTGACGAAGGTGAATTTCCTGCCGGGGAAGAGCCGCTGCAAGCTTTCCGCCGTAGCCTGGATGCCATGCGGGTTATGCCCGCCGTCCACGATAAACACAGGCTCCCGGCGCAGCACCTCAAACCGGGCTGGCCAGCGCGTGTGCGCCATGCCGTCCCGAACAGCTTCGTCAGGAATCCGCCAGCCCCGCTCCCGCAAGGCGCTTACAGTCTCCAGCACCACGGCGGCGTTATTCATCTGATAGCGCCCCGCCAGCGGGATGCGCAGCCCATGCCACCCGCCATAGGAAAAACTCTGGCCGTCCAAGTCAAACGCACCGGGTACAATCTGCCCAAAATCCGGCTGGCGCAGGGGAGCATGTTTCATCCCGCAGATGTCCGCGAACACGGCATCGGCCTCCGGGTTCCCACCATAGCTGACCACCGCGCCGCCTTCTTTGATGATGCCGCCCTTCGCCCGGGCGATATCGGCCATCGTGGGGCCTAATTCCTTCACATGGTCCAGCCCCATGGCGGTGATTACCGCCGCTTCCGGGGTGCGGATGACGTTCGTAGAATCCAGCTCGCCTCCCATACCAGTCTCCAACACCACGATTTCGCACTGCTCCCCCAGGAAGTATTCCATAGCGAGGGCGGTAATGAGTTCGAATTCCGTAGGGGAATCCTCCATAGCGTCGGCGTAGGGCTGTATGCGCCGGGTGAGTTCCGCCAGCGTACCATCGGGGATCTGCTGCCCATTGACCTGCATCCGCTCGTTAAAGCGGTTAATAAACGGCGAGGTATACAATCCCACCCGGTACCCGGCCTTCTCAAGAATCGAGGAGAGCATCGCGGCGGTGGAGCCTTTGCCATTGGTGCCGGCGATGTGGATAAATTTCAGCTTTTCATGGGGGTTGCCCAGTTTGCCCAAAAGCTCCCGGGTCCGCTCCAGGCCCAGCTTGCTGCCCACCCAGTTCACAGAGTGGATGTACTGAAGTGCTTCTTCGTAGGTCATATTGGAATTACCTGATTTCTTATGTATTATGCCCGGGAAACGAGCCGCCGCACCACCGGCTTATAGACGGCGCGGTTGACGATCGTGACTACCACAGCGTTGACAGCGATGGTCAGGGGCTTGGTCGCCAGCCGCTGCACCAGATTGGTTCCCAGCAGAACCCAGAAGATGGTGGTATCCTGCTTGACCATGATGCAGCTATAGAGGGTACTGCCGATAAGGCCGAACACAAAGCTGTTCAGGATGCCCAGGATAACAACAACCACGGCCACCTTCCAAGCGTCCCTGGTCTCAGCCAGCGGACTGCGGAAAATATACTTGGTGCTGATGCCGCTGAGGATGCCCACAGACAGGGGGCCAAGCACCAGGGGTGGGAACCACGTGCCGTAGCCGCTGAGGATGGTCCCCAGGAAATCGGCCACCACGGCCACAATCGCGCCAGGGATAGGGCCAAGCCACATACCGGCCAGGATCACGGGAATGCTCTCAAAGCTGATGCGCAGGGTGTCGCTGGCCTGGATGCTGAGGAAACGGGCGAGGATAATCTGCATAGCGATGAGTGCGGCCATCATGACGAGGTTCTGGGTGGAAAAGGTTTTTTTGAGGGCTGTCTTTTGATTTTGGTTACGCTCCATTTGCGTGTCCTCCTTAAAATTCCGCCCGAAGGGGCTGGTGTTAGGGAGGTAAAGTTGGGCTGCCCAGGGCGCCAGGAATAAAATATGCCAACCTAAGCCGTGTCAAACGGCCAAGATTGGCATACAACATCCTGGAAACGCGCAGGGACGTCGTTAAAAACGACGATCCTGGCGGCGCAAAGCGCCGCCTGGTAGCGGATGCAGCATGGCATCGTAGGCCCTATTTCGCGGGGGCCTTTCGTGCAAGGGCAACTTCCCAGCCGCTTGCCACTTTACGCGCCATGCTTACTCTACCAATCCTATTTAATTGGGAGCCAAGGCCCTCACCCTGGCTGACAGGGCTATCATACACCATACAGCCGCAGATTGCAACAACTTTCACAAAGTTTTACAAGAATTTTTTCAGCCGCCCTGCAATCCCGCCCCGATTTTCTTCATCCGGCCCAGTACGATATCCCCCACGTTGGCCAGGTCCTCGGCGGTAAACGCGTAGCGGAAATTATCGGAAAACAAAATCTGGGCGTTGGGCGGGAATTCCTCGTCCCCCGCCCACAGAAGGAATTGTATCGCCAGCCCCTCCATCAGCTCCACCTCCCAGCCGCAATCGCTGCGGCTGAGACGTTTGGCGGGGAGCTTTTCCATGATCTTGTCCAGCAGCGCCAATTTGTTTCCGTAGGAGAATGCGAACCGCTGAATGCACCGCCCAGTAAACTGCTGCAAATAGACCTCCCCCCAGGGAAACTCGCGGTAGGTAAGGTACTGTCCCAAGGGCTGCGCCTTCCTGCCGTCCAGGAGATAGCGGAGGAACAAAATCCGCTCCGCGTTTGTCAGCGGGGACGGCCCCACCACAGTATAATCTGGGTGGGTCACGATAAACTTTTCCCCCAGCAGGTTCATGGAAACAGCCCGGGCGGCGCCGTCATAGGGCAGGCCGCACCGGGCCGCCATTTCGGCAGGATCCATCTCCCGAAACTTTTCCACATAAAACTCCAACGGTTTTTCTTCCTTGTTGTTGACAACTTCCATATCCTATCCTCTCTTGTTCCAATCTTTCCGCAAGTTGATTTCTTTTGTCACCGGGCGGCGCAGCCAGTCAAGCACCGCACCGGCACCCCGCCTTTGGCCGTCCGCCTGGGACTTAGCCCCACAGTGCCGAGAGCATGGGGATAATCTGTTTTTTCCTGGACATGACCCGGGGCAGGAACGCCTCATGGTCTTTCAGCTCCGTATTAAACGCTTGCTGGAAGGTATCCTCACCGCCAACGCACAGGACTTTGCTGCCCTCCAGCAGCACGTCCGTCAGCATCAGCAGGATCATACTGTACTGATGCTCCTCCTTCGCCTGCTCCATCAGCTTCAGGAACTCGTCCTTCCGCTTTAACTGCCGGTCGGAGTCCACACAGGTAATCTGCCCCACGCCGAAGTCGTGGCCCGCAATGTGGAACTCCTTAAAATCGGTAAAGAGGAGTTGTCCCACCGGCTTGTCCTCCGGGGTAGACGCGGAGAATATTTTCCGCCCCAGCTCATCCAGGGACAGGTCAGCGATATGGGCCATCCGCTCCGCCATCCGCCGGTCCCGGGGGGTGCAGGTAGGGGACTTGAACATAACGGTGTCGGACACGATGGCCGCCGCCATCAGCCCCGCCAGCTTGGGGGAGGGCATCAGCCCCCTTTCCTGGTACATCCCCGCCACAATGGTGCATGTGCTGCCCACCGGCTCGTTGCGGAAATAGATGGGGTTCTTGGTCTGGATATCCGCCAGGCGGTGGTGGTCGATGATAGCGATGATATCCGTTTCCTCCAGTCCCGGCACGGACTGGGCGGCCTCGTTGTGGTCCACCAGCACCACCTGCTTGCGCCGGGGCTTAATGAGGTGGTACCGGGACAAGGTCCCCACCACCCGGTCCTGCGCGTCCAGAATAGGATAGCTGCGGTAGCGGCTTTCCTGCATCACCTCCTGCACCTCGTCCACGTAGTCGTCCAGGTGGAAAGCGGTAATACTCTCCCGCTGGGCCAGGCGGCCAACAGGAATGGCCTGGAAGATGCGGCGCACGGTGCGGTAGCTGTCAAAGGGGGTGGAAATAATGCAGGTATTCTGGGATGCGTCCCGCACACTGTCGGGCAGCTCAGCTTGGCAGAGGATAATGCAGGCCACACCGAACTCCACCGCCCGCTGGAGCATATCCGGCTGGTTGCCACAGATAAGGACGGTATCCTTCTGCCGGAAGGGGGGCAGCTCCGAGGACTGGGGCAGGGCTAGAACCACCTCGCCGGAGATGGTGTTCACCACCTCCTCCGTCTCCCCCAAAAGCTGCCCCTCCAGTACGCTCAGGATGTTGAACAGGGGCACTTCCCGCAGCTGAGGGGCCTCGACAGTCTGCATGTCGTAGGCGGCGATATCCCCGGCGGTCATCATACCCCGCAGGCGTCCCTCGTCATCGGTGATGGGGATAGCGGAGATATGCTTGTCGTCCTCCATAGCGGACCAGACCCGGTTCACGGTTACCGCCTCGTGAAGGATGGGCGGCACGTCATAGTCTAAGTCCAGTACTTGGGTGTGCATGCTCTTAATCAAAAGGGGCGGCTCAAAGCCAAAAAGGTTCAGGATCAGCCGGGTCTCATCGCTGATATGCCCTAAACGGGCGGCGGCGTACTGCCGGTCTCCGGTGGCATTGCGCAGGGCGGCATAGGCCATAGCGGAAACAATGGAATCTGTATCTGGGTTCCGGTGTCCAGTCACGTAAATTTGCTCCATGCTTTCACACTCCTTATAGGGTAGTATGTTCTATTTTTTCTGTCTAAGTACGTCAAATTCCGTTCAGCAGCCCCGCACAGTACGCCATCGCGTCAAATTCCTCCAAAACGCTGTCCTTGCGCAGGTACAGCGGGTGATGGGGGTGCCCCCGCTTTGATCTGGCCCCGGCGGTGAACCATCTGGCGCCGTAGCCCCTTCCCGTCTCCACCATGTCCAGGACGCACCGGGGCAGATAGGGCCGCTGTTCAATCACGGTTCCCCACGCGGCCCATACGGCGGGACACTCCGACAGGGACAGGGCGTAAGCAAATGCCGCCAGGTTCTCCCGGTGGAGGGCGGGATTCAGCTCCCGCTCCATGTCGCCGGGACGGGTGGCTCGCTGGGCGTAGACATTGCACATGATAAAGCTGTCAAAGCCGTTGCCCACAGCGACCCGCTCCACGCTCTTGAGGGTGTTGTCCAGGCCGCCGGGGACGGCGGTGGAGGGGTTGACCCCGATACAGAGCAGGGGGCGCTCCCCCCGGGTCCCCAGCAAATACCGGTATTCCCGGTAGGTATTCGGTACATACAGCCACCGGGCGGCATCGTAGTCCGGGGACGGCTCCAGGGCCTCCCGCAGGGCGGGCTGAAACGCCAGCAGCTCCGTTTCCACGGTAGGGCAGGCAGGAATGTGCATTATGATTGGCTCCTTCTCATTTTTTTCAGTGTACCATACCAGCGCGGGGGCACGCAACATAAATTTGCGGCCTGTCCGCCCGATACGATGCTTTTATACACTGCTGTACCGATGCACCGGTGTAACAGGCCAGCATTGCATGGAACTCTCGCAAAAATTCCACTTTATTTTAGTTGAATTGCACAAGGAAATGAGGTAAAATCAATTTATACTTTACTATGCGGGAGGAAAATACACAATGGAACACCCCAAGGAAATCAAACACGCCGTTCTGGACGGACATAGCCTGACGCTGGAGGCCCTGGTCGCCATCGCCCGGTTCGGCGCAACGGTCTCCCTTGCGCCTGAGGCCTGGGAAGCCATGGCCCGCTCCCGGGCCTTGGCGGAAAAAATCGCCGTGGAAAAGCGGGTGGCCTACGGCATTACCACCGGCTTTGGCGACTTCGCCACTGTGGCGGTGCCCGATGAGTGGAGCAGCCAGCTATCCACCAATCTGATCCTCAGCCATTGCACCGGCACCGGGGACCCCTACACCGAGGAACAGGTCCGGGGCATGATGGTTCTGCGGGCCAACGCCCTGTGCGGCGGCCTCAGCGGCGTACGTCCCGTGCTGGTGGAAATGCTCATTGACATGCTCAACAAGGGCGTCACGCCCGTCATCCCCCAGAAAGGCTCCCTGGGCGCCTCCGGCGACCTGGCCCCCCTGTCCCACATGGGGCTGGTGCTGCTGGGCCTGGGAGAAGCTTTCTACCAGGGCCGCAGGATGCCCGGCGGAGAAGCCATGCGGCAGGCCGGCATCCAACCCCTGGACACCCTGGTAAGCAAGGAGGGCCTGGGCATCACCAACGGCACCTGCGCCATGACCAGCGTGGGCGCGCTGTATCTTTACGACACCATGATGGCGGCCCGTCTGGCCGATCTGGTCAGCTCCTTGACCCTCACCGCCCTCACCGGGCAGTTGGACGCTTTCCAGGAGCGGATGCACACCGCCCGGGGCCACCGGGGCCAGATCCAGGTGGCGGCGAACCTGCGGCGGCTCACCGAGGGCTGCGAGATTTTGGAGCGGAGCCAGGGGGACCGGGTTCAGGACGCCTACGCCCTGCGCTGCATCCCCCAAGTCCACGGGGCCATCCGGGACGCCTTGGAATTTATCAAGAGCAAGGTGGACATCGAGCTGAACGCCGTCACCGACAACCCCCTGCTGTTCTGTGAGGACGAAGCGGTGATTTCCGGCGGCAACTTCCACGGGGAGCCGATGGCGCTGCCCTTCGACTTCTTAGGCATTGCCTGCGCGGAGCTTGCCAGCATCTCCGAGCGGCGCATTGAGCGCATGGTCAACGCCGCCCTGTCCAACGGCCTCACCCGCTTCCTCACCACCGAGGGCGGGGTGAACAGCGGCTTTATGATCGTCCAGTACACAGCGGCTTCCATGGCTTCGGAAAACAAGGTGCTGGCCCATCCGGCCTGCGTGGATTCCATCCCCTCCTCCGCCAACCAGGAGGATTTCGTCTCCATGGGCACCACCGCCGCCCGGAAAGCGGGGACGATCCTGGAGAACACCCGCTCCGTGCTGGCCTACGAACTGCTGACCGCCTGCCAGGCCATCGACATCCGCCGCCGGGGCGGCGAGCACGGCCAAGGCCTGTCCCCCGCCGGGGACGCGGTTTACCGCCGCGTCCGGGAACAGGTCGCGTTTATGGAAAAGGACCGGGAGCTGTGGCCCGACATCCAGGCCGTGGAAGCCATGGTCCGCAGCGGCGAGCTGCTGGAGCTTGTTCCCTGGCTGGAATAAGCGAAAAAGTACGGTGCGTCTTTTTTGAGAAAAGGTTTTGCGCCGGGGGCGCGTTCTCCCGGGAGGGCTTTCAAGTGGCCTTCTCCCCATCCCGGCACAGCACCGACCGGTAGCCGCCGGAGCCGAACTGTAGCTCCGTACTGATGCGGGTTATGGTGGAGCTGCTCACCGGCACCTGGCCGCGGATTTCCTCATAGGTCTCCCCCCGCAGCAGGTGTTTGGCCACCTGGAGCCGCTGGGAGAGGCCGATTAACTCCTGCATGGTGCATAGGTCGCTGAAAAACGCCCTGCACTCCTCCATGTCCCGCAGGGACAGGATCACCGCCAGCAGCTCCTCAATGCCCTCATTCTGGTTTTTATCGAGACGGGTCATCTTGCCCTTCCTCCGTTTCTTCAGCGTTTTTATCCCATTGTAGCACTTGTAAAATAGGCCGTCAAGATTTCCGGCGGCCCCGCCCATATCAAAAAGGAGGTTGTTCCATGGAATGGAATCCCAACGGCGCTGTCACCATCCGTTTAGACGATGAACTGCCCACCTACCCATCCTTTGCCCCCGGCATCCGCCGCGCCCCCCGCCGGGAAGCCAAGCTGTCCCAGGCCGACAAGGCCTTGGCCATCCGCAACGCCCTGCGCTACATCCCGCCCCAGCACCATGAACAGATGGCGAAGGAGTTTGCCAAAGAACTGGCCGAACACGGCCGGATTTACGGCTACCGCTTCCGCCCGGAGGGCAAGCTCCACGGCAAGCCCATCAGCGAATATAAAGGCAACTGTGTAGAAGCGAAAGCCTTCCAGGTTATGATCGACAACAACCTGGATTTTGACGTAGCCTTGTACCCCTACGAGCTGGTGACCTACGGCGAGACCGGCCAGGTGTGCCAGAACTGGATGCAGTACCGGCTCATTAAAAAGTACCTGGAAATCATGACCGATGAGCAAACCTTGGTGGTCATGTCCGGCCATCCCCTGGGCCTGTTCCGCTCCCACAAGCTGGCCCCCCGGTGCATCATCACCAATGGCCTGATGGTGGGCGGCTTTGACGACCAGAAGAACTTCAACCGCGCCGCCGCCTTAGGCGTAGCCAACTACGGCCAGATGACCGCCGGTGGCTGGATGTATATTGGCCCCCAGGGCATTGTCCACGGCACCTTCAACACCCTGCTCAACGCGGGACGGCTGAAGCTGGGCATTCCCGCCGATGGCAACCTGGCGGGGCGGCTGTTCGTATCCGCCGGCCTGGGCGGCATGAGCGGCGCCCAGGGCAAGGCGGCGGAGATTGCCGGGGCGGTGTCTATCATCGCGGAGGTGGACGACTCCCGCATTGAAACCCGCTTTACCCAGGGCTGGGTCAGCGAGCGCACGGAATCCCTGGAAGAAGCCCTCTCCATTGCCCGGAAGCATCTGGCGGACAAGACCCCCTGCGCCATCGCCTACCACGGCAACGTGGTAGACCTGCTGGAATACTTGTATGACAGCAACGTCCATGTGGACCTGCTCAGCGACCAGACCTCCTGCCATGTCCCTTACGATGGCGGCTACTGCCCCCAGGGCCTCACCTTCGCCCAGCGCACGGAGATGCTGGACAAAGACCCGGCGGGCTTCCGCACCCTGGTGGATAAGTCCCTGCGGCGGCACTATGAGATGATCTGCAAGCTTCACGGCCGGGGAACCTATTTCTTCGACTATGGCAACAGCTTCCTCAAGGCGGTCTTTGACGCCGGCGTGAAGGCGGTATGCCGGAACGGGGAGAACGACCTGGACGGCTTTGTGTTCCCTTCCTATGTGGAGGACATCCTAGGCCCCTGCCTGTTTGACTTCGGGTATGGCCCCTTCCGCTGGTGCTGCCTGTCCCGGGACAGCGGGGATTTGGACAAGACCGATGCGGCGGCGGCGGAATACATTCTGGCCCACAACCGCCGCTATCAGGACTACGACAACTACGTCTGGGTGCGGGACGCCAAGAAAAACAAGCTGGTCGTAGGTACCCAGTGCCGCATTCTGTATCAGGACGCCATGGGCCGCATGAACCTGGCGCTGAAATTCAACGAAATGGTGCGGAACGGGGAAATTGGCCCGGTGATGCTGGGCCGCGACCACCATGACACCGGCGGCACCGACTCCCCCTTCCGGGAGACCAGCAACATCAAGGACGGTTCCAACATTATGGCGGATATGGCGGTGCAGTGCTACGCGGGCAACGCGGCCCGGGGCATGAGCCTCATCGCCCTCCACAACGGCGGCGGCACCGGCATCGGCCGCGCGGTGAACGGCGGCTTCGGCATGGTGCTGGACGGCTCCGAGCGTGTGGATACGGTTCTGCGGATGTCCATGCCCTGGGACGTCATGGTGGGTGTCTCCCGCCGGGCCTGGGCCTGCAATGAAAACGCCCTCACCACCGCCGCCGAGTATAACCGGATGCGGGAGGGCAGCGACCACATCACCCTGCCCTACACGGCGGATGGCGCGCTGGTGGAAGCCGCCCTGCGGGAAGCGGGGGAGGCGTAATGGACCGGCTTTTGGTAAAAAACATCGGCGTCCTTGCCACCCCCGAGGGGCGCAGCGCCAAGGGCGGCAAAGCCCAGGGCGAAATCCGCACCCTCCGGAACGCCTGGGTGCGGATTGAGGGCGGCCTCATCACCGGCCTTGGCTCCGGCGAGCCGGAGGGGACGGAAAACGCCCGCATCCTGGACGCCGGCGGCCGGTTGGCAACACCGGGGCTGGTGGACGCCCACACCCACCTGGTTTTCGGCGGCTGGCGGCAGAACGAGCTGGCCCTGAAGCTGCGGGGGACGCCATACCTGGACATCCTGGCCCAGGGCGGCGGCATCCTGTCCACTGTCCGCGCCACCCGAGCCGCGTCCGAGAAGGAACTGGAGGACAAAGCCCGTCTCGCGCTGGACGAAATGCTGGCTTTCGGCACCACTACCTGCGAGGCGAAAAGCGGCTACGGCCTGGACAAGGAGACGGAGCTGCACCAGCTCCGGGTCATCCGGGCCTTGGACGGCAGCCATCCCATAGACCTGGTACCCACTTTCCTGGGCGCGCACGCCCTGTCGGAGGAGTACAAAAACGACCGCCAGGGATACATCCGCCTGCTGTGCGGGGACATAATCCCCGCCATCGCGGCGGAGGGGCTGGCGTCCTTCTGCGACGTATTCTGTGAGACCGGCGTATTCACAGCGGAGGAATCCCGCACCATTTTGGAAGCGGGAAAGGCTCACGGCCTTCTCCCGAAAATTCACGCCGATGAGATCGACCCCATTGGCGGCTCCCGTTTAGCGGGGGAGATAGGCGCCGTATCGGCGGAGCATCTGATTGTCTGCCCGCCGGAGGGCATTGCCGCCATGGCGGCTGGCGGAACGGCCGCCTGCCTGCTGCCGGCCACCAGCTTCTATTTAGGCGCGGCCTACGCCCCCGCCCGGGAGATGGTGTCCGCCGGGGTGCCGGTAGCCCTGGCAACGGATTTCAACCCCGGCTCCTGCCCCTGCCTGAACATGCAGCTTGTCATGAGCCTTGGCTGCCTGAAATACCGCTTAACCCCGGAGGAGGTCCTCAGCGCCGTAACCCTCAACGCCGCCGCCGCCATCAAGCGCGCGGAGTCCGTTGGCTCCTTAGAGCCTGGAAAGCTGGGGGATTTGGTGATCTGGGACGGGCCGGATTTAAATTACATCTGCTACCGCCTGGGCAGCAACCTGGCCCATACGGTGATCAAAAAGGGTGTTCCCTATGGGAAGGAGTAAAGAAATATGTCAAAATTAGTTGAGTGCATCCCCAATTTCAGCGTCAGCAAGGAGCGCGACCCCGCAGTATTCCAGGGCTTGGTGGACACCGCCAACAGCGTCCCCGGCTGCACGGTGCTGGATGTCCAGACCGACGGCGACCACAACCGCTGCGTGTTCACCATGGTGGGCAGCCCGGCGGCAGTAGAAGAAGTGTCCTTCCAACTGGCGAAAAAGGCGGCGGAGACCATCGACATGACCCGCCACACCGGCCAGCATCCCCGGATGGGGGCCACGGACGTGATCCCCTTCGTCCCCACCATGGACATGACGGTAGAGGAGTGCGTGGCGCTGAGCCGCCGGGTGGCGGAGCGTATCTGGAAGGAACTGGGCATCCCCTCCTTCCTCTATGAGGACTCCGCCGCCACGCCGGAGCGCCGGAACCTAGCCGCCTGCCGCAAGGGGCAGTTTGAGGGTATGCCTGAAAAACTGCTCCAGCCGGAGTGGGCGCCGGACTACGGCGAACGGAAGATCCATCCCACGGCGGGCATCACCGCCATCGGGGCCAGAATGCCGCTGATTGCTTACAACATCAACCTGGACACCTCCGACCTGGAAATTGCCAACAAAATCGCCCGGGCCATCCGCGCCGCCAACGGCGGGTTTAAGTACTGCAAGGCCATCGGCGTGATGCTGGAGGAACGGAACATCGCCCAGGTATCCATGAATTTGGTCAACTACGAGGGCACCCCTATTTACTACGTCTTTGAGATGGTACGCGCCCTGGCGGACCGCTACGGCGTGCGCATCACCGGCAGCGAGCTGGTGGGCCTGACCCCCGGCAAGGCGATGCTGGACTGCGCGGAATACTATTTGAAGCTGGAGGGCTTTGACGCCCGCAAGCAGGTGATGGAATACCACCTCATCGGCATGGAATAAGGAGGAACCGATATGGAAATGAAACTGGCGGAAATGCGGGTGGATCAATTTTCCGAGACCCTGGCCTCTGACGCCCCCGCACCGGGCGGCGGCTCTGCCGCCGCGCTGGAAGCCGCCCTGGGGGCGGGGCTGGTAGCGATGGTATGCCGCCTGACGCAGGAAAAGGCCCAATTCGCCCGCTACCGGGCGGAGCTTCTGGCGGTTCAGACACGGGCGGAAGCCCTGCGCTACGCCCTGCTGGATGTGATGGACCGGGACACGGAGGCCTTTTTGCAGGTAAGCCGGGCCTTCCCCATGCCAAAGAGCACCGAGGAGGAAAAAGCCGCCCGCTCCGCCGCGATCCAGAAGGGCTTGGAGCTGTGTACCCAGACGCCGCTGGAGATCATGAAGCTGGCGGCGGAAGCCCTGGATCTGGCCGCGTCCCTGTTGGGCCGGTTTAACGAGAACGCCGCCAGCGACCTGGGCGTAGCGGTCCTCTCCCTCCAGGCGGGGCTGCGGGGCGCGTGGCTGAACGTGTGCATCAACATCGGCAGCCTCCGTGACAAAGCTCTAGCCCAGCACTGCCGTGAGGAGGGCGAAGCCCTGCTGGCCCACGCGCTTCCCCTCGCGGAGCGGGTGAGCACCCAGGTGGAGGACGTGATCCGGGAACAGGGCTGAGGGCGCGTTTCACTCTCTTGAAAAGGGCCTGTCCGGCAAAATGCTGGACAGGCCCTTTCTGCGCGTCTTATTGGGCAGCCCCGGTATAGCCCAAAGAAAGATTTTCCTCAAAACACTTGTTTTTTCATCCTATCTGCGATATACTCATCACAAATGCTGTATAAATTTCCCAGGCTGCCTTATACAAATTAAGAGTCATTTCGCTGAGATGAACCTGGATTTTGCTGGTAAATGGGAAAAATTTTTGCCTGTCCATCTTTCAGCATTGATAGGCAGGCCCGTTCAATTTCCAATCCCGGGGCATCCCTTCCCGGCAGCGAATGGAGGAAAACATATGTCCGTCAAATATATTTTTGTCACCGGCGGCGTGGTGTCCGGCTTAGGCAAGGGCATTACCGCCGCATCCCTGGGCCGGCTGCTGAAGCAGCGGGGCCTGCGGGTGAAGGTCCAAAAGCTGGACCCCTACCTTAACGTAGACCCCGGCACCATGAACCCCTACCAACACGGCGAGGTCTTCGTCACCGATGATGGTGCGGAAACGGACCTGGACCTGGGCCACTATGAGCGGTTCATCGACGAAAATCTGGACGTGAACTCCTCCGTGTCCTCCGGCAAGGTGTACTGGGACGTCCTCAACCGGGAACGCCGGGGGGATTACCTGGGAGGCACGGTGCAGATCATCCCCCACATCACCGGAGAGATCAAACGCCGCATCTACCAGCTCGACACACCGGACGCGGACGTGGCCATTGTGGAGATCGGCGGTACGGTGGGGGATATCGAGAGCCAGCCTTTCCTGGAATCCATCCGGCAGGTGGCGGCGGAGCGGGGGCGGCATAACGTCATGTTTATCCACGTCTCCCTGATTGTCTCCATCCCCGGCACCGGGGAGCTGAAAAGTAAGCCCACCCAGCATTCCGCCAAGGAACTGCTGAGCCTGGGGATCCAGCCGGATGTCATCATGTGCCGCTCCGATACAGCGGTTCCCCAGGAGATCCTGGAAAAAATATCCCTTTTCTGCAACATTCCCGTAGAAAACGCCATTCCCAACCTGACCGCCGGCCTGTTGTACGAGGTGCCGCTGATGCTGGAGCGGGAGGGGTTGGCGGACGTGGTGGTCCGGCGGCTGGGGCTGATCTGCCACATGCCGGATCTGACCGAATGGGCCACCATGGTTCATCGGGCGAAGCATCCCTCTGGGACGGTGGAAATCGCCCTGGTGGGCAAATATGTGGCCCTGCACGACGCGTACCTCTCCGTTGTGGAAGCCCTGACCCACGGCGGCATTGCCAATGGCGTGAAGGTGGACATCCGCTGGATTGACAGCGAGACGGTAACGGAGGAAAACGCCGCTAAGCTCCTCTCCGGCTGCGCTGGGGTTTTAGTTCCCGGCGGCTTCGGAAGCCGGGGCGTGGAGGGAAAAATCAGCGCCATCCGGTATGCCAGGGAAAACAAAATCCCCTTCCTGGGCATCTGCCTGGGGATGCAGATGGCTGTGGTGGAACTGGCCCGCCACGCGGGGCTGGCCGGGGCGCACTCCAGTGAACTGGCCCCCCACACACCCTATCCGGTCATTGATCTGATGCCGGACCAGGCCGGGGTCACGGAGAAAGGGGGCACCATGCGGCTGGGCAGCTACCCCTGCATCCTGACGGCGGGGAGCAAGGCCGCCGCAGCCTATGGGGCAGAGCGCGTTGACGAGCGGCACCGCCACCGTTACGAGTTCAGCAACGCCTACCGCCAGGCTTTGGCGGACGCGGGGCTGCGGCTGTCCGGCCTGTCCCCGGACGGGCGGCTGGTGGAAATCGTGGAGCTGCCGGATCATCCCTGGTTTGTGGGCGTCCAGTTCCATCCGGAGCTGAAAAGCCGTCCCAACCGCGCCCACCCGCTGTTCCGGGAGTTCATCGCCGCCGCCTGCCGGGCGAAAGGCGGGGAGCCTACCCAAGGCAGCCTGTGAGATACGCTTCTGTCCGCCGGTCTCTGGGCATGGAGAAAAGGCGTTCCGTAGGGCCGCGCTCCACCACCTCGCCGTTCAGGAAAAAGGCCGTCCGGCTGCTGACCCGCGCCGCCTGCCGCATATTGTGGGTCACCAGGACGATTGTGTAGCGGTCCTTCAACGTTCCCAGCAGCGTCTCGATCCGCCCGGTGGAGATGGGGTCCAGGGCGCTGGTGGCTTCGTCCATCAGCAGTACCTCCGGCTCCACCGCCAAGGCCCGGGCGATGCACAGCCGCTGCTGCTGCCCGCCGGAAAGGCCTAGGGCGGGGCGCTTGAGCCGGTTGGCCACCTCCTCCCAGATGGCGGCGGCCCGAAGGGATCGCTCTACCGTCTCGTCCAGGGCGCTGCGGCTCCGGATGCCGTGGAGACGGGGGCCATATGCCACGTTGTCATAGATGGACATGGGAAAGAGATTGGGCTTTTGAAACACCATCCCAATCCGGCGGCGCAGCGCCGCCACATCCCGTCCTTTTTGATAGATTTCCTCCCCGTGGAAGGTCAGGGAGCCTTCCGCCCTGGCTCCGGGGATGAGGTCATTCATCCGGTTCAGGCACCGCAGAAAGGTGGATTTTCCACACCCAGACGGCCCAATCAGGGCCGTCACTTTTTTTGCCGGAATGTCCAGGTGGATGCTCCGTAGGGCTTGAACCGGGCCGTAATAAAAATCCAGGCCCCGGGCAGACAGGATAATTTGCTCAGACACGCCGCGCCCTCCTTCCAACCGCCGCCGCGAGGAAATTGATTGCGGCGGTGAGAAAGAGCAGCACAGTCGCCACGGCAAAAGCCGCGCCGAAATCCGCCCGCTCCTTGGCGTAGACGTACAGCGCCGTTGACAGCGTTGCGCCGGAGGCGTCCAGGGCGCTTTGCAGGCTGGAGAAATCCTGCATTACCATGGAAAGCCCGGCGGTATACATCAGCACGGCGGTTTCCCCCACCACCCGGCCCGCCGCTAAAATGCAGCCGGTGACGATACCGTCCACCGATGCAGGGAGGATAAGCGTGCGGATCATGAGCCATTTGCCGGCGCCCAAACCCAAGGCGCCCTCCCGGTAGGAGCGCGGCGCGGCCTTCAGGCTCTCCTGGGTGGTACGCAGAACAGTAGGCAGGGTCATGACAGACAAGGTCAGAGACCCTGCCAGCAGCGTCTTTTGCAGGCCCAGCTTGTCACAGAACACCAGCGCGCCAATCATGGCGTAGAGAATGGATGGAACACCGGAGAGAACCCCGGCGGCAAAGGCTACGCCCTCCACAAACAGGTGGTTCCGGGCGTATTCCGTCAGATAGACCGCCGCGCCCACGCCCACAGGTAGCACCACCGCCAGGGACACGGCGATTACCACCAAGGTATTGACAATACTGGGCAGGATGCCTGCCGTCCCCCCCAGGATGCTCTCCTGTCCTGTCAGAAATTTCCAACTCAGCTCCGGCGCGCCCCGGAAACCGGCATACCCCGCCAGGGCCAGCAGAAGCGCCGACACCGCGCCCGCGCTGAGCCACAGCAGGGCCTTGGCGGCGAAGTCACGGATATGCCTGGGGGTCATGGCCGCCCCCCTTTCCGGTGGGCCAGGTGGAGCAGGGCGTTCATGAGAACCACCAGCACAAACAGCACCAGGCCGATGGACAGCAGCGCCCGCTGCCGCAGGCTCCCGGCGGCGGCATAGCCAAGCTCCATGGCGATGCCGGTGGTCAGAAGCCGGACGCTTCCCAGCAGGGTGGGCATGTTAGCCACGTTGCCCGCCACCATCAGGACGGCCATCGCCTCCCCAACGGCACGGCCAATACCCAGCGCCACCGCTGCCAAAACACCGCTTCCGGCGGCGGGCAGGGTGACTTGAAACCAGGTCTCCGCCTCCGTTGCCCCCAAGGCGAAGCTGGCTTCCTCATACGCCGCAGGCACCGCCGCCAGGGCGTCCTCCGCCAGCTCTACCACCGGCGGCAGGATCATTACCGCCAGCACCAGCACCACCGCCAGCAGGCTGTCCCCCGCCGGAAGCCCCAGCCGTTCCCTCAGGAAAGGGATCAGCACCGTCATGCCCACCAATCCACAGACCACCGATGGCACCCCCGCCAGCAGCCGTACTAACTGCCGCACACACGCCGCTACGCCTTTCGGCGCCGCTTTCGCCAAAAACAGGGCGGTCAGCAGCCCCAGCGGTACTGCCAGCGCCGCCGCCCCCGCCGCACCGTAAATGGAAGCCAGCAGCAGCGGCAGGATGCCGAATTGGGGGGCGGCCCGGTTTGCCGAATCCCATACCCGGCCCAGCAGAAATTCCTTCAAGCCTATCTCCCGGATAGCAGGCAGGCCGGAGGACAGAAAAAACGCCGTCAACAGCAGCAGCAGCGCCGCCGCCGCCAGGGCGCAGAGGAAAAATACCGCCTGCGCCGCCCGCTCACCCGCCCGGCTCATGGCTCCCCCTCCCACGCTGGAGCAACGCCGGACAGGGGGAGATACTTTGCCCCCTCTTCGCCTGTGGCAAATTCCAGAAAAGCGGCGGCGGCTTCGCTGAGGGGATTGTCCCGGCAGGTGACCAGGAGGAAGGGCCTGTGCAACAGGCAGTCCAGCGGAATAACCGCCACGGTCTCATTTACTGCGCTCCTGGAAACATAGCCGATGGCGTTAGGGTTGCCCGCCACATTGCCCAGCACATCGCCAGTGGAGCAGTATTCGTTGGTGTAGGCGCACTGGCCGGCGATTCCAAAAGTTTCTTCAAAAGCGTCCCGTGTGCCGGAACCTGCCTCCCGGCCATAGACGGCGATGGGCCGGCCCTCTCCGCCAAGGTCGCTCCACCAGCGGAGCTTTCCGGTAAATATCCCCGCCAGGGTTCCGGCGGACATTGTCCGCACGGGATTGTCTGGGTGGACGATAACCACGATCTCATCCCAGGCCAACAGATGGCCTTCCGCTCCCCGGGCAATTTCCTCCGCCGTCAAAGCGCGGCTGGACAGGCCAATGTCGCAAACCCCGGACAGCGCCCCCTCAATCCCCGCTCCAGAGCCGGAACCGGAGCAGTTGATCCGGATGTCAGGCCGTTTTTCCGCAAATACTTCCCGCAGTACGGAAACCGCTTCGCTCATGGCGCTGGAGCCGTCCAGATTCACCGCACCCACCGCCCCGCCGCCGCAGGCGGCCAGCACCGCCGCCAGCAGCAGGATCCCAAAGGCATACCCTTTTTTCACCCGCCCATCTCCTTTTTCTTCAAATAGAAACCGCAGCCGGGAGTGTCCGGCTGCGGTTTTCGCAGATCCCTTATGGTATTGTATAGGCTCCTGCCTTGTCCTATGACGGAAAGGCGGTCAGCGGTTTTCCGCCGCCGCGATCTTGTCGATGCGCCGCTGGTGGCGTCCGCCTTCGAACGCGAAGGTCAAAAACGCCGTTACAATCTGCCGCGCCATCAGCGGGCCTACTACCCCCGCCCCCAGGCCCAGGACGTTGGCGTTATTGTGCCGCCGGGTCATTTCCGCGCTCCATGGCTCGCCGCACAGGGCGCAGCGGATGCCCTTGACCTTGTTGGCGGTGATGGACGCGCCGATGCCGGTGGTACAGATGACAATGCCCCGCTCACATTTCCCCTCCGCCACCGCACGGGCGGCGGGTTCGCAAAAATCCGCGTAGTCGCAGCTCTCCAGGCCATGGCACCCAAAATCCTCCACCTCATGACCCTCTTCCGTGAGCCACTGAGACAAATCCTGCTTCAGTGCATAGCCGCCGTGGTCGGACGCAATGGCAATTTTCATGATGATTCCTCCCCCTGTTTTTCGTCAGTTCTTAAAGCGGTCAAACCAGCTTTTACGCTCTTTGTAGTTCTGCTCTTTCAAGGTCTCGCTAAACTTGCGGAGGGCCTCCTTCTGCTCCCGGTTGAGACCCCGGGGGGTTTCGATGTGTACCGTGACGAACTGGTCGCCCCGGCCCCGGCCGTTGACGTTGGGGATGCCCTTCCCCTTCAGGCGGAAGGTGCTGCCGGTCTGGGTTCCCTCAGGCAGGGTATAGGACACCTTGCCGTCAATGGTGGGAATCTCCATCTCGCCGCCCAGCACCGCCTGGGTAAAGGTGATGGGCGCATCGCAGTATACATCGGCCCCGTCCCGGCGGAAAAGCTGGTGGGGCTGGACGGTAATCACAATCTGCAAGTCCCCCGCAGGCCCGCCGTTCTTCCCGGCGTTGCCCTGGCCCCGCAGGGAGATAATCTGCCGGTCATCGATGCCTGCCGGGATGGAGACCTTGACGGTCTTTTTCTTTCTGGTCTGGCCGGAGCCGCCGCAGGCCTTGCAGGGATTGCTGATGATTTTCCCCTTGCCGCCGCAGCGGGGACATGGCCCGGTGGTGGCAAATACGCCCATAGGCGTCTGCCGCCGCTGCTGGACCGTACCGGAGCCGCCGCAGTTGGTACAGGTCTCCGGGCTGGTGCCGGGGGCCGCGCCAGCGCCCTTGCAGGTCTCGCACTGCTCCACCCGCTCCAGGGTGACTTCCTTCTCACAGCCAAAGGCGGCCTCTTCAAATGTAACCGTCAGCCCCATGCGCAGGCTTTCGCCCCGCTGGGGGCCGTTGCGGGTTCTGGCCCCGCCGCCGAAGCCTCCCCCGAAAAAGCTGCCGAAAATGTCCCCTAAATCCCCAAAATCGAAGCCACCATCGAACCCGCCGCCATAACCGCCGTTCTGGGCGGCATAGTTGGGGTCTACGCCGGCGAAGCCGAACTGGTCGTACCGGGAACGTTTATCGCTGTTGCTGAGAACCTCATAGGCCTCGTTGACCTCCTTGAACCGGGCCTCGGCAGCCTTATCGCCGGGGTGCAGGTCGGGATGGTTCTCCTTGGCCAGCTTGCGGTAAGCTTTTTTGATATCTGCGTCCGCGGCGGTCTTGGACACGCCCAGGACTTCGTAATAATCTCGTTTCTGATCTGCCATGCTCTCTCACATCCAATCTGTCACAAAACACTCCAAATGGGGCGGGGAGCTTTCCCCGTCCCATTGGCTGAACGACCTTACGCATAGCCAAGGAAGTTCCAAATAGTATCCATGTATTTTTTTGCTTCTTCAATTCTTGGAAAATGCCCGCTGTTTTCAAAAACTGCCTGCCGCACATTTTGCGCATGATTCATAATATACTCTATTTGGTTCTTTGTACATGCAGGATCATACTTTCCGTTCACCAACAGCATCGGGGCAGCAATCTCTGGGATGACCGGCAAAAGGTTGTCAGTCATCCGCGCCTTTTGGGGCAAAGAGCCGTCTGGCGCCGGTGGTTTTTCCAGCAATTTCGTCAAATGCCGCTCTCCCTTTGACCACATTTCATCTGTAATATCAGAGGTGTCCATACACATGTGATATTCTTCAAAGGAAATGCCATGTAGATAAAACCGTAGTTCCATATCCGTGACATAGCCGAGCAGGGCTGATAAATCCCACACCACTTCCGCCTTATCTGGATAGTCTGCCAACTTAATTTTTTCACACAGCCCGGCTGCCTCTTGGTTGTGCAGGCTATTGATGTGCGCGCTCAAATATTCGGCAGTTGCCTTTGCAGAGTCCTCAAACCACAGGGAAGGGCATTCCAGGATCATCTTATGGATGGACTTTGGATAGGCGTGTGCGTACAAAACGGCAAGCATACCGCCATAAGAATGGCCAAGGATGCTCCATTTTTCTATGCCCAGAAGCTTCCGCATTTCCTCAATCATTTCGATCTGATATCCCATGCTGTAGCTTTCCTTTTCGGCAATAGCTTCGGAGCGCAGCACCCCTAACTGGTCGAATATGACCACCTTCATTTTCTCGCTTAACGCCCTTGCCTGGTTCACGAAATCCAGACAGCTTGCGCCCGGGCCTCCATGAAGGTACAGCAGCGTACCGTCATATTCCGCGCCATATATTTCATACCAGATTTTTTTGCCCCAAATATCCATAAACATACTGGCGTCCTTCCTTTGCAAGAGACTCGGGCGTTTTAACATTTTTTAAACATGCCCCGGCAGTCCGCCAGGCCAGGAATTGCAAATTGCGCCTGGGAAAGGATTTTGGCAGGGCTTGGCGGACTGCTGGGCATGCCAGTTCTTATTTGTTCTCGCCGTCCTCGTCCACGACCTTGTAATCCGCATCGTAGAACTGCTGGCCGGGCTGGCCGCCCATGTCCGGCCCAGGGCCTGCCTGGGGACCGCCCGCCTGCTGGTAGAGCTTCTCGCTGACGGCGAAGAAGGCCTGTTGGAGGGCTTCCGTATCGGCCTTGATGGCGGCGGTGTCCTCGCCCTTCAGGGTCTCCTTCAGCTTGTCGATGGCGCTCTGGACGCCGGCCTTGTCGCCCTCGGGAATCTTGTCGCCCATTTCACCCAGGGTCTTTTCCGCCTGATAGACCATCTGGTCGGCACTGTTGCGGACCTCCACGGACTCCTTGATCCGGGCGTCCTCGGCGGCATACTGCTCCGCTTCCTTGACGGCCTTTTCAATGTCGTCCTTGCTCATGTTGGTGGAAGAAGTGATGGTGATGTGCTGTTCCTTGCCGGTACCCAGGTCCTTGGCGGAGACGTTGACAATGCCGTTGGCGTCAATGTCGAAGGTGACTTCGATCTGGGGGACGCCTCTCCGGGCCGGGGCGATGCCGTCCAGGTGGAAGTGGCCCAGGCTCTTGTTGGCCGCGGCCATCTCCCGCTCGCCCTGGAGGACGTTGACCTCCACGGAGGTCTGATTGTCGGCGGCGGTGGAGAAAATCTGGCTCTTGCGCACAGGAATGGTGGTGTTGCGCTCAATGAGACGGGTGCATACGCCGCCCATGGTCTCGATGCCCAGGGACAGGGGGGTCACGTCCAGCAGCAGCAGGCCTTCCACATCGCCGGTGAGGACGCCCGCCTGGATGGCCGCGCCCATGGCAACGCACTCATCAGGGTTGATGCCCTTGAAACCGTCTTTGCCGGTGATCTTTTTCACCGCTTCCTGCACGGCGGGAATACGGCTGGAGCCGCCCACCAGCAGAACCTTGGCAATATCGCTGCCGGAGAGGCCCGCATCGCTCATGGCCTGCCGCACAGGACCCATGGTGGCCTCCACCAGATGGGCGGTCAGCTCGTTGAACTTCGCCCGGGTAAGGGTCACATCCAGGTGCTTGGGGCCGGTGGCATCGGCGGTGATATAGGGCAGGTTAATGTTGGAGGTGGTGACGCCGGACAGTTCGATCTTGGCTTTCTCGGCGGCCTCCTTAAGCCGCTGCATGGCCACCTTGTCGCCGGAGAGGTCGATGCCTTCGGCTTTCTTGAACTCGGCCACCAGGTATTTCATGACGCACTCGTCAAAGTCATCACCGCCCAGGCGGTTGTTGCCGGCGGTAGCCAGAACCTCGATAATGCCATCGCCAATCTCCAATACGGACACATCGAAGGTGCCGCCGCCCAGGTCGTAAACCATGATCTTCTGATCCACTTCCTTGTCCAGGCCGTAGGCCAGGGCCGCTGCGGTAGGCTCGTTGATAATGCGCTTGACCTCCAGGCCGGCAATCTTACCGGCGTCCTTGGTGGCCTGGCGCTGGGAGTCGGTGAAGTAGGCGGGGACGGTAATGACCGCCTCCGTGACGGTGTGGCCCAGATAGCCCTCGGCGTCCGCCTTCAGCTTTTGCAGGATCATAGCGGATATTTCCTGAGGGGTGGAGCTTTTGCCATCAATATTGACGCGGTAATCGCTGCCCATTTCCCGCTTGATGGAGGAGATGGTGCGGTCGGGGTTGGTGATAGCCTGGCGTTTGGCAACCTGGCCCACCATGCGCTCGCCGGTTTTGGAGAAGGCCACGACCGATGGGGTAGTACGGTTGCCCTCCGCGTTGGCGATGACAACAGCTTCGCCGCCTTCCATAACGGCCACGCAGGAGTTGGTCGTACCTAAATCGATACCAATTACTTTAGACATAGTGTTTGTCCTCCTAAATATATAGAAAAATTTTTATTAACGGAATTCAATTTGCCACCTGGACCGCAGCGAAGCGGATGACTTTGTCCCCCAGCAGAAAGCCCTTCTGGAATACCTGGCTGACAATATTCTCTCCCAAGTCCTCGCTTTCAATGTGCATCACCGCGCTGTGCCGCTCCGGGTCAAAGGCTTCCCCAATGGGATCCACAATGGTGACACCCATCTTTTCCAGCACAGCCACAAGCTGGTGGAAGATCATCTCCATACCCTTTTTGTGGGGATTTTCCTCGTCTCCCGGCTGGGATGCGGCCCGCTCCAGGTTGTCGTAAACCTCCAGGAATTTGGAGATGGTGTCGGTCTTGGCGTCCTGGTAAATGGATTCCTTTTCCTTGGCGGTGCGCTTTCGGTAGTTATCGTACTCCGCCGCCAGGCGGAGATACTTGTCATTCTGCGCCGCAAGCTGTTCCGCAAGCCCCTCCATCTTTTCCATTTGCTCCTTGGTGAGGGTGAAGGTCTCTTCCTGCTCCTGCGGGACTTCCGGGGCGGCCTCCCCGGCGGGCGCTGCCTGCTGCTCCTTTTCCTCGTCCAGGGGCGCGGATTTTTCTTTTTTACTCACGATCTATCGTCCTCCTTCGGGGGTAACTGATTACCTTTCCCAAACATTTTCGTTAAACTCTCGGCAAAGTAGCTCAATCGCGCGGCTACGGCGGCATAATCCATCCGGGTGGGGCCGACTACGCCGATCAGGCCCCGCATGTTCTCGCCAATGTCGTAGCTGGCTACCACCACGCTGGCGTCCTTGAGCGCCTCGTTGACGTTCTCCGGGCCAATCAATATCTGCATGGGCGTGTTCTCGTCCAGTACCGGCAGATCCGCCTTCTTGTCTGTCAGCAGGCTCATCAGCTCGTTGGCCCGTGCGGGATCCTGAAACTCAGGCTGGAGCAGCAATTGGGTCTGCCCGGTGGTAAAGACCTGGTTTTTCGCGCTCTGATCCATCACCTCACGGGTGTACTCAATGGCCAGGGACAGGGGCATGAACAGCTCCGGCGGAAGCTGGGCGGTCAGGCCCATCAGCTTCTCCCCGGTCTCCTCGGGGCCTATGCCGGTGAAATGGGTGTTCAGCAGGTTTGCCAGGGCGGTAAGCTGTTCCGCGTCTACGGGAAGTTCGGTACGCAGAATTTGGCTTTTTACCCGGCTGTCAGCGGTCATCACCACGGCAATAAAGCTGTTGGCGTCCACTGGCAGCAGGTCGAAGCGCCGCACGGTAACAGCGCCCTTCCCCGCCGCCACCGCGTAAGCGGGGTAGCTGACGATGGAGGATACCATCTGGCCCGCCTGGGCGATGACACTGTCCAGGCCCCGCATACTGCCGCCCAGGGCGGCGTTGATCTGGCTGGCTTCCTGGTCGGACACGGAGCGTTGTTCCATCAGCTCATTGACATACAGACGGTAGCCCTTTGGGGAAGGCACCCGCCCCGCCGAGGTGTGGGGCTGCTCCAAGTAGCCAAGCTCTACCAGATCCGCCAATTCATTGCGGATGGTAGCGGAGCTGACCGCGCCGCCCATGGCCTGGGCGATATACTTGGAGCCCACCGGCTCGGCGGCATCAATGTACCGCTCAGTGACCACCTTTAGTATTTGCTTCTTGCGGGCGGTCAATTCCATGATCGTTACTCCTTTAGCACTCCCTTGCCTTGAGTGCTAAAGGCAGTTTATCACTATTACATTCTCCTGTCAATATGATTTACCCTTTCCAATTTGAACAAATTGTAAATAAAGGGCGCAGCCCAAGGGTGGCACTTCGTAAAGAAGTGCCACCCTTGGGGCTACCTGTAAAGAAATCTCTCTATGTGGGACGGCTATGCCGTCCTTTTCTTACGCTTCTGCATGGCTTGATAGTAGGCCATATATTCCTGTTCCAGCGTTTCCGGCTCTGGCGCTGTCCAAAGACCGATGGTACTGTAGTAGATGTCTACCCGCTGATGCCGCTTGCCATCTATCTTCTCCGGCTTGGATACCACAATCTTGTCAATGAACTCGTGGACGATTTCAGGCGTCAGCTCCGTCAGCCGGGTCACCTGTCTGGCCCGCTGGATGAACTTCTGCAAATCATCGGCTTTATCGGCGGTGGCGTTCAAGCTGTCCTCCAATGCTGGAATATCCACTTTCAACTGCCGCTGTTCATTTTCCAGCGATACCGTCAGCGTGGCAAAACGTTCCTCGGACAGCAGGCCCTTGGTCATGTCTTCATAGCTTTTCTGAATAAGCTGGTCAATCTCCAATACCCGCTGTTTGGCCTTGTCCAGTTCCCGGCACTTGGCGGTCAGTTTTTTCTTCTCTTGCAGACCAAAATGCTCCATCTGCTCCTGGGCAAACCGCTTTTCGTAGACCTGGATGTACCACAACAGTCTTTGCAGCCCTTCCAGCACCAATTCCTCAACTACTTTTTCCCGGATGAAATGGGCCGAGCAAACGTTGGAATTTCCTCGATAAGCAGAGCAGAAGAAAAACGCCTGCTCCCGCTTGTAGTTGTTGGTGGCGCTGTACCCCAGCTTACTGCCGCAGTCGGCACAGTAAAGAAGCCCGGAGAACATACTGACGATGCCCGTTCTCGTGGGTCTGCGGCGGTGCTGACGGAGATTTTGAACCAGGGCAAAGGTTTCCCGGTCAATGATGGCGGGGTGGGTGTCGGGGAATATCTTCCATTCCTCCTGGGGTTTATCCAGCCGCTTCTTCAACTTAAAGGATTGTCTGAATGAGCGAAAATTCACCGTATCGCCGGTGTATTCCTGCCTGTCCAGAATAGCGGCCACGGTGGAGGAACACCAGTTATGCGGGTACACAGGGGGCTTAACAGGGCAGTTTACGCCAATGCTGTGAAGATACTCGCTGGGGGTCAATACGCCCTCAGAGCGCAGTTTCTTGGCGATTTGAGTAGGCCCCAGGCCGGACACGCTCATTCGGAAAATCCGTTGTACTACCTCTGCCGCTGGCCTGTCTACCAGCCACTTGGTCTTGTCCTCCGGGTCTTTTTTGTAGCCATAAGGGACATTAGTGGTGAGCGGTATTCCGGCGTTGCCACGGCTCTGCATGACACGGCGAACCTTATCGCTCGTATTTTTCGCGTGCCACTCATTGAACAAATCTTGCATTGGAACGATGTCGCTGACGCCATTTGCGGTGTCGATGTTGTCCATGATGGCGATGTACCGCACGTTCAGCCGGACAAAATCTTCTTCCAGAAGCTGGCCTACCACAAGGCGGTTCCGGCCCAGCCGGGAGTGGTCTTTGACCACCAAATTTGCCACAAGCCCCTGCTCGGCCAACTCCATGATTTCCATGAAGGCCGGCCTTGCGAACGTAACCCCCGAGTATCCGTCGTCGAACATAAAGCGGGGGTTTGGCAAGTGGTTGTCTGCGGCGAACTTCTCTAAAATAGCCCTTTGATTCTGGATGCTGCCCGAGATGCCCTCTTTCTCGTCATCGCGGGACAATCTGGCGTATAACACAGTAATTCGCTGCTCGTTTGGCTGCTTTTTCTTCAAAATATGCTCCTTTCCGCAGCCGGATGTGATATGAATTGCGAGGTGCCATTATCATACCACATCCGGCGCAAAACTTCAACACTTTAATGTGCGATATTTCGATTGAGGATACGGATTACTTTCTTCTCCACGGGTTCGGCGGTGTCGTTGCTGAAATGGGCGTTGACGGCGTAGACGGTGCCACCGACCTCCCTCTCAAAGCTGATAGGCAGACTGTATTGATGTTCTCTCAGCCAGTCCAGGCGTTCCTCGTGGGACAGACCGACAAGAAAAGCTGCTGTTTTCTCTATTTGCTCCATCACTTCATCATAGATTTTCGCTTCCTGCTCGGTCAATTCCAACTTGATAATATTCATCTGCTTCTCGCTCCTCTCGTTCTCTCCTGTCCTATCTGGCGGTGCTGTTCCTCGTTGGTGTAAACCATGTCCATCGTGTCTTGAATTTTGGCGGAGCGTTCCTCAACGCCTGTATTCAGCTTCAATTTCTTTCTACAAGCAGAAATTTGAGCGGTTATAGCTTGTTTTTCGCCCCGTAACCGCTCCTTTTCAGCGGGTGACGCTCTGCGTATCTTATTTTGTAGCTTTGTCCGCTGGTCGATCAGCGTGTCCAATTCACTTTGAATGGTTTCACGGGCTGAAAGAAGATCGTCCAGCGTTTCAATGCGGTTTTTCGCCAAATAATCCACCTGGGCGGTGATCGTATCCAGCTTTCGCAGTTCCTCTTTCATAAACGGGCTGGTGGGCTTGTAATCCGTTCCCTTGGGTAAAATGCCAAGCTGGTATTCCCAATAGAGGAACAGCCGGTAAACGTGGCCTGTGGGCTGGAACGGAACATAGACCCGCAGTTCCTCCGGCAGCTCCGGGGCGAAATTCACGGTGGGGCGTTTATTCCCAAAGCTGGCTCGTGCGCCCAGGCTGCGCCTGATATTTTCCGGCGTCCACCGCTCGTCCAGGGTGTCCAGACGGGTGAAGTGCTGGTATTGTGGCAGGCGTATCTTCCAATGTTTGCCCGTGAAATCGGTGAGATAGCCCTTGCGCCGGAGATACTTCTCCATCATCTCCACAGTACGGCTTCCGTTGACCGCTTCCCGCACGTCCGCCCGATAAACATTGTAGCGGGTGGGTTTGCCGCTCTGCTCGTCCAGCCAGACCGGGCGGCTGGGGGCCTTGCGCCCATGCTCAATGACGGACAGGCCATATTCCCGGCAAAGCCGGTCTGAGGTGTCTCGGAGGCGCTGCTGCTCGGCTTTGGAGTAGTTGTACTTTTTGCCGTCCCTGAAAGATACTAAATTGAAACAAAAGTGATTATGCAGGTGGCCTTTGTCCAGGTGGGTGGTGACGATAACTTGAAACCTGTTACCCCACATCTCACGGGCCAGCTTCACGCCGATCTCATGGCACCGCTCTGGGGTGACCTCCCCCGGTTTGAAGCTCTGATAGCCGTGCCACGCGATGTACTTGTCCTCTTTGCCGTACCGCTGTTTGGTCAGGATCATCTGCCGCAAGGCCGTTTGCTTCAGGCAGTTGATCGCGGTGACAAAAGAGCCGTCCTCGGTTTTCTGCGGGTTCTGGATGTACGAAAATACATTAAAAAAATCCTCGGTGCCCTTGGGTACGGTTTTCTCCGGGTTCTCCACGTAGGCGATCAGGTCTCCGAGATTGCCCTTGATGTGCCATAGGCTGGTGGTAGCCACGTCAGGCCACCCCCTGCAACAGCAGAACGAGCCGTTCAAACCGCAAACATTCTTCTGCCGCCTCCGGGCAGTAGACTATCAGCCGTTCCAGCTTATCATGGACTTCATACACAGCGTCCAGCAGTTCCCAAAACTCCGGCGGCTGCTTGGGCCTGGGCCGCTTGCCCAAACAAATCTGCCGGAAGTATTCGGCTTGGGTCAGACCGCACAGGGCGGCGTCATGTTCCAGCTTGGCCTTTTCTTCCTCGGTCAGCCTGACTTTCAGGCAAACTTTTTCATCGTGTGTACTCAAATTGATTCCTCCATTCTGTCATATTTCCGCCGTGGAAGGGGGTATTCAGGGGTCTCCCCTGGGACTGGATTTTGCCCCGTGGGGGGCAAAATCCGATGCTCGCTATCCCTGTGGACAGGGTAACAGCGGGTAACAGTGTTTTGCTGTCACTTAGGATTTTCCTCCCACCTTCTACTACAACTTTCAATGCCCAAAACGGAACTTTTTTCTTGGGGCATTTTCAAGTTTTTTGGTTCCAGGGCAAATAAAGAAACCGGTCACATACACAACCGCACCAGCAGGACGGCCCTTGCCCCGCTGGTGTTCGTTTTGGTTTGTGTATGTAACCGGCTTTATCTGTATCAATCAGATCAGCCTATTCAGTTGACGCTCCTATAAGGGAGTATTGTAGGATACCACACGGAAAAGCGGTTTGTCAATTACAAATCGGAGGATTTTATAGATTGTTGCTCTCAAACGAAAACTTGCGGCTGGATTTGAACACATCACGAGAACTGTTTTCACTGACCGGTGGAGGCATTCGTCTCAACGGGGAATATATTCCAGTGCAGGCGACAAAGATAGAAGAGTCATTGAAAGGCTTTTCACTGCCACCGCAAAGGTAAAGGGAAAAATCATATCTATAACATTGTTATACGGCATAATATCTACGTTGGATTATGAGTTCAATATGTAATGTAAGAAACAGAAAAGTCAGGGAACATGGTTAAAATCATGCTCCCTGACTTCTCGATTTAGACGTAAATTAACTCGCTGTAGATGATTTCCTCCGCCCGGTTTCGGATGCTATTCATTTGCCTAACCCACTCTATCTGATTCTCAACCTTGAGCTGTTCTGTGATACCCTCTTGTTCTGCCAGTCGTTTAACCAACTGAAAAAACATGGCTTCTGCCCGGGTATCAACCTCAGTCAAATGATCGTCCAACTTGCCACTGAGAAGTAGAGCATTGTAGAATGACTCCCGCTGTGTTTTCAGGTAGTGTCTCCGCCGCTGCCCCCAGATACCAACAGGAACAGTTTTAGGCAAAGACAGATCAGGCAGGAAATAATTGCCCTCGGGAGATTATCCATAAAGAAGCCAAATCCAACAACTGTGTAAGTCAGCCGAATGTGATTGAGTTGTAGGGAAATTCAACCTTTGGCTGACATCGACCAGCAGGCTGAAAATATGTTTTCTCAGATGGTGAAGCAGATGGCAACTCAGGAGGATATTACAGAACAGCTTAAAGCGGATAGCCAGATAGAATGGGTAGGCCGCATGAATAATATCCGGCAGAGGACAGAAGAAATTATTAATACTGAATTAATCTATTCTTGAATACAATATTGCAAGTGAGCGGCACTCCAGATGGGGATAGGAGTGCCGCTCACGTTGGTTATAGGTATTTTTTTAGAACCGATTCTTTTTTTGCCTTTAGCGCACTTAACCGAGCATCCAATTGAGTGATTTGATCCTCTGCCTGCTGAATTTGGGTAGCAATCTTTTGCTGATCACTAAGTGGCAGAACCGGAATCAATAATTGCTGATAGAACCCGATTGGAACCCTTCTGTGCCCACTTGATCCAGTCATTACTTTCTCAGCTTCTTGACGAATCACTTGACGATTCAGGTAGCCAAATAGATATTTGGGCAAAATCTCAGCCCCACATCGAAATACATGAAATTCCGAACTTCCCATACCTATTCCATTGGTCAAACCCATTGCGAGAGCGCACTTCCCGTTTTCCATGCATGGAGTAATCTTTGCAATAATTATGTCATTCTCCTGAAAATAGGTGTAGCTTCCTTTTCGGACTTCTAACATTGGACGATCAACAGCACTCACAATATGACCATTATTTGAAACGGCGGCCATCTCAACAAAGCTAATTAAGGTATCATTTGGAATATCCACCTTGGGGGGATTACACTCTGCAAGTTTACCTAATAATTCGGTATGGGACGCACTAATTGGGTCAAAAATGTGCTCAATTGTATAGTAGTGCTCAGTGATCTGGGCAGACACAAATTGTTCTTTGTTCTCTATCTGTTCGATTTCAGCCACAATTTTTTGCTGAATTTCAAGGGACGGAAGAGGAATTTTGATGCCGCAAACTGTGTTCAAAGCTAATTCAATTTGACCACTTTGGCCATTAGCCATAGCTTCAATATTTTTGAACCCAATATCGGCAAGCGCATATAGCATGTATTTAGGTAGAACCTTTTCAGTGTTTGGGCGAACAATAGTAACGTGGCTATCTACGACATATTCACCATCAAGGTTAAAGAGAGTTACTCTTCCCGCAGTTCCCACACCAGTTGAATTGATTAATACATCACCTTTTTGTAGGTTGCGTTCGTCGGAAACAAAATTCTCGGAAACAAAATAATGCTTACTAAAGTCAAAATGACAGTATCCCCGGGCCTGTCCAGATTTAATGATTTGAATATTAGAATTTCCATATTTTGCTGATTTTCCGCGCTTTACCATAAGGGAAATATCATCCAGGCGATGTAATGCAAAACGGGAAATTCTTGTAGTCGCCCTTTCTTGAATAAATGCAGCTTTTCCTAAATTAACTACCTTATCAAACTTGCTCGTACCAAATTCAACAAACCCGCTCATGCGTCTATATGATATATTTTTTGCTAAATTTTTATCAATTTCTACAACTTCTTCCAAAAATGCATGATAAATGTAGCCACCAGCCTTTTGCGGATTTAGAGGATTTATTTCGTCATACAGCTTTGTTCCACCAGGCAGATAATGCAAACCTTCATGCCCACGGCGCTCACTAAACTCATAGCCGAGGAATTTCTTTTCTTCTTTTCCCTTCCCCGTTTTAACCAAAACGATGGTCTGGTTGTAAGTCAACAAAAAGTACAGCAGCTTTTCCTTTTCAACTTCAATTGCCTTGGAACGGAAATCTTCGCCGAACGTCTTAACATAATCCTCATAAAGTTCATGGGCTTTTGCCGTTACACTGGGAGTTCCGCTGAACAAGCTGATATAGTCCTCAAAGGCCAGCCGGTCATACACATTTGACACATAGACTGAAAAAGCATTTTCAATGCCAGAAACAGTGACATCATGATACGAGGTAAAAAATCGGTCAATAGCTCGGCTGATATTGATATGATCATCATTACTGCGGCGCTCTAAGAACAAGATAACCGTACTTGTGTTGGTTTTCATAAAAGTATTAGAGCCTGCTTCAACAACCGCTTTCACTTTGAAATATTTGAGGAGGATTGCCCTTGCTTTTGCATGAATACCACTATTTGTCAAAATTGAACTCGGCAAAATAACCGCTGCCCAGCCATCAACTTTCAAAAGCTGTTTCATGCGCTCTACAAAGAGACATTCAATCTCAGAACTATTGTCTGTAAGACCCGAGTACAGTTCAAAAGACTCTTCCCCGTAGTTGATTGTACTTTTGAATGCGTCAACAGAATATGGGGGATTAGAAATCAATATATCAAATTTCCCATTATCCTGCCCACTGGCCCCTACAAGTTTTCCCCTAAACACTTCTGACTTTGTAAAACTGTCAAGGCCATTAGCCCAAACAATATTGGCCTCCCCATCGCCATTAAAGAATGCGCTGACTTTTGTGGTCTTGACCAAACGATTATCTAAGTCAATTCCATATACACTGTCTTTGGCCCAAAGGAATTTCGTGAAACCTTGCCATGATTGAATAAGGTTCTTGATCCTCGGTGATGTGTGGGAAATATCAATTTTACTGTCAATAATTTCCTGCATCTGAGCCATATATTCGGTCAGAAAATGACCGCTTCCACAGGCATAGTCGATTACAGTAGGCAACGGTTCATCTTGCCTGTTGTCAACACGGTTCTGGACAAGCTCAGCTAACGGTAGTGAGGAAATAATGAAACGAGTAATCGGAACAGGGGTAAAGAATTGCCCTGCCTCCTGCTTCATACTGGTGTTAAGCAAAAGCTCGAAGAAGTTCCCCAAAAATTCATGTTTTTGCTCATAGCGGAACTTATACGCTTGAAGTAGCTCAACAATTTCACGAACAACTTTTGCGTTCAACTCAAAAGTCCTGTCATCCTGAACTTCCACGAACGCAAAGTTAGGGCTTTTCTTCAGGCGAGTGTCCGTATACATTTTCATAATCCATGTTCTTGTAAGAGAGTCTTCAATATTTGCTAATTTCTCGGACACTTCGCGTTGTTCATAGTCGATTACTTCAATCTCAAGAAAACGCCACATTCCCTTTTTGTATAAATCATTCAGACGTAATTGGAGACTTTCGTCTGTGTCACTCTCTAACCATTGGAACTCCAGTTCATCTTCCGGGTTTTTATCTGCTTCATCAATAATTTTGCAGACAAAAAGATTCAGCAGCTTATTAAAGGCATTGGGCTTATCAGAAATGGCATTATGGCGCAATATCTCCATAATTTGGTTGTAGATTTTCCCGCTATGCTCTTCCTTAAGAGTTTCCAATTTGCCATACGTAAGTGCCCTATGCTTAACATCATATGGTGCAGCATAACTGTCAAAAATACCGTTATCTTTGAAATTTTTGTTCCAATGGCTGTATATGTCCTTTGTTTCCGACAAGCTGGCCCAAGAATCTTCAACATCGACAATACTGTTACAATATTCTGCCGTCCCGTTAACCCTTGAGGCATAAAGGCATAAGTAGCGTGTAGCTCTCAGGTTGGAGTAATATGTAAACAGTTGGCCACCGTTTTTGGACATTTTGGCCCTTTCTTTTTCGTATTCACTGCCCCAGGTTTTACATTCAACCATAAGAAACGGTTCACCCTCGGGAGTCCTGACCAATATGTCAACTCGACCGGAACGGCCACGTCCAGAGGGATACGTCCACTCCAATTCAATACAGGCAGGCGCGTATCCCTTTTCCAACAGGCGATCCACACACTCCAAAACCACGAAATTTTCACTCTGTGAAAAATTGGCGGTCGTTCTTTCCCATACTTTTATAGCAACACCTAATGGATTTTCATTGGAATCGTAAATAATTTGCTGATTGTTAAAATCCACAAAAATACAATATCCATCATGCTTTTGATAGCTTTTAAGATAAATTCCACTTTTCCCGTCTTGGGGAGTATACCCAATTGCTGTAATCAGTCGCTTGACAGCATCTTCACTAAATTGCATGGATGTCCCTCCCCTCTATCTATACAGAGTAAGTATATCACAATTGCCCCAGACTTGCCAATACATATTTACGAAAAATTTATTAAAAAGCAGTTAGTATGGCTTGACAATTTTGCTCTATTGTGGTAATGTAATATTTGCTTATTTGGATGAACTGAATACGGCTTTTCAGCCGGTACATAGACAACCACACAAGAACCCCAGCGAGAGGAAAGCTCCCGCTGGGGTTGGTGCGTCTATGTACCGGCTTCTTTTTTGCCCCTGACAACTGAATGACCGTCCGAGAGTGATAATTGCGCCAAGACCTCCCGACCCAGGGAGTGAGCGAGACAACGCCGCCGAAAGGGGGCGGAACACTCCCGGATAGAACGGCACTTTACCCAATGCTCCGCAAAAAGAAGCCACCGACCGACAGCCCGCAACCCTGTCTTGTGGGGTAGCGAGCATAGCTTTTGTGTTGCCGGGGGCACCCCAAAAGCGGGTGGCACTCTGCGCCGAGAGGGGTTCCACCCCTATCACCCCGGCCAGAAAGGAGCGGATCAAATGACCGACAGAAAGAGAACGACAGCCATCCAGGTGCGGGTGACTGAGCAGGAAAAGCGAAAGCTGGAGCGTCAGGCCAAGCGGTGCGGCCTGTCCCTGTCCGGGTATCTCCGGCGGGTGGGCGCTGGAAAACCTGCGACGGTGTTTCCCAGCCAGCGGTTCCATGTCCTCTATCAGCAGGTAAACACCCTGCGGGATAACCTCACCACCCAGCCCATGGAGCGGACAGCGGCCCAACTGGACGAGTTGGCGGGGGAAATTCTAACCGCTTATACCAGCGAGGGAACGGACGATGGCGACAACTAAAATCTGGCCTGTCAAGGACAGCCTGGCCCGTGTGGTGGACTACGCCCAAAACCCGGATAAGACCGTCTACTCGGATTTGCGGAAAGTTCTCCATTACGCCGCCAACGAGGAGAAGACCGTTGAGGGTGAGGAACGGGCTATGTTCGTCACCGGCGTGAACTGCAACCGGGACACCGCTTTTCAGGAAATGCAGGCGGTCAAGGAGCGGTTTGGCAAAACGGGCGGTAATGTGGCCTATCACGCTTACCAAAGTTTCAAACCCGGTGAAGTCACCCCGGAGCTATGCCATCGGCTCGGGCTGGAACTGGCAAAACGGATGTGGGGCGACGAGTATCAGGTATTGGTTGCCACCCACTTCAACACCGGCACCTATCATAACCACTTTGTCATCAATTCCGTGGGCCTGTGGGATGGCAGGAAATTCAACTGCGGCAAACAGGCCTACTATCAGTTTCGCCAGTTGTCGGACGATTTATGCAGGGAATACCAGCTTTCCATCATCAAAAATCCGAAAGGAAAAACGCCCCGGAGCATTTACTTTGCTGAAAAGAGGGGTGAACCCACCAAGTACAACCTGATGAGGGAAGCCCTGGACGCCGCCATCAAGGTCAGTGTGGACGGGAACGACCTGCGGAAAGCCCTCCGGGAGCAGGGCTATGAACTGGATACCAACCCCACCCACAAATACGCCACCCTGCGGCGGATTGGGAGTAAAAAGGCGGTGCGGCTGTACCGGCTGGGAGAGGGCTACGATCTCCTGGCTCTCCGGGAACGTATTGAGGAAAACCGCCAGCGGTACGCCTATGACCTGGGCTATCAGCGGTACAAGCCCATCCCCATCCAGCGGCACCACCCCAAACACTTACAGTTGAACGGCTCTTTCAGCACAGTAAAGAAGATTGGTGGTTTCCGGGGACTGTATCTCCACTACTGCTATGTCAACGCCAATTTGAAATTGTAAGAAAACGCCGAAGAAATTTTGTAGTTTTTCGGCGGGGGGGGTAACAAAACTAAGCGTTTCCTTGCTCAAAAAGAGTGTTCACAATTTGCTGTTTCTGGCGCATGAATTCCTTGCGTTCTTTCAGCCGGTAAGACTCACCTTTGATGTTGATAACGGTGCAGTGATGCAGTACAC
>CAJUNA010000045.1 GCA_910587645.1 uncultured Oscillospiraceae bacterium
CCAGCACCAGTGCGAGAATCTTCTTCAGATTTCTCATAGTGGATTTTTCCTCCTTCTAATTTTTCGAGGCAGTTTGGCCTGTTTCCCTGCCGCCTTTGCGCGTTTTTCCGCACCAGACGGCCATTATCAAGCCCCTTACCTTAATCTGCAAAATTTTAAAATGCTTGCTATACAGGCACTACTAAAAATCTCCTCCAAATTTTGGTAGCAAAAACCAGAAAATTGGTAGCAAGTTTTCAACTTATGTAAATCTGTTTCATTATGAACTACAGTTTTTCTAGTGGTAGCGTGGAAAAAAAGATGGTAGCTATTTGGTAGCAGCTTTACAAAAAATTAAAAATAAAATTTCTATTTATATGGAAATATAAAAAAATTTAAATAATTTGAAAAAATGCATATATAAAATAAAAATTTAACAATTAAGTTTACATAACGCTGTTTTTGCGGTGTTCCTTGCAATTTTTACAAATAGTATAGAAAAAATAGATCGAATAAGTCCTAAAATAAGCAGCCGGAAAAATAATCTGGAAATGGCTCTAGGATTTTTCCCTTTTTTGTGGTATAATGACCAAAACGCAATGGATAATTTCACCGGTTTGTCCCTGATTTTCCTCTTTCCTACCGGGGAAGGAGGGGGAGGAGCAAAAAATAGAACCGCAAAAGCAGGCGGCTTTTGCGGTTTTATAGGTGGGGTTATCCCAATAAAAACAGTGGAGGAAAATGACATGGCAATTTTTTCCGAGTACTTCTTTCCTTCCAGCGATGGAAAAACCTTGATCCATGTAAATCAATGGACGCCGCCGAACCGGGAAAATGTAGGGGTGGTGCAGATTGCCCACGGCGTGGCGGAGTACGGCGCACGGTACGCGCCCTTCGCACAATTCCTGTGCAGCCATGGCTTTGTGGTGGTGGCCAACGATCACTTAGGCCACGGAAAATCTGTTATAGAGGACTGCCCCATGGTGTATTTTGGCGAGGAAAACGGCTGGCAGCATGTAGTGGATGACATGGAGGAATTACGCATCCGTACAGCCAAGGTCTTTCCTGGAAAGCCGTACTTTTTGTTCGGCCACTCTATGGGATCTTTTCTCTCCCGCACCCATTTGATCCGTTACCCCGGCAAGCTGGCGGGCTGCATCCTCTGCGGCACAGGCCATCCGTCCTCCGCTGTGGTCGCCGGAGGGAAGCTGGTGGCTGGCCGGGAGATTAAACGTTTGGGTAAGAAGGCTTACAGCGCCAAAGCGGATGATCTGGCCTTTGGCGCGTATAACAAAGCTTTCGCCCCTACCCGCACCCGGTTTGATTGGGTGTCCGCCAGTGAAGCCAACGTGGACGCGTACATTGCTGACCCCCTCTGCGGCGGCGATACGACCCTGGGACTGTTCCGGGATATGCTGGACGGATTGAGCATTATCACCAAACAGGCCAACATGGATAAAATGGATAAATCGCTCCCGGTGTATTTTATTGCCGGTGATCAGGATCCGGTGGGCAGCATGGGAAAAGGCGTGGAGAAGGCCTGTGCCTGCTTCCGGAAAGCCGGCCTGGGGGATGTGAACATCAAGCTTTACCACGGGCTACGCCACGAAATCCTGAACGAAGCCAGCAAGCAGTATGTCTACCAAGATGTGCTGGATTGGCTGACAGCCCGGGTTTGACGGAGGGCCGCGCCCCAGGCGAGGGCTTCCGTATCCTGGAACCGCCAGAGCAGGGCGGCGGAGAGGACACAGTCCGCCGCCAGCAGAACCCATAATAAAAACGCCGCCCAAGACGGAACCATCTCAGCCAGCGCAGCAGCAAAAGGATGGATCAGCCGGACGGAAACAGCGGATAAAATACCCCAAACCAGCGCGAAATGGGGACAAATCCTGCCATGCACATGGCCTTTCATGGCGGTGTAGTCCCAGAAGCGGACGGCGAAAATTTTATCGTAAAAAAGATGGACCGCAAACTCCACTCCGGTGCAAACAGCGCCGCCCAGGATCATCAAGGGGAAGAATCCGATCCCCTCTGGCGCGAGGGCTAGCAGGGCTGTCATCGCCAGCCCGTACACAGGGCAGAGCGGCAGAAGCAGGAAACATTTCCTCACCTGATGGGAGGCGTGGGACAGGCGGGCGTAAAGTTTTTCCAGGCCATATCCGGCGAAACTGTAAAGTAGGAAATATAGGAACCATTTGGACATAAAAACCTCTCCTTTTGTGGGGTGACGGTAGCTTTTCCGGCCTAATGGGAAATATGCGGTTTCTGCCCGAAAGGAGACGGGAACAAGCGGTGGGAATTGGAGGAGACATTGGAAATGCTGGAAGCGGGGGACAGCCGCCAGTTGTCCGCCGTTCAAACTTTTATTAAAAAACGCGGGATAAGGAGGTGGAGGACATCGCTGGGGAATGGGAGATTTTAGAGCAGGAATGCCGCCATTGCAGGGAATGTGCCCTCTGGGAAACCAGAAAAAATGTGGTCTTTGGCGTGGGGAATCCGCAGGCGGAGATCATGCTGGTAGGCGAAGGCCCTGGGGCCAATGAGGACGAGCAGGGGATTCCCTTTGTCGGCAAAGCGGGATTGTTTTTGGACGATATGCTGGCGATTATCGGCCTGGACCGGACGATGGTGTATATCGCCAACATTGTAAAATGCCGTCCGCCGGGAAACCGGGATCCGCTGAATGTGGAGCAGGACGCCTGCATTGGATACCTGCGCCGGCAGATGGAGCTGATCCGCCCGAAAATCCTGGTGTGCCTGGGAAGGATCGCCGCTATGCGCTTGATAAACGATAAGTTCCGGATCACCAGGGAGCACGGCGTCTGGCACGACATTGGCGGGATACGGATGATGGCGGTCTATCACCCATCGGCGCTGCTGCGGGATCCGGGGAAGCGTCCGGAAACCTTTGACGATCTGAAATCACTGCAAAGCGAAATTCAAAGGGTTTGTACCCATACTGCGTTGAAAAAACTGTGGTAAAGGGGAAAAGTGAGGGGAAAATCATGTTGAAACGGGGATTTGATCATCAGAAGTATATCGAAACGCAGTCCGAACGCATCCGGAACCGTATCGGGCAGTTCGGCGGAAAGCTCTACCTGGAGTTCGGCGGAAAGCTCTTTGACGATTACCACGCCTCCCGTGTCCTGCCCGGATTCGAGCCGGACAGTAAGATCCGGATGCTCCAGCAGCTCAGGGAGTATGTGGAAATCGTGGTCACCATCTGCGCCGTGGATATTGAGAAAAATAAGGTGCGGGGGGATCTGGGTATCCCTTATGAGGAGGATGTGCTGCGGCTGATTGACGTTTTCCAGGGGATGGACCTTTACGTGGGCAGCGTGGTGGTGACCCAGTATAGCGGGCAGCCATCGGCGGACGCTTTCCTGAAACGTCTGGACGCCCTGGGCGTCCAGACGTACCGCCACTATCCGATTGCGGGGTACCCCCATAATGTGGATTTGATTGTCAGCGAGGAGGGGTATGGGCGGAACGATTACGTGGAGACCTCCCATCCGCTGGTGGTGGTCACCGCGCCGGGGCCAGGCAGCGGGAAAATGGCGGTCTGCCTGAGCCAGCTTTACCACGAAAACCATCGGGGGAAAAAGGCGGGGTACGCGAAGTTTGAAACCTTCCCCGTGTGGAACCTGCCGCTGGATCATCCGGTGAACCTGGCCTATGAGGCGGCAACGGCGGATCTCAACGATGTGAATATGATTGACCCCTTCCACTTGGCCGCATATGGGGAGACAACAGTGAATTATAACCGGGATGTGGAGGTTTTTCCCGTCCTGCGGACAATTTTTGAATCTATTTTAGGGCAGTGCCCATATCAGTCCCCTACGGATATGGGCGTTAATATGGTGGGTAACTGTATCGTGGACGATGGAGCCTGCCGGGATGCGTCCCATATGGAAATCCTGCGGCGCTACTATACCGCCCTTAACGGACGGCTCCGGGGGACGGTGGAGAAGGACGTGGTCTACAAGCTGGAGCTGTTGATGAAGCGTTCCGGCGTGACGCCGGGGATCTTTCCGGCGGTGGCGGCGGCCTTGGAAAAAGAGGAGGACACCGGCGCTCCCGCCGGGGCCATGGTTCTGCCGGACGGCAGGGTGATTACCGGCAAGACCAGCGACCAGCTAGGGGCGTCTTCGGCGCTGCTGCTGAATGCCTTGAAGGCTTTGGGAGGCATCGACCAGGAGCTGGATTTGATCTCAACCCAGGTGTTGGACCCAATCTGCCGGCTGAAAACGGAGAGCTTGGGAAATAAAAACCCCAGGCTCCACAGCGATGAAACGCTGATCGCGCTGTGCGTCAGCGCGTTGACCAATCCTATCGCCGCGATGGCCCAGCGGCAGCTTCCGAAACTGAAGGGCTGCGGGGCCCATTTTACGGTGGTGCTCAGCGATGTGGATGAAAACCTCTACCGCCGGTTGGGCATCCATGTCAGTAATGAAGCGAAATATGAGCGGCAGAGATTATACTACAAGTAATTTATTTCCCTTGTTTTGCGGCGGGTATGTATTTTGTTGTCAAGGTACCTCCGTTTGCAACCGGCGCGGGGGCGTTTTTCCAGGAGGATCAGTCCTGTTGAGCGTTTTTGTTTGAACGCGCGAAGTTCCGGTAGGTGACGCTCGCTACAACTTTAGGATGCAAATAGGGGAAAGTTGCACGTTCCTGTGCAACTTTCCCGAAAAAATTTTTCTTAATGTCCCCGGACAGGGGATGGCAGTGAAACGGAGGCGTTAGAATGACCAGGGTTTTCTTTGTGCGCCATGCGCAGTCGGATTGGAAAAGCGGGACGGACCGGGAGCGGGGGCTGACCGGGGAAGGACGGGAGGACGCGGGGGTTGTCTTGCCGTTCTTCAAGGATAAGGGTGTGGACAGGTTTTATTGCAGCCCGTACCGGCGTAGTTTGGATACCATCCGGGAATCGGCGGATTTTTATGGGCAGGCGATTCAGACTGACGAGCGGCTGCGGGAGAGGGAAGCCGCGCCGGGCGGGAATTGCCGGGAGCTGTCCCGGAAACGCTGGGAGGATTTTGACTGGAAGGAACCCGGCGGGGAGTGCCTGCGCTCCGTGCAGGAGCGCAATATTGCCGCGCTGACGGAGATCCTGGAACAAAATCAGGATAAAACAATTGTGATTGGCACACATGGTACCGCCCTTAGCACCATTATGAATTATTTTGATCCGGGTTGGAAGTGTGATGACTTCTTGCGGATCATTGATTGGATGCCGTTTGTAATGGAATTGGATTTTGAGGGGTTGCAGTTCTTACAGAAAACGGAGCATATCCATGTAGAGAAGATTTTTAGAGGGTAGTGCTTAACCGCAATGCTCCTGATGGGGGGCGGGGGCCGCGAAAGCCCTGGGCTGGTTATAGAAGGAATTTACTGCGATAGGAGAACTAAGAAAAGTAAATGGAGACAATTATTCAAATTTTAGCCAGAGAATTGGAACAGGCCGAACAACATATTGAAAATGTGGTCCATCTGCTGGATGAAGGAAATACCATCCCCTTTATCGCCCGGTATAGAAAAGAAATGCACGGCTCTATGGACGATACCGCCCTGCGGACGCTGGAGGAGAGGCTCCAATATTTGAGGAACCTGGAAAAGCGGCGGGAAGAAGTGAAATCCGCCATCGAGGGGCAGGGGAAGCTTACCGGAGAGCTGGCTTCCGCCATCGACAAGGCCGTGGCGCTGGCGGAGGTGGAGGACCTTTACCGCCCCTACAAGCAAAAACGCCGCACACGGGCTACCGCCGCGAGGGAAAAAGGGCTGGAACCCCTGGCCGCGTTGCTCTACGCGCAGAAAATGGACTGCCCTGAGCCATTGGAGGCTGCCGCCGCTTTCGTGGATCCGGATAAAGGCGTGGAGACGGCGGAGGATGCCTTGCAGGGGGCCAGCGACATTATTGCCGAGGATATCTCCGACGATGCCAACGTGCGGAAAATGCTGCGGGAGTTTATGCTGCGCCACAGTGAGCTGGCGGCCTGTGCCGCCGGGGAGGAGGACAGCGTATACCGCTTGTACTATGACTTCCGGCAGGGGGTGGGAAAAGTACAGGGACATCAGATCCTTGCCATCAACCGCGGAGAGCGGGAGGGGTTTTTAAAGGCTGGCGTGGAAACCTGCCGGGAGGAAGCCTTGATCCGGCTGCGGCGGGCTGTGGTGCGGCCTGGTTCCAGAGCGATGGAATTGATGAAAGCGGCCGCGGAGGACGCGTATGACCGGCTGCTGTACCCCTCTATGGAGCGGGAAATCCGAAACTGGCTTACCGAAACGGCAAGCGAGGGGGCCATCCATAACTTTGCCCTGAACCTGCGGCCCCTGCTGATGCAGCCGCCGGTGAAGGGACATGTCACTATGGGGCTGGATCCTGGATACCGGATGGGGTGTAAAGTAGCTGTGGTTGACGGCACGGGGAAGGTGCTGGATACCACCGTGGTCTATCCGACCCACGGGGAGAGGAAAAAGGCGGAGTGTATCGCGGCGCTGTCGGGATTGATCCGGCGGCATGGGGTGACCCACATCGCTATTGGCAACGGTACCGCTTCCCGGGAAACTGAGCAGATGACCGTGGAGCTGCTGCGGCAGGTGGGCGGCGGCGTCAGCTATATGATCGTCAATGAGGCCGGGGCATCGGTCTATTCCGCGTCTAAGCTGGCGGCGGAGGAGTTCCCGGCGTATGATGTGAATTTGCGCTCGGCGGTATCTATCGCGCGGCGGCTTCAGGATCCCTTGGCGGAGTTGGTGAAAATCGACCCGAAGGCTATCGGCGTGGGGCAGTACCAGCATGATATGCCGCCAAAACGGCTGGACGAAGCCTTGGGCGGCGTGGTGGAGGACTGCGTCAACTCCGTGGGGGTGGATGTGAATACAGCTTCGCCCTCCTTGCTGCAAAGAGTGGCGGGGCTGAATGCTGCCACAGCGAAAAATGTGGTGAAATACCGGGAGGAAAATGGGGCGTTTACCTCCCGGAAGCAGATCTTGAAGGTGCCGAAGCTGGGGCCAAAGGCCTTTGAACAGTGCGCGGGTTTTTTGCGGGTGCCAGAGAGTAAGACGGCCCTGGATAACACGGCCGTCCATCCGGAGAGCTATCAGGCGGCGGAGCGGCTTCTGGCCCTCACCGGGCATACGATGGCGGATGTGTCCGCCGGGAAGCTGGGGGGATTGGACGGGCAGATCCAGGCAGCGGGGCCGGAAAAATTAGCGGAACAATGCGGTGTGGGCGTACCAACCCTGCTGGATGTGGCCAAGGAACTGCAAAAACCAGGGCGGGATCCCCGGGATGAATTGCCCCCGCCCCTGCTGCGGACGGATATTATGGAGATCAAAGACCTTAAGCCTGGGATGACGCTGACCGGGACGGTGCGGAATGTGATTGATTTCGGCGTGTTTGTGGATATCGGCGTCCATCAGGATGGGTTGGTGCATATCTCACAAATCTCTAATGGAAGGTTTTTAAAGCATCCCTCGGAAGCTGTCTCTGTGGGGGATGTGGTTAAAGTGGCCGTGCTGGAGGTGGACGAGAAGAAAAAAAGGATCTCGCTGTCCATGAAGCAGGCCAATTAAGGAGGCGCGTAGAATGAGGAAAGGGATCCGGAGGTTTTTATGCGCGGCGATGGTTCTGCTGCTCTGCGCGGCTTGCGGGGATGGAAAGCCGGAGAGTAATCATACAACGGATTATTCCGGGACGTATACCGATAAGCAGGGGACGGACGAGGTTTACAGCATGCTGGAGCTACGGAGCAATGGAGACGGCGGGTACTCTACCGGCTGGCGTCCCTGGAGGGGGCGGCGGATGGCGGGCTGCACTTTGTGAGCGATGTGTCCTCCCAGCCAGCCGTGGAGGGGGATATTTCCATCAATGGCGGTGAAGCGGAGCTTACGGTCACAAAATCGGATTTTCCAGGCATGGATGTGGGGATGGTTTACCGGTTCCCTGATGGGGAGTAAGATAGATGCTTGAGGAAGGAGATGTGTTGTATGGAAAACAAAGAGTGGGTTATGCCGACCCATATCATTGCTGGAGCAGGCATTGTAATAAACGAGAACAATGAAGTCCTTATGGTAAAAACGCATAATGCAGGTTGGGTATTCCCTGGAGGGCAAGTTGAAGTTGGGGAAAATGTGATTGACGCTGTAAAAAGAGAAATTATGGAAGAGACGGGGGTTGATATTGAGGTTGGAGAAGTGTTTTGTATATCTTCCAATACAGGAAAGCATCCCGGCTATAATGGGGTAAAAGAAGTTCCGACTAAAATTATGCTTGACTTTATATGTAAGGCAAGAGGTGGAATGCCCAGGCCTTCTGATGAGAATTCAGAATCCGCATATATCCCGAAATATGAAGCATTGAAATTGATTCAAGCGCCAGCCATCATTGAAAGGTATCAAGCGTATTTGGAGTATGCTGGCCGGCCAATTTACATGGAGTATGTTACGAGGCCGTCCTTCAAGTTAAAATTGAAAAGACAGATTTGAATCCTAGTTTATGGCGGGGGTGTGTGCAAGTGCGCCTGTTTCTGCCCGGCAGCGCGGCAATGAATTTATTTGAAGAGTAGCGTGAAGAACCCCGGGGGCGGTCTGCTCCCCCGGGGTCCTTTATTTTGATCAGTTCCACAGGCTGCACAGCAGGTCGGTGTAGCCGGAGGGGTCGTCGATGGGGAGACCCGCGATCAGCTTCGCTTGGTTCATGAGAACCTGGGCGTACTTTTTGGCCTTCTCGGGGTCGCTGGTACGGGCCGCTTCCAGGGTGGCGTAGGCGGGATGGTCTACGTTTATCTCCAGGATGCGCTTCGCTTTCATGCCCATGTCGGGCTGGACGGCGTTGAAATACCGCTCCATCTCAAAGCTCATGCCCTCGCCGGAGGTCAGGCAGACGGGATGGGTTTTCAGCTTGCGGGAAATACGGACTTCGTCAATGCCCTCGCCCAGGGCTTCTTTGATGAAGTCCAGGGAGTCCTTATAGTCATCCGCTTGCTTCTCCTCGGGCATGCCGTCTAAATCCAGGTCGCCGTCAATAGCGGAACGGAAAGCTTTTTCCTTGTACTCCCGCAAAATCTCCGCCAGCATTTGATCCATCTGGTCGGTGAGATACAAAATCTCAATATTCCGGTCGCGGAGCAGTTCCGTCTGCGGCAGGTTGTCCATGACGGAGGCATTTTCGCCGGTGGCGTAGTAAATATACTTCTGGCTCTCAGGCATGCGGCCTACGTATTCCGCTAAGGTTACCAGTTTCTTTTCCGTGGAGGAGTAGAATAGGAGGAGATCCTGGAGCAGCTCCTTCTTGGCGCCGTAGTTGTTGAGACAGCCGATTTTAAGCTGGCGGCCAAAGTTTTTGAAGAATTTTTCGTAGCCCTCGCGGTCATCCTTCAGCATCCGCTCCAGTTCGCCCTTGACCTTCTTCTCAATGTTGTTGGCAATCAGGCGGAGCTGGCGGTCGTGCTGGAGCAGCTCACGGGAGATGTTCAGGCTCAGGTCCGGGGAGTCTACCACGCCCTTGACGAATCCGAAATGGTCGCCGATCAGATCCTGGCACTTGTCCATAATCATGACGCCGGCGGAATAAAGCTGCAAACCCCGCTCATAGTCGGCGCTGTAGTAGTCGTACGGGGGGCGGGAGGGGATATACAGCAGGGCCTTGTAGGATACCTGGCCCTCGGCGGAGACGGTGATGACGGACTGGGGAGCGGTGAAGTCGTTGAACTTCTCCTGGTAGAATTTGTCGTATTCTTCGCGGGTCACGTCCGCTTTTTTCCGCTGCCAGAGGGGAACCATGCTGTTGAGGGTCTCCTCCTCCTTGTAGCTCTCCCACTCGGGCTTGTCCTCGGGGGAGTCTTCCTTCTTCCGGGATTTGGTGACCTCCATGCGGATGGGCCAGCGGATGTAGTCGGAATACTTCTTGACCAGGTCGCGGAGGGTGTACTCTTGCAGGTAGTCGGAATACTTCTCCTCCTCGCTGTCTTCCTTGATGTGCATGATGATGTCCGTGCCAGTGAATGCCTTTGAGCAGGGGGTAATGGTGTAGCCATCGGCGCCATCGCTCTCCCAGCAGTAGGCTTGCGCTTCGCCATGTTTTTTGGTCACCACGGAGATGTGATCCGCCACCATGAAAGCGGAGTAGAAGCCTACGCCGAACTGGCCGATGATGTCGATGTCCTCGTTGTCCTTGCCGGCCTCCTGGCGGAACTGGTAGGTGCCGCTGGAAGCGATGACGCCCAGGTTGTTCTCCAGCTCCTCCTCGCTCATGCCGATGCCGTTGTCGCTGACCGTCAGGGTGCGGGCTTCCGGGTCGGCGTGGAGGGTGATGCGGAAGTCTTCCCGCTTCAGTCCCACATTTTCATCGGTCAGGGAGCGGTAGCACAGCTTGTCGATAGCATCGCTGGCGTTGGAGATAATCTCCCGGAGGAAGATCTCCTTGTGGGTGTAAATCGAGTTGATCATCAGGTCTAACAGGCGCTTGGATTCCGCTTTGAATTCTTTCTTTGCCATGGTTTTTCTGTTCCTCCCGTTTAAGCGGGGCCGCGTTTGGCGGCCCCTTGTTTTTTCACGCTTATCATGAAGGGTAATTGTGAACAGAGTATGGCTAATTTGTAAATATTAGCACTCGAGTTGAAAGAGTGCTAACAATCCGGGCCAAGATAGGCGCGGAGCATAGCGATTTCTTCCCCATGGCCTTTGTCATCGGTGGGGGTTTCCAGCAGGAAGGGCAAACCTTTCAGCGCCGGGTGAGTGATGACGCGGAGGATGGTCTCCGTGCCGAGGGTTCCTTCGCCAATCAGGGCGTGGCGGTCCTTGTGGGAGCCGGGGGGGTTCATGCTGTCGTTGATGTGTACCGCTTTCAGGCGGGAAAGGCCGATGACACGGTCAAATTCCGTTAAGACGCTGTCCAGGCCGTTTACCAAGTCGTAGCCGCCATCGTTGACGTGGCAGGTGTCCAGGCATACGCCCAGACGGTCCCCGCAGGCGGAGAAGTCTATGATTTGGCGCAGCTCTTCGAACCTGCCGCCGATTTCGCTGCCCTTGCCCGCCATGGTCTCCAGGAGGACCGTGGTTTGCAGGCCGGGGGTGACGGTTTCATCCAGCATGGACGCGATTTGGCGGCAGCCGGTTTCCAAGCCCTGGCCTACGTGGCTGCCGGGGTGGAAGTTGTAGTAGTTTCCGGGCAGGTGCTCCAGAAGGGCCAAGTCCTCCGCCATCATCCGTGCCGCCAGTTCCCGGATCCCCTCGTCCTTGGAGCAGGGGTTCATGATGTAGGGGGCGTGTGCCACGAAGGGGCCGAAGGCCTGCTCCGCCAGCAGGGTGCGGAGCTTTGACAAATCGGCGGGGTCGATGGCTTTCGCCTTCGCCCCCCGGGGGTTGCGGACGAAGCATTGGAACGTATTGGCCCCGATGGACAGGGCCGCTTGACCCATTTTGTAGAAGCCCTTCGATGAGGACAGGTGTGCGCCGAGATAGATCATAGCAGTTTCTCCTTTACATATTCCAAAAGAATGCCGCGGTCATTGGGGAGCTTTTCCTCCATGACTTGCTCCAAAAGCTCGTTCAACGCGCCGCCTACGGCGGGGCCGCGCAGGCCCAGGGCGGTCAGGTCGCCGCCTTTTACCGCCAACTGGCGCAGGGTGAAACACGCGCCGCTTTCCAGGGTCAGATCCAAAAGGCTGGCCCATTGGGTGAGAAGTGTCTGGCGGTCACGGTAGGCCTCCGCCTGGGCCAGGTTGTCCGCGCGTTTGACCTCCAACAGCAGGCGGAGGGTTTCCTCACCGTAGCGGGACAGGTTCCGGCGAACCGCTTTCTCGTTGAGGGGCAGAGGGGCATCGTGGCGCTCTACTAAGGTGAGGATGGTTTCGCGGCTGCGGCGGTCTGCCCGGAGACGGTCTAATATCCCCTCCGCCAGCGTTACGCTGCGCCGCCAGTGGCCGTAAAAATGGCCGCGGCCTTCGGCGTCCAGGGTGAAGGCCTCCGGTTTGCCCAGGTCGTGGAGCAGCATCGTCAGGCGGAGGATGGGGGTGGGCTTTACCGCCGCTACGGCATGGGCGGTGTGGCTCCAGACGTCGTAGCAGTGGTAGACGCTGTGCTGGTCAAAACCGGTGCAGGGGAGGATTTCCGGGAGGATCACCCCTAGAACGTCCGGGTATTCCAGCAAAATATGCAGGACGTGGGGGCCGCAGAGAATGCCCGTCAACTCCACAAGGATCCGCTCCGGCGCGATATCCCGAAGCAGCGGGGCGCAGCGGCGGAGGGCGGCGGCGGTGCTTGGCTCTATCGCAAACCCCAGGCGGGAGGCGAACCGCAGGCCCCGGAGGATGCGGAGGGCGTCTTCCTGGAACCGCCGCTCCGGTTCGCCTACGGCCCGGAGCACACGGGCGGACAGATCCTCGCGGCCGTGGAAGGGGTCGGCGCATTCGCCGCGAAGGTTGATGGCGATGGCGTTGACGGTGAAGTCGCGGCGGGCGAGGTCCTCGCGGAGGGAACGGGTGAAGGACACCGTCTCCGGGCGGCGGTGGTCCAGGTAAACGCCATCGCGGCGGAAGGTGGTCACCTCCACGCCTTTGCCGCCGCCAACGGTGACGGTGCCGTGTTTCAGGCCCGTGGGCAGGGCGTGGGGGGAGAACAGAGACAAAACCTCCCCCGGCTCCGCGCTGGAGGCAACGTCCCAGTCCCCAGGCTCCAGGCCCAGCAGGGCATCGCGCACCGCGCCGCCTACGCACCACGCTTCATGGCCCGCGCCCTCCAGGCGGTGCAGGATTTCTTTTACATGTTCCGGCAGTTGGATCACCAGCGTCACCCCATTTTTTGCGGGAATTTTTCATTCCCGGTTATTTTTCGCTGAAAATAGGCATAGTATCAATGGCGGGAATATCCATTTCGCCGCCGGTGGGAAAACAGAACCGTTTTCCCGTGAAAAAAGTGTTGCGCAGGATACTATCTTATAGTATAATACATTTTTGCAAAAAAGGCAAATACCGGCAATCTTCTGCCGTTCGGGAAGGAAGCAGATTCCATGACCCATATTGATACGAAAATCCAGCACTATATCGCGCCCGGACGCCGGGTCCATCTGGCTGGTATTGGCGGCGTATCCATGAGCCCGCTGGCGGAGGTCCTCCATGGCATGGGCCTGCATGTCCAGGGCAGCGACCAGGCGGAGGGCCCCGCTGTGGAGCATCTGCGGGGGCTTGGTATTTCCATCCATACGGGCCATGATGCGGGCGGTATTGAGGGGGCGGAATTCGTTATCCGCACTGCCGCCATCCATGACGATAATCCTGAAATCGCCGCCGCGCGGCAGAAGGGCATCCCTGTGTTCGAACGGGCGGAAGCCTGGGGCGCGATTATGCAGCAGTATGAAAACGCGGTGTGCATCGCCGGGACGCATGGGAAAACGACCACGACCTCTATGACGACCCATATCTTTATGGCGGCGAAGGCTGACCCGACCGTGATGATCGGCGGGACGCTGCCCATGCTCCACAGCGGATACCGGGTGGGGAAGGGCGATACCATTATTCTGGAGTCCTGCGAGTACTGCAACAGCTTTCTGCACTTTTTCCCCACTGTGGCGGTGGTGCTGAATGTGGAATCAGACCATCTGGACTTCTTTAAGGACTTGGAGGATATTAAGAAGTCCTTCCGCAAGTTTGCCGGGCTGACGCCCCCGGATGGGTTCGTTGTGGCAAACGCGGATGATGAGAACGCGATGGACGCGCTGAAAGGGATGCGGATGTTTACTTTCGGCTGCCGCGAGGGGGCGGATTGCAGGGCGGAAAACCTGACGTGGAACCATGGGCGGCCCTCCTTTGACGTGGTGGCCGGAGGGGAGGTCTACGCCCACCTGAACCTGCGGGTGGCGGGGATGCACAATGTATACAACGCCCTGGCTGCCGCCGCCGCCGCGTATGTGCTGAAAATCCCCGGTAAGGCCGTGCGGCAGGGGCTGGAGGGCTTTTTTGGCGCGGGCAGGCGGTTTGAAGCCAAGGGGCGGTTTCATGGGGCGATGGTTTACGATGACTACGCACACCATCCGGCGGAGCTTCACGCGCTGCTGGATATGGCGAAAAGCCTGGGATATGACCGGGTGGTCTGCGCGTTCCAGCCCCATACCTACACCCGCACAAAGGCGCTGTTCGATGACTTCGTGGAGACGCTCCGGATGGCGGATCTGGTAGTGCTTACGGATATCTATGCCGCGCGGGAAAAAAATACCGTGGGGGTATCCTCTAGGGATTTGGCGGAGCGGATCCCTGGGGCGGTATACTGCCCGTCCTTGGCGGAAGCGGCAGATAAGCTGCGGGAAATCGCCCAGCCGGGAGATTTGATTATTACTGCCGGGGCCGGGGATATCTTTACCGTGGGGGAGATGCTGGTGTCCTGATACGGGATGTATAGGATGAAAAGCGCGGGAGCTGCATGCAGCTCCCGCGCTTTTCGTGTCAAAAAAGATTCTTCGCATCTTTTTTGCTTATTTTTTCTTGCTGAGGGACTTTTCCAGCCAGTCCTTGCCGTCTACGAACCGGGAGACAATGAAGGATACCACGTAGTCGCCGGCGGCGTTGATCATGGTGGCGGGCGGGTCTACCAAGTTGCCGATGGCAACCAGGATCGGATAGGCCAGCTCCATCTGGTTGGGGAAGAAGATGGAACAGATAATGTATTCCCCTATGTAGCCGCCGCCGGGAACCCCACTCATGCCGACCGAGCTGAGTACCGCTACCAGGACAACCTTGACTAACATGCCAACGCCCTCAAAGGGAACGCCGAATACCCCAAGGACAAAGGCGATTTTTAAGACGCAGGAGAAACAGGAACCGTCCATGTGCATGGTCGCGCCCAGGGGGACTACCATGTCGCTGACGTCCTTGGAAATGCCGGTGTCAGCCGCTTCCTCCATGTTGGTGGGGATGGTGGCAACGGAGGAACAGGTGCCCAGGGAGACAATGGCGGGCTTGGCAATGTGGCGGAGCATTACGCCGGGGCCGCGGCGGCCGCCGCCAAACCACGCGAACAGCGGGAATGCCGTGAACACATAGGCCAGGCACAGAGGATAGTATACCAGCAGGGCGCGGCCATAGTTTTCTGTGATCTGGGGGCCGTAGGTGGCTACCAGGTCAGCAAAAATGCCGAAGAAAGCGATGGGGGCGTAATAGGTTACGATCTTGACTACCTTCAGCATCACGCTGGACAGATCCTCCAGGAAACGGCCTACCGGGGTGCTCCTGCCGCCGTTGAGGTTTACGCCGAAACCGAACAACAGGGAGAAGACAATCAGCGGCAGCATGGCGCGGCGGGAAAGCAGGCTCACAAAGTCCTCGGCGGTGAAGAAATTGACGATCATCTGAGCCATGGTGGCGTGTTCGCCCATCTCCTCGGCGGGAATCTCCGTCCAGGGAACCAGAACCGGCGGGAACAGGCGCATTAGGAAATACATGATGACCGCCGCAATGGCCCCGGTGACGACAAAGGTGAGAATGGTGACGCCCATGATCTTGCCGGCGCGGGTACGGCTCTCCATGTTGGCTACCGCGCTGGCGATGGATGAAAACACCATGGGCACCACGATGCAGAACATCAGGTTGATGAAGACGGTTCCCAGGGGCTTGAGGGCCGTGGCGCCGGGCCACAGCCAGCCTGTGATACATCCCAGCACCATGGCCGCCAGCATGACGCCTAGAAACAGGTAGTTTTTTGCGATGGATTTCTTGTTGAGTTCAGCACTCATTTCTTCTTCCTCCTAAAATTTATGATATATGAAGATCCTCGTCCCGTACCTCGCCCTGGCAGACAATGTTGGTGGGGCCGGTGAGCCAGATGGCCTTGACCGTCCCGCCCTCCCGGCCAATGGTGACCCGCAGTTCGCCGCCGGGGACTGTAACCGCTACGTCCTCACCGCTGACCTTGCCCATCAGGGTCAGAGCCAGGACCACGGCGCCGGTGCCTGTGCCGCAGGCGTAGGTGAAGTCCTCCACGCCGCGCTCAAAGGTCAGCTCCGTAATTTGGCCGGGGCCGGTGATGTCGTAGAAATTGACATTGGCCCCCTTGGGGAAGGCGGGGCTCCAGCGGAGGGCGCGACCCAGGTCCCGCAGGTCTGCCATGGTTTTTTCGCTGAGCCCGGGGCAGGGGACAGCCGCGTGAGGCAGGCCGGGGATCCCTAGTTCTATATAGGAGCAGGGCCAGAATTTGCCTTGGGCTTCCGCAGGGTAGTCCAGGCGGATGACGCTGGGGTCTGTGAGACGGATGCGGTAGTTCCGCTGGTCAATCCGGGCGCCGGTGACGATGCCGGAGGGGGATTCTACGGTTTGGCGCTCTCCAGCCAAACCGTTTTCAAAGCCGTAACGGCAGATACAGCGGGCGCCGTTGCCGCACATTTCCCCCTCGGAACCATCGGAGTTGTAGAACAGCATCCGGTAGTCGCCGCCCTGGCGGGGCGCGTCTACTACCATCAGGCCATCGGCTCCAATGGAGAGATGCCGGTGGCATAGGGTGCGGGCAATGGTGGGGAAGACGCCCTGGGGGAGGTCTTCAATGAGATTGTTAAGGATGATGAAGTCGTTTCCGGCTCCGTTCATCTTAGTAAAGCGCATGGCCGGGGGCCTCCTTTCGTGGACGGGGTGTCTTAATAATATAAGTATAACGCTTTGACGGGCATTGTAAATCCTATATCCTGCGGAAAAGTATGCGATTTGTGCGGTGTAAAATGGCGGGATTAGGCGATTCGTGCCAACACGACAAGTTTTTACAAAAAAAGCGGAAAAAGGTATTGACAAAGTGTGGGGGATCTGATATATTAAGCGAGCTGTCGCCGAGGGGCGCGGTTGGCTCGGGAGCTTGAGAAAAAGATTTCGAGAAAACCGAAAAAAGGGCTTGACAAAAGCTGGGAGCTGTGGTAAGATAGTTAAGCTTTCAAGCGAAAGGCCCGATGGTGAATCCGGTACGAAAAAACTTTGAAAAAAGTCGAAAAAAGTACTTGACAAACCGGAAGACCTGTGGTAA